>NZ_JHQL01000002.1 GCF_000712975.1 Vreelandella neptunia | reverse complement strand
ATCACCGCTGGTAACGCTGTGCGTCCCCGGCAGCGGATGCGTACTTTACGGATTCGCTGCCGTCTTGGCAAGGCCTATTTATAAATAAGTGCAAAAAAGTTTTAAGATAGGCCGTTGTGTGTTTGAAAGCGCTTCGACGGCACTCTCTAGACGGTTACACTTACCCTAGCTTTATAGCACGTAACGCCCACTCCATTTTGAGGTCCGTGATGAGCCAGCACCTATTAACTGTCGATTCATTACAGCGCGAAAGCGTTGACCACCTGCTACGCGTAGCAGCGCGTATGGAACCTATTGCCAGTCGCCGCCAAGTTACTCGGGTGCTGGAAGGTGCTGTGCTTGGTAATTTGTTCTTTGAGGCGAGTACACGCACGCGCGTGAGCTTTCATGCCGCATTTTGCCGCTTGGGGGGAAGTGTGTGTGACACCACTGGCTTTACCTTCTCTTCTATGGCGAAGGGTGAGTCGCTGTACGATACCAGCCGTGTGATGAGTGGTTACTGCGATGCGATTGTTATGCGCCACCCCGATCAAGGGTCGGTAGCGGAGTTCGCAGCGGCCACTAATGTGCCGGTAATAAATGGTGGCGATGGCCCTGGTGAACACCCAAGCCAAGCATTGCTGGACCTCTATACAATTGATAAAGAGTTTCAGCGACTGGGTAAATCGCTTAGCGGCGCGCATATTCTACTGACTGGTGATTTGAAATATGGCCGCACCGTGCATTCGCTAATCAAGTTACTATCTCTTTATGATCCGCTGCGCATTACCCTGGTATCTCCACCGGGTTTAGAAATGCCGACCGCCCTGATTGACCTAGTGACATCTCGCGGGCATCGCGTTGAGCAGCGCGATTCACTGGCTAGCGACTTCTCAGACCTAGACGTGGTGTACACCACGCGTATCCAGAAAGAGCGCTTTACTGATGAAATGAACGAGAGCTTTCAGGGGCTTTCTGACGACTTTATGGTGAACCGTGACTTTCTTGATCAGCGCTGCAGCCAGAGCACCATTGTCATGCACCCACTACCCCGTGATAGCCGCCCAGGCGCTAATGACCTAAACGTGAACCTTAACGGAGACCCACGTTTGGCGATTTTCCGCCAAACCGATAACGGGATACCGATGCGTATGGCCATTTTTGCCACGCTCTTAAAGGTAGATGAACTGATTGAGAAAGACCTGCGGCCAGTGCGCTGGTTTGTGCCATCACAGGTCGGCACGCTAGACCGTTAAGACACGGCATCAGATTTAATGGGTGCTTCGCCCACCGGGCAGTCCTTCCTGGTGGGCAAACCAGCCTTCTAGAATAAGCACGGCAGCAATGCCATCAACGCTCTCTTCTCGGTAATTACCACGATGCCCTGCAGCATGGGCAATCTGCTTCGCTTCGCGAGTGGAGCCACGTTCGTCGACCATTTCACAGGGCTTACCATAGCGCCCATGCAGGCGGTTGCCGAACTTACGTGCCCGCGTACTCATCGCTGATTCAGTGCCGTCCATATTCAGCGGCAAGCCAACGACAAATAGATCAGGCTGCCACTCTTCTACTAACCGTGTGACAACGTTCCAGTCAGGAATGCCATCTCGAGCGGTTAGCGGCGTTAGCTCGCGTGCACTATTCAACAACTCGTTGCCTACCGCGACGCCAATACGCCGAGTACCAAAATCAAATGCGAGTATTAGCCGTTGCCCACGTTCAGCCATGAAACTCAACCGTCATGTTAATTGTCATGCATGTCCGGCGTTGCGGGTCATCAGGTTTAAATCAACACCAAGAATGCCAGCCGCAGCAGTTAAACGCTCCGTGGGGGGAGTATCAAACAGTACGCTGCTTTGACTTTCCACAGTTAACCACGTGTTCTCTTTTAGCTCGTCTTCTAACTGTCCGACATCCCAGCCAGCACAGCCTAGGCAAACCAAAAAATCGTCGGGGCCTGTGCCATCGGCAAGTGCCTGAAGAATATCCATCGAGGTGGTAAGCGCAATACCGTCTTCCACCTGAACACTGGAGTCCCACTCCTGGCTATCACCGACATGCAAAATAAAGCCACGATCCTTATGCATAGGGCCACCATAATAGACCGGTGCATTACGGTGTGGGCTGTCATCTCCCCCTAATGAGAGCTGCTCAAATAGGGCATCCAAGGTGATTTCAAGTGGGCGGTTGGCGATGACCCCCATGCAACCATTGTGGTCATGGTCACACAGGTAGATCAGGCTGCCAGCGAAATTGGGGTCTTCCAAGTGGGGCATAGCCATCAAAAAATGATGCTTAAAACTTTGCATGCGTCTCCTACGGCTCGCTGAACACTCAGCGAGCCTCGCGTTAATTAGGCGAATAGAACGTTTAACGGCATCGATTAGTGAAGACGACGTTCAATGGCGTCCAGCAGCATTCCGGCAATGTTCGTGCCACGCTGATCGTCGATTTCACGTACACAGGTGGGACTGGTAACGTTAATTTCAGTGATGTAGTCACCAATCACGTCTAAACCAACGAACATCAGCCCTTTTTCACGAATCATGGGCTGCACCTGCTGAATCAACCAGTGGTCGCGCTCGGTGAGCTCGCGACTAACGCCACGACCGCCCGCGGCGAGGTTCCCCCGGGTTTCACCCGCCGAGGGAATCCGCGCCAGCCCATAGGGCACGGGTTCGCCGTCAACCAATAAGATGCGCGTATCGCCATCCTTGATCTCGGATAGGTAACGTTGCGCCATAATTTGTCGCTGGCCACGCAGCGTCAATTGCTCAATCACCGCACCTATATTGCGGCCATCGGGGCCAATATGAAAAATACCAGTTCCGCCCATGCCATCAAGCGGTTTAAAAATCACATCACCGTGTTCCGCATGAAAGGCACGTAGCACGTCATCTCGGCTGGCAACAACGGTGGGCGCGCAGCACTGGGGAAACTGCTGAGCAAACAATTTTTCATTACACTGTAATAAGGCAGCGGTTGGATTCACGACCAAGACACCCTCCCGCTCAGCAAACCCCAATAGATGGACCGCATTGGTAAAGTCGGCATCGACAGGCGGGTCTTTGCGCATTAACACAACATCTAGCTCCACCAGCGGGCGCTGGGCCGCTTCACCAAGGTCATACCAATGATTTGGGTCGCGATGCACCGTTAGCAGGCGCATGCGCGCATACGCCTGTCCCGCGTTCAAGAAAAGATCTTCTTGCTCCATGTAGTGCAGGGTGTAGCCGCGCTCCTGCGCCGCCCACAGCATCGCCATGGTGGTATCTTTCTTGTAAGCGATGTCGCTGATGGGATCCATCACCACACCGAGATGCAACGTTGATTGGCTCATCGGGGTAACATCCATACATAAACAATAGGTAAGCAGTATGCCGCACTGCTTGCACAGCTCCAACCGCCGCTAGCAGTTACTCGGCTTGCTCGTCGGTTAGCGCGCCAGGCACAAGCCGGATAGCGCCAGGCTCCAGCGTGATTAACTGCTGTTTATACAGTCGCCCTATGGCCTGCTTGTAAGCACTCTTGCTAACCCCTAGACGCGTTTTAATGTCATGTGCTGAGCTTTTATCACCTAATGCTAGATAACCACCGCTTTGACGCAGCGCCTGCAGCACCTTATCGCCCACTACATCTAGACGCGCCACACCTGGAGGGAGCAAACAGATATCAACCCGGCCATCTTCGCGGCGCTGCTTTACATAGCCTTTCAGCGACTGCCCGCGGCGCAGCGGCTGAGTAATATCATCTTGATAAATCAGCCCCCAATAGCGGTGATTAACCACTACTTTCATCCCAAGGTCAGTACGGTCAGCCACCACCACAGCCACCTCATCACCTTTTTCTAGCGCCCAGGCGTCATCTGTCAAAAAGCGATCCAAGCGCATGGTAGCCACAGGACGCCCTTGGTCATCGCTATACAGCATTACCAGTACCCGCTTACCGGGATCGGGGCGAAAGCGCTGCTCGCTATAAGGCAGCAGTACATCTTTGGGCTGCCCCCATTGCAGAAACGCCCCAGTGCTATTAACCGCAGTCACGGTTAAATAGGCTACGTCACCCAATTGGGCAGCAGCGTCGCTTGCGGAACGGGGAGAAGAGTGTGACTCACGGACCATGGGTACCGTCCTTACAAAAAGTAGACCTTCAGTATGGTGCCTTGCGAACGCAAGGCAAAGCGCGGCCGTTATCAATCAATTCAGCAGCACAAAATAGCGACTACTACCGCTTAACATGGCAGCAGCCGATCAGTAAGCACTTACTCACAAAAATCTTTAAGAAACAGCCCCTAAAAATAGGTTCTTAAGAGCAAGTCTTTAAACTATAAGCTCTTAAAATAGAACTTCTTAAAATAGAAGTTCTTAAAATATAGCTTCTTAAAAATCAGCTTTTAAAATCGAATACTGGAAAGCGAGCGCTAAAAAGTGAGTACTTACACATCACCAAAGTGGTGCTGCAGCAGTGTTAGCGCAACAACAGGCGCTGTTTCAGTACGCAATACCCTTGGGCCGAGTGTCAGCGGCGTAAAGCCACCGGCGGTGGCAGCATTAATGTCTGAGTCACTTAAACCACCCTCTGGGCCGATTAAGAGCGCTACGGAAGTGGGACATGGCTGTTGCGAAAATACGTTGCCTGTTGCTAAGTGAAGCATCAAACGTAGTGGCTCTTGCCGCTCGGAAAGCCACTCATTCAGTGCTTGTGGAGGATAAACGGGCGGGACAACCGCTCGCCCACTCTGTTCACAAGCGCTAGCTGCAACTGCCTGCCAATGAGCCAGTTTTTTCTCTTCACGGTCGCCCTTGAGACGCACATCGCCCCGCTCGGTGTAGAGCGGGGTAATCGCTGCAACGCCCAGCTCAACGGCTTTTTGGATGGCATAGTCCATCCGGTCGCCTTTTGAGATCGCTTGGCCCAGGTGTACCGCCAACGGCGATTCGCCACTACCCAGCCAAACAGCCTCGATGGTCACTGTCGTTTGCTTACGTCCAACATCGGCTAAGCGCACGCCAGCCTCTTGGCCGTTGCCATCAAACAACATCAGTGGCGCGCTTTCGCCCAACCGTAGCACTCGCGTCACATGCCTCGCCGGGCCGTCAGGTAGGGTAATGGTTGTGCCCACTGCAAACTCAGCGGGCACATAAAGGCGGGGCATTTTGCCGTGTAAGGCAACCCAGTCAGCAGCATGCATACTTAGTGAGTATTCTCGGCTGCTTGCTGAGCCTGCTGCGCTTCACGCTGCTTGCGCTGAGCGTACATGGCTTCAAAATTCACCGGCGCCAGCATTAGCGGCGGGAAACCACCACGATTGACAAGGTTATCAACGCATTCGCGAGCATAAGGGAACAGCAGATTAGGGCAGAACGCACCCAGGGTTTGTTCCAACTGCGCCCCTTCAATGCCAGAAATACGGAACAGGCCAGCTTGCTCTACTTCTGCCAGGAACGATGTAGTGCCGGTTTCACTGTCGTTGACCTGAGCTGTCACCTTTACAACCACTTCATACTGGTCGTCGGCTATTTTCTGGCTAGTGGTGTTCAGGTCCAGGTTCACCTTGGGCTTAAACGCCTGCTTGAATACAGAAGGAGAGTTCGGCGCTTCAAACGAAATGTCTTTTACGTAGATACGCTGCAAAGAGAACTTAAGCTGAGGCTTTTCACCTTCTGTGGCGCCTGCCTGCGGGGTGTTGTTATCTTCCGCCATGGAAATACTCCTAATTGTTCATCTGATAAAAAGATGCGCGACAGCGCATAGCTTACTTACTGTATGTTTAATTGATTTCTACTTTACTTTTTCACCACCGGAAGACCATCCGCCTGCCACTGCACCATGCCACCTCTCAACTTATTGACACGCTCGAAACCTGCCTTAGCAAGTTTTGCCTGTGCAGCACCAGAGCTCTGGCCGTGCTTACATACCACGATGATCGGCTGGCTTTTCACTTTCTCCAGTTCATTCATGCGGCTGTCGAGGCTGCTTTGGGGAATATTGCGTGCACCGGCAATATGTCCCGCTTTAAAGTCTTTGCTTTCACGGATATCCAGCACCACCGCGTCTTCACGGTTAATAAGCTGAGTCGCCTGTGTAGAGGTCACAGCGTGGGTAGCGGCACTGCGCGCCTCGTACGCCACCCATGCTATTAATACCAGCAAAAACGCCCCGACAAGTAGGGGGTGGTTCATTACGAATTCGAACAGCTGATCGATCATCGTGAACACAATCTCTTGGTCTATGCAGAAAAAAGCGGCTTAGCCGCCTCCAGAAACGCAACAAGTATACACGTCACACGGCATACCGCGCAGGCCATGACGCCCAACGGCTGCCTGCGTTATGATGCCCCATGCGCGCGCCTGTCGCGACCCTGATTATAAGGTGTTGTCTGAAAACTGTTTGAGCAATCTTCACCAACGTTTCAAACAACACCTCATGTCGCTTGGCTGATCAACATAACGAGGTTTTCATGGCTACAACTGCACCGCGCCCCGTGGCGCTTATCATTTTAGATGGCTACGGCCACAATCCCGATAGCGCCCACAACGCAGTGGCCGCTGCTAATACGCCCAACATGGACAAGCTGTGGGCCAATCGTCCGCATGCCTTTGTGCACACTGATGGTCGCCACGTGGGCCTGCCTGACGGGCAGATGGGTAATTCTGAAGTAGGCCATATGAACATTGGTGCCGGACGCGTTGTGTACCAGGACTTTACCCGCATCACCAAAGCAATTGAAGATGGCGACCTAGACACCAACGAGGTGCTGACCAAGCCCATCGACGAAGCCGTTGCTAATGGCCGTGCTGTCCACTTGCTTGGGCTACTTTCTCCCGGCGGCGTACACAGCCACGAAGATCACTTTATTGCCATGGCTGAGCTTGCTGCCCGACGCGGCGCGCAGCGCATTTTTATCCATGCATTTTTAGACGGACGCGATATGCCGCCGCAAAGCGCGCTTCGCTCGCTTGAGCGCGCTAATGCCCGTTTATCGGAGCTGGTGGGCGCTGATAACGGCTTTATTGCCTCAGTCATTGGCCGCTTTTACGCAATGGACCGTGATAACCGCTGGGAGCGTGTTGAGCAAGCCTATCGCCTGCTGACCGAGGGCCACGCTGATTTTATTGCTTCTAGCGCTGAAACCGCCCTGCGTGACGCTTACCAGCGCGGAGAAACCGATGAATTTGTTGCCTCTAGCAGTATTCCGCTAAGTGATACCGCCATTACGCTACAAGACGGTGATGCGGCTATTTTCCTCAATTTCCGCTCTGACCGCGCTCGTGAATTAACTCGTGCCTTTACTGAACCTAACTTCAACGGCTTTGAACGGCGCGTATGCCCTACACTGGCTGGCGACGGTTTAGTCACGATGACCCAGTACGCCGCCAATATTCCAGCACCAGCGGCCTTCCCCCCTTCGGATCTCACCGACACCTTAGGTGAAGTGGTTGCTAAACGAGGCCTAACTCAGCTGCGTATTGCAGAAACAGAAAAATATCCCCACGTCACCTTTTTCTTCTCTGGCGGTAACGAGGCCGAATACGAAGGCGAAGAGCGCATCTTGGTCCCCTCACCCCGGGATGTTAAAACCTACGACGAAAAACCTGAGATGAGCGCCTTTGAGATCACCGATAAGCTGGTGGAAGCTATCGACAGTGGTCGCTTTGACCTAATGGTGTGCAATTATGCCAATGGCGACATGGTTGGCCACACGGGTGACTTCAATGCAGCCGTAAAAGCGATTGAAACCGTCGACACCTGCGTTGGCCGGGTAGTGGAGGCCATTGAGCGAGCTGGTGGTGCTTGCTTGATTACCGCTGATCATGGCAATGCTGAGCAGATGGTGCATCCAGAAACTGGTGCACCACAAACAGCTCATACCACCTTCATGGTGCCGCTGATTTACGTAGGCGAGCGGGCTGGCAGCTTGGAAGACGGACGCTTATGCGATTTAGCGCCGACGCTGTTAACCATGATGAACCAGACACAGCCCGACGCAATGACAGGTAAACCACTGATTCATTTTGATTGATGCTTATGGGCTGGACATTAGTTATCACGCTCATGCTGGCGTTAGGTTATGCGCCAGCAAGTGTTGCTCAGCCAGATGAAACAGCAGCACGCAAGCAGTTGGATGCGATTGGCCAAGAGATTGAGAATCTGGCCCAGCGTCTCAGTGCGACTGGGCAAGCACGGGACAGCGCCGAGCGCGAGTTGCGAGAGGTCGAAACAGAACTTGCCGAGACCCACCAGCGTTTAGACCAACTCCAGGCCGAGCGCCGCCAACTGGCCGACGAAACCACTCAGCTTCGCCAGCACCGAGAGCGCTTGGAAGGTGAGCGTGAAACCCAATACGCTGCGCTAAGCCAGCAGCTAGCGGCCCTTTATCGACTGGGGCCAACGCCCCAGTTGAAGCTGCTTCTTAACCAAAGCGACCCTGCCGAGCTAGACCGAATGCAGGCCTACCTAAATCGATTCACTCAAGCGCGCCAGCAACGCCTTACCGATATCAGCCGCCTTGATAACGCGCTGGCAGATACTGAGCTGGCGCTGGGTGAGCGCCAAGCACGCCTTGCTACATTAGCCGATGAGCTAGAAGAGCAAAGCGCCCTGCTCGCCCAGCGAACCGAGCAGCGGCGGGGGGTCGTAGCGACCTTGGATGATCGTTATGGCAGCGAAGAAGACCGCTTGGCCGATCTTAACCAAAGCCGTGAGCAGGCCGAGCAGCAACTAAGAGCGATTCAAGCCGAGCTGGCCCGCTTAGCCGAACCAACACCTACCACCCACATTACTCGCACTCAGGGCGATTTACCCTGGCCCGTTCAAGGAGCGATTACAGCAACCTTCCAGCGTAGAGATGGCGTGCACTACAACGGTATCGTGATTCAAGCAGACCCAGGCAGCGCAGTAGCTGCGGTGCATACGGGCCGCGTGGTATTCGCCGACTGGATGCGTGGCTTTGGCAACCTACTGATTATTGATCATGGAGATCAGATCATGACGCTCTATGCTCACTTGCAACATTTTAGCGCTCGGCCTGGGCAACAGGTGAGTCGCGGCACTGAAATTGGACGCGTCGGCAATAGTGGCGGGCAGACCCGCTCCGCGCTTTACTTTGAAGTGCGACGTAGCGGTGAACCAATTAATCCACAACGTTGGATTGCACGCCGCTGACGGGATAAGCTGACTTATATGCATTAACAATCATGTCTCAACCTGAGCAGCACCTTTTGATGCTGCCTTTCGCCTAGCGGAGTCCGCATGACGCTATCTGTTACCGAGGTATCGGCCCCTGCCAAGCGCTTTTTGGCTACCTTACTTCCGCTTGTGCTGCTGTCGGTACCGCTTCCCTTAGTGGCCCAGCCTGCAAATAGCGTTGCTGATGACCTGCCCCTTGAAGAGATTCAAACCTTTGCCGAAGTATTTGAGCGCATTAAACGTGGTTATGTCGAAGAGGTTGACGATCGCACACTATTACGCAATGCCATGCGCGGTATGCTTAGCGAACTTGACCCTCATTCAGCCTATTTAGACGAAGAAGAGTACCAAAGTCTGCGCGAATCGACTCAAGGTGAGTTTGGCGGGATTGGCATAGAGGTAGGCACTGAAAATGGACAGCTAATGGTCATCACTCCCATCGATGACACGCCGGCTTCCCGAGCAGGGCTATTATCTCGCGATGTGATTGTGGCTATCGATGGAACACCAACCGACAGTTTATCGCTACAAGAAGCCGTTAATCTAATGCGTGGTGAGCCAGGTAGCCAACTACGTATTTCCATTTTGCGGTCGGGTGAAGAGTCACCGAGAGAGTTCACACTCACGCGCGAGGTGATTCGTAGCGAAAGCGTTAAGCACGAAGAACTTGAACCAGGCTTCGGCTACTTGCGCATCAGCCAGTTTCAGTCGCGAACCCCTGAACAGGCACGCAGATCATTAGAGCGCATGGCTAGAGAACAGCCGCTTGAAGGGTTAATCCTCGACTTGCGCAACAATCCAGGCGGCGTATTACAAGCCGCCGTTGGCGTCGCAGACCTTTTCCTGGATGAAGGGCTAATTGTATACACTGAAGGACGGCTTTCTGATACTGAAATGTCGTTTTCAGCATCATCAGAAACTCCCGCCAGAGACGTACCACTGGTAGTACTGATAAACAGCGGTAGCGCCTCGGCAGCTGAGATTGTCGCTGGGGCGCTTCAAGACCAACGTCGTGGGGTGATCATGGGTACCGAGAGCTTTGGCAAAGGCTCCGTGCAGCAAATCATGCCACTTGGCAATGGTGAAGGCCTAAAGCTAACGACCGCGCTTTACTACACGCCCAATGGACGTTCAATCCAAGCGCAAGGTATCGAACCTGATGTAGAAGTAGTGCGTGGCCGCCTGGAAGTGGCTGAAGGTCAGCGCCGAATCCGTGAAGCTGACCTTGATGGCCACCTAAGCGGCCAAAACGCTATACCACGTGAGCGTGCAGAAATGTCTCAGCGCCTACGCGATGACTACCAACTCAGTGAAGCACTGAACCTGCTCAAAGCGCTAAATGTGGTAGATCGCCGCCGCCGTTAACGGCATGATTGCGGCAGGCGCCCACGCTCTCCGATCGCCTGCCGCATCACCAACCGTTTCAACGGAACTAACTGATTCATACCACTCATGCCAATATTACGCGCCAGCGTCAGGGCAGGCACTTCGCTACCGAAGAGTACTTTGAACCCTTTCATCAGTCCTAACATAGCACTATTATCTAAGCGTCTGCGTCGTTCATAGCGACTCAACGTGGACAGCGCTCCCCAGGGCGCGCCTCGCTGCCATGCATTAACCACCTCTTCAGCCAGCACCGCTGCATCCATAAAGCCAAGGTTAACCCCCTGCCCTGCTAGCGGGTGAATGCTATGGGCAGCATCGCCCACCAGTGCTAAGTTGGGCTGCACATACTGAGCAGCATGACGCTGGATAAGTGGAAAGCGATAGGCAGCATCGACGGCACTCACCTGGCCTAAGCGATAATCAAAGGCATCACTTAGGGCCTGCCCCAGCGCATCAGAAGAAAACTCCGTGAGTTGTTTTGCATGCTCAGGTGTGGTCGACCAAACAATCGAGCAGTAGCGATCGTCACCATTCACCGTTAGCGGCAAAAAAGCCAGTGGACGGCCAGCGATAAAAGCCTGACGAGCCGTGTCCCCATGGGGTTTTTCACACCTTACCGTGGTAACGACAGCCTCTTGCTGCATCGGCTCTTCAGCTACCGATATTCCTGCCAGCTCACGCATGGTGGAGTGAGCACCATCGGCCGCAATGAGTAACGGTGTATACAACTGACGCCCATCCTTAAGTACTAGCCAACGACCGTTATCCGATGTTTGTAAAGCCTCCACGCCAACTCCAAAGAAAGTACTAACCTTTGGCAACGCTAATACCTGCTCATTTAACGCGGCTAATGTCACCTCGTTTTCAACAATATGTCCAAGTACGGGTGCACCTGCTTCATCAGCGGAAAACTGAATGCTACCGCTCCCTTCTGCATCCCACACCTGCATATAACGGTAAGGCGTTATCCGCGTATCAGCCATTGCAGGCCACGCCTTCAAGTGCGAGAGCAGGCGCTGAGAAACCGGTGTCAATGCACTCACCCTAGGGGCCGGTGGATGATCGCCGAAAGCAGCTAAACGAAGTGGCTCTGCTTTGGTTTCTACTAACGCCACCTGCATGCCAGCATTCGTTAATAGCCCTACTAGCGCCGTGCCTACCATGCCAGCACCCACAATTATCGCGTCAAAATGTTCAACCGACGCATCTAACCCCGCTGCTTGCGTTTTCATACCGTTTCCTTCGTTACCTTTCTGAGACAGCTGTCACGCTCTGAGTCAGAAGTGATTGTCAGGTTAGCGCTCTAGCCCCATCGCTCGGCGTGCCAAGCTGCGGCGAAGCGGCCCCACTAAATTTAACCCCACCAGCCCAGCTGCTCGGGCATGGGGAAGTAAAGGCAGCGAATAGCCAAATAACCGTACTAACCCATCACTAAACCGAATCACATTGGAACGGTCTTGAGCTCGACGTCGCTCAAATGACTGCAGCGTTTGCATATCACCAAGGGCACGCTGATTTTCGGCGCCCTGCGCCAGCTCCTCGGCCAAGTCCATCACGGAGCGTAGCGCCAGGTTGAAGCCCTGACCCGCTACTGGGTGTAGCGCGTGGGCAGCATTACCCAGTACCGCCAGCCCTGGTCGAACCGGTTCTTCTGCGGTGATCAGCGAAAGCGGGTAGCTGAAACGCTGTCCCACCCGAGTAAAACGCCCTACTCGATCACCAAAGGCGGACTGTAGCTGGCGTAGAAATGCCTGATCAGAGAGCGCTAGCCGCGCCTGTTCAGTGCCACTGGTATGCGTCCAGACTAACTCCATGGCTTGACCTGGTAGTGGCAACAAGGCGATCGGCCCTTCTTCTGTAAACCGTTCATACGCTACCCCCTGATGAGACTGACTAATACCCACGTGCGCAATCAGCGCGGTTTGCTCATAAGAGCGGCGGCGACTACTAATCCCCAATTGCTCCTTCAGGCCAGACCGGCCGCCATCGGCAAGAATAGTCAACGCTGCAGTCAGCTCATTACCATCAGAAAGAATCAGGTGATGGCCCTCTGCTTGTGGCGTCAGTTGTGCCACGGTCGCAGGGCAGTGCCACTCAATCGGCAACTGCTGAAGATGATGGTGCAACACGCGCCCCATCCAGGCATTAGGTATGACATGCCCTAATGCCGGTACCCCTAGTTCCTGGGCGCTCAATCTCGTAGCACCTAAACGCCCGCGCTCGCTAATATGAATACGCTTGATCGGCGTTGCTTCACTACGCATCGCCTCCCACACCCCCAATTGGCGAAAGCGCTGAGCAGAGCCTTCAGCAATAGCGCTAGCGCGTGCATCGAAGCTAGGTTGCCACGACACCTCCTGCGCGCTTTCAGGTAAGGCATTGGACTCAATAATGGCCACCCGCCACCCATAGCGCTCAATAAGAGGAGCCAACGCACAGCCCAAGCTGGCACCTACCAAACCACCACCCACAATAACGATATCGTGAGTAAGCGCTTGTTTCTGTTGGCCTTGATTTGCCTGCTGTACACCGTGCATTGGCATCTCCTACAGGTTAAGCACGAACTATACAAACCGTAATTTCGTAATGTAAATTACATAATTTATTATCAGTGCTAATTTACTGGTTATTTATTAGCCATTAACTGCTCTATATCAGCAATCTGCTTTGGTACGGCTGATGTAAGCACCTCATGCCCATCCTGGGTCACCACAACATCATCTTCGATACGAATGCCAATACCGCGGTAGGCCACAGGAATATCGTCGTCACAAGGGATATACAGGCCAGGCTCAACGGTAACGACCATGCCACTTTCAAGCGGGCGCGGGGTCTCTTCATTGAGGCGGTAGGTTCCCACATCATGTACGTCCAGCCCTAGCCAGTGTGATGTAGAGTGTAGGTAGAAGCGTCGGTAGCTCTCGTCGTCAATACGCGCCTGCTCATCGCCCTCTAACAACCCAAGAGCAATTAAGCCTGCGGTCAAATCGCGCACCACGCCTTGATGAATATCTGCCAGCGTAGTCCCTGGCTTGATAGCATGCACCGCACGCTCCTGGGCAGCTAGTACCACTTGGTAAAGCGCTCGCTGAGCGTCATTAAACTTACCGCTAACCGGAAACGTGCGGGTGATGTCCCCAGCATAGAGATCAAACTCCGCGCCAGCATCAATCAACACGAGCGTATCGGCTTTCAACATGTCGCTATTTTCAATGTAATGCAGTACGCAAGCGTTTTCCCCACCCCCCACAATGGTGCTATACGCTGGCCCGCTGGCGCCTTGCCAAGCGAACTCATGTTCCAACTCCGCTTGCAGCTGATACTCGCTTAATCCAGCACGGCAGCTACGCATCGCGCGGATATGCGCCTGGGCAGAAATAGCCGCCGCATGGCGCAGTAAGGCAATTTCAGCTGGGCTTTTAATAAGCCGCATTTCATGAACAAGCGGACGACTATCCAGCCATCCTTTTAGCGCTGGCTTACCGTGGCGCAGACCCGCCTGGGCATGGGCTAGCGCCTCTTCTGCAATACTTAGCGCCTCGGGATTATCTAGCGGCAGATAGAGCAGTTCGCGACCAGCTAATAGCCCCGGCAACTGCTCTTCCCGCTGAGCATTTTCAAACGCTTGATCAATACCATGTTGTGCCTCTACGCCCTGGGCACCTAAACGCCGACCTGTCCAGGCTTCCATAGTGGCGTCGCGGTCTTGGCAAAACACCACGCTTTGGCCTGCCTCACGGCCAGGCAGCACAACAAGCAACGCATCGGGCTCTTGAATGCCGGTCAAGTAGTAAAAGTCACTCTGCTGTCGAAACGTGTATTCGCTATCGTGAGAGCGAGTTACCAATGCAGCGCTTGGCACCACAAGCGCTGCATTGACAGGCAGTTGGGCGATGAGCGCTTCTCGGCGCTGGCGGTACTCAGCAGGTGTAATAGCAGCAGACCTAGGTAGTGTCTCAGGCAACATAGATAACTCCTGTATTAATGAACGGGGGCGTCGGACTGCTCGACCTGAGGCATCCCCGGGTGCTGCTCGGTATAAAGCAGCATGGCCGCCATACGCGCGTGCTCCGTCAAGGCAAATAAGTCATTTTCATTTTCAGGGCTATCGTCGATATCCGTTTCGATCTGTACAAGTCCCGCTAGGTCATCGATGGCCTCTTGTAGCGTTTTGGACCAGCGCTCGCGAAGCGTCTCATCAGCCACATCCTCGACAACTTCCATAAAACCCTGCGTCCACTCTTTTAGGCCCTGGGCTTGCTCGGCGAGTGAAAAAAGCTCATCAGGCAACAGCGGCGCGTAATTCAAATCGCTGGCGCTCAGTGCTTCAAGCGTTTGTCGTCGCCAACCTAGCAGGCGTTCAGCGCTAGCAGGATCCCGAGGCTGCTCGACACCTAAGCTTAGGCAAACCTCTTCTAGCCATGCTTCAGCCGTCACATCACGTAGTGCTAATAGACCACTTAAGCGGCCATCCAAAAAAGCGGGAGACTGCATACTTCCATGAAGAAGAAAAACATCCGCAACGTCAGAAAAATCCTGGCGCTCATTGATTAAGGACATGGGCATTGCTCGCTATACAAAAATGGGGGTGAAACCGTCATAACAACGTATCAAAAAGACTGCCAAACGGTGGAAGGATGCTAACAGCACTCGTGGCTGTGCGTTGACCCCACACAAGCCGCTCTCTTATAGTGAATGCTAGCTACCCTTCCTATGCAGTGATGTTAACGCATTGGTCACTAAAATGACCTGTGCCGGAGTTTTTGATGAGTAACGCGAAGCGGCCAACCAAAGAAATCACCCTACTGGGTCGCAGCTATATGATTGCTTGCGACACTGGCGAAGAAACCCAGCTTGAACGCGCTGCTCGCTATTTAGATCGCGCAATGCACGGCATTCATGCTCAAAGTAATACCCTTGGCAGCGAACGGGTGGCCGTCATGGCAGCCCTAAACATCACCCATGAATTGCTCGAGGTGCTAGATGAACACCGTGCGAGCGAAGCGAATCTTAGCCGTCTAAACGACCGCCTTGAACGGGCACTTGCCAGCACTCGCCAACAAAAAGAACCCTAAGAACCTGCCACGCCCCTTTGGCATTATCACTGGCTCTGTTAAGATGAAGATGTTCTCTGGGGTGTACGCCAGTCGTTATAGTCCCTCGAGCCTATGCGAAGTACCCAGGGGGCCAAATGCTAGCCAAACCCGTGTGCATGTCCGTGCGTCGGAAAGCCTGACGGTTTGGCTGCGGCCACCCACCTGAACCAGTAGGTTCAGGGCCAGAACGACAGCGGCATTCTGGGGAACTCTTAGTCTATTCTGCGGAATAACTTAGTTAGCTCGTTATGAGTAGCTCGTTATGAACGACACTGCTGTCTTCAGTATATCCGGCGATAAAGTTGCGCTTCGCCGCGAGCTTAGACGCAGACGCCGTATCCTTTCCCTAGATCAGCAAAAACAAGCCGCTGCCGCCCTTTGCCAGCGCCTTAAACAGCTGCCTGAAATTCGTCGAGCGAAACGCATTAGCCTTTATTTACCGGTTAATGGCGAGATAGACCCGACACACTTAATACCGTGGCTTCGTCAGCGAAAAGTAAGTATTTACTTACCTGTATTACGCCCATTCTCGACTAATCGTCTTTGGTTTGTTGCCTACCACGAGTCCACCCCTATGGTTAAAAATCGCTTTGGCATCGCAGAACCATGCTCACGATTTGCCGCCGAGCGGCGCAATCGCATGCCGGCTTGGGCGCTAGATACGCTGATTGTTCCGCTAGTAGGGTTTGATAAGCAAGCAAACCGTATGGGCATGGGAGGTGGCTTTTATGATCGGAGCCTTGCTTTTATGCGCTATCAAGGACCCGCTCCAACGTTGATTGGCGTTGCACACGCCTGCCAACAGGTGGCTACGCTGCCCCTAGAGCCTTGGGATATTCCGCTGGACGTGGTGGTTAGTGACACGATGGTCATTCGGCCAATAAAAACGGGCTGATCGTTAAGATCAGCCCGTTTTACTATCAGCGTCCACTCGCTAGGTGCAGCGTTTAGGCTGAAAGCGCTGTGACTAACTTGAGAAGTTAACTCCCCGACAGCGCTTGCGCATAGCCAGTGGCGAGTACCCCAAGTAAAAACACCACCGTTAGCGCCATCACCATATCAGGCTTTTTCCGCCGCATGCCTCATCTCCAACGTCTTTCACAGTTGCCGAATGCCCTAAGTGCGTCATCTAGGCAGTACGTATGAAAAGATGACACACCTCATTAATTTCGCCCACGACTATAGGGCCATAGGGGACAACTGACAACTGCTTTCAGCGCTATTTTTAACGCTCTATTAAACGTTTCTAAAAGTTCATATTTCTTAGCAGCCCTGTATCCTGGGGTTAGCGAACACTTACAAATATTTACGCCATAAAAAGCCGATACGCTGGATTATCACTCTCCTGCCAATAGCGGTAACCAATCGCATCCAAGTACTCAGCTACATGCGTTCGATCGCTACTGGGCACTTGCATCCCCACCAGCACACGACCATAGGCAGCGCCGTGATTACGGTAATGAAACAGTGAAATATTCCAGTCATGGGGCAACTGGGTTAAGAAGTTCATGAGCGCACCAGGGCGCTCTGGGAATTCGAAGCGGTAGAGTTCTTCTTCAAAACGCTCGCTAGGCCGGCCCCCACTAAGATGGCGAATATGTAGTTTCGCCAGCTCATTATCAGTTAAGTCTTCCACCTGATAGCCACCTTCACGCAGCTTATCAATCACGGCCTGACGATCTTCCCCACCTGGTTTGACCTGAACACCCACAAAAATATGCGCTTCGCTATTATCCGCATAGCGATAGCTAAACTCGGTGACCATTCGCTTCCCTAGTGTGCGGCAGAATTTTTTAAAACTGCCTGGCTTTTCTGCAATAGTCACCGCTAAGATCGCTTCTCGCTGCTCACCCAGCTCGGTTCGTTCCGCAATATGCTGCAAACGATCAAAGTTAGTATTCGCACCAGAGTTAATACATATCAGCGTCTCACCTTCAGCGCCGGTTTGCTGCACATATTTCTTCAGGCCTGCTAGTGAAAGCGCGCCTGATGTTTCCGCCACAGCACGAGTGTCCTCAAAAATATCTTTCACCGCGGCGCACATTTCATCGGTATTCACCGTGATAACGTCGTCGATTAAGTCACGCACTAATGAAAACGGCACCTCGCCGATTTGCGCCACAGCCACGCCTTCGGCAAATACGCCTACCTGATCAAGTATGACTCGCTCACCAGCTTCTAACGCAGCTTTGAGGCACGCGCTATCTTCCGCTTCTACGGCGATGATTTTGATATCTGGGCGCAGATATTTCACATACGCTGCGACACCGGCTATTAAGCCGCCACCGCCGACAGGAATAAAAATAGCGTCTAAACGGCCGCTATGCTGACGCAGAATTTCTACTCCGATAGTGCCCTGGCCTGCGACCACATCAATATCGTCAAACGGTGGAATATAGGTATAGCCATGCTCTTTAATCAGTTCTTGGGCATGCTCAGCGGCAGCGGCAAACGCATCGCCTTTCAAAATGACTTTTGCCCCGCGGGCACGCACTGCCTGAACTTTGATATCGGGCGTGATGCGAGGCATAACAATGACCGCTTTAACGCCCATAAGCTTAGCCGCCATCGCTAGGCCCTGGGCATGGTTGCCCGCCGATGCCGCGATAACACCCTTGGCCTTCTGCTCTTCAGTCAACTGGGCCATTTTGTTGTAGGCACCACGAATTTTGAATGAAAATACTGGCTGAAGGTCTTCGCGCTTAATCAAAATTTGGTTATTGAAACGACGCGACAAAAAGGGAGCGGGAGAAATAGGGGTCTCACAAGCGGCTTCATAGACGCGGGCTTGGAGGATCTTTTTGACGGTTGCTTCGAGCATGCGGGAATCCCAGAAAAATATCGTGACCCTGACGGGTGAGAGCAAAGCCTTTATTGGTAGCAGATTACGCCTAGCGTCGTCTAGCGGCGTTTCCATCGGCAGTTGGCGCGAAGGCCGTTATACTAGGGAGCACTGCCTAACCCTGACGCAGGAAAATATGATGACCCAAGATGAATTGAAAGCGGCCGTAGCGGATGTTGCGATTAAAGAGATTGAGCCTCATCTCGAAAAGGACACCGTGCTAGGCATTGGCACAGGCTCGACCGCGAACCTGTTTATTGATCGTTTAGGACCGCTAAGAGATCGTTTCAAAGGTGCCGTTGCCAGCTCAGAAGCCAGTGCTAAACGCTTACAGGCGCTAGGCATTGAGGTGTTTGAGTTAAATCATGTGGGCGATGTACCTTTTTACATCGATGGAGCAGACGAAGTAAATGCTAACTTACAAATGATTAAAGGCGGAGGCGCAGCGCTTACCCGAGAAAAAATCGTTGCTGCCTGCGCTAAACGCTTTATTTGTATTGCCGATGGCTCTAAATATGTGGCTCAGTTAGGCAACTTTCCGCTACCTGTCGAAGTTATTCCGATGGCGCGCTCCTATGTCGCTCGGGAGTTAGTCAAACTAGGCGCAGACCCCGTCTACCGCCAAGGTGTCGTCACTGATAATGGCAATCAAATTATTGATTGTTTCGACTTTATGATTGACGACCCAGCGTCTATGGAAGCGCGTATTAATGCCATTGTGGGCGTGGTAACGAACGGGTTATTTGCTCAACGCAGTGCTGATGTGCTGCTACTGGGTACAGAGAGCGGCGTTGAGCGCACAGCCTTACGTTAGCCACTGACTGAGCCCATCTAACGTGCGCGCCAGCGCGCCTCGGTGGGTTTCAACGACATCTCGCCCAACATGCCCAATGTGCTGGGCATGTTGTGGGTTTGCCAATAACTCGGCTAGCGCATCAGCCAAGGCATCCGGTGTTTCCACCACGCTTAATGCGCCTGCTGCTATCAGCGGCTCAGCTACATCGCTAAAATTCTCAAGCGAGGAGCCGCAGAGTACCGGCTTACCCAACGCCGCCGGCTCCAACACATTGTGGCCGCCAACGGGTACTAAACTGCCACCGACATAAGCCACACTGCCCGCTGCATAGAGCATTGCCAACTCTCCTAGCGTATCCCCCAGGTAGACCTGCGTTTGCGGCGTCACGGCCTCTTGCTGGCTGCGACGGCTTAGTACCCAGCCGCTCTGGGCACACAGCTTGGCTACGTCGTCAAAACGCTGCGGATGACGCGGCACCAATACCAATAACGCAGTTGGAAAGCGCTTCAACAGCTGGCGGTGGGCCTTCAAGAGCAGTGCTTCTTCCCCGTCACGGGTGGAGCCCGCCACCCATACAGGGCGTGCGCTCCAGTTTTGAAGTAAGTGCTCACTCTTCTTTAGAGTTTTTTCTTGAGAAGGTATCTCAAATTTTAACGAACCAACGACACAGGTTACTTCTGCGCGACAACCCAGTGCTTGAAAACGCTCAGCATCTTGCGCCGATTTAGCAGCTAACCACGTAACGTTAGCCAAAGCGCCAGCCATTAGCGGACGCAGCCGCTGATAGCGTGCAAAGGCTCGCGGCGATAGCCGCCCGTTCACTACCGCGACAGGTACTGCTTGTTGGTGGCAAGCATGCAGCAAGTTGGGCCACAGCTCGGTTTCAAACAGAATGGCAAGAGTGGGTTGCACGCGGGTAATAAAGCGCTTGGCCGCTCCCGGAAAATCTAAAGGGAGGAAGCAGTGAGCAAGCCGTACTTGGTCCGTTGCGGTTTGTTCACTGGCGATCGCCTGAACCTGCTGGGCACCCGTCGCAGTCATTGTGGTCAGCAGCAGGCTGTGCTGAGGGTAACGCGCCAGCAAACCCTCTATTAGGGGTCGGGCAGAACGTACTTCCCCCACCGAAGCACAGTGCAACCAAATTCGCGGCGCTGGGGGAAGCGTACCCAAACGCATCCCAAGTCGCTGTAAGCGCGAGTAAGTAAGCACTTGCTCACGCCAGATGCGCCAGCCAATCAACGGAGACAAAACATAGAGCGCCGCTGAATAGAGCAGCCTCGGCCACATCGGTGACGCCATTACCCTTCGCGATCCAGGATGGAGCTAATCATTGCGGTGGTCGATACGCCATCTTCAAAGCCAAGTACTTTCACGTCACCGCCGTTGGCGATAACGGCTTCGCCACCGGCAATATCTTCAGGGCGGTAATCGCCGCCTTTTACTAAAATATCCGGCAAAACGGCTTCAATTAACGCTTGGGGCGTATCGTCACTAAATGGCACGACCCAATCGACAGCGCCCAGCCCTGCCAGCACTTGCATACGACGATTAAGCGGGTTTATTGGCCGCTTAGGGCCTTTTAAGCGGCCAATCGAGGCATCGTCATTTACCGCAACGATAAGGCGATCTCCCAGGCGTTTGGCTTGTTCTAAGTAGGCCACGTGCCCTGCATGGAGAATATCAAAGCAACCATTGGTCATCACTACACGCTCGCCGCGCAGCTGAGCTGCACGCACAGCGTCGACCAGCGGAACTTGGTCAATCACCCCAAACTCAGCTAGTTTGTCGCCATGTAACGCGGTGTATAGCTCGGCTATCGAAAGCGTCGCTGTTCCCGGCTTGGCAACCACCAAGCCTGCCCCCAAATTGGCCAGCATCATCGCTTCCGGCAGCGCGTGCCCCGACGCTAGCGCGAGGCCCATCAAACCAATCACGGTATCACCTGCGCCGGTGACATCGAACACTTCCTGGGCTCGAGTGGGCAAATGGAGCGGTGCGTGACCTTCGCGAATGAGGGTCATACCTTTTTCGCTGCGAGTGATCAGTAGCGCTTCTAACTCAAGCTCGGCGCGCAACGCTTCTCCGCGCTGAGCCAGAACATCGTCATTGGCGCAGTGGCCAACTACCGCTTCAAACTCGGTTAAGTTAGGCGTAATCAAACTCGCCCCACGGTACTTACTAAAATCTAGGCCTTTCGGATCAACTAGAACTCGCTTGCCGAAAGCACGAGCCATCTGAACTAATGACTCGACCTGGTTAAGCGTTCCTTTACCGTAGTCAGAGAGAATCATCACATCGCAATCGGGCAGCGCTTTTTCGACCTGTTCCAGCAGTGCTGTGGTATCGACGCTATCGAGGCGCTGCTCAAAATCCAGCCGCAGAAGCTGCTGATTACGACTCATCACACGCAGCTTGGTAATCGTTGGTATCTCTGGGCTTCTTTGAAAGTAAGTACTTACATTTGAAGCCGCCAAACGCGATGTCAGCAGTGCGGCATTGTCGTCCTCTCCCACCACTCCAGCCAGGGCTGCATGACCACCGAGAGAGGCTACATTCAGTGCCACATTCGCCGCGCCACCGGGACGATCATCAGCATCCTCTACACGTACCACTGGCACCGGCGCTTCGGGTGAAATACGCGACGTGCCACCATGCCAATAGCGGTCGAGCATCACATCCCCTACCACCAGTACGCGGGCATGTTCCAGGGCGGTTAAATCAACTCTCATCCGAAGGTCCTGTTGTTGGCTGTACTGCTGTAGATGCCAGCAGCGCGTCTAGCTTAGCAATTACGTCGTCGGCCTTGATTAAATCCATAGCGTCCGCATGACGCACTCGCTGCCCCCAGCTCACCTCATCGACGGATTTATTTAGATATGTACGAACCGCTTCAGGGTAAGCATTGACCGCAAAATCCCGCCAACAATAAGGCGCTGCACGCTGAGGATTGGTGGTCGCGTAGAGGCCAAGCGTGGGTGTACCCATGGCGTTGCCCATGTGCGCCGGCCCGGTATCTGGGGCAATGACCGCACGGGCATTGTCAATCAGCGCTAGTACGCCTTTGAGCGACGTACCGCCGATAGCATTAATAACGCTATCTGGCTGACACAGCGCCTCAATTTGATCGCCGATTTCTCGCTCTAAAGAACTACCACCACCGGTCAGCACGCTCTTCAAACCATGGTGTACCCAAGCATGTTCAATCACGCTGGCATAGCCTTCCACTGACCAATTACGAAAGTTGCGTAACCGCGCGTTGCTGCAAGGATTAATGACCAGATATGGCGTATCGCCACTGACCCCACGAGCTTCCTCATAGGCCAGCGGTGGTACGGCCAGATTCCATTCCAATCGATCATCTTCTACGCCGAGCAAGCGAGCAAAATCCATAAATGACTCTAGCACATGGGCATTCGCACGTGGGGCAAGCTGGTACTGGGTAAACCAATGTTGCTTATCTTTGGCGCGCGCCTTATCGAATCCCACCCGCGCATTGGCTTTGAGTCCAAGCGAAAGCACGCTAGCGCGTATCGCCTGCTGCATGTGTAGCAGTACATCGAAGCGGGTGCCAGAAAGCTCTTTCCAGAGCGCGCGCATACCCGCAAGACCAGTGGACTTGTCATAGACAATAAACTCGACCCCGGAAAGCCCCGCCAGTAAACTGTGCTCCCCCTTGCCGATTATCCAGGTAATATGAGCGTGCGGCCACTGGCGCTGCAACGCTCGCACCGTGGGCACGAGATTGCACACGTCTCCCAACGCGGAGAGGCGCAAAATGGCAATATGGTTAGGTTGAGCAGGCAGAGAGGGCTTCATGCGCTTAGCGGCACTCCGGCAGAAAAATTGGCTGATTTTACATGATTCAGACAGTGTAAGTGACGCCGCCGCGTCACACCAACTGTCACAACCACTGTTACCAACAGGGGCACCCCCTCTTCATCCTGCTCTCTTTTGTGAAGCCTATTGGCGTGAACGCAATTTAGTCATTGGCGAAGCACCAGGGCGTGGGAGCAGTTTATTTCTAAAAGCAGGCGATGCAGAGCAGTGGGTGCTACGCCCTTACCGCCGGGGCGGGTTGATTGCCAAGCTAAGTAAAAAACGTTACCTATGGCTAGGTGAAGAGCGCACTCGGGCTTTTCGTGAGCTTCGCTTAACGGCCACCTTGTATGACCAAGGGCTGCCCGTGCCACGCCCCGTTGCCTGTTGTGTTATGCGTTATGGTCTGACGTATGAAGCCGCGCTCATTACCGTCAGGGTTCCAGGTGCTAGGGCTCTAGCATCGTTACTTTCTACTCACGAGACGGATGAGGCTTTACTTCAGCGCGTAGGTGTAATGATCAAACGCTTCCATCAAGTGGGCCTTGATCATGTGGACCTTAACGCCCGCAATATTTTAATCGACTCTAACGGTGAACCCTGGCTGATTGACCTGGACCGCTGTCGCTTGCGGCCACAAGGAAATTGGCAGGAACACAATATAAAACGTCTAGTAAGGTCGCTAACAAAATTTCATTGCCATCATGTGTTGCCCACAATATTAAAAGGTTATAATAGTTAACCTTTAAATTTAAAATGCAACATCATATTTTAGAATTTTAGATATACACTTTATTATTTCGTCAGGAGTAACTGATGAAAGATCTGTTAGTGATTCAACGTAATCGCTATTATCTCTTTCAAGAAACCATTCAGACAGATATTTCTTAAAAATAACAACTTGGTTCGCCCCTAATATATGAGCAACATGGGATGGGCCACAATCATTACTGATAAATATTTTACAACTATTTATCAAGCTAAAAAGAGCATTTACATCAGGGCTATGAATAACAAAAAAACCTTCTTTTTCAAGAATCTCCTTTTCCTTTTCTTCTTTAGGCCCGGTTAGAAAAGCAATTTCTTCTGACCTTAACTCTGAAATTTTTCTGGCTAGCTGAATATAATTAGTAAGTGGCCATTTTTTTTCGCCTCCCCCCGCACCAGGAGCAAGTACAATTCTATTGTTTAATACTCCAGCGGATTCAATATCATTTTTCAAATATGGAGTGATATCCAACGTCGATGTCACTCCTAGAAGTGACAAAAAAAGGTCAGCTCTGTAGTTAGTTACATCAAGAGGTACTGAATACGTATAAAGCGCTCCGAATTTTTTAAACCCTATTCTATAAGGAATTCTCAGCTTTAACATTTGCAGAGAAGTCCCAACACTAGAAGGACGCAGATTAAAGCCAATATCAAACTTGTATTTCCTACTTAAGCTATCTGTGCCAAAGCCATCAATTACTTCAAGTGCATTTATAAAACCTGCTTCAACTAGAAAATCTGCCCCTGAGTTTTTAGAGACACCCACCAATGTAGCATTGGGATATCTTTCCTTAACTGCGACTAAAAAAGGAATATGAACTACATATGCACCAAAAAAAGGCCTGTTATGTAAAAAAATAGCGATGCATTTAACTTTTAAAAAATCGTTCATTTAAAACAGCTCCTTCATAGGCATCGAGATAACTTTCAGCCATTTTTTCTTTACTATAAAACTCTAAAAGATGACGTGCATTTTCAACAAAAGACTCTCTCATAGATTTATTTTTTACTAATTTCACTATCCAGCTCTCGATTTCCTCAGTACTCCCTGGCGTTACTAAAATGCCTGTTTCACCATTCTTAATTAAATCAGGAATACCACCAACATTACTAGCAATAATAGGTACATTTGCATCCATAACATCTAAAAGAACTGACCCTAGTCCTTCGTTGCGAGATGGGAAAACAAAAAGATCCAGCGCTGGAATGAAATCGCCAATGTTAGACTTAAAGCCTGCCCATACAACATTTTTTAAGTGACTGCTTTCAGAGTGAAGCGCTTCCTCATCCTCACCTCGACCAAAAAAAACGAACAGCACTTCGGGATGGCTATGCTGTAATCGTGCTGCAGCCTCAAGTAGTATCCGCTGTCCTTTATGACGATCAACTAATGCACCAATATGGCCCACAATAAAGCGACCTGGATAGCTAGCGCGAAAGTGAGCAGCTACTTCGGGATCCGCTGTAAACCCCGTCATCGCACTAGGAATAGTCAACACATCATGCTTACTCCAGCATGATAACTGTTGTCGAATAATCGATGAAATAGCCACACAGCAATCTGCATCACTATAGAACAGTCGATTCACCAATTTATCTTTAATCGGTGTATCTACTCGGCGAGTCAACACATAGGGCGTACCGTATATACGCTTATGCAACCACGCCCAGTGCACCGCTTTAGCTTCATGAGCATGCACTACCGATGCGTGGCCGGCTTGCCTATGCCCAGCAATCTGCTGGTTAGCATCCACAAATCTTAAGTTCTCAATGCATAGAAGTTCATTACGCAATGGAGAATCTTTCCTGCATACCAACGTTTGCTGATCTACATGACGTTGCAAGGCTTGAATTAACAGCGCTGTCTGGCGTTCTCCACCGCGGAAACCTTTAGCAAGATTAACGTGAATAATATGCAAATTTTCCTCATACAAATCGTTGCCATCACCCTGGTATAGTACTGTATCTACCAACCACCAGTGCAGGATTTAAATAAATGCCTATGGATGTGAGTGTCGTTATCATTACTCGCAATGCGGCTGCGACACTTAGCCGAACATTAGACGCCTTGACGTGCTATGACGATGTCGTGGTATATGACAACGGCTCCACAGACGAAACATGTAGTATTGTACAAGCCTACTCCAATACAACATTACACCATGGTGCATTTTTAGGCTTTGGCCTTACCAAACGTACTGCCGTATCGTTAGCAAAATATGATTGGATCTTATCAATAGATGCTGACGAAGCGCCGACAAAAGAGCTCAACGCTGCGATTAATGACTGGGTAGCCACTGCCACACCTCAACAGGCTGGTAAAATATTGCGTGAAAACTGGATGCTGGGTAAACCCGTTCGCCACTCCGGCTGGGGAAATGACTGGTTAGTTCGGCTGTTTAATCGTAACACATGCAACTTTAATGATGCTGCTGTTCATGAGTCAGTAAACTTAGAAAAAAATACAGAAGTTTCTCGGCTTAATGGAAAAATTGAACATCTTGCCATTAACGACCTCGCCCAGTTCCTTGATAAGATAAATCGCTATTCAGACCTTCGTGCATCATCAAAAAAACTCAAACATCATCCTTTTTCACTCATATTTCTCAAGGCTCTGTTTGCATTTATACGCACTTATTTTTTTCGCCTCGGCATACTAGATGGCTGGCGTGGACTTACCATATCTGTTGCTAATGCAAATGGTGTTTTTTGGAAATATGCCAAAAATAATGTTAATAGCCGCCTATAATACATTGTAAATTTTTCTATCACGACGTGTTGATATCACTAAAGATATCTCTACTACTGGGCAGTCTCCACCTGATCTTGTGATCAAGAGGCCCCGTATTTCTTTACTCTATCAACACTCGTTTCTGGAGACGCATGCCAGCACCAAGGTCACTCAAACTTACTCCATGGCTGCCACTGCTCGTTATCGGTATCTGTCTTGGCTATGCCATCACCGTCCTAACTCGGCTGCCTTGGTGGACGCTATTTTTCACAGCCGCTCTATGGATCAGCATTGGTCTTAAGCTGCGCTGGGGCGCGCCGCTAAACGCTCGCTATCGCCGGATGTGGCCTTGGTCGCTGATACCACTCAGCTTGCTAGGCGTCTATATCTATTTAGCTGATAGTTTTGGCAATGTCGATTTAGGCGCCGTGTTTTTCCACCTTCAAGCCGGCATGGCCGAGCATGGCGGTGCTGGAAAAATGATCACTGCGGTTATTTACACGGCGAGTGTGCTCGCCGTGCTGGCATCGGTTACCTGGATTACTCGGCATGATCAGCGTTGGCGACTAGCTGAACGTTTTGTTGCACTTCTCTTGCTAGCCGCAAATCCGATGCTATACGGTTTAGGGCAGCGCAGCGCAGCTATTGTAACGGATGATGGTGCTTGGTTAGATCGACGTTACGTGCCACCGCCCACGGAAGACCAAGTCAATGCGCCTAACCTATTGGTCATGTACTTGGAAAGTATTGAACGCACGTATAGCAATGAGCTATTTGGTGATGCTTACGCTGATTTAACCGCACTAGGCGAACGCGGGCTGGTCTTTGAGGGTATCCAGCAAATGGAAAACACTGGCTGGACCATGGCGGGTATGATTGCTAGCCAGTGTGGTGTGCCACTGATGCCTGCAGGGCTGTTACACGATAGTCAGTTCGATCCACTATCTAAAGTCGTTCCCGGGGTTGATTGCCTAGGCGATGTGTTAGCCGCTCAAGGCTATCGTCTTAGCTATTTGGGTGGGGCCAGCACCCAGTTTGCTGGTAAAGGCCTTTTCTACCGAGGCCATCAGTTTAATACAGTAAAAGGAAAGGAGGAGCTATCGGCGGAACTCGATGACCCAGAGTACGTTAATAGCTGGGGACTCTACGACGATACACTTTACGATTTTACTGTGGATGAGATTCGTCGTTTGAGTGAAGAGGATGACGGCCCCTGGGCAGTGGTTAATCTAAGCATTGCTGGTCATGCTCCTGGCGGCTTCCCCTCCCAAACGTGCCTAGACCGCCAGGGTGAGTTCGATGGTCAGGATATCTTATATTCGGTGAAATGTTCGGCTAGCCAAGCGCGCGATCTTATTGAGCGCCTTGAACAAGAAGGTCTACTCGAAAACACCTTAGTTGTCGTCCTTAGCGATCACCTCACGATGCGCGTGTCAGTTTGGGATCAACTGACAACACTTGAGCGAGACAATACGCTAATCATGCTAGGGGATGACATCACACCACTGACAGTGCGGCGGGGAGCGACAATGTTAGACGTATTCCCCACTATTTTGGATGCCATGGGACTACCACTTACTAACAACCGTGCAGGGCTTGGCGCGTCATTACTTAGCAATCAACCAACATTGGTAGAAACACATGGGCTTGAGGTGCTTAACGAGCGGCTCAGAGAAGAGACCGCGTTACAGCACCGTCTTTGGGAAGGACTGACTCCTCAACGACGTAAACCGCAAGATAATGAGAGTGCCGACCAACAGGTTATAGAAGCGCCTGCTGATCAGGCCGATGAAGTCGAGATTATGCGTTAACATTAACGCCGTTAGCGCGCTGACTATCGACACGCATCGCTCGGTATACTTGCTCTACTTCTAGCTCATTCAAACAGTTGGTATGCCCCAGCGGGCAGGTACGCTTAAAGCAAGGTGAGCAGGAAAGTGCTAAATAGTGAATGACGGCATTATCGGTTAGGGGCGGTGTGTAAGCAGGTGATGAAGAACCGTAAAGAGCGTGAATACGCACCCCCACCGCGGCGGCCACGTGCATTAAGCCTGAGTCGTTGGTAACTACTTGACGACAGTCTGCTAACAGATCAACGGCATCCGCCAATTGGGTTTTACCGCACAAGTTATGCGCATGGGGCAGTTCTTTTACAATGTTCTCACCTGCAGTATGGTCTTTAGGCCCACCAAACACACGCACTTCAAATCCGTCTTTGATCAGCCGCGCTGCTAACTCATGAAAATAACCTAATGGCCACTGCTTAGCAGGTCCGTACTCAGCACCAGGCATCATGCCAATCGCAGGTCGTGACGACAGCGCATGGGTAAGACGTAAGTTGACTAGGTTATCTCGATCAATCGTTAATCGCGGTGTGGGGATCGCAAATTCACCACGCATTGCCTCTTCCAGAGGTAGCCCCAAAGAAACAAACCGCTTCACCGTTTGGTTCAACACTTGTTTATCTAGCTTACGCCTCTCCTTCAACAAACCGTAACGGTGTTCACCCAAAAAGCCGATACGCTCAGGAATACGTGCCATAAAAGGAACTAGCGCTGCTTTCCAGGAGCGCGGAAGAACAATGGCACGATCAAAGCGCCCCCGTAAACGCACCGCCAGCTCACGGCGGTTGGCAAGACCAAACTCGCCATGCCCTACAGCCAATGAAAGCACTTCATCGACTTCAGGCATGCGCTCAAGGATAGGCTTTGACCAAGCAGGCGCCACTACGCCTAGGGTTGATCCTGGATAGCGTGCTTTAAGGGTGATGAACAGGCTTTGCGCCATCACCATATCGCCGACCCAGGATGGGCCGACCACCAATATGCGCTTGGCAGAATTAGCCATTTAGCCACTCCAAATAGGCTTTCACACCTTGGGCGACGGTCTTGAATTCGACATCACACCCTGAGGCACGCAGATTGCTAATATCTGCCCGAGTGTAGCTTTGATAGCGTCCTTTAAGCTCTTCAGGGAAAGGGATGTAGTCAATTTGCCCTTGGCCATAAAACTCAATCACCGCCTCGCCAATCGCTTTGAATGGCTCTGCACGTCCGGTGCCCAAATTGAAAATACCCGAGGCATGGGGGTTGTCTAAAAACCAAAGATTGACGTCAACCACATCACCAACATAAACAAAGTCGCGACTTTGCATACCAGCTTCGTAACCGCCGTAAGCGCCAAATAGCTTTAAGGTTTCACCATTACAAATTTGCAAATGGTTATGGTAAGCCACACTCGCCATCTTGCCCTTATGCTGTTCACGGGGACCATAAACATTGAAATAACGAAAACCCACTACTTGTGTCGTCAACTCATCCCAGCGAGAACGTACGTGCTGATCAAACAGCAGTTTAGAGTAGCCGTATACGTTGAGCGGTTTTTCATGCTCAGGCGCTTCTTTGAACACCTCACTGCCACCGTAAGTTGCCGCTGACGATGCATACAAAAACGGGATGCCAAACTTTTCACAGTAGTTCAACAACACCTTAGAGTACTCGTAGTTATTCTCCATCATGTAGTGCCCGTCCCACTCTGTCGTGTCGGAGCACGCACCTTCGTGGAAAATCGCATCGATGGTTGGTAGATCCACCGATTCACCTCGCAATGCAGCCTTTACTCGCGTTAAAAAGTCATCTTTGTCTAAGTAATCGGCCAGCGTGCAGTCAGCCAAATTAATAAACTTGGTACCATCACGCAGATCGTCGACCACCATTACATCATCGCGTCCGCGAGCGTTCAGCGCTTTGACAATATTGGCACCGATAAAACCGGCCCCGCCTGTTACCACGATCATCGCGTTCTCCTTACCAAAAGCGGCTCTGTTGGCTAACGTGCCTATAACCCATCTCTCTGTGATTGTATACTTGACGGCTTATGAATTCATGGCCAACGGTGCTTTCCGCGATGAGTGTCTCGACAAACCAATCGACACCTGATGTGTCGACCTTTCAAGGCTTGATCCTTGCTCTGCAACAGTACTGGGCAGAACAAGGCTGTGTCATTCTCCAACCTCTCGATATGGAAGTCGGCGCGGGCACCTTCCACCCTGCCACCTTCCTACGGGCAATTGGCCCAGAAAACTGGAATGCTGCCTATGTGCAGCCTTCCCGCCGCCCGACAGATGGCCGCTATGGGGAAAACCCCAATCGTTTGCAGCACTACTACCAATTCCAGGTGGTAATGAAGCCGTCGCCCAGCAATCTACAAGATTTATACCTAGGCTCACTAAAACGCCTAGGGCTCGACCCGCTTATCCATGATGTGCGCTTCGTGGAAGATAACTGGGAATCCCCCACCCTGGGCGCCTGGGGTCTTGGTTGGGAGGTGTGGCTCAACGGCATGGAAGTCACCCAGTTCACCTACTTCCAGCAAGCAGGCGGCATTGAGTGCTACCCCGTTACAGGTGAGCTCACCTATGGGCTTGAGCGTATCGCCATGTACCTGCAAAACGTCGATAGCGTTTATGACCTGGTGTGGGCCATCGCGCCTGACGGCAGCAAGGTCAGCTACGGCGACGTCTACCTTCAGAATGAACGTGAGCAGTCAGCCTATAACTTTGAGCACGCGGATGTTGATCAGCTGTTCGCCTCCTTTGACCATCAGGAAAAAGAGTGCAGCAAACTCCTAGCCGCCAGCCTGCCACTGCCAGCCTACGAGCAGGTGCTCAAAGCGTCTCACACGTTTAACCTGTTGGATGCTCGCCATGCGATTTCAGTGACCGAACGCCAGCGTTTTATTCTGCGCGTTCGCACCATGGCACGCGACGTTGCTACCGCTTATTTTGAGTCTCGTAAAGCAGCAGGCTTCCCCATGGCCCCCGAGGCCCTGCGCCGCGAACTACTAGCCGATCAGGGAGACGCATAATGGCTGTTGATACGCTTTTATTAGAACTAGGTGCAGAAGAGCTTCCCCCCACAGCGCTGGATGCGCTTTCTGACGCCTTTGCAGCCGGCATTGAAAAAGGCCTGCAAGAAGCCGAGATTCCGTTCCAAAGCGTCATTGCTTACGCGACCCCACGCCGTTTAGCGGTACAAGTTATTGGCCTTGAAGACAAACAGCCTGATCGTGAGGTTGAGCGCCGTGGCCCTGCCCTAGCCGCTGCATACAAGGATGGCGTGCCCACCAAAGCAGCCGAAGGCTTCGCGCGCTCTTGCGGCGTCAGCGTTGATGAGCTGATTCACCTGGAAACCGATAAAGGTACTTGGCTTGGTTTCCGCGAACAGCAGCAAGGCGAGACTGTACAGGCGCTACTGCCAGAGATGGTTCGCAAAACGCTGCAGTCGCTACCGGTACCTAAAAACATGCGCTGGGGCTCCTCTCGCGTTGAGTTCTCCCGCCCGGTTCACTGGCTGGTTGCGCTTTATGGCAGCGACGTTATTGCCGCCGAGGCGCTTGGCCTTCAAGCCAGCCGCACCACCTACGGCCACCGTTTCCACGCACCAGATGCTATACAGCTTGAGCACGCTGATGACTACCTAGCTGCACTTGAAAATGCCTATGTGCTGGCTGATCGCCAACGCCGTCGCGAGCGTATCCGAGAGCAAGTATTAGCCGAAGCCGAGGTACAAGAAGCCAACGCCGTGATTGATGAGGACCTGCTAGTTGAAGTTAGCGGGTTAGTTGAATGGCCGGTCGCGTTGACGGGTAGTTTCGATGAGCGTTTTCTGGAAGTGCCTGCCGAATGCTTGATCTCTTCTATGAAGGCCAACCAAAAATATTTCCACCTGCTGGATGATCAGGGCAATCTAAAACCGCTGTTTATCACTATTTCAAACATCGAAAGCCAGGATCCTGATCAGGTCATTTCCGGTAACGAAAAGGTTATTCGGCCACGCTTAGCGGATGCTGCCTTCTTCTATGACACGGATCGCAAGCAAACGCTTGCCTCGCGTATTCCTCAGCTAGAAAGCGTCGTATTCCAGCAACAGTTAGGCACGCTGGCAGATAAAGCCCGCCGCAGCACGGCGATTGCTACCTTTATCGCTGAGCGCATCAAGGGCGATGTGGAGCATGCCCAACGCGCGGTGGCATTGGCCAAGTGCGACTTGGTCACCGAAATGGTGCTCGAATTCCCAGAGCTCCAGGGCATTATGGGCCGCTATTATGCCGAGCAAGATGGCGAGCCTGCCGACGTTGCCCAGGCATTGGAGGAGCAGTACCTGCCCCGCTTTGCCAGCGACGACATTCCGCAGAGTCTCACCGGCCAAGCGCTAGCGTTGGCTGACCGGCTCGATACGCTTATCGGTATTTTCGGCATTGGCCAGCGTCCAACCGGTGCGAAAGACCCCTTCGCTCTTCGCCGTGCCTCCATTGGTGTGTTGAACATCCTGATCAAAGGTGAGCTAAACCTGGATCTCCGCGAGCTACTTGACGTGGCCGCAGAACAGCACCAGGGGCTACCCAAGGCGGATGGTTTAGTGGAAGACGTGCTGACGTATATGTTGGATCGCTTCCGCGCCTGGGGACAGGAAGAAGGCATTAGTGCAGAAATGTACTTAGCGGTTCGCGCTCGCCCGGTCACTAAACCACTGGATTTTGCTCGCCGCTTACGTGCCGTTAAAGCCTTTGCTCAACGTGAGGAAGCCGCTGCGTTAGCCGCTGCCAACAAGCGTGTTTCAAATATCCTGAGCAAGCAAGAACATAACGGTATTACCCAGGTTGATCAGAGCCTGCTTCAAGAAGATGCTGAGAAGACGCTATTCAATGCAGTAACAGCCAGCCAGCAACAAGTGGCTCCGTTATTTGCAGCAGGTGACTACCAGCAGGCGCTAGATGCGCTGGCGATGCTTCGCAAGCCTGTCGATGCTTTCTTCGATCAGGTTATGGTCATGGCCGACGACAACGCTGTTCGCCATAATCGCTTAGCGCTACTTGCCAGCCTGCAGGCGCTTTTTCTGGAAGTGGCGGATATTTCACAGCTGCCACAGTAAATACGCGCATCACAATCGGCTAATCCTGGTGTAGACACAGCAGCCCGGCTTCTCGCAAGCCGGGCTTTTTTGGCTTGTTACCACTATATTGTCGCTTTTCTCCAGACTAAACTCAGCGTTCTGCTGGCTGCTTGTTTCACGTGAAACACTCGCCCAATTGCTAAGCGCTTATTACTCTTATAGATGACCGTGGTGTGCTATTAAGGAGTTCTATGATCTCAGCTAACCAACTGGTGATACTCGATCGTGACGGTGTCATCAATCACGACTCCGATGCTTATATTAAATCACTAGAGGAGTGGATTCCCTACCCTTCTGCAATCGATGCAATTGCCCAACTGGCCCAGGCAGGGTATACCGTGGCAATAGCTACCAATCAGTCGGGTATTGCACGAGGCTATTATGATGAGGCAACGCTTCACTTAATGCATGAGCGTCTAACAACGCTAGTTGAAGCGAAAGGTGGGCATATTGCACATATTGCTTACTGCCCTCACGGCCCCGATGAACAGTGCGCTTGTCGAAAACCATTACCAGGATTGCTGTTGCAAATTCAGCAGCGATTAGGAATGGAGAGTATCATTGGCAGTTGGATGGTCGGCGACAGCCTACGAGATCTACAAGCCGGTGAAGCAGTCGGGTGCCAGCCAGTGTTGGTCAGAACAGGTAAAGGAGAGAAAACGCTAGCAAATCATAAAGGACTTGAGAACACGCTGGTTTATTCAGACCTAGCTGCGTTTGCAGATTGGCTATGCAAACAGTAGCAATTTATTTTTCTTCCAATTTATCCTATCTTATTTTCTCGATAGCAACGAAAAAACGCCGCTCCTTTTTAATAGGAGCGGCGTTTCGTTTTTCATCTACTGACGTTATAAATGCCTATCCAGCAACGTTCATGTTTCACGTGAAACGTTTATGGGCAAACACATTAGACATCAAGATTAGCGACTAGCGCATTCGTCTCAATAAATTCACGACGAGGTTCCACTTCATCACCCATCAACGTGTTGAACATCATATCAGCAGCAACCGCATCTTCGATGGTCACTCGCAGCATACGACGGCTGTCAGGATCCATAGTGGTTTCCCACAGCTGATCAGGGTTCATTTCCCCTAGCCCTTTGTAGCGCTGGAAGGACAGTCCACGCTGGCCCTCTTGCATCAACCAAGCTAGCACTTCAGAGAAGTGTGAAACCGGTTTTTGACGCTCCCCACGGGCAATGTAGGCACCCTCTTCAAGCAACCCGTTTAAGGTCTCGCCAAGGCCTGTAATGGACCGGTAGTCAGTGCTTTCAAAGAAATCCAATCCCCACACATATTCAGTAGTAACACCGTGGGCAATCAATGACACTGCTGGCAAGTGCAAACCACGCTCGCTATCTTCCTGCAGATAGAACTGGTAACGCGGACCGCCTTCATACGCCACCATGTCATCCATTGCTTTCTGCAGCTCAGCAATCCAGTTTTCCATGGTAATGCGGTCTTTGAGACTTACTTCACCCTGGAGTGCTGTTGCATGCACAACCTGTCTGAGCACCTCGATGGGATAGACACGAGCCAGTCGATCAATTCGTTTCATCACATTTCGGTATTGAGTAACCAGTGCCTCTAGCTGTGAACCGGTAATACCTGGCGCATCCGCGTTGACATATAACCCTGCTCCATCCAACGCCGTGGTGGTCAGATAGTCAGTCATTGCTTGTTCATCTTTCAGGTAGAGCTCTTGCTTGCCCCGCTTAATTTTATAAAGCGGAGGTTGAGCAATAAAGATATGTCCGCGCTCAATCAGTTCAGGCATCTGACGGAAAAAGAACGTTAACAACAATGTGCGAATGTGCGAACCATCAACATCGGCATCCGTCATAATAATGACAGAATGGTAACGTAACTTGTCAGGATTAAACTCTTCGCGACCGATACCGCAGCCTAACGCTGTAATCAGAGTGCCAACTTCTGCTGATGACAGCATCTTATCGAAGCGCGCTTTCTCAACGTTGAGTATTTTACCTTTGAGCGGCAAAATTGCCTGGGTGCGACGATCACGCCCCTGCTTAGCACTACCGCCAGCCGAGTCGCCCTCTACCAGATAAAGCTCAGATTGGCTTGGGTCTTTCTCTTGGCAATCGGCAAGTTTGCCCGGTAACCCAGCGATATCGAGCGCGCCTTTACGACGCGTCATATCACGCGCTTTACGAGCAGCTTCTCGTGCCCGTGCAGCGTCTAGCATTTTATTAACGATCGATTTAGCTTCGTTAGGCTTCTCAATCAAATAGTCAGCAAATAGGCGACCCATTTCCTGCTCAACCGCCGTCTTCACTTCACTGGAAACTAATTTATCTTTGGTTTGAGACGAAAATTTCGGATCAGGAACTTTAACAGAAATAATTGCGGTCAAGCCTTCACGAGCATCGTCGCCCGACGTGTTGACCTTAGATTTTTTTAACAGCCCCTGTGCTTCGATGTAATGATTTAACGTACGTGTTAGCGCTGCACGGAAACCAGCTAAGTGAGTACCGCCATCCCGCTGGGGAATATTATTGGTGTAGCAGAAAATGTTTTCCGTGAAGGCATCGCTCCACTGCATCGCGACTTCCACTTCGACACCATCTTCACGCACCGCATTAAAATGAAACACAGGATTTAGAACGGTTTTGTTCTTATTCAAGTGATCAACAAATGCTTTCAAACCGCCTTCATAGTGGAACAACTCCTCTTTGCCACTGCGTTCGTCCATTAAACGAATAGCAACGCCGGAGTTTAAAAATGAGAGTTCACGTAAGCGTTTAGCGAGGATGTCGTAGTGAAACTCGATATTTGCAAACGTGTTAGGTGAAGGACGAAAGTGCACACGGGTGCCACTCTTTTCGGTTTTACCTACTACGCCTAACGGTGCCTGAGGCACGCCATGGTGATAGACCTGCTCAAACACTTCACCTTGACGCCAGATGGTCAAACGCAGCTCTTCTGAAAGCGCGTTAACGACCGACACGCCTACACCATGTAAGCCGCCTGATACTTTATATGAATTATCGTCGAACTTACCGCCTGCGTGCAGCACTGTCATAATAACTTCTGCTGCCGAAACGCCTTCGCCTTCATGTAGCTCGGTAGGAACCCCACGGCCATTATCACTCACCGTTATTGATTCATCCGGGTGGATAACCACACGAATTTCACTACAGTGACCTGCCAGAGCTTCATCGATGGAGTTATCCACCAGCTCGAAAACCATGTGGTGCAGCCCGGTGCCATCGTCGGTATCGCCGATATACATGCCTGGGCGCTTGCGCACTGCGTCTAGCCCTTTGAGCACCTTAATGCTTGATGAATCGTAAGCCTGCTCGCTCATTGACCACTCCGTCGTGAAGTCTGTCTCGTTCCATGTCGTCTACCCGTCCGGTAGTAATTGGCTTAACCCTTGATCGGCGTGTTTCACGTGAAACATTTCAACCTCTGTTGAGGGTTCCCATATACCACGAAGCGCGGAGGGTTCGACGCTAGTAATAAATGCCTGACACTGCATCTTTTCAAGTAAATTACAAAATCTATCTCGGTACGTGCTATCGAGCTCTGCTGGCAGATCATCGATTAAATAAATGCAGTGCCGCTGTGTGGTACTTTCCAGAAGCCGCCCCTGGGCAAGCTTTAATGCACTAACCACCAATTTTTGCTGGCCTCTGGAAAGGATCTCAACTGCAGGCTGTTTGTTTAATCTAATTCGTAAATCAGCACGCTGTGGGCCCTGCTGTGTAAAGCCCATCTGCTGATCCGCTTGGCGACTATCATATAGCACGTCAGCAAGTCCACGCTGCTTATCCCAGCCTCGAGCATAACGCAGCGTTAAACCTGGCAAAGAAATCAACTCATTAAGGGTTTTATCAAATACTGGCAAGAACTCACTGAACCACGCCTGCCTGAGCATATCCATTCGCTCGCCCCAGATCGCTAACTCTTGCTCCCATACTGCTATTTCACTTGGCTCTATTCTACCACGCCTAAGAAGCGCATTCCGATGTTTCACCGCTCTGCGCGTTCGCTTCCACGCGTCAAGAAAGCAGTGTTTCACGTGAAACACCCCCCAATCGAGAAACTCTCTTCGACCCGCAGGAGCTCCTTCAAGTAAGCGGAAGGCATCTGGATTTATTACCTGAAGAGGCATCGCTTCAACCAGCTCCGCTAAGCGGACGCCTTTCTCTCCTCTAAGACGCAGCTCCAGCTCGCGCTGAGCACGCATTCTCCTTACCCCTAGCGTTACCTCAGGATCGCCTGTTAAACGTCCGTACAGCGTCATATAGGGCACTTCATTCTGTATCGCATGCTTTAGTTGGCGAGTGCGGAAAGAGCGTCCCATCCCTAAAATGTGAATACCTTCTAACAGACTGGTTTTACCGCTGCCATTATTGCCATAGATCACATTAATACGTGAAGAAGGACGCATTTCTAATGGCGCGAGATTACGCACGCCCTGAAAGTTGAGCTGCTTCACACTCATTAGCAGTTACCATCCAATAAGACCATATCACTTGTCATCCGTACTAAACGCGAAAACGGCGCTTCTGCTATCAGAAGCGCCGCCCTTATTAGTTATTGAAAGTAATTATAAGCGCATCGGCATAACAACATAGAGCGCATCGCCGCCACCAGGCTCCTCTAGCAATGCACTGCTGTTGGGGTCTGCAAGGGTAATCTGTACACGATCTTCATCTAGGACCGACAGTACATCCACTAAGTAACCAACATTAAAGCCAACTTCCATGGCGCCACCGTTGTACTCAACGGACACGTTCTCTTCGGCTTCTTCCTGCTCAGGGTTATTAGCCATTACCTTAAGATTGTTTTCCTCAAGATACAGGCGTACACCGCGATATTTTTCATTAGAAAGAATAGCTGTACGTGAAAGCACCTGACGCAATTCAGCACGTTCAGCAATCAGTACTTTATCGCCATTACGAGGCACAACACGCTCATAGTCAGGGAACTTGCCGTCAATCAGCTTAGAGGTAAACGTAAAGTCACCTGTATGAGCCCGTACATGGGTTGAACCCAAGGTGAGGCTGACAGGTTCATCACTGTCATCCAATAGGCGGGAAAGCTCTAAAATGCCTTTACGCGGCACAATTAGCTTTTGTGCTTGATCTACAGCAACATCAATTGGACGTGAGCACATAGCTAAGCGGTGCCCATCAGTTGCTACGGTGCGTAACAAATTGCTTTGAATTTCAAGCAACATGCCGTTTAGATAATACCGTACATCTTGCTGAGCCATTGCAAAAGACGTTGACTCAATCAAGTGCTTCAATGTGCCACGAGGCACACTAAGCTCTTGACTACCATCCGCATCTTCAATATTCGGAAATTCGGCAACAGGTAGCGTCGATAGGGTAAAACGCGAACGACCACTGCGCAGCACAGCTCGTCCCTCTTCTACCGCTAGCTGGATCTCCGCCTGATCAGGCAGCGATTTACAGATATCCATCAGCTTACGCGCAGGCACCGTGGCAGCACCCTCTTGATCTACTTGGCTAGCCACAGTACGGCCTATTAGTTCTACTTCTAAATCGGTACCGGTTAATGCTACCTGATCCCCTTCTACTTGGATCAGTACATTAGAAAGTACTGGCAGCGTTTGGCGCCGTTCGACTACGCCCGCCACCAGAGTCAGCGGGCGAAGCAGTGCCTCTCGGGAAATAGTAAATTTCATCGGTACTCCGGTTTCTATCCTGAAAGGCCCGCCAGTGCAGGCCCAAACGATAACGGTTAACTAGTTAGCAGGCGAAGAAGGTTCTTATAATCTTCACGAATATCCGCATTCTCTTCTTGCAGCGCTTTTACCTTACGACAAGCATGCAACACAGTCGTATGATCACGGCCACCAAAGGCATCGCCTATTTCCGGCAGACTATGATTCGTCAACTCTTTCGCTAACGCCATAGCAACTTGCCGCGGCCGCGCAACGGAACGTGAGCGACGCTTAGACAGCAAATCAGCGACTTTAATTTTGTAATATTCAGCGACCGTTCTCTGAATATTATCAACGCCTACCTGCTTATCTTGTAACGCTAATAGGTCTTTAAGCGATTCGCGAATAAAGTCCTGAGTAATGGTTTTACCCATAAAATGTGAGTCTGCAATGACTTTTTTCAGCGCCCCCTCAAGCTCGCGAACGTTCGAGCGAATTTTCTGCGCAATAAAAAAAGCAGCGTCGTGCGGGAGATCGACTTTTGCTTGATCTGCTTTTTTCATCAAAATCGCTACACGGGTTTCAAGCTCCGGTGGCTCAATCGCAACGGTCAGCCCCCAGCCAAAGCGAGACTTTAATCGTTCTTCAACGCCGCTAATCTCTTTTGGATAGCGGTCAGAGGTTAGGATCATCTGCTGCCCGCCCTCTAACAGTGCGTTAAAAGTATGGAAAAACTCTTCCTGGGAACGCTCTTTGCCAGCAAAAAACTGAATATCATCAATTAATAGCGCATCAACACTGCGATAAAAACGCTTGAAGTCGTTGATCGCATTTAACTGTAATGCTTTCACCATATCAGCGACAAAACGCTCGGAGTGTAGATAAACCACACGAGCATTTTCACGGCGGCCAGCTAAAGCATTACCTACGGCATGCATCAAGTGTGTTTTACCTAAACCAACGCCCCCGTATAAAAACAGCGGGTTATACGCGCCGCCAGGGTTTTCGGAAACTTGACGAGAAGCCGCACGAGCAAGTTGGTTCGATTTACCTTCAACAAATGTGTCAAAAGTAAAATTAGGATTAAGGCCGCTACCATGTTTAAGGCTGCCCTCAACCTGTACCTGGCGTTCATTACCGCGCCGACCCGATGACTCTTCCCGTAACTTATCGATTTCTCGCTCATCAGCAAGGTCTCCCCTTGGCAGTGTATGAACCGCAGGCGATGCTTGCCTTGAAGGAGATGCTGAGACCGGATTACCTAAATCTCTCGGCTGCGGAGCAGGTGCTGCGACACGGCGGCTGCCTACTGTCAAACTGACTTTGGGAGGCTTGGATGGCGCAAGTTCGCGCATCAGTTCACTGATACGCTTTGAATACTTATCACTCACCCAGTCGCGCACAAAGCGATTCGGCGCCAACAAGCGAAGCTCATTGGTCTCTCCTTCTTCTGCCTGCAGCGGACGTATCCAGGTATTGAACTGCTGTGAATTCAGTTCGTCCTGCAGGTAGTCCAGGCACTGTTGCCAAAGCGCGAGTGACACTCATCTCACCATCGGTTGAAAACGGCCGACCATTGTAGCGCCCAACGGAGCGGTTATCCACACGCACTCAAGCCTCTTTTTGCCCTGTGGACAACTACTCATGAGATATAGGGAAAAGCTGGTAATCGATCAAGCACAAACCTGTTTTGATGTATTTTATAACCTGTTGAGCACACCTAATTAACAGCTTATTTAAGGCTTATCCGAAGGTTATGCACAGATTTTTTATGATTTTAAGCTCTTGATAAAAATAAGCTAAAATAGCTTATCCACAATTAGTATCCCCACTATTAATAACAGTAGGTTTTAAGTAACTTCCTTAGTAATAATAGATTCATAGTAAGAAGCAATGCTAAACGTATACAAACAACCGCCATTGCCTTTTTCATGCTTTTTATGCAAGGAAAAATTGCACCTGACGCGGGAAGTCTCTACAATTTCCGGTCTTGAATTAAAACTCCCCGGCTAGTTCCTCACTGGACCGGGTATTTTGGAATTCACTTTCCGTCCTAAACCACGTGGGAATAACGAGTTATGAAACGCACTTTTCAACCCAGCGTTCTCAAGCGCAAGCGCGCGCATGGCTTCCGTGCTCGTATGGCAACCAAAAATGGCCGTGCTGTTATTGCACGCCGTCGCGCCAAAGGCCGCAAGCGTCTGAGCGCCTGATCTCGGATTGCGTGTGCCGCATCAAGGCTTTCCCCGGTGCTTACGTTTGCTAAACGCTGGGGATTTTAGTCACGTGTTTGAACAAGCAGACCTGAAGGTTCATGGCAAAGGTATGATGGCGTTAGCGCGTTTGAGTACCCGGGGTCACCCCCGCGTTGGACTGGTGGTCAGCAAAAAAAATGTGAAGCTCGCTGTTGATCGCAACCGCTTTAAGCGACTTGTTAGAGAGTCTGTTCGTCTCCGCCAAGATCACTTGCCCTCTGTGGATATTGTGATATTGGCAAAACGCGGCGTTCAAGATATCGACAACGAAACGCTTACACGCCAGTTAAATGGCATGTGGAAACGGCTTCAGAGAGACGCACAGGCGGTGTCTGTATCTTCCCCGCCTAATGGCGTAACACGTGACGCTTGACGACACACCTCGCCGCTCGACCTCGGCCTGCCGCCTGGCAGGCTTTCGTGTGTCATGGGTCGAGTAAATGAGGTCGAGTAGATGACACTGCGCCATTAGCATGTTCACCACCCATCGGGCAGAACCCTCATGGACGTAAAACGACTTTTATTACTGATTCCACTGGCAGTACTTGCCTATCTATTGGTTGTACAGTGGAATCAGGATTATGGGCAAACAAGCGTCGATTCGACGCCTGAGATTACCCAAAGCAGCAACGGCTCACCTATCAATAGTAATGATAGCGATGATTTATCGGTGCCAAGCTCGTCAGCTCCTCAGAATGCCATTAGTGAAGGTATGCCTGGGGAAATGGAAAGCAACGCATCAAGCCGAGACTTTATTGCTGTTACAACCGATGTTCTCGACGTGCGTATTGACCCGCACGGTGGCGATATCGTGTACGCCGCCCTACCGCAGCATAAGTTAACGCTGGACTCAGATCGTAACTACGTATTGCTTTCTGATAACTCATCACGCAGCTACGTCGCCCGTTCAGGTCTTCAACTGGACGGTCAGGCTAGCCGCATTGCCTTCACGCCCGAGCGTACCGAGTACCGCTTAGGTAACAATGAAGAGCAGCTAAGTGTTGATTTAACAGCGGAAGTTAACGGCGTCGAAGTTATTAAGCGCCTGACGTTTGAACGCGGCAACTACGCGGTCAACGTTAGCTACTATTTAGCTAATAACACCGAATCACCGGTTAGCGCACGCTTTATAGGTCAACTTGCCCGCGATAACAGCCCCGATCCTTCTAGTGGCGTTGCCATGGGCATGAATTCCTATCTTGGGGCTGCTTACTCTACTCCGGACGCACGGTATGAAAAGATCGACTTTGATGCTATTCAGAGCCGTAACTTTGAAAACCGTGAAGCTCAAGGTGGTTGGATTGCCATTATCCAACACTACTTTGTGTCTGCCTGGGCGCCTGCTCAGGATCAGCAAAACCTTTACTATGTCACTACCGATTCACGTGATCGTAATGTCGTAGCATTTGCTGGCCCCACGAGCAGTGTGGCCGCTAATGGCGAGGCAACGCTAAGCGCAACGCTGTACATGGGGCCCAAAGTTCAAGATTACCTTGAGCAAGTCGCTCCCAACTTACGCTTAACCGTCGATTATGGTTGGCTGTGGTTTATCGCCAACCCGCTGTTCTGGTTGCTGGACAAGATCCACGACATCGTTGGCAACTGGGGTTGGTCGATTGTCTTACTGACCGTACTAGTGAAATTGGTGCTGTTCCCGCTATCTGCTAAAGCCTACAAGTCAATGGCGCGCATGCGTAAGCTTGGTCCGGAAATGCAGCGTCTCAAAGAGATGTATGGCGATGATCGCCAGAAAATGTCTCAAGAGATGATGAAGTTCTACCAGAAGGAAAAGATTAATCCTTTGGGTGGCTGTTTACCGATCCTTGTCCAGATGCCAGTGTTCATTGCCCTTTATTGGATGCTGCTTGAATCTGTTGAACTGCGCCATGCACCGTTCATATTCTGGATTCAAGATTTGTCAGTGAAAGATCCGTACTTTATCTTGCCAATTCTGATGGGGATCTCGATGTTCGTTCAGCAGATGCTGAACCCAACACCGCCCGATCCCATGCAGGCGAAGATTATGAAGATGTTGCCGATTATCTTCACCTTCTTCTTCTTGTGGTTCCCAGCAGGTCTAGTTATCTACTGGGTCGTCAACAACATCATCTCGGTGGCGCAGCAGTACCTCATTACGCGTAATATTGAGAATGATCCGAACGTCGGCAAAGGGTTGCGAACCAAGTAACACGCACCCTTCTCCTACTCCCAGACCCCCGCCTTAGCGGGGGTCTGGCGTTTTAGGATGAACAACGCGACAATCTTCGCCATACACCAACGAGAAGCGCCATGGCCGACCGACTTTACACCCAAGACACCATTACCGCTCTAGCAACGCCTCCTGGCCGCGGCGGTGTTGGCATTATTCGCGTGTCAGGTCCTGCCTGCCACGATATTGCCACCGCCATACTTGGCCACTGCCCTTCCCCTCGTTACGCTCACTATGGCCCGTTTCACGCCGCTGAGAGCATTATTGATGAAGGCATAGCCCTACTGTTCAACGGGCCTCACTCATTTACCGGCGAGGACGTGCTTGAACTGCAAGGACATGGCGGGCCAATCATTATGGATATGCTGCTTGAACGCTGCCTACAGCTTGGTGCACGTCTAGCACGCCCGGGTGAATTTTCAGAACGAGCCTTTCTAAACGACAAGTTGGATCTGGCCCAGGCCGAAGCCATTGCCGATCTGATAGATGCCACTTCCCGTTCCGCTGCCGAAAATGCGGTACGCTCGTTGCAGGGCGAGTTTTCTCAGCGCATCTCGGCATTAGTGGAACGCCTCATTGAGCTGCGGGTTTACGTCGAAGCGGCGATTGATTTCCCAGAGGAGGAAATCGACTTTTTAGCCGATGGCCACGTCGCCAACCGTTTAGATAGCGTTCAGCAAGCGCTGACAGCGGTACGCAAAGCCGCAGGCCAAGGGGCACTATTACGCGAAGGAATGAGTGTGGTGATTGCTGGACGACCTAATGCCGGTAAGTCTAGCTTGCTCAATGCACTGACCGAACAAGATACTGCCATTGTGACGGATATTGCTGGCACCACGCGTGACGTGCTGAGGGAATATATTCATATTGATGGCATGCCACTGCATATTATCGACACCGCAGGGTTACGCGATACTCCCGATGCCGTAGAGAAAATAGGCGTTGCCCGCGCTTGGGAAGAGATAGAAAAAGCCGACCGCGTGCTGCTATTGGTAGATGCCTCCACGACTGATGCGACCGATCCTATGACTATTTGGCCGGAATTTGTCGCCAGACTCCCCGATCAAACGCGTCTAACGCTAGTGCGAAATAAAATTGATACAAGTGCCGAACAAGCTGGCATTGATTTATCCACAACCACACCAACGATAAGGCTATCCGCGAAAACAGGTGTGGGTGTGGATAACTTAAAATCTCATTTAAAAGACATCATGGGATTTTCTGCGACTACTGAAGGACGATTCTCAGCCCGTCGTCGTCATTTAGACGCCTTAGACCGCGCCATGATTGCGCTGGAAACTGGACGCACCCAGCTAGATGGCTACGGTGCAGGGGAATTGTTAGCCGAAGACTTGCGCGATGCTCAGCAGGCGTTAGGCGAAATTACCGGTGAATTTAGCGCTGACGACCTGCTCGGCGAAATCTTTGGCAGTTTTTGTATCGGGAAATAATCATCTGCTTCGGTCAATAACAGGCAGTGACTAACAAGCTATTCGCCTACCAGCCACTCTGATCGATAGTCACTGTCAGTGCCTAGCAGCGGCGTAAGGTGGCCCATTGCCGCCGCTAGACGCTCATCTAATCCCCAGGGCGGGTTAATCACCAGCATTCCACTACCGTACATGCCATGGCTCTGCTCGTTGGGCGTATAACGTTGAAGCTCACTGCGCCAAATTTTACGGATGCCACTTTCCCTCAAGCCATTTAGCAGCGAGTGGTGGTTGCCTGCTGGTAGCAATGGGTACCACACCAGTAACACCGCATGTCGCACTTTTGCCAAGCTATAAGCCACCGCATCAACCACCTCTAGATATTCCGCTTTACGTTCGTAGCTAGGGTCAATCAACACGCATAAACGCGGTGTTGCAACAGGCACTAGCCCACTCAAGCCTGCCAGGCCATCTCCATAGATTCGTTGCGCCTGAGGAGACAGCGACTGTGCGCTTAAGTGCTCATGCTCACCTGGGTGAAGCTCAAATAGCGTCAGGCGATCTTGCTCACGCAGCGGCTGAGAAAGCCACCACGGTGAACCAGGATAATGGGTTAGCTCGGAAGCATTGGGCTGGGCAGTGCCCAACGTGGTTAGCCAACTGTTTAGTAAAGGGTCCGTTAGCTGTCCACGTGCTTGCCATAGAGGCCAAATGCCCTCGCGGTACTCTTGAAGCCGCTGAGTCTCTTTGGTGTTAAGGGGATAAAGACCCCGTCCCGCATGAGTATCTACATATGTAATGGCAGTTTTTTTACGTAATAAATACTCAGCCACTGCGTAAAGCGTCAAATGTTTCTGCACATCGGCAAAGTTACCGGCATGGTAAGCGTGTTGGTAAGACAGCATAGTCGCTCGCTAACAGAGAATCGAAAAAAGCCCGCTATGTGAGCATAGCGGGCGTTTATCGGCAATGCCGAGGTTACAAATCGTTAGCGTTGGCCTTGTCCATCTCCCGTCGGAGTCAAGGTGATTTCAACGCGGCGGTTTTGTGCACGCCCCTGTTCAGAGTCATTACTAGCCACCGGCTGATTCGCACCGTATCCCCTAGTGTTTAATCGGGCAGATGAAACGCCATTTTGGCTAAGATAATTACCAACAGACTGGGCACGACGCTCAGATAGACGCTGGTTATAACTTGCATCACCTGTGCTATCGGTGTGGCCAGCAATGTTGACGCGAGTATCCTGATACTGGGTCAGTACATTCGCTACTTGGTTAAGTGAGTTACGTGCTTCGCTGGTAAGGTCGGCTGAGTCGAAACCAAAGGTAACGCCACTAGGCATATTAAGCACAATATCGTCACCACGACGGTCGATCTCAATGCGTGAGCCCTGGAGATTTTCACGCAGCTGTTGTTCCTGACGATCCATGTAAACGCCCACACCGGCACCCGCTGCCGCACCCACCGCCGCACCAATTAAGGCACGATCGCGACGGCTAGTACTGCCATCACCAGACAGCGCACCAGCAGCAGCGCCAATGGCAGCACCAATGCCAGATCCCATCGCCGTGCTAGAGCGCTGCGTCTGACCGCCATAAGGGTCTGAGGTAGCACAGCCAGCTAACAAAATGGCTGCCGCTAGCGGGGTCAGTAGTCGAGAAATACGCATCACTCACTCCTTGATAGTCTTCAGGGTAATTACTTTATATATCGCTGATCACTCATCGCTTATTAATGTCAGCAATTCATTCAAGAATAATAGACCTTGAGGCGATGCACGCAGCTTTTCGGGCATTTCCATTAAAAGTCCTTTTTCATAGGCGCTGTGTAACCGTGCAAGTAACATGGCTGGGGGCTGCCCTGTGTAAGCCGTCCAGACATCCATGGAGACGCCATCGATTAAACGTAACGCATTCATCGAAAATTCAAGGGGCAGCTCTTGTGTTGCTATCGGCTGCTTGCCGGCCACAAAGCCACGCAGATCATTTGAACGGCGTAAATAAGCCTCTGGCTGACGTGTTTTCCAGCGCCTTTCAATATGCCGCTGCCCCTGACTGTCAACCGTCGTCAGCTTTCCATGAGCCCCCGCCCCAATACCCAAGTAATCGCCAAACTGCCAATAATTAATATTGTGCCGACTTTGTTGCTCTACTCGCGCGTAGGCGGAAATTTCATAGCGTCGTAAGCCAGCTTGCTCAAGGCGTTGATGCCCAGCTTCTTGAATGTCCCAGAGTGCCTCTTCTTCTGGTAACACAGGCGGCTGAGAGAAAAATGCCGTATTAGGTTCAAGCGTTAACTGATACCAGGAAAGGTGCTCTGGTCCCAGATCCAATGCTTGATTAATATCCTCCATCGCTTGAGCCGGGGTTTGCTTGGGTAACCCATGCATCAAATCAATATTGAGATTATCAAACCCAGCTTCACGGGCCTGGCGAACAGCATTCACAGCTTCTTGGCCACTATGAATACGCCCCAACGCGCTAAGCTGTTCAGGGCGAAAACTCTGAACTCCTAAAGACAGACGATTAATGCCAGCTTCTCGATAACCAATAAACCGCTGCTGCTCGGTCGTGCCAGGATTGGCTTCTAGGGTAATTTCTATAGTAGAAGAGAAAGGCAGCCGAAGGCGTATCTCTTTGAATAATTGATCATAAAAAGCTGGTGATAAGAGACTTGGTGTACCCCCACCAATAAATATGGTTTGAATCTCTCTTTCATCCGCTAACGATAAATCACCATCTAGATCATTGAGCAGGGCGGTGAGATAAGCGGCTTCAGGCAGCTCCTCAGTGCTTGGCTCATGGGAGTTAAAATCACAGTAAGGGCACTTACGCACACACCATGGCGTATGTATGTAAAGAGATAAGGGTGGCAATAGCTCAGCCATGTGCCACCTTCAACAGTTCTACCAAACCTTGTAATGCCCGTCCGCGATGACTAAGCCGGTTTTTAGTTTCACTGGGCAACTCGGCAACACTCATTCCTTGATCCGGTAGCCAAAAAAGGGGGTCATAACCAAAACCACCGTTACCGCGAGGATGTGCCAGAATTTCACCTTCCCAACTGCGTTGCACAATAACAGGCACAGGATCTTCTGGGTGGCGTAAATAGACTAATACACACCAATAACGCCCGCTACGTTGACCTTCAGCATAGGGGCTAAGCGACGTTAATAACTTTTCATTATTTCGCTCATCACTTTTAGGTTCTCCAGCATAGCGTGCTGAGTAGATACCTGGCGCACCATTGAGTGCGTCTACTTCAAGGCCAGAGTCATCTGCTAATGCAGGCAATCCACTCACATTACTTGCTTCACGAGCTTTCAGTAATGCGTTTTCTACAAATGTAAGCCCCGTTTCATCAACCTCTTGCACACCAAATTCAGATTGTGGGCGAACATCTAACCCCAAGGGAGTAAGCAACTGATTGAATTCATTTAACTTCCCAACATTATTGCTGGCTAAAACCAGCGTCTTAATAGATGACATCCGTATGTCTCCAAATAAAAAAGCATCAGTTTACGCAGGAAAAGTGGAGGGTATAAATTCCAGAAAATGTTACCAAAGGTAATCGAGCGAATGAATCTCAAAATACTAATTTAGTAAATAAAATATTTATTAATCAATTAATTGCATGTTTATATAAAAAATGAATAACGATATTCAAATTTATTTTACTAGTTTCATAGTAACATAACTTTACGAAATGTATCTCATAGGCAACAATCAAAGGCAGACTTATTCACGCTTTCTTTCCATGAGGACTAACCAATGCCGCAGGAAAAAACCACAGGTCTGGTGTATATCATTACTGAAAATAGTCCGCAATTGCAGCTATTTGTAGACTATTTACAAACGCAGACGGGCTGCAAAATTAATACCTACACACCTGATGCCGTACTTCCACCAACAATCGCTGGCAAGTTACTTATTCTTATAGACAGCGACCACATTGATGCCGATACATTACCAAACTAGCAGGAAAAGCTTCCTGACGCACTGGCAAAAGCACCGCTAGCGGCCTTCAATATTCGCGATATGGATCACGCGTTAGAGTCACTTTCTTGCGCTCAACTAAAAGGGATTTTTTACCGTAACGAAAGCTTAGAGGTATTTTGCAAAGGCATTCACGCCTTATTAGATAATGAGCTGTGGATGTCTCGTGAACTGATGGCAAGGTTAATACTTTTCTACCGTAAGTACCAAAGTAATGCTTTCAGACCTGCCTGTGGCTTAACGAACCGAGAAATGGAAATTATCTCTTTATTAAGCGCCGGCTCATCTAATCAACAAATTGCCGAAAAACTGTTTTTAAGCGAACACACCGTCAAATCTCATCTATATAACATTTTCCGTAAAATTAATGTACACAACCGCATTCAAGCACTTAATTGGATTCATCAAAACCTTGGCCCCATTCTACCTAACATAGAAACCGCACGTAGTTTACAACGCCATCGGTAGCTTTCAAAAGGACCCTATCGCCATGTATCTACTTTATCAATTACCTCGCTCTGTATTACTTACGTTTGTCGTCTATTTCGCGCTGCTAACAAGCGTCTTAGCTAACGAGCCTAGTTCTTTACCCGCCAGCGAACAAGAAGAAGTAGATGCAATTAATCAGCTATCAAGCCCCGATGGCCCAGAAATCCAATCCCGACAAAGCGGCAGTAGTGAACTCACTGGCGTCATGGTGGACCGTACGGTAACCATGGCTGGCAAGACCTTCTATCGTGCTTTCAGCCAACGAGCCATGGATAGCCTACTAATAGGCAACGCCACCATTACCATTCAGGAGCGCCCCGATGCACGTTGGGGTAGTCAGGTTGCCATTATGGAAGGCAACCGCATGTACTTTAGGACACAGCTCTCTCCCAGGATTAGCGAAGCTGACCGCATAGCCGGAGAAGCTGTACAAGTTGTGGAAGAGGCACTTCTCCAGCAGCAGCTGGCATCTGCCCTTATATCAGATAAAGACCTGGGAAAAGAGGAGTTATTCTAATGAACATTCGCGTAAAAATTCGCTGCGCTACGTTAATAGCAGTAATGGGCATAGGAACAAATGCATACTCGGGAGAATTAATTTACCAACCGATTAATCCCTCTTTCGGTGGTGATCCATTTGCCGGTAGTTATTTATTGGGCAAAGCTCAAGCACAAGATACTAATAAAGACCCAAATACGCGCAGCGTGCAATCACTATCTTCCACAGATCGACTGCTACAAAGTTTAGAAAGCCGCTTGATATCACAGCTTATCTCTGATGTTAGCCGCGGTGAAGTTAGCGAAGGTAGTTTCGATAGTGATGAGTTTGGCGTTGTGGTGAGCGATAACAGTGGCCAACTAGTGGTTAGAGTAGTTGATAAGGTAACGGGTGATGTCACTGAAATAAGCGTTGGTGGTTTATTTAATCCTTAACAAAAAAGCAGAATAAATAGCCAACAACTGAGAATAAAGCTTAACGCTAACTGCTTCATCAGGGGATCACTATGAAAATCATTGCCTCACTTATCATTGTCAGCTTGCTGAGCGGCTGCGCAGGGGTGGTAGCCACATCAGAAAATTTAGAAGGTGCTGAAGCAACCTTAACACCACGAGGCTCAACCTATCAGGATCTTGTTGCGCTACCGCCGCCAGCGGGTAAGATTTTTGTTTCCGTATATGACTTCCGCGACCAAACAGGTCAATACCGGCCAGCCCCTGCAAGTACCTTCTCTACAGCGGTGACCCAAGGGGCAGCGGCAATGCTTACCGGCGCCCTCTCAGACTCTGGCTGGTTTATTCCCCTAGAGCGGGTTGGGTTACAGAACTTATTAACCGAACGTCGTATTATTCGCGCAGAATTCGAGCGGTTTGGTCAGCCTGATACGTTACCATCGTTAAGGGCAGCCTCGGTAATGCTTGAAGGGGGCATTATTGCCTACGAATCCAACATACGAACCGGAGGCGCCGGTGCGGAATATTTCGGCATAGGTGCATCAGGCCAGTACCAAGTGGATCAGGTGACGGTTAATTTACGTGCCGTCGAAATATCAACCGGCGAAATATTGGCCAACGTCACGACCACCAAAACGATCTACTCCAAAGAGCTAAGAGCTGGGGTTTATCGCTTTATCGACTTTAGCCGATTATTAGAAGCCGAGGCAGGTATCACTACCAATGAGCCTGTGCAGCTAGCGGTTATGTCGGCGATTGAGTCTGCGGTCATCCATCTTATTGCTAGAGGTATAGAAAACCGGCTATGGAATCTAGCGCCAGGGGCCAGCCTACAAGAATCTATCTTAGACGAATACCTTAACGCCCCCATACCCATGCTGTAGGCATGGCATAATTAAATCAAGGGAACACCACATAAAATATAAACGTTTTAATGGCCACTCATAGAGTGGCCATTTTTTTAATTTTCGTCGTTTACCCATGTAATTTTATCGTAATGATTTATCTAATCAATGGGGTGTGAATTTATTAGCTAGTAATTTAATAGAAAAACCAAAAATTTAGTCGCAGCAACAATAAAACTTCTTATGGCGACTTTCTTCAAATAGTCCAAACTAAATATACGAAACATAAAGATACAAAAAGTTTCAAAAGGGGTAAGAAATGAAACCTTCAAGCCTGACTAAGAGCAATGCAAATCATAAAAGCTGCATAGCTTTGCTTTTAACGATTGGCTTGCTGGGAATGAATATGATTGCTCAAGCAGATAACTCAAGAGTTGCTCAGTATGTAAGTGAGATAGACACCTCATTTTTACAAGGCAATATTAGTGTGATTGAGCAACAGGGTAACAGTAATAAAGCCAGTGTTACTCAATCACGTTCAGCTAGTTATCAATTCGCTAATTTTTCTCATATTCATCAGCGTGGTAATAACAATCATGCTGAGATAGTACAAAGTAATGGCAATAATATCGGCGTTATATGGCAAGTCGGTAATAATCATTCTGCCAATATTAGTCAGCAAGGCAATGCGTTTTCACTAAGAGCAGATATATATCAAACGGGTTTTAGCGGCGATATTACGATTTCACAATCGGGCAGTGGCTTACGCGGCATTAGTGTCCAGCAACAAAATAATTCGGGCAGTGCACGTCCAGTCACTATCGATACCTATTGAGCCGCCATCTGCAGCTCAATAGACAACCAAAAGCAAGATGGTCGAAAAAAGGGGAAACAAAATGAAGACTCAAATGACTGCTCTAGCCGCTGCTGTAACCATCACAATGAGCGGTATGGCTTTTGCACAGCAACTACCTCTTGATAACAGTGTTTCTTGGGGGGTTGATAACCCTAATACCAACATTGACAATGATGCTTGGGATAATGTTCAACCTGCGGTGCCCAGTGGCAGCAATATTCTTAATGCTTTAAACCTTCTTGGTCCAACCTCTGATACTAGCCAAAATGTATCTGATATTGATCAGACAGGATCAGGTAGCAATGCTAACGAAGCAAGTGTTCAGCAAGGCGGTGGGGTTGGTAACCAGTCAGACGTTATTCAAGTAAAAGCTTCCGGTTCAGGCGGCCCTAATGAAGCATATGTTGATCAATTCGGTACAAATAACGTTTCATATGTTTCCCAAGATTTAGATTCTGGCCTTGCAGAAGTATTGCAAAACGGTACAAATAACCAAGGCAGAGTTGAACAAGGTGGAAACCAAAATAATAGTGCCTTTATTGACCAAACTGGTATCAACAATCGCTCAGTAATTCAGCACGGCTCTTCAGATAACGTTGCATCATCCGTTCAAGCAGGCTTTTCACAAGATAGTGTTATTCGCCAAACCGGGGATGCTAACAACGCCTCTGCTACACAGTTAGGTGGAAATGGTGAAAGTGCTATCGCGCAAAACAGAGGGCTAAACCAAGCAACGTATCTTGATCTAGGTTTCGATAACACATCCTATATGCGCCAACGTCGTATTGGCCCAGATGGCAATACTGCTGACGTATTTCAAGGAGGTTTCGATAACTTCTCTGAGTTAGGTCAAGATGGCAGTGGCAACGATGCAGTTGTAACACAAGTTGGTGCTTTCAGTGATTCAGACATCCAGCAAGAGGGTAATGACAACTCTGCTACGTTATTCCAGGTTAGTGGAGGTTCAAACTCTTATATAAGCCAATTTGGCGATGATAACATCGCAAATGTCACTCAGACAGGAACATTTGGTTCAAATGAATCATATATTCTTCAGTCTAACAATGACCATGAAGCAACTGTTACACAAGCACGCGGTTTTGGTTTCGGTGGTCTTTTCGGAAGTGCTAACATCTCGACAGTAACCCAAGTAGGCTCAGTAGGAAGTTCTGCAAGTGTGACCCAAAGCGGTACTGGTAACTGGGCCTCTACCATCCAGTACTAATCCTTGGTTAGCCAATGCTCTCAAACCGCCCCGGAAGGGGCGGTTTTTTATGTTTCTATATTAATATTAACGTACCACAACCGTTAGCGTACCGCCTTTGCCTTGGGTCGAAGAGCGTGAGCGGTTACTGCCTTTCACGATATCTACTTCTAAACGCTCGTCATCGCTAAGTAGCTTTACCGTACCTTCTAGCGTAGTGCCTTCGAAAGTGAATTCAGCGGGTACGGTGCCTCGGGTTTCAGGGTGCTCGATGGTTTCATCGTTGTGGGTGATACGCCACTGGGCTGAAAATTCTGCGCCGGGTGTGCCGCCCATGGTGATGTGGATCTGGGTCATATCCTGCTCCTGTGCGGCCATTCCTGTTAATGGTAGGCCAAGGGTGAGAATGGCGGTTAACAATACGCCGTTAAAACGTGAAGAGTGCCAAGCCGACTGCCGTTTCATGGGTTGTTTACCTCACTAACCACAAGAGCCGCTCAATTAGAGCGGCTCTTGAAGTGTAGCAGGCAGTAGGCGTGCTTGTTACCTAGCGTTACATAACAGCAAAGGCTTTTTCGGCTGCGTCTAAGGTGAGCTGAATATCTTCTGGGGTGTGAGCACTCGACATAAAGCCCGCTTCATAGGCAGAAGGTGCAAGATAAACACCGTGGTCTAACATGGCACCAAAGAAGCGACGGAAAGCATCAGGATTACAGGCGGTCGCCTGAGCAAAGTTATCCACACGGGATTGCGAGGTGAAGAAAATTCCAAACATTCCGCCAGCAGACTGGGTCATCATCGGTACGCGCGCTGCATTAGCTCGCTCTTGCAAGCCAGTACACAGGGTTTGCACCCGTTGGGTCAGGGCATCGTGGAAGCCCGGTACCTGCAGTTTGGTTAGCAGGGCAACGCCAGCCGCCATGGCCAAGGGATTACCAGACAGCGTACCTGCTTGGTAAACCGGCCCCAACGGCGAGATATTCTGCATAATCTCTCGTTTACCGCCGAACGCCCCAACTGGCATGCCGCCACCGACAATTTTACCTAAGCAGGTAAGATCGGGCGTAACGCCGTAATGTGCCTGTGCTCCACCTAACGCAACACGGAAGCCGGTCATCACCTCATCAAAAATTAAAATGCTGCCAGATTCATTGCACACCCGGCGCAATGTTTCTAAGAAACCAGGCTGGGGTGGAATACAGTTCATATTACCCGCGACCGGCTCCACGATAATGCAGGCAATCTGCTCACCAATCTCAGCGAAGCAGGCTTCTACCCCATCAGGGTCGTTATAGGAAAGCGTAATGGTGTGCTCAGCAAGTGAAGCAGGCACGCCTGGTGAGCTAGGCTCCCCATGGGTGAGCGCCCCCGAACCCGCTTTAACAAGCAGTGAGTCCGAATGGCCATGGTAGTTACCTTCAAACTTAACAATCTTGTCGCGCCCTGTTGTTCCACGCGCCAAGCGAATCGCCGACATTGTCGCTTCGGTGCCCGAGCTGGTCATGCGTACCATTTCCATGGAAGGAATCATGCTGCAGATCAGGTCGGCCATGGTGGTTTCAACCGCTGTCGGCGTACCAAAGGAGAGGCCGTTATCTAACCGTGCACGCACGGCGGCCAATACATCTTGATCAGCGTGGCCGGTGATCATCGGCCCCCAGGAGCCGATATAGTCAACGTAGCGGTTGCCTTCCACATCGAACAAATAGGCACCCTGGGCACGCTCCATGAAAACTGGCGGACGATGGAGGCCTTTAAAAGCACGCACCGGGGAATTAACGCCACCCGGAATATGACGACTGGCGAGGTCAAACAGTTCTGCAGATGTGGTCATGGCATCCTCAATAGTAATGGCTTACTGCCCATGAGATCAAAAGCGTACGGGGCGTGGCAAGCGTTTCGGTAAACACTGGCCGCTAGGCGGCTGATAACCGTGAGACAAACTCTCCCAAGTAAAGTGCTGGGCTTGCTCACAAGCGGTTGGTAAGCGCTCACCAACAGCCAAGCGGGCTGCAAGCGCTGAGGCTAAGGTACAGCCAGACCCGTGAAAAACATCGGGCAAACGTGGCCACTGCCATTGGCGCGTAGTGTCAGGGGAGTGCAGCGTATGCACCACCTGTTGCGTATTACCTGGCAGCGGGTCGTCGGTGGCCGTGACTAATACACCTTGGCAACCCTGCGCCAGCAGCTCAACGGCTCGGGCGGTATCATCAAAAGGATCGGTTATATCAGGCGTCAGCGCCGCAAGTTCAAACCGGTTGGGCGTTACTATATCCACAAGTGGTAACAAACGATCACGATAAAGCTGCTGTAAGGCGGGTGTGGATAACATAGTACCGCCCCCCGCTTTTAATACCGGATCTGCAACCACCGGAATACCAGGAAAACGGCGGATAATTTGTTCCGCTGCACGCAGCGTCGCTTCATCTGCCAACAGCCCCAGCTTAATAGCCGCAATGTGCATATCGCTTAATGCTTCCGCCATTTGCCTCATGGCTGCTGGATCTGCAGGCAAAATGCGTATTACGTTATGACAATTTTGAACGGTTAGTGCAGTTGGAATTGTCACCGCCCAACCACCGCAGGCGGCGATTGCTTCACTATCGGCGACCAGTCCAGCACCGCCGGTGGGGTCGTGACCGGCTAACACTAAAACAACGGGAGGAAGAGGTTGGCGCATCAAAAGGGCTTCACCACCGCCAGGATAATAATCGCGATTAACGCAATCACGGGTGCTTCGTTAAACCAGCGGAAAAACACATGGCTTTTGGTGCAGCGGGCGTGATCAAACTGCTTCAAATATATTAAGCATACGTGGTGATAAGCAATCAAAAGAGCAACAAGCAGCAGCTTAGCGTGCATCCAGCCTTGGCTAAACCAAGCCGGTACAAGATAAAGCATCCAACCGCCAAAGATCAGCACAACGATCATCGACGGCGTCATAATCCCACGGTACAGCTTACGTTCCATGGTTTTAAAGTAAGTGATCGCTTGTTCATCACCTTTGTCTCGCGCCATAGCGTGATAAACATACAGCCGTGGTAAATAAAACAGCGCAGCAAACCAAGTAACAACCGCCATTAGATGAATGGCCTTTACCCATAAATACATGGTCTCTCCTTAGGCATTTGGCTTATTGCTGAGCATCAGCATCACGGGGATCAGCACCGCGTGGGTCAGCGTAGTGATAATAACGCTCGATAGCGTCCCGAGTAATGATACCTGAAATTCGCTGCTGCTTTGGCCGATAACCGTGCACCACATAAAGCGCGCCTAACGCATTGTTCTGAAGCTTTAGAAACGCTTCAGATAGCGTTGCCTGTAGCCCGATAGGTGCCATCTCAAGTCGCTGCCCAGGAATTTCTAGTAAATCGATGAGTTCATCGTCTGAAGGGGCTTCGTCCTGCAGCGCTTCATCATGCTCTAGCAGCCAACGCGCAAGCTCAGCGGCTTTTAGCGCCAGCACCGGTTTTTCTGCATTAGAACGCTCAATCACTAGCCACACAGGATTGGTTTCCAACAGACGCCGAGCCTGATCGGGCGTTATCATTCGCTCGGTACGAACTAGATGGCGCTCCATGACCGCTGGCACCGATACCCGCGAAAGTGCCTGCATTAAAGGCTGTTGTAATGGGTGCAGCCCATAACGCACCGAGCTGATAAAAAAGCCTTCACAACCGGTAAGTTGCCTCGATGTTAAACAGGCCACCACAACGGCTAGCATGCCTGGCAGCATAATATGAGGTGAATGAGTTAGTTCAAGCAATGCCATTAATGCGGCAAGGGGCGCTTGCAATACAGCGCCCATCATTGCTGCCATACCTAGCATGGCATAAATGCTCGGGTCTGCCGCTTTATCTGGCCATACCCAGCCGCCTAGCATTCCCCCTAACGTACCAGTGGCAGCACCGATCACTAACACAGGCCCAATAATGCCGATCGGCACACCACCTGCTACGGTAAGAGCGGTAATCAGTAATTTAGCAATTACCAGTGCGAGCAACACACTGATCGTCAGCTGGTTATTCAACATGGCCGCTACACTGTCGTAACCGATACCTTGTACGTCAGGAAACCACCACGCTACAGCGCCTGTCGATACGCCTACGACCGCTAACCTTAGCCACAGGGGCCATTGCTGCAAATACTGATTGCGGGAGATATGAATAAACAAACCTGCTAATAGGCCAATCGCTAAACCAATTACCACCACCCAAGGCACATTCATCAAAGAGCCTAGAGCAACCTCAGGAATGCGAAACGCTGGTTCGTTGCCATAGACCAATTGAGCCACTAATGCCCCCATGGTAGAGGCGAGAATGACCGGCATAAAGCTCATCAGGGTGTACTCCATCATCACTACTTCCATAGCGAAGATGACCCCTGCAATGGGTGTGTTAAACGACGCTGATATACCCGCTGCTGTACCGCAAGCGACCAACACCCGCAAACTGTTATTGGGTAAACGAAGCTTAAGCCCCAATCCACTGGATGCAGCCGCGCCCAAATGAATAGCAGGCCCTTCACGACCGGCAGAAAGACCACCCAGCACAGAAACAACACCCACCCACCATTGGTTTAACCAGTTGCGCAAAGGAAAGCGCCCCTGGTGATAAGTGAGGCGTTCGATCACATGGCCAACCCCTAATTTTCGTGCCGCGGCTTTTTGGCGATAGAGGAACGTGCCAATGATAGTCACCGCGATGACCGGCAGCAGTGCGCGTATCCAAGGTGAAAGCCCTTCGAACGCTTCGGGATTGCCTTCCGGCATGTAAAGCGCAGCACCCGCTTCTAGCAGCAAACGAAAAGCTACCATCACCGCGCCCGTGATCACCCCAGACACTAACCCCAGCACACAAAGCTGGGGCAACGCATCCACATTGGCCAGCTGGCGGCGAAAACTCTCCAACGTAAAATCTGATCGCGAAAAACGTGCCACAACGTTCATCCTTGCACTGATTATTCGTTTTTTTGAGCGGTGTTTTGCTTTACCACTGAACGGATCACCCTAAACGAGCTTCTTCTGCGCAGTGCTCTTAAGCATCTGCTCTCTTGTGTATCATAGCCAGATACCGTTCGACAGCCTGTTGCCATCTCTTTAGGCTGTTAATTATTGTTATGTCTTAACACGCAACGCGCGCAAGGAGTCGTTTGTGATCAAGGTTGGCATTGTGGGTGGAACCGGCTATACCGGCGTTGAGCTGTTACGGTTACTCGCCCAGCATCCCCAAGTAAGTGTTGAAGCGATTACCTCTCGCTCAGAAGCAGGCGTAAAGGTATGTGATATGTACCCTAACTTGCGCGGCCACTATGATGCACTCACGTTTAGTGAGCCAGACGCCAAGGCATTGGGTGCAATGGACGCCGTGTTCTTTGCGACCCCCCATGGTGTGGCCCACGCACTAGCAGGCGAACTGCTCGACAATGGTACTCGCGTAATCGACTTATCTGCTGATTTTAGGCTGCGCGACGCCGACGAGTGGAGCCGTTGGTACGACCAACCCCACGGCGCGCCGGAACTGCTGAAAGAAGCCGTGTATGGCCTGCCAGAAATGCACCGGGAACAGATCAAAAATGCCCGTTTAATTGCTGTGCCTGGCTGCTACCCAACAGCGGTTCAACTGGGCTATCTACCGCTTTTAGAAGCTGGTTTGATCGACCCAGGCCAGTTAATTGCTGACTGTAAATCAGGCGTTACCGGCGCAGGCCGTGGTGCCAAGGTGGCCTCGCTGCTAGCCGAAGCCAGCGAATCGATGAAAGCTTACGGCGCGTCAGGCCATCGCCACTTGCCTGAAATTCGCCAAGGATTAGGTGATATGCAGCCTAACGCTGTCGGTCTAACCTTTGTACCCCACTTAACGCCAATGATTCGTGGGATTCATGCCACGCTGTATAGCACGCTGGCGAAAGAGCCCGGCGATTTACAGGCGCTTTTTGAACAGCGCTATGCTAACGAGCCATTTGTTGACGTCATGCCTGCAGGCAGCCACCCGGAAACCCGTAGTGTCAAAGGCAACAATACCTGCCGTATCGCTGTTCACCGTCCTGACAATGGCAATACCGTGGTCGTACTTTCAGTAATTGATAACTTAGTTAAGGGAGCATCTGGGCAAGCGATTCAAAACTTGAATCTCATGTTTGGCTTTGAAGAAAATATGGGCCTCAACGCCCCAGCGTTGATGCCTTGAGCCACACAAAACACTAGCATGTAGAAGACAGTTCAAAGAGGAGGGCATTTGCCAGAGCCTCCTCGGTGAGCTGTCCTTTACTTGATACTCCAACACAATAGTTGACCATTTTGCTGGGAATTACCCATAATCACACTCCAATGCCGATTTTTCGTTCTTAAAGCTCGCGGGAGGTACCCATGAGCGGTGCAGAAGCTTTTGTTCCAACGCCTTTACTACTGTCTGATAGTGCCCGGAAACGGATCCAAGCACTAATAGCAGAAGAGGCAAACCCTGCGCTGAAATTACGCGTTTATGTCACCGGTGGTGGCTGCTCAGGATTCCAGTATGGGTTTGATTTTGCTGAAAACGTGGCCGAAGACGACACGTTAATTGAATTTGGTGAGGCGATTCTTGTGGTCGATCCTCTCTCCTACCAATATTTGGTGGGTTCTACCATCGACTATGAAGAAGGGTTAGCAGGTGCCCGTTTTCGTGTCCAAAACCCTAACGCCACAACCACCTGCGGCTGCGGGGCTTCCTTTATGGTCTAACCAACGTTGGTAACAACCCCCACCCCGTGACTTGACGCCTTGGTGGTTTCTCGCCAAGGTTAAAAGGTCAATAACGGTTACAGATGCAATTTATAAGAAAAAATCTTCTTTAAATCGCGTTGCTAACCAAATAAAACACGGGGAAACGAATGAACTACCTACTGAAAAAATCTGTCTTTGCTACCGCCCTTGCGCTTGGCTTAGGTACTACCACTGTCGCGTTTGCACAAACACCCTCTGTCAATGTAGCGACCGACCCAAGCTTTGTGCCGTTCGAAATGATGGATCCAGAAACCGGCGAAATGATTGGTTTCGATATGGATATCATCAACGCCGTCGCCGAGCGTGCTGGCTTTGACGTTAACCTTACCACCATGGAATTCTCTGGCATCATTCCTGCCGTCCAAACCGGCAATCAAGAAATCGCCATTGCTGGCACCACCATTACGGAAGAGCGTGCCCAAGTGGTCGACTTCTCCGACCCCTACTATGACTCAGGTCTGCAAATTATCGTGCGTGCCGACAACGAAGATGTCTCTTCGATTGAGGACCTAGCGGGTCTCACCGTTGCCACCAAAATTGGCTCTACTAGCTACGACTTCCTTCAACAAGAACTCGGCGAAGATGCTGATATTACTCCCTATCCAGGCACCGCCGATATGTACATGGCGCTCTTAGGGCGTAACGTTGATGCGGTACTGTACGACGCCCCTAACGTTGCCTACTTCTCACAAACTCGTGGCGAAGGCCGCACCAAGGTGGTTGGCCCGCTATATGAAGGTCAGCAGTACGGTATCGTGTTCCATAAAGGTAGCGAGTGGGTAGAGCCAACCAACGAAGCGCTTGCTGCCATGCGTGAAGATGGTACCTACGATGAAATCTACACAAAATGGTTTGGTGAAGCCCCCAGCGCTGAATAACATCGCTGGTCGCTATTACTACCGCCAATGAGTAATTTCATTTCAGGGCCGGGTGGCTAACCTCCCGGCCCTGTGCCGTTGTTTATTTTTCTGGAGATAACGCGTGGACGTTAACTTTCAGTTTGATTGGTCGGCCGCGTTTGGGTCGATCCCTTACCTATTACCAGGTATTCCTTGGACACTGCTGATATCGTTTGGCGGCCTAGCCATTGGCTTCTTTATTGGCATTTTCTTTGGCTTATTGCGTATTAGCCCAGTACGTTGGCTGCGTTGGCCAGCTATTTTTTATGTCGAAGTTTTTCGCGGCACGCCTATTTTAGTGCAGGTTTTGTTTATTTTTTACGGTCTACCCCAGCTTCTGGGCAGTCCAATCAACGCCTTAGTCGCCGGCATTGCCGCTATCGCCATAAATTCAGGAGCCTATATCTCTGAAATTGTGCGAGGTGGCGTACAGTCTATTGAATGTGGCCAGCGAGAAGCATCGCTCTCATTAGGCCTATCTCGAACCCAAGCTTTTCGCTATGTGATTTGGCCCCAAGCTCTGCGCCGCATGATTCCGCCACTAGGTAATCAGGGCATTATCAGTATCAAAGATACCTCGCTATTTTCCGTTATCGGGGTCGGTGAGTTAGTCCGCCAAGGACAAATTTATATTGCGACTACCTTTACCGCACTAGAGGTCTATTTCATGGTGGCATTGCTGTATCTTGCCATCACTTGGACCCTCTCTTTGATTCTGCGCCAAGTTGAGCGCAGAGGCCTCGCAGGACAATAAGGAACGTGCAATGACCTCTACCCAATCACCCATTGTGCGTATGCAGCAGCTCAATAAGCATTTTGGCAGCCTGCACGTACTCAATAATATTGACCTTGAAATTGTCCCTGGTGAAGTCGTCGTTATCATCGGTGCCAGCGGCTCTGGTAAATCAACGCTCATCCGCTGTATCAATGGTTTAGAGGAGTTTCAATCCGGTTCGCTTGATGTTGATGGCAACCAATTACTACCCAATGGTAAAAGCAGTAAAGCGCTGCAAACCATCCGTACTGAAGTCGGCATGGTGTTTCAGCAGTTCAATCTTTTTCCCCACTTGAGCGTGCGCGACAACGTTACCCTCGCGCCTATGAAAGTTAGGGGATGGAGCCGCCAAGATGCTGAAGAGAGCGCTGAACGTCTGCTAGAACGTGTGGGCATTGCCGACCAAGCAGATAAATACCCAAGTCAGCTCTCTGGCGGGCAGCAGCAGCGTGTCGCGCTGGCGCGTGCATTGGCCATGGAACCCCGCCTTATGCTGTTTGACGAGCCTACCTCAGCACTTGACCCTGAAATGATTGGTGAAGTATTGGATGCCATGCGCGAGCTTGCCAAAGAAGGCATGACCATGGTGATTGTGACCCATGAAATGGGGTTTGCCCGTGAAGTAGCAGACCGCGTTATCTTTATCCATAAAGGTGAAATTGCTGAACAGGGACCACCTGAACAGCTGTTCGATGCTCCTCAACATGAGCGCACACAATCCTTCCTGGCTCGTGTGTTGAAGCATTAAATAGCAGAGTTAAACTGATTTTTTAGCCAATTTTTACTTCGTTAAATGGCCTGTCGTTGCGACAGGCCATTTTTTTTGCCTGTGGATACTATTTTTTACATGCTGCGCCACATCACGCTGCATCACCTACCATGAGCGGTTATAGCCACTTTTCACGATACTGACTCTACTTGTTCACAGGTGCGGTAACAAACTCGGTATGAGTCGGTGGATAACCCGTTGTTTGCCATGCTTGTGCATAAGTCACGCTTTCATCCACAGGAGTAGCACCGCTTCTACTCAGGTACTTCGCCGTTTAATCATGTAAAAACTAACAGTTTAACTGCATGAAAAATATTGATTTATTATGGTTATCAACAGATTTTGTCCACACTAGTAGTTACAACATCAATAGAACTTCTCTTATATATTTTTATATTGTTATTAATAATAGACAAAGACCTAATTTGGAATGTGGAAAAACCTGACGGTTACCCACAGGAGGTTTATACTGGCCGGCTTACTCAAACAGTGAACACACACTGACCAACATCATCCGTGCCAAACGGCACAAGACGAGGTGCCTCTTGAACTATCCCGACCGCTTTGACGTGATTGTCATCGGCGGTGGCCATGCGGGAACCGAAGCCGCATTGGCCTCTGCTCGTATGGGTTGTCAAACCCTGTTGCTAACCCACAATTTCGAAACGCTCGGCCAGATGTCGTGCAACCCGGCAATTGGTGGGATTGGCAAAAGCCACTTAGTAAAAGAAATTGATGCACTTGGTGGTGCAATGGGGCTAGCCACGGACTTAGGCGGCATCCAATTTCGTGTGCTCAACGCACGCAAAGGTCCGGCGGTTCGTGCCACGCGTGCTCAAGCTGACCGCATACGCTACAAAGCGGCTATTCGTGGCATGTTGGAAAATCAGCCGAATTTAACGATTTTTCAGCAAGCTGCTGGCGATCTGATTGTGGATAACGACACCGTACGTGGTGTCGTAACGGAAACTGGCATTCGTTTCCACGCAGAGTCTGTCGTGTTATCAACAGGCACGTTTTTAGGTGGTGTTATCCACATTGGGTTAGATCAAAGCCGCGGTGGCCGCGCTGGTGATCCCCCTTCCAATGCCTTAGCTGAACGCCTACGTGCACTGCCATTTCGCGTTGACCGGTTAAAAACCGGCACGCCCCCGCGTATTGATGCCAAAACCGTTGACTTCACATCGTTGGAAGAACAGCCAGGTGATACCCCAACGCCAGTTATGTCATACCTCGGTTCACGGGAGATGCACCCTCATCAGGTGAGTTGCCACATAGCACACACCAATGAGCGAACCCATGAAATCATCATGGCGAATTTAGATCGTTCGCCTATGTATTCTGGTGTCATCGAAGGCGTTGGCCCGCGCTACTGCCCATCGATTGAAGACAAAGTTCACCGCTTTGCGGATAAATCGAGCCACCAAGTGTTTATCGAACCTGAAGGGCTCGATACTCATGAGCTGTACCCCAACGGAATTTCGACGTCACTGCCTTTTGACGTTCAGCTACAGGTAGTTCGCTCGATTAAAGGGCTTGAGAATGCACACATCACTCGCCCTGGCTACGCGATTGAGTACGACTTTTTTGATCCGCGGGATTTAAAACATTCGCTAGAAACTAAATTTATCCACAACCTGTTTTTTGCCGGACAAATAAATGGGACCACCGGCTATGAAGAAGCCGGTGCCCAGGGGCTTCTCGCCGGTTTGAATGCCGCTCGTCGCGCAAAGCAGCTAGAAGCTTGGTACCCCCGCCGTGATGAAGCTTATCTCGGCGTATTGGTGGATGATCTGATTACCATGGGTACCAAAGAACCCTATCGGATGTTTACCTCGCGTGCGGAATATCGTCTCCTGCTACGCGAAGACAATGCTGACTTGCGTTTGACTGAAAAAGGTCGTGAGCTGGGTTTGGTGGATGACAAACGCTGGTCGGCGTTTAGCCAAAAACGCGATGCCATTGAGCGTGAAACTGCACGTTTAGCAACCGTTTGGGTACAGCCCAATACACCTGCTGCCGCGAAGATTGCCGAGAAAACCGGCAGGCCACTTCCACGAGAATATTGCTTAAGCGATTTGTTAAAGCGTCCCGAGCTGACTTACGCTGATATCACATCACTGCCCGGCATGGAAAACCATGACGTTAATGACGACGCCGTCGCCGAGCAGGTACAAATTCAAGCGAAATACCAAGGCTATATTGATCGCCAGCAAGACGAGATCGATAAGCTCAAACGCCATGAAGCAACCCCGCTGCCTGCTGAGCTGGATTATCAACGGGTTGAGGGACTATCCAATGAGATCCGTCAAAAACTTAGCGAAACGCGGCCTGAAACGTTAGCTCAAGCAGCTAGAATCTCAGGGGTGACCCCTGCAGCAGTGTCTATTTTGCTGATACATCTAAAAAAACGTCGGCTTGTAAGCAGTACCGAGGTTGTTAACGGATGACTCAATTAACTCCGTTAATCAACAGCTTACCAAATACTGTTGCACCTCGTTTAGATGAAGGAATGGCAGAACTTGGAATTGCTATCAGCGCTGTTCAACGCGAACAGTTACTAGGACTGTTAGCACTGTTGCACAAGTGGAACCGGGCTTATAACCTCACGGCAGTGCGCAATGTTGAAGACATGGTGTCTCGCCATGTACTGGATAGCGCAGCAATTGCACCGTATATTCATGGCACAACGTTGTTAGATGTCGGAGCCGGGCCAGGCTTGCCTGGACTTGTGCTGGCTATTTTAAAGCCTGACCTTCAGGTAACGTTGCTTGATAGTAATGGTAAAAAAGTACGTTTTCAGCGCCAAGCCGTCATGGAGCTATCGCTGAACAACGTAACGCCAACCCAAGCACGTGTTGAACAGTTTAGTGAGCAGGTCTTTGATCAGGTGATTTCCCGAGCGTTTGCCAGCTTGGTAGACTTTGTCACACTGACCCAAGGGTTACCGGCAACTAACGGTCAATGGCTTGCCATGAAAGGCCCTGGCGCTGATGATGAGCTGCGTGAGTTGCCCGCCTACGCTGAACTACAGTCACGACTTTTATTAAGCGTCCCCTTTGAAACGGCCGAGCGGCAGCTGTTGATTCTGACCCCAAAAGGAGTTGAGTAGTGAGCCAGATCATTGCCCTGACCAACCAAAAAGGCGGTGTGGGCAAGTCCACTTCAGCCGTTAACCTTGCCGCTAGTTTAGCGGCATTGGATCGTCGGATCCTGCTGGTAGATTTAGACCCGCAAGGGCATGCCAGCATGGGTAGTGGTATCGACAAGTACGCTCTTGATAAAAGTGTACTTGATGTATTGCTGGGAGAAACAACCGCAAGCGATGCGATTGTTCGCGGACTTCCAGTGAAATATGACGTCCTACCAAGCAATGGCGACTTAACGGCTGCAGAGGTAGAACTGCTTGATAGTGAACAGCGACAAAGCCGTTTGTCGTTAGCGCTACAGAGCGTCGCAGATGACTATGATGTTGTCCTCATTGACTGCCCACCGTCACTGAATATGCTTACCGTCAACGCGCTAACGGCCGCTAATGGTGTGCTGATTCCATTGCAATGCGAATTTTATGCATTAGAAGGTTTATCAGCATTGCTGGATACCGTTGAGCAGATCAAACAAAGCATTAATCCTGACTTAGCCGTTTCTGGCATTCTGCGGACTATGTACGATAAGCGCACCAGTTTGACGCGTGAAGTCGACAAACAGCTGAGAGACTTTTTTGGCGATGCCCTATTAAAAACAACCATTCCGCGCAATGTGAAGGTTGCTGAAGCACCAAGCCATGGCTTGCCCGTTACCCAGTACGCACGTTTTTCGCGGGGTAGTCAGGCTTATCGTGTGCTTGCAAAAGAGATGATCCGGCGGCTATCGCTGTAACGTAAAAAGTACGAGGGGAAGCGAATGACGCGTAAACGCGCGCTAGGACGTGGCCTGGATGCCCTGATTGGTGCGGGCGCCCGTCGTCGTGACAGTTTAGATCTTACTGGTGGTGTAACGCTTGATGGTGCAGACACATCACTGATGCCCGCGCCAACAACGGAAGCGGCGGCTGAACGGCTAGAACGTTTACCTCTAGGCCAGCTTACTCGCGGTAAATATCAGCCACGCCGAGATATTCAGCCAGAAGCCCTAGAAGAGCTTGCCGACTCCATCCGTGCGCAAGGGGTAATGCAGCCTATTGTGGTTCGCCCAGTAGGTGAAAACCGCTATGAAATTATCGCAGGTGAACGGCGCTGGCGCGCTGCACAGTTGGCTGAATTAGACGTTATACCAGCGGTTATTCGCGATGTTAGCGATGAAGTAGCTTTAGCCCTCGCGCTGATTGAGAACATTCAGCGCGAAAATTTAAACACAATCGAAGAAGCGCTTGCTCTAAAACGCTTAGGGGAAGAGTTTGAGCTTACCCAGCAGCAAATTGCCGATGCAGTTGGTAAATCACGCACCCAGGTCGCTAATTTACTGCGCTTGTTAGCGTTAGACCCTGAAGTACAAACGTTGCTTGAACGCGGTGATTTAGATATGGGGCATGCGCGAGCCCTGCTTTCGCTTAACACTACCCAGCAACGTCAAATTGCCCATGAAGTGGTCAACAACGATTTGACCGTCCGTGACACCGAATCGCTGGTTAAAAAAGTCCAATCTAACAACACGCCTGCCCAAGTTTCACCACGTACCGCTAAAACACCGGATGTTTCACGGCTTGAAACACATCTGGGGGAATTGCTAGGTGCCCCCGTCTCTATAGACCATGGGCAAAAAGGAAAAGGTAAAGTAACGATTCGCTACACCAGCCTTGAAGAGCTAGACGGAATTTTGGCACACATTAAATAGCAGGCTTACGAAGTTACCGCATATTTTTAGCCCTTTGGTCGCAAGTAAGTGCTGAAAGGCGCGAAATCCGTGCAACATCGGTTGAAGGTGTGATAGCGCTTCCCTATAATCGCGCAAGATTTGTGCAGGTCGCTCGTAATGATGATAAGTGACAGGTTGTAAAACTTTTCAACCTAACGTGCTGGGGAATTATGCGACGTTTGGAAACCCAGCGACAAAAAACATATTTTGTTCGACTGATACTCGCGCAACTTATCGTTACGTTCTTGGGCATGTTATTCGCCCTTTTGATAGCACCTCCGGCTGATGTGCTGTCGGTGTTAAAAGGAGCGCTGGTAGCATTACTACCACACGCTTTTTTTATCTATCGAATGGGTGTGTTTCGTGTAAAGCGTCGCACATCTGGCGCGATGGATTTATTTCGCGCCGAAGCAGGCAAGTTTGGTTTGACGGTGGCACTTTTTTCACTGGTGTTTGTTGTAGCGCCCCCCTCAAACCCCGCTTTCTTTTTTAGTGCTTATGTCGCGATTGTTCTGACGCATTGGCTAGCGCCTTGGCTAATGCCCAGGAAATCGCACAACTTATTGAGGTGACATGTCTATGGCCGCAGGAAACGAAGTCTCGTCGACTTACTATATCCAGCACCACTTGCAGAACCTAACCTTTGGTAATCACCCGGAGAACGGTTGGTCGCTGGCACATTCCGCCGAAGAAGCGCGTGAAATGGGCTTTTGGGCTATCCATCTAGATACCATGGGTTGGTCCATTGCCATGGGCTTGCTGTTCATTTGGCTCTTCCGCAAAGCTGGCAAGTTAGCCACGACGGGTGTGCCCGGCGGCTTGCAAAATGCTGTAGAGATGGTGGTTGAGTTCATTGAAAACCTGACTCGCGCTACTTTCCATGGACGCAACCCTATTATTGCGCCTCTAGCGTTGACGCTGTTCGTGTGGATTCTGCTCATGAACACGTTGAAGATTATCCCCGTTGATTACTTCCCTGTGCTGTTCAATAAGCTCGGCGTTGAGTACATGAAAATCGTACCGACGACTGACCCTAACGCCACCTTAGGTATGGCGTTAGGTGTGTTCTGCTTAATTATTTATTACAGCATCAAAGTAAAAGGAGCGGGTGGCTTTGCGAAAGAGCTTTCACTGACACCATTTAATCACTGGGCACTTATTCCCTTCAATTTGGTGCTTGAAGTGATTGGTTTGCTTGTGAAGCCGCTAGGTCTTGGCCTGCGTCTGTTCGGCAACATGTTTGCCGGTGAGGTTATTTTTATCCTGATCGCCCTACTGCCGTTCTGGGCTATCTGGCTGTTGGACGTGCCATGGGCCATCTTCCACATTCTTGTGGTAACGCTGCAGGCCTTTATTTTTACCACGCTTTCGGTTGTATACCTGAGCGCGGCGCACGAACACCACTAAACCAAGCAACAACGTTTTCATTAACCCTCAACCCTTAACCAAAACTTAAACTCAGGAGCAACATCATGGAAATGGTTTATCTCTCAGCTGCCATCATCATCGGTCTGGGCGCACTGGCTACTGGCATTGGCTTTGCCCTGTTGGGCGGCAAGTTGCTTGAATCTACTGCGCGTCAACCTGAACTGGGCGACCAGCTGCAAACCAAAACCTTCATCATGGCCGGTCTGCTTGACGCCGTTCCGATGATCGGTGTTGGTATCGCGATGTACCTGATCTTCGTTGTCGCCGGTTAATGACAGCTTAGCCGAGCGGTCTACCCGCTCGGTTTTGTTTCACTCCGGTCGCCACGAACTTGTCAGAGGTACATCCCTGTGAATATCAACATGACGCTTATCGGGCAGACGATCGCCTTCGCGATCTTTGTCTGGTTTTGCATAAAGTATGTGTGGCCTCCGATCAGCAACGCTCTTCACGAGCGTCAGAAAAAAATTGCTGATGGCTTAGACGCAGCCAGCCGTGCTACTCGCGACCTTGAGCTAGCTCAAGAGCGTGCAGAACAAACGCTGCGTGAAAGCAAGGAGCAGGCTTCTCAAATTCTCGAGCAAGCCAACAAGCGCTCAGCTCAGATGATCGAAGAAGCACGTGAACAGGCCCGCGCTGAAGGCGAACGCCTAATGGCAAGTGCACGTTCAGAAATCGAGCAAGAAGTGAATCGTGCAAAAGACGAGCTTCGTGCCCAGGTTTCTCACCTCGCCATCATTGGTGCTGAGCGTGTACTAGAAGCTTCGGTCGACGAGAAAGCACATCGCAAGTTACTTGATGAGCTTGCTGCTGAACTGTAAGGAGGTGACCCATGGCGGAATTACTTACCGTCGCTCGTCCTTACGCTAAGGCGGCGTTTGAATACGCGCGTGATCATGAGGCGTTTGATAGCTGGTCCCAGGCGCTTGGTTTTTTAAGTGCTGCGGTTGCCAACAGCGACGTTCGTCGTCTGCTGGGTAGTCCAAAACTTGAGAACGACAAAAAGGTAGCTCTGCTTTCCGATATGTTATCGGAAAAGCAAGAAGGCCTGTCGCGGTTTTTGGATACCCTAGCTGACCAAGGGCGCTTGTTGGCACTGCCTTTCATTGCTGAACAGTTTGAGTACTTGCGTGCCGAACATGAACAGCGTGTTGAAGTGACAGTAACGTCAGCGTACAAGCTGACTGCCGCACAGCAGACCAAGCTAGCGAACGCACTCAAGAAACGTCTGAATCGCGAAATCTCCATTACTACTCAGGTGGACAAGACGCTTATTGGTGGTGTCATCCTACGTGCCGGCGATACCGTCATTGACGGGTCGGTACGTGGTCGATTGAACCGCCTTTCCGAAGCGCTGACCGCTTGAGTCTGAGGGACATGGCATGCAGCAACTGAATCCTTCCGAGATCAGCGACATCATCAAGCAGCGAATTGAGAAGCTTGACGTCGCATCCGAAGCCCGTAATCAGGGCACCATCGTCAGCGTTTCCGACGGTATCGTGAAAATTCACGGCCTCGAAGACGCGATGTTCGGTGAAATGATCGAATTCCCTAACAGCATCTTTGGCATGGTACTGAACCTGGAGCGTGACTCCGTTGGTGCCGTTGTCTTGGGTGACTATTTGCAACTTCAAGAAGGTATGACTGCCCAGTGTACCGGGCGTATCCTTGAAGTGCCGGTAGGCCCAGAGCTGGTAGGTCGCGTAGTCGATGCGCTGGGTAATGCTATCGACGGCAAAGGCGATATCAACGCCAAAATGACCGACGCGGTAGAAAAAGTAGCGCCTGGCGTTATTACCCGTCAGTCCGTTGACGAGCCGATCCAAACTGGTTTGAAGTCTATCGACGCCATGGTGCCAATCGGTCGCGGTCAGCGTGAGCTGATCATCGGCGACCGTCAGATTGGTAAATCTGCCATTGCTATCGATGCGATTATCAACCAGAAAGGCAAAGGCGTTACCTGTGTCTACGTGGCAATTGGTCAGAAGCAGTCGACTATTGCTAACGTGGTACGCAAACTAGAAGAGCATGGCGCGATGGAACACACCATCGTTGTCGCTGCTGGCGCTGCCGATCCGGCACCGATGCAGTTCTTGGCTGCTTATTCTGGCTGCACCATGGGTGAGTACTTCCGTGACCGTGGTGAAGACGCACTGATCGTTTATGACGATCTTTCCAAACAGGCTGTGGCATACCGTCAGGTATCTCTGCTGTTGCGTCGTCCGCCGGGTCGTGAAGCCTATCCTGGTGACGTTTTCTATCTCCACTCGCGTCTGCTTGAGCGCGCTGCGCGCGTTAATGCTGACTACGTTGAGAAGTTTACTGACGGCGAAGTGAAAGGCAAAACCGGTTCTTTGACCGCACTGCCGATTATCGAAACCCAAGGCGGTGACGTTTCTGCGTTCGTTCCGACTAACGTAATCTCGATCACTGATGGTCAGATCTTCTTGGAAACCAACCTGTTTAACTCCGGTATTCGTCCGGCAATTAACGCAGGTCTATCGGTTTCTCGTGTTGGTGGTGCAGCGCAGACCAAGATTATCAAAAAGCTGGGTGGCGGTGTTCGTTTGGCCTTGGCTCAGTACCGTGAGCTGGCGGCATTCTCGCAGTTTGCTTCTGACCTTGATGAAGCGACCCGTAAGCAGCTTGAGCATGGCCAACGCGTTACCGAACTGATGAAGCAAAAGCAGTATTCGCCGATGTCAGTGGCGGAAATGGCGCTGTCTCTGTACGCCGCTAACGAAGGTCACCTGGATGATGTGAGCGTCGATAAAGTGTTGGACTTCGAACGTGCTTTGCACGACTACATGAAGTCTGAGCACAACGACCTGCTCGATAAGATCAACCAGACCGGCGACTACAACGGCGAGATTCAGGACGGCTTGAAGTCAGGTCTCGAGAAGTTCAAGGCGACTCAGAGCTGGTAATGTCCGGCCCGCCTGCGGGCGGGCTTGCATGCTTTCTGAGAGCCACGAACGAAGGGTAGATCGCTATGGCAGCTGCAAAAGAGATACGCACCCAGATCGGGAGCATTAAAAATACGCAGAAGATTACCAGCGCCATGGAAATGGTGGCTGCATCTAAGATGCGTAAAGCACAAGATCTGATGAAGGCTGGCCAGCCGTATGCCAAGCAGATTCGTAATGTGGTAGGCCACATTGCTGACGCAAACCCCGAATATAAGCACGACTACATGGTCGAGCGTAATGAGGTGAAGCGCGTTGGTTACATTGTGGTATCTACTGACCGCGGTCTGTGTGGCGGCTTAAACGTCAACCTGTTTAAGGCAGTGGTGAAAGATGCCGTTGTCTGGAAACAGCAAGACGCCGAGCTAGACTTCTGTGCCCTCGGCTCTAAAGCCGGCGCCTTTTTCCGCAACTATGGAGGCAACCTCGTTGCTGCCAAGAGCGGATTGGGAGAATCGCCGTCTGTCGAAGGACTGATCGGTAGTGTCAAGGTCATGTTAGAAGCGTACGACGAAGGACGCCTTGACCGTTTGTTTGTGGTGTATAACGAATTTGTTAACACCATGACGCAACGGCCAGTCGTACGTCAGCTTCTTCCGTTGTCGTCCGATATGGGCGCAGACGCGAAGCATGACGAAGAAAACGCCCGTCCCGGAAGCTGGGACTACCTGTATGAACCGGATGCCAAGGCGTTGCTAGACAGCCTGTTGGTTCGTTTCATCGAATCACAGGTGTATCAGGCGGTAGTCGAAAACGGTGCGTGCGAACAGGCCGCCCGAATGATCGCTATGAAGAGTGCCACTGATAACGCGGGCAACCTGATCGACGATCTGGAGATGGTATACAACAAGGCCCGTCAGGCCGCCATCACCCAGGAAATTTCCGAGATCGTCGGCGGCGCTTCTGCCGTATAACGCCTAGGGAGCTAGCTATCGCAAAGATAGCTCCCGGCAGACAGGTTTCATTTGCAGGTTTTTGAGAGGAACCAAGATGAGCGGACGTATCGTACAAATCATCGGCGCGGTGATTGACGTAGAGTTTCCGCGGGACTCTGTGCCCAAGGTCTACGACGCGCTGAAGGTCTCTAATGCTGAGACCATCCTCGAAGTCCAGCAGCAGCTGGGCGACGGCGTGGTGCGCACCATTGCCATGGGCTCTACTGAGGGCTTGAAACGTGGCTTGGACGTGACCAACACAGGTACCGCGATTTCCGTACCCGTCGGTAAGGAAACGCTAGGTCGCATCATGAACGTGCTCGGTGAGCCGATTGATGAAGCTGGCCCGATTGGCGAGCAAGAGCGCATGCCAATCCACCGTAAAGCACCAAGCTACGCTGACCAAGCAGCTTCCAATGAGCTGTTGGAAACCGGCATCAAGGTTATCGACCTCGTTTGCCCGTTCGCTAAGGGCGGTAAAGTTGGTCTATTCGGCGGTGCGGGTGTTGGTAAAACCGTTAACATGATGGAGCTTATCCGCAACATCGCCACCGAACACAGCGGCTACTCTGTATTCGCCGGTGTCGGTGAGCGTACGCGTGAGGGTAACGACTTCTATCACGAAATGACTGAATCCAACGTTATCGACAAGGTATCGCTGGTTTACGGTCAGATGAACGAGCCCCCCGGTAACCGTCTACGTGTAGCACTGACTGGTCTGACCATCGCTGAGAAATTCCGTGATGAAGGCCGTGACGTACTGTTGTTCGTCGATAACATTTACCGCTACACCCTGGCTGGTACCGAAGTGTCTGCCCTGCTGGGTCGTATGCCGTCTGCGGTAGGTTATCAGCCGACGCTGGCTGAAGAGATGGGCGTTCTGCAGGAACGTATCACCTCGACTAAAACCGGCTCTATCACGTCTGTGCAGGCCGTTTACGTCCCTGCCGATGACTTGACTGACCCGTCGCCGGCGACCACCTTCTCGCACCTTGACGCCACCGTCGTACTTGCGCGTTCGATTGCTGAGCTAGGTATCTATCCGGCTATCGACCCGCTGGATTCTACGTCGCGTCAGCTAGATCCGTTGGTAGTGGGTGAAGAGCACTACAACGTAGCTCGTGGCGTACAGAACGTTCTGCAGCGTTACAAGGAACTGAAGGATATCATCGCGATTTTGGGTATGGACGAGCTGTCTGATGAAGATAAGCTGGCCGTATCTCGTGCGCGTAAAATCCAGCGTTTCCTGTCGCAGCCATTCTTCGTTGCTGAGGTATTCACTGGTTCGCCCGGTAAGTATGTTTCTTTGAAAGATACGATTCGTGGCTTCCAGGGCATCCTCGCGGGTGAGTATGACGAGTTGCCGGAACAGGCCTTCTACATGGTCGGCTCCATCGACGAAGCTGTCGAAAAAGCCAACCAGATGAAGAAGTAATCCCGTCCACTAGGGGGATTCGCTATGGCGAATAGCTTCACTTGCAATATCGTCAGCGCTGAAGCATCTATCTTCTCAGGCAGTGTTGAGCAGGTAGTCGCTTCCGGGATTATGGGTGACCTCGGCATTTTGCCGGGTCACGCCCCGCTGCTGACCGAGCTTCAGCCGGGCCCAATCCGCGTGATCCACGATGATGGCAAGGAAGAGAACTTCTTTGTCTCGGGTGGCTTCATGGAAGTCCAGCCGGATGTTGTGACGATCCTGGCAGACGCTGCGGCGCGTGCTAGCGACCTCGATGAGGCCGCTGCTGAAGAAGCACGTCAGCAAGCGCTGAAAGCTTTTAACGAGAAGTCAGCAGAGCTGGATTATACGCGTGCTGCCGCTGAACTTGCCGAAGCCGTTGCACAGCTACGAACGATTCAACAGCTGCGTAAGAAGGCGGGTAAAGGCTAGTAAAACACGCACTCGCGTGAATAAAACGCTCCTGGAGCCCGTTAGGGTTTAAGGAGCGTTTTTTTTGTCTGGTACCATAGGAAAACGCACTCAGCGTAGATCCACAGAGTAGGGATGCTCGGCTGTAACACCCCATCTGCACACTATGCGTCTGCACAAAGGGAGATAGCGATGTCATTGAATGATGAAGCCTTACAGGAATTAAAATCCGAGCTGCTTGACGAGCTAAATAAAGAAAAAGCAGATAAAACGCTGTTGGCAGCACGTTTATCCGAAATCCGTTCGGCAGATATTGGTGAGGTGCTAGAAGAACTCATCGAAGACGATGAAGAACTTCCGGCAGCGCTTGCCATACTTGATACTCTTTCTACTGAGCGTGCCGCTAATGTTCTGGGCTACTTACCAAGAGAGAGTCAGCTTGAGGTAGTTGGGAAACTGTCGGATACCCAAGTGCTAAAGCTTCTCGAAGAAATGGGCTCCGATGAACGGGCGGATTTATTTAATCTGCTTGGTGAAGACCGACGCGAAGCGCTGTTGCGGCGTATGGCGCACCAGGAACGGGAAGACCTAAAGCGCCTTGCAAGCTACGAAGAAGGTACCGCAGGCGCCATCATGACCTCTGACTATGTCGCTATAGCCAGTGGCATGACGGTGTCGCAAGCCATGATGCGGGTACGCCAAACCGCTCCAGATGCGGAAACGGTGTATCAGCTCTATGTACTTGATAGCGACGGCCAGTTAATAGGAACGATGTCTTTACGCCAGCTGATGGTGGCTCGCCCAGGGGCGTTGGTTGATGACATCATGATCAAAGATGTTATCAGCACCCCGGTAGATGAAGAGCAAGAAGAGGTGGCGCGGATTGTGGCTCGCTATGACCTGCTGGCACTGCCTGTTTTGGATGCGGATGGACGCATGGTCGGTATTGTTACCCACGATGATGCGATGGATGTTGCCGAGTCTGAAGCAACTGAAGATATCCACAAGGGGATGTCTATCGGCCAGTTAGAGGATGGTGTTAGCCGCGTTCCGCTGTGGAGCCTTTACCGTAAGCGGGTGTTTTGGCTGGTACTACTAGTATTCGCTAACTTATTTTCTGGCGCGGGGATCGCCTATTTTGAGGATACGATTGCCGCCCAAGTGGCACTGGTATTTTTTCTACCGCTGCTGATTGGCAGTGGCGGTAATGCAGGCGCTCAGGCAGCCACGCTGATGGTACGCGGTATGGCAACTGGCGATGTGGGGGTGAAAGACTGGAGCAAAATGCTCGGCCGTGAGCTGTTGGTGGCTGGCTCTTTGGGTATCACCATGGCAATTGCGGTAACGCCAATAGGGATTTTTCGTGGCGGCGAAGCAGTCGCCATTATCGTGGCGTTAAGCATGGTGACCATCGTTTTGTTTGGCAGCATGATTGGTATGTGCCTACCGTTTGTATTAGAGCGCTTTAAGGTCGACCCTGCCACTGCGTCAGCGCCATTGGTAACCACACTAATTGATGCCACCGGGGTATTAATTTACTTCAGTATTGCGACGGTCGTACTGGCAAGCGTGTAACGCAGGTTAACGCATCGCACTGCTGGCCGCGCGGGTAATAAACAGTACTTCCACATGGCCCAGCCACTCAATATCGCTGGCTAGCGCTTTTAACTGGCTGGCAAGACACTGAGGTGGCTGGTGTACTGAATCGCCTATAATCAGCGATACCGATACCTTATCGTCTAGATAGTGGAGTTGAAGCTCGTTTAACGTGCGCCAAACAGGATGCATATACCAACGCTCGTTCAGCGCGGCTTCTACTTCGGGCCGCAGAGGTAGGCCGGGAAGTCGGCTAGGATCGCCTTCTCCGGCGTCGTCTTCAGGGTCTACGTGAAAAATAACATCGGTGAGCAGTGGGAATTCATGGCGTAGGCGACGGCTCACTTCGTTGCCGATTTCATGGGCTTCTGACACGGTAATTTTTGGTCCGACCACCACATGCAAGTCCACCATTACCCAGCCTGCGGACTGACGGGTGCGTAGATCATGCACGCTATCAACCCCTGGCACGCTACAGGCAACATCGTGCATTTGCTGTTGAACGCTTTCAGGGAGTGCGGTATCCACGAGTTCTCTCGCGGACTCCCACAGTAAATCCCAGCCTACTTTACCCACCAGTAAGCCAACGATAATGGCCGCGACGGCGTCTAGCCAGCCAAAACCAAGCTGCGCGCCAATTAACGCGACCAGCACTACCGCAGTGGAAAGTGCATCGCTACGTGAATGCCAGGCGTTCGCCTCTAACAGCTTGGATTTAACGCGTTTAGCAACGCGCATGGTATAGCGAAAAATCCACTCTTTACTGAACAGAGCGATAATTGTGATAACAATAGCGACTGCACCTGGAGCATTGACTTCCGTACCATTAAATAATCGATCCAAGCTAGACCAAGCAATACCGCCAGCCACAAAAATCAATACACTACCCAATAGCAGTGTTGTAAGGGTTTCGATACGGCCGTGCCCGTAATGATGGTCGTCATCTGGTTCCTGACGACCGTAGTGAATAGCGGCCAACACAAAACCATCAGTCACAAGGTCTGAAAGTGAATGGATACCATCGGCAATGAGCGCCGCGGAGCCTACCCAAAAGCCAACCACGACTTTAACAACACTCAACAAGCCATCTAGCCAGGCGCCTATATAAGTGACACGTTTGGCCTCTCGGCTATCTAGCTCATGCTTGGGAACCACTGGTGATTCTACGGTCTGAGTCATGGGTGACCTTACAGGATCGCGCATTACTAATGAGTACCTATTGTAGCGTACCGCGTCCTTGGCTCTATACCTTCTTGTGAATTTGCTCGTATGCTGAATGCGGACAATGAATTAAGGGATGTGTATCCTTAGCGCCATTGCAAGCGCATGAGTGTCATCAAACACATGAATGCCATCAAGAATAGTTAAACACAGGATAACCCATGGATTGGTTCCAGGTAGTTGTGTTAGCGGTAGTTCAGGGGCTTACAGAATTTTTACCCATATCGAGTTCGGCTCATCTTATATTGGTACCGGTGCTGACTACCTGGGAAGACCAGGGCCTTGCCTTTGATGTGGCATTGCATCTTGGTAGTTTAAGCGCGGTGGTTATCTATTTCCGACACGAAATAGGCAGAATGATCGTTAGTAGCTTGACCGCACTTCGCGGCCAAGAGGTTAACGACGATGCTGTATTGGCGTTTTGGGTCGTGATTGCCACGCTGCCCGTATGTATTGTCGGCTTTTTGCTTCATGACCTGATCTCGGGTTACATGCGCTCTACGTTGATTATTGGTGCCAGTTTGATTGTTTTTGGCCTGTTACTTGGTTATGCAGACTGGAAAAAACGCGGCACTCGTAGCGAATACCAGATGACGTTAAAGGATGTGCTCATTATTGGAGGTGCCCAAGTGTTGGCGCTTATTCCAGGCACATCCCGTTCAGGTATCACCATAACAGCGGCGTTAATGGTGGGTATGAGCCGAGAAGGTGCGGCACGGTTTTCGTTTTTACTGTCAATCCCCGTTATTGTTCTGGCAGGGGGGCTTGAGGCAATTAGCTTATTGAAAGATCCCCAGCTCATCGATATACCGGCAATGTTAGTAGGCACCTTACTCTCAGGTATTAGCGCCTATGTGTGTATTCACTATTTCCTGGTAGTGATCAAAAAACTGGGCATGCAGCCATTTGTCATTTATCGGGTGTTGTTTGGGGCTTGGTTGCTATGGTTTTTCCATTTTTAGCTGGTGGTTCATTGCTAGTTTTTCATAGCTAGGTCTTTTCATCTTGACCCCGTGCCTTATCTCCAAGGGAAAACAAAATGAAGGTTACTTCTCGTTTATTAAAATACTCAGGGCTCCTACTCATTGCTGCTGGCGTATTAGCGGGGTGTTCAGAAAATGATCGACCACTGGATTCCCCGGTTCGCTTTGAAGGCGGTATTTTCGGAACGTTTTATCAAGTCACCATTGCGGACCCGTTAACCCAAGGCGAGGCGAATGCTTTAGAAGAAGGTTTTCTAGCGGAACTTAATGACGTTGATCAGGCAATGTCTACTTACCGTGATGATGCAGAGCTTATAGTTTTTAATGATGCTCCTTTGAATGAATGGCAGCCGCTTTCCAACGCGTTAATTGAAGTGCTTGCGATCAGTCGTTCCGTATCCGAAGCAAGCAACGGTGCGTTTGATATTACGGTCGGTGATGTCGTCAACTTGTGGAGTTTTGGCCCCGAAGCACGCCCTGAAGAGGTGCCTTCAGACGCTGAGCTAAACGAGCGTATGGCTACGATTGGCTATGAGGCAGTTGATGTTGATACTCAACTTATGCAGGCGCGCCGCACGCGCGATGTGTTTGCTGATCTATCGGGAGTGGCTAAAGGGCATGGTACTGATCGCGTTGGGGCATACCTTGATCAGCAGGGAATTGAAAACTATTTAGTCAATATTGGTGGTGAATTAATTGCTCGCGGCTATCGGGATTTAGAAGAGCAAAGCCCATGGCGTGTCGGAATTGAGGTGCCACATAGCGGTTTGCCTGAGGCGCAACACGTTCTTCCTCTTGAAGATCTGTCGGTCGCAACGTCTGGGGATTATCGTAATTATTTTGAAGTAGATGGCGAGCGCTTTTCCCATACTATTGACCCTCGCACCGGTCGGCCGGTTAAGCACCAGCTTGCCTCTGTTTCTGTTTTTCACCCTTCCAATGCCTGGGCAGACGCGTGGTCTACAGCAATCTCGGTAGCGGGTAGCGAAGAAGGGATGCAGATGGCCGTTGAGAACAATCTAAGTGTGTTGATGCTAGTGAAAGACAGTGATCATTGGCAAAGCCTAGCCAGTCCCGCCTTTATGGACTACTTCGATAAAGCACTTATTGATGAGCTAGGTATTGACGCTTGGGAAGCACCAGCTGTCAATCGCTAAACCGTTACAGGTGAATATTATGCAAGAGCTTGATGTTGTTATCCTTGCCGCTGGCAAAGGCACCCGCATGCGTTCGCAAACGCCAAAAGTGCTGCACACCTTGGCGGGTAAACCGATGGTACAACACGTACTGGACACAGCCAGCGGACTCAACCCTACGCGTACCCATGTTGTGATTGGCCACGGTGCAGATCAACTGTGTGAAGCACTAGCGGAGAGTGACGTATCCTTTGCGATTCAAGCAGAGCAAAAAGGCACCGGCCATGCGGTGGCTCAAGCGCAGTCTCAGTTAGGTAACGGAAAGGTGTTGGTTCTGTATGGCGATGTGCCGATGATTCGTCGCGAATCTTTGGCTGCGCTTCTTAACCACGTGGATGAGCAGCACATGGGGCTGCTGACCGTCACGTTAGATGACCCCTCTGGCTATGGACGTATTGTTCGTAATGATGAGGGCGAAGCGGTCGCTATCATTGAGCAAAAAGATGCTAACGCTGAACAGCTTTCCATTAACGAATGCAACACCGGCATTATGGCGATGACCAGTGCCCAGCTGAAACGGTGGCTGCCCCAGTTGTCGGCAGAAAATGCTCAAGGCGAGTACTACTTAACCGATGTCATTGCCATGGCAGCAGATGAAGGTGTGAAGGTGTGCACTGCCCAGCCAGCCAGCGCAGTAGAAGTTGAAGGCGTGAATAATCGTTCACAAATGGCCCGGTTAGAGCGCGCTTATCAGCAGCAGCTAGCGGATAAGTTAATGGAGCAGGGGGTAGCATTGGCGGACCCAGCAAGAATCGATATTCGCGGTAAGCTTACCTGTGGCCACGATGTGTTTATCGATGTGGGCTGTGTATTTGAAGGTGATGTTGAGCTGGGTGAAGGGGTAAAGATTGGCCCTTACTGCGTGATTAAAAACAGCACAATTGGGGCTGAAAGTGTCATCGATAGTCATAGCGTGATTGATAACACGGTGGCCGCAGGGTTGAATCAAGTTGGCCCCTTTGCACGACTACGCCCTGGCACACGCCTAGCAGTCAAAGCCAAGGTAGGAAACTTTGTTGAAACTAAAAACGCTGATGTTGGAGAAGGTAGTAAAATTAATCACTTAAGTTATGTGGGTGATGCGCGTTTAGGGCGTGATGTGAATGTCGGGGCGGGCACTATTACGTGTAATTATGATGGCGTAAATAAGCATATTACCCAGATTGGTGATAATGCGTTTATTGGTTCTAACAGCGCCTTAGTAGCGCCGGTGACGGTGGGTAAAGGTGCCACGATTGGGGCAGGCTCAACAATCGCTAAAGACGTTGCTGAGCACGCCTTGGCAGTTACTCGCAGCAGACAACTTGAAAAACTGGATTGGCCGCGCCCTGTCAAAAAAGTTAAATAAAGCGGTCTATTCGCGGAATCGTTAGGTTTCAATAACGCATTAAGACGCCCAAGGAGAAATGGCTATGTGTGGCATCGTTGCTGCGGTTGCACAGCGTAATGTGCAAGGAATTTTGCTGGAAGGCCTCAAGCGCTTGGAGTATCGCGGCTATGACTCTTCTGGTATGACGGTGCTGAACAGTGGTGTGTTAACGCGTCACCGCGCCTTGGGCAAGGTAGCCGCTCTTGATGAACGGTTAGCCACCGCAGCGCTACCCGGCACCTGTGGTATTGCCCATACCCGCTGGGCTACTCACGGTAAACCGTCTGAAGAAAACGCCCACCCGCATCACAGTAGTGACCAAGTAGCGGTGGTGCACAACGGCATTATCGAAAACTACGAGCAGATCAAAGACACCCTACAGGCCAGCGGTTACCGCTTTACCTCCGAAACTGATACCGAAGTCATCGCCCACTTACTGTCTGAAAAATTAGCAACCGGTCTGACATTATTTGAAGCAACCCAGCAAATCGTCAACGGCTTAGGCGGTGCCTACGCGCTTGGTGTGATGAGCGCTGCAGAACCAGGGGTGGTGGTAGGTGCTCGTCAGGGCAGTCCGCTGGTGGTGGGGGTAGGGATCGATGAAGCTTTTCTCGCCTCGGATCCGTTAGCGCTTTTACAAGTGTCCGACCGCTTTATTTACCTGGAAGAAGGCGATTTAGTAGAGCTTCGTGAGCAAGGCTCAATCCGTATCGTTGACCATCAGGGGAATCCCGTTGAGCGGCCAATTCAAACGTTTGAACATGGCGACGGCGCCGCCAGCAAAGGCGACTACCGGCACTATATGCTCAAAGAAATCTTCGAGCAGCCTGACGTCATTAGTGCCGCCCTTGAAGGGCGTTTAAGTGGCAGCAGTGTATTGATTGAAAGCTTTGGCCCTGATGCCCAAACACTGTTTCAGGCTACCCGCCAGATTCATATTATTGCTTGTGGTACCAGCTACCATGCTGGCTTAGTGGCGCGCTACTGGCTAGAGCGCTATGCCGGTGTGCCAGTACAGGTAGAGGTGGCCTCTGAGTACCGCTATCGACACCCTGTTGTGCCTGAAGGCACGCTGTTTGTCACGCTGTCGCAATCCGGTGAAACAGCGGACACGCTGGCAGCGCTGCGTTTTGCAAAAACGCTTAGTTATGTTGGGTCGCTGGCTATTTGCAACGTACCCGGCAGTTCCCTGGTACGGGAATCGGATATGTCGCTGATGACACGGGCAGGCCCAGAAATCGGCGTTGCGTCTACCAAAGCATTTACCACACAACTGGTTGCGTTAATGCTGCTAACGCTGTCGGTAAACAAAGCTAAAGGCCAGCCAGAGCAGCAAGATATTGTCGAAGCGCTACGCGGACTCCCTGCACTGTGTCAGCAAGTATTAGCGCTAGATAGCCAAGTTGAAACCCTTTCCCAAGCGTTTGCGGAAAAACATCACGCGCTCTTTTTAGGCCGTGGTGCTCACTATCCTATTGCGCTAGAAGGCGCGCTAAAGCTTAAGGAAATTTCCTACATTCATGCAGAGGCTTACCCCGCTGGAGAGTTAAAGCACGGGCCGCTGGCGCTGGTAGACAGCGAAATGCCGGTGATTTCAGTTGCCCCTAACGACGACCTGCTCGAAAAGCTAAAGTCGAACCTACAGGAAGTCCGTGCCCGCGGTGGTCAGCTGTTTGTGTTTGCCGATGAGCGTGTAGGAATCAGCGAGCAAGATGGCGTTCGCGTATTAACACTTCCTCATGTTCACGAAGCACTGGCGCCGCTTTTATACACGCTGCCCCTGCAGCTTCTGAGCTACCACGTGGCGGTTCTAAAAGGCACCGATGTGGATCAGCCACGTAATTTAGCCAAGAGCGTAACGGTCGAGTAGGCCTTCACAAAATAAATGTTTCTGGCACTGTAAAACGGCTTTACAAGATGCGGCAAATGGCCGCATCTTTAGCGTGATCGCTGCGTTGCAGCACTTAGTTAGTGTGCTTATCATCGTGGCGGTCTCTTCCAACCCTGCCAGGATCACTTTACTATGAAACCACCTAACGTCCTTGCAATGCGGCAGTCTACTTGCCGGTTTGCTTGGTTGTTGATTGCGTTGTGTTTGTTTGCTTTTCCCACCCTCTCTTATGCCGCTTCTGGCCCGTTAGATCTTACTGCTTCGTTTGCCGGTATTGCCTCTGTTGTCATCTTTGTTCTTGCCTACGCCTTGGTAATGAGCGAAGAGCTAATTCACATGCGTAAATCCAAGCCTGTACTAGTGGCCGCCGGGCTTATCTGGGCGTTGGTGGCGTGGGTCTATGTACAGGCGGGCATGCCGCAAGAAGCGGAAGCAGCGTTTAAAGAAACGCTGCTTGAATACACTGAGTTGTTGCTGTTCTTGCTGGTAGCGATGACCTACATCAACGCTATGGAAGAACGCCGTATTTTTGATGCCCTGCGGGCTTGGCTAGTACGTAAAGGCTTTAGTTATCGCAGTCTGTTTTGGATTACGGGATGTCTTGCCTTTGGTATTTCTGCCATTGCCAACAACATGACCACGGCGATGCTGATGTGCGCGGTGGTGCTGAAAGTGGCTGAAGGCGATAAAAAGTTCATTAGTCTGTGCTGTGTCAACGTGGTGGTAGCATCAAACGCAGGCGGTGCGTTCAGCCCGTTTGGTGATATCACCACGTTGATGGTGTGGCAGGCAGGCCAGGTGCCGTTTGGCGGCTTCTTTGCGCTCTTGGTGCCTGCTATTGTCAATTTTATCGTGCCGTCGGTGATCATGAACTTCTTCATTGTTAACCGCCAACCTGCAGCGCTCACCGAAAACGTCTGGTTAAAGCGTGGTTCGCGTCGCATCATCGCGCTATTTTTGGTGACTGTCGCTATTTCCGTATTGTGCCATTCGGTTCTTTATCTGCCGCCTGCGATGGGCATGATGTTTGGTCTTGGCCTACTGCAGTTCTTTGGCTACTACCTGCGCCGCAGTCTGCCACGCTCCCTGGAGCGCAAGCGTGAACGTTATTCCCGCCGTGGTGACTGGAATAAGCTTGAGCAACTGGGTAGCGTTGTTCCTTTTGATATCTTCAGCCGTATTGCCCGCTCAGAATGGGACACGCTGCTCTTCTTCTACGGAGTTGTGATGTGTGTCGGTGGCCTGGGCTTTATGGGCTATTTAAGTCTATTGTCAGAAACCTTGTATGGCAGTTGGAATCCTGTGTGGGCCAATGTTGTTTTGGGGCTTATCTCGGCGGTAGTCGATAACATTCCGGTGATGTTTGCGGTGCTTTCCATGGCGCCCGATATGTCGCAAGGTAACTGGCTGCTGATCACATTGACTGCTGGTGTTGGTGGTAGCCTGCTGTCAATGGGCTCTGCGGCGGGGGTTGCGTTAATGGGCCAAGCCCGAGGTATTTATACTTTTGCGGGCCACCTGCGCTGGGCACCGGCTATTTTGCTGGGGTATGCTGCCAGTATTGCTGCGCATTTGTTGATAAACGCAGCGCTATTTTAAATTAGCAGCTAATTTAGCTAAAAACACGCCCCTTATCATTGATAAGGGGCGTGTTTTTAATACTGTTAGTAGGTTTTCTAGCTTTACTTAATGACTATAAATTTGATGTCGAGACTATAAATCGTGCCCGGTAATGACTTTGCAAATATCGGCAAAGCTACTGGCAGTCGGCACTGCTGAAGAGGTGAATTTCATCGTGGTTTTATTGCCCATGGCGTGCTGTATATCGGTGGCAGAAATAATACCGCGTACGCTTAATGGTTGATTTTGTTTATGCTCAGTAATCAATAAGTGCTGCTCTGTAAAGCGCTCCATAGAAAGCACAAGGTCTTCAATCGTTAATGAGTTAAGTTGCTCAAATGGCATCGCACTAAGCTGTTGCCAGGGCGTCATAATCATGTCGGCTGTAATTTCCGTACGATCAAGATTTCTCTGCTGCATCGCCAAGTTAATGCGCCGTGTTCCAATGACTTCTTTGGCAGTCAGTACGCCAATGCAGTGGTTAGCTTTGTCGAGAACAAACAACAGGCGAACACCGCCATGGCGCATTTGTAAATGAGCATCGTCGATAGGCGTATCCGCGGTTACTGCCTGGGGTCTGACCTGAGTAAAATCCGTCAGCACCGATAACGCAGAGCTTTCAGGTGTTATCTGCTTTGTTGTTGGCGTAATAAGCAGTGGTGTTTCACCAAACTGGATAAGTGGTTTGGGGGTATGGACTAGCATATTCATCAGGGAATCTCCGTCGTATGAATAGACAGGTCGTTAACCGCTTGCCTGTCTTGTACTTTCACACTTGCACGGAATTCTTATGGGAACCTTAACAGGCCCCTTTATGGCCGATTATTTTTTGGTTGGCGTTGAGATAGGGCGTTCCTGGTAAACGTTGCGCGCACACGAAGCCCACCGCTAGGGGCCTCATCAAGCAGTAAGACGCCCTGATGGCGTTTGACCAAGCGCTCGACAATGGATAAACCTAAACCCGCGCCAGCACCAGGCCCAGCACGTTGAAATCGCTCCATCAGCTGGTTGCGTTGTGCTGCAGGGATACCGGGCCCTTGATCATCAACAATGACAATAACACTTTTCGCTAATGTTTTAAGCGTGATCGTAATAGCGCTTTGAGCAGGCGAGTGTTGAATGGCGTTACCCACCAGATTTTGCACCAGCGCCTCAATAGCTCCTGGTTCCGCTTCTATTTCCCATTTAGCCGAGTCGTCTGCCTCTAATAACAACGGTTGTTGTCGCTCGGCGGCCAGTGGTGCAAGCTTTGCCAACGTTTCGCGAGCTTCGTGTAATACATTACAGCGGTGATACTCTGACAGCGGTTCTTCTTCGTGGTCTAAGCGCGCCAGGGTTAAGAGTTGAGAGACTAGCCGCGTTGAACGTTTCACTCCACTGCGTAAATGATGCAGCGCTTCTTTTCTGTCATCGGCATTGTCAGCGGTCAGTGCATTTTGCGCGTGCAAATCAAGTACCGCCAAGGGGGTGCGTAGTTCGTGGGCAGCGTCGGCAATGAAACGCTTTTCGCGAATACGCAGCTGTCGCAGCTGTTCCAACAGCCGGTTTAGGGCGCTAGAAATGGTTTCCAGTTCCTGGGGAAGTGGATGAAGCGTCAGTGGCTTTAGGTGGTGGGGATCGCGGGCACGGATTTGCTCTGCCATCCGTGATAGGGGGGCAAGCCCCCAGCCAATTGACCACCACAGTAATAGTGTCAATAAGGGCAAGCCAATAAGATCAGGTAATAAGGTACGCAGTGCTACTGCGCTGATCAATTCACCACGAACGTCCTCTCGTTCGCCCACCGCTACGCGTTTGTTAGTGCCTGTTATTTCCAGAACAAAAACGCGCCAGTCGTGTTGATTCACTGTAAGCGTTGAATAACCAGATGGTTGCTGGGTAAGCTGTATTTCGGGGGCGCTGGCGGAACGCAGCAGTAGGCGATCGCCATCCCAAAGCTGAAATGCCTGCTTGCTCTCATAGCGATGATCTGCAAAACGATGATTGGATTGCTCGGCACTAAGCAGCGCACTCTCCACACTTTCTAGTAAAAGCGTACGGTCGCTATCGGGCAGTGGTGCCTGTAGTAATCCTTCTAGCAAACGGGCACTTTGTGCCAGGCTAGCATCGTGAAGTTCTTCGATTTCATGGGCGGCATAGCGATAGCTAATAAAGCCAATCACTAGCATGCTCGCGCCAAACACAAGCAGCGCAAGCCCCAGGGTGCGTTGACGAATAGAACTCATGCGCTTGCCTTGTGTACGTTAACCATTATGATTTATCCATGACATAGCCGATCCCTCTCACGGTGCGAATAACCTCAGGAAACAGCTTTCGTCGTAAGTGGTGGATATGAACTTCGATAGCGTTACTCTCGACTTCTTCCTCCCAGCCGTACACTAAACGCGTTAAGGTATCGCGGGTAAAGACACGACCTGGGTGGCTCATAAACTCCTGTAGTAATGTCAGCTCACGACGCGAAAGCGTGATCACTTGATGTTGATAACTGACCTGTAAGGTCTGAGGGTCCAGGCTAATTCCCCGGCAGTTGAGTAAGCCGCTGCTTTGCCCTTGACTGCGGCGCAATAAAGCACGCAGGCGCGCTTTTAATTCTGCTACCTCGAAGGGTTTGGTGATGTAATCGTCGGCTCCTGCATCCAACCCTTCGATACGGTTATCCACCGCATCGCGGGCGGTCAGAACTAAAATAGGCAGTTGGCTGCCATGTCGCCGAATAGCGCGCAGCACTTCCATTCCATCGATCGTTGGTAAACCAAGGTCCAGGATGACCGCATCAAAGGGTTCATTTTTAAGCGCATGAAGCGCGTTATCGCCATCGGCTAAATGATCTACCGTATAGTGCTCAGGTTTTAGCGCCATACGAATCCCTGACGCTAAACTGGGGTCGTCCTCAACCAGTAAAATGCGCATATCGATGGATGACTCCTTTCATTCATGGCGGGCTACTTTCATTCATGGCGGGCTACTCAGGAACGTAACATGACACGTCATTCTCCTTTCGGCCATCGCTCCTTAACTACCACAGTAATGCAGTGCCCACGTGAACAACGGCGTGAAGCATTGCTGCAGTTAGCTGCCGTGCATGATCCTGCGCAACAACCTGCATTGCAGCATGCCTTATCAACCGTAAAAGCGGGTCCTGACACTATATGGCAAGGCCTTTGGATAGCCACTCAAGCGGGCCATATCGAAGCCGCCGCCTGGGTACAGCCATTGGCTAATCAAATGGCGCAGCTTTGGCTACCCAGGCAGCATAATTCGTCAGTTGATGCGTTGTTGAAAGCCTTGCAGGGCTGGGTAAACGAGCAGCCGATTGCGCTATGCCATGTGGCGTTATCCGACGATGCGGCCAGCTGGGAAACAAGGTTAGTGACCCACGGTATGCGGGCGCTTGCCACTCTGGAGCATCTTGTGTGGCAGTGCCAAACCGTTCAATCACCCGCTAATCTACTGATACTAAGCCCCTTTGCTGAATTGACTCCCGCTCAACAGCGGGCGTTAGTAGAGAAAGTAAGCGAAGGCTCGTTAGACTGCCCAGAGCTTCGCGAAGTGCTCACCATTGACGCGTTACTAGCGGGATTTTATGACCAAGCGCCGAATGCCCCAGATAACTGGTATCAGCTTAAACATCAGGGGGAAACTATCGGTGTATTATTACTTGCTTCCAACCCTGTTACACAGCGCTGGTCATTGCAGTTGATGGGGCTGCTACCTGATTGGCGTGGCGGGGGAATGGGCAAGGAAATTATTCAACAAGCGCAGGCGTTGGCTAGCAAGGCGGAAGCCCGCGACATTACGCTCACTGTCGATACACAGAATGTTCCAGCAAAGCGTGTATATGCTCAGGCAGGCTTTACGCGTTATGCTCAGCAGCGTTTGCTGGCTTGGTGCTAAATAGCTGAACATTGATACGGTTTTTAAACCGCTGAATTAAGCATAAAGCTCAGTTTAGGTTGAATTGCCGCGCTTAGTAGCATTTTCTTACGCTTGGCGTTCTCGGTATACTAATGCGATATGCACGTCTTGGCGTTCCGGTTGCCGCAGGTTGATGATGTCGCTGCCGCGCGCAGGGGTTAAGCACAAAACGTTTTATGACAAAACTCAAGAGGTGGTGAGAGTGAAATCTAAGCTGATCATGAGCGGGCTGGCGGCCCTAGGCGTCATGGCAGGCACATCCGGTGCTTATGCTCAAGACGCAGCACGTGACGCAATCGCTGAGCGCTTAGCGCCGGTAGGTCAACTCTGCTTGCAAGGCCAAGACTGTGGCACCGCAGCAGCGCCAGCCGCCGCTAGCAGCGGTGGTGGTGACGAAGTTGATGGCGAAGGTATCTACAACAACGTCTGTATGGCGTGCCACGAAACGGGCGCAGCGGGAGCCCCTATTCGCGGTGATGAAGCTGCGTGGGCTGAGCGTACCGAACAAGGTTTCGCGACACTGCTAGAGCACTCGATTAACGGTATTGGTGCAATGCCTGCTCGTGGCGGCAACCCCAACCTGTCAGACGAAGAGATGGAAGCGGCGACAGCGTATATGGTGGAGCCTGTCATGGACGTTCCCGAGCTAGGTGGCGGTGACGAAGAAGCGGCTGCAGAGGCGACGGAAGAGAGCGCTAGCGATGATATGGCCGCAGCAGAGGAAACCAGTGCCGATGAAGGCACCGCAGACGCTGCAGCTAGCGAAGAGGAAGCTTCTAGTGGTGGCAGCGGTTTAGATGGCGAAGCGCTTTATGCCAGTGCTGGTTGTGTGGCTTGCCACGCGGCAGGTGTTGCTGGTGCCCCTTTGATTGGCGATGCTGATGCGTGGGCGCCGCGCCTTGAGCAGGGTGTCGATGCGTTATACGAAAGCGTGTTTAACGGCAAAGGCGTGATGCCGCCACGTGGTGGTAGCAGCGCCTCTGACGAAGAAATTATGGCCGTTGTCGATTACATGGTGTCAGAAGTGCAATAAGCTGTTGTTGTAATAATGTTGTGCAATCTATCCACAGGTGGGTTTTGAAAATCCCCTGTGGATATTTTTTTGTGTTCTTATGACTTGCTGCTAACCCAACAAGGAACGCAGCCCGGCAATCGCGTCTTTCCCGCGTGCCTGCTTTTTCTCGGGGTCTTCTTTATCGGCGCGGCCCTCCCACTCCAAATCATCAGCGGGCAGTTCGTCTAAAAAGCGGCTGGGCTGACAGTCCATTAGTTCACCATACGCTTTACGCTGGCGGGCTAATGTCAGTGTCAGGGTACGCCTTGCTCGTGTAATCCCAACGTAAGCCAAGCGGCGCTCCTCTTCCACGGTGCCCATTTCAATAGCATTGCGGTGGGGTAGCAGATCTTCCTCTAAGCCCATCAAATACACATGGGGAAACTCCAGTCCTTTCGAGGCGTGCATGGTGAGTAGTTGCACACGGTCTGAGTCGTCTTCTTCAGCCTGTTGCTCAAGAATATCCCGAAGCACTAGGCGGGAAATGGCGGCTTCTACGCCGTCTGTTTCCGTTGCGGTGGAGTCATCGGCATCTTCTGGGTCGCGGTTTAGTGACTTCTCTAGCTGATCAATCAAAATCCATACGTTGGCCATACGCCGTTCAGCAACGGTTGGGGCGCTGGCATTTTGGTACAGCCAGGCCTCGTAATCCATATCGCGCAGCATGTCGCGAATGGCGGCGATGGCATCGTCTTGATCCATGCGTTTACGCACGCCATCAATAAAGTGCGTAAAGCGGGAAAGCCGCTCTACGGCCCGAGTCGGCAGCGTTTGCTCTAACCCTAGCTCGTGGCAGGCAGCAAACAGCGAAATTGAACGCTCTGTTGCGTAGTTGGCTAGCTTTTCCAACGTGCCAGGGCCTATTTCCCGGCGGGGCACGTTCACAATACGTAAAAAGGCGTTATCGTCAGCAGGGTTAATTAACAGCCGCAGATAGGCCATGGTGTCCTTGATCTCGTTGCGCGAGAAAAACGACGTACCGCCGGAAAGCTTGTAGGGAATTTGGTAGTGCTGCAGCTTGAGCTCTAATAAACGTGCCTGGAAGTTACCCCGATAGAGCACCGCAAAATCTCGCCATTCTGCTTTTTCTTTGATACGCCGAGTCAGCATTTCGCTGGCTACCCGCTCGGACTCCGCCTCTTCATGACGGTTGACGATGACCCGAATCGGCGCGCCATCGCCCATATCCGACCACAAGGTTTTATCGTAAACGTGAGGGTTGTTAGCAATTAACGTGTTGGCCGCACGCAAAATGGTGCCGGTCGAGCGGTAGTTCTGCTCCAGCTTGATAACGTTCAGACGCGGGAAGTCTTCGCCAAGGGTCACCAAATTTTCAGGCCGGGCCCCGCGCCATGCGTAGATCGACTGGTCGTCGTCGCCAACCACGGTAAAGGTCGCCCGTTCGGCCATCAGCAGTTTCACCAGTAGGTACTGAGAAACGTTAGTGTCCTGATATTCATCCACCAACATATAGTGAATTTTGTTCCGCCAGCGGGCCAGTGCGTCTGGGTCACGTTGTAGTAGCACCACCGGCAGTAGGATCAGGTCGTCAAAATCCACCGCGTTATAGGCTTTTAAGTGGCGCACGTAAGCTTCATAAACCCGTGCGGCAAAGTGCTCGTCATCATCCGCGGCAAAAGAAAGCGCGTCACTGGGCAGCACTAAATCGTTCTTCCACGTGGAGATTTTGCTCTGCACTGCGTTGATCTGCTCGGCGTCTACCTGAGCGTCTTTGTTCATTAGATCGCGCAGCAGTGCTTTGGCATCTTCTGGGTCAAACAACGAAAAGCCTGGTTTGTAGCCTAGTGTTTTCAACTCACCGCGAATAATAGTCAGGCCTAAATTGTGGAACGTCGACACCGTTAGCCCGTGGCCCTCTTTACCCTTCAGCATTTGCCCAACGCGCTCTTTCATCTCCCTGGCGGCTTTATTGGTGAAGGTAACCGCCGCTATTTTGCGCGCGCTCATGCCGCACTCTTGCACCAGATAGGCGATTTTGGTGGTAATAACGCTGGTTTTACCAGACCCCGCGCCCGCCAAGACCAAACAGGGGCCATCGATATAGCGCACCGCTTCCTGCTGGCGCGGGTTTAGCCCTTTAATACGGCTAAGAATGCTCTTTGGCGGTTGGGGCGTCATGGTGAAGGGTGACCTCTACAAGTGTTTCTAGGCAAATTCCATTACAATCAGCGGCGCTGGGCGAACGCACAATGAGTTAATAATAGGCAGGTGGTAATGTTTGAAGTAGCGCTATTTGAACCGCGTATGGCACCCAATACGGGTAACATTATGCGCCTGGTGGCTAACAATGGCTGCCGATTACATTTAATTGAACCGCTGGGCTTTGATCTCGAAGAGAAAAAGCTGCGCCGCGCCGGACTAGATTACCGTGACCTAGCCAATGTTACCCGCCATGCTAATTTTACGGCGTTTCAAGCGGCAATGCAGGGGCGCACGATATGGGCGATTACCACCAAAGGCACCCGAGCCCACAGCGACGCGGCTTTCGCGCCGGGCGATGTACTGCTATTCGGTTCGGAAACCGCAGGGCTGTCGCCCCAGGTCCATGCTGCGCTACCCGCAGAACAGAAGCTGCGCATCCCCATGCAGCCCAATAACCGCAGCTTGAACCTTTCTAACGCCGTTGCCATCGTCAGCTATGAGGCGTGGCGCCAGCAAGATTACGCTGGCGCATTAAGCGGTAAGTAGCGACTAACCCGCGATGCCGTAGCGGTCGCGATAAGCGCGTACCGCTTCGGCGTAAGCCAGCATTTCGCCGCCAGCATGCTCTTCAAGGTAAGTAAGCACTTGCTCTAAGGTGACAATACTGACAACCGGCATGCCGTACTGAGCCTGGACTTCCTGGATAGCGCTTTGTTCGCCCTGGCCGCGCTCTTGACGATCAAGCGCAATAATCACGCCACCTGCGCGGGCACCACTTTGCTCAATTAGGCTCATCACTTCACGGATAGCCGTACCGGCTGTAATCACGTCGTCAATGATCAAAATATCGCCGGCCAGTGGTGCACCGACAATATTGCCGCCTTCGCCGTGGGTTTTGGCCTCTTTACGGTTAAACGCGTAGGGCATATCGCGATCGTGGTGGTCGGCTAAGGCCGCGGCAGTGACCGCCGCCAGGGGAATGCCTTTATAGGCTGGGCCGAACAGCACATCCGCTTGCAGACCACTATCGACAATGGCTTGAGCGTAAAAACGGCCCAGCTTAGCCAGGGCACGACCGGTTTGAAACAGGCCCGCGTTAAAGAAGTAAGGGCTTACTCGCCCAGACTTAAGCGTGAACTCGCCAAACTTGAGCACGCCCTGCTCAATAGCGAAGGCAATGAAATCGCGCTGATAGGGTTGTAGAGTGGTAGCCACGATGGTCTTCTCTTGTCGATAGGAATGTAAGTAATAGAAATCTAAGTAAACGCAGTAATAAATCAGAGTTAAACAGCAAGATTGGGTTTGTCTATTTACCCAAACGTCTAAACGTCGGGTATCATACAGCAGCGACGCAAAAGGGACGATTTATGAAAATTGCCAGCATCAATGTCAATGGTATACGTGATGCCGTCGACCGTGGCTTCCTGGACTGGCTGGCTCAGCAGGATGCCGACGTGATCTGCGTGCAGAACATCAAGGCAAAAAGTTTTGAACTGGACGACCATATTCTCTATCCGGAAGGCTACGAAGGCTACTTCCTGGATGCAGAAGAAGATGGTTTCTCCGGCGTGGCACTCTACTGCCGCAAAATTCCCAAGGCGATTATGTATGGTCTTGGGTTCCCTCAGTGTGATCACGAAGGGCGCTTTCTGCAGGCGGATTATGACCGCTTCAGCATTGCCACCTTCTTGATGCCTGATGGAAGTGATCAAAAAGCCAAACAGGCGTTTATGGAGCAGTACCAAGAGTATCTAACGAAGATGTCGCGCAAACGTCGCGAATACATCATCTGTGGTACTTGGCACGTTGCCCATAAAACCATCGATTTGGCCAACTGGTCGGACAATCAGCTAACCTCTGGTTTCCGCCCGGAAGAGCGTGCCTGGATGGATCAGGTGCTTGGCCCAACCGGCTTTATCGACACCTTCCGCGAAATTAATCGCGATGCGGGTGAATATACCTGGTGGCCAAAGCTCGACCAAGACGTGCCCCGTGAGCGCCAAGAAGGCTGGCGGATCGACTACCAGCTGGTCGGCCCCAACTTCCGTCGCCATGTGGTCGACGCGTGGATTGATTACGATGCGACCTTCTCCGAGTTCGCACCGCTGATCGTTGAGTATGACTTAGCGCTGTAAGCGCTCACTTTCCCGCGTCGCATTACCCGTCTCAGCAACAGGCCAGCTTATAAGCTGGCCTGTTTGCGTAGGCGCGTTGAGTGCTTGCTAACTAACGGTTTAGCCGCGAATACCCAATGCTTCGCGCTGTTTTTCGCGCAGCTCGGAGCCAGCTTTCTCAGCGAGATCAAGCATCGCGTTCAGCTCGGTACGGTTAAACGCCCCCGCCTCTGCGGTACCCTGGACTTCAATTAGCTCGCCGTTTTCAGTCATCACCACGTTCAGATCGGTGTCAGCTTTACTATCTTCCGGATAATCCAAGTCCAGTACCGGTACGCCTTTATAAATACCCACCGAAATCGCGCTAACCAGCTGCTTAAAGGGATCACCTTTGATCTTCTTCTCACGCTGCAGATAACGAATGGCATCTACCAGCGCCACACAGCCGCCGGTAATCGCAGCGGTGCGCGTGCCACCATCGGCCTGAATCACATCGCAATCCACGGTAATGGTGAACTCGCCCAACTTCTTCAAGTTAACCGCTGCGCGCAGGCTACGGCCAATCAACCGCTGAATTTCCAGCGTACGGCCACCCTGTTTACCACGCGTCGCTTCACGGCCACTGCGGGTGTGAGTGGCACGGGGCAGCATGCCGTACTCAGCGGTGATCCAACCCTGATTTTTGCCACGCAGCCAGCGCGGTACGCCCGCTTCCACACTCGCATTACACAGCACTTTGGTATCACCAAACTCCACCAGTACCGACCCTTCTGCATGGCGGGTGTAATCGCGGGTTATGCGAATTTCACGGAGCTGGTCGGCTTCACGACCGCTAGGGCGAACAACATCAGGACGCATAACACCTCACATCAATTTATCAGTGGAAAAGCCCACCATTGTACACGTCAGCGACGCCGTTGATGGGCCTATTCAAGGCAGACGTATCTACCAGCACAAGATCGGGTAGACTGACCTAAATGCGCGATGAACAGGAATCTTTAATGGCTAACCCACGCCACGTACACAGCATGACCGCCTTTGCCCGCACCGAGCAGGCCGCCCCGTTTGGAACCCTGCAGGTGGAAATCCGCTCGGTGAACCAGCGCTATCTGGAGCCGCACTTTCGCCTACCCGACGCCCTGCGCGAGCTAGAGCCGGTGCTGCGCGATGCCCTACGCACACGCCTAGCGCGAGGTAAAGTCGAGTGCAGCCTGCGTTTTGAAGCCGCGGAAACCAATCAAGCTCCTGCGGTAAATGTGCAACGGTTGAAAGAGATTGCCGATGCCTTGGCCGCCATTCAGCAGCAGGTGCCCAGTGCGATACCACCCACCACGCTGGCGTTACTTAACCAACCCGGCGTTATGGAAACCCAGCACCTAGACCAAGAGGCCATTAAAGCCGCTGCTAAAACGCTGTTTGACCAAGCGCTAGACGAGTTGATCGACGCCCGCGCCCGGGAGGGCGAAAAACTCGCTGAGATGATCACCACTCGCTTAACGGCCGTCAGTGAACAAGTCGCCACCGTGCGCAGCCTGCTGCCGCAAATTTTAGAGCGCCAGCGCGCCCAGCTGCTGGAACGCTTAGACGTCGCCAAAACCGAACTCGACCCGCAACGCCTGGAAGCCGAATTGGTACTGGTGGCACAAAAAGCCGATGTAGATGAAGAGTTGGATCGCCTAACGGCGCACGTACAAGAAGTCAGCCGCCAGTTAGCCCAAAAAGGCCCCAAAGGCCGCCGTCTGGATTTCCTAATGCAGGAACTCAACCGCGAAGCCAACACGCTATCGTCAAAATCGGTAGTCGCCGAAACCACCCGCTGCGCGGTGGAGCTAAAAGTATTGATTGAGCAGATGCGAGAGCAGATTCAGAATATTGAATAGCCTTTAAAGCTGCTCGGCTGGCGTCATTATTTAGTAAGAGGGCTCTAATATAAAAGCATGCCCAGTGTCTAAGAGTAGAGTGAGTTCTCCAGAGTGGCAGCGCTAACGATGGTTAGCAGTAAGACCGATGAGTCTTTTGGTTTAAACGTAAACGATATCTTCGTTCTAGTTCTATTAGAACAGTGATTGATGCGTATCAGCTTTGTTTAATGAGTATTACGGTACGATGCTCTTTAAAAGGCGATTAATACCGTGTTGCAAAAGAGGAAGAGGCTGTCATGGTAAAAACAAACACAACCAATAGCGACACGTCACCCCAGGCGAAGGCACCAGTACCATGGGTGGATGAATTTAGCGTGATGAAAAAGACCCATGGCGCACAGGAAGCCCAAGCTGCTGCTATTGCCGATATTTTGGGTCTCAAAGGCCCGCTGCCTGAGTCTCATGAAGAAACGCTAAAAGCCGTGGCAGACATTATTGATGGGGCGTCACTTGATGATGTAGCCGAACTGAAAAAAGCGCTGACGCATTGGAAGCAGTTTGATAAAGGCCGCGCAGTGTCTAAAGACGAAGCGTTGGTCGAAAATTGGAGAACAGCAGCTTATCCGTACAAAAATCGTCTATCTCGCAAATCTTATGAAAAACAAAAGTACTACCTGCAAGTAGAGTTATTGAAGCTGCAGTCGTGGATTAAGAAAACTGGTCAGCGTGTCGTGATTGTGTTTGAAGGGAGGGATGCAGCAGGTAAAGGGGGCACCATTAAGCGTTTTATGGAGCATTTAAACCCCCGAGGATCACGAGTGGTCGCGCTTGAAAAACCCACTGAAACTGAGCAAGGCCAATGGTATTTTCAGCGTTACATCACGCATTTGCCAACTCACGGCGAACTGGTGCTGTTTGATCGTTCCTGGTACAACCGAGCAGGCGTAGAGCGAGTGATGGGGTTTTGTACTGAGAAGCAGTATCAAGACTTTTTACGTCAAGCACCTGAACTAGAACGCAATTTAGTAGGCAGTGGCCTCCACTTAATTAAGTTCTGGTTTTCGGTTAGTCGCGAAGAACAGCAGCGGCGCTTTAAAGAACGTGAGCTGCATCCGCTTAAGCGTTGGAAGCTTAGCCCGATTGACTTGGCATCGTTGGAAAAGTGGGATGAGTATACTGAGGCCAAAGAAACCATGTTTTTCCATACGGATCACTCAGAATGTCCTTGGGTGGTGATTAAGTCGAACTGTAAAAAGCGGGCACGCCTAAATGCTATGCGCTATGTGTTGAACGCGTTCAACTACGAAGGTAAAGATATTAATAATATTGGGGCTACTGATCCGTTGGTGGTAGGCCGTGCAGAGTTTGCTAATGGTTAGCGATTAAGCCACCTAGCTCTGCCGCTAACAATAACGGTTAAACGTTGGCCGTATTAATTGAGACTGAAACGTAAGGCGTCGCTGCCTGCTGGTCACCATCGACTGAGGATGCCTCACTATGCCTATTTTACGAACTCTCTTTTGCACGCTTCTCGTCGGCATTCTCGGCATACCGCCTAGCAATGCTTACGCAAACGAAACCACCTGGAAGGCGCTGCAAGAGGGAGGGCTGGTGATTTTGATGCGTCACGCACTGGCCCCTGGCATTGGTGATCCGGCTGGGTTTGAGCTTTCTCAGTGCGATACACAGCGTAACCTTTCAGCCCAGGGGCGCGCTCAGGCTGAGGCAATTGGTCGTTCATTTCGTGACCGGGATGTGCCTATTGCCTTGGTGTATTCGTCTCGTTGGTGTCGGGCACTGGAAACCGCTGAGCTAATGGCGTTGGGCCGCGTGGAATTAACCCCCTGGCTTGATTCGTTTTTTCGCCAGCGCAGTGAGCGAGATGATCGCACGCAGGCGGCCAGTGAGCACATTGCTGCTTGGCAGGGTCCAGGCAATTTGTTGCTGGTGACTCATCAGGTCAATATTACGGCGCTCACAGGCGGCGGAGTGAGCTCAGGCGAAATGATCGTTGTGCGCCCAACGGGCGATTCGTTTCAGGTGGTGGGCCGATTAAACGATAAGTAGTGATAACGCTTCTTTGATGGCTCATATTAGTTAGTTAAAAAGACGATGTTAAAGAAACACTTTTTAGCGTTTCAATGTATTTCATAATTTTTATTGCCGATATATTGTTTATTATTGTTTATTTTAAATGCATTGGTAATATTTTGTTGCCTGGTTTTAAAGGCTGTTATATAAATCTCGCCTTTATTGTGGGTGATTAGTTAAATGAGTTTCTTCGCTAATTCGCTATAATAAATTTTAACAATGCGGTTAGTGTTAAAAGCTAATTTCTTACTTTTCACTAATTAAAAAGTGTCGTGCACTGAGTGCGCGCATTACTGCGTACATACTAATGGGTGACCTTATGGGTGCTTAATTAGGTGGCGTGGTATTCCCAATGGTACTTGGTCATTAGAGGAGTAGTGATATGAAAAAGTACGCAGCGGAGTTAATCGGTACGTTTTGGTTAGTATTGGGTGGTTGTGGCAGTGCGGTGTTAGCAGCGGCTTTTCCAGACGTAGGTATTGGCCTATTAGGGGTGTCGCTGGCATTTGGTTTGACGGTTGTTACGATGGCGTATGCGATTGGGCATATTTCAGGATGCCATTTAAATCCTGCGGTATCGGTAGGACTTTGGGTGGGAGGGCGCTTCCCTGCTAAAGAGTTGCCTTACTACATTGGTGCGCAAGTAATAGGTGCTATTGTTGCCGGTGGCGTGCTGTATCTCATTGCGAGTGGCCAAGCAGGGTTTGATGTGACTGCTGGGTTTGCCTCCAATGGGTATGGAGAGCATTCACCCGGCGGTTATAGCATGACGGCGGCGTTACTAACGGAAGTCGTAATGACCATGATGTTTATCTTCATCATTATGGGGGCAACCGACGGTCGCGCTCCGGCTGGGTTTGCGCCGTTGGCGATTGGCTTGGGCTTAACGCTTATTCACCTAATTAGCATTCCGGTTACCAATACCTCGGTGAATCCAGCGCGTAGTACGGGCGTTGCTCTGTATGTAGGAGACTGGGCGACAGCTCAGCTGTGGCTGTTCTGGGTAGCGCCAATGCTCGGCGCGGCGTTAGGGGCATTAGCGTATCGCTTTATTGCTCAGCCTGTGTCACTTATAGCCCCGCCATCTTCTTCTGATCACGACGATGATCTGACGGGTAAGATTGTTCCTTAAAGCGGTTCTCCACGATAGTAGTGCCATAAAAATAGCGAACCCACGCTACGCCAGGGGGCCCAATGTTCAACTAACTGGCGAGCCTGTTTAGGCGTGGGTTTGTCTTCCAGCTTTTTTAGACGGCCAAGCGCTACACGTAAAGCAAGGTCGTCGGCGGGAAATATATCCGTGCGTTGGAGCGAAAACATCAGGTAAATTTCGGCGCTCCAGCGTCCAAAACCACGCAGTTGAGTGATGGCGGCAATCGCCTCGTCATCGCTCAACATGGCCAGTCCGTCGGCACTGAACGTGCCTGCAAGTTCTGCCTCCGCCAGCCCTTTGGCATACTCAACTTTGCGCCAGGAAAGCCCTGCATCACGTAGCGCTTGGTCTTCAACGTCCATGACTGCTTTCGCGTGCAATTCAGGTAGCAATGAAGTCACACGGCCCATAATGGCGCGGGCTGCTCCCGTTGAAATCTGCTGGCTAACAATCGTGCTAAAAAACGTTGCGAAGCCTTGGTCGCGCTGGCGCGGTGCGGGTGCGCCAACGAGCGGGTAAGCTCGGGCAATATCGGGGTCGGCCTTAGCCAGTGCCTCCATGGCGAGCTCGATAGTTTCTAGTGTCATGAATAACCTGCCTGCCTATAAAGTTAAAACACACTAACAAAACTAGGTCATTAGTGTTTTAACCTACAGGAATTACCTTATTCGCCCGCTAACTTTTTTGGTGTCGCATATTTCTACTTTTGTCTAATCCTGCGATCATTTGTCGCTATACAAGACCGTTTCGTTAAGCAGGTGTGAGTGCGCCTGGGGAGAAAAGTATGCAGGCGACGTCATCGGGATTGGCACGTAACCCGCGATTGGCAGAAGTTGTGTTGGCGTTAGGCGGGTTTGGTATTGGCACCAGCGAATTCGTCATTATGGGATTAATGAACCGTGTCGCGGAAGATCTCGCCGTCACGGTGCCCCAGGTGGGCTACGCCATCAGCAGTTATGCCCTTGGAGTGGTGGTAGGCGCGCCACTGATATCTGCCTTTGCAGCGCGTGTACCTAAGCGTGCATTGCTCATTGTGCTGATGTTGGTATTTGCGGTTGGTAATATCGCCAGTGCAATGGCTCCAGGGTTTTGGTCATTTGTTGGGCTGCGCTTTATCGCTGGGTTGCCCCATGGTGCTTACTTTGGTGTAGCCGCTTTAGTAGCGGCTGGCGCAGTGCCGGTTGATCAGCGGGCGCGGGCTATTTCACGGGTAATGATGGGCTTAACATTGGCGATTTTGATTGGCGCGCCGTTAGGCACATGGACAGGCAATCTATTTGGCTGGCAAATTGCCTTCGCAGCGGTAGGTGTTATTGCACTGCTGACGGCGCTGTTGATTCGCCTGTGGGTGCCTGTACAGCCATTCGATGCGTTAGCAAGCCCGTTACGCGAGTTGTCGGCATTGATAAAACAGCGGGTGCTGGTAACGGTGGCCATTGCCTGTATTGGCTGTGGCGGCATGTTCTCGATTTTTAGTTATGTGATGCCCACACTTACTCAGCAAGCGGGTATGAGTGAAGCGCTAGGGCCGATGGTGTTAGTGATTTTTGGCCTTGGCTCTATTGCTGGCAATTTAATTGGTGGCCGCGCAGCGGATAAAAATTTAATGCGCGCGATTCCCGCTACCTTGGTGTGGTGCGCAGTGATTCAGGGGTTGTTCTATTTCGCTGCCAATAATGTTTGGACAGGGCTGTTATTTGTGGGGTTGGTAGGCACTAGCATGGCGTTAGCACCTGCGCTGCAAACCCGTTTAATGGATGTAGCAGAAGATGCCCAAACGATGGCGGCTTCACTTAACCATGCTGCTTTTAATGGGGCAAATGCGTTGGGAGCGTGGTTAGCGGGTTTAGTGATTAGCGCAGGTTTCAGCTGGTCAAGCACGGGGTTAGTCGGTACCGGGTTAGCACTCTGTGGGCTAGTGATTTTTGCTTGGGGGAGCTGGCTTGAAAAGCGTACTTTTAGAGCGGCTGAGCATTACCAATAAGCGGTGAGTAAGCGTGGGCGGCTGCCGCTAAATTGACAAAAACTGTAACTTTTATCTAGGGTGATTAGGTGCAATCCATATGGAGGTGACCTATGCATACCCGATTAATCAAGATGCCGCGTTTGTTAACGTTGAGTGCTATTACCGCAGTAACCTTGGTCTTAGCAGGCTGTGGTTCCACTACGGGCGAGCGGACAGCCAGTGGCGCAGGGGTAGGCGCTGCTGTTGGGGCTGGTGCTGCCGCTGCTACGGGTGGCGACGTTACGCAAGGCGCGGCGGTTGGCGCAGGTGCAGGTGCTGCGACAGGGGCCGCGACGGACGAAGACGATATTAGCCTAGACTGATTGGCCTTAACCAACCCCGCGAGTTAGCGACATAGCCTGAAGCCGCGCATGCCTAAGTGAAAATGGTCAGCATGTGCGGCGTTGTAGTCTGGCCCTAGCACATTGCCAAAGGTGTCGCAGGCACCGTCCCTTGCTGCTCTTAAGAACTCCCCCGCTTCACCGTCATCATCCCAGTGATTAATCAGCGTAATGCGCTGGCCGTTTTCAAACTGAAACCCCACCACATCCAACGCTTCAGCTGTGGCGTGTTCACTGCGTCTGCCAGTTTTGCGGCCGTAAACATTACGGCAGGCAAAGCTGCCGACGTGATTAACCTGGGCCACTTGGCTGCCCATGATCTCCTGGGCGGCGGGTTGCAGCGCGTGGCGCTCGTACATTACCCAGGCCAGTGCCAGCGGGCAGGTGGCGACAAAGCTTTGGTTGAAGCGAACGGTGCTTGACTGCACACGTACGACATTTGTGAGTGGACAACTAGCGGTTGGCGAGTAATCGGCTAATGGTGTGTATCGAAGCTCGTTTGTTGGTGCGGTGTCTAGGGCCGCTAAGCAGGCTTTTGGGTCATCGTTTAGACGTTTGAGCTTTAGCTGGGTGATGGGCGTTATAGGATCATCAATATAGAGCGGTGCCCAGGGCGCCCAATGGCGGGGTATCTCAATCAGTCCTTTTTGGAGCGCTACCCCCAAGGCAATAAAGCATAAAATAACGAGGGTACTGCGCATGATGACCTCCTTGTGACTGCGCTGAAACGCTACAGTCCATAGCATAGGTGTGCGATACTGCGCGCATACTTTATGCACGCACAGTACTTGATGAGCAGTACTTGATAAACAAGACAACGCCTTACCGTTGCCCTGTTTATCTTCGCTAACGATTTTCCGCTGACTATCATTTCGCTATCTATCTTTTGCTAATTAGGGAAGCGCTTCATGTCCCAGGGTACGCTTTTTATTGTTTCTGCCCCGTCAGGTGCTGGTAAAACCAGCTTGGTTCGTGAGCTGATCGAGAGCCTGGATGGCATTCAGGTGTCGGTCTCTCATACCACACGAGCTAAGCGCGAGGGAGAAGTGGATGGTGTGAATTACCACTTTACTCACGTAGCCGACTTTGAAGCGATGATAGAGCGTGGTGAGTTTTTCGAGTATGCCAAGGTCTTTGATAATTATTACGGCACGTCACTGCGTGCGGCGCAAACCGTACTGGATGCAGGGCAAGATGTTATTTTAGAGATCGACTGGCAAGGAGCGCAGCAGGTACGCAAACAAATGCCCACAGCGGTATCGATTTTTATCTTGCCGCCCTCGCGTAGCGAGCTTGAACGCCGCCTTTCTAGCCGAGGTACCGATGAACACGCAGTGATCGCGCGGCGTATGCGTGATGCCGTTAGCGAAATGTCTCATTTCGATGAATATGATTACTTAGTGATCAACGATGATTTCACCACAGCACTTCAAGAGTTGCAGTCGCTGGTGATCAGTCGCCGCTTAACACGTCAGGCGATGCAGGCGCGTCATGCGCCACTGCTCGATGCGCTCTTGTCACAAGCGCCTAGCGTCGAGTAATCTAGCAGGTTCCATTACCACTTTTTTGCTGGGCCAGTGGCGTTTCCCCACAACGCTGGCCCAGCGTTGTCATTACAGGAAGACCCCCATGGCTCGCGTAACCGTTGAAGATTGTCTGGAAAATGTTGAGAACCGCTTCAAGCTGGTGATGATTTCCACCCAGCGCGCGCGTCAGCTTGCGCGTGGCTCCCGTGAAGCACAACTGCCCTGGGAAAACGACAAGCCTACTGTTATGGCGCTGCGCGAGATTGCTGCTGGCCTTGTAAATCACACTGTGCTGGATGAGCCAGTGGAAGCCCCGGTACGTGTTCGTCCCGCGATGACACCTACCACACATATCGACGACTAAGGTTTACTAGAGACTGGACTTAGAAGCGACTAGGGGCGCGGTAAATGTTCACCATTGATGACCTGGCCGATCGACTCGGCGGCTATTTACCTCCGGATGAGATTCAACAGGTCAAACGCGCCTTTTATTATGCCGAGCAAGCCCATGACGGCCAGCGCCGCCGCTCGGGCGAACCTTATGTTACCCATCCGCTAGCGGTCGCCAATATCTTGGCCAACATGCACATGGATCATCAAAGTTTGATGGCTGCCATGCTGCATGATGTCATTGAAGATACGGGTGTCTCCAAAAAGGCGTTATCTGCGCAATTTAGTAAGCCTGTTGCCGAACTAGTCGATGGTGTTTCCAAACTGACCCAGATCACCTTTGAAGACAAAGCTGTCGCTCAGGCGGAAAATTTCCAGAAGATGGTGTTGGCAATGTCGCGGGATATTCGCGTCATTATTGTAAAATTAGCCGACCGTCTACATAACATGCGCACGCTGGGTGCCTTACGGCCAGATAAAAAGCGCCGTATAGCTCGGGAAACGCTGGAAATTTATGCCCGTATCGCGGGGCGTTTAGGCATCAATACGATTCGTGTTGAGCTGGAAGATCTCTCTTTCCAAGCGATTCATCCTATGCGCGCTGAACGCATTAAACGCGCGGTGGCTAGCGCCCGGGGTAATCGGCGTAGTGCGATGCGAGAAATTCAGTTATCGCTGCAGCAAAGTTTGGACGACGAAGGGCTGAAAGGTACTGTGATCGGTCGGCAGAAGCATCTGCTGTCGATTTATAAGAAGATGCGTGATCAGCGTAAGCCGTTTGCGGAAATCATGGATGTCTTTGGTTTTCGCATTATTACCGAAGATGTCGCTAGCTGCTATCGCATCCTGGGTGTAGTGCATAATCTCTATAAGCCTGTGCCAGGGCGCTTTAAAGATTACATTGCCATCCCAAAAGCCAATGGCTACCAAAGTCTTCACACCACGCTGTTTGGTCAGGGTGGAATGCCCATTGAAGTGCAAATTCGCACCCGAGAAATGGAGGCGATGGCTAATAATGGCATCGCTGCCCACTGGCTCTATAAAGCCGGGCAAACTACCCATCCTATTGCTGAAGGCAGCCATGCCCGCGCTCGGGCTTGGGTAAAAGGGCTGCTGGAAATGCAGCGCCATGCAGGGGACTCGCTAGAGTTTATCGAACACGTCAAAAACGACTTGTTTCCAGATGATATCTACGTGTTTACCCCCAAAGGCGACATTATGGAGCTTCCTCAGGGCGCAACGGTGATTGACTTCGCCTACAGCGTACACACTGATATTGGTAACAACTGTATTGCTTGCCGTATTGATCGCCACTTGGCACCGCTGTCTACGCGTCTTGAAAGTGGTCAAACGCTGGAAATTATCACCGCTCCTGGAGCGCGGCCTAACGTAGCGTGGCTTAATTTTGTTACCACGGCTAAAGCGCGTTCTGCGATACGCCATGCTTTAAAACACCAGCAGCAGGCTGAAGCGATTACGTTAGGGCGGCGTTTATTGAACAAAGCACTCGCCCCCTTTGAGACCAGCCTGGAAGAACTCGATGAAAGCGTATTTGCTAAAGCTCTTAAAGAACTTGATGCTGCCTCATTAGACGCGTTGCTTGAATCAGTTGGATTGGGAAACCGGATGGCTCATGTGGCAGCGCGTCGTTTAGTCGATGCTGCTCATGGTAGTAATTTTGACTATATCCTCAGCACGGATAGTGACAAAGCGGTAGTGATCAGTGGCAGTGAAGGTATGGTAATTACCTTTGCCCGATGCTGTCATCCCTTACCGGGTGACCCCGTGGTTGGCCATTTGTCAGTAGGTAAAGGGCTAGTCGTCCATCGCAGCGAGTGTAAAAATCTTGGTGAACGTAAGAACGACCCCGAGAAGCTATTTGCGCTTGAATGGTCGGACACGATAGATGAAGACTTTCCGGTCGCACTACGCATTGAAATTGAGAGCCGTCGTGGGCTGGTGGCCGAGCTGGCAGGCGTGGTGACCGATGCCGACGCAAATATCGAACGTATAGGTATTGAAGAGCGAGATGCTCGGCTTTCAATTGTTAATTTAACCTTATCCGTCAAAGGCCGCGTGCATCTTGCGCGCATTATTAAGCGTATTCGCAACCTTCCTAATGTTGGCAAAATAACCAGAATGAGCAATTAAACACCCGTGAGTAGGCTGCTGGCGTTGGGCTGGCAGCGACTGCTATGGCGGGCCATAAGAATTAAGATTTAAACCTATCACTATATCTATAACATACATCTAAAAATACGTTAAACACGACAGGAGAGTGCTATCTCATGAGCAATAAAGCGGTTATTAACACTGAAAAAGCCCCCGCTGCAATCGGCCCTTATTCACAGGCGATTAAGGCTGGCAATACGGTGTATCTTTCGGGCCAGATCCCACTGAATCCAGAGACAATGGACATTATCTCTGACGACTTTGAGGCGCAAGCGCGTCAAGTATTTACTAACTTGCAGGCGGTTTGTGAAGAAGCAGCTGGCTCGCTTGGTGATATTGTTAAGCTCAACTTATACCTTGTTGATCTGGATAATTTTGCGATCGTTAATAAGGTAATGGAAGAGTTTTTCTCACCGCCTTTCCCTGCTCGCGCAGCGGTTGGCGTGAAAGCGCTGCCTAAAGGCAGCCAAGTGGAAGCAGAAGCGGTAATGGTAATCGGCGACTAAGTCATCGGGCTTAACGTTGCCAGCCATACGAGCGAGCACTGTTTAATTACGTGCTCGCTCTTTTTGAGGTGGGTATGAATGAGAATAGTGAGGCGCTAAATAAGGTTGAATAAGTTAGCGCCAAGTAAGTTAGAAAATTTACGTTAGTGAAAAGTAAGTTAGCGAAAAATAAGTTAGTGAAAGAGCGGTTAGGCTTTTTGTGGCGTCAAGAAACCACCTTCTTTTAACACCTGTGCGTAGCCTTCTTTGTAAGTCGGGTAGCGGAACTGGTAGCCCATTTCACGAATACGGCTGTTATCGCAGCGCTTGCTGGTTCGGCGGCGCAGTGGTGATTGCATGGTATCGGTAGATTCGACATTTAGCTGCTTGGCTAGCCAGGCCATCACGTTATGCAGGGTGACAGGCTCGCAGTCACTGCCTAAATAAAGCTCTGCTAGCGGCATACCTTTTTCCTGACAGCGGATTAAGTGCGCCAAAATACCGGTGCAGTCATCACGGTGAATGCGGTTAGAGTAGCTAACCGGCGTAACTGCGGCAATGCGACCTTCCGCAACTTGGTGAATGAGACGGTCTCGGCCAGGGCCATAAATGCCGGAAAAACGCACCACTGTACCGGGTAACGGATGCGTAATGAGTGCCTGTTCAGCATCACACATCAATTTACCAGAAAAACTGGTTGATTCTGTTGGACTATCTTCGCTAACGACTTCGCCTTCCTGCTGTCCGTAGACACTGGTTGAGGAGACAAAGAAGATACGTCTTGGCGGTGTTTTGTGCTGTTCGAGTACGCCAAGCACACGCTTTAAACCGTCTGGGTAGGCGCTTTGGTATGCGCTTTCTTCGAAACGGTCAGCGCTAACGGTGTAAACAACATAATCAGCATGGGGCAATGCATTGGCATCAGCACTCTCAAGATCGTTGAGATCCAGTGCTAACGGCTCAATGCCGGTGTCCTTTAACGTTTCGACTTGGCGGCGCACGCCGATGACACGATGCCCTTCACTGAGTAGCTCGCGTCCTAACGTTATGCCAATATCCCCGCAGCCAATAATCAATACCGTTAGCTTCATCTTGCGCACTCCTGTTGATTAATATTCCCTATCAGATACAAAGTCCCTATGAGATGTGCCATCTTCAATAGGGTTTGTTTGTCCTTTTCCATCTCGCTATCACGATTACCTGTAACGAGCTGCAACGAGAGGATGCCTCTGGCACCGCTATGACTTTAACAGAACTACGCTATATCGTAACCCTTGCCCAAGAGCGTCACTTTGGTCGCGCTGCTGAACGCTGCCATGTTTCTCAGCCAACGCTCTCGGTGGCAGTGAAAAAGCTGGAGGACGAGCTCGATACGCCGCTATTCGAGCGTTCGAAATCGACCGTGCAAGTCACCCCGCTGGGAGAAAAAATTGTGGCTCAAGCACAGCGCGTGCTGGAGCAGAGCCGGCTTATTTATGAAATGGCCAATGCCGGCAAAGATCAGCTGGCTAACCCGCTGCGTATTGGTGCTATTTATACGATAGGCCCTTATTTATTCCCGCATTTAGTGCCAGCGCTGGCGAACGCCGCACCACAAATGCCGCTGTATATTGAGGAGGGTATGACCAGCACACTACGGGCGAAGCTGCGCAGTGGCGAGCTAGACGTCATCATCGTGGCACTGCCTTTTACAGAGACTGATGTGGTTACTAAACCGATTTACGATGAACACTTTGAAGTATTGATGCCCGCTAGTCACCGCTGGGTAAGCCGTGAGGCGATCTACAAAGAAGACTTATTGGAAGAGCGATTGTTGTTGCTAGGCGAAGGGCACTGTTTCCGTGACCAAATTCTAGAAGCGTGCCCAGCGATTACCCAAAAGCTCAACAGCCCGAACAATACGCTGATTGCCGAGGGCGGCTCGTTGGAAACGATTCGTCATATGGTCGCCTCGAAGCTGGGAATTACGGTGCTTCCTCAGTCGGCATTGGGGACCGACCAGTATGAAAATGCCATGCTGGTCAGCCGTCCCTTTGTTGAACCCGCTCCATCGCGCACCGTTGCTATTGCTTGGCGGGCAAGTTTCCCTCGGCCAAAAGCGATAGATGCGCTAGCCAAGGCGATCAGCCAATGCCAGCAACCCGACCATAAGGCCAGCATATCCTCATGAGTGAGCTTTCTGCACCGGTTTCGTCGCTAAAAGGCGTGGGTGAGGCGCTCGCGCTGAAATTAGCGCGAGTGGGAGTAGAGCGCGTTAGCGACCTCTTGTTTCACTTGCCGCTGCGCTATCAAGATCGCACACGGCTAACGCCTATTGGCTTATTGCGGGCGGGCAGTGAGGCGGTAGTAGAAGGGGAAGTTACTGCCTGCGATGTGGTGAAAGGGCGTCGGAGAAGTTTGTTAGTCAGGTTGCGTGATGGCAGTGGTATTTTAAGTCTGCGTTTTTTTCATTTTTCCCCTGCCCAGCAGCAGCAAATGCGTCCTGGTGTCACGGTGCGCGCGTTTGGAGAGGCGCGGGCAGGGGCAACCGGGCTGGAAATCTATCATCCGGAATATCGGCTAAGCGGCGGTAGCGAAACGCCGGTAGAGGAGTATTACACGCCGATTTATCCTACTACGGAAGGGCTGCATCAAACGCGCCTTCGCGCACTTACCCAGCAAGCACTTGCGCTACTGCAACGCTCGCCTGAGTCGCTGCCGGAGGTGATTCCCGATGACCTGCGCCAGCGGTTTAACCTGCCTGGGCTGCATGCCAGCCTGCAGCTGCTGCATCAGCCACCTCCAGATGTAGATTTAGAGCAGCTTGCCCATGGCTTTCACCCCGCCACACGTCGGTTGGCGCTGGAAGAGTTATTGGCCCACCAGCTTAGCCTACGTGAAGTGCGTCTGCGCATTCAAGCTGATGGTGCGCCATCGCTGCCGTCAGGCCGCAGTCTACAAGCCCGCTTTTTAGCCCAGCTGCCGTTTGCCCTAACGGGGGCGCAGCGCCGCGTGCTGGAAGAAATTACCCTAGACCTTTCACGCCCTGCCCCAATGCTGCGGTTAGTACAAGGAGACGTCGGTTCAGGGAAGACCGTGGTGGCGGCAATGGCAGCGCTTTCAGCCCTGGCGGGTAACTGCCAGGCAGCGATGATGGCACCAACGGAAATTCTTGCTGAACAGCACTACCGGGCGTTTAAAGCCTGGTTTGAACCTCTAGGCATCGAAGTAGCCTGGTTGGCAGGTAAACTAAAAGGTAAAGCGCGATTAGATGCCAAAGCCGCCATAGCCGATGGTCGCGCCCGCATGGTGGTGGGTACCCACGCGCTGTTCCAAAGCGACGTACACTTTCAGTGTTTGGGGCTGGCGATTATTGATGAGCAGCACCGTTTTGGCGTCCATCAGCGCCTAGCACTGCGTGAGAAAGGTGAAGCGGGTGGGCTAACACCACACCAACTGATCATGACCGCGACGCCGATTCCCCGTACGCTGGCTATGAGCGCTTATGCTGATTTAGACGTGTCGGTGATTGATGAGCTGCCGCCAGGGCGTACGCCGGTTAAAACGGTGGTGGTGTCTGACGAGCGGCGGCCTGAAGTGGTTGAGCGCATTCGTAATGCCTGTAGCGATGGCCGTCAAGCCTATTGGGTGTGTACGCTGATTGAGGAGTCTGAGGTGCTGCAGTGTCAGGCCGCCGAAGTCACCCGTGATGAACTAACCCAGGCGCTGCCTGAACTCGCGATTGGTCTGATTCACGGTCGTATGAAGGCCAGTGAAAAAGTTGAGGTGATGGAGGCCTTTAAAACGGGCGAGCTCGACCTGTTGGTAGCCACCACGGTGATTGAAGTGGGTGTGGACGTACCCAATGCCAGCCTGATGATTATCGAAAACCCGGAACGCCTGGGGCTTTCTCAACTGCACCAGCTGCGCGGCCGAGTAGGGCGCGGCAGCACGGAAAGCTTCTGCGTATTGCTTTACCATCCGCCGCTATCAAAAAGTTCTCGGGAGCGCCTGGGCGTCATGCGTGAAACCACCGACGGTTTCCGTATTGCCGAAAAAGACTTAGAAATTCGTGGCCCTGGGGAAGTGCTCGGCACCCGTCAAACCGGCCTGGCCCAGATGAAAATTGCTGATCTTGAGCGTGATGCCGACCAGCTAGAGCGTGTTACCGCCCTTGCCCAGGCGCTTCAAGGCAATGCTGAAGTCACTGCTGTCTTAGTACGGCGCTGGCTCGGCGAAGCCGCCGGCCGCTATGGGCAAGTGTAGGGCTTGATGCAACGCTAAGCAGCGGTGCTCGCGTTAGAGTGATTCTCTACTGGGTCGTCAGTTAACCGGTTGGCGGCTTCACCAAGTGGGCCTAGCTGTGCTGCAATCAGGCGGAGCTGACTTTGTATGGGGCGGTAAAGCGCCACGGCTTTTTCATTTTCCTTTAGGCCTTGTTCATCCTGAGTTTTCTTATCTAATGCGTCAACGGCATTCTGCTCTAGCTGTGCCAGGAGGTCGTTGACGTGATCGGCCAGCGGAGTAACAGGCTGGCGCTTATCAAGCTGTTCTGCAAGTTGCCCCATCAGCTTGCTGATACGTTTAGCAAGTGGCATGAGGGCGGCATCATCTTCATCGTCTGCTAACTGGTGACGATGGGCACCGAGGGCAGATAAATGGCTCAGCAGCGTATTAGAGAGCACCAGAAAGCGTAGGCCGTTGTCTGCATCTTGTTTACGGTAGTGGCCTGGCTCGTGGAGCATATTGGTAAGCAGCGTTGACAGCGCGGCATCGGCATTATGGGCATTGCGGCGGGCTAACCGGTAAGCCAAATCGTCTTGTTTCCCATCCTCGTACTGATGCACTATTTCATCCAAATAGCGGCGATGGTTGACGAGCACATTGGCCGCTTCTCGATACAGTTTGCGGCCTTGCCAGTCGGGGAGAATAAAAAATACTGCCAGCCCTGCAATTAGTGAACCGATCAAGGTATCAAAAAGGCGCGGCCAAATCAGATTAAAGCCATCACCCACTTGGTTGAAGCTACATAACACTAGGAGGGTGATAGAGGCGGTGGCGATCACATAATGCTTTTCACGGTTGGCAAAAAATGAGATTCCCGCTGCCACTGCAATCATGCTTTGAATGCTGGCCTGGGGGAATAGGCTAATCGACGCCCAGCCGGCAATTAAGCCAAGCACGGTGCCCAGAATACGCTGGGAGAGAAAGCGCCGCGTGGTGGCAAAGTTAGGACGGCAGACAAATAGTGTGGTTAGCAAAATCCAAAACCCCTGTTCTGGGTCGAGCCACTGGAGCAGTCCATAACCCACTAATAGTGCAATCGATAGGCGTAATGCATGGCGAAATGTTGGAGAGTTCAGCGTCAAATTTAGCTGAATACGTTTCCATGCTTCTAGCACGCTAGACGGAGAGCGATCATAAAGAGAGCTATCACGGTGGCTATCATTGGTGCCTGGGTTATGGGCGCTGGCAATCTGCGCTTCCAGGGTAGTGAGATTGTCGGCAAGCGCATTGAGTGGATGCATCAGCGGACGCCATTCTGCTTTTCCCTGTTCGTTTAGGTTGGCGATAGAGGCACGTAGATCGGCGAGTGCCTGCTCGCTCTGTTCATGACCAAAGGGGCGGTTAAGTAGCAGCGACTTGGCTAGCTGTCGGCAGGCTCGTCCTTGCTGGTCTAAAAGTCGTTGGCAACGAAAGAGGACATCGTGGTGGAAAAAAGCTTCAGTGAGTGCGCTATAAGGGTAGTGAGTAGAACTTGCCCGTTCGTGAATATCCTGGGCGATAAAATAGACCTGTAGATAGCGGTTCAGTTTGCGGCTGCCGCGCTGGCCTTCTAAGCGGCGGAAAATCATCTCTTTTGCTTGGTTGAGGGCATCGACCACCTTGCCGTTTTGTCTAGCTAGTGCCACACGACGGGCTTCCAGGTCTACCCCACGAACAGGTTCAAACAGCGCCGACTTCAATATTAAAAATTCACCTAGCGCTTTATATACCCTGGCCATGCTTTGCTTAACCGGTTGACGCGAAAAAAAGGCGCACCATAAGATCGAAATAAATCCGTACCACGCTGCCCCGGCAAGCAACAGCCATTGTCGGGCAGCCACGTCTTCGTCAACGCCACCGTGCTGTTCAATGTTGATCATCGAATAGATCGATAGGATTAATGTGCCCGAGGCAATGGTGGCGTATCGTTGGCCAATGGCACCCAGCATAATCAAAGTGAAGGTAGAAACTGCTAGCCCTACTGCAAACAACCACGGCCATGGGAAAAGCCACTGAACGATAAACGAGGCTGAAGCAAAGCAAGCAAGGGTGACTAGTAGTGCTTGTAAGCGTCCCTGCCAGCTGTCATCGGTTTCAGAAAGAGCGCTCGCAATAATGCCCAAAAATAGCGGAATCACCAGCGCGATGTCACCCGCAAAACCACTAAATAGCAACGCCCCACTGAACGCGATAAACACGCGCAGGCTATAGGCGAACTTATCTAGGGTCCAAAGACGCCGCAAAGGCAAGGATATCGGCATAGAGGCTCTTAGCGTTCTCTTTTTTAGACTTTAGTTTAATAATTAGTATAGAGGGAATGGCCTGTGCTTGTCTTTACCTGCTGTTATCAATGACAGTGTTCTCCCTCACGTTTACTGACACTCCCCGCCCAGCCGGCTTTATAGGTGAGTGGGCGGACAAACTCGCCCCAACCCGCATCAATACAGCACCTTGGCGGTACACGCTTATATCACCGCCCGGTTGGGCAATGCTTTACACGCTGAGTGGTAAACAAAAAGAAAGGAAGAAAAAAGCCCGCCACTTTAAGGTGGCGGGCTGTTTATTACATATTTTTCAGTAGCTTCTGTAGCTTGTTCATATCAGCAGAGTCGCCCACTAGGCGAACTTCACCGGCTAGCATACCGTCGAGAAAGGCCTGTTGTGTAGGTTTCTTGAGTATTTTTAACGCGGTATCTTGATCGCGGAAACGAAGCTCAAGGTCTAGGTCAACGGGCAAGCCTTTGCCGGTAGTGATGCCTTTTGGTGACATTCGATAATACCGTGCAATGCTTAGGTCTTCCGTGGCAACACCCCAGTCCAGACCGCGCATTCGCTCAAGTTGTTCCCTAAAGCGCGGTTTGCGTCGCAGGGCTCTTTTAAGCAGTAAGCTCAGTAGCCACAGCGTCAGCTTGAGTTTCATTAGGAAACGGCGTCCTTAAGCGCTTTGCCTGGCTTAAACGCAACGTTTTTGCTGGCAGGAATCTGCAGTGGCGCGCCAGTTTGTGGATTTTTGCCAGTACGTGCAGCACGTTCGCGCACGGTAAACGTTCCAAAACCAATGAGAGCGACATCTTCACCTTTGGCCACGCTATTGGTGATTTCGTCCAAGATAACGTTGAGCACTTGACCTGCTTTGTCTTTGGATAGATCAGCGCTTTCAGCAATGGCGGCGGCGAGTTCAGGTTTGCGCATAAAGGTATCTCCCTATGTGAAAATCAAGCGTAAGTTCATCGATGTTATTAGCAGCATTGCTCAGCTGGTTAGCTTTTTCAGCTTAGCCGTAAATGCGGCGAGAATCAGCCTAGCAGCGCAGGGGCCGTTCTGGAAAGCTCCACTTTCCTTCTCACGCAGCCACCTGTCAACGCAAATCCAATCAAACGTCCGTCTTTATTTTCAGCAATGGCTGTCATTTCGTTCCCTTCTCCCTCAATTTGCCACCGTGCTGGCGTGGTTGCAGGTGGGTAGGCAACAACGGGTAGTAAGGGCGTTTTTACTATCACAGGCCATGCGCCAAAGCTGACGCTGGTTGGCTTTCCGGTAAGTGTCGATGTCAGCGCTTTTATGCACGCTTGCAAGGGCTGCACGTACATTGCATTTACGTCCTCAACGCAAGCCACATCGCCTAGCGCAAATATGTGGGGTTGCGAGGTGCGTAATTGGCGGTCAACCATGATGCCGCTGCGGGACACCGCCAGCCCGGCAGTTTCTGCAAGCTCGCTGCGCGGCGTTAAGCCGGTGGCCAGTAACGCTATGTCGGCAACATAGTGGTCGCCATTATCAAGGTGCAGCGATAGGGCATTGTCGGGGTTAAGCGTCAGTGTTTGTAGGGTGCGCCCTAAAGCAAGCTGAATACCTGCTGCTTGAAAAGCGTTACCCAGTGCTTGGCCTAACGGTTCGGGCAGTAGACGTGGCAGCGGCGCGCGCTCTGGCGCAATAAGGGTGACTTGATGGCCGCCAGCATATAAGTCATTAGCGAATTCACAGCCCACCAAGCCAGCCCCCACAATTGCTACCCGTGCAGGCGCTGTCGCCAAGGCATCATAAAAGCGGCGATACTCGTCTAAATCGTTCACCGTAAAGCACCGTTTGGCGACGTTTTCCGGCACGCTAAAGGGTGTACGTGGCGCCGCGCCAGTCGCTAGTACAAGGTCATCGTAGTGAAGCTGATGACCGTTACTGAGTACTATGCGCTGGTTACCCACATGCAGGTGTACGACCTGGGTGTGGGTAATTAGCTCGGCATTAAGCTCTTCGGCAACGTCGCGGGCGCTGCGCTGTGCCAGCTGGTCGGGCGTTAAGCGCTTCGCAAAGCCGGTGGAGAGCAGCGGTTTACTGTAATCATCGCCGCTATCCGCGCTGATGAGGGTAATGGTGCGTGTATCGCCTTGCCGGCGCAAGGCTCGTGCAAGGCCAATCCCCGCCATGCCAGTGCCAATAATAATCAGCGCTGAATGTGAATTGGACAGTAGTTGTGTATCGATTGCGGGCATGCAGTCACCAAAAGTCGGTGGAACAAAAGCCAGTATGGTCACCATGTTACACTAGCTCTATATGTATTGACCGCCTCGGAGACCCTGGTGAACGCCCCTACTTTTCGGCAAGCCTCTCTAGTCCCTCACCAACTCGTTACTCATCGACTATTTACTCATTGGCTACCCGTTGCGGCGGCTCGTCCTGGGATGAGCGCCCCGTGGTGGCAGTGGGTAGCCTCGAAGGATTCCTTGACAACACGGCTAACCGTCGCAGGCGACACCAAGGCGTTTCGGGTGCAACTGCTGCGCCAAACGGTTGGTTTTCCCCTGCGTGATGAAGCGCTGGCGCTGGGCATTGCCCCGCGACGCTATGCCTGGCTAAGGGAAGTGGCACTGTGTGTGGGAAATAAACCTTGGGTGGTTGCGCGCTCGGTAGCGCCACTTAGCCAGTTACAAGGCAAAGGCTTGGAAGGGCTGGGCGAGCGCTCGTTAGGCAGTTGGTTGTTTCGACAGCCCGATCTAGTGCGTGGACCGCTTTACGCTACCCGCCATCAGCCACGTTTTGTCGTCGAACAGTCTGCGCTATTGGCAGACAGTGTATGGGGGCGGCGCTCAGTGTTTCAGCACAGCGGACTGTCGCTATTGGTACAGGAATACTTTTTATCAAGCATGGCAGATGATCTTGACCTGCCTTCGCGCTAGGCTAGTGCCAGCGTATTCTTTTTGAGAGGTAAGCATGGATCGTTCTCTGTTGCGGCCAACGGGATGGGCCCGAGTGGCAGATTTTTTACATTTAATGCGCTTAGATCGCCCGATTGGCACCTGGCTACTGATGTGGCCAACGTTATGGGCGCTTTGGATAGCGGCTGATGGTGTGCCTGAGCGTAATGTGCTGCTAATTTTTATTGCTGGTGTGTATGTGATGCGTGCCGCGGGCTGCGTGGTCAATGATTACGCTGACCGTCACTTTGATGGCCATGTAAAGCGCACTAAGCATCGCCCATTAGCCACTGGGCGTATCAGTGAAACCGAAGCGCAGCTACTGTTTATCGCGCTGGTTGCCGCCGCTTTCGTTTTAGTGTTGCTGACCAACTGGTTTACGGTGCTGCTTTCAATCGGCGGTGTTGTTTTAGCGTTTATTTACCCCTTTATGAAGCGGTATACCCACTTCCCACAAGTGTTTTTGGGAGCGGCGTTTTCTTGGGCGATCCCCATGGCATTCGGTGCAGTATTGGGGTACGTTCCGTTTGAAGCGTGGCTGTTGTTTAGTGCGAACGTTTTATGGACAGTGGCTTACGATACCCAATACGCCATGGTCGACCGCGACGATGACCTTAAAATTGGCATTAAATCTACCGCGGTGCTGTTTGGTAGTGCTGACCGCTTTATCATTGGTGTGCTGCAAGCAGCGACATTGTTGCTACTTGCATGGGTGGGAATACGCGTTGGTTTGGGAGGGTTTTTCTGGCTTGGGTTAACGGGGATGGCCGCTACGTTTGCCCACCAACAGCGGCTAATTGCTGGCCGTGAGCGTGACCGCTGTTTCCAAGCATTTCTAAACAATCACTGGTCTGGCTTATTGATTTTTGCAGGAATAGTACTGAGTTGGTGGCCAATCACTGGCTAAATATCGTCTTTGTCATAGAATTGTCATCAAGTCATGGTGTTATCGTCATTGACATGTCACTGAACTGTTTTGTTGAACTGTTCTTTCGAACCAGTTTTCATTGAACACCGTGAGGCCCCTGGAATGACCGCCAAGACCGTTTTGATTGTCGATGATGAAGCGCCTATCCGCGAAATGATCGCCGTGGCGCTTGAAATGGCTGACTATCGCGTACTTGAAGCGGATAACGCCCAGGATGCCCACGCCATGATGGTTGACCATCAGCCAGATCTACTTTTGCTGGATTGGATGATGCCCGGTACCAGTGGTATTGAACTGGCAAGGCGTTTGAAGCGTGAAGAAGCGACAGCAGAAGTGCCTATAATCATGCTAACCGCCAAAGGCGAAGAGGATAATAAGATTCAAGGGCTTGAAGCTGGCGCTGATGACTATATCACCAAACCTTTTTCGCCCCGTGAGCTGGTAGCGCGCTTAAAAGCAGTGTTACGCCGTACTACGCCTCGTGGCGTCGAAGATCCTATCGAAATCAATGGCTTGCTTTTAGACCCTGTCAGCCATCGGGTGAGCGCTTATGGCAAAGCATTGGAAATGGGGCCGACAGAGTACCGTTTGCTGCAGTTCTTTATGACCCACCAAGAACGCGCGTACACACGTAGCCAGTTACTTGATCAAGTGTGGGGCGGTAACGTGTATGTTGAAGAGCGTACCGTAGACGTCCACATTCGTCGTTTACGCAAGGCCCTCGGGGAAGCCCACCAAAACCTTATTCAAACGGTGCGTGGCACTGGATACCGCTTCTCTGCCCGGGTGTAACCGTGCGTTTGTGGAGCCGAGAACTGTGGCGCTTTGTTTTGTGGGCAATGCTAGGCCTTTTCCTAGGGTGGCTGGTGGCAGTTCCAGGCATCGGTCTAGCGGCGGGCCTTACCGTTTGTCTTGGCTACCATTTACGTCAACTACGTGCGCTATTTAAATGGTTAACGCTTCATCCCCATGATGAACCCCCTGCAGCGAACGGGATATGGGGTGAGCTATTTGATCGCTTGTATCGCTATCAAAAAAGCCAACGGATTACCCAGAACCGCTTACGCGCGACGTTGGCACGTATTCAGGAATCATCTGAAGCAATGCGTGATAGCGTGGTTATGTTGGACCGGCATGGTGACCTAGAGTGGTGGAACAGCGCAGCGACAGAAATGCTGGGCCTACAAACGGCTCATGACCGTGGCCAGCACATTACCAACCTGCTTCGTGACCCAAGATTTATCAGCTATTTTAACGCGTGTAAGTACGGTGAGCCGCTAACCTTGACGTCGCCCATCGATGAACGGCGCATCCTTCAATATCAAATTACCCTTTATGGCGATGATGAACGCTTAGTAATGGCGCGAGATATTACTCGCCTCCATCGTTTAGAGCAGATGCGTCGTGACTTTGTGGCGAACGTTTCCCATGAGCTACGTACCCCGCTTACAGTGTTAACGGGGTATTTAGAAACCTACGGCGAGCTGAAAGATCAGTTGCCGCCGCGGTTAGGTCGCGGGATTGGCCAGATGGAAGAGCAGACTAAACGCATGCAAAATTTGGTCAATGATTTGCTGCTACTTTCGCGGTTAGAAATTGATCAAGGGGGAGAGGATCACCAACCGCTAGCGGTAGGACCGTTACTCGATAATATCCGCCGCGATGCGCTTGCACTTTCTAATCAACAACACAGTGTTCATGTTGTGCTTGAGAGCGATGCGCGGCTCATTGGTAGCGAACAAGAGCTGCATAGTGCTGTTTCTAACCTTGCCTTTAACGCTGTGCGGTATACCCCAACAGGTAGTCAGATAACGCTTCGCTGGAAAACGCTACCGAATGGTGGCGCCTGCATTGACGTTGATGATGACGGTGAAGGGATAGACCCGGTTCATATTCCACGCCTAACAGAGCGCTTTTACCGTGTTGATAAAGGGCGTAGTACAGCAACGGGTGGCACGGGCCTTGGCCTTGCGATTGTGAAGCATGTACTACTAAGACATGATGCACTGCTACACATTGAATCCCATCCTGGCGAAGGAGCCCTCTTTCGCTGTGTTTTTCCCTCCTCCCGGGTTGTTGAAAACGAGCATAGCCTGACATAGGGCTTGTAAATACAAATATTGTATAAGTGTGCCATGCTGTCATATAAGTATGGATACATAATGCTCATGTGCCATTTCTAACCAGTTTGCCCCCCTTATTTCGAAAGACTTATATTGTGCTTGCGCCTCTTTTTTTTCCTTAAGTTTTTGTTTATTAAAAATATTATTGTTTTTTTTGGCTTTTGGCATAACGAATGCAAGTATATGGGTAAGAGAGAACACCACAGGAATTGGTAAGCCGAAAGGCAATCTTTCTTACCATTTAAGCAGTATTGAACAGCGATCGAGGAGATGGAATATGATGTCCAAGGAACTACTCAAGAAAGCTGGTATTTTAAGTGTAGCGTTCGGTCTAGTTGCTAGTCCTGCGGCATTCGCTCAAGAGCCAGCAGACCCAGCGAATAATATTTCTCCAGATGAACAGCCGGTTGGTAGCCAGTCTGATGACGCGTCAGGCACTACCGGAACTGCTGGATCTACAGGAACTGGTGAGTATGACAAACAAGATTTGACCCATGACGAAGGCGATAACGCTAGCGACATGGAACCTAACTCAATGGAACATGGCGAATCAGATGCTGGCTATGACAGCACGGAAGAATTGCCAGAAGAAAATAGTGGCATGTAAGACTTACCCGTCTAGTATTAACTTTAGTAACTGATATTTTCTAAAGTCAGTATAGCTCTTACTCTTATGGATGAGTCATTTAGCAACACGGATGTTTCATTGCACGGATGCTCTTAAATTCAAGGATTGAATTATTCGACGATTATCACGCTGGTTAGGGTTAATTCCAAGGTTGGAGTCCCTCAAATGGATAGGAAGCCAGCAGTGCACATCGCGATCAGTAAGAGCGCTCAAGACCCCACCTCGGTGGGGTCTAATTTTTTGCGTAGATTAATTTTTGTGTGTAGCTCACATTTTATTGGTAGTTGAAAGGGGGTTCATACCCTATTGCCTTGTTAATGCCTGAGTTATAGTGAGTGCTTAGAGCTAATATATTCAAATATAGTGCTTGGTGACTGACAAAAAGGTATCTCGTATTATTAGCCTGTCGGTTACTCCATGTAGTAGGTGGTCAAGGAGTTTTAGGTATGTTGTTGACATCATTAATTAAAAAAGCAGCTGTTGTAGGTTTGTTGTTTGGTCTAATCACTAGCCCAATGGCATTTGCGCAATCTTCTATAGAGCTGAATCAGGAACGCGCTGATAATCAAGAAATTATTCAGCCTGAATCGCGCAATACCTCGGGTCCTGCGAGCTATTCAGCTAAGGATTTAATCAACGATAACGAAAATACGCTGATCTACTCTCCTTCTAGCCGTAATAGCAAAGATGATGAAGAGTCTAAAGCTAGATCAGGTTATCGTGCTGAAGAGCTAAATCGTGAAGAGGGGAGCAGTACACGCTGGTAACCAGTGTGACGGCTAAATTTATGAGGTAAAGCACGCGTGTTTATTAATAAAGCCCCACTTCTATGGGGCTTTTATATGGTGGCACCGCTCAGGGCAACGCACGCTGTGGTTATTGCTGATGATGGTGATCAGCATCTGTGCTTCCTTGCTGGGCATCTTGTACCCAAACCTCTATTTCAATGTCGTCTTGTTGAGCAAACTCTAACGTAATGGGAAAACGCTCACCCTCTACCAGTGGCTGGTGTAAGCCCATTAACATCAGGTGATAGCCGCCACCCGGGCGCATCGTCAGTGTTTCATCTTTAGCGATTTCAATGGCGCTGACATGGCGCATTGTCATCATATCGCCATCCATTTGCATGTCATGCAGCTCAACACTGTCACTCACAGGTGACTGCGCACCAACTAGTGTGACGGGTTCTGTACGAGCTGTAATATCCAGATAAGCGGCACCGTTTACCACGCCAGGAGGAGTTGGTGTGGCAAAAGGGTGAACAATCCTTAACTGGTCGGTTTGAACGTCGTGAGCCGATGCAAAAGAGACGCTGCTAGAGAGGAGAGCCGTTAGCCAGAGTGCGCGGGTCAGCATGGTCGTATTCCTTGTAGGAGCCTTGTTTCTTAACAAGGCTTATGCTTAATCTTGATAACACTAGGTAAGCCAAACAACCTTAAGGTAACAAATAGGTTGGGCTAGCGTTATAGCAGATAGGCCATTAGCGATGAGACGTAATGTCGCGCGTACCACGGTAATGGTCATCCCACATTAATACGGCACCTGCCACCGCGCCGGGAATCAAGAACAGGTTGGCGAGGGGGATCCAGGTCACTAGCATAATTAATCCGCCGTAGGTGAGACTGGGCCACCACCGTTGCGATAGTCGTGTGCGCATATCTCTAAAAGTTATCTTATTGTTATCCATGGGATAATCTAAATAAGTAATCGCCATGATCCAGGCAGAAAAGAGTATCCATAAAATAGGGGCTATCAGGTTTAGGCCGGGTATCCAACTAATGACAAACAGTATCAGCATACGAGGCAGAATATAGCCGAGTTTGACTAGCTCGCGGCCTAAGGCGTCGACGGCGGTTTTGGCTAGCCCGCGGTCGTCCAGTGGTTCACGCCCTGTCGCTTGGCGTTCTACCTTGGCTGCTAAAAATCCATAGAAAGGTGCGGCAATTAAGTGGGTAACCAGGGTAAAGGTAAAAAAGATTACCAGCAGCAGACTGATAAAGAACAGAGGCCAGATGAGCCATGACAACCACTCTAACCAGCTTGGTACCATCATCATGGCGCTGTCTAGCCAGCCAGAAAAGCGGTTGACTACAAAACTCAGCATGCCAGCATAAACGAAGATATTGACCAGAATGGGTAGGAAAATATAGCGCCGCAAGCCCTTTGTGTACACCAGACGTGTACCTCGACTTAGCGCTGTTATCGCATCCAACATGCCTGCTCCTTATAAAAACGCCCAGATAAATTATCTGGGCGTATTGCAGGAGGAATTGAGTGCTAGGTCAAGATTTTTTAAGCACTTGCGGGTCGATAGAATCGGGGTCGCTGTGGCGTATATCTAACCCTTTTACTAGGTAGACGACGTACTCAGCTAGGTTATTGGCATGATCACCCACGCGTTCCAAGGCGCGTAGCACCCACATGATGCTAAGCACGGAGCTAATCGAACGCGAGTCTTCCATCATAAAGGTCATTAGCGAGCGCATGGCGCTACCGTACTCGTCGTCAACGAACTCATCTTCGCGGACAACTTGCATCGCAAGTTCGGTATCAAAACGCGCGAAAGCGGTAAGCGCATCGCGTAGCATTTTACGCACATGCTCGCTAATATGGCGCACTTCTACTAGACCGCGAATATTGCCGCTATTTTCGCTTAAAAGTAATGCATTTCGAGCAATTTTGCTGGCTTCGTCGCCGATGCGCTCAAGGTCAGATGTTGCGCGAATCACCGCTAGCACCAAGCGCAAATCGGAAGCCGCTGGCTGACGACGAGCCAGTACGCGGGTGCATTCATCGTCAATCTGCAGTTGCAGGTCGTTTACTTGGCGATCATTATCGCGCACTTTTTCAGCAAGACGGCTATCGCCTTCAAGTAGCGCAAAAACTGCATCTTGCACTTGTTTTTCCACCAGGCCGCCCATGGCCATCAGGTGGGTTTTTAGCTCTTCCAATTCTTGGTTGAATTGGCGAGAGATATGCTGGCTGTGGGTATCGCTCGTAATATCCATTGAGCACTCCTGACGTAATGTCTTTAGGGCCTAGGTAATGCGGCCGGTGATGTAGTTTTCGGTGCGTTGTAAACGCGGGTTGGTGAACACTTGATCCGTTGGCCCGTACTCAATGAGTTCACCGTGCTGCAAAAAAGCCGTGTAGTCAGAAACCCGCGCGGCTTGCTGCATATTGTGGGTAACCAGCACCAGGGTTAGCTGTGACTTTAGGTTACGGATTAGCTCTTCGATTTTTAAGGTTGAGATAGGGTCTAGCGCTGACGCTGGTTCGTCGAGTAGCAACACATCTGGCTGCACGGCCAGCGTACGAGCAATGACTAGGCGCTGTTGCTGGCCTCCGGATAGCTGCCACGCCGAGCGATGTAACCGATCTTTTACCTCATCCCATAGCGCTGCCGATGTTAGAGCCCATTCGATGATGTCGTCTCTTTTTCGCTTGGGTAAACGCTGTTGTAAACGTAGGCCAAAGGCAACGTTTTCATAAATCGACATAGGGAAAGGGTTTGGCGTCTGAAACACCATCCCAACGCGCCGCCGCAACTCGGTGACATTCATGTCTGGTGCATGAATATCTTGTCCTTCAAGCTGAATATGGCCGCTATGTGTTACCGATTCATTAAGGTCGTGTAGCCGATTGATTGCGCGCAACAGCGTTGATTTACCGCAGCCAGAGGGGCCAATAAAGGCCGTTACGCTGTGGCGCGGTAGGTCTAACGTTAGGTCGTTTAACGCCATTTTCCCCGCATAAGCGAGGTGAAAGTGGTGAATGCTCAAACAGCGTTGTTCAGCTGAAAAATGCGTCACGGGTGTTGGAGCCACCTTGTCGGACGATAAGGACGCTAACATTCGTTTCCTCGCTGACGCCTTAGATAATGACGCAGAAATATGGCAGTTAGGTTAAGCACTAGCACAATTAACACCAGTAGTAGCGCGGTAGCGAAAACCAAGGGAATGGCAGCCTGTACATCTTCACCGTGAAAGGCAGTATCAAATAAATGATAGCCGAGGTGCATAAATTTGCGCTCTAGATGAAGGTAGGGAAAGTCGCCATCTACAGGCATTTGAGGCGCTAACTTAGCAACGCCAACTAACATTAGTGGCGCTACTTCTCCAGCCGCTCTAGCAATCGCCAAAATTACCCCGGTTAGCATGGCGGGTGTTGCCATGGGCAGCACAACCCGCGTCAACATTTCAAAACGCGTAGCGCCCAGTGCAACCGCGCCTTCCCGTTGTGCATCGGGTATGCGAGCAAGCCCTTCTTCGGTAGCAACAATCACCACGGGTAATGTGAGCAAAGCCAGTGTTAGCGATGCCCACAATAGGCCACCGGTGCCAAAAGTGGGTGAAGGCAACTCATCACTAAAAAACCAGCTATCGATAGAGCCACCTATTCCGTATACAAATACCCCAAGACCAAACACGCCATAAACAATCGAGGGCACGCCTGCAAGGTTTCGTACGCCAATGCGTACCAAACGTGTTAAGCGGTTTTGATGGGCAATTTCGTTAAGGTAAATAGCAGCGAGAACTCCAAATGGGGTAACGATCACTGACATCAAAATGACCATTAATACGGTGCCAAAAATGGCTGGCCACACACCTCCGCCTGTATTCGCAGCACGTGGGCCTTCACTTAGAAATTGCCAGATGCGCTGCCCCCAGGCGATGGTTTTTTCCCCCCAGGACATAGCGTTCGGCGATTGAAAGTGGCTAACATTCGCCAGCGGTTGACGAAGGGTTTGGCCGTCTGCGGTGGCTAGCACTAACGTTCCAGGGGGCCGTTGGTTGACGGGTAAGGCAAGCGCATCTTGGATGAAGGCCCAGGCTGCCTGGTCTGTTAGTCGTTGATCGCTACTCTCCACAGCGGTTAAACGGCCGATAAAATCGCCCCATGGGGTACGCGTTAAGCGGATAAGATCTGCTGGCTTGGTCTGCTGGCTAATGTCATCAATGGCAATCCAGTGCCAGTTGCTTCCCGTCACCTCTTGATTACCAGTGAAATAGAGCCGCTCAGTCCCTGCTCCTTTAGGCAGCGCCATTTCACGTACCGGTTGTCCAATCACAACCTCACCTGAATTTAGGGTGACTTCCTCAAGAGATGCTGGCCAAAAATGGCCTAGCCCGCGAACCGCCAATAGCGTTATTAATGATGCCAACATTAATAACGAAAGCGACACACAGGCAGCACAAAGCCACGGCCAGAGCCCGCTACCGTTTATGTTTGAAAAACTGCTTTTTGACAAGCCAACACGCTGCCAATGCATTAGCGTGTGCCTCCTAAGCGTTGATAGCGTCGGCGCAGGCGTTGCCTGACTATTTCAGCTAACGTGTTCACCACAAAAGTAAAAATGAATAAGGCCAGTGCTGCCATTATCAGCAAGTGGTAGGTCAACCCACCCGGTGATGCCTCGGGAAGTTCAATGGCGATAGAGGCTGATAGTGAACGTAGACCTTCAAACGGACTGGCGCTAAAGAGCGCGGTGTTGCCGCTGGCCATTAAGACAATCATGGTTTCGCCAACGGCGCGGCCAGCACCAATCATCACGGCTGAAAAAACGCCGGGCGCTGCAGTGGGTAAGGCAACTTTCCAAAGCGCTTGCCAGCGACTAGCCCCTAGTGCCTGGGCGCCTTCCATTAAAGTAGGGGGCACATCCGCGAGCGCATCTTCTGCAAGCGAATAAATGCTGGGTATCACCGCAAACCCCATGGCAATGCCTACAATTAATGCATTTCGCGTGGCGTAATCAAGACCGTAACGTTGATCCAACAAACGACGCAGATCGCCGCCAAGCCAATGCTGCTCGATAAGGGGAGCCATCCACATAGCCAGAACCGTCATGCCGGCCAGCCAGGGAAGAAGCCATAAACCAGCCCAGGAAAGCGGCAGCCGCTGGCGAAAGCGGGCAGCAATCCGGTGCCACAGGTACCCCGCAAAGACGGCGCTAAGTGGTAACCAAATGATGATTAGTAGGGTGCTGGCCAGGTGTCGCTCTACCCAAGGGGCGAGTAGTAAACCGGCAATAAAGCCAATGACAACACCTGGTACTGCTTCCATCAGTTCAAGCGTTGGCTTTAAACGGCTACGAAGACGTGCTGACATAAATAGCGCTGAGTACATCGCTGCACCCAGGGCAATGGGTGTTGCGAATAGCATGGCAGCCAGTGCGGCTTTTAACGTGCCCCAGGCCAGGGGCGAAAGTTTATTGAAAGAGACTGTGTCGCCAAAAGCGAGCAGCGGTAGCGTTTCCCATATTAGGAAAATGCCAATCGCTAAAATGGCCAATAAGACACCAATACCACCGGCGGTAATAAGCCCAGTGGCAAGTCTGTCTTGCATGTGGCGCAGCGGCTGACGCGAAAAGGGTAGCCGAGGAGGAGTCATGTCGACATCATAGAAAAGCGAAAGCCGTCACAAAAATAAGCATGCATGGTGGAGTCCCCTTACCCTATCGTTTGTTTGTGACAATTAAATGACAGCTCACAGGCGTTGGCGCTGAGCATCGCGTAGGCGTTTAGGGAGCGGCACAAAGCCTGCTGCTTTAACAATCTGCTGACCTGCGTCGGAAAAAATAAGCGATAGAAAGGCTTGTTCCACGGGCGGTAGTGATTCGCTGGGAGGCAGATTAACGTAAAGATAGAGGTCGCGTGACAATGGATAGTTTCCCTGTTGTATGGAGCGTTCGTCAGGCGCAATAGCGGTGCCGTGCTCATCTACTAGGCGAAGTGCACGTACCATGGAATTCAGATGGTTATAGCCTGCATAGCCTATGGCGTTGAAGGATTCACCGACAGCAGCGATGACCGCTGACGAGCCTAGGTGTTCGCTGATATCGCGCCTGAACTCGCCGTTGCAAAGAGCTTTTTCTTGGAAGAGTCCATAGGTTCCTGATGCTAGATTTCGACCATGCGGAGCTATTTGGCCATAGGGCCAGTCTGTTGCTGTCATCAGTGTGCTCCAACGCCGGATGGGCTGGGGAGCACCGCAAGCGAGGCTAGTTGAAAAAATGGCATCGACTTGTTGGAGTGTCAGGGTGTCCAGCGGGTTATGGCGATGCACCACCACGACTAGTGCATCCTGGGCAACGCGAAGTTCAAGCGGTGGATAGCCGTAGCGGTCAATAAATTGCTGGCGTTCTGCTTCGCTCATTGGGCGCGACATAGGACCTAGTCGAGTTGTACCAGCCACCAGGGCAGTCGGTGCGCTAGCTGAGCCGCCAGCTTGAAACTGCAGGTTAATATCTGGATAGCGAGCGCTTAAGGCTTCGCCCCAGCGCAGCACCAAGCCTGCCATGGTGTCAGAACCGACAGCACCTAATGTGCCGCTCACCGAGGCTGGCTGGCTCCAGGCAAAGTTACTTGTCATTAGAAGCCAACCAGTGACAATCAGCAGCAACCGATATTTCCTCGTTCGTCGTAAATTGTAACGCTTCAAACGACACCCCTCTTGTGATTAACTATTACCAGCCTATTGCGATGCAGCAACATCACAACAATAACCTTTTGAAGCGACTACCTTATGACACCGCTGGATACTGATTTGGACGATGTACCTGCTCCGCAGGGGCAGCTCACCTTAAAGTTACTGGCTTCTCGGCAAGATACCAATCTCTATGGTGATATTCCGGGTGGCTGGCTAGTTAATCAAATGGACCAAGCCGCCGAGCTGGCCGCAGGCAGAGAGGCAGGCGGCCGCACAGCAACCGTAGCAATTGAAGCGATGGATTTTTTAAGCCCAGTGCGTGTAGGTTCAATGGTAAGTGTTTACACCAGCGTGCGGGAAATAGGCCGTAGCTCGATTAAGATTAATGTTGAGGTATGGGTGCGTCCTCCCCATGGTCGCTATTTGGAAGAGCGACAGAAAGTGACCGAAGCACGTTTTGTCATGGTGGCGTTAGACGATAATGGACGTATTCGTGCAGTACATGGCTGAAAACGTTGACAATCATTAGAAATGAAAAGGGCGCCTTGGCGCCCTTTTTTAGTGCTACTAACAGACCGTGGTGTCTCTAGGCACCGACATTATCGCGGTTTTTCAGGTAAGCGTATTCACCTACATCGCTGAACGGACGCACTACTTTTTGAAAGGCTGAGTAGGATTCATAAACACGGCGTGACTCTTCGTCATTGTCTACTTGGCGTTGAATGGCCTCTTTTGAAGATTCATACAGTGCCGCCATTACATCTTCCGGGAAGGTGCGTAGTTGAACGCCATGCTCATCGACCAGAGTTTCCAATGCCTGGGCATTACGATAGGCAAATTCGCTAATCATGGCGAGGTTAGAGGCTCGCGCGGCTTCACGAATAACATCTTGAAGGTCTTCAGGTAGCGCATTCCAGGCGTCTAGATTAACAGTGCCTTCTAGTACGGCTGTTGGTTCATTCCAAGCAGAGGTGTAGTAGTAATCCGCCACTTGGTGAAGACCAAATGCCATGTCATTGTAAGGCCCAACCCAGTCAGCGGCATCGAGAGCGCCGGTTTGCAACGAGGTAAAAATTTCTGAACCAGGCATGTTGACAGTACTAACGCCAATGCCGTTCATGGCTTCGCCAGCAAGGCCCGGAAGACGCAGTTTCAGGCCCTGCATGTCATCTAGGGAGTTGATCTCTTTTTTAAACCAGCCGCCCATTTGTGTGCCGGTGTTGCCGACAGCAAAAGGCTTTAGGTTATGGTTGGCGTAAATTTCATCCCACAGTTCCTGACCGCCACCGTGATACAGCCATGCGTTCATTTCAGTGGTGTTCATACCGAACGGTACCGCGGTGAAAAACTGTGAGGCTGCGACCTTGCCGCGCCAGTAGTAGGACGCGGAATGTCCCATCTCGGCAGTACCAGCAGCGACTGCATCAAACACTTCAAGTGCAGGAACAAGTTCACCAGCGCCGTGTACGCGTATGCGCATGCGGCCATTGGAGAGTTGCTCAACTCGACGTGCGAAGTCATTGGCACCTGTACCAAGCGCGGGGAAGTTTTTCGGCCAGGAGGTGACCATGTCCCAAGTGTAGGTTTCGTTGGCGCTAGCGGTGGAAACAAAAGGCGCAGCAGCGACACCGGCGGCACCTAGGCCGGCGGTTTTGAGAAATTGACGGCGTTGCATGGCGGGCATAACTCCGAAATTATCTGATGTTTTTTTATTAACGCGCAGTGAGCGCAGTGTCCACTAGCCAGTATGCGCTAAGCAGGTTTTAATGGGCAAGTGCTCGCCTACAGCTTTACGCTTACGTTAACACCGATCAAAGTGGGGCGAGTTTGGCAAACCCTAGTACGAGCCATTTCACCCCTTCCCCTTCAAAGCTGACTTGAACCCGAGCGCGGGCTCCTTCGCCTTCTGCATTAAGAATAATGCCTTCGCCAAACACTGGGTGCATTACCCGCTGGCCAACATGTAGAGCAGGCAGATCGCCGTCGCTTTCAACACGCTGCTGCGTAAAACTTGAGCGTGAAGCGGTAACGGGACGCGAAATATGACCACGTAGGCGGACTTCTTCCAATAGATGGGGGGGAAGTTCACGTAGAAAACGCGATGGCCTGGGAAACACTTCTTTGCCGTGCAGACGGCGGGTTTCGGCATGGGTCAGGTAGAGTTTCTGCATTGCGCGGGTAACGCCGACATAGCAAAGTCGCCTTTCCTCTTCGAGTCGCCCTGGCTCTTCGATCGACATTTTATGAGGAAACAGGCCCTCTTCAACGCCGGCAATAAACACCACGGGGAACTCCAAGCCTTTGGCAGAGTGCAGTGTCATCAATTGCACACTGTCTTCAAACTCATCGGCTTCATGGTCGCCTGCGTTAAGCGCCGCTTCAGAAAGAAATGCTTCCAGCGCCGCCATTCCTTCCCCCGCTTCAGGGGTTTCGAAGGCATCGCCATGGGTAAAGGCGCGAGCAGCGGTCACCAGTTCTTCCAAGTTTTCCACGCGCGCTTGCCCTTTTTCGCCGCGCTCGCTCTTGTGATGCTCGATAAGGCCAGTATGAGCGGTGACATGGTCGATAATTTCATGCAGTGGCAAGCCAGATGCATCGTTGTCTAATTGCTCAATGAGGTTGGCAAATGTCTGCACGGCGTTGGCTGCACGGCCTTTTAGCGTGCCGTCTTGGATGGCATCGTGCAGCGCCTGCCACAGTGAAACGCTTTGCTCTCGGGCGCGATGGCGCACAATTTCAACCGTGCGGGTGCCAATCCCGCGGGTGGGCACGTTAATCACGCGCTCCAGAGAGGCATCGTCATCACGATTAAGCAGTAGCCGCAGGTAGGCGAGGGCATTTTTGATCTCTAAACGTTCATAGAAGCGATGTCCTCCGTAAATACGGTAGGGCATCCCTTGGCGGATCAGCGTCTCCTCCAGTAAACGCGACTGAGCATTAGAGCGGTAAAGAATGGCAATATCGCGGCGATTAAACCCTTCATCGACCTTTTCTTTGATGGTATCGACGATATAGCGGGCTTCTTCTAAGTCGTTAAACCCGGCGTAGATAGAAATAGGGTCGCCTTCGACACCGTCAGTCCACAGGTTTTTGCCTAGCCGCTCACTGTTATGACTAATCAGCGTGTTAGCGGCCTCCAGAATCGCGCTAGTGGAACGGTAGTTCTGCTCTAGGCGTACAGTGTGCGTATCAGGAAACTCCTCCTCAAAGCGGCGAATATTTTCCACTTTAGCACCGCGCCAACCGTAAATTGACTGGTCATCGTCACCGACAGCGGTCATCGGTGTTTGCTGCCCGGTGAGAAGCTTTAACCATGCATATTGCAGCGTATTAGTGTCCTGAAACTCGTCTACCAATACATGACCAAAGCGTTCGCGGTAATGATTGAGAAGTGGCGGGTTGTCGCGCAACAGCTCAAGACTGCGCAGTAGTAGTTCGCCGAAGTCCACTAGGCCGCCGCGTTCGCAGGTAAATTGATAGCGCTCATATAGCTCGACCATCTGGCCAAGATAACCATCGCCGTCCACGTTTACTTGATGTGGGCGGAGCCCTGCCTCTTTGCAGCCAGAGATGAAGCCCTGCACCTGACGGGGCGGGAAGCGCTCATCATCGATGGCGTAATCTTTGAGCATTCGCTTTACCAGCCGTAACTGGTCATCGGAGTCGATGATTTGAAAGTGCTGTGGTAGCCGAGCATCCTGCCAGTGAGTGCGCAGCAAGCGGTGAGCGATAGAGTGAAAGGTGCCGACCCATACATGGCGCATGGAGATACTTAGCAGCGCTTCCAGACGGGTGCGCATTTCCCGCGCGGCTTTGTTGGTAAACGTAACCGCCAACAAGGCATACGGTGAAAGCCCTTCAGCCTGCATTAGCCAAGCAATGCGATGAACCAGCACGCGGGTTTTACCGGACCCGGCTCCCGCCAGTACCAGTAAGTTGCCTTGGGGCGCGCTTACCGCTTCGCGCTGGGCAGGGTTAAGCTGATCAAGTATCGCCGTGACGTCGTCCATATAAGCCGCTGCCGGTTCGAAAAATGGGCGGCCAGTTTAGCACAGCCAGCGAACTGGCTGTGCATACAGTCGATAGGCACTACGACTCTTCGGGGTAACGCAGCGTATTCAGGCTCTTCTTGACGGCTTTCAGTTGTTCAGCAAGCTTTGGGCCACGCGTTTTGGCAACGCCAACGGCAAGGACGTCGATCAGTACCAAATGGGCGATTCGTGAGCTAAGCGGAGTGTAGATTTCGGTATCTTCATGCACGTCGATGTACAGCGGCAGGCTCACTTCGCTGGCCAGCGGCGAGTCACTCGGGCACAGGCCAATAACGGTGGCTCCTGCCTCACGCGCTAAGCGAACGCTAGCGACCAGCGCTTTGGTTCGGCCTGTTTGTGAGATGGCGACCACCACATCACCCTCTTTGAGCGTGACCGCCGACATGTTCTGCATATGAGGGTCGGCATAAGCTGAGGTCGATATTTGCAGGCGGAAGAACTTGTGTTGGGCATCGAAAGCCACGGCACCGGACGCCCCAAAGCCATAGAACTCGACGCGGTTTGCCATGGCAAGCGCATTGACGGCCCGCCCAAGGGCATCATTATCAAGACGGTCGCGTACCGATAAAAGCGTGCCCACCGTGGAGTCAAAAATACTGTGGGAAAACTCAGCAACCGAATCGCTATCGTTCATCGAGAACTGGGCAAACTGACTGCCACTGGCCAGCATTTGGGCAAGCTGGAGCTTAAAGTCTTGGAACCCGTTGCAGCCAAGCGCGCGACAGAAGCGCACGACGGTGGGCTCGCTGACTTTAGCCTCTGTTGCGAGGTCGACAATCCGCATGTGGATGACCTCGTCTGGGTTGCGCAGTACAAACCGCGCAACCTTTTGTTCGGAGCGACGAAAATGCTCCATGCGGCGTCTCATTTCATCGAACAGGGCGCGGCTCACGTTCAGCTCCTTAAATTCTCTTTAGTGCTTATGCAGGCATACTGATAACAGTATGCCTGAGTGTTCTCTGCAGCGTACGTTGCAGAGGGCACGATGCAGAAACAGTATAAATGCGATTTACTCATGCGTTTAAACGTCGTTAAGACATTTCAGCAGGATTCGTCATCATTTTGTCAAGTAGGTTATAGTAAGAAGTGAAGTGCCGCACTGCATCATTTGAAAAACAGTCGTCACGGATGCAGGTGGACGTAGGCATATTCACCTGGAGGAACGTCGATTATGAGAAATATCGAACGAATTACCTCGGTAAAAAGCGAACTGCTCGACATCTTTATGAGTATAGAAGTCGATGAACATGTTCAACGTCGGCGCAGTGCAGCCCAGCGCAGCCTGCGGGCGCGTCGGGGAATTGAACTGCATCGGGAGTTTCAGAAGTTATCGCGGGATATCGCTCCCTTGCCAGATGATGAAGAACAGCAAGAGAGCGAATTGCATTAATTAAAAAGCGCACTTAGAGATAAGCGGGCGGTGCATCAGATCCGCCCCGTTCACGCTTAGGGCGGTATCCTGCGTTACGGTCGTCAGCGAAGGCTTAAAGTAGCCCGGTGACAAACACAACAATAACCCCCGCGGGCGCTACGAAGCGTGCGATGACATTCCATACGCTAACGCCAGTGGATGAAAGCCCAAGCTCGGCTTCTACGCTGTCGCGCTTCAAACACCACGCAACAAACACAATGGCCCCTAAGCCGGTTAGTGGTAGTAGGATCTTGCTAGTAAACGTATCGAGTAGATCGAAAATATTGAGGCCGAAGAACAGTACCTCTGACCATACGTTAAACGACAACAATGCGGCAACGCCAAGCAGCCATACGCCAATCCCGCTCGCTAATGTGGCGGTGACACGAGACATTGGCGTACGCTCCTCGAGCATTTCTACCGTTGGCTCCAGCAATGAAATCGCTGATGTTAAGGCCGCAAAGGTCAGCAGCAAGAAGAACATCAAGCCCAAAATTGTACCGCCTGCCATATTACCGAACGCCAATGGCAACGTGACAAAAATCAAGCCTGGACCTTCTCCAGCACTAAGGCCATTCGCAAACACAATGGGGAAGATTGCTAGCCCCGCCAGCAGTGCAATCACCGTGTCAAGAATGATCACCGTGCGTGCCGTGCTAATAAGATTAACGTCTTCGCCAAGGTAAGAGCCGTAAGCCATCATGATGCCCATACCCAGCGATAGGGTGAAGAAGGCTTGGCCCATGGCAGCAAGTACGACACCACCATTCAGCGCACTCCAGTCAGGGCGGAACATAAACGCTAGCGCTTCACCAAAATAGCCGCTGGCTACGCCATAGCCCACCAGTATCAACATTAATACCACCAGGGCAGGCATTAGCAGCCGTGCTGCGCTTTCCAGGCCTTTAGTAACGCCTCGCGCCACAATCCCGATGACAAGCACCATAAAGGCGGTATGCCAAAGAAGTAGGGTAACCGGACTAGCCAGCATGCCGCCAAAAAGACCGCTAATTGCGTCAGCATCTTGGCCGTTAAACGTACCAATGACTGAACCTAGGGTGTAGTTCAGTGACCAGCCCCCAATGACACTGTAAAAAGACAAAATCAAAAAGGCTGCCAACACGCCGCTCACGCCAACTAATGCCCATGCTTTTGATTTACCGTGATCAGCAGCTAGGTCAGCCATGGTATTAATTGGGTTTTTCTGGCCACGACGGCCAATCATCCACTCAGCGACCAAAATGGGCAGGCCTACTAACGCCACGCACGCAAGGTAGACAAGCACGAAAGCTGCACCACCGCTGTCGCCCACCATATAAGAAAAGCGCCAAATGTTGCCAAGGCCAACGGCCGAACCAGCGGCCGCCAGCACAAACCCCATGCGCGATGACCACTGTGCATGTGCAAGTTTTGCCATGAAATCACCTGTTTAGTTAATTGTAATAAGGCGTTATTAGCCTAATGTGCCGATTTTCGGAAAATAGAAAGGTTCCAGCGTTATTTTCCGAAAGTACGCGCAATTTATCCGATCATGGTGGGGGTTGCCAGTCAGTTAGCCTAAAAAGACTGATCAAAACAGTTGGCTCTGCTTCTCACCAGCGAATGACGAAAGGGCGGGCAAAGTAACGCGGTGTTGCACTTCATGGTACAAACAGCGTGCTAGTTCTGGTGACGCGTGGTTATCGGCAGTATGCACAAATAAGAAAGGGGTTTTCCCCTGACTTATCCACAGGGCAAGCCGATCAATCCACGGCGTGAAATAGTCTGTATTAATTGTTTTGTCAATATGCCCAATGAAGCGAATGACTGGATAATTTGCTGTGGAAAGCACGTGTAGCGGGAGTTTCGGCTTTTCTTGCTGAGCATGCGCTAAGCCAGGATGGCCATTAGCAGGGGTTGAAAACACCGGACGAACATCAAGCATCACGCGGTTAGCTGAATAAGTTATTAACAAGCGGTTAAGGGCTTTTTCAGCATCGCCTTTGAGGAAAAAAGCGGGGTGGCGTACCTCCACTGCACACGGTAAGTGGGCCGGCCATTGTGCAAGGAGTGTTTCTAGCTGGGGCAGCTCCGAAGGGCCGAATTCGCGCGGTAGCTGAATCATGGTGGGGCCAAGACGATCATGCAGTGGCGCGAGTGCCTCTATAAACGCCCAGGCATTTTCGGGTTGGGTTAAACGCTGGTCATGGGTGATCGTGGCAGGCAGTTTAAAGCAGAAACGAAAATGGGGTGGAGTTTGCCGCGCCCACGCGGCCACTATTTCTGGCTTTGGTGCGCCGCTATAAAACGTTGTGTTGCCCTCAACGCTTGAAAAAACCGCCGCATAGTCATTCAGCAGATCCGTTTTAGCGTGGCGTGGGTACAGGCTGCCCAACCAGTCTTGATTGGCCCACATGGGGAGACCAAGGTATAGCGGTGGCGTCATGGCGGGGTTTTTCATGGGCGTTTAAGCTTCTTTTTTATCTTCATTTTGATCGTTAGTGTAACTCTATTTGGCAACTACCTGACGGAACGAGGGTGGCATAGCGCGTCATGAAAGGCGTTTAAATGAAGGTAAACGCGAAAATTATGAAATTTTTCTGATGCTGGCAGCGCTACTATGCCAACTAGCTCCTCGACAGTCATGTTCGCCATGTCTAAATGTGTTGCCAATCAATAGGACTGCCCATGTGTTCCGATTACGTTAGCTCTGATGATATTCGTGACCAGTTTTCGAAAGCGATGTCAGCGATGTATCAACAGGAAGTACCCCAATACGGCACGCTGCTTTCGCTGGTTGAAGTGGTGAATGATGACGCGCTCAGTCAGGATCCTGCGCTAGCGGATGCGTTAGCGGCCACAGGGGAGCTTTCACGTATTAACGTTGAACGTCATGGGGCGATTCGTGTGGGGCTACCGGAAGAACTTTCGTTGTTGCGACGGATGTTTGCGGTTATGGGCATGGTGCCAGTAGGCTACTACGATTTAGCCGCTGCGGGGGTGCCGGTTCACTCTACGGCCTTTCGGCCCGTCGATGATGAAGCACTGAAGCGTAACCCATTTAGGGTATTTACATCGTTACTGCGCCTTGAATTAATTGAAAACGCGGCGCTACGAGAGCAGGCACGGGAAATTTTGCAGCGCCGTGAGATCGTTACGCCCCAAGCAGTCGCGCTAATAGAGCGCTGTGAACAGCAGGGCGGTTTGAGCACGAATGATGCTGACGCCTTTGTAGAGGCCGCCCTTACGACGTTTCGCTGGCATCACGATGCAACGGTGGATGTCGAGACCTACCACCGATTGCACAAAGAACACCGCCTGATCGCTGATGTGGTGTGCTTTCATGGGCCGCATATCAATCATTTAACGCCACGGACCCTGGATATTGATGAGGTGCAACGTCGCATGCCGGACGTTGGAATTAATCCAAAAGCGGTGATTGAAGGCCCACCGCGTCGGGTGTGTCCTATTTTGCTACGCCAAACCAGTTTTAAAGCGCTCGAAGAAACCATCACCTTTGCTGATAATGCCCAAGGCCACCACACTGCCCGCTTTGGTGAAATTGAACAGCGTGGCGTTGCCTTGACCCATAAAGGCCGCGAGCTTTACGACCATTTACTGGCAGAATCACGGTCATTACCCGTGGCACCGGACAACGCGACTCATCAAGCGCAGCTGGCGGAGGTGTTTCAGGCATTTCCCGATGACGACGCCACGCTGCGGCGGGAGGCATTAGCGTTCTTTCATTACTACGCAGTGCCAGGTAAGCAGGTAGCTTTGCCAGATAACGTGGATGCCGCTGGGGTTGAGGTGTTAATTGAGCAGGGCGCACTGGTTTGTCAGCCGATGATCTATGAAGATTTTTTGCCTGTGAGTGCTGCAGGTATCTTCCAATCGAACCTGGGCGAACATCAGCGTGATGAGTACTCAAGCCATGCGAATCAGGCTCAGTTTGAGCAACACCTGGGGGCTGCGGTAATTGATGAGATTGCGCTCTATGCTCAGCGCCAGCAGGCATCTCTTGAGCAGGCGCTGGCAGTGTTACGAGGAAGGTGATAGAACGGGGCTTTAGCGTTATTTTTGCCGATGAATGTTAGGCCCAATACACCGTTCAGGAGAACGTCATGCGTCAGGGAAAAGTCTTGGTGCTTCATGGACCGAATCTCAATTTGCTGGGGAGTCGCCAGCCAGAGATCTATGGCTACGACACCTTAGAAGACGTAAATAATCTTCTGCGTGAAAAAGCAGTGATGTCAGGTTGTGATATTACATGCCTGCAAAGCAACCACGAAGGCGAGCTGATCGATGCTATCCATGCCGCGCGTCTTGATAGTACCCAGGCGATTATTATTAATCCGGCGGCTTATACCCATACCTCTGTCGCGATTCTTGACGCGCTGAATGCGTTTGATGGCAAAGTAATTGAAGTCCATTTATCCAATGTACATAAACGTGAAGCGTTTCGGCATCACTCCTATGTCTCTTTACGGGCTGATGGTGTGATTGCAGGCTTAGGGGTTCAAGGGTATTGCGCAGCACTGGAGGCAGTGCTGTTATCGTTGGCTAAATAGCCAGGAATGCTGGCGTACAATGCTATGCATATGAATGGACAGGTATCAACGCGTAAATATACAAAAGGGTGCTCAATGAGCACCCTTTTTGATTGTTGCTGTTTAGATTGTTACGCGCTTTTCTTAACGGATGTTTGGGGTTCGCTTTGCTTGCTGTCATTAGCATCGCTTGGCTGTGGGAGCGAAGGCAGTGACTTAGCGAGCATATCGACGCTGTGGCGGTAATAGAGCTGACTTTTGTTGTGCTCACCAAGACTTGCGTAGAGGCGTGCAAGTTCTGCACAAACTTCACCACTAGGACGTTGGCGCTGGCTAGCTTCAAAGTACTCCAGCGCTTTCTCCCATTTGCCAGTCCGCAGCGACAGCCGACCACAGGCCAGCAGGAGTTCGGGGTCGTTAGGACGCTCTTGCAACCACTTTTCCGCTTTTGCTAATTGGCGGGCGGCATCAACGTTGATTAAGCCATAACGTTTAACCAAGCGCGCATCCCAGTGGTTATCCAACGAATGGTTGAGCAAGCGCTCGGCAATCGGCTCTTCGTTGGCTTGTAAAAGCGCTTCGGTGTAAAGCACGATGAGTTCGGTATTGCCCCGTAGATAGTCCGGCATATCGGCCCAGAGGCCTCGCACGCGCTCAATGTTAGTGGGGTTTTTAGCCTCAAAAACAATCAGCTCGCGGTACGCTTTAAACTCCAGTTGTTCACGCTCTTGCTGGGTGATCAGTTTTTGTGCAGCTAGACGCGGTATTAAACGGCGTAGGCCTTCCCAGTCGTTAACGCTTAGGTGGACTTGCTTAAGAAGCTTGAGCACTTGAGGGTGGTTGGGCAGTTTCTTATCCAGCCGGTTCAGAATGGCCAGTGCCTCTTCAGGCTGCTGACGGTCAATCATCAGTTGAGCCTGCATTAGGCCGATGGCCGTGTCGGCTCCGTCGGTGGTGAGCTGTGCTTGATTCAAATGCTCCTGGGATTTTTCATGATGGCCTTGGTAATGCGCTGCCAGTGCCGCAGAAAGATAATTCACAAGAGGTGTGCTGGAATCGTCAGCCGCGCGTACCAACGTTTTCTCAGCTTTTTTCCAGCGGCCTTCAGTTAAAGCAACCAAACCACGCACGGTGCGTTTCATCGCACGACGGTTGCGGGCTCGGCTGTTCCAAGTGCGAAAGCGTCCGACTGGGCGAATAATGCCGGAGAGCAAACGTAGCGCAAAATGCAAAACAATAAACGCGCCTAGCAGCAGCACCAAGCCAAACCAGAATGACGTTTGTAGCGAGGTGTCACCAACGCGTATTAGCCAATAACCAGGCACTGACATCATCAGGTGCCCAAACAGTGCGCCGACCGCGAGACCGGCAACAATTAAGAGAATTAATTTTCTCATGCATCACCTCCACCTTGGCGACGCGACTCAAAACGGTTCTCAATGAAGCTCGCTAGCGCCTGTTGAGAAGCGCTGATATCCGGTAGCTCAGGTTGTACCTGGGTTTGCTTCAATTCTTGCAGGCGAGCAATAACGCTTTGCGTCTCTTCGCGTTCGATGTCGTAGTAGCCGTTGAGCAGTTCCAGCGCCTTATCAATACTTGCTTCGTACAGTTCTTGCTCTTCTTTGAGCAGCGCCAGCTGGGACTGTTCAAGGATCAAGCGTAGGCTTTGACGCAGGTAGGACTCTTGCTCTGGAGTAATCAATGTTTCTAATGCCTCGTCATGCTGACGGATCACTACAAGATCTTTTAACTCTTCACCAAAGCGGGCCAACTGACGTTGGAAGGTGCCCGTGGGCGGCTGCTCAATACCAGAGGTAACGGCACGCTCCTCAATTTCTTGCGATAGGCGTAGGCCAGCGATACGCTCTTGTTGAGCGTTCAGCGCAAGATAGATGCCAGTGCGGTCAACTTGCGGCACGGCGTCAAGAGCAGCCAGTTCATTAGCAATTTCACGGCGTACTGGTGTTAACGCTGGATTGTCGGCATCGACTAAGCGCGCATCAGCAGTGCGCAGCAATGCAGCAGCGCCTTCAACATCACCTTCCAGCTGCAAGCGCTGGTTAGCTAGACGCAGCAGATAAGCGGCTTCGGCGTGTAACCAGTCGCGCTCGTCGGTCTCCTGCTCTTGAGAAAGCTGCGCCAGCACGTTGTCTAGTGTGTTGTTGACCTCACCACGATAACTATCCAGCTCGCTACGTAGTTCACTCATCGTGTTTTCTAGCGCCTGGCTGCGTTCAGCTTCACTGCTTTCAATACGCGATGTTAGATCGTTCACTTCCTGCTGTGAGGCATTGTTTTGCGTTTGCTGGGCGAGCTCGTCAATACGCTGCTGCTGGTTATCCAAGCGCTGCCATCCTTGCCAAGCGACAAAACCAATGGCCAGAGCCAGGATAATCACCAGCACAATGGCGATACCACTGCCTTTGTTACCACCACCACTGTTGTTGCTAGCGTTGTTGGCAGTAGGTGGGACGTGCGCAGCATTTCCAGACGCATGACTGCCACTGTTTGTTGGCTTAGCGCCTGCCGTTTTGGCGCCTGCTGACGGTTTATCGTCTGCTGCTGGCTTTGTATCGGCCGCTTGTTTGGTATCAGCACTTGATTGGGTCGAAGCTTCACCATGGCTGGCATTCGTTGACACTGTGCTGGCGTGGGGAGTGCTGTTGCCTCCCTTGTTACGGCGACGCGAGCGGCTGTTTTTAGCAGCGTAAGAAGATGCTGCCGCATTGCCTGGCGTTGACGTCTCATTGCTTGGCGAAGCTGACGCGGAAGTGTCGCTCGGTTTAGCGTCGCTTTGAGATGCCTCGGCAGACGTGTTCTGTACGCCTTCCTGATCGTTTGGTTGTTTGCTCATCTGTCGCTAGCCCTTATTAAGTTCCTTGATCGACATCGGCACCCTTTGGGTTGCAGAACCGACTTAACGCCGCTGCCAATGCAGCGGGCGTTGCTCCCGACGCCACCTTGAGGTCACGAAAACCCAGTTTACCGGCCAGTTTAGCTAAACGGTGACTGGAAACGATTAGCGGTTGGTTCAACGCTGCGTGTTCACACCATTTTGCCAGATGTTCAAGCAGTTCGCTGCTCGTCACGATTAACGCTCGATAATCGCCGGTTAATAGACGTTGTTGCATGGCTGGTAGGGGCGCTTGATATACGCGCCGGTACACAGCAACACGGGTAACGTTGGCCCCCCGCGCACTCAGCGTCTCGGCTAATAATGTGCGGCCACCTTCTCCAGCTACCAGAAGTACACGCTGATGCGTGAGCGTTTGGAGTGAGGCAAGAGACAGCAGTGCCTCACTCGTGTCTTCTCCATGGCTAGGCGAAGGCATATGAACACGTACGCCTAGCTGTTCAAATAATACATTTGCCGTAGCTCGGCCTACGCTGTAGTAGTCGATGCCCACAGGAAGCTGTGGCCAATAGCGATCAAACGCTTCGCTTAAACAGTAAGCGGCGAAAGGACTGACCACCACTATTTTGTGGTACTGATCAATGTTTAACCATGTGCTTCGCAGGGCGGGATCTTCAGGCAGTGTTTCCAAACGCATGACATCAAGGTGCTCCACAAGAGCACCTTGAGCATGCAGCGTGGCTGCTAACGCCTCTCCGCGGTCACCAGGGCGACAGATCAGTACCGGTAGACTCATACGTTGCGGCCATACACCTCGGCTAAAATATCGCCGGCCCCTTGATCCAGCAGCTCTTCGGCGATACGGATGCCCAAGGCTTCAGGTTCATGGATAGAGCCACTGCCCTCGGCGCGTAGTACCTCGGTGCCTTCAGGATTGCCGACTAGGCCACGTAGCCAAATAGTGTCGTTTGTCTTATCAAGTATGGCATGTCCTGCGATAGGTACTTGGCAGCCGCCTTCCAGGCGAGTGTTCATTGCACGTTCGGCACGCACACGAGTCGCTGTATCGGGGTCATCCAGTGGGGCTAATAAGCCAATTAACTCTGGGTCATGCAGACGGCACTCGATGCCTAGTGCCCCTTGACCACAGGCGGGAAGGCAGATTTCAGGTGGAAGTGCCTGAGCAATGCGCGCATCAAGTCCCAGGCGCTTTAAGCCAGAGGTGGCGAGAATAATGGCATCGAAGTCACCCGCATCTAATTTTGCCAAACGGGTCTGTACGTTACCGCGTAGGTTGAGGATTTGCAGATCAGGGCGTGCTTCTCGCATCTGCAAACCACGGCGCAAACTAGCAGTACCGATTCGAGCACCCTCAGGTAGCTCGTCAATGCTGTTATAATGATTGGATACAAATGCATCGGTTGGGTCGGCACCTTCCAAAATAACGGAAAGCCCTAGCCCTTCAGGAAAATGCATAGGCACATCTTTCATTGAATGTACGGCAATATCGGCGCGTCCATCGAGCATGGCATCTTCCAGCTCTTTGACAAAAAGACCTTTACCGCCAATTTTTGAAAGCGGTGTATCGAGAATCTTATCGCCTTTTGTGGAAAGTGCGATGAGCTCGACTTCCAAGCCGCTGTGTGCCGCCATTAAACGGTCGCGGACGTGTTCGGCCTGCCACATGGCTAACTGACTTTTACGCGTAGCGATGCGCAATTTAGTAATGGATGACACGTTATTCTCCCTTTGCCGCTGACACTGCGCGACGAACTATGATAAGTCTCATCATAAAGCACCCAGCCACACAGTAAAAATAACCGGTCAAATTTATGACGGCACTGTTTGGCCATTCACCCGTTAGGTGGCGCCATGCCCTTTGTTAATCCTCAAGGCAAGCTAGACCAATTCTTCCTGTTGTCACAAGACTTATTCATCTGTATTGATTTCGCAGGTATCTTACTCAACATCAACCCGATGTTTGAAAACTTGCTGGGTTATTCCACTAGCGAATGGGTTGGTAAGCCATGTGGCAAGCTAGTAGACCATCGAGATATCCCGGTTATTGAAGAGGCGTTGTCGCGTCTCCAGTCCCACAAGAAAGTAGCTCCGTTTGACGTTCGAGCACTGACGGCAGAAGGAAAAGTGGTGTGGTTAGAAGTGACCGCCGCAGCGGGTGATCGTGTTATCTACGTGATCGCCCGCGATATTTCCCGCCGAAAAGCCGTTGAGAAACAGCTCATTCGTAATCAACGGCTGTTTCAAATTGCTGGCGAAACGGCGCTGATAGGGGGCTGGTACGTGGATATGGCCGAAGGGTTGCCCATTTGGTCGAATGAAGTGTGCCGTCTACATGGCGTCCCCGATGGTTTTAAGCCGACCATTGAAGAAGCGATGACCTTTTACGCGCCTAGCTCTCGGCCACGTATCCGTGAAGTGTTTAGTGCCTGTTGCGAGAGCGGAACCAGCTTTGATGAGGAGCTAGAAATCGTTACTCGGCAAGCGGTAAGGCTGTGGGTGAGAGTGATTGGCAAAGCCGTACGTGATGAGTTGGGGCAGATTATTCAGGTTCAGGGATCAACCCAAAACATTACTGAGCGCAAGGCGACTGAACGACAGCTCACACTGCTGGAGCGTAGCGTTGAAGCAAGCACAAACGGCGTAATTATCGTTGATGCCCAGCGTCAAGATTTACCGATGGTTTATGTGAACGCAGCCTTCGAGCGGATTACGGGCTACTCCCGCACTAAGGCGTTAGGGCAAAATTGCCGGTTTCTTCAGGGTAAAGAAACGGACCCAGCTACCTTGGCTAAGCTGCGCAAAGGCATTTATGCCCAGCAAGACGTACATGTCGTTATACGTAACTACCGATGTAATGGAGTGCCGTTTTGGAATGACCTATATGTGTCTCCTGTACGAGATGCCGCTGGCCTGGTGACGCACTTTGTAGGCGTACAAAATGACATTACCGCGCAGCGTGAATATCAAGCTCAGCTGCGCCATAACGCCAATCATGATGCATTAACCGGCCTACCTAACCGATTAATGCTTGATCAGCGGCTGTCACAAGGTTGCCTGTTAGCCAAGCGTTATCGCCGATACATTGCCGTGCTATTTGTCGACCTGGATGATTTCAAGCCGATCAACGATACGCTAGGGCACGATGTAGGCGATCACATTTTAATTGAGGTCGCCAAGCGCCTGGAAGAAGAGCTGCGTCCCTGGGATACCGTGGCGCGTTTTGGTGGTGATGAATTTATCGTTTTGCTACCTGATTTGGCTCACGAACAAGATGTGTTGCAGGTAGTGGAACGACTGCTTGCGCGTCTTTCTGCTCCCTACTGGTATCGTGACAGCGAGTTGCGTATTACGGCGAGTATGGGCATTGCCACTGATGATGGAACGATTAGCGAGCCGCGCCAGCTAATACAACAGGCTGATTTAGCGATGTATAAAGCCAAACGGCAGGGGCGCAATACTTATCAGTGGTACACCGATGAGTTAAATCGAAAAGTGACTAATCGGGTTAATTTACGACACGCGTTACAACAGGCCATCGAACAGTCGCAGTTTGAGCTGCATTATCAGCCGCAAATACAGGGTGCTACTGGCCGGGTAACGGGGGTAGAGGCACTGATTCGCTGGTATCACCCCGAGCGTGGTTATATTTCCCCCGCCCAGTTTATTAGTCTGGCAGAAGACACTGGGCAGATCATGCCGATTAGTGAGTGGGTGCTGGAGAGGGCATGCCGTGATGCGGTCGAGCTGAATGCGCGCACAACGATGCCCGTTACAATGGCGGTTAATATTTCGCCGATGCAGTTTCAGCGTGCTGGCTTTTTGCTATCTATTCAGCGTGTGCTTGAGCAGACAGGCCTTGCGCCTGATTTATTAGAGTTAGAGCTTACCGAAGGCGTGCTAATGGACAGTACTGAGCACGCCATACAAACATTGCAGGATCTGCGCGCATTAGGTGTGCATATTGCACTGGATGATTTCGGAACCGGTTTTTCAAGCCTTAGCTACCTAAAACGTTTACCGATCAACAAGCTTAAAATCGATCGTTCCTTTATTCGTGATGTCGTTAACGACACTCGGGACGCTGCCATTGTTGATGGTGTGGTGACCATGGCTGTTAAGCTGGGCCTGGAAGTTTTAATTGAAGGTGTGGAGACAGCCGCACAATATGCGTATCTCAATGCCCGTTATTGTGCGCATTTTCAAGGCTTCTACTTTGCCCGCCCGATGCCCATGTTAGCGATCAGTAGCTACTTAAATGAATCTCACCACCCCCGCAATGATGCTGAGCCGCACCCCATGTGAAAAACGACTAAAAAACGGCATGCCGCTGAGTGCGGCGACTCTGGTACACTTTCTTATAACGATTCCTTTAGTTTTGTCAGCAGGATATGCCTCCGATGAGCCAAGCTACGAACCAGTCTTGGGGCGGTCGCTTTAGCGAGCCCACCGATGCCTTTGTTGCACGCTTCACCGCGTCTGTGACTTTCGATCAGCGCCTAGCGCGTCAGGATATTCAGGGCTCGATTGCCCACGCCACTATGCTAGCGCGAGTCGGTGTACTAACCGATGATGAGCGCGACACCATTATCAATGGGCTCACCGAGATTCAGGGCGAAATTGAGCGTGGCGAGTTTAACTGGTCAATCCCGCTTGAAGACGTGCACATGAATATTGAAGCACGGTTGACGGATAAAATTGGTATTACCGGTAAAAAGCTACACACAGGCCGTTCACGTAACGACCAGGTGGCGACGGATATTCGCCTGTTTATGCGCGATGAGATCGATGTGATCGAAGCGGAGTTGGTTCGCCTGCGCGAAGGCATGATTGAGCTTGCCGATCGTGAAGCCGATACCATCATGCCCGGTTTCACCCACTTACAAACGGCGCAGCCGGTGACCTTTGGCCACCACCTATTGGCATGGCAAGAGATGTTAACCCGTGACCACGAGCGCCTGTTGGACTGCCGCAAGCGCGTCAATGTTATGCCCTTGGGCGCAGCGGCGCTGGCCGGCACCACGTATCCCATTGACCGCCATGTCACCGCCGAATTGCTAGGCTTTGATCGCCCCGCAGAAAACTCGCTGGACGCCGTGTCCGACCGAGACTTTGCGATCGAATTCACCAGCTTCGCCAGCATTTTGTTAATGCACCTGTCGCGGATGAGTGAAGAGCTGGTGCTGTGGACCAGCGCCCAGTTTGACTTTATCGACCTGCCTGACCGCTTCTGTACTGGCTCTTCTATTATGCCGCAGAAGAAAAACCCGGATGTGCCCGAACTGGTGCGTGGCAAAACCGGTCGAGTCTATGGCCACCTAATGGCGCTGCTTACGCTAATGAAGTCTCAGCCCCTGGCCTACAACAAAGACAATCAGGAAGATAAAGAGCCGCTGTTTGACGCCGTTGATACCGTGCGCGACTGCTTAAAAGCCTTTGCCGACATGGTGCCTGCTATTGAACCGAAAAAAGACAGCATGTATGAAGCAGCGCGTCGCGGATTCTCTACCGCCACGGACCTTGCTGATTACTTGGTTCGCAAAGGCGTCGCCTTCCGCGATGCCCATGAAATTGTCGGTCAATCGGTGGCTTACGGCTTGAAGACTAAGAAAGATCTGTCTGAAATGACCCTTGAAGAGTTGCAGCAGTTCTCTGCCACGATTGGGCAGGATGTGTTTGAGGTGCTCACATTAGAGGGTTCTGTTGCCGCCCGTAACCATATCGGTGGCACCGCGCCTGACCAGGTTCGCGCCGCTGCCAGCCGTGCTAGCGAGGCGTTAGCTGCGCTGAAAGGTGATGCATGAAGCGTGTGACTACCATCTTTAGTACGGTGCTGCTGGTCACGCTGTTATTAGTGGGCTGCGGCCAGAAAGGGCCGCTTTATATGCCTGACGAAGACACTCAGGGTTCGGCTGCCGAGCAGGAGGGGTAATGGATCACTTTAACTATCGTGATGGCGTGCTTTATGCCGAAGATGTCCCGCTTACTCAGGTCGCTGCTGATCTTGGTACGCCCTGTTATGTCTACTCAAAAGCAACGTTAGAGCGCCATTTTCGAGCCTATACCGAAGCCCTGGGTGGCCATCCTCATCTGATTTGTTATGCAGTGAAAGCCAATTCCAACTTGGCGGTGCTGGGTTTGCTCGCACGGTTAGGGGCTGGGTTTGATATTGTTTCGATCGGCGAGCTTGAGCGCGTACTGAAAGCGGGCGGCAACCCATCAAAAGTGGTGTTTTCAGGCGTGGCCAAGCAGCCGCATGAAATGGCCCGCGCGCTTGAGGTTGGCATTAAATGCTTTAACGTTGAATCCCGTCCTGAGCTTGAGCGGCTAAATGCTGTCGCAGCAGAGCTTGGCAAGGTGGCGCCGGTATCACTGCGAGTTAATCCAGATGTGGATGCAGGCACCCACCCGTACATTTCTACTGGGCTGAAAGATAACAAGTTTGGTATTCCAGTGGATGAGGCGCTAGATGTTTACAGCCTCGCCGCCAGTTTGCCTAATTTGCGCGTCACCGGGCTAGACTGCCATATCGGTTCTCAACTTACCGAAACTGCACCATTTCTAGATGCGCTAGAGCGGCTCTTGATGTTAATGGAGCGGCTGCGTGAGCGTGGTATTGAAATTGATCACTTGGATCTGGGTGGTGGGCTAGGTGTTCCCTATCGTGATGAAAAGCCACCCCAACCGTTTGATTATGCAAGCCAGCTGCTGGCGCGCCTGTCTCGCTGGGAGGGTGGTGAAGCGCTTACGTTGCTTTTTGAGCCAGGTCGCTCTATTGCGGCTAACGCGGGCTTAATGTTGACCCGTGTAGAGTTTTTAAAGCCCGGTGAAACCAAAAATTTCGCGATTGTTGATGCCGCTATGAATGACCTGATCCGTCCCGCGTTGTATCAGGCATGGCAAGCTATTGTGCCGGTGGATACCCGCCAGCAGCGTGAACGTGCGGTCTATGATGTTGTTGGTCCTGTCTGTGAAACTGGTGATTTTCTCGGTAAAGAGCGCGATCTAGCAATTGCTGAGGGCGATTTACTGGCCGTTCGATCAGCAGGCGCTTACGGCTTTGTGATGGCGTCGAATTACAATAGCCGTCCGCGCCCTCCTGAAGTGATGGTCGATGGCAGCAGCTACCATGTGGTGCGCGCACGGGAAAGCCTGGAAAGCCTGTGGGCCGGCGAAACACTTCTGCCGGAAGGGGGGCGCTGATGCTGTTGCACTTCACCAAAATGCATGGTCTGGGTAATGATTTTATGGTGGTGGACCTAGTTACTCAGCGGGCTCGCCTGCGTGATGAACAGATTCGCCAGCTGGCAGATCGGCGCTTTGGTATTGGTTTTGACCAATTACTGGTGGTTGAGCCACCCCGAGATCCGGAAATGGATTTTCGCTACCGCATTTTTAATGCCGATGGCAGTGAAGTTGAAAATTGCGGCAATGGGGCACGCTGTTTTGCTCGTTTTGTCCGTGATCAGCGCCTGACCCATAAGCATGAAATTCATGTGGAAACTGCCGGTGGGCCCTTGGTACTTAATGTTCAGCACGACGGTATGGTGCGTGTTGACATGGGCCGGCCGCGCTTTAACCCCGCCACACTGCCGTTTGAGGCACCGGGTGATCAGCCGCTACACGCTGTCGATGTCGATGGTGACACGCTGGAACTAGGGGTTGTCTCAATGGGCAATCCCCATGCCGTGTTACAGGTGGAAAGTGTTGATAGTGCGCCCGTTGAGCATCTTGGGCCGCTGCTTGAGTCCCACCCTCGCTTTCCTAAGCGGGTTAACGTGGGCTTTATGCAGGTGGTGTCACCCAGCGAAATTCGTTTGCGAGTATATGAGCGCGGCAGTGGTGAGACGCTTGCCTGCGGTACCGGTGCCTGTGCTGCGGTGGCTAGCGGTATTCGGCAGGGGCTGTTGAAAAGTCCGGTGAATGTTCATTTGCCAGGAGGGCAGCTCAGTATTGAGTGGCCAGACCCTGAATCATCGCTGGTAATGGTGGGCCCTGCCACACGTGTTTTTGACGGGCGTGTCACGCTCAACTAATTCGAGGAGTACGGCGATGTCTCAAGCTCTTGAGCCGCGCAAAACGCTCGACCCTGATCAAGTGGCGTTTTGGCTGGCTCGCCATCCCGATTTTTTTGTTGGCCGTGAAGGCTTGCTGCAGCAGCTCAAGGTGCCGCATCCCCACATCGATGGGGCGGTATCGCTGCTAGAGCGTCTGGTGATTGACTTACGTCAGCGTGCTGAAACAGCAGAGGGGCGGCTTGAGCATCTTCTGGAAACCGCGCGGCATAATGAATCACAGTACCGTCGTCTGCGTGAGACGCTGCTCAGCTTGGTTGAAGCTGAAGATCGCGATACGTTGGCCCAAGCGCTGGCCATCCAATTAAGCGAGCACTTTCAAACCCCCGCTATGGCGCTATGGTGCCCATCTTCATTAAGTGACGATGAACCCACACCGCCCCAACCTCCGCGGCATGTGTTAGATCAGCATGCCAGCGCACGTCTTGCCGCGCTGCTTGATGGGCGCACCAGCCGTTGTGTCAAGCTCAGCGTTAGCGATTGGAAATGCTTGTTGCCGCATACCAAAACACCCCGGCGGGCGGGCTCCTGCGCCATTTCGCGGCTTTCCGCAGGCGAGCAGCTGGGCTATTTACTTCTCGCAAGCCCCGACCCGGACTGTTACCGCGCCAGTATGGATACGTTATTTACCGAGTACTTGAGCGATATCGTGGCACGGCTACTGCTTCGCCTAGATCATCATGGGTAGCCCAGGCTCCTTAACGACGCAGGTCGACGTGTATTTACGTAAACTTGCTGCCCATGCAAGCCCTGCCACGGTGGCGGCGTATCGTCAGGATTTAAACGCTCTGCTGCGTTTTTCTGAGCAACGCGGTGTAACCGATGCAGAGACGTTAGACACTGCATTTCTGCGCGCCTTTTTAGGGGCCGAGCGAAGCCGCGGTCTTGCGCCGAGAAGTTTAGCCCGCCGCCGCGCTGCGCTATCACGTTTTGCTGACTATCTTGTGCAGCAGCACGTACTTGCCGACAACCCTGTGGGATTACTGCGCACGCCAAAGCAGCCAAGCCATTTACCAAGGCCGCTTGATGTTGATGCGCTATCACGTTTTTTAGATACGCCGCACGATGGCACGCCGCTGGCAATACGTGACCAAGCAATGCTTGAGTTGTTTTACTCTAGCGGCCTACGGTTAGCGGAACTTGCTGCGCTGGATGTGAGTCACTTAAATGCCCATCATGTGAGAGTGGTGGGTAAGGGCAGTAAGCCTCGGCAAGTGCCCGTTGGTAAGCGAGCAGATCAAGCGATTAAGGCGTGGTTGCTGTGTCGCTCTGAACTGGCGGCAACGGGTGAAATGGCGCTATTTGTCGGCCAGCGTGGGCAGCGCTTAGGGCATCGTGGTATTCAAAAACGGTTGGCGCAACTTTCTATTGTGCGGGGTTTGCCCGAACACCTTCATCCCCATCGATTGCGGCACTCGTTCGCAAGTCATTTATTGGAGTCCAGCCAAGACCTGCGGGCGGTTCAGGAGTTGCTGGGGCATGCTAATTTATCGACGACTCAAGTCTACACCCGCCTCGATTGGCAGCATTTAGCCGAAAGTTATGATGCAGCTCACCCCCGCGCTAAACGCCGCCCTACACGGAGTTAACCATGGCTTCGCTACAAGCGATTACGTTTGATCTTGATGATACGCTGTGGGACAACCAAGGCGTGATGTTAAAAACGGAAGAGGGCCACTATCGTTGGCTAATTGAAGCGCTGGCGGTGTGGCGCAAAACTCGCCATGAAGCGCCATTAGCGCTGAGTTACCAGCAGGGGCTGGCCGATTACCTAGAGCGCCGCCAAGAGTGGGCCAAGCGAGTGCCAGAACGGCGCGGTGATTTTACCTGGCTGCGCTTGCGGGCGTTAGAAGCACAGTTGGAAGCCCAAGGCTTAACACGCAGTAGTGCATTGCTGTGGGCTGCCGCTGCTATGAATGAGTTTCATCGCCTGCGGGTTCAAGTAACGCCGCACGCTGAAGCCGCTGGGCTGTTATCCGCGTTGAGCGAGCGATACCAACTAGCGGCTATTACCAATGGCAATATTCATCTTAAACGTCAGCCGTTAGCAGCGTACTTCCCAGTCGCTATTGCAGCCGGGGAGTTATTGGCACCAAAACCAGATCCTAAGCCGTTTCTCACTGCCCTGGAGCGTCTTAACGTAGCGCCCCATCGCGCGATGCATGTAGGTGACTCCTGGCAAGAAGACGTAGTGCCTGCCCAGCAGCTGGGCATGCATGCCGCATGGATTGCCGCGCAAGGCGATCAAGCCTTGCCCGCACGTATTCACCGCATTGCCCACGTGAAAGAGCTGCCCGAACTAATCGAGTGGTTAGAACGACGCCCCTAATATAGCGGTTGCGGCGGATTTTAAGTAGCCAGGCTTGGTTGGCAAGATAATGTATCGTTAGCAAGGTTCAGCTTGTTTGGGAAAACTTGGCTTGTTCGGCAAACCTTGGTTTACTCAGGGGTATGCAGCCACTGGTCAAGTTTTTGTGAAAGTGTATCCACACCATCGCGTTTGAGCGACGAGAAAAGCTGAACTGAGACTAGGTCTTCCCACTCTTTAAGGCGAGAGCGGACTTTTTGCAGCGTGGCACTAGCAGGACCTTTTTTTAATTTATCGGACTTGGTGAGCAGAATATGCACGGGCATTTCGCGCTTGTCGGCATAGTTGAGCATCATTTGATCAAATTCGGTTAGCGGATGGCGCACGTCCATTAGCAGTACAAGACCGCGTAGGCTGAAGCGACCGCGTAGATAATCAGACAGGTGCTGCTGCCACTCAAGCTTCACGGCTTCCGGTACTTTGGCGTAGCCGTAGCCGGGTAAGTCGACTAAGCGGCGTGACTCGTCGTTCATGATGCTGAAAAAGTTGATTAGCTGAGTACGGCCCGGTGTACGTGAGGTACGGGCTAAGGCATTTTGTTGGGTAAGTGCATTAATCGCACTTGATTTACCCGCATTGGAGCGCCCGGCAAACGCTACTTCTGCGCCAGTATCATCTGGGCACAGGGCAAGTGTTGGTGCACTGATCATAAAGCGGGCAGTGGGGTAGTTCAGCCGGGCGATTGGGTTATCATTAGCAGTAGACATGGTGTTAATCCTGAAAAACAGACGTATAAGACGGCCCGTTTCACCACGTTAACGTGAGTAAATGACGGTACCGCGACGAATTACCCCAAAAGCAGACCTGGACTTGCATTCCCGCCGCTAGGGTGATTCGTTATAATGCAAGCGGTTTATAACTGCGACCTGGGGCGCTAGTGTACCATCGCGCTCTAGCCAGCAGCGACCAACACGACATGTTGTTCGTTTTGGCGGAGCTGACCCTGGTAAAGTGCTGAACCTGGGCAGCGCCCAGGGTGCGTACCAGTCAATAATCAAACGGCATAGTGGAATAGCAATGAGAAAGTTACTGGCAAGCCTGGCAATTACCATGGGTGCCGTTGGCACCGTACATGCTCAAACCGACCACCAAGCGGACGCGGATGCGGCGGCTGGTCGTGAAATGGCTCAAACCTGCGCGGCCTGCCATGGTCAGCAGGGTATTAGTCCATCGGGCGCTTTTCCCAACCTAGCAGGACAGCAAATGTCCTACCTAGCTAAGCAGATCATGGATATTCGCGACGGTAACCGCGTTGTCGCGCAAATGGCGGGGCTGGTTGACGATTACTCTGATCAAGACGCTTGGGACGTTGCTGCTCATTTCGCAGGACAAGATGCGAACCTTGGTCAGACCAGCGACGAAGATGCTGAGCTTTTAGCCCGAGGTGAAGAGTTGTACCGGGCAGGTGATATGACCAAAGGTATTCCTGCGTGCAGCGCTTGTCATACCCCCACGGGGGCTGGCATCGGTAGTGCGGTATATCCGGCACTTTCAGGCCAGCACGCAGAGTACACGGTGTCTACGTTGCAAGACTTTGCTTCCGGTGAGCGTGCCAACAGCCCGAATAACATCATGGGCGATATCGCTTCCAAAATGAGCGATAACGACATGGAGGCTGTAGCGAATTATCTATTAGGCTTGAACTAGTCGCTGCTAATCAAGGTGCCCTATCTCACTGGTAATTAAAGAGATGGGGAACCTCTGTATATGCTTAGCGGTCATAGTCTCGCTTATTCTTGGAGAATTTTTGCTATGTTGAAAACGTTAATGGTCGCGGTAGCTGGTTTAGGCCTTTCTGCCTCAGTGAGTGCCCAGGAGCTGGTGGAAGGACAGCACTACACGCTGCTTGAGTCGCCGGTAGCAACCCAGGTAGATGAGGGACAGATTGAAGTGACCGAAGCGTTTTGGTTTGGCTGCCCGCATTGTTATCGGCTGCAAGAACCAGTAAGCGAGTGGTACGCAACCCTTGAAGATGACGTTAGCGTTGTTCATATGCCTGCAACGATGGGTGGTGATTGGAATACCCACGCGACAGCGTTTTATGCGGCGGAATCACTGGGCATTGAAGAGCAACTGCACGCTGATTTCTTTGAAGCGATTCATGAAGATGGTCGCTCGCTGACTGACCCAGATGAAATCGCTGAATTTTTCTCTAATTACGGTGTAAGTGAAAAAGAAGCCAAGCAAGCATTGACGGCATTCGACGTTCGCAGTGAGGTCAATAAAGCAAATGGCCGCATGCGTGAAATGCGCCTGATGGGCGTGCCTGCCTTAGTTATTGATGGCCGCTACCTTGTGTCTCCCAGCACCGCCGGTAGCTTGGAGAATATGCCGCAAATTGCGGATGCGCTCGTTGAGCGTGTGCGTAATGAGCGCACACAATAACCGTGTTAGAGCAGGGGCACGCAGGGGGGCAAATAGGCTTGCCTGCGTCATCTCTGGCTGAACGTGGTCACCTTCGTCTGCTGACGTTTAATTTACAGGTGGGTATTCAAACGTCAGCGTATCACCATTATCTTACCCGTAGCTGGCAGCATGTACTGCCCCACCCACAACGTCTTAAGCGCTTAGCGCAAATGGGAAATGTGTTAGCGCCATTTGATGTGGTTGGGTTACAAGAGGTCGATGGTGGCAGCTTCCGTTCTGGCCGTGTTAACCAAGTTGAATACCTTGCTTCCCAGGCGCGATTTCCCCACTACTTTCAACAATTAAATCGTAATTTGGGGCAGTTTGCCCAGCATAGTAATGGGCTATTGTCGCGCATTGTGCCTAGCCATATCGAAGAGCATCGCTTGCCTGGGATGTTGCCAGGTCGTGGTGCTATTCATGCGCGCTATGGAGAAGGGCCAGATGCACTGCATATCTTTGTAGCTCATTTGGCGCTGAGTCACCGCGGACGGGTTCGTCAGCTTAATTATCTGAGTAACATTATCGAGCCGTTGCGTCATGTGGTGGTGATGGGGGATCTTAATTGTACGCCTGAGCAGCTTCATGCCCATGAACGTTTTAGTACGTCGTTGCCGCTTCACCCGGTTAAGCCACTGCTTAGCTACCCCTCCTGGCAACCTCGTCGTGCTCTAGATCATATTCTGCTGTCTCAAACCCTCGAAGCCGCCGATGTGCGCGTATTGGATCATTTGTTTTCAGACCATCTGCCGATTGCTGTGGATTTACCGCTACCTGCAGCTTGCCTGGCGGCAATTCGTCAAAGCGTTTAACGTTAGTTTACTTGGTGGTGTACAGGCGCTGCATTGTCTGCGTATATGCGCTATTGTCTGCCCCCTGACTCCACTAGCCGTTTTACGCGAGACACTTCCATGTCGGACACAACACAACTACCTGCGTTTATCGCTGCGCTGGACCGCATTTCGGAGTGGTTTGGACGTAGCCTTGCGTGGCTGATCATCATTATGATGTTGATTCAGTTCGCGATTGTACTGCTTCGTTATGTTTTCAGCGTTAACAGCATTTTTATGCAAGAACTGGTGATGTATATGCATGCCAGTGTCTTTATGCTCGCTGCGGCCTATACCTTTCGCCACGATGGTCATGTACGGGTTGATATTTTTTATCGTGGAATGACGCCCCGCCGCCAGGCGGTGGTTAATATTGTGGGCATTATCACTTTGTTAATGCCCGTGATGATTTTTATCATCGCTTCCAGCTTTGGTTACGTTGCTAACTCTTGGCGTATTATGGAGACCTCCTCAGACTACGGTGGCATTCCAGCTGTCTTTGCACTGAAAACGTTAATACCGCTCTTTGCTGCGCTGATGATCCTGCAAGGTGTCATTGAAGTGGTGCGCAATGGCTACGTATTTACTGGCCGGATATCCCCGTCTATTGGTGATGACAACCATCTTGAGGAGCGCGTTTGATGCTGGAATTTATGCCAATTATTTTATTTGCCTCCATCTGCATTGTGTTGATGTTTGGCTTTCCGGTGGCGCTTTCGTTAGCAGGTACCGCGCTGCTATTTGCAGGCATGGGATTAGGTTTAGAAGCCATAGGTATCGACGCTAACTTTGATAGTGGTTATCTCGCTGCGTTGCCCAATCGGCTTTACGGCATTATGACCAACCAAACGCTGCTGGCAGTGCCACTGTTTGTTTTAATGGGCGTCTTGCTTGAAAAGTCTAAAGTAGCTGAAACACTACTTGATGCCATGGCGCTGCTGTTTGGTGCTATGCGTGGCGGCTTGGGTATTTCGGTGACGTTGGTAGGAATGCTGATGGCGGCCTCCACCGGTATTGTAGGTGCGACGGTGGTTACCATGGGGCTTATGTCGCTACCCACTATGTTAAAGCGTGGTTATAGCACCTCACTGGCAACCGGTACTATTTGTGCAACTGGCACGTTAGGGCAGATTATTCCGCCTTCTATTGCGCTAGTCCTTTTGGGTGATGTGCTGTCCTCGGCTTATCAGCAGGCGCAGCTCTCTATGGGCATTTTTAGTCCTAAAACAGTCTCTGTAGGCGACTTATTTATGGGTGCCCTGGTGCCAGGGCTGATCCTGGTGGTGATGTATATGATTTATGTTGCCCTGGTGGCGCTATTTCGGCCGCACATGGCACCAGCCGCTAATCGTGAAGAGCTGATGGCAGAGCTTGGGCATACCTCAGGCCTGGGAATGCTACTGTTGAAAGGCTTAGTACCTCCCGTAGTGCTTATTGTGGCGGTACTTGGCTCGATTTTAAGTGGTTTTGCAACGCCTACTGAAGCATCGGCCGTTGGCGCCTTTGGTGCTTTGGTGTTAGCCCTTGCTTATCGTCAGTTGGATTGGGCAACGCTGAAAGACGTGCTGCGTTCAACTACCCATGTGACGACCATGGTGTTCATGATTTTGATCGGTGCTGCCCTGTTTTCGTTGGTCTTCCGGGCTTATGGTGGCGAGCATATGGTCACTGAACTGTTTGAAGGTATGCCCGGTGGGGTAGTGGGCGCGACCATTATTGTCATGCTAGTCATCTTCCTACTTGGCTTTATTCTCGACTTTATCGAAATCACCTTTGTGGTGGTGCCTATCGTTGGGCCGATTCTTCTGGCCATGGGGCTTGACCCGATTTGGTTGGGCATCATGATCGCTATTAATCTGCAAACATCGTTCTTAACCCCGCCATTTGGTTTTGCGCTGTTCTATTTACGTGGCGTGGCACCACCCTCGGTGCCTACTTCGGCGATTTACCGTGGGGTAATCCCGTTTATCTTGATGCAGCTTGCCATGTTACTGATGCTAACGTTTTTCCCGCAGCTCGCCACATGGCTGCCAGGGCTACTCTGACATACGCTGTTTTGATGAGTGCCGAGTTGAAAAATATCGTTACTATCAACGGCACAGAGTGGCAATCTTAAGTAAAGCCGCAAAGCTATAAATAGTCACGGCTTGTAACAGACCGCCTGGCCAATAGTGCTAGGCGGTAATCTCTCTACCCATAACAGTAAAAATAGAAATAAGAGGGTTCGTATGAAAGCCAAAGCTCTACCTGTCGCTATTGCGATGACAACTGCGCTATCCGCTAGCTTGCTGGTGGTTTCAAGTTTTGATAATCAGGCCCAGGCGCAAGAAAACTTTCGCTGGAAAATGGTCACCTCTTGGCCGAAAAACTTCCCAGGTGTAGGGCAGGGGCCTGAGCGGCTCTCGCAGTTGGTGGAAGAGATGTCCGATGGTCGCCTGACCATTGAAGTCTTTGGCGCTGGTCAGTTGGTGCCGGGGTTTGAAGTATTTGATGCTGTATCCGATGGTACCGCTGAACTTGGCCACTCGGCTTCTTATTACTGGAAAGGCAAAGCGCCCGCTGCGCAGTTCTTTGCTGCCGTACCGTTTGGCATGAACGCACAGGAAATGAATGCTTGGCTGCATTTTGGCGGCGGTATGGAGCTTTGGAACGAGCTGTATGATGACTTCGGTGTCGATGTGCTGGTGGCCGGTGCTTCTGGTGTACAAATGGGCGGTTGGTACAACAAGGAAATCAACTCGGTTGATGACCTTGATGGTTTGAAAATGCGTATGCCAGGGCTTGGTGGTGAAGTAATGAGCCGTATGGGCGTAGCGATAGTTAACATGCCGGGCGGTGAAATTTTCACCTCGCTACAGTCTGGCGCCATTGATGCAACCGAATGGATTGGCCCATATAACGACTTAGCCTTTGGCCTGCACCAAGCCGCTGATTATTACTATTACCCAGGTTGGCACGAGCCGACCGTAATGTTTGAAGCTATTGTGAACGAAGAAGCGATGGCTGAACTACCGGCAGATTTACAGGCCATTCTTACCACGGCCGTGCGCGATGTTAATGCTAATGTGCTAGACGAATACACCGCGCGTAATAACGATGCGCTAGTGACGTTGGTCAACGAGCATGACGTTGAGTTGCGCCGTATCCCTGATGATGTTCTTGCTCAAGCCCGTGAGCACTCTGCCGATGTCGTGGCAGAGCTGGCGGAGTCTAGCGAGCTGGCAACGCGTATCTATGAGTCGTACCAAGCGTTTCAGAATAAGGTAGAAGACTACCATGCGATTTCTGAACAGGCGTATTACAACGCGCGTAATCCCGAGGGGGATGCGAGGCAGTAAAGGCCTAGCAGTAAAGGCCTAATAGTGACATAAATATGCTACTGGCATTTTACGCTTGTTGAACATGCAATGGCCGCCTAAGGGCGGCCATTGTTTTATTTAAGCAGCCCTGTCTAAAAAGTCCTTGCTTAAGCAGTTCTTGTTTAGCTGCGCATTTGGGTATGCTAGAGAACTACTGAACCGTTAAGTAAGGAACCCCATGTCTATCGACTCCCGCCTTCGCAATGTACTCACCATCGCGGGTTCTGACCCTTCTGGTGGCGCAGGTATTCAAGCAGACCTCAAGACGTTTTCCGCTTTAGGTACTTATGGCACCAGTGTGGTGACAGCACTGACGGTGCAAAACACGTGTGGCGTGGCAGCGGTGTACCCTGTGTCGGCTCAGGTCATTCGTGAGCAGTTAGCGCACCTGTTAAATGACGTCGAATTAGAGGCAGTTAAAATTGGCATGGTCGCTAGCCGTGAAGTTGCTGAGGTCATTGCTGATGTGTTGCGCCAAAACCGTCCCCGTTGGGTCGTCTTGGACCCGGTTATGGTGGCAAAAAGTGGTGATATTTTGGTTGGCGATGCTGGCATACGCGCAGTGCGCGACATACTGGTACCTTTAGCGGACGTCATTACGCCTAATTTGCCCGAAGCGGCGGTGCTCTTAAATACCGAACCGCCTACTTCACTAGACGATATGGAAGCGATGCTGCCAGCGCTGGTGGAGTTGGGAGCGCCTTACGTGGTGCTGAAAGGAGGTCATCTGCGTGGGGATACTTGTCCAGATTTACTGGCAACCCCAAATGGACACACATGGCTTCCTGCCTCGCGTATTGCCACTGACAACCTGCACGGCACAGGCTGCGCACTCTCCTCTGCAATTGCGGCGTGCTTGGCGAAACTGCCTGCTGATGCAGAGGCCAGCGCGCCTAAGCAGGCAATTGGTGAAGCAAAACAGTGGTTGCATGCTGCATTAGAAGCGAGCGCTCGCCTCAATGTCGGTCGTGGGCGAGGACCTGTACATCATTTTCACGCGTGGTGGTAAGAGAAATGATCTAGCGCAATAAGCATGTAGAGCAGCGGTGGAAAAGGTAAGAGACACCTTGCGGTATGTACAAACGAACACCATGCTGAACAGTGCCTGTATGGCTATCTAACGTGCCTACTGACGGTGCCGACTTGATCGGCCAAGGAGTTGTGCCATGTCTCGCACGCTGCTATTTGCTACGGATCTTTCTCAGGATAACCGCGCTGCCTTTGCCCGAGCTTTACGGCTAGCCTATGCCCAAGGAGCGCAGCTCGACATTCTTCATGTCCTTGACCCCTATCTGCCCCGTCGTGTTCTTCACGACGTTGAAAGCGCGGTGAATGAAGACATCAGCGCCACCCTGACCGATCTGCGCGAAGATTACGCGCTGGAAGCGCCTTCGTTACTCATTCAGACCGTTGTGGGTGCGCCGCATGTTGAAATCGTTCGAGAAGCTCACGAACGCAATGCCTCGTTAATTATTATGGGTATGCACCGTAAACGCGGGCAAAAAGACCTTCTTTTAGGCACTACCGTTATGCGTGTGTTGAGAAGTGCGCCCTGCCCAGTGGTGGTCGCCTCTTATCTACCAACCCAGCCCTGGCAACATATCCTGGTGCCAATCGATTTTTCGCTTACCGCTCGTCAAACACTCAGGGAGGCACTCATTCGCTTCCCTGAAGCGAAGCTGACACTCCTGCATGCCTGGAGCTTGCCTGGAGAGCGCGAGCTGGGCTCTCAGGCTAATTTTGCCCAGTGGCGAGATCATGAAGTAGAGCGCTTACGTAGGACGCTGGATAACGAAATTGAGAGTTTAATGCGCGATCTTGATGGCGTGCCTGATGTCGAGCTAGTGCTTGAGCCAGGGCAGCCCTGCGATGTGCTCCACGATTATATGAAGCGCCACTCACCCGATTTAGTGATTATTGGTAGCCGTGGCCAGCCCCAGCACACTAGCCAAGTGACCGAAATGCTGCTGGGCGAACCTCATTGTGATCTCATGTTGTGTCGCTCTTGGTAATTGTTGTACGGAACCTTTATTTTTATTTTGTGTATGTATAGCTAATATTCCGAGTGAAAGAGGTTTTCGCTATGCTATCTGTACACAAATATCCTTTAGCGCTAGGCGCGCTGTTAACAGTAGGTATTTGCCTATTGGCGCCTAATGTATTGGCCGATAGCGTCACCGAGCGAGGGGAGCGCTTTGAGCGCATCGTGGACAGTGATGGGCAACGTTATGCGTTAATAGGGAGTGGGGTGTTTCGCTACATGATTTGGACGGCGTATGCAGGGGCCTACTATCAGCTTGAAGGGGAAACTGAACCACAGCCGTTGAGTAATGTGCCTCGGCGTCTTGAGCTAGCTTATTTTCATGATATTGAGGCAGCCGACTTTGCTGAAGCGACTGAGAAAACGCTAAAAGCGTCGCTGACACTCTACGAGTTTAATCAGATCGAAGAGGACCTAGAGCGGCTGAACCAAGGCTATCGTGATGTCACACCTGGTGATCGCTATCTGCTTAGTTGGGATGGGGAGGCGCTGCAGCTCACCCTTAATGGTGATGTGGTGTTTGAAGACGAGAGCGTAGAGTTCGCCAGTGCTCTGTTTGGTATTTGGTTGGGCGAGCGCCCACTAAGCGATGACTTTCGTAATGCACTGTTAGGCCAGCGTTAAGACGGTAAAAGGCTTTTGGCTGACGCCTAGGCAAGCGATTACACTATCTCTTCTTGGGATAATATCGTAAGGGGAAAGTGTGAAGGCACTGATTCAGCGGGTGAAAAATGCCAGTGTGACGGTCGAGGGTGAAACAGTGGGAGCCATTGACCATGGTTTGCTGGCATTAGTGGGTGTTGAAAAAGGCGATAGCGAGGCTGATGCTGAAAAACTATTGCATAAGCTGCTGCACTATCGTGTCTTCAGCGACCACGACGATAAGATGAATCTTAACGTACAGCAGGCAAACGGAGGCCTATTGCTAGTGTCTCAGTTCACCCTGGCCGCTGATACGCGCAAAGGACTGCGTCCCAGCTTCTCTAGCGCAGCTCCGCCTGAGGAAGGGCATCGGTTGTTTGATTACTTGGTGTCCAGCGTCCGCTCTGCTTGGCCCACTGTGGCTACCGGCCAGTTCGGTGCGAATATGCAAGTGGCGCTGGTTAACGATGGGCCGGTAACGTTCTTGCTTGAAAGCTAACTTTTTAGCGCTGGAGCGAGAGTGGCGCAACTTTGTAGTGGTGCGGTCTTAGGTGTCTTCGCTGGCCAACAGCTCCGCTTCCATGGTTTCTAACGCCTCCTCTGCTGCTAGCCACTGCTGTTCAGCGTTGTCCAGGCGGCTTTTGATTTTCGCCTGTTGGGCAAGTGCATCGGTAAGCTCTACTTTACGAGCACTGTCGGTATAAAGCATTGGGTCAGCCAGAATAGCTTCTACTTCTTCAAGCTCGCGCTGAGCTTTCTCCATGGTTTTTTCAGCTTGATCGCGCTCTTTTTTCAGCGGCCGTAGTTTCTCGCGCAGTTCCGCCGCTGCCTTACGGGCTGCTTTGCGGTCACCGCTGGGCTGTTGGCTTTGGCGGTCGCTTTTCTCACTGCGCGAATCCCGGCGGCTCTCTTCCAATCGTGCCTTCAACCATACCCGGTAGTCGTCGAGGTCGCCATCAAAGGGTTCTACCCGGTGGTCTGCCACCCGCCAGAACTCATCGACTGTGGCACGCAATAGGTGGCGATCGTGGGATACCAGAATGACGGTGCCTTCAAAGCTTGCCAGCGCCTCGGTCAACGCCTCGCGCATTTCCAGATCTAGATGGTTGGTTGGCTCATCGAGTAGCAGGAGGTTAGGTTTTTGCCAAGCAACCAGCGCGAGTGCCAAGCGCGCTTTTTCACCGCCTGAGTAGGTGCCAACTTCGCCAAAGGCGTCATCGCCCTTAAAGCCAAAGCCACCTAGGAAGTTGCGAATTTCCTGGTCGCTCGCGGTAGGAGAGAGCCGCTGCACATGGACAAACGGTGTCGTGGTCACGTCCAGGCTCTCCAGCTGGTGCTGGGCAAAGTAGCCAATGGCCAAATGCTCGCCAGGCACCCGCTTACCCTCTAGCAGCGCTAGCTCGCCGGTCAGTGACTTAATCAGCGTTGATTTACCCGCGCCGTTGGGGCCTAACAGGCCAATGCGGCTGCCGGGTAATAGCGTAATGTTGACTTTCTTTAATTGGGCGACATCCCCCGTATCGCCGCGATAGCCCAAGGTGGCTTGATCCAGCACTAGCAGCGGGTGTGAGGTCTTATCTGCTGCAGGTAGGGTGAAGTGAAAAGGAGAATCTGTATGAGCAACGGCGATATCGCCCATGCGTTCCAGCATCTTCACACGGCTTTGTGCCTGCTTTGCTTTTGTTGCCTGGGCGCGAAAGCGTGCAATAAAGCGCTCAATCTCTTCACGGCGAGCCTGCTGTTTGGCCGCTTCAGCCTGCTGCAAAGCAAGCTTTTCAGCTCGGGTGCGCTCAAAGCGGGAATAGTTGCCGCGGTAGAGCTCTAGCGTCTGGTGGTGCATGTGCACGATGTGATCACATACGGCATCTAGGAAGTCACGATCGTGCGAAATGAGCAGCAACGTGCCTGGATAGCGGGTTAGCCATTGTTCAAGCCAAAGCAGGGCGTCGAGATCAAGGTGGTTGGTCGGCTCATCAAGTAGCAATAAATCAGATGGCATAAATAGCGTGCAGGCTAGATTCACCCGCATACGCCAGCCACCGGAAAAGTCCGACAAGGGCCGCTGCAGATCCGCTTGCACAAAACCGAGCCCCACCAATAGCTGCGATGCTCGCGACTCTGCCGTGTAGCCATCCAGCGTTTCTATTAAGCCATGCAACTCGGCCTCGCGATGCGCATCGTCTGCTTTGCGTGCAGCCAGCAGATCAGTCTCAGCTTGACGCAGCGCGTGATCCCCATCAAGTACGTACTCCACAATGGGTCGATCCAGTGCTTCCACTTCCTGGGCCATGTGGGCTATCCGCTGGCCACCGCTCATCTCAACGTCGCCTTGGTCAGGGCCAAGCTCGCCTAGCAGAAGTTTGAATAAGCTCGACTTACCGGCGCCGTTTGCCCCGATAATGCCAGCTTTTACGCCGCTGTGGAGCGTAAGATCAGCGTTATCGAGTAGTGTTTGTGTGCCCCGTTGCAGGGCGACTTGGCGCAGTGCGATCATGCATTCTCCCGAGAAAAGTGGGTAAATCAATGTTCGATTCTAACCGATTACAGCGCTTACAGCAGGCTTCGCTATGGGATTTTGCACTGGCATTTTATGCTCAGCCAGGGGTTGAGCAAGCATGCCTTGTGCTACAGGACAGGGCCGGGGTTGATGTGTGTGAGCTTCTAGTCCATGGCTGGCTCTACCAATACGGCCTTCAGATAATGCCAGATGCGTTGGCGGTGGAGCGCAAAGCGAGCAATCACTGGCAGCAGTCAGTGACGGCCGTTTTACGCCAGCTACGTCGTGAACTTAAGCCACAAGCAGTAAACAATGGGGCCGTTGCGCAGTTGCGAAAGACGCTTCAACAGGCTGAGTTGCAGGCTGAGCGTGAGAATCTTCAACGCTGGCAGCAATGGATATTGCAAGCGTCTACCCATAAACAGCGTTTAACAAACTGCGCTATAAGCCAGCATGATGTTGCACAATGGCTGCAAGATAGGCTGTTTTTTGATGCGCTTGCACTTGAGCAAGTGGTTGTGCAACCTGAACGCGAGAAGGTTAGGGAGGCACTTAATAGGCTTGCGACACAGCTTGACCGCTACGAGCGACCGCGCTAGCCTGAAATTAAGCTATTTTTGAATAACGCGTGTTTATAAGAGTGTCATGGCTCTTTTTAACTGTTTTAAAAGCTATTTTTGAAGGCTGTTCTAAACGAATCAAAAAAGACATGCTTTTATGAATAATGCTGATAAAGACAGTTGTTTCAAGAGACCTGTGGCAACGAACGTAGCAATGAGTAGAGTGTTTTAGAGCAGCACGCATTATACAAAAATTGAATACTGGCGCACTCGTACAGCGCGCTTACCACTGCTAGGGGAACTTCGCATGAAGGCAAGCAAGTTAATTTCGACTCGTTCAGTAACGACCAAGTTAATGACGACTGCGAGCATCGGTGCACTTTTATTTGGCCTCAGCGCTGCCGCTCAAGCAGACAACTGGCGTTATGCCCACGAAGAGTACGAAGGCGACGTTCAGGATGTGTTCGCTTACGCCTTCAAAGAATATATTGAAGAGAATTCTGATCACAGCGTTCAGGTTTATCGTTTTGGTGAGCTAGGTGAGTCTGACGACATCATGGAGCAGACACAAAACGGTATTCTTCAGTTCGTTAACCAGTCACCTGGGTTTACTGGTTCGCTTATTCCAGAAGCGCAAATTTTCTTCATTCCTTACTTATTACCTACCGATGAAGAAACTGTCCTCACTTTCTTTGATGAGAGTAAGGCTATTAACGAGATGTTCCCGGAGCTTTATGCCGAGCAAGGTCTTGAGCTGCTGAAGATGTACCCTGAAGGTGAAATGGTCGTCACTACCGATGAGCCGATTAGCTCGCCGGATGATATGAATAACAAAAAAATTCGTACCATGACGAACCCTTTGCTTTCAGAAACTTATGATGCCTTTGGTGCAACACCGACTCCGCTGCCGTGGGGCGAAGTATATGGTGGCCTGCAAACCGGTATTATCGATGGTCAAGAAAATCCGATCTTCTGGATCGAGTCTGGCGGTTTATATGAAGTGTCACCGCACCTTACCTTTACAGGCCATGGTTGGTTCACTACCGCTATGATGGCGAATCAGGACTTCTATGATGGCTTGTCTGATGAAGATAAGGAGCTAGTACGGGAAGCGTCTGATGCTGCATATGATCACACAATCGAGCACATTAAAGGGCTAGCTGACGAAGCGTTAGCTAAAATTCAGGAAGCTTCCGACGAAGTGACAGTAACGCGCCTGAACGAAGAACAGATTCAAGCCTTCCGTGAGCGTGCACCGCAGGTTGAAGAAGCCTTCTTGGGCATGACGGGCGAGCGTGGTGCTGAGCTACTTGAGCAGTTTAAAGCTGATCTCGAAGCCGTAACTAACGAGTGATTTAGCGTTTAGCACCCTCGCTTCAACGAAAAATCACCTAGGGGCAGCCAGCGCTGCCCCTTTTTTGTTCTTAGATGCTTAGCCGGATCTGACGACTACGTAACAAAAAAAGCGCGTAACCATACGTAAAAGACAGAAAAATTTACGTCCATCCAGCGTTGAAGCGGAAAGAGTTATTAACCGTTACGCTACAAAATGAGCAAGGCCGGACACGCTCCGTTCGGTGGTCAGTGAAGGAAGAGGCGCTACGCAGCCCCGGATAGTTAGCCGCCACGCTGCATAAGAGGAGATCGGCGATGACCGAAGAAGAGTCTGAAATAAATTACCGTTCGGGTTTGCCCGGCATACTAGGTGTGATCGACACCGTAATTAGCAAAATCGAGTCAGTGATACTGGCGATGGGGGTTTTGCTAATGGCGTTGAATACGGTCACCAATGTTATTGCCCGCTTTGTATTTGGTAATAGCATTATGTTTTCAGGTGAATTAAACCGTATTTTAATCATTATGATTACCTTTGCGGGTATCGGTTACGCTGCTCGCCACGGCCGTCACATTCGCATGTCGGCAATCTACGATGCGTTACCGGTTGGTGGACGAAAGGTATTGATGATAGTTATTTCGTTATTTACCTCTCTCGTTATGTTCTTTCTGCTTTATTACTCCGTGGTGTACATACTCGACCTGCAAAGCAAGGGTCGCGTATTGCCGTCTCTTGGGATTCCCATTTGGATTATTTATATCTGGGTACCTATGGGCTTTCTGATTACAGGCATTCAATACCTGTTGACGGCGATTAAAAACCTGACCTCTCGAGATGTATATCTCTCTACTGGGGTAGTCGACGGTTACAAAGATACCGAAACTGAAGTGTAAAGCAGGGCTTATACTCTAGGGGAACGCTATGACGACGATAATGGTAGTCACCATGATTGCCCTGCTGCTGCTGGGCTTTCCTATGATGATTCCGCTGATTACGGCAGCGGTAATCGGCTTTTATATGATGTTTAATGGCTTTGGCCAAATGGATACGCTGATTCAGCAGATGATGGCGGGTATCAGGCCAGCCTCGCTGATTGCAGTACCAATGTTTATTCTGGCGGCCGATATTATGACGCGCGGCCAGTCGGCTAATCGGCTGATCGATATGGTGATGTCCTTTATAGGCCATATTAAAGGGGGGCTTGCGGTCAGTACAGCAACGTCTTGTACGCTGTTTGGTGCGGTTTCAGGGTCTACTCAGGCAACCGTAGTGGCAGTTGGGTCACCACTGCGGCCTAAAATGCTGAAAGCGGGCTACTCTGACCCCTTCACACTGGCTCTGATTATTAATGCTAGTGACATTGCCTTCCTGATTCCTCCTAGCATTGGCATGATTATCTACGGGGTTATTTCGGGCACCTCGATTGGCGAGCTGTTTATTGCAGGCATTGGGCCAGGGTTATTAATTCTGCTGATGTTCTCAATTTATTGCGTTATTTATGCTGTAGTAAAAGATGTACCTACTGAGCCGCGAGCTAGCTGGAAAGAGCGCGCAGTCGCCGTACAAAAAGCGCTTTGGCCGCTGGGTTTTCCTGTCATTATTGTGGGTGGTATCTACGGTGGTATTTTTAGCCCGACGGAAGCGGCGGCAGCATGCGTGCTCTATGCTGTGCTGCTTGAGTTTGTGGTGTTCCGTTCGCTGAAGATGAAAGATATTTATGCGATTGCTAAATCCACGGGCTTAATCACTGCGGTGGTCTTTATTTTGGTCGCTGTGGGTAATGGATTTTCCTGGATAATTTCATTCGCGCAGATTCCACAAATGATTCTGGAAGCGGTCGGCGTTAATGAGGCTGGGCCTACAGGCGTGCTGATTGCGATCTGTATCTCTTTCTTTGTTGCTTGCATGTTTGTTGACCCAATTGTGGTCATTCTGGTGCTTACGCCCATTTTTGCTCCTGCGATTGCAGCCACCGGCCTTGACCCTGTTCTGGTAGGTATATTGATCACGTTACAGGTAGCAATAGGTTCGGCGACACCGCCCTTTGGCTGCGATATATTTACCGCGATTGCGATTTTTAAGCGGCCTTACTGGGAAGTCATCAAAGGTACACCGCCCTTCATCTTTATGCTGATTTTAGCGGCAGCGCTGCTGATCATGTTCCCGCAAATTGCGCTGTTCCTGCGTGATGTTGCCTTCCGCTAAGCAGTCACAAGGAGATCGCGGATGTTTAATCGCATATTAATTCCCGTAGATGGTTCAAAAGGGGCGATTAAGGCACTGGAAAAAGCAGTTGGCCTGCATATGCTTACTGGTGCAGAGCTTTACCTGCTGTGCGTGTTCAAACATCACAGTTTATTAGAGGCATCTCTTTCTATGGTGCGGCCGAACAAACTGGACCTGCCTGATGATGCCCTTAAAGAGTACGCTACTGAAATAGCGGTACACGCTAAAGCCTACGCTATAGAAATGGGAGCAGATAGCGCACGAGTCAGAGCATTTGTGAAAGGTGGACGTCCCTCTCGCACTATTGTGCGTTTTGCCCGTAAGCGGGAGTGCGACTTAATTGTGATTGGCGCTCAGGGAACCAACGGCGAGAAAAATCTGCTGCTGGGTAGTGTATCCCAGCGTGTGGCAGGTGCGGCACACTGTCCCACGCTGGTCGTTTAAGCGACTAAACTACGGCATGTAATAGTGGTCTGAGTAACACCCGCCTTCTCAGGTAATGCAGCCTGAGGTGGCGGGTGTTAGTCTTTGAGGCACTCAAACATTTGGCGCGTTGCGCCGTTGGATAAGGTTCTTTTTCATGAAAGCATTGTTTTCTTCAACCGCCCTGGCAAGTTTTTTACTGGTCGCTCCCTTTGCAGCCGCAGCCCCGGAAACTGACGAACAGCGCCTTGCTTATAGCTTAGGCGTCACCCTTGGCGAGAGCATGCAGGCAGATATTGAAGACCTCGACCTTGATGCGTTTACTGACGGTATGCGTGATGTTTTTGATGGCAATGAATTAGCGTTAAGTGAGGAAGAGATGATGGAAGCGCTGGTCGCTTTCCAAGAGCGCTCTATGGAAGAGCGTGAGCAAGAAGCTGCAGAAATTGCTCAGCTTAATTTAGAGGAAGGCCAAGCTTATCTGGCTGAAAACGCTGAGCGTGAAGAAGTTGAAGTAACGGAATCTGGTTTGCAGTATGAAGTGCTTGAGTCTGGCGATGGCGCAACGCCTGGTGCTGAAGACACCGTTGAAGTGAACTATGAAGGTATGCTGCTGGATGGCACCGTATTTGATAGCTCCTTCGAGCGTGGTCAGCCGGTGAGCTTCCAAGTCAATCAAGTTATTGAAGGTTGGCAAGAAGCCCTACAGCTGATGAGCGTTGGCGATAGCTGGATGTTATATATTCCCGCCGAGTTGGCTTACGGTGAAGCTGGTCAAGGCCCTATTGGCCCGAATGAAATGCTGACGTTCCGCGTTGAACTGTTAGGCGTCGAGTAAATGATACGTTCCGCCGCTTCTACCTCTTGCCTGTTTAGCGCGCTCTTACTGTTAGCCAGCACGGCTGTTCATGCTGAAGCAGAAGACATGCCGCAGGATTTGCCGGCACTGAGCGCAGCGAGTGACCATGCTAGCGTGGTCGGTGTCTCATCAGGTGGTTACATGGCTGCGCAGTTGGCGGTTGCTTGGCCGGAACGCTTTAGTGGCGTAGGCGTATTAGCGGCGGGTCCGTGGAGCTGCGCCCAAGGCGCACTTAGCTTAGCTCTTAACCAGTGCATGAACACTCGCCGTGGGCTGCCTTCCCTGGATGAACTAGATCGACGTCGCGAGCGATATGAGTCCCTCGAGCAGGTGGGTGAGCGTGATGCGCTAAGCCAGCTGCGTGCCTATGTATGGCATGGTGATGAAGATGACACGGTCTCCCCAGAGTTGGGACGTTTGTTGGCAGAGCAATGGCAGCGCTGGCTGGCATCGCCAGAACAGCTGCGTTTCGTAAGCAGTGAAAACACGGGCCACGGTTGGCCCATAAAACTGCCAAAGCAGGCTGGTGCTAGCCCCCAGGCGCTTGGCGGTTGTCGACAGGGTGGGGGAAGCCATCTGCTTGCCTGTGATGAAGACGTTGCCGGAGACATGCTTTCATGGCTATATCCTGAGCGTGATGCTGCTGCTAGCGAGGGCGAAGTGATCGCCTTTGATCAGTCAGAGTTTGCTGTTAAAGGCTTGGCTGACGTGGGTTATCTGTTTATTCCTGAAGCATGTGAGGCGGGCGGCTGCCCTGTCACTATAGCGCTGCATGGCTGTCAGATGAGCACGGACGCGATAGGCGATACGTTTATACGCCATAGCGGCTTAAATCGCTGGGCAGCAGACCATGGTCAAGTAGTGCTCTACCCGCAGGCTGAAAGCAGTATGGCCAACCCGCAGGGGTGCTGGGACTGGTGGGGCTTTGCCGAGAGCACTTGGCAACTCAATCCGCTGCATGACACACGGAGTGGCACTCAGGCTAGCGCATTAATGGCAATGCTTGAGCAGCTACAAAGCGCGCCTTAAACTCAGGCGCGTTGTTGGTATGGCGTTTGTTATATTGCTTACTAGCGGGCTAGCTCATTCTCTAGCGCTGACACTAATCCGTGTGGCGCTGGAGAGTAAAGTACTCTCTGTAAAATATCGCCGTCTCTGTTAACCAAAAAAAGCGATGCGCTGTGGTCAATGGTGTAGGCCATGGCGGAATCGGGTGCTTCCACACGCCGCCAAATAACGCCATAGCGCGCCGCGACGTCGTTAAGCTGCTCTTGACTACCTACTAAGCCGATAAATTGCTCGCCAAAGAACTGCATATACTCTTCCATGCGTGGCAGCGTATCGCGTTCAGGATCTACCGTTACCATGATTGGCACGACGCGCTCACGCTGAGTATCGCTTAGTTGGGCTAGCGCTTGGCGCTTAACAGCCTGATTCATCGGGCAAACGTCAGGGCAGTAAGTGTAGCCAAAGGAAACAATCGCAATATCACCTTCCTCTAGCTGAGACAGTGAAAAATCCCCCTGAGTAGACGGCATTTCTATGGGCCCTCCCGACACATCTCCCTCGTCAGGCTGGAAGGCAAACTGGTAAAGGCCGATAGCGGAAACGGTTAGCAGGGCAAATATAAGTAGTAGCCCTAGCCATAGTGATTTACGGTTAATGGGTTTAGCTGCCATGCGCATTAGCTCCTAATCACGTCGAAGTCGAACCAACTGCCCAGCTTGCCTTCTGGCGTCTCCAGGATAACCCGCGCCCGCCACGGCATCACGTCTTGCGTACAAATACCGACCTGCCCTTGGCCATGAAAGTGTCCTGGCGCTGTGGCGGTTAACGCAAAGCGGTGTAAGCCCATATCCATATCGCGACCAATAAAGTCGACTGTTACATGGCTGGGGTTGAGGCCCTCAACTTCGACATCCAGGGGCAGGATATCCAGTGCGTCGATTCGGCCATCGGCATCAACGGTCAGGGTTAAGCGGCCTTTATCTCCTAGAATCGCTGAGCAGGTGCTGGTGTGTAGATTGCAGTTGGCGTTTGGTGTAAACCAGGTGATATCACCATCATCGCGTAGCCAATTGGCGAACACGTACCACGTACAGGCAGCCAGTGCGATGCCAGTAATGAGGATAAGCACTTTAAGCGCAGGAAACCCCGTAAAGTAGGCAGGTTTAGGCAAATTCTTCATGGCAAAATGGTCACTACGCAGGCCGTAAGGTGGAAGTTGGTTTCATGGTAACAGTAATCGGACGGATGTCGCTGTGCTGGGATGTCGCAGTTAATAAGGAATCATAATGGAGAGCATTACTGGCGCACTTGGGCCACTGTTTTTATTGATTTTACTCGGTGCCGCTATTGGCTACTGCCGTTGGCCAAGTGCTGGTTTTTGGCCGCAGATGGAACGTCTGATCTACTTTGTGCTGTTTCCTGCGATGCTGATAAGTACGCTGGCGACTGCCGATGTCAGCCAAGTGCCGGTTGCTCGCTTAGCACTGGTACTGCTCGGCACAATGGGGATTTTTGGCCTAGTACTATGGCGCTTCCGTGGCTATTTGGGACTAACGCCTGCGGCTTTCACCTCGGTGTTTCAAGGTGCTGTGCGTTTTAATACCTATGTAGGCGTCGCAGGGGCCGCGGCACTGCATGGCAGTACAGGAGCTACTGTCGCGGCTGTAGCGGTAGCGCTTATGGTACCGGTAGTGAACGTGATGTGTGTCGCAAGCTTTGTGGCAGCAGGTACGCTGGGTAGTGCAAGCCTTGGACAAAGTGCTCTTGCGTTGGCTAAAAACCCGCTGATTTTAGCCTGCCTGGCGGGAGTAGGGCTTAATCTTTCAGGGGTTGGCTTGCCTGGTTGGAGCCAGGATACGGTAGGGCTGCTGGGTGCTGCAGCGCTGCCGCTAGGGCTAATTGCCGTGGGTGTGGCGCTGCGCCCTGCGGCATTGTTGCGCCTTGACCGTGGCGTGATAGCGACGAATAGCATCAAGCTGCTGCTGATGCCTGCGTTAGTACTGCTATTGGCTAACTTGGTGGGCCTGGAGCCTATCAGCCGTGACGTGGCGCTACTTTTTGCAGCGCTGCCTACCGCCACATCAGCTTATATTCTTGCTCGCCAACTAGGTGGTGATGCAGAGCTGATGGCGGCCATTATTACCGGTCAAACACTGCTTGCAATGCTAACACTACCGTTATGGTTGCAGCTGGTGGGGTAGTGTAAAAACACGAGTTTAAAAATAAATAAAAAGTATTCGCATTTGGGTTGACGGGGTAAATGAGAATGATTATATTGTGATGGTCAGCGTTTGATGAGACGCTGGCAACCAAGACAGCTACTTGGCAAAAATTAGCGCCAGTTTTCTGTCATGGTTTCTCCCTCTCATTGCTAGTCACGGTCTTTTGCCGCTCCCTTTGGAGCGGCTTTCTTTTTTCTAGCAATACTTTTTCCTAGCAGTACCTTTTTCTAGCAGTACCTTTCTTGTTTTTAGTGGCTGCTTTCTTTGACCCCGATGTCTATCTTCTTTGACCTCGATGTCTATCTCCTGCTCTGTTTCAGTAGATAATAGCCAAATTGCCTATGCTGAACTTCCTTCAAGAGCCAGGACTACTGCTATGCGCGTTGCTGTTTTTAGTGCTAAACCTTATGACCAAACCTTCCTTACCCGTGCCAATGCTGCGAATTGTCATGAACTCAGCTTTTTTGATGCGCGCTTGGTCGTCGATACGGCGCCGCTTGCGAAAGGGTTTGAGGGCGTCTGCGCCTTTGTAAATGACCACTTACATGCCGATGTGTTAGAGCAATTACACAACGGCGGTACACGCTTAGTGGCCCTGCGTTCAGCAGGGTTTAACCATGTTGACTTAGCCGCAGCCGAACGGTTGGGTATTACCGTGGTGCGGGTGCCCGCTTATTCTCCTCACGCGGTGGCTGAGCACGCGGTAGCGCTGGTGATGAGTCTTAATCGCATGACGTTTCGTGCCTACAACCGCGTGCGCGAGGGTAATTTCGCTCTGGATGGTCTGCTGGGGTTCGATTTGCACGGTAAAACCGTGGGCATCATTGGTACCGGACAGATTGGGTTGATCTTCGCTGATATCATGCATGGCTTTGGCTGCCGAGTAGTTGCCAACGATCCCTTTCCAAACCCAAATGCCAAGTCGTTTGTAGAGTATATGCCGTTGGCGTCGCTCTATGCCCAGGCGGATATTATCTCGCTGCACTGCCCGTTGACGCCTGAAACTGATCACCTGATTAATGCTGATGCCATCGCTCAGATGAAGCAAGGCGTGATGCTGATTAATACCGGGCGTGGGCGAGTGGTGGACACACAAGCGGTCATTGCGGGCTTAAAAAGCGGCCATATTGGTCGTCTGGGGTTAGATGTCTACGAAGAAGAAGAGCAACTGTTTTTCGAAGATCTCTCGGACAAGATGATTGATGACGATCAGTTTATGCGCCTAACAACCTTCCATAACGTGCTGATTACAGGGCATCAGGCATTTTTTACCGGTGAAGCGTTGACCAACATTGCCGAGACCACACTGGCAAATATTGATGCCTTTGAACGCGGTAGCGGTACGCTGCATCGCGTCGTTTACGATAAGTGAACATAAACGACGCTTAGCTTGCCGTTAATCGCTGCCTTTAATGGCTACTTTTAAACCTCACGGCGGTAGATTAAGTCCCATACGCCGTGGCCAAGCTTTTCGCCGCGGGCTTCAAATTTGGTGAGTGGGCGGAACTCAGGCCGTGGCACGTAGGGCGCTGTTTCTGAGCTAGCAGTATTGGCATAGCCGTGTGCAGCGTCCATCACCTCGGCCATCCACTCGGCGTAGGCTTCCCAGTCGGTTGCCATATGGAAAGTACCGCCGGGCTTTAAGCGCGTGCGAATCAGCTCAACAAACGCAGGCTGCACAATACGCCGCTTGTGGTGCTTCTTTTTTGGCCACGGGTCAGGGAAAAACAGCTGCAGGGTGGTCAATGAACCTTCCGGTAAGCACTGCTCAAGTACTGCTAGGGCATCTTCGCGATAAACGCGCAGGTTGGTTAGGCCGCGTTTATCTACCTCATCTAGCAGCTTGCCCACCCCTGGTGCGTGAACCTCAATGCCAATAAAGTCAGTATCCGGGTGGCGCTCGGCTTGCTCAATAAGTGAGTTGCCCATACCAAAGCCGATTTCTACCACCCGTGGTGCTTGGCGGCCAAACAGGGCGTCCAAGTCCTGGCGCCCATCGGCAATCGTCAGTCCTAAGCGTGGCCAAACGTCTTCCAAGCCACGGCTTTGCGCTGGCGTCATGCGTCCCGCGCGAATCACGTAGCTCTTAATTCCCCGCCGGTGTAATGGGGCATCAGCGTTTTCAGGGCCGGTGGTGGCGGTGTTAGCGCTGTTGGGCACGGTGTCGTTGGTATCGGTCATGGTATCTCTGTGTATCAGCCGTTAATCCGGCCTGCAAAAGGCGAAGAGGGGTCGGCGCTCTGGCGGCGTTGCATGCGGCCCGCTAAGAAGGCATCGCGGCCAGCTTCTACAGCCAATTTCATCGCGCGGGCCATACGCAGCGGGTCACGGGCGTGAGCAATCGCCGTGTTGAGCAGCACACCGTCACAACCTAGCTCCATTGCCATGGCGGCGTCAGATGCGGTGCCAATGCCCGCATCGACCAGCACAGGCACACTGCTTTGCTCAACAATCAGGCGTACATTATGCGGGTTTTGAATGCCGTGCCCTGAGCCAATCAGCGAGCCCAGCGGCATGATGGCGCAGCAGCCCATGGCTTCTAATTCACGTGCCACAATGGGGTCGTCGCTGGTGTACACCATGACATCAAAGCCGTCAGCCAGTAGTGTCTCAGCGGCTTTTAATGTCTCGACCACATTAGGGTAGAGCGTGTGATCGTCGCCGAGTACTTCTAGTTTGACCAGGTTATGACCGTCGAGTAGTTCACGCGCTAAGCGGCAGGTGCGTACAGCGTCTTTGGCGTTGTAGCAGCCTGCGGTGTTTGGCAGCAGCGTGTAGCGCTGAGGGGAAACGACATCGAGTAGATTAGGCGCGTCAGCATCCTGGCCTAAGTTGGTGCGCCGCACGGCAAAGGTGACAATTTCCGCGCCACTTTGGGCAATGGCTGCGCCGGTCTCGGTAAAGTCTTTGTACTTGCCAGTACCCACCAGCAGGCGGGAGCTGAACTCGCGTCCAGCAACGGTAAATGGTGTATCAGTTAGTGGCGTCATAGCGGTTCCTTGTGAAAGCAAAAACGGGTGACGGGCTGCGCTAGCCGCCGCCGATGGCGTGAACGACTTCAATCTGGTCGCCATTGGCTAAATGCGTTTGGGCAAGCTGGCTTTTGGGTACGATTTGTTCGTTAATTTCCACCGCAATGCGGCGCCCAGTCAGGCCTAATTGCTCGATCAGATCGGCGGCGCTAAGGCCGGCTGCCAGCGTATGTGGTTCGCCATTGAGTGTCAGTTGTATCGACTCATGAGGAGTGGACATAACGGTAAGTATTCCCAGTCGGTGAAGCAAATTATTGTCTATTGTAGCGGTTTCGTACCGCTCAAGGTACGTGACCGTGTTAATCAGCTTAGTGGCGTATCGATCGCGTATTTTGGGTACTTGTGATGCGTATTCATAGCAAATACTTATAGTAAGTACTTATAGTCAATAGTTATAAAAGGTAGTTATAAACAGTGGCTATAAACAGTAGCTATAAACAGGAGTAATGCATGCAGCGAGCAGACAAGCCCTGGTGGTGTTTAGTGGCACTCTCAGGCGCATTAATGGTGATATTAGGGGCTTATGCGGCTCACGGCTTAGCATCGCGTACCAGTGCTGCTATGGTCGACATCGTTGAAACCGGCGTGCGTTACCAAGCGTGGCATACGTTGGCCATGCTTGCGGTGCTGGTTTGGCGCAGCCAGGGTCCTCAGCCAGGGCAACAAATAGTGCTGGGGCTATGGGCAGTGGGTATCACAGCATTTTCAGGCTCGCTTTACCTAATGGCCCTCGTAGGGCTTAGCGTTGGTATTGTAACGCCCATCGGTGGTTTGCTGCTGATGGCAGGCTGGTTAGGCTTAGCCGTCACCGCATTGCTCAGTCGTTAGCGCGGTGGTTGGCCCGTTGGGCTGTCTGGCAGCGCATAGCTCGCGGTAATATGCGCAACCGGCTTAGTGTCATCGCTGACAGAAAAAATCTGCACTTCGCCTACCGCTAAACGGCGGCCTAGCTTGATAAGTTTGGCGTGAGCAACAATATCGTGTTCGCCAGAGGCCGCGCGTAAGAAGTGGCAATTTAAGTCGCTGGTGACTGCCATGGCTTCCGGGCCAATTTGCGCCAAAATGGCCACATACAGCGCTACATCGGCAAAGCCCATCATGGTCGGGCCAGACACGCGTGGGCCAGGGCGCAAATGCTCATAACCGACGGTTAAACGCATCGTGGCACACATTTCTCCAACGCTTTCAATTTTGCCCATCCGTTGGGGAAACACCTCATCTAAAAAGTGCTCAATCTGCTCGGCAGTCATTACGGTCATTATTATTGTCCTTTATAAAAAAGCCCCGAGGCGTGCGCCTCGAGGCTGATGATACCGTAAAACGGGTTTACTTCGCTTTATGCACCTGGCGCCATGCGTGGAGTAGCGGTTCGGTGTAGCCAGAAGGTTGTACACGACCCTTGAAAACTAGGTCAGAGGCTGCTTTAAAGGCAGTCGAGCCTTCGAAGTCGGCGCTCATGGCTGTGTAGGTGGGGTCGTCAGCGTTCTGCTTATCAACCACTTTAGCCATCCGCTTAAGCGTTTCTTCTACTCGTGGTGCATCGACAATGCCGTGGTGCAGCCAGTTGGCAATATGCTGGCTGGAAATGCGCAGGGTAGCGCGGTCTTCCATTAGGCCGACGTTATGAATGTCCGGTACTTTCGAGCAGCCTACGCCGTGTTCTACCCAGCGAACTACGTAACCAAGGATGCCCTGGCAGTTGTTATCCAGCTCTTGCTGAATCTCTTCATCCGACCAGTTGGCATTTTCGGCGACTGGCACGGTGAGCAAGTCATCTAAGAAGTCAGGCTCGCCCTGGGCTTCCAGCTCGCGCTGAACGTCCGTGACGTTGACTTGGTGGTAGTGAAGCGCATGCAGCGTCGCCGCCGTTGGTGAAGGTACCCATGCCGTGTTGGCACCCGCCTTGGGATGGCCAATCTTCTGCTCTAGCATATTGTGCATCAGATCCGGCATCGCCCACATGCCTTTACCAATTTGAGCACGGCCACGCAGGCCACAGGCTAAGCCTACCTGCACGTTGTTCTTCTCATAGGCGGTGATCCACGCAGCGCTCTTCATATCGCCTTTGCGAACCATCGGACCAGCTTCCATGGCGGTATGCATTTCATCACCGGTGCGGTCAAGGAAGCCGGTGTTGATGAACACAACCCGAGAAGCCGCTTCAGCAATACACGCCTTCAAGTTGACGGTAGTGCGACGCTCTTCATCCATAATGCCCATTTTCAGGGTGTCGCGGCTCATGCCTAGAATGTCTTCAACGCGACCAAACAACTCGTTGGCGAACGCTACTTCTTTTGGCCCGTGCATTTTCGGTTTAACGATATACACTGAGCCTGCGCGGGAGTTACGCGGCTGATCGGCGTCTTTCTTCAGGTCGTGTAGCGCCAGCAGCGAGGTCACTACCGCGTCTAAAATGCCTTCCGGCAGTTCGTTGCCGTTTTCGTCTAGAATGGCGGGTGTGGTCATTAGGTGACCCACGTTGCGCACGAACATCAGCGAACGACCCGGCAGTTTAACGGTGCTGCCATCAGTGGTTTGCCAAGTACGATCAGCGTGTAGCGTCCGCTTGAAGGTTTTGCCACCTTTGTCGATGTTCTCTTCCAGGTCGCCCTTCATCAGGCCAAGCCAGTTGCTATAAACACCGACTTTATCTTCAGAGTCGACGGCAGCAACGGAGTCTTCGCAATCCATAATGGCAGTCAGTGCTGCTTCCACTACCACGTCTTTCACGTGAGCGGGATCGGTTTTACCGATTGGGTGGCTGTCGTCGATCTGGATTTCAAGGTGCAGGCCGTTGTTGGCCAGTAGGATTGCTTCCGGCGCGGAAGCGTCGCCGTTAAAGCCGATCAGCTTGCCGGAGTCTTTTAGGCCGGTTTCACGACCGCCTTCCAGGCTAACCACCAAGTGGCCGTCACGAATAGTGTATTTCACCGCATCACGGTGAGAGCCTGTAGCCAGTGGGGCAGCACGATCAAGTACGCCACGGGCATAGGCGATAACTTTTTGACCACGTTTTGGGTTGAAGCTGGTGCCTTTTTCAGCGCCATCTTCTTCTGAAATCGCATCAGTGCCGTACAGGGCATCGTACAAGCTGCCCCAGCGAGCGTTAGCGGCGTTCAGTGCATAACGGGCATTGCTGACAGGTACCACCAGCTGTGGGCCTGCTTGGACAGCCACTTCGCGGTCTACGTTGGCAGTAGTGGTTTTAACGCTGTTCGGCGCATCCACTAGGTAACCGGCTTCTTTTAAGAAGCTGCGGTAAGCCGGCATATCGCTCACCGGGCCAGGGTTTTCACGGTGCCAAACATCCAGCTTCTCTTGAAGTGCGTCGCGCTCTTCAAGCAGTTGGCGGTTTTTCGGTGTCAGCTCATGGAACAGCGCGTCAACGCCGGCCCAGAAAGCGTTTTCGTCGACGCCAGTGCCCGGTAATGCCTGTTCATTGATGAAACGGTCCAGGTCTGCTGACACCTGTAAACGGTGACGCGTGATACGCTCGCTCATGGGGTTCTCCTGTGAAGGTGCCCGTGGGATATTATCGTGCCACGGTCAGGGTAAAGGTATATTTGTGGAAAATACTTCCACAACTGCGTGGGCATGTAAACAGCCTATACCCTAAAGCAGCAAAATGCTCGACCAAATGATGAGAGCGGCAATGGTCTCCGCTGTCATTCAGCCAATGGATAGGTGGCGTTCATGGAGAGACGTTGATGCATAATTTCCAACACCTGGAAGGGTTGTTTCGGCAAGCGGCAGGCGAATCATCGCTCTCTCGGCTTAGACCGGGTGACGCGCTAACAGACGCTGTGCACGACTATTTTCGCCACTACGGCTTAGAAACGCTCTTAAACGACACCAGCGAAGTGCACGCAGGTTTTATTGATACTGGACGATTTGCTCTTTGGTGCCAAGTCTGGAGCCCACCTGTTCCCACTGGCACCGCGTTTGTCATTCACGGCTACTTTGATCACTTAGGCCTTTATCGCCATTTGCTAGGTTGTCTGCTAGCCAAAGGTTGGCGGGTAGTATTGTGGGATCTTCCCGGTCATGGCCTTTCCAGCGGCCCACGGGCTGAAATTGAAGATTTTGACGACTATCAGCACTGTCTTGTGCATTTACAGTCGACCTTGCGAACCCTGGGAATGGCACCTATGCCGTGGTTAGGAGTGGGGCAGAGTACCGGGGCGGCGATATTAGCGACTGACGCGCTTACTCGCCGAGAGGCAGCAGGCTGGGCAGGTATTGTGCTGCTAGCACCCTTAGTGCGCCCTTGGCGTTGGAGCCAGGCAAGCTGGCTTCATCTAATTGCCAGCCCCTTTCTAAAAGAGCTGCCGCGTAAGTATCGGCCTAATTCAACGGATGAACAGTTCACCGCGTTTCTGCGTGATCAAGACCCACTGCAACCCGAGCGGTTGAGTGTTATGTGGATCACCGCAATGCGACGCTGGATGCCGCGTTTGCTAGCGTTGGAACCTAATCCGTTGCCCACACTGATTTTGCAGGGTGAGCAAGACCTAACCGTAGACTGGGAGTGGAACCTAGCGGTATTGGAAGAGAAATTTCCTAATGCCGAAATCCACCGCCACCCAGAAGCCCGACACCACTTAGTCAATGAAGCCGAGCCAATTCGACAAGTCTTGTTCGATGCTTTGGATAACTTTGTCGAGAATGTTCACTAGGCTCCCCTTAACAGCCTGTCTAGCTGCCGATAGCCGATGGCTTCGATAAAGTGCGGCTGGCTGGGCTTGGGTTCGCCTTGTAGGTCAGCCAGGGTGAGCGCGACCCGCAGCACGCGATGGTAAGCTCGGGCAGAGAGCTTAAGTTTTTCCAGTACCTCCGCTAACCACATGCGCTCTTCATCGCTTAGCGCGCAGGCGGCTTCTAGGGCTTTGCCACTTAGTTGGCTGTTGAGTGCGCCTCGCGCCATCTGCCGCTCACGGGCGGCCATCACCCGCTCGCGCACCGCACTGGAAGGTTCACCCTGAGTTTGGGCAGTAAGCTGTTCGGGTGGTAGAGCGGGCACTTCTACTTGCAGGTCAATGCGGTCTAATAGCGGGCCAGAAAGCCGTGCCTGGTAGCGTTGAATCTGGCTGGCGCTGCACTGACAGCGCTGGCGTGGGTCACCCAAATGGCCGCATGGGCAGGGGTTCATGGCGGCTACAAGCTGAAACCGTGCTGGGTAACGGCGCTCGTGACTGGCGCGAGATAAATGTATTTCCCCCGTTTCCAGTGGCTGCCGTAAAACTTCTAATACGTTGCGGGAAAATTCCGGCAGCTCGTCTAAAAACAGCACGCCGTGGTGAGCAAGGGAGATTTCCCCAGGTTTGGGCTTTGAGCCTCCTCCTACTAACGCGGCGGCGCTGGCGCTGTGGTGGGGTTGGCGAAATGGCCGCTGGCCCCAGTCTGCTTCCAGGGGCAGACCACATACCGAACGCACGGCAGCCACCTGCAGCGCATCGTCTTCGGAAAGCGGTGGCAGAATGCCCGGTAAGCGACTAGCGAGCATGGTCTTACCGGTGCCCGGTGGCCCTGCTAACAGCAAATTATGGCCACCAGCGGCCGCTACTTCCAACGCGCGGCGCGCTTGGTGCTGGCCGCGCACGTCGGCTAAGTCGGCCATGGGAGCCGTGGATCTCACCGAGGCAGACAGTTGGTGGGGCGGGATTTTCTCTTGCCCTAGCAAATGAGCAACGACCTGCCAAAGGGTGTCGGCTGGTAGAACGGGCAAATCACCCGCTAGAGCAGCTTCATCAGCGCAAGCGCGGGGAATAATCAGTACTTTATTGGCGCGCCGTGTGGCAAGTGCAAAAGGCAGTACGCCAGGCACGGCGCGTAGTTTGCCATCCAGCGCCAGTTCACCAGCGCACTCCATGCCTTCTAGCGCATCCACTGGGATTTGGCCGGAGGCGGCCAGAATGCCGAGCGCTATCGGTAAATCAAAACGACCGCCCTCTTTGGGCAGATCGGCGGGTGCAAGGTTGAGGGTAATACGTTTGGTGTTGGGGAAATCAAACCCAGCATTGATGAGCGCGCTGCGCACCCGCTCGCGGCTCTCTTTGACGGCGGTTTCTGGCAGACCCACCAGTGTTAGCCCAGGCAACCCATTAGCTAAATGGACCTCAACATGCACGGCGGGTGCTTCCAGCCCCACGCCGGCGCGTGTGGCCACAATGGCTAGTGTCATGGCGCTCCCTCGCTAGTTTTAAATTCCTGACGTAACCCTACGTTAACTGGAACGTTTAAAAATAGCGTGCACCCTGAAAGACAACCTTAGTTAACAATTAAATCAGTTATTTGAGTTGTGTCACGTGTCACAAGGGCAGCGGACAGTTCCCGAGCAAAGCGCTGGGCAGAAGGGAGTGCTCCAAAGCTCCAGACCGGCGGTAGGTGCAATAGCTGGGCGTTCTTTACACTGGGTAAATGCTGCCATAAACCGCTGCTTTCGAGCTGTGACGCAACGCCTTCAGGAAGCGGTTCGATGATGGCAAGCGTTGCCTCTGGGTAGCGGGCTAGGGCTTCAATCCCGACTAACGAAAAGCCCCAGGCGTTGGTCGGCTGATCCCAGGCGTTAGGCAGTGCTAGTTGCTCTAGGACAGCGTTGTAGAGGCTGCTTTCCCCAAACACTCGGACATGGCGGGCATCCATAAACTGCACTAGGAGTAATGGTGCGCTCTCGGGAAGCTGGCCTCGCAATTCAGTCATTAGAGCCCGAGTGTTGTTGATCAGCCTTTCTGCCTGGGCGTCACGGTCGGTTAGTTCACCCAGCTGGCGCGTCAGTGTTTGCATCTCCTGCCACGTATCGGTCTCCGGCGAATAGAGCGAAAAGGTGCTGACAGGCGCAATTCGCTCTAGTCGGGGTCTTAATCCGGCAAACATAGGAGATATCAGTATCTGTTTCGGAGGCGCTTGTGCTAGTAGTTCCAGGTTAGGCTGGGAACGTAACCCCATGTCAGTGGCGCTACTGGGTATCCGAGGCTCGCTGACCCAGGTGTGGTAATCGCTGTGCTGGGCAACGCTGCTGACAGGGGCATCTATTGCCAGTAATGTTTCTGCAATGGTCCAGTCAACGGTTGCCCACTGAGCATGGCTAACAGCCGATAACAGTAAGCCCACAACAAGTACAGCGCTGTGTAGGGTATGTCGTAGGGGAAAACGGCACATAGGATCCAAACCTGGCAGTAAGTGCGCTATTTAAACGAGTCTCTTTATCAATTGCAAATAGCAATACTTAAAAACGAGGCTAAGCTGGTGGCGGTCAAGAAAATCACGCGTGTTTGGCCGTTTGGAGCCTATTTGTCACTTAGGCGTGTCAACTAGAAAAAGCACAACCAAAAACGGCCACTAGCTGTATTAGCTAAGTGGCCGTTTTTGATAGTGTTCTTGGTCGGAATAGCAGGATTCGAACCTACGACCTCTGCCTCCCGAAGGCAGCGCTCTACCAAGCTGAGCTATATTCCGAAGGTTGTTGAAACAGTGCCGTTAAAAACGTGCCGAGCAGTGCTTAACAACGGAGCGAATCATACGCAGGCGAAGGGTTTTTTTCAAGTCTCTTTTTACGCGCTGCATTGCTTTGTAGTGCTGACTTTATGCTTTGCGATCAACCGCTAACCGGGCGATATTCGCCATGCTATCGCGGTAGGGGCTGGGCGGTAGGGCATCTAGTTCGGCCAGGGCTTTATCGGCCATCTCAACGGCTCGTGCGCGGGTGTACTCCAGCGCGCCGGTGGCGTTGATGATCTCAAGCACGTCGTCGAGCTGTTCCAGCCCGCCTTTGCGAATCACTTGGCGGATTAACTTGGCTTGTTCAGGCGTGCCGCGTTCCATGGCATGTATCAGTGGTAATGTCGGTTTGCCTTCTGCCAGGTCGTCGCCGACATTTTTGCCCATGGCCTCGGCATCGCCTTGGTAGTCCAGCAGGTCATCGATGAGCTGGAAGGCGAGGCCTAAATAGCGGCCGTAATACTGCAGGGCGCGCTCTTGCTCAGGGGTGGCATCGGCCAGCACGGCACCGCTGTGGGAGGCGGCTTCAAACAGCATCGCTGTTTTACCTTGAATGGTTTCAAAGTAATCCGCTTCAGAAATGCTCGGGTTACCGATATTGGTGAGCTGCAGTACTTCGCCTTCGGCAATCACGCAGGTTGCGCCGGACAGAATTGCCATAATGCGCATTGATCCTACGTCCACCATCATTTGGAATGAGCGCGAATAGAGGAAGTCACCCACCAGTACGGATGGTGCGTTACCCCAGGCATCGTTGGCGGTTTTTTTGCCACGCCGCATGTGCGACTCATCGACCACGTCGTCGTGCAGCAACGTCGAGGTGTGCATAAATTCGATCAGCGTGGCGAGGGTGATGTGTTTGTCGCCCTGATAGCCCAGTGATCGGGCCGCTAGCAGCACGAGCAAAGGACGCAGGCGCTTGCCGCCGCTTTCAATAATATATTGGCCGATGGTTTCTACCAGCGGCACCTTGGAATTCAACTGCGCAACAATGGTGCGGTTTACGGCGTCAAAGTCATCGGCCACCACGGCGTGCAGCGGTGAAGGCGTTGGGCTGGCAGGCGGGGTTTGAGAGACGTTGGCTGTCATGGGTTCCGTTCATCGCGGGGTGGGGTAGTTGGGGCCATGCTATGGGGCTGCCTGTGAGGCGTCAAGGTAGCGATAGGCGTTCGTGGCGCGGTGTATGATTGACAATGCCCTATAGTCTTGTGATAAGCAGTGATAGTCGCTATAATTCGCGACCCACTCATCATGCTCCCTGTCAGATGGCTGCCAAAAGGGGCGCCACTCGCAGCAGGTCGATAAGAGCGGAAGGCGATGAGCGTTGGTTACGCGGGGCGTAACCGGCATTAACGACAAGTCCGGAGAGCGACATGTACGCAGTTATTAAAAGCGGTGGCAAACAGTACCGCGTTCAAGAAGGTCAAACCCTCAAGCTCGAAAAAATCGAAGTCGCTACCGGCGAAACGATTGAGTTTGATGAAGTGCTGCTGGTTGCAGACGGCGATGACGTCAACGTTGGCGCGCCTTTAGTAAGCGGCGCTAAAGTGTCTGCTGAAATCGTTTCCCACGGCCGTGGCGATAAAGTAACGATCATCAAGTTCCGTCGCCGGAAGCACCATATGAAGCGTCAGGGCCACCGTCAGTGGTTCACTGAAGTCAAAATTACTGGAATTTCTGCGTAAGCAGCTGATTTCCTTTAGGAGGATTTTGCAATGGCACATAAAAAGGCAGCCGGCTCCACGCGTAACGGTCGCGATTCCGAGTCCAAACGCTTAGGTGTGAAACTCTTTGGTGGCCAAGCGGCAACTGCGGGTAACATCATCGTTCGTCAGCGTGGCACACGTTTTCATGCTGGCACTGGCGTTGGCTTAGGCCGTGATCACACGCTGTTCGCTTTGAACGACGGCTTCGTGAAGTTCGAGACCAAAGGTCCGAACAACCGTAAATTCGTTAGCATCGTTTCTGCCTAAGCAACACTTGTTGCGCAGGACGAAGATGACGAAATAAAAGCCCCGCCATGGCGGGGCTTTTTTGTCTTTTCGATCCCTTTTGCCCGTTACTAACGGGTGAGATATTGCAGTTAGGGCGGCGGAAGCGGCCGGGAGAATCCAATGCAGTTCGTCGATGAAGCCTCAATTATTGTTGAGGCAGGTAAAGGCGGCAATGGCTGTCTGAGCTTTCGCCGCGAAAAATATGTGCCCAAAGGTGGCCCCGATGGTGGCGATGGTGGCCATGGTGGCAGCGTCTACCTGATTGGTGACGATTCCCTAAACACCTTGATTGACTTCAAGTTTCAACGCTTTTACAAAGCTGAAAATGGCCAGGGCGGTATGGGCCGCCAGATGAGCGGTAAAGCCGGTGAAGACCTGCATGTGAAAGTGCCGGTGGGCACCACGGTGATCGATGAAGATACCCTTGAGGTGATCGCCGATGTCACCGATATCGGTCAGGTGGTATTAGTGGCCGAAGGTGGTCGTCGTGGTTTGGGTAATATTCACTTTAAATCTTCGACCAACCGTGCACCACGGCGCACCACGCCGGGCACCGAAGGCGACCGCCGCAACCTGCGCCTGGAAATGAAGGTCATGGCTGATGTCGGCCTGCTGGGCATGCCGAATGCAGGTAAGTCTACGCTGATCCGTTCGGTATCTGCGGCCAAACCCAAAGTAGCGAACTATCCGTTCACTACCCTAGTGCCTAACCTGGGTGTTGTGAAGCTGGGTATGCATGAGCACTTTGTGATGGCCGATGTGCCAGGGCTGATTGAAGGTGCTTCTGATGGCGCTGGCCTGGGGCTACGTTTCTTGAAGCACCTGACCCGTACGCGGCTACTGTTCCATGTGGTGGACGTGGCGCCGTTTGACGAGTCGGATCCGGTGGAGGCGGCCCAGGCGATTATTCACGAGCTAGGTCAGTTCTCTCCGGCGCTTTCTGAACGGCCGCGCTGGCTGGTACTGAACAAGTTCGATTTGCTGCCGGAAGAGGATCGCGAAGCTCGCGCCCAGGCAATCATTGACGCGCTGAACTGGGATGGCCCGGTGTTCCGTATTTCGGCCATCAGCAGCGACGGCACTGACAAGTTGGTACAGGCGGCGTACCGCTGGCTAACCGAGCAGCAGCGCTTGGAAAATGAAGATGAAGAAGCCCACGCCCGCGAGCAGGAAATGCGCCGCCGCATGGAAGAGGAGTCGGTGGCCCGTACCGAAGCGCGTCTTGGCCGTCGCCGTAAGCGTGACGACGACGATGAAAATGACGACGACTTTGACGATGATGATTACGATGTCGAAGTAGAGTACGCCCCGTAACCGATCCGTCGGCCGAATGGGGAGCGTCAGCAGGGTTGACGGATTTAATCGCGTGAGCGGGATGGCTTGGGAGAGTCGCGACGTGGAAAGCAATGAGCAGTTGCCCGGCCGTGAGGCGTTAAGCGGAGCCCGTCGGGTGGTGGTGAAAATTGGTAGCGCGCTGCTCACCAACGATGGTCGTGGTTTGGATGAGGCGGCCATTGGCGGCTGGGTTGACCAGATTGCCACGCTGCATCAGCAGGGCAAAGAGGTCGTGCTGGTCTCTTCTGGCGCAGTAGCCGCGGGCATGGTGCGCCTAGGATGGCAGGCGCGCCCTAGTGCCGTTCATGAGCTTCAGGCGGCCGCGGCGGTAGGCCAGAACGGCCTTACCCAGTGCTATGAGCAGCATTTTGCTCGCCACGGTATGTTAACGGCTCAGATTCTGCTTACTCACGATGACCTTTCTAACCGAAAGCGCTATCTCAACGCATTGTCGGCGCTGCGTACCTTGGTTGAGATGCGCGTGGTGCCGGTGATTAACGAAAACGATACCGTGGTCACCGACGAGATTCGCTTTGGCGATAACGATACGCTTGGCGCACTGGTGGCTAACCTGTTAGAAGCCGATGCGCTGCTGCTGCTCACCGATCAGGAAGGGCTGTTTGACGCTGACCCTCGTCACGATCCCAATGCTCAGATGATTGCTGAAGGCCGTGCCGACGACCCGCGCTTAGCCGCTGTGGCAGGCAGTGGCGGTGCTTTGGGGCGCGGTGGCATGAGCACCAAAATCCGTGCTGCACAGCTGGCTGCCCGCTCTGGCGCGGTCACGGTGATCGCGAGTGGCCGTCAGCCGGAGGTTATTTCCCGCATCATGGCAGGTGAAGCGTTGGGCACCCTGTTGCGCCCAGACCAAGCGCCCATTGCTGCTCGTAAGCGCTGGCTAGCAGGTCAGTTGCAGGTGCGTGGCACCTTGGTGCTGGATGCCGGGGCGGTGAATGTGCTGCGTGGCAAAGGCTCTAGCCTGTTGGCGGTGGGCGTACGTGACGTGCAGGGCAGCTTTAAGCGCGGTGATATGGTGCTGTGCGTGGATGAGCAGGGCGCACGCGTGGCCAAAGGGTTGGTTAACTACGGCGCGGATGAAGCCCGTCTGCTGGCGGGCCAGCCGAGCCATCAGATTGAAGCCATCCTGGGTTACGTGGAAGCTCATGAGCTGATCCATCGCGATAATTTGGTGGTTGTTTAACGAGATAGTTGCCTAACGAGATGGCTGTTTAACCGCGCGCACGGGGTGGTAGCGGCACTTGGCGTGGCCAGTCATTGGGGACAATGATAAGACGCTCCATTTGCTGTTTCTTTGTTTCTGCCTCCGAGTCGTAGAGCATCACCTGCTGTGGCCCGTAGCGTTCAATCAGCGGCATTACCATGGCCATTTCCTCGTTGGCTGGCTGAAAAGCTGCCTGTTGGGGTGGCGCCAGCCAGTGAGGTTTTTCTAACCACGCCATGTGTAATGACTCGCCTTTTTCGGCCGCAAGCGCTGGCCAATCGTTTAAATAACACCACTTACCACGCCGATGATCGACCGTTGCCCCGATGGGCGGTGGCATTGTCGTGTGCCAGGGATAAAACAACACGCCGGGCATGGCTAGGCGCTGTGTCAGCGGATAATGGGGTAGTGCATGGCCGAGATCTCTAGGGGATAGCCATTGGGCGATGATCGCTTGCGCGATGGCAGTGCTCGACATCGGCAACTGATGATGGCGAAGATGGCTGCATTTCAGTGCTAGGCTATCCAGCCCGCCAGGGCCAATCCAGCGGCTTTGGCTGGTGGCATCTCCAGGGCCTTCTGGTAGTCCAAGGTAGAACTTTATCGCTACTTCCAGATGGATAGGGTTGGGGTTATTCCGCGTTCGATAGAGCATGTCCAACTCGCCCAGGGTATTACGCCGTTGGGTAATGCGCAGGTTCTTGGCGAGCAGTCGAGTGTTAGGTGCGTTATCTAACATTAGGTGCCACAGTCGCTCATGGTAGTGCCCCATGCGCGTCGCCAGCTTGCCATCTAGCGCATTCACCAGTGTTGAAAGACTCGCCAACCAGTCATCAACTGAATCTACTAAGCCAAGCTCCTGGCGTGTTGGCCTGCCTGAATAGGTAATAGGTCCCGATAGTTCAATTACATCAGGCGTGACCAGCAACCACGCAAGGTCACGCAGTACTGCGTGTTCTAAACGGTCGCTTACGCCCTCGTCGGTGGTGGGTAGCAAAGGCATCTCCCTTGGTTACATACGTCTATGCTGAGAGTACGCATTAGGTGGCTAATGGCTATGTTATGCACATTACAATGCGACGTTAACAACGTCCTTTACAAGAAATCCTTTACAGTGCTAACACAAAAAAGCGGGCCGTGAAGGCCCGCATGATGTTTTGCGTTAGTTAATGCCGGATTGTGCTATTCAGTTAATCGCGGTCAATTTCGCTCACTTGAAAGGAGCCTTGGCGCAGACTGATTTCTAGTTCACGGCCATTTTCATCACGGCCTTCAACATCGATCATGCCGCTTTTATCAATGTCGATATCTTCAAATTCGACCATGCCTTCTTGGCTCGCTACTTCTAATGCCTGGCGGATATCATCTTCGCTCATGCCCCAGGCACCGGTAATTAGGCGCTCACGCTCTTCTTTTAGTGTTTCGCCACTATCGATAGAAAACTCAATGTCAGCGTACCATTCGTCGTCTAGCCAACCTTCTACCTCGGCGCGGCCACGACTTTTAATACTGATCTCTTCGTAATGGGTGAACCCATAGTCAGTGGCATGGGTTAGTACACTATCAATCTGATCAACGGGTAACGAGTCAGCTTGCACGCTACCTGCAGCTGCAGTGAGCAGCAACGCGGAGGCCGGAATCAGCAACATTTTTTTCATAGCGTTCATGTCAAATTCCTTCTTGGTTTGTTAAATGACTTGGTCTGTTGAATGAGACAGCATTCGCAGTAAGACAATGAAGTTATAACACCGCGGTTCTTTCCGTAAGCTGACAAAGCCGTTCATCTAACGTTCATGTTGCCTTTGGCATTCTAGTAGAATGAATAAAATGCCCCTCATGCCAACCCTTTCACATTATTGGCAGCGTCTGCCACACATGCGCTTGTGCAAGGTGGTACCTGTGTGCGTCGTTGCAACGGTGTTTGCCATTGCACTGGCCGGTAGTGCCGCCATTGCTGACCAGCACTGGGAAACGTTGCACAGTGAAGTGCGGCGCGGAGACGTCGTGCCCTTAGAGTCCATCCTAGATTGGTTGGAGGCTAATTATATCGGCGAAGTAATAGAAGTAGAGATAGAGCGTGAGGATGGCCATGTGGAGTATGAGATCAAGCTGCTGGGTGCTCAAAATCAAGTGGTTGAGTTTGAGTTTGATGGCCATAGCGGGCAGTTAATGAAAATAGAAGGTGTGCGCATTAATGAGATGCGCCGCCAATAAGGTAGCTATTCATGAAGTGTTTACTGGTAGAGGACGACCAGGCGCTCGCCCGCGAGCTTATTCAAGCGCTACGTGAGGGCGATTGGCTGGTAGAGCATGCTGAAAATGGTCAGGAAGCAGATTTTCTGGTGCGCACGGAAGCCTATGACACGGTAATTCTCGATGTGGGTCTGCCCGATGGTGAAGGCACGCGTTGGCTCTCTGCATGGCGTGAAGATGGTATTGATCTGCCAGTACTGATTTTAACGGCACGCGAGCGCTGGGCGGATAAAGCGGCGGGCTTTACCGCAGGGGCCGATGACTATGTGACGAAACCCTTTGAACCTGCCGAGGTTCTGTTTCGGCTGCGTGCTCTGGTGCGCCGTAGTCATGGTCATGCCCATCCCGTTCTGAAAGTGGGTGAATTACGCTTAGATACCCATACCCAGCATGTCACGTTGGCGGGCCGGCCGGTTAGCATCACTGCTCAGGAAACGCGTCTGCTCAGCTACTTAATGCATGCTGCTCCTCGCGTGGTTAGCCGCAGCGAGCTCTCTGAACATGTTTATGACCGTAATCATGAGCCCGACTCCAACGTAATTGATGTTCAAGTGAGCCGGTTGCGGCGTAAATTAGGTGCGTGGCGGATTGCCACGTTGCGTGGTCAGGGATATCGCTTACTGGCTGAAGAGCCCACCGGCGCATGAGGTCAGCAATTATCCGCTGGGCCCAACGTTGGTCGACCCGTTCGATTACGTTGCGTCTTCTGCTAGCGGTACTATTAATGGTGTTGCTAGCGTTGCCATTGGCGGGCTGCTTGCTCACCCATCATTATCGTACGTCAGCCATACATGCCTTTGATGAACGCTTGGAGACAACGCTGAATGTGATCATTGCGGGCGTTACCTTTGACCCGATCGACCAGCAGATAAGTTTCGATCGATCACTGGGTGATCCGCGTTTTGAACAGGTTTATTCCGGCTGGTATTGGCAAATTACCGACTATGACCACCTTACGAAAACGTCGCGCTCGCTGTGGGATCAGCGCCTACCGGTTATCGATAATAAAAACGTATCGGCTCGCACGTTGAGGGGCCCGCGAGGCCAGCAGTTGCGCATTGTCGAGCGAGACATTTATCTTGCCCCGTTGGAAACCCCGTTGCATGTTAGCGTTGCCGCCCGTGACAACGCGTTGCGAGAAGATATTCAGCAGTTTCAACAAGCTTTATGGCTAGGGCTGGGGGGCCTGGGTGCGCTGTTGCTAGGCGTGCTGGCATTGCAGGTGCGCTGGGGTTTGGCGCCGCTGCGGCGTATGAATGTTAATTTACTTGAGGTTGAGCAGGGGACGTCTGAACGGCTTGATACGCATCTACCCGATGAGCTAGCCATGCTGGCGGAGTCAATGAATGCCGTGCTTGCACGTGATCAGCGCTTAATTGAACGAAGCCGCCATACCGCAGGCAACCTTGCTCACGCGTTAAAAACCCCGCTGAGTGTTATGCGGCTACTGGTCAAGCAATTACCCAGCGAAAGCCGCGCTCATTGGGAGGTTGAGCTTTCGCGCATCGACAACGCGGTGCGCCACCACTTAGCGCGGGCATCCGCTGCTGGTGAGGGTGCGCGTTTCGCCCCTATTGCTGTGCAGAATACGCTGGCGGCGCTGATTGCTGGACTTACGCGTCTGGCGCAGCGACGTCATATTTGCCTGCGGCAAAACGTAGACAGCAGCATGCGCGTCCATATGGATGGGCAGGACCTTCAGGAAATCGTCGGTAACCTGTTAGACAACGCACTTCGCTGGGCGACAAGCGAGGTAAGCATTGGCTTGCAAGCCGATGGTCAAAGGCTGTTACTGCGGGTGAGTGATGACGGTCCGGGTATGTCTGCACAGGAGTGCCAAGCTGCCGTGCAGCGCGGGAAACGTCTCGATGAGCAACGTTCTGGTAGTGGGCTTGGTTTAGCCATCGTGACGGATCTTGTCGCGCTGTATCAAGGGCAAATGCACCTGCAACGCGCCGAAGCAGGTGGATTGGATGTGGTTATTGAGTTACCTGTAGTTGCTCGGTAGTCACTATGCATGACCTAACCAAGAGACAATGACATGACGCAAATCGCCAAGACATTGCCAGACGTGCTGGTGGGGCCACTGCTGCGCCGACTTTCGCCTTCGCGGCTAGTACTGTGGCTAGTCGCTTCGCGTCCGCTAACGATGCAGCTGGTACTTTACCCTGAGCAAATGGGTGCCCAGACGTACCCATTGGATAAGTCGCATCAATGTGTGGCGATTGGTCAGCACGCCTATATTCATTTTATTGACCTGAGTTTGCCGACCGCGCTGCCCACCGATGAGCGAATTGCCTACGACCTGCAGGTGCAGAATACGCAAGGCGAATGGCAACGCTTGCCGGATTGGGCTCCCTGGTTATGTCATGAAAGCGAGATGTACCCAGGCTTTGTATTGGCCTCTCGGCATCACCGGCTAATGCACGGTTCGTGCCGTAAGCCTCATCACAACAGCGCCGATGGCTTGGTGCGGGCAGATACATGGTTAGCCGAACGCCAATCAACTCCAGAAGAGTGGCCAGCTTGGCTGCTAATGACCGGAGACCAGGTCTACGTTGATGACGTTGCCGGCCCGATGCTGCGCGCCGTACACGCACTGATTGAGCGTTTGGGGTTGGTAGATGAGCAGTTGGAAGGAGCCACGGTAGATGATAGCCAAGCGCTTTATTCCGCCCGCGAAAGCTATTATCACCGTGAAGCGTTGTTACCGGATGTGACCAGTAATGCTGCGCTACGGGAGCGTTTCTTTGGCGGTGTTAAAAAGCCCGTATTTACCTCCGCCAATGCGCAAAACCACTTGATGACACTGGCGGAAATGCTCGCCATGTACTGCTTGGTATGGTCCCCAACGCCATGGCGACTCATTGCCGTTGCCCCCCCTGTACTGGGCAACAAAGAAACTGATGCCTACCAGCAAGAGCAGGTGGTGATTGATGACTTTGTTGCCGGGTTGCCTCAGTGTGCAAGGCTAATGGCTCACATTCCCAGTCTGATGATCTTTGATGACCACGATGTCACCGATGACTGGAACTTGACGGCTGACTGGGAGCGTTGTGCCTACGGCCATCCGTTTTCAAAGCGAATTATCGGCAATGCGTTAGTGGCTTATTTATTGTGCCAGGGATGGGGCAATGCGCCGGATAAGCTTAATCCGCTGTTGCTTCAAGCCTCGACACTCTTTGAAGGGGATGGCCCGCTTAATGCGAGCGTCCAGGATAATTTCATTGAGCGATTACTGCGCTTTCAGGGTTGGGAGTACCAGGTGCCTGGCACGCCTGCCCTAATTGTGCTGGATACGCGTACCCGCCGTTGGCGCAGCGAACGTAGCCCTAACCGCCCTTCGGGTTTAATGGACTGGGAAGCGTTGATGGAAATGCAGCAGGCGTTATTGGGTACTAAAAGCGCCGTTATCGTTTCTCCTGCCCCGATGTTTGGGGTCAAGCTGATAGAGATCATTCAAAAGCTATTTACCCTAGCGGGCAAGCCGTTGGTGGTGGACGCTGAAAACTGGATGGCGCATCGCGGGGCTGCCAATGTGCTACTGCATATTTGGCGACACTCAAAAACGCCAGGTAACTACGTGATTTTATCTGGCGACGTCCACTATTCGTTTGCCTACGATATTGTTGTACGCCGACAAAAGCAGGCACCACACCTTTGGCAAATCACCTCCAGTGGGATCAAAAATACGTTCCCCAAACAGCTGCTGAATACGTTCGACCGCTTGAACCGTTGGCTCTATGCGCCGTTATCGCCGCTCAACTGGTTTACCAAGCGCCGCAAGCTGAGCATTCATCCTCGCGACCCGGACCGGGCCAGCGCCGGAGAGCGGCTATGGAATGCTAGTGGGATTGGGCTGGTAAGCCTGGATGAGCAGGGCCACCCGACGGATATTCGCCAGCTAGACGTCGATGGCGGCGATGTGGTGTTTCCGCCCCCCGAGCTCTCTCGTTCTTAGTCGGCCGCTGTTGGTTGTCTTGTCATACAAACGACACAGAAATGTCGCACGATTGCTGCCCGAATGCTTTCCTGATGGAATTTTAAAAATCAGATGGAGCTATAAACATCAAAGGAACAGGCGACGTTTGATAGGGCAGCAGGTATATGACCGCACAAGAAGCGCAGTGGTTGAACCAAATTATCGCAACAGAAGAGCTCCATGTGCTGTTTCAGCCTATTGTGGATGCCAATCAGCAGGCTATTTATGGCTATGAAGCCCTTATTCGCGGCCCTAAAACATCGCCACTGCATTCGCCATTACGCCTGTTTGAGGTAGCCACTCAGGCCGGGTTGTTAGTCGATCTTGATTTACTGTGTCGACGGTTAGCGATTCAGCGTTTTGCAGAACTTGAGCTGCCAGGATTGCTGTTTCTGAACGTGATGCCGCTGACGATTGTTGAGCGGGACTTTCGTGAAGGCTTAACACTGAGTTTCATCCAAGAGAGCGGCCTGCCCGCCGAACGGGTGGTGATTGAACTCACTGAACATGTGCCTATTCACGACTACGACCTAATGCGCCAAGCAGTGGCCCACTATCGAGACATGGGCTTTCAAGTGGCATTGGATGACTTAGGGGCTGGCCACTCCAGCTTGCGGCATTGGTCTGAACTTCGTCCTGATTTCGTCAAGCTCGACCGTCATTTTATTTCTGGCATTGATCAAGAGCCGGCTAAGCGTGAGTTTTTACGCTCGATTCTAGATGTGGCGCGCAGCTTAGACTGCCAGCTGATTGCTGAAGGAGTTGAGACTGCCGCCGAGCACCTTTGTTTGTGGGAATTAGACCGTGGGCTGGCGTTATTACAGGGGTTTTATTTTGCACGACCAAGCCCCCATCCGCCCTTGCAGTTACATATGCTGTTGCCTGCCACGACACAGCTAAAAAGCCCAGCGGGGCGCACCGCCCACTCTATTTTGCGTTCAATAAGTACTGTCACTCCGGCGTGCTCTGTGCCAGAGCTCGCCGAACGATTTCGTGACATGACAAGCCTGCGCTGTGTTGCAGTGGTAGATGAAGGCGTGCCTATCGCTGTGGTACGCCGCAATGCGTTCTTAACCCTATTTACCAACCCCTACAGCCATGCGCTGTATGCCAAGCGTCGTGTGCTGGAGATTGCAGATCCTAAAATGTTAGTGGCCGAGGCAGATTTGTCTCTGGAGGCGCTGAGCCAGCAACTAACCGATAGCCGCGATATCGAACAGGAAGATTTCGTGATTGTAGATAGTCACGGCCGCTATCTGGGGATGGGCAATATTGTTGACCTGTTACGAGAGATTACCGCCATCCAGGTGCGCCAAGCTCGTCATGCCAACCCGCTTACCGGTTTGCCGGGTAATATTCTAATTAACGAAACGCTGGTCACTTATCTCGATCAGAGCGAAGGATTCGCGGCCGCCTACGTCGATTTAGATAATTTCAAAGCATTTAACGATGCCTATGGCTATGCCCGCGGAGACCACGTGATTATTTCTCTGTCACGGTTGCTTCAGGCGCAGGTAGAGAGTGCTGGCGGGTTTATCGGTCATATTGGCGGCGATGACTTTATGATGCTGCTTCCCTTAGAGCAATGGGAGGGCGTCTGCCAGCAAATATTGCACTCTTTTGAAGTGATGGCGCCTGGGTTTTATGAAGATGCAGACCGTCAGCAGGGCGGAATCCACATAGAAAACCGCCAGGGAGCAGTGGCTTTTATTCCCTTTGTGAGCGTTTCTATTGCCGTTAAGCCTGTTACCGATACCGCCAGATGCAAGGCACTAGATATTGCCGCCCAACTTTCCGAATTAAAGCACCAAGCAAAAAAAATAGCGGGCAACAGTTTGTTCGTCGAGCGCCGAGGATGCTGTGTGGTCCCAGCGGGAAATAGGCAACGCTGAGTTTTCAGTTGTTGAGTCTTCAATTACAGGACTGTCACTGAGAGGTCATCGCCTTGTCATTTTAGTGTCCTTTCACTGTCATGGTTGGGTATCACCATAGCGGCATTGTTAAACAACCCGCTTAGGTGATGTATGCAACCCCTCTGTCTGTCTCAATCGTTTACTCGTACGTTAATTAGTGCTGCTGTGGTGAGTGCGTTTTCACTGGCGGCCGTTAGCGCCTCCGCTGACCTCTCTTCGCGCTATGTTGATAATGACGGCGACATGGTGGCTGATGTGCCCAGCGACGAGTCCCAGTGGGTTGACCCGGACACGTTGGTTTTTGCCTACACGCCGGTTGAAGATCCAGCCGTATACGCCGATGTTTGGGCTGATTTTCTCGAACACTTAAGCGATGCCACCGGCAAGCGGGTACAGTTCTTCCCGGTTCAGTCCAATGCGGCTCAACAAGAAGCGCTGCGTGCAGGCCGCTTGCATGTGGCTGGTTTCAACACAGGTGGCGTACCGGTTGCGGTTAACTGTGGGGGATTCCGCCCCTTTGCCATGATGGCCGCTGAAGATGGCAGCTTCGGTTATGAGATGGAAATCATCACTTATCCTGGCAGCGGCATTGAGTCGGTTGAGGATTTGGCGGGGCGCCAGCTGGCATTTACCTCTGAAACGTCTAACTCTGGTTTCCGCGCGCCATCTGCGCTACTGCGTTCCGAGTACGGTCTAGAGGCTGGTGAAGATTTTGAAACCGCGTTCTCCGGTTCCCACGACAACTCCATTTTAGGCGTGGTGAACAAAGACTACGACGCTGCCGCTATTGCTAACTCTGTTGGCACGCGGATGATCTCTCGTGGCGTTGTCAATGAAGGCGATTACGAGATTATCTACACCTCCGAAACGTTCCCCACCACCGCCTATGGGCTGGCCAACAACTTGAACCCTGAACTTGCCGAGAAAATTCAAGATGCCTTCTTCAGTTATGACTGGGAAGGCACCGCTCTTGAGGCTGAGTTTACCAATTCCGGTGAAGCGCAGTTTATCCCGATTACCTACCAGGAAAACTGGTCGGTCATTCGCACCATCGCCGATGCCAATGGCGTGACCTACGACTGCGATTAATACGCTAGTCGTTCTAAAACCCTATCGGCCAGGAAGGCAACTTTCTGGCCGAATTGCTATGTACCTGACTATTCGTTAATGAGGCACTCTCATGTTAACTCTTACCGGCGTTGGCAAACGTTACCCCACTGGGGATCGTGCGTTAACCGATATACAACTGACGCTACCTAAGGGCCAAGTGATGGCGCTGATTGGGCCATCCGGTGCAGGGAAAAGTACGCTGATTCGTTGCGTGAACCGTTTGGTAGAACCCACCCAAGGCAGCATTCGCCTGGAAGATGTAGAGCTGACCAAACTTTCGGGCAATCGTCTGCGCCACGCACGCCGCTCCATGGGGATGATTTTTCAGGAGTATGCACTGGTTGATCGATTAACCGTGATGGAAAACGTGCTGTCTGGCCAGCTAGGCTATGTGGGTTTTTGGCGTAGTTTTTTGCGCCGTTACCCACAAGAAGCGGTGGCCGAAGCCTTTCGCTTGCTGGAACGGGTTGGCTTACCACACGCCATTGATAAGCGCGCTGATGCGCTTTCCGGTGGGCAGCGCCAGCGGGTCGGTATTGCTCGTGCGCTGTTACAAAGCCCAAAGCTACTGCTAGTTGATGAACCCACTGCCAGTCTCGATCCGAAAACGTCGCGCCAGATCATGCGACTGATTCGTGAACTATGCGCCGAGCGAGAGTTGGCCGCGATTATCAACATTCATGATGTCGCGTTGGCGAAGCAGTTTGCTGACCGTATCGTAGGGTTGCGGGCTGGGGAAATCGTCTTTGACGGGCAGCCTAGCGAGCTTACCAGCGAGATACTCACCACCATCTATGGTGAAGAGGATTGGGATACCACCCCAGAACACTCCGACGATGATGAAACGGAAGAGAAAGCAAAAGTGAAAGCGAAAGAGAGCGAAGCACATCGCCCTCACGCTGGCCGTGAGCTGCCTCCGCTCGCAAGCCTGACGAGTGGAGGCACACGATGAGTGGTAGCGGTTCGTTGGCGCGCCAACAGGCCGCACGTGATGGCCAATGGCGGCGCTTGCCCCTGATTGATAACCCACGTGTGCGTTGGGGGTTGGTGCTAGGTGCCATGGTTTATCTGGTACTTGCACTCGCTTCTGTGGAAGTGAACTGGGCGCGTGTGGCGGAAGGGGCTGGGCGCGCACTCAATTTTCTTGGCGCATTTCTGCAGCCGGACTTCGTTAGCCGCCAGAGTGACATTATCGCTGGCCTGCTGGAAAGTCTGACCATGACGTTAACCTCTACAGTGATTGGCGTGTTATTGGCCATACCGGTGGGGTTGGGGGCGGCACGCAATATCTCGCCATTACCGATTTATGCCGTGTGCCGCGCGATTATTGCCGTTTCACGGACCTTCCAGGAAATTATCATCGCCATTCTGTTTGTGGTGATGTTCGGCTTCGGACCGTTTGCGGGCATGTTGACCCTGGCGTTTGCCACCATTGGCTTTATGGCCAAGCTGCTGGCAGAAGATATTGAAGATCTCGACTGGCGCCAGGTAGAGGCCGTACGTGCCACCGGGGCGAGCTGGTGGCAAACCATGAATCATGCCATTCAACCTCAGGTGATGCCGCGCTTAATTGGCCTCTCTATGTACCGTCTGGATATCAACTTCCGCGAGTCGTCAGTGATTGGCATTGTTGGTGCAGGTGGTATCGGTGCCACCCTGAACACCTCGTTGAGCCGCTACGAATACGGCACATCTGCTGCCATCCTGCTGATCATCATCGCTATTGTACTGATGAGTGAGTATGCCTCCAGCTATGTTCGCCGCTGGACACAGTAACGGCGCGCCACTTGTCATAAGAGGAAACGTTATGCCTGTTTCAACCTCCCCCCAAGGGGCGCCGCTGTGGCAGCGGCGTACTACCCGTGCTCAGTGGCTGCAGTTCGCCGCCTGGCTTGTCGGCATCAGCCTGTTTCTGCTGTGCTGGAAAGTGATTTCTGATAACACCATGTGGGTGTTTGTTGAAGATGCTGGCCGCCAGGGCAGCGACTTAATCAGCCGTATGATGCCGCCGCGTTGGGAGTACGCCAACGTGCTATGGAAGCCCATGTGGGATACCTTAAACATTGCTACGTTAGGAACGGCGCTAGGCATTGCCATGGCCTTTCCTGTGGCGTTTTTAGCAGCACGTAACACCACGCCACATCCACTGGTGCGTAGCCTAGCGCTCACTATTATTGTGTCGTCACGCTCTATCAACTCGCTGATTTGGGCCATGCTGCTAGTCACCATTCTTGGCCCTGGCGTCTTGGCGGGCATTATCGCCATTGCGCTGCGTTCCATTGGTTTTGTGGGCAAGCTGCTTTATGAAGCCATTGAAGAGATCCACCCAACGCCTGTGGAAGCGATTAGCGCCACCGGCGCCAGCCGCCTGCAGGTGATGAACTACGGTGTATTGCCCCAAGTTATGCCGGCTTTCGCGGGTATCAGCGTGTATCGCTGGGACATCAATATTCGTGAGTCTACCGTGCTGGGCCTAGTGGGCGCTGGTGGTATTGGCTTGCAGCTCAATGCCTCAATTAACAGCCTCGCCTGGAATCAGGTGAGCGTCATCTTTGTGATGATTTTTGCCACGGTACTGGTGTCCGAGTGGGTCTCTGCCCGTGTGCGCCACGCGATCATCTAGTCAGCCTGTCGAGGAACAGAAACCATGCGCTTTCCAAATGCAGACATCACCACCATCGATATTATGCGCCATGGTGAACCAGTAGGCGGGCGTATGTTACGTGGCAGCACCGATCATCCACTGAGTGAAACAGGTTGGAAGCAAGTGAGCGATGCCGTTATGCGCCACAGCGAAGATGGCAGGCCACCTTACGATGCGATTGTCAGTTCGCCGCTGCTGCGTTGTCGCGAATTTTCGCTGTGGCTAGGCGAGGAGTTTGATGTGCCTGTGCAAGTCGATGACGACTTAGCCGAGCTTTATTTGGGGCGCTGGGAAGGTAAAACCCATGCTCAGGTATTTGCCGATGAGGGCAGCGAGCAAATGAGTGCGTTTTGGTTTAACCCCTGCCAAGCCGCGCCGCCGGAAGGGGAAACGCTGGCCGCGCTGGATGCGCGGGTCAGCGAATCCTGGCAACGGCTGCTAGCCAATCCGCCCGGTCAACACGTGTTGGTGGTGGCACACCTGTTTGTCTGCAATGCGCTGCTGCGCCAAGTGCTGGAGCAGCCGCTTAGTAACGGCTTAGTGATGGACTTGCCCTACGCCGCGATGAGCCGTTTGCGCCATGAGCGCCATTCGCTGGGCGAAACCACCTTTATAGAGTGGATAGGGCGTTAGTTACAGTGCGTTAGTAATAACAACCTACGAATCAGTAGCGGGTAAGCTGCGCATAGGCCATGATAAAAGCACTTCTTACGTGCTGAGCCGGAGCGATGTATGCCGTTTATCCGTCTATCTTCATTGTTAACGCTATTTACGCTGCTTCTATTGGCAGGATGTGCCAGCAAAGAGACCACCACCCTTCCTGAACCAAGTGCTCAGGCGGGCATTTCAATGGAGCGCGCACTAATTCTCTCTCATGCCCAGCAAGCGATTGGCACTCCGTATCGCTTTGGCGGCAATACACCGGAGGGGCTGGATTGTTCGGGGCTTGTAGAAATGACTTATCGCGCTGCGGGTATCCGCGTGCCACGCACCGCTGATGATCAGTTTCGCGCGCTGCCACAGGTAGATGCGCCTCGCCCAGGCGATTTACTGTTTTTTGGGGAGGGCGCTAAAGCCACGCATGTAGGTATTTATGGCGGTAATCGTCAGATGATTCATGCACCCGGCAGCGGCCGAGCCGTGGTCAGTGTGCCATTGGATATCGATTACTGGAATCAGCGCTTTTTAGGTGCTGCTTCACCAGCACCCTAAGCGGCATCAATAGGATTAATAAACTGATTCCAATGTGGGAAAAGCAATGGATCAGGCTGCTTGCTCATTAGGCGTTGCTGTCACATCTTCTGTCGTTGCTTCCCCAGCACTTCGTGCGGCATTCATTTCGCTTTGCTCGCGAGCGGCTTCCAGCTTGGCTTCCAATAAATACTGTCTTGCCTGAGAAGCCACCTGTATATCTTTAGAAGACGGTTCTGCGGGCGCTAACGCTGCCGCGATGACGGTTTGCATTTTTTCAATAGTCGCTGTGGGATTGCCTGGTACGGGGCCGTAATCAATAGGTACTTCACCCGCAACTGCATAGCGTTTGCCGTCTGGCCCAACTTCGTACTCATAGCTAGCGCCGCCAGTGTAGGGGCCGCCTACTGTCTGGTGGGCCATTTCATGTTGGCGAACTTCCCTGTCAGTTTGCTTAAGCTGCTCTAAATGCTGGATCTCCTCAGGTGCTAGCGGCGTACCGTCGGGGCGCGTAGGACCAGTCGTTTCACTACTGGCGGAGGAGTCCGTCTCTTCACTGGCTTGTGCAGTCTCAGAGGAGTGAGCCTTCTGCTCTTCCGGCTGCATCCGATTAGCCTGCGCGCTGCTTACCTTAGGCTGCGGTAACGTATATGAAGAAACAAAAGGGTTTAGAGTAGAAAGATCCATAAGCAATTACCGAAGGATAAGCTGTTTGCGTTAGCATAGAGCATCTATGAAAGAATCGCAGCACGTAATCGTCGTGTCTAAAACGACCGCTTAGCTATTATTTGGTTAATCATTCACATGCCCATAATTGATGTTGTTATTCATCTATCAAAAAGTGAGTGCCTAGCGCATTACGAAGGGCGTTACAGCAATGTTCGTACGCGCAGTGTTGATGGTCGCTGGGTCATTTTTCCGGCTGAAGCGCTGCGCCGTGTGGTAGGGCAAGAAGGTGTTCATGGCGTTTTTCGCCTTGAGTTTTCTGACCAAGGCCGTTTTATCAACATTCAATCTCTCCCAGGGAGTTGACTTGGCATATGCACCATAGTGATTCAAAACTAACGCTCCATGAACTCATCTATTCCGTTATACCCAATTTAAATAGTGCAGAAAAATTAGTACTGAATACCCTGGAAAGCTTAATTGATGCGGCAGAAAACCCGTTAGACGTGTTTCAACGTAACGAACAAAAACATGCTTTTTCGCTAGAAATACACCGTATCCGTATCAACCTAGAACATCTTTTAGAACGCTATCGTACTGATGTTGAAACTATTTTAAACAAAGATAGAGAAATGGACGGCCCTGTGATTATGCCGGATGCCCAGGAGGCTGAAGCGATTAATAGCGCCATTGATATCTATCTGCACGTAAGAGCTTTTCAGCGTGGCGAACGTCGACAGCCAATTCCTAGCCGTTAGCAACCACCTTATCGTCACATGGCATCATGATTGCTTGTATAATGTGTATCGTAGCCTTTGGGTTTACCCACCTGAAAGCAAACAGCTTGCCTACCCGGCAATTCGCTGTGACCACATTAGGAGATATATCATGTCTGCCTCACCTGTCACGTTAATGGTCGCTCGCCGAGTAGCAAGCGGTCGTTATCAAGATTTTAACCGTTGGTTAAACGAAGGCCGCGAGTTGGCGGCTGATTTTCCTGGCTATTTAGGCTCTGGTGTTTTGGCACCTCCCAATAGCGATGACGAATATCAGATCATTTTCCGCTTTAGCAGCAGTGACACACTAAATGCCTGGGAGCATTCGGCTTCGCGGAATGCATGGCTACAGCGAGGTAAAGGGCTATATGATGCGCCCCATGAGCACCGTGCCACTGGCTTAGATGCTTGGTTTCAGTCTAGCTCTGGCTCGACACCGCCACGCTGGAAACAGGCCGTCGCTGTATGGTTGGCTTTCTTTCCAATCTCACTGCTATTCAATTGGGTATTTGGCAGTGCTTTAGCGGACTGGCCGATGGTGCCCCGTGTAATGGTTAGTACAATGATGCTGACGCCTGTCATGGTGTTTTTATTCATCCCGCTTTCTACACGGCTACTTGCTCCTTGGCTGGAAGGAAAATGGTCTCCATTAGGTAGTTTGGCGCGCTGGCGCCATGAACATAGAATGTAATTGATAAATAAGTAACAGCAGTGTGTATTGTTAAAAACAATTAAAATCAAGGTGTTATCGTTCAATCGCTGCGTTAAGCATTTTTTCTGCTAGTAGGCTGATTACTAAGGTAAATAGTTCCTAAGCTTCTTCATGGGGTTCAACGCCGTAATAGTGCTAAGCTAAACACGCTTATCGCAAAAAGGATAATTGGCGTTAGCGCAATGCTAGCGTAACAAGTCGCCCCATGGAGTCGTTATGATCCGCGTTCATCATCTTGAAAAGTCCCGCTCTCATCGCATTTTATGGCTTTTAGAAACACTTGGCCTTGATTATGAGATTGAGGTCTATCAACGAGATAGTAAAACCCAACAAGCTCCGGAATCACTTAAAAAAATTCACCCACTAGGTAAATCGCCTATTATTACCGATGGCGAGCTGGTGGTGGCAGAGTCAGGGGCCATTATTGATTATCTCGTCAACTGCTATGGTGAAAGTAAAGAGCACTCTATTGATGAGCGCCGCAATGAGTGGGTCAATTATCGCTATTGGCTTCACTATGCAGAAGGGTCGTTAATGCCGCTCTTAGTGATGGGGCTAGTGTTTAGCCAGATACCTAAACAATCCCCTTGGCTAATCAGGCCTTTGGCAAAAGGAATCAGCTCAACGGTACAGCAGCGTTTTATTAACCCCCAGTTAAAGCAGCACTTGCATCTGGTAGAGACGCACCTAGAGAAACACGGTAATTTTGCCGGTGTTTGGCCAAGTGGTGCCGATATACAAATGAGTTTTCCTCTACAAGCGATTGCCGCGACACAATCGTTGACCTCTTATCCTGCTATTGCGTCGTTTGTATCACGTATCGAAAACGATCCTGCCTGGCAACGAGTTGTTGAGCGTGCTGGCCCCCTTACGATGCCGGGTGAATAGGTTTCTTTATGTCGAAGACGCTGGGCTATTTGAGTACATGCTCATCTTCTATGCACAAGAAAGGTGTGTGTAGTCTGCTCCGTCTAGTACTCAGAACGCTATTGTTGGGAGGCTGTTTAGCGCCCTTCCAGTTAATGGCTGAGACCCTGACAGTTGGCGTTTACCATAATCCTCCTAAACTTTTTGCTGACGACGAGGGGCGGCCTAGAGGCGTATTAGGTGATCTATTACAGGAGATTGCTAAGGAAGAGCAGTGGCAGCTTGAAAGTTATCAATGCGACTTCCAGCATTGCCTGACGCTGTTAAAGCAGGGTGATATCGACGTGCTTCCTGATGTTGCCTGGAGCGAAAGTCGTGCTGGAGATATTGCCTTTCATGAAGAGCCTGTGCTGCATAGCTGGTCACAACTTTATCAGCGAGAAGGTGTTGAGATTGAGGCTATTTTTGATCTTGAGCAGCGTCGAGTAGCCGTGGTGTCAGGCTCTGTTCAACAACGCTATTTAGCATCGGTAACCGAACGTTTTGATATTAATGTTACCTGGCTACCAGTAAATAGCTTTGCAAAAGGGTTTCAGGCTGTGGCTGATGGTGAAGCAGACATAGTGGCTGCAAATCATCTATTTGGTGACTGGCGTGCACACGATTATGGGTTGCGCGCTACTCCCGTCATTTTTCAACCAGTAAGGCTTTTTTATGCGGCATCGCCGCAGCTTTCTGAAGAAGTTCTCAGCCGTATCGATGATGTCCTGCGTCGCTGGAAGCAGGATAATGGCTCTATTTATTATGAAACGTTAAGTTTATGGCGGGCTAATCCAAAGCCACATCAAGCAATCCCTACGTGGTTATGGTGGAGTGTCAGCTTACTTTTTTTACTGCTTCTATTAGCACTTTTAGTTAATTTTCTGCTTAAGCGACGTATGAAAATTAATCGTGAACAGTTGAATACTAATGAAGCACTATTGTCGACTATTTTAGATAGCGTTGATGCGTATATTTATATTAAATCACCTTCTTTAAAGTATCGTTATGTGAATCGAAAAATAAGTGAACTTTTTAACTGCCCAGCTAAAGATATTATTGGGAAGCGCGACGATGACTTTTTTGATGAAGTAAGTACAGCAGCCGTTAAGGCAATTGATCAAAAAGTTTTAGAAACTGGCACTAAGATGACGGTTGAAGAACACCATAAGCTCCAAGGAGAGGAGCATGTGCGTACCTTTCTCTCAATTAAGATGCCACTCACTATGGTGGCAGGAGAAGCACCTTGTTTATGTGGCGTTTCAACAGAATTGACCGAATACCTGGAAATGCAAACAAAAACCCATCGTCTGGCATTTTATGATGCGTTAACAGGACTTCCTAATCGTCGTTTATTAATGGAATCGCTAGCAGAAGTTACTGAACAAGACAGCCATTTAAGCAGGTATAGCGCTGTTTTTATTCTTGACCTAGACAGTTTTAGATTGGTGAATGATATACAAGGCCATGAGAGCGGCGATCAATTGCTAATTAAGGTGGCTGATCAGTTGCAGCAACAGCTCCCACAAGAAGCCATGGTTGCACGTTTTAGTAGCGATGAGTTTGTTGTATTACTTAAGGTGTTAGACGAGCAGCAGGGGGATGCTACCCATAGGGCTGAACGCCTTGCACGGCAATTCTTAGAGACGATTACTAAGCTGCGTAATGATCGTGCTCTACCGGTTAGTGCCAGTATCGGCATTTCGTTGTTTGAGGGTACTGGACAAAGTGTGAACAGCGTTCTGCAGCAGGCCGATATGGCATTACAACAAGCGAAAGCGGCAGGCGGCAACACGTTGCGCTTTTTTAATATGGATATGCAAATCAGTGTGCTTGAGCGGGCCAGCTTGGAAGGTGACCTGCATCAAGCGCTAGAGCGTAATGAGCTATCGTTGCATTACCAAGTACAAGTAGATCATCACGGTGCTACCACGGGCGTCGAAGCGCTGTTGCGCTGGTACCACCCCCAGCGTGGGTGGGTGTCGCCAGCCACTTTTATTCCGCTTGCAGAAGAAAACGGCCTGATTTTGCCTATCGGTCACTGGGTACTGAAATCAGCCTGTGAACAATTGGCAAAGTGGGCAGAGCATCCTGCGTATTCGTCACTTACCATTTCGGTTAACGTAAGTTCCGTTCAGTTTCAGCAGCCTGAGTTTGTGCGTAATCTAGAAGGTTTATTGGCACACACTCAGGCCCCACCTGGCCGTTTGGTGCTGGAAGTCACGGAAAGTCTGTTAATGAATGAGCCTGCGCGAGTGCGCAGCACGATGTTGAAGCTTCGCGCCCAAGGCATTCGGTTTGCATTAGATGATTTTGGTACTGGCTACTCATCGCTGAGCTATTTAAAACGCTTGCCTTTAGACGAGTTAAAGATTGACCAGTCGTTTATTCGTGAACTATTAACTGACAAGACCGATGCGGCGATAGTAGATACCACTATTTTGCTAGCGGTTAGCCTGGGCTTAACGGTGGTTGCAGAAGGTGTTGAGAAAAAAGAGCAGCTTGACTGGCTGAAAGGCCATGGCTGCTACCGTTACCAGGGCTATTTGTTTGGGCGTCCTACGCCTATTGAGTACTTATTTGAAGCGTACTAAAAAGCCCGCGTAGTGCTCGTAAGCGCATGACGCGGGCTTGTTTTATGACAGCTGCTTGCTAGCCAAAGACGGCAAAGCTGTCAGCGTTAAGCCACATATGCACGATGATACTGGCAACGTAGCCAAGGAAAATCACCGGTGCCCAGCGCAGGTGGCCCATAAACGTGTAGGCGCCTCGTGCTTGGCCCATCACAGCAACACCCGCTGCTGAACCAATTGAGAGCAAGCTACCCCCTACACCTGCTGTCAGCGTAATCAGTAACCAATGGCCGTGAGACATCTCTGGCTCCATGGTAAGTACAGCAAACATTACCGGAATGTTATCGACAACCGCTGAAACAACCCCCAAGACAATATTGGCCCAGGTGGCATTCCAACCGGTGTAAAGCGCTTCGGAAAGCAGCCCAAGGTAGCCCATAAAGCCTAGGCCGCCGACACACATCACCACCCCGTAGAAGAACAACAGGGTGTCCCACTCGGCACGAGCAACACGGTTGAAAACATCAAACGGTACTACGCCACCTAACTGCTCAAGCTTCTTGTTGTCGCCCCGGCGACTGTAGCGTTCACGCTTGCGCTCCAGTGAACGGGGAAGGCTGCGACGTAGGTAATAGCCAAAAAATTGCAGATAGCCAAGGCCTGTCATCATGCCGAGTACAGGCGGCAAGTGCAGTAGTGTATGGCACATCACAGCGGTGGCAATGGTGATCAAAAATAGCGCAATAATTCTCCGTGCACCGCGCTTTAGCCAGACATCTTCATACACACTGCTGGGCTTCTGATCCTTGATAAATATGCTCATAATGACAGCAGGAATCAGGAAGTTAACCAAGGAGGGCAGGAATAGGATGAAAAATTCCTGGAATTGGATCAGTCCTGCTTGCCAAACCATCAGCGTAGTGATGTCACCAAAGGGGCTAAAGGCACCACCAGCGTTAGCAGCCACCACAACGTTAATACAAGCGAGATTAATAAAGCGCTTATCACCTTCAGCCACCTTGGTGATAACTGCGCACATCAACAGTGCCGTGGTTAAGTTATCAGCAATGGGAGACAGCACGAAGGCCAGGCCACCCGTTAGCCAGAATAACTGACGATAGCTAAAGCCTTTGCGCAGCATCCATGAGCGAAGGGCATCAAAGACGCGGCGCTCTTCCATGGCGTTGATATAGGTCATAGCAACGAGTAGGAACAGCATTAGCTCGGTGAACTCCAAAAGTGTCACACGAAACGCATACTCTGACGTTTCCGACATGCCATTTTGGACGTACACCCAGCCAATGAGTCCCCAAATAATACCGGCGGCTACCAAGACGGGCTTAGACTTACGCATGTGGATTTTTTCTTCTGCCATGACCAACCCATAGGCCAGTACGAAGATGGCAACAGCGAAAAAACCAACAGCAGACGTAGTGAGATCAATATCGCCTGTTACAGCGAACGCCGGTGTGCCAAGCAAGGGTAGTAAAGCTACTAATAAAAAAAGCCAGCGACGATAGGATCGTGGCTGACTTGAGTCATTATGCAAGGTAAGCATGCGACGTTATTCCCCATGGTTAAGTGGATGAAAGTGGTGTAGAAGCCGCGATATTGTAGCAGCCCGTATTGCAACGCAATATGTAATAAAAGCGAATGAAACTGCTAAATAAGAAGCTAAAAGAGACTTTTTTTATAAATTAATCGTTTCGCTAATAGCAATGTTAAAAAAACGGTGTAAAGAGACATTTTCATCCAAGAGTCATTTCCAAACTAAATAACCGTATCAGTGAGGTGAAAGCCCAGCGTCGATTGAGTGTCGAGCGTGAGCTCTTGCGTTCAAGCAACGGTTAGGTTCATGACGATGTTCGCAAAGGAAATGAGGGGTATTCTCCCAGCAGCTTAGCCAGCTCGTTACAGATAAAGCGTGGTTCTATCCATTGTGTTAGGTGTTCATGAACGTAATGCAAAAAGCGTTGTGCTGATTGTGGCAAGCGTTGGTCATTACGCACAATAAATTGCCAGTGGCTTTCAATAGGTAACCCTTCAACGGGTAAAACCACTAGGTCAGGGTGTTCATTGGGCAAAACGTGCTCGGATAACACTGCAACGCCCATATTAGCGGCAACACTGACTCGAATAGCCTCGTTACTTGCCATCTGCAACGTTTTTTGCATGGTTAGCCCGTGCTCCTGAAGCCAGCTGTCTAACAGCATGCGCGTAGCTGAACCAGGTTCACGCAGCAGTAAGCGTTCAGTGAGGAGCTGTTCCATAGAAACGCTGGCCTGCTGGGCAAGCGGGTGGTCAACACTAGCGATGGCAACTAAGGGGTTACGCATAAAGCGTGAAGCGACCGCGTGCGCGAGGGCGGGGGGATGGCTGAAGACATAAAGGTCATCTTCCTGACGCTCAAAGCGGGCAAGTACTTGGCGTCGATTGCCGATATGGACAGTGACATCCACTTCTGGGAACGCTTGGCTAAAGGGACCAAGCAGGCGCGGTAGCACGTACTGAGCAGTGTTCACTAGAGCAATACTAAAACGGCCTTTACTGCCGTGTTGTAAGTCGCTTAGCTGGTCGGCAAAATCGTCAAAGCGTCCCAGCACATCGCGGCTTGCCTGATAAAGAGCTTGCCCGGTTGCAGTCATCGCTAGTCGCTGGGAGTGCTGTTCTAACAATGGGCTACCCACTGCCTCTCTTAGCCTTTTTAGCTGTTGTGACACCGTTGGCTGGGTAAGGTGGAGCTGGCGTGCGGCTTCGCTAATGGAGCCGCATCGAACAACGGTGACATAGACCTGTAACAATCTGAAGGTCAGATGGCGAATATTCACAGTGGCTCATTACTCCTAGAAACGTATTAAAGATAAGTATAGAAAATTATCTATGGGTTTCTTTCAATATATTATTAGTTATCTAGTGTAGTCGCTCGCAAAATGCAGCCTCTTTTTGATCCTAAGGAGCAATGGCGATGCCAGATATTGTGGTGATGTTTTTCCTACTAGGCCTCGTTGCTGGAGCGGTAAAGTCAGACCTGCAAGTCCCCAAGGCTACTTACGACACCTTAAGCCTGCTACTAATGCTTACGATTGGTTTGAAGGGCGGGATGGCGCTGCATGGCAATATTCATTGGGGGTTAGTACCAGAGCTGGCTGGCGTCGCCTTGCTATCGGCGTTTATACCGCTATTGTTGATGCCGGTGCTTCGCCGTTGGGTGCGTCTTTCTCCCGCTGATAGTGCTAGCATCGCTGCTCACTATGGCTCCGTCAGTGCAGGTACCTTTGCGGTTGCGTTAGCGTATGTGGAAGCTCGCCAGTTAGTGGTTGGCAGTGAAGTGACGCTCTACTTAGTGGCGATGGAGTTGCCTGCGATTATGGTGGCAATAGCTCTATTTAGACGCCACCAAGGCGCTGCTGTTAAAGAGAGCACCAGTAAGCTATGGCATGAAACCCTAACCAACCGTGGCGTTATTTTATTGGCTGGCGGGGTCGTCATCGGCACGCTGTATGGGCCGTTTCAAGGAGAAGAAGTCACCGCACTGTTTACAGGGGCTTTTAAGGGTGTGCTGGCGCTGTTTTTGTTAGAAATGGGGTTAACCGCCGCGCAAACGTTACGTCCAATGCCTTGGCACCACTGGCGCTTAGTCACTTTTGCTCTGGTGACACCGCTATTGTTATCGCTACTGGGCATTCTAGTAGGAACTCTGGTTGGATTGCCGATTGGGTCTATCGTAATACTTGCCTCTTTGGCTGCCAGTGCGTCTTATATTGCCGCTCCCGCCGCCATGCGCGCCGCTATTCCACAGGCAAATATTGGCCTTGCCATGCTCGCTTCGCTTGGGATCACGTTCCCTCTCAATGTGATGTTAGGCATTCCGCTCTATCACAGGTTAATTGAGTACTTACTTACCTAACAAAAGAGTAGCGCTATTGGCCGCTCTCTCAACACTATCGCCACAATGTGATCGGCTTTAGTAATGTTTGTTATTTTTTAGTGGGGTTAAACACCCGTCTCGCTTTCAGCGAGACGGGTGTTTTTGCTTGGTCTATTTTTTGGCTTTTTGGCTATTCTGCAGATTTTTTAGGCTGCTAAAAGATATTTTTTTATTAAAAATACAGTGTTTGCTTTAGTTTTTAGGTAAATAAGTTAATTGTCTTAAAGTGTTAATTTTAAGCATGAATGTTTAGTCGTTGTGTGTTTCCCCTGAATGCAGCACGAAAACCCGAGAAATAGACACGTTAAGTCTTCGTTACCTTCGTATTCTTTTGTTATAGGGACGTGATTGCAATGCCGTTCGTATGTGGAAAGCGTAGTGACGCATTGTAAGTAGTCAGCTGACATAGATAAAAAGGCAGGACAGTACAATGCTAAAAAACATGTCTACTGCCAGTGATCTAAACGATAAATCTAAGAAACTCTAGTAATACGAGAATAATAGCTGCTGATAAACCTATCAAAAGCTCAATAATGACGAGGATAATAAGATGGAAGAAAAACCAAAAAGGGTTCGTCAAAAACCCAGCCTTGGGCTTGCCCTAACGCCTGTTATATTGACGCTCATCGCCATTGGTGTGCAGATTTTCTATTTTGGCGACTTTACCCCTCATATTCCGCTAGCCATCGGTTTAGCGATTACGTCGCTTGTTGGAATCAAACTAGGTTTTCGCTGGAAGCGCATTGAAGACGGTGCTTTTCACGTTATTAACGTCTCACTCCCCTCGGTTTCGGTGTTGATCTTAGTGGGCATGATTATTGGCGTTTGGATCGCTAGTGGTACCGTGCCCAGTCTGATCTATTACGGCCTTTTACTGTTGTCTCCTGCTTTTTTCCTTGCCGCAGCGATGTTGATTTGTGCGGTGGTGTCCGTTTCCTTGGGCACTTCCTGGGGTACGGTTGGTACCGTCGGTTTGGCGCTGGTTGGAATCGGTGCTGGATTTGATATTCCCATTTATTGGACTGCAGGCGCGGTAGTGTCTGGCGCTTTCTTTGGCGATAAGGTCTCTCCGCTGTCCGATACTACCAATCTAGCCTCTGCAGTAACCGGCAATAATGTCTTCTCGCACATCAAAAACATGATGCCGACGACGATTCCGGCCATGCTAATTGCGTTGGTGATTTATCTGGTGGTGGGTTTCACGATGATTGATGACCAAGCCGCCTCGTTTGAACGTATCAACGCCATTACTGCATCTCTGGATGAAAATTTCACGATTTCTCTATGGTTACTGCTTCCGGCCGTGCTGGTTATTATCTTAGCCGTTAAACAGATGCCCCCCATCCCCTCGCTATTTGCTGGGGTCCTTGCCGGTGCGGTAACGGCGATGGTGGTTCAGGGCGTAGGTCTGCACGATATTGTGACGTATGCCAACTACGGCTACTCCATTGAGACGGGTGTTGATGCCATGGACAGCTTGCTGAACCGTGGTGGTATTCAGTCGATGATGTGGACAATTTCGCTGATTTTAATCGCGCTGGGTTTCGGTGGTGCGCTAGAGAAAACCGGCTGTCTCGAGACGATCATTACGGCCATTATGGCTAAAGTGCGCTCTTTCAAAGGGGTTCAAACGTCTGCGATTGCCACGTCCTTTGCAACTAACTTAGTGGCAGGCGACCCCTACTTATCGATTGCACTGCCGGGTCGCATGTATGCGCCCACGTACCGGGGATTGGGCTACTCGACGCTTAACCTGTCACGGGGTATTGAAGAAGGCGGTACGTTGATGTCTCCTTTAGTGCCTTGGAATGCCGGCGGCGCCTTTGTCATCAGTGTCCTGGGACTGGGAATCACCGACGGAAACGTTGAGAACCTGCTGTATATCCCGCTGGCCTTTGCCTGCTGGCTAGCCCCAGTGCTCGGTATTCTTTACGCCCAGTTAGGCTGGTTCTCACCAAAAGCGACTGATGAAGAGCGTGCTTTGTGGGAGAGCCAGGGAGAAGCAATCGCCTCCTCATCAGCGCTCGGTGCCGCCGCTGATTCTGCTGTCACTAGCGCGACGCCGGTTTCCAGCTCAAGTGGCTAATTCTTAACGAATTAGACGTCGATTGTTCTAACGTTAGCGTAAGCATTTTATCGATTTGTCAGCACCCTGACCTGCTAAAGGCAGGGTGCTTGGCGTTTCCAGGAGAATAATAATGACCACAACGCATCCAGCCGTGGTGATCGGAGGTGGAATCGTTGGTATTTGCTGTGCGTTATATCTGCAAAGAGAGGGACTCGAGGTTACGTTGGTAGAGCCAGCTAGAGGTGCTACAACGGGACGCTTGGTAGCCGACCTACTGCATGGGCGTAAGAGTCCGTTGGACATTCGTCCTTTCAGCGCGTCGCGGTTTAAGCTGATGGGGCATTAACTGACGCTGAACGTTTCACAAACCTGAGAAATGCATCAATGACTCGGTTAGGGCGACGGTCATTGCGAGTGATCATTACAAATGGTATTTGATAGCGAAGGGTGGCAGCATCAATGGCGCGCATCTTGCCTGCGTTAACCCATTGCGCAGCAACATGCGCGGGTAGAAAACCAATGAAGCGCCCAGTAAGAATCAAAAAGGCAGTGCCTTCACGATCAGAGGCGGAAGCCTGTAGATTAAGTGCATCATGTGCCTCACGCGCACTGTTAGGGAGTGGGTAACGAGGCATTATCGCTGGATAAGATGCTATTTTTTCAGCGGTTAGAGTCTTATCTGTATCTGTATCTGTATCTGTAAATAGCGGATGAGTTGCTGCGCAGTAGAGGTAGGACGGCTCATCGTATAGATGGTGTGTTTCTAAGCTAGCGGGTAGGTTTACATCGGGAACCACGCCGACATGTAAGTGCCCGTCCATAACACTTCGAATAATGGCATCTGAGGGCTCCATGTGAATATTAATGGTGACTTCATGGTTTGGTGCTGTCAGCTCGGCGAGCGCGTTGGTGACATGCATCGCGGGTAAGGTGACCAAGTTATCAGTAATACCGATATTTAGTTCACCTTTAATAGTATGATGCAGCGCATTGACGTCGCTTTTAAAATCTTCAAGCGCAGTAAGTAGGGTTAAGCCCGCCTGGTAAATTTCTTTACCCTCTTCGGTTAAGCTAAACCCGCCTCTGCCACGTTGACATAACGAAAACCCTAGCCTGCCTTCTAAGTCGTTCATGTGTTGGCTAATGGCCGAACGACTGATGCCTAAGGCGGTCTCCGCAGCAGTAAAGCCGCCACACTCGACAACGGTTTTAAAAATACGCACTAAGCGCACTTCATAGTCACCCATTTGGCCTAACGATGCCATGGCAGCCTCTTGTTAAGTAAAATAACGTCGTTTAGTGAGTATTTTTGCTGAAAATTGATATACAACAAAAACAAGCCACGCCACTATTGAACCCTGCTGCTAAAGAGACGTAGTGGTGTATCGTCGTCTGTTTTTTTATATTGTACTAGGTGTGCTGTGAAGTACCTGAACAAGGTCTAACTATAATGCTGCTTTCTCGCAGTGGTAAAATAACTGAAAACAGGCAGCTAACCCCTGTCTATCGCCGTCAAAAACGTCGTGTTATTGCGATTTATATAGTGTCTCTATGTACGATGATGGCGTTGTTTGGTTGGTTGCTCAAAGGCCAATACCACCAAGAAGTCCATGCGGCTGAGTCCCGTATCATTGCACGCGCCAACGTGGTTTCTGAATGGGTAAAAGGCGTGTTTGGTCAAAGTGGTCAAGGGTTATTTAGCCTGGCTGAGCTGTTGGACGTTTATCAAATAACTACCTTAGATCAGAATCATTTAGAGGCTGAAACTTCGAGGGCTCTTCAGCAGGTGTTCAAAAATCTTGCTCAGTATGTGCCGTTGATTGATGAAGTAAGTATTCTGGATGACGAAGGGCGCGTATGGCTGGGCAGCGGTGATGAGCAGCATGTTGGAGATGAGCTAGGTAATAGCGTTTTTTTTCGTACGTTTGTGCAAGGTGAACAGGCTGAAAAAATGACGCCGCTACTTCGGTCAATGCATAGCGAGCGTTTTTACCTTTATCATGGTCAGCGTTTAGTAAATGATAATAACAATCTTGTGGGCGTGATTATGTCCCGTATTATGCCGCAAGTTTTGGTCGATACACTGAGGCAAATGCGGGTATACGACGGTGAGACTATTGCGTTAATAGATGAAAATTTACGGGTAATTGCTAGGCATCCAGCACCGGACGGGGGGATCACCATTGGTAGTCAGGTGAATGCACCCTCTACTCAGCAGTGGTTGGAGAGTGGTGATATTTCTCAAACACTCACCGCTATTTCGCCTATCGATGGGCATAAACGCTTATTACACATGCAAAGAATTAGTGACTATCCGGTATTTGTGGTGGTGGGGGTTGACCTACGTACACTGATGGCGGGATGGTATCAGCGACTATTGGTATTGTCCTTGGTCGCGATCTTAATGACGTTGCTCGGTGCATGGGGGGTTCGCCACTACCTCAATCGTCTCACACTAGCTTATCAGTTACATGAGCGAATAAAAGAACGAGAGCTAGCGCGGGCGGAAGCCCAAGCACGCGGCGCGCGTATGGATGCTCTGGTAAGCTCAATCCAGGATTTGATCTTTGTATTTGATGGGGATGGACGCTTTAGCTACATCCACGCAGTTGCCCCTGAGCAACTGCTCATTAATAGCCAGGATGCATTAGGCAAGCACTTTGCTCATGTTTTGCCCAGCGCGTTAGCGGCCGCTTTTACTGCTGTTTTTGAAAGAGTGCAGCAGTTTCGCCGGGTAGAAAGATTTGAATATCCATTGATTATAAATGCACAGCGACACCATTTTCATGCCACCGTTAGCCCGCTAATGAGTAGTGATGGTCAGTTTGAGGGAGTATTATCGGTGAACCGTGATATTACCGAAGCAAAGCGCGCAGAAGTGGAATTGAAGATTGCCGCCGCCGCTTTCCAGGCACACCTGGGCATTATGGTGACGGATGCCCAGGGAAATATTTTAAAAACCAACGATACGTTTAAGCGTATCACGGGCTATAGCGATGAAGAGGTAATTGGTAAAAACCCACGGATGTTTAGCTCTGGTCATCATAGCTCGTTGTTTTATAGACGTTTATGGAAGCGGGTAACAGCAACGGGGAGCTGGGAAGGGGAAATTTGGAATCAGCGTAAAAATGGCGAACTGTTTCCTGAATGGTTAACAATTAGTGCCGTATACGATGCAGAGGGCGACCTCACTAATTACGTTGCCACCATGAGTGACATTAGTGAGCGTAAAGCTGCTGAGCAAGAGATCCATCAATTAGCGTTTTACGATCCATTAACAGGCTTCGCGAACCGGCGTCTGTTTATGGATAGAATGGAAGTGGCCCTAAAAGAGCTCAATCGACACCAACGCTGCGGTGCGCTGTTAGTAATCGATATTGACCGTTTCAATCATATTAACGATACGTTGGGCCACCTCGCCGGCGACCAGCTATTGCAGCGTGTAGCCCAACGATTTGGTCAAATGTTACGTGATACCGATACGTTGGCGCGTTTGGGTAGTGACGAATTTGCTGTGCTCATCGAAGGTATTGATGGAAGCCCTCGGCAAACACGTCGCTTAGCAGAGCATATCGCCCAAAAACTGCTGGCGGCGCTTGATGAGCCCATTACTTTTTCTGAAGAGCATGTCATGGTGACTGCGAGTGTTGGCATCACTATTTTATCCGATAGCCAACTGAGTACCGAAGACTATCTTCAGCAGGTTGACATGGCCTTAGCGCAGGCAAAAACAAGCGGGCGTCGTGTTATACGCTTCTTTGATCCTGTCATGCAGGCAACGCTACTGGCGCGAGTCAAGCTTGAAGCCGACCTGCGCCAAGCCTTGGAAAGCCAGCAGTGGCGCTTGCACTACCAGCCCCAGGTTGGTCGAACTGGTCACATTACCGGCGTTGAGGCCCTGCTGCGCTGGCAGCACCCAGAGCGTGGCATGGTGTCTCCGGGCGAATTTATCCCGCTATTAGAAAGTACCGGGCTAATTAATGAGGTCGGTGAGTGGGTCATCGAGGATGCGTGCCGCCAGTTAGCCTGCTGGGCAACCATGCCGCATCTGCGTGAACTGACGATTTCTGTGAATATTAGCCCACTGCAGTTTCGCGATAGCGATTTTCTGTCTCGCTTACAGCAGGTTTTTATTCGCACAAAAGCGCCGCTTGAGCGCCTAAAGCTTGAGGTCACTGAGTCACTGTTTGTGGAAGCGCGAGATGATGCTCGCGATAAAATGCTTAGTCTGAAAGCCCAGGGCGTACGTTTTTCTCTGGATGATTTTGGAACCGGTTACTCATCACTGGCGTATCTTGCTCAGTTACCGCTTGATCAGCTGAAAATTGATCAATCATTTGTCCATCAAGTATTGGATAGCAGTGCCAATGCGGCGATTGTTGAAAGCACCATTGCCCTAGCGAAAAGCTTAAATTTAGATGTGATTGCCGAAGGGGTAGAAACAGATGCTCAACAAGCGTGGTTGTTAGCTCACGGCTGTCGTGCTTTCCAGGGTTATTTGTTTGGCCGCCCTATGCCCGCTGAAGATATTGAGGCAGCGCTCTTAGCTCAGCATTCCTAACCCTGTACTTCTAGTTCGGTACTTCTAGATCAGTACTTCTAGAGCTTACCCTAGCTCAGTGCTCCTGAAGATGATAGTTCTCTTAGTAAGCGAGTGTGGGTATGGGTGTCATTGTCAGGGGTAATGACTTCAAGCCGAGAATCCTGACGCCAAGCGCTGCTCCCAACGGTTAGCGTTCCGTCAGCTCGATTGAGTTGCTTCCAACCCAGCTCGGTATGAAATACGCCTTTGACGCGCGCAGTAGAGGGGAGCCCGCTTAAGTAAGCGGCTAAATGGTCAAGGTTAAAGTGTTCATTTGGATGCCAGCGTAGGCTAGTGCTGGTGTACCCAAGGGTGCTGGCGGTTTTTTGTTGAGGTTGACCAAGTAGAGGGGGAATATCAAAAAAACTGCCTTCCACGGTGGGGGTAGTTATCACTTGGCGGTGTGTATCAGGAATGGCTGAGCCCTCGTGAGTACGTGTTTGGCCGCCGTTCAGCAGCAGCGCTAGTGGTAACATGCCATGCTCAATGCAATGCACCCATTTGCGCGGTGGCCAGAGTTCAGTCACAAACTGCTGCGCCTGTTCGTATTGTTCGGCACTGGCTTGCTCTCCCATTGTGATCGCTACAGCATCTGCCATCGCCAGTTGATCTTGAAAGGTCTCGTGTTGGCGTACCCGTGGCTCATCTAAGCGACGCGGGTCCAGCGTGGCAATAATATCGTGCAAAACCACCACGTCCTGGAAAGCCTCACCACGCAGTATATCTAATAAGCCGGCCGGATGGCCCAGCCCCGAAGGCTCAATAATGACGCGATCGGGCTTATTGCGAGCGAGTAAATTGACCAGCGCAGCTTGCAGCACAAAGGCCAGCTGGCAGCATAAGCAGCCACCGGGCAGACCTTTAACGACAACATCATTGCGCTGCTCAAACATTGTTTGATCAATGCCGATCTGACCAAACTCATTGACTAAAATGGCCCATTTTTCATCCACAGGCTTTTGCTCGATCAGGCTGTGGATAAGCGTAGTTTTACCGCTGCCGAGAAAGCCAGTAATAATATGTACTGGCACACGATTGGCTGACAACGATTACCCCCCTGTCATATTCATAAAGCGCACCACCTGGACATCACCATCGGTGGTGAAGTGATGGCGCTCGGGCTTGAGCGGTAAGGCGTTAATAATGGCCAGTTTCAATGCCTGCATATTGCCAGGATGTCTGCGCAGTACGGCACGTAAATCGACAGAATGTTCATTGCCGAGGCAGAGCAATAGGCGGCCTTCAACGGTTACCCGCACGCGGTTGCAGCTATCACAAAAGTTGTGGCTATGGGGCGAAATAAAGCCGACCCGACTGTTGCTGTCGGCCATTTTAAAGTAACGCGAAGGCCCTGGCGTAGTTTCCGTGGTCGGTGTGAGTGGGTAACGCGTCTCGATCAGCGCTTGCACGTCGTCGCTGGAGTAAAATGTCTCGGCTCGGGAGTGATCAGACACGTCGCCCAGCGGCATCTCTTCAATAAAGCTGATATCCAGCCCTTCATGGCGGGCAAACGTGACGAGGTTAAGCACTTCGTCTTCATTGCGGCCTTTCATGATGACGGCGTTAAGTTTGATGCGTTTAAAGCCAGCTTCCTGGGCGGCGTGAATGCCGTCAATGACCTTGGCTAAATCACCGGTGCGGGTTAGCTGTTTGAAGCGTTCAGGGTCAAGAGAATCAAGGCTAATATTGAGCCTGCGCAGCCCGCCTTGATAGAGCCGGTTAGCGTGTTTGCGTAGGCTCGCGCCGTTCGTGGTCATGGTGAAGTCGTCAAGCCCTGGCAGCGCGCCAATGTCATCCACCAGCTGCTCAATACCTTTACGCACTAGCGGCTCGCCCCCGGTTAAGCGGATTTTCTCAACGCCAAGTTCGGTAAACGCCTGGGCCACCATGGCAAGCTCTTCCAGCGTAAGCACTTGGGCCCGTGGCAAAAAGGTCATCTCTTCGCTCATGCAATAAACGCAGCGAAAATCGCAACGGTCCGTCACGGAAATGCGTACATAACTGACACGGCGGCCGAAATCATCAATGAGTTTTTCGGCAATTGGTTGTTTAGTCATTGCCACCTCGTCAGTGGTTGAATGCAGACTGCCTCGCCTGGTTGAGCGCTTTCTTGATGGTCACCTAGTTCAATCAGGCAGTTGGCAGCTACCATCGAGGTCAATATTCCTGACCCCTGAGCTCCGGTGCTACGTACCTGTAACACGCCTTGGGCATTGCTTGAATAAATGCCACGTATAAAGTCGGTGCGTTTTAAACGGCTTTTTAGCGGTGTTTGGGCGATGGCTGTTAAGCGCCTAGGGGGAGAGGGAGTTTGCCCTTGTAATCGTTGCAGTAACGGCACCACGAATTGGCTAAAGGTTACCATGACCGCGACGGGGTTGCCGGGTAAGCCGACAAACGGTTTACGAGCCTCACCGAGCCAACCACAAGCCATAGGACGTCCGGGTCGCAATGCTACGCGCCAGAAAGCTAATTGTCCTAATGCTTCCAACGCTTCCCTTGTGTAATCAGCGTGGCCGACAGAAACGCCCCCACTGGTAATCACTAAATCGCACTGTTTGGCGGCGCTAGCCAGGGCGTTTTGAATGGTGGTGGGGTCGTCGGGCAGAATGCCTAGATCCACCACCTCGGCCCCCTGCTCGCTGAGTAGGCCGATCAGTGTAAAACGGTTGGTGTCGTAAATGCCGGCACTGGGCAGCGCATCGCCTGGGGGCGTGACCTCATTTCCGGTGGAAAAAATAGCCACTTTGGGACGCCGAAACACCCAAACCTCACCATAGCCCAATGAAGCGATTAACCCCAAGCAGGCGGCATCTAACCGCGTGCCTGCTTCCAGTGCTATCTCGCCAATTGCAATATCTTCCCCTGCTTGGCGCACATGCTGGCCCTGGCTAACTCGGTCAGGGGCGTCGATCATGACACTAACACCCTGCTCAATAAGCTGCTCGCGCATGATGACCGTGTCGGTACCTGGCGGTAAGGGAGCGCCAGTGGTAATACGGATACACTGGCCGGAAGGCACATTACCTTCAAATGCCTGACCAGCAAAGGCATCGCCAGCAATTGGCCAGCGCGTTTGATGAGGCTGCACGCTTGGCCAAGCCAGGGCAATGCCATCCATGGCTGCGTTAGTATGTTGGGGTACATTGATAGGCGCGATGATGTCGCTCGCTATCCGCCTGCCATAGGCTTGGCTAAGTGCTATAGGCTCTACCCCAACGGGATGCTCCACCAAGGTCATCAGCGCTTCCCGTGCGTCATCAACGCTGAGCATCTGCTCACCAAGCTCAAAGCACGACAGGCTCATGGTGTTTCCTGCGATGGCAAACCTTTGGAAGTTGTCGTTAGGGTTAGCTCCAAACGCGACTTTTCTTCCTCGGTATTGAGGTTGGCAAACGTTTCTGGGCAATCCGACATATCTACCTTGCACCAGGAGTGGCGTGCGTACCAACGATCGATTTTGCGCTCCCCCCCAGCTAGCGCGTTTGCTAGGTCATCGGCAAGCGAGGTACGCAGCAGCGCAACGACAGGGTGTAAGCGTTCGCCGTCAAACGCAACGGCGATATCGTACTCGCCACTCTCTGAGCTGATGCCTGCCACCATACGATTCACAAGGTCATGGGGTAGGGCGGGAGAATCGCAGGGAGCGACCAGCAGCCAGGGCGTTTCAGCCGCGCGCAGTCCACTGTAAATGCCCATCAACGGGCCTTTAAAGCCGCCTTCCGCATCTTCAATGACCCGTGTTGCAAACAGCGCATAGGCATCAGTATTGCGATTGGCATTGATCATGAGTTCGGCTACTTGGCCATCAAACCGTTTAGCCACATGAGCGACAAGTGGTAGCCCGGCAAAGGGTTCAAGCCCCTTATCGCGCCAGCCCATGCGACGGCCTTCGCCACCTGCGAGAATCATGCCGGTGAGGGTTTGCGGGGTGATCATATGCCAGCCTCCTTAGACGTGCGTGCGCTGGGTGGTTTGGCTGGTATGGCATCTAGCGTTAAGCGATTAGCCGTATTAATAGCCTGGAAGTTTTTGCCTTTAGCACGAGCAATCAGCATCACCCCGAAGCGCTCCGCTAGCTCGACGCCTTTTTGGGTAACCCCTGAACGCGAAACCAACACGCTGATGCCCATCTGAGCGACTTTTAATACCATCTCGGAAGTCAGGCGGCCGGTGGTATAAAAAATATCAGCACTACTGCTTTTCGCTTGATTGAGCCACTGGTGGCCTGCCAGCGTGTCTACCGCGTTGTGTCGCCCAACATCTTCAACGAAGTCAAGCACTTGATGTTGATTACACAACGCGCAGCCGTGCACTGCCCCAGCGCTGCGGTAGGTATCGTTATAAGTATTCAGATTGGTTAGCAGCTGGTAGAGCGTCGATTGGTTAAGCGGTGTCTTGGGCAACTCAGAAAGCGATGTTTGTTCCAGCAATTTGCCGAATACCGTTCCTTGGCCGCAACCGGTTGTAACAGTACGAGTGCTCAGCCGGTTTTCTAAATCGTCGGGTAAATAGTCGGTGACCACCGCGGCGGCTTCAACCTCCCAGTCGACCTGGACAACTTTCAGATCTTCCGCGCGGCGTAATAACCCTTGATTACGTAAGTAGCCCACCACCAGTGCTTCAGGATCATCGCCTAAGGTCATGAGTGTGACAATTTCGCGCTTATTAAGATAAACCGTTAGTGCGCGCTCTGCCGCGATGGCTTGTTGGCGAGTGTCGCCGTAAGCATCCATCACATTGATTGTTGTTGTAGCCGGTAAGCGGGCTTGGCTTAACTGAAGGGCGGGCATCCGCAATCCTCGTTGGAACCTAATGAAAAACCATCTACGAAATAATAGTTGAGTAAAACACTCTGAGTTGACGATGATGGCGCTCAAAAGGCTTACTTGTCTACCCGTTCAAGGTCTAAGGTGGTCTATTTCGTATGAGTGATAATCTGCGTTCGTTGAGTATTACCTTGGTAGCCGAACCCAAGCAGGTCAGAGGGTTTAATTTAACGCAGTGGCGTATTGCTGATCTCGCCCTGGGAGGGGAAGGCGACAATGTGCTAAACCTTCAACTTTATATGACCGAGCGCGCTGCCTACCGTTTTAACCTCACTTCGGCTACGCCTAGGTTATTTGTGCGCGCTGGTTTTACCGGCCAAACACCCAAACCTGATGCCATTACCGCAAGCCAAGATGTGGCGGCGGGCTGGTTGGATGGCGAACAGCAGGTGTTGGAAGCACCGATGCCGATGGCGATTCAAATATGGCTGGAAAGTTATTTGGCACGCCATGGGGAAGCGCCGCCAGAACGGCGTAAAAAGAAGCATAAGGGAGCCGGTCGGGGCAAAGAAACGCCGACCAAGGAGCAACCCCAGTGAGCAGATTTGAACGCTGGTCACGTAAAAAGCGCGGCGTTGAAAGCGACGAAGCAGACACCGAGTTCAATAACTGTTCCATCGGCAATGCAGAGTCAGAGGCCAATGCGCTTACTACTTCCCGCGATGATGAGACGTTGGATGAGGCGTCGTTACATGAGGCGTCGTTACATGAGAGGGGGCTGCAGACAGAGCCACCTGTTGACGATGCGCCGCTTGCGCCTGGCAGTTTGGATCACACCTTACCTGACCCCGATCACTTGCCCGCAGGCAGTGACTTCAGCGCGTTCATGTCGTCTGGGGTTAGCGCTGCCTTACGCCGTCGTGCCCTGAAACGGCTGTGGGCCACCGGTAACTACAACGTACGCGATGGGTTAGATGACTACGATGCTGATTACCGTCAACAGCTAAAGCCTATGGCCAGCGAACTGGCAGGCAAGCTTCGACGCTGGGCAAATAAAACAGAAGAGGCGCTAGAGCGGCCAGCAGATGCCGATGATGAAAACCGCATGGCGGACGATGCTGCTACCCCAGCAGAAGATGTTAATAGCTGTACAAGTGACGCCAATGTTGTACAAAACTCGCGACTAGACGACCAGTCTGATTCATTTGATGGCGAGGTAGACGAATGTATAAAGAAGTAATAATTTTTTTATAAACAATAGCTTAACGTAGGTTCTGCAATGAAGCGTTGAGACGCTCAAGCGCTTTAAAGTGGCAAAAAAAGCCTAGGCACCATACGCTCAAGGTAGAGAAAGCGCTAAGATATACCCTCAAAGTAAAAAACGATGACATTTAATTATAAAAAAAACGATTTTCTGACCGTGAGAATGCATGAACCAACGAATTCAACTGGCATCGATAGATGACCAGATCAATGTCACCGCTCGTGAAGCGGTGCGTCAGCGTATCTCGTGGCCGGTTAACTTAACGCCCGCTAACGTGACGTATCACAGTCGTGGCCATGCGCTGTTGCTAGGTAAGGCGCACGAGGTTAGCTATGCTGCCCGCGTGCTACAAAACCGTGGCCTCGCCTCATTGACGCTTCTGACAACCGATATCGCCCCCGACATAGCAGCTGCTAGCGAGCCGCTAATCTGTCACACGCTGACAGACCTTCAACGATCACAGCTAAGCATCACCGGCTATTTAGGTGCCTTTCGCGCTGAAGTAGCCGTTGCTGACGACGACACACTTAATTTGGCGCAAGCGCTGATTGAGCGTGAATCGTTTGACGTGGTGCTCGACGTAACGGCTGCGGACATATCGAACAGTGATCAATCCTGGGAAATCCCCCCGCCAGGCTACATTCGCCTAGACTGGCTAACCCAGGAAGCTCAACGCAACGAAATTCTGGACAGCGTTGTCGAGCTGGTTGGTGAGTTCGATAAGCCACGTTATTTTCAGGTTAATAGCGATCTTTGTGCGCACTCATCGAGTGGCAACGTTGGCTGTACGCGCTGTTTGGATGTTTGCCCAGCTGATGCTATTTCCAGTGTTCAGGGACGCATTGAATCGCGCATTGAAATTGACCCGTTCCTTTGTCAAGGGGTGGGCAGCTGTACCAGCGCTTGCCCAACCGGCGCAATTGAATTCCGCCTGCCTGAAACCCGTCGTCAGCAAGACACGTTAGCGACGTGGCTGGCTGCCTACCGCGAAGCGGGTGGTCAAGCGCCTGTTATGCGCTTTGTCACTCATGACTTCCTCGATACTGAGCGCAAAGCTGGTGTTGTTACGCCGGGCCACGTACTAGATGCTCCGCTTGAAGAGCTGGGTGCTGCTGGCCACGACCAGTGGCTTACCGCACTCGCGAACGGAGCGGCTGAAGTGCGTATTCAGTTGCACGATGAGATGCCGCCTCGTTTAACCACGTTCATCACCCATCAAGTCGCCCAAGCCCATGGGCTGCTGAAGGCACTGGGGCATGATGCTACGCGGGTTAAGTTATTGCAGCCGGAGCAGGCGGAAGAGCGCGATGCACTACCTAGCCTGACGCCGCTAACCGACGAAGCGTTACGCTTTACCGAACCCCACAAGCGCACTCGCTTTAATCAGGTGCTCGCCACACTCACAGCACTTGGGGCTCCTAGCAATGAGCGTTATGTCATGCCTGAAGGGGCTGCGTATGGCGGCATTGAGGTCGATCGTGAAGCCTGCACGCTTTGCCATGCCTGCGTTAGCAACTGCCCAACACCGGCGCTAAAAGCAGGGGGTGACACACCAGCGTTGAGCTTTCTGGAAGCTGATTGTGTGCAGTGCGGGCTGTGCGAACAGGCGTGCCCTGAAAACGCGATTACGCTGCTGCCTGGTTTTTTGGCTGCGTCGGAACGCGACACTCGGCACATTTGCCACGAAGAGGCGGCCTTTGAGTGCATTGGCTGCGGCAAGCCGTTTGCTACTGCCAGTACGGTAGCGACGATCAAAGCGAAGCTAGCTGACCACCCCTATTTCGCGGGCGATGCGCTAGCACGGCTAGAAATGTGCGAGGACTGTCGGGTCAAAGATGTGTGGAAAGCCATGATCCGTGATCCTGATGCGCAACTGAAGGTGTAACGCAATGAGTGATGCAATGCCCACACTAAGCGATACCGATGCACTGCGGGCCGATATTTATCAGCTTTTAGCCAGCCTGCTACGCCAAGCACCTGACTGCGAGCTATTAACCTGGCTCGCTAACCTAGACATTGAACAAGACGGTAGTCGTCTGGCTGAGTGCTGGGCAGCACTTTCTCACGCCGCTGGCCAAAGCAGTCCTGAGAGTCTTCAGCGCGCGCACTTTCGCCTTCTTGTTGGCGTTATTCAGGGCGAAGTAGTGCCTTACGCCTCTTGGTACCGCAACGGAGAACTAATGGAAGCCGCACTAGTGGCCCTGCGTCAGGATCTGCGGGCACTGGGGTTTGAGCGCAGCGAGCATACCCGCGAGCCAGAAGACCACCTGGCGGCTGTCTGCGAGGTCATGGCGATGCTGATTACGGCGCAAAGCGGCGAACAAACTTACTTCTTCCAACAGCACATTGCTCCTTGGGTGAAGCACTGCTTTGACGACCTTACTAAAGTAGACACTGTTTTTTACGCATCGCTTGGCCAGTTGGGCGGCGCGTTTATGGAAAGCGAACAGGCAACGTTGAGCGAAAGAGCGGCCTATCAACCGGTGCGGTTTGTGGAGCCAACGACAGACGCAGCCGGCGCGGCGCGCGACGTCACACCGTGAGTGGCAGTGCGCAGTGGTAAGCAAATAGCAAGGCCTGCGGGCCATGTATAAGAAAAAGGGCATGATAGAGGAGAAACCCATGCACACGTCACATAACCCTGAGCGCCGCCGGTTTATGAAAACCGTTGGTCTAGGTACCGCCGCCGCTGGTGCGGCCGCCGCAGTAGGTCACGTCACGCTAGCTCAAGCCGATAACACCCCCTCGGTTGAGCCTAAAAAAACAACGAATTACCACGAAACCGACCATATCCGCGCTTACTATGCGTCGCTGCGTGATTGACGGCACACTGCCAGGAGAACTGCCATGCGTCTAACTCGCAAAACCAACACTCCCAATGCTTCAGGGCTTGGAATCTCCCGTCGTCAATTCTTAAAGCGTAGTGGTGTCGCCACCGGTGGTGTAGCAGCTGCAGGCTTTATGGGTGCGCCAATGATGCAGCGCGCTGAATCGGCGACTAAAACCCCCGTATTAGATTCCCCCGTCGAAACTAAGCGCACCATCTGCTCGCACTGCTCGGTGGGCTGTGGTGTGTATGCCGAAGTTCAAGAAGGTATCTGGACAAAACAAGAGCCTGCCTTCGACCATCCGATTAATCGTGGCGCTCATTGCGCCAAAGGGGCCTCACTACGCCAGCACGGCCACTCCACTCGTCGTCTCAAGTACCCAATGAAGTTAGTGGCGGGTGAATGGCAACGGCTGAGTTGGGACGACGCGGTTAATGAAATTGGCGACAAGCTGCTTGAACTGCGTGAAGCCCACGGACCCGACAGTGTTTACTGGCTTGGCTCAGCCAAATTCAATAACGAGCAGGCGTACTTAATGCGCAAGCTGGCCTCCATGTGGGGCACCAATAACACCGATCACCAAGCGCGAATTTGTCACTCCACCACCGTGGCAGGTGTTGCAAACACCTGGGGTTACGGCGCGATGACCAATTCGCTCAATGATATGCAGAACAGCAAGGCGATTCTGTTCATCGGCTCTAACCCGAGTGAAGCTCACCCAGTAGCGATGCAGCACATCCTGATTGCTAAAGAGCGTAATAATTGCGACATCATCGTCGCGGATCCACGCTTTACGCGCACCGCAGCAAAAGCCAATAAATATGTACGTCTGCGTCCAGGCTCGGATGTTGCCTATATCTGGGGTCTGCTGTGGCACATCTTTGAAAACGGCTGGGAAGATAGTGAATATATCAGCCAGCGTGTTTACGGCATGGATGAAGTGCGCGCAGAGGTGGCACAGTTCACGCCGAGTGTCGTGGAAGACATTACTGGCGTACCGGAATCAGAGATGTTTGATGTGGCCAAACGGCTTGCTGACAATCGTCCGGGCTGTGTGGTGTGGTGTATGGGTGGTACCCAGCACACTACCGGTAACAACAACACTCGTGCGTACTGCATTTTAGAGCTGGCGCTGGGCAATATTGGTAAATCCGGTGGTGGTGCCAACATTTTGCGGGGCCACGATAACGTACAAGGTGCCACCGACCTTGGCCTAGGCTGCGACTCATTGCCAGGTTATTACGGTTTGGCCGAAGGCGCATGGCAGCACTGGTCTCAGGTGTGGGATGTCGATTATGAGTGGCTAAAAGGCCGCTTTGACGATACCGAATACGCTGATGGTAAGCCGATGTATTCTAGCGGTATTACCGTATCCCGCTGGGTAGATGGCGTACTGGAAGAAGACGAAAATATCTCCCAGCGCACCGCGCTAAAAGCAATGTTCTACTGGGGGCACGCGGTCAACTCGCAAACCCGCGGCGTGGAAATGCAAAAAGCCATGCAGAAGCTTGAGATGATGGTCATTGTTGACCCTTATCCCACGGTTGCCTCGGTGATGCATGACCGTTCTGATGGTGTTTATCTACTGCCTGCGGCGACCCAGTTTGAAACCACCGGCAGCGTGACGGCAACCAACCGCTCTATTCAGTGGCGCGACCAAGTCATTGAGCCGCTATTTGAATCAAAGCCTGATCACGAAATTATGTACCTGTTTGCCAACAAGCTTGGCTTCGGTAATGAGTTCGTGAAGAACTTTGAGATGAACGGCAACGAGCCTCTTATTGAAGACGTGCTGCGCGAAATTAACCGTGGCATGTGGACCGTTGGCTATACCGGCCAAAGCCCTGAGCGTCTCAAAGAACACCAGAAAAACTGGCATACCTTTAGCTTCGAGAACCTGCGTGCCCAAGGTGGTCCCGCCGACGGAGATTACTACGGACTGCCATGGCCGTGCTGGGGCACACCAGAGTTTAAACACCCCGGCTCGCCCAACCTGTATGACACTAGTGTGCCTGTCATGGAAGGCGGCATGGGTTTCCGCGCCCGTTTTGGTATTGAGCGCGACGGCGTTAATTTGCTGGCTGAAGGCTCAGCGCCGGTTGGTGGTGAGATTGATGACGGCTACCCCGAATTTACCGACCAGCTGCTTAAAGACCTCGGTTGGTGGAATGATCTGACCGATATTGAGAAAGTGGCCGCTGAAGGCAAAAACTGGAAAACCGATCTTTCTGGCGGTATCCAACGGGTGGCGATTGGACGAGGCTGTGCGCCTTATGGCAACGCGAAAGCGCGCGCAGTGGTATGGACTTTCCCAGATGCCGTGCCAAAACACCGTGAGCCGCTTTACACCACCCGTCGTGATCTGGTCGAACGCTATCCCACGTGGGATGACTTTGACTCGATTATGCGTCTGCCCACGCTGTACAAAACCATTCAGGATCGCGATAACAGCGCCGATTATCCGATCATTCTCACGTCAGGTCGTTTGGTCGAGTATGAAGGGGGCGGTGAAGAAACACGCTCCATGTCTTGGCTAGCTGAGCTGCAGCAAGAGATGTTTGTCGAGATGAACCCAGCCGATGCCAACGATATTGGCGTACGCGACGGTGACGACGTATGGGTGGAAGGTGCCGAAGGTGGCCGTGTGAAAGTGAAAGCGCTGGTGACGCCGCGAGTGGATCGTAAGGTCGCCTTTATGCCGTTCCACTTTGGCGGCATGTTCCAAGGTGAGAGCCTGCGTGATCGGTATCCGGATGGGTCTGACCCGTACATTATTGGTGAAGCGGCGAACACCGCCACGACCTATGGCTATGACCCGGTGACACTCATGCAAGAAACCAAGTGCACCATCTGCCGAATTGAGCGCGCTTAAGCTAATAAACGTCTCGACTGACCTGACAGAACCCAGCGTGGCCTAGTGCCGCGCTGGTGAGAGGAGAACACCATGGCTCAAATGAAATTTATGTGTGACGCCGAGCGCTGCATCGAGTGCAACGGCTGTGTCACCGCCTGTAAAAACGCCAATGATGTAGAGTGGGGCATTCAGCGACGCCGCGTGGTGACGCTTAATGACGGCGAAGCGGATGAAATGTCGATTTCAGTTGCTTGTATGCACTGTGACGACGCGCCCTGTATGGCCGTTTGTCCGACCGACTGCTTCTATAAAACCGACGATGGCATCGTGCTGCACGATAAAGACTTGTGCATTGGCTGTGGCTACTGTCTTTATGCGTGCCCCTTTGGCGCACCGCAGTTCCCTCAGCAGAATGCATTTGGTGAGCGCGGAAAAATGGACAAGTGCACTTTCTGTGCAGGCGGCCCAGCAGAGAGCAAAGAGGAAGAGTACGAGAAGTACGGCTCCAACCGCATCGCGGAAGGCAAGCTGCCGCTATGCGCGGAAATGTGCTCTACCAAAGCCCTTCTAGCGGGTGATGCTCAAGATGTTGCCGATATTTTCCGTCAGCGTGTCGTCCATCGTGGCCATAAAGATGGTGCTTGGTCGAATAACCCCCAGGCCAGTACTGACAACCTTGCCTACGATGCTGCCCGTAAAGGGTAAGGAGGCGTGTCATGACATCAATGACCATAACAACAACGACCTCTCAGGTGCCTTCACAGGCACCTTGGTTGAGGGCGTTTTTCCAGCGCTGTTGGCGTATCGGCATCCTGTTACTGCTGGTGGTTGCAAGTTTTGGCATGTCTCAACTAGCGGTTGCCCAAGCTGATACAGACCGCGAAATGGTAACCGCTGCTCCTGGTATTAGTGCCGACCAGTGGCGGCAGGTTCGCAGTGGAGAAACAGGGCCTAACTATCGCGACTCGCGTTTTGACAGTAACTACAACCTGATTAATTCAAGTGGTGAAACTTGGCGGCAGATCCGCAACCGTTGGGTGTCACCGTTTGGGTTGATTACGGTTGGTGGGATGATTGCAGTGATTGCGCTGTTCTACTTTATTGTTGGGCGCAAACACCTCGATGAACCGCGCACAGGGCGAAAGCTTTTTCGCTGGTCGTTGCTTATGCGGTCGCTTCACTGGACCGTGGCTACGCTGTTTATCACCTTAGCGTTAACCGGTTTGAATCTGCTATTTGGTAAATTTGTGTTTCGCACGCTGTTTGGCGATGCCGTTTGGGCGTGGATGATCTCCGCTTCCAAAGTACTGCATAACTACCTCGGCCCGGTGTTTGGCATCCTGTTGGTGGTGCTGCTGCTCAAATTGCTGAAAGACAACATTCCGAAAAAGCACGATTTGCAGTGGTTCAAAATGGGTGGTGGGCTGGTGGGTAAAGGCCACCCAGATGCAGGCTTTGCCAACGGTGGTGAGAAAGCGTGGTACTGGCTGTTAGCAACTGCTGGGTTGGTGGTGGTAGCCAGTGGCTTTGTACTCGACTTCCCCAACTATGGCCAAGGCCGTGACACTATGCAGTGGGCAAATATTATCCACGCAGTGGGTGCGCTGGGTTTAACGGCGGTTGCGCTAGGCCATATTTATATTGGCACCGTCGGAACGGAAGGTTCACTGGAAGGTATGACCACAGGCTATGTCGATGAAACCTGGGCCAAAGAGCACCACAACTTGTGGTACGAAGAGGTCAAAGATCAAGCCCTAAGCGAAGAAGAAGTCGCGGCACAAAAAGCGGGTAGCAGTAGTGGTGGCGATGTTTCCGCCACTAAGCCTAGCTAAGCCGTTTGCTGAAACGCTTTTCGACACCGCCTTCGGGCGGTGTCTTTTGTTATGCTGCTTCACAGTCACTTGATAAGAGGATCGGTAATGTCATCGTTCAATGAACTAGACCAAACCACGCGTACAGAACTAGAAGCTGCCGCGTTTCGCCGCTTGCTACAACATTTAGACGATAATAAAGATGTGCAAAATATCGACCTAATGATTCTTGCTGACTTCTGTCGTAACTGCCTATCTAAATGGCTAGTTACGGCAGCAGATGAGCAAGGTAAAGCACTGGACTATGACGCTGCCCGTGAGTATGTCTACGGCATGCCCTACAGCGAATGGAAAGCCCACTACCAAGGTACCGCAACTCCTGAACAGCTAGCCGCATTAGAGGCTCGCCAAGCCCAGAAAAAAGCCAAGGAGTAAGCCCATGGACAGCATGGAGCCCTTAAAAATAGCGGTATTGACGGTATCGGATACGCGCACGGAAGAGACCGACCGCTCTGGACAAGCGCTGGTACAACGTTTAACCGAAGCAGGTCACACCCTAGCCGAAAAGCGCATCGTGCCAGATGACGTCTACCAAATCCGCGCGGTCGTTGCCCAGTGGATTGCCGATGCCAACGTTCAGGTGGTGATTACCACGGGCGGCACTGGCTTTACGGGGCGTGACTCGACGCCTGAGGCGGTGTCCGTGCTACTGGATAAGCGTATTGAGGGATTCGGTGAACGTTTTCGCCAGCTGAGTGGTGATGAGATTGGTAGTTCAACCATTCAAAGCCGCGCGTTAGGTGGCTTCGCTAATGCCACAGTCATGTTTTGCCTGCCAGGTTCAACCGGCGCCTGCCGCACTGGTTGGGACGGCATTTTGGCGGAACAGCTCGACAGTCGTCACAAACCCTGCAACTTCGCCAACCTCGTCATTCCAGGCCGGGGGCAGCATGGCTGAAAGCGTTCGTGTTTATAGCTGTTACTAGCTGAAAAGTAAGGCTACAATTTTCTAATGTCACATGGCCTGCCCCTGTAGGCCATGTGACAGTGTTCTTTCTTGGCGCTCTGCCTGCCGTAGGATCAAGAGTGGATCAAGAAAACTAAAAGTCTAACTCATTAATTAACATAGTTTTTAGAGAAGAAAAACGTAAGTTAGCTAGAATGAATCAAAACACGATCAAGAAATCATGCCCACTGCGGGACGTAACCTGCTCTTGGGTGCTCGGGATCTGCTTCGCGTATTAATCCAGCTTCTTTTGCCTTTTTAATGACCACAGATGCTTGAGAAGCATTGCGGCTTTCAATTCCGAATCGCGCGCATAATGTCGCGTTCTTCATTCGCTCCCCTGTTAAAAATTTAAGCACAGCATGCTGGTAGCATGCCCTGGTACGCTCTTCTGGTGTCATCTGGGCAAAGTGGCGAGGCCCGTAAAGCACGACCTGCATGGCGTTACCTTCTTCTCGAAACAGCGGTGGAGGCAACTGGAACATTTCAATGGAAGCAATCACCTTATCCAGGCCGCTACCTTGCTCTTCACACATCCCCATTCGCCGCATCAGCGACGCTAGCGCTTCATTTCTCGAACGGGGCGGGAGATCAATCATTCTGTCTGCGGGCACTAATGGCTTACCAGGATTAGTTATCTCTATGCGATCTTGAAAAACTTCGATCTGCGGGCCAGCTCCAGAAATAGTCATATTCTGATGGATCAGCGCATTGGCAATCACTTCACGAACCGCGATGGTCGGAAATAACGGCTCTTCGGTGCGTAGTGCTACATCTATATGTTCATTTTTCGGCAGAATGCTGTTAATAAACTCAATGAGTCCTTCAAAACCAACGGCATAGCCTTTTTTACCTTCTACTCGGTGGCTTACCTGCGCTGCACGATTTTTTCCTAGATAAGCAGTGAAACGGACTGCTTTACGCGCCAAAGCGCTATCAAACTGAGTGAGGTCGGCAGCGAAAAGAATGGCACCTAGGTTGGTGATGTTCCAGTGTCCACCCACATCTTGGTGAATCAGGCGTTCGGCTGCTAGCTTATCGAAAATTCCCTGTCGATTATCTGGCAATGGTTGTTTGGTGAGTTTGAAATAGCTACTGTAATCCAGCAGATCCAATACATCATCACCGCTGATGTATTGCCGTGCCACTGCGTGCTCCCAGGTGTAGGGTCGCAGACGCTCAATAAGTTGCTGATAACGCTCTGGATAATCTGTTAGCTTAGGAGTTGCGCTACCAATTCGAATGTAAGGGATGTTTTTGAAAGCAACGGGCGCAGCGGTCGCTGCGGGTATTTCTAGAATAACCACATTGCCATGCGGATGTTCGATACGTCTAAATTGGAATGGAATGCTGGGTTGTAATTGTCGTGCCAGCCAAAACGCCAGTTCTTGCCCATTAGCCTTTTGTGTATGTGGATTGAATTTAGACCCGATCACGCTAAGCGTTGCATCGTCAATTCCCCAAAGCATGTAAGCGGTATCCTTACCAATCAGGCGTGCCGCATTAGCCAACGCTGAACAGCGAACCCCAATCATCTCAGGTTCAAAATTATCTTTTTTGAACTCTAACCAATCGGTTTCAGAACCTTGAGCTAATAGCTCATTGATCAAATCAGTATCGCGTTGCTGGGACATAGCGCTAGGCTCTCTTTTTTGGGTGACTGCCCAACGGCACCAGCGATTCTTTTTGTCTTAGGCTGCTTGGAATGCCGCTTAGTGAAGACATTAGCTAGCTGTTTCTATCCGTTGATCGTGGCATTCTACCTATACCGATCATCTAATTCTTGGGTTTCACTACTTCAATTTTCCTGTTTTTAGAGACGACTATGCCACTATTTCATAATAACCAGCTTATGTTTAACAACCTCGTCATTCCAGGCCGGGGGCAGCATGGCTGAGTTACAGCCGATAAGTGCCGCGCTTGAAGCGCTGCTAGCCGATGTCACTCCGCTTGGCGCTGAGCGTGTGCCGCTTGATGCGGCAGCTGGGCGTGTGTTGACCGACGCTGTTAACGCACAGCTAGACGTCCCGCCATTTGATAACAGCGCAATGGATGGCTACGCGCTTCGTGCCAGTGATGCGGGCAAGTGGCTGCCGATCAGCCAGCGTATTGCGGCGGGCAGCCCCGCTGTACCCTTGGCACCAGGCAGTTGTGCGCGCATTTTTACCGGCGGTGAGATTCCTGATGGCGCCGACTGTGTAGTGATGCAAGAGCGGGTAACGCAGCACGGTGACCAAGTATTGATGCCGGATGCACTGCCGGTGGGCGACAACGTGCGCCGCCAAGGGCGTGATGTACACCAGGGGGAGCTGCTGCTGGCGGCAGGCGAGCGCCTGGAGGCGGCAGCGCTGGGGCATTTGGCGGGGCAAGGAATTACCCAGGTGAGCGTGCGTCGTCGGCCGAGAGTAGCGCTACTGTCGACGGGTGACGAAATAGTTGACCCTGGCACGCCGTTAAAGCCAGGTCAGCTATATAACTCTAATCAGCCGATGCTGAAACGATTGCTAGAAAACTTTGGTGCGGAGGTGGTACAGCGGGTTAGTGTGCCTGACGATTATGCCCAGACGGTCAAATTATTAACGCAAGCCGCCTCCGTCGCTGATGTGGTTGTCAGCACCGGTGGGGTTAGCGTCGGAGAAGAAGATCATGTTAAGGCTGCGCTGGAATCGCTAGGCCAATTAGATATGTGGAAACTGGCGATTCGCCCAGGAAAACCGTTGGCGCTAGGCCGTCTGCCACGTGAAGATGGCAGCGAGGCGCGTTTTGTAGGGCTGCCGGGTAACCCTGTTTCTGGGTTTGTGGGCGCGTGGTTGTTTTTACGTCCTTTGATGGGAAGCCTACTGGGTTGCTCAGCGTTGAGCGCCTTGCCTGCCCTAATGGCCACGGCTAATTTCAACACGAGTACTGGCCCACGCCAGCACTATATGCGTGTTGCGCTGCGGTTTAGCGAGGAGGGCGTCATAGCTGATGCGTTTGAAGACCAAAACTCAGGCGTGCTTTCATCGTGTATTAGTGCTGACGCATTAGCGGTGATTGACCCGCACCAGCAGATAGAGAAAGGCACGCCGGTTCGCTGTTTATGGTTACAGCGTTAGGTCTGGTTTAAGCGCTGCGCCATCAAATAACAAGCGTACCGTTTGGTTGGCCAACGCTAAGCCTCGCAGAGCGGGGCTTGCGTGGCGTGCAGCAATTAGAGCGGGCAATGGAAACAGTTCCACTATTGGCGTATGTGCTAAAACAACTTCTCCCGAGACACCTAACTGCCAAGCGCCATCGGCATCTTGCAGGGTGAGCCAGTGAGTAGGGGCTATGCTTATTAGTTGAGTATTAAGCAGTAGGCGCTCAGCATTGGCGCATCGTGGTAAGCGGGCTATGTTCGCTAACCCAGTGATATGACGTGCTTCAATGGCGGCCAGGGTCTTGCCAGCATTAAATAGCACTAAGGCAACATGGGACGGTGGGTCTGAGGAGTGCTTCGGTGCACCATTTACCATGACTTACCCTAAGCCTTGCTGATAAGCACTGAATAACGCGTCTGGGTCGAGTAAAACAATGGCTGCGCTGCGTTTTTCAGAATAACCTTCAGCTGCTTCTCTCTCGCTCTCTTCCGGCGTTGCTTCAGGTTGCCAGAGCCCACTTACATAGGGCGTTAACTGTCTGGAAAGGGTGTCTGGGGCGGGTTTTAGCGTGCTGATCGGAATGTCGCAAACATCGTCTAAATGGTCGATACGAACGGCGCTACGAATGCCTGCTGCAGTAACTAATAACAGCATGCCCGTTTGTTCTGCAGGGGGAAGCTCAAGCAGTGACCGCAGCGTCATCACCGATTCAATGTTGCCGCGTAAGTGAATCACACCTTCCATCGAGTCGGGCAGCCCAGGCACAAAATACACGGGTTGGTCACCGTTCAAAATTTCATTGACCGCACTGCCAGGGAAGGCGAAGCGTTGACCGGCTAAACGAAATAGCACCAACTGCTGGCAGGGTTCGTCCACATCAATAATCGACTCGTCGTTACTCTGGCGTGCTAGCGCTTCTTCAAGAGAGATAGCTTGTGCATCACGTTGTGGAGCAGTATCGGTCATTGTTTTCCCGTGTCACGTTGTGCTGCGCTACGATGGTTTGGGTCATGCTCTTTACTGATCACTACTTGATTACGCCCTTGCCGCTTAGCAAGGTAAAGCGCTTGGTCTGCGCTAAGGCGTAACGCTTCAGTGGAAGGCTGGTTAGGAAAACTGCTAATGCCTGCACTGAAGGTGCAGCGAAAGCGCTCTCCACCGGCATGAAAATCCACTAGTTCAAAATCGTGGCGCAGTTCATCAATAAGTTCGGCTGCGCGTTCTGCAGTGATCCCTTTTAGTAATACAACAAACTCTTCCCCACCATAGCGTCCAATAATATCGGATACGCGCAAGCGAGTTTTTAGCAGCCGAGCCAGTGTGATAATGACCTGATCACCCGCTAAGTGCCCATGGGTATCATTGACGGTTTTAAAATGATCGATATCCAGCATGGCCATGGCGTGCTGGCTGCCTTCGCGATAGGCATGGGCGAGGGCTTTACCGATCATGTCAGTGGTGGTGCTATGGTTATAAAGCCCCGTCATGCTGTCTTGGGTCATCAGAGAGCGCAGTAAATGCAAGCGTTCGGCACGCAGCTGTACCGCAGAGACCAGTTCATCGGGGGTAACAGGCTTAGTAATAAAGGCCTCTACGCCTGCGGTCATGGCCGAAAGCTGCTTTTGGCTGTCTGTTTCGCTAGATAGATAAATAATCGGCAGGCCAATATGCGCGGATTGCTGGCGAATAATCGTCGCCAGCTCTTCCCCAGAACACACTGGCATATAGACATCAATTAGCAGTAAGTCAGGACTAAAACGGTCCAGCGCCGCTAACGCATCCGCAGGGTGATTAACCTGCTGAACAATCATACCTGCTTCTTCAAGAATCAATGAGTGATAGGCCGCTGCTTCTGGCTCATCATCAACGACCAATACGCGCAGAGGCTCTTCATCTAGTGGAGTGGTGAGTTCATCGATGGCTAACATTAAATCCAGTGGCTTAATGGGCTTAGTAAAGTAGCCATTGCAGCCAGCACGAACAGCGCTCAGCCGTGAATAAAAATCGCCGTAGGATGACAATACAATAGAAGGCAGCCGTTCTCCGGTGAGCTTGTTCAGGCTGGTCAGCGTTTCAGTACCCGCGGTGTTACCTTGAGGAAACTGCACATCCATGATGATAGCGTCGGGTCGACGGGTAATGACCGCGTTAAAGAAAGATTCGGTGTCTTCAAAATGAACCACTTCATGGCCGAAACAGCGCAGGTGATGCAGCAGCTGACTAACTTGGTCGGGTTCGTCGTCGCATAAATAGATTAGCCGTTGACGCTTACTGCGTGGCTGTGCAATGGCCGATGACAGCTCAATACTGTTAAGCGATGCCAGCACCGTCTGCTGGCCTTGCTGGGACTGCAAATACTTAATTTCCTCGGCAAGCTGTTGAAAAAGCTGAGGTATCAAGCTGTTTAATGTAGGTGGAGTAGGGCTTGTTTTTAGCGCTTCTTCGCCTTGATTGGCTAACATCGCAATGCGCTCAAAGCCTAACGAGCGCCCTGTACCTTTTAAGCTGTGGAAAAAGCGATGGAGTTCAGGCGCTAAGCGTGACTCTGCCTCCAGCGACAGGTGGCTTTGTTGCCACTTGTCGGCGGTTTGCTGTAAACGTGCTGGCAGCTGTTCAATAAAACGGTGGCGCAAATGGTTCAGCTTTTCGTGCAGCGTCGGAGCAGAGGATGACATCAGACTACCTGTTTATGTGGGCAAACGATGCGTCGTGAAGCAGATAGCTTAGGTTTAACCATTGAGCGCTTGGGTCACGGCATGTTGGAGTGTAGAGGTTAGCTGCGCATCTTTTTGTAAGCAGGCATTCAAGCCTGGTGTTTGCAGTAGCTCTGGCTCAGGGGTGTCGCCGCTGAGTAAAATAAAAGGCAGAGAGACGTCTTGTTCACGCAACATTTCCAAAAATTCGATGCCATTAATAAGCGGCATATGCATGTCGCTGACAATAAGCTCGATAGTATCCAGGTTGTCCAAGTGTTGAACAGCCTCCATGGCATCATTGGCCATGATCGTTGTATAGCCTTGAAACTCAAGTAACGCTGCTGTCATTTCACAGGCTAATGGGTCGTCGTCTACGACCAAAATTTGCATGATTACCCCCCACCATGAAGTGTGCTTAGCCGAGTAAAGCTCTCAGCGTGTCCACTAAATTATTTTGATCAAAACTACCTTTAACAATATAGGCATCAGCGCCTACTTCAATGCCACGTCGGCGATCCGCTTCTTTTTCTCGTGATGTAATAATGATAATAGGCTTATAACGATAAAGCTCATTTTCTCGCAGACTTGCAGTCAGTGCAAAACCATCCATGACAGGCATTTCGACATCGGTTAGCACGGCATCAAACGAATCAGCAAGGGCTTTATTAAGCCCATCACGGCCATTTTCTGCCAGTGTGACCTGATAGCCCCATGCCTCTAAAACGTCTTTTTCAATTTCACGGGTGTTCAGTGAGTCATCGACAACCAGTATACGATGCGCCTGGAGCGGTTGTTCCGTTTTCACTAACGTCCGTGGTGCATAGCGACGTGAGTGCTCCAGTAATGTTGGTACATGTAAAAGGCTGACCAGCGTATTGCGCCCCAGAGTGACCATACCCGATACCAACGGCAAATGGCGTAAATGGGCGGGTAAAGGCTTAATCACCATATCGCGTTCATCCACTAACGCATCGATAATTAACGCGAGTTTTTGATGACGTTGATGTACGACAAGTAATAGCAAATTATCAGCAGTAGAGGGCGTGTAGGAAAGGCCTAATAATTCTGCGAGAGAAACGACTGGAACAAATTCGTTACGTAAGATTAGTGTTTTTTGCCCAGCAGCATCGATAAAGTTCGTTGATAGATGCTCTACAAGCTCTGATACATAAGGTGCCGTGATACCTAGCGTGATGGTACCCACTTTTATCAACAGAACACGCATCATGGCCAGCGATAAAGGCAGGCGCAGGGTAAAGCAGGTGCCTTTGCCGGAATGGCTGGAAAGATGTAAATCACCGTTGAGTTCATCAATAACGGTTCGTTTGACGACATCCATGCCCACGCCGCGGCCTGAAAAATCGGTAATCAGCGGTTTGGTTGAAAAGCCGGGCAGGAAAATAAGCTCTAGGGTTTCCTGTTCGGTTAGGGCAAGCAACTGCTCTTCGCTGAGCAGCTGCTTGGAGAGCGCCTTGCGGCGTACCGCTTCTAGGGAAATACCCGCGCCGTCATCGCGCATTTCAATCACTACCCAGCTGCCGTCTTGCCATGCCTCTAGCGACAACTGCCCCCGAGCAGGCTTACCCGCTGCTTGGCGTTCATCGGGTGCTTCCAAACCGTGATCTAGTGCATTCCGCAGCAGATGAATAAGCGGGTCCGACAGGCGATCTATCATTTGTCGGTCAAGTTCAATTTCACTGCCGTGAACACGGCAATTAACCTGTTTGCCTAGCGAATGGGCAAGGTCTCTGGCCATTTGGGATAAGGGGTCAAACACCACGCTCAACGGTAACATACGCATCTGCAGTGCTCGATCATGAAGGTCACTCATTAGCCCGTCGTGGGAAAGCACGCTGTCTTTCAACTCGCGGCTAAAGGCGTTAAAGGGGGCCTGCTGATCTTTGGGAAGAGCCGCGCCGAGGCTGCGAGCTTGTTCTACCAGGGAGTGCAAATGATGGTGCCCTGATAATACTTCGCCCATTAGGCGAATCACGTCATCCAAACGGTCAAGGCGCACGCGTACCGTATCTGTTAAACGCAGTTCTTGAGCCGGAAGTGCTGGGCTCTTTGTGGTAGGCGGTGTAACGCTAGGTTCGCTGTTCACGAGTGCTGCTGTTTCAGGGAGCCGTTCAGACGTTGGGGTTAGCTTTCCCGCAGCGGCGTTTTCCAGCGCTTGGCAGAGCTGGCTATCAGCCTCGGGTAGCTCTGCGGGTGGCACATTTTGGGCAAGTTGACTGACCAGGTCCGACAGGGCATCCGTCGCCTGATTTAAAAGACATGTGATATCCGGCGAGACGGTTTGTGATCCGTCACGCAGTGCGCTTAATAACTCTTCAGTGCTGTGAGCGATCGCTGTAATGGGCGTCAGCTTCAGCATACGTGAAGAGCCTTTCAGCGTATGAGCAGCGCGAAATAGCTCGTTAATTCGCTCTTGCTGGGTGTCGCCTTGTTCAAGTGCTTCGATACCTTCCCTTAAACGGGGCAAGTGATCCGACGCTTCTTCAATAAAGCGCTGAATAAAGCGTTTAATATCCAGTGCCATTAACCCACTCCCTGTGTGGCCGTTTGTGCACGAAGGTGACGAGTTGCCAAAAAGTAGGCATCCCCAGGTGAGATAGGCGGCTCAATGATCGTTAACCCACCATCGGCCTGTTTTGAGGCATCCAATAGGCGAATAACCGCTGCGTAGCCACGCTGACGCTGCGTTGGGGCATCGTTAAGCTCGCCTAAACGGAAAAGTTCGGCTTGAAAAAAGTGCGCTGGCCAGCAATCCGGAGCCACATAAATAGCGCGCTTGAAATAATCATAGGCATCCGTAAAGCCCTGCTGCCAACGAGCAACTAAACCTGCCAGTAGCAGCGCATCAACACTCCAAGGTTGTTGGGCTAACAGTTTGGAAAGTAGCGCGGCGGCTTCAGAAAACGCGTTCTGGTTGAGTAACTGATGAGCCTGCAGTAAGGCTTCGTTAAACGACGTCAGCGACTCGAACTCAGCGTTATCCTCAGAGGGTGAATAATTATCTACCTGCACCGGCGGGACTAGCCACTCATCATCGTTATCGTGTGGCTCATCATTAGCCGGTAGAGCGCTGGCCTGCGCCTCCTGGAAGAAAAACACCCCCTGGGCCTGCTGTAGTTCCAAAACGCCCAGATCGTTGCCTAAGGTTTCCGTGACGCCACACAACAAAACGCCATTTGGCGCCAGTAACTGTTGCAAATGGCGCTGTATATCGCGTCGGGTCGATTCGTCAAAATAGATCGATACATTGCGAAATAAGATAACGTCGAAGAGGCCGATTTTGTCAGTATTTGGCTGTAACACGTTGAACGAGCGAAAAGTTATCCACTGACGAAGCGTCTCCTCTATTTTGAAGCGTCGACCCTCTGGGCGAAAATAGCGGTGTTTAAGCGCAGGGCTCAGTGCCCGAAACGACATGCCGCTGTAAATGCCCTGTTGGGCTTTGCTAAGTACCTGCTGATCAACATCTCCGCCGGTAATATGGAAGAGTTGTTTGGCACGTTCGCCGTAACGCTCAAACAGCGCAATAGCGATACTGTAGGGTTCTTCGCCCGATGAGCAGCCCGCGCTTAGAATGGCCAGTGGCTTACCTTTTTCAGCTAGTCGCTTTGGAAGATGAACATCGGCTAACCAATCAAGTGCCTCTGGTTCTCGATAAAAGTAGGTTTCGTTTACCGTTAACTGACTAATAAAATGATTAAACAACACGTCGTTTTGCGCTAATTGCGCAATAAGCGATGATGTATCAGATACGTTGGTTTCGGCTTGAAGAGTATCAATGGCTTTCACTAAACGAGCTTCAGCAAGGCCTTCTAAGTGTAAACCACAGCGACGGCGTACGAGATCCTTAAACGGCGTTAGCGAATGTATGGAACTCATAGCGGTTGCATCCACGAAGATGACCGTTGACCGCTTGATTCATGAATAAGCCTATCAGGTAGCTCATCAAGCGCCACAATGTGTTGAATAACACCGGCATTCACCGCTTCTTGGTTCATCCCATAGATGACCGAGCTAGCTTCATTTTGAGCAAAGGTGCTACCGCCCGCTAGGTGTATGGCACGCACCCCATTAACGCCGTCGCGTCCCATGCCCGTTAAAATGACACCAATTGCCTCCGGACCATATACATTGGCAACGCTCGTTAACAGCGCATCGCAGCTAGGGTGGTAGAGCGCATTGTCAGGCCCTTGTTGTAACTGTAGGCGGTGATTAGGCGTTACATGGAGGTTAGTTTCCGACGGCGATAGATAAATACACCCTGGTTTGAGCGGTTCACCATGTTGAGCAACGCGAACTGGCATTGAACATAGTGATGCCAGCCAGTGCGCCATGCCTTCAATAAACCCATGGCTGATATGTTGAGCAATCACCACTGGCGCAGGAAAGTTGGCGGGCAGCTTACTCAGTAAATGGGCCAATGCCTGCGGCCCACCGGTAGAGCAAGCAATAGCGACGATGCGTTGAAACGCTTTCGGCATAGTGGGGTGACAGACAGGTGGTGCGTTTATCGCCACAACAGGCATAACCGAGGTGGGGCGGCGCCGTAGGCGAGTAATCACGGCTACTCCCGACAGCAGTCGAACACGCGCGAGTAGTCGTTGTGCGTCTTCATCATCAAGGGTTGGCTTCTGCATAACCTCTAGCGCGCCAACATCAAGCGCACGATAAGCTGTTTCGGCATCAGAGCGGTCGCTTACCACCAGGATCGGCACCCCTTTGGTATGCATAATTTCTTCAATGGCGCTGAGACCGTCCATGACCGGCATATTCAGATCCATGGTGATTAACTGCGGCGCTAAGCGACGGGCAAGTTCCACCGCTTCACGCCCGTTAGTGGCTTCACCAACAATCTCAATATCGCCATCGCGGGTGAGGATATTACGCAGCACATCGCGCGCTAGTTGACTGTCGTCCGTGATCACTACCCGGATTGCACTCATCACGGCATCCTCACGAAGGGCGTTGGTGGTTTGCATCCTGTTGAGCCAGAGTAAACTCCTGCACCAGAGCGTTTAGCTCTGCCGACATGTTAATCATCTCCTGGCTGATGTCGGTTATGCTGCGTACTGACTGCGCATTACGCGAGCTGGCGGTATCAATATCCCGCAGTGCAATCACCACCTGACTGCTGGCGGTTTTCTGCTGTTGTGTTGACAGCGATATCTGCTGCGCCGCACTACTGGTTTGGCTGGCCGCTTTGAGCAGGGCATCCAAGTCCTGGGCGGTACTAATGCTGACCTCAACGCCTTTCTCAATCGACGATGCACCCTTTTCAGAGGCAACGACCAGCCGGTTAATGGCGTTTTGAATATCTTCGGTGTGGCCTTCAATCTCTTGGGTTGAGTCAGTTACGCTGTCTGCCAAGCGGCGTATTTCATTAGCGACCACGGAAAAACGACGGCCGGATTCGCCTGCACTTGAGGCTTCTAATGCCGCATTGAAAGCAATTAGTTTGGTTTGCGCAGCAAGGGTGTTAATCAGTTCCATCACCTTACTGATTTGTTTCGACTTAGCACCCAGCGCCATGATTTCTGCCAGACTCTGTTCGCTATCGCTACGAATATCCTGCATTTTAGACTGTAGCAGCTGCATGGCAGTGCTGCCCTTACGGCTGCGTTCCAGCGTTTGATTCGCCACCTCTACCACGGATTGGGAGTGGTCAGCGATTTGCGTTGACGAGGTGGAAAGTTCTTCCATGGTCGAGGTAATTTCAGCCACTGACGACGCCATCTCTTCCACGGCGGCGGCCATGGTCTGATTCGCTTCATGACGAATATCGCCGCCCTGGATGCCTGATAGCCCTGCCGTTTGCGCCAAGCGATCTGCTACCTGGGTAAGGGCTAACGCGTTATTGGAAACAGCCATGATAGTTCGCGATAGTCGGGCTAACAGTTCGTTAGTTTGGTCAGCCAAGACACCGAGTTCAGCTCGATCATCGGTTTCTACCCGGCGGGATAAGTCTAAACTAAGAGTGATCTCTTTTAGCTGGCGCTGAAAGCGGATTAAAGGGCGAATTAAGCTGCCGGTAAGTGGGTATAAAATGATTAGACCAACCAAGAGGATCAGCAACCCGATACCGGTAGACGCCAAGAAGCGCTCTCTAATGGAGCTTAAATACTCCTCTTTGGAGACTTCAATCATTAAATAACGCTGCAGCTCGGGCAGCCAGCGTGTAGTGACTAAAAAGGTTTGTCCATCCCGTTGCAGCTCATGTACACGAAGTTCGTGTTCATCTTGTAATAGGCTGTCTGCGTCTTGGCTTTGAAGCGCTGCGAGCGACGTTTCGTCGCTACGAATAAGCAGTTCGCCTTCCGCGTTTAGTAATGCAGCGCGGCCCGTTTCGCCTAATCGGAAGTCGTTAATTAACTGCGCCAACCGAGAAAGATCTAACCCTGCACCGGCAACTACCAGTGGGCGACCATTGAGCGCTTCCTCACGGCTGCGGAAATTTAAAAAGACAAACGCTTCTTCAGGTGAAAATGTATCGCTATCTAGGTTTAAGTTATAAGCGGAGCCGCTGTCGGTAAATTGATAGTACCAATCATCATCGCCGCCAGGCGCTTGTAATGTTCGCTCTAAAAACTCCCCATCGCGGTACTGAAAATAGTAACCACGTCCTTGATATTGAGCAGCGATAAAGAGAAGTTCAGTGTCTAGTTGGGTCATCAACCGCGATAAATAACGCATGATCGCGGGTTGTGACGTATCGGGCAGCCCATCGCGTACCCACTCTTCAATAAAGTAGCTGTCGGCTAGGCTTTCTGACAGTGCCAACGCCGGGCTTAGCCGTAGGGTTAACCGTGTAGCAAGGCCCTCTACCTGGGCAGGTAACTCTTCGTTTAGCAAGTTCGTCAAGCGCGCTTGGCTGTGTGAGCGAGCCTGTAAATAGAGCGCTAGCAACATGGCCAATGCCAATACCGTTCCAAACGAAATAAATAGTCGTAACCGTAAAGGCAAGGATTTCCAACGCGCTGTCATTATCGCTTGTGCTCCAAGTTAACTGTTGTCGCCAATAGAGAGATAGTGCCTGAGCCAATCGTATGATATTAAAAAAAGTTACTCATACATCATAAGATGATTTCAGCGGCTTTTATGAGAGCTGTCCAGTTTTCTCCTTAGCGCTATACCGCCCCGCCCTGCGGTTGGATACTGTCGCACAGATATTGCATCAGTATTTCTTCTTTTTCGTTAACGTCTTGCCAAAATAGAGAGTAATTAGTAAAAAACCGCCTTATTTATTCTTTATTGCTACTAAAGCATAATGGATGAATCGTTTCACCTGCTTAGAATCCCGCGCATATTGGTAATTTTACCTAAATTCACTATGTCGTTTGTTGTTTAGCGACTTCTTCTAAGGATTTTTTCATGCATGCCCTTACGCTGGCATCGTTCATCTTTTTTACGGGCTTAGTGGCCTTTGTGACATGGCGTATCACACGTCAAGATGATCACCGAAGCACCAGTGGCTACTTTCTCGCCGGCAGGACACTAACCTTTCCGTTAATTGCCGCCTCAATGTTGATGACTAATCTCTCAACCGAGCAGATGGTTGGGCTGAACGGTTCGGCGTTTACCGATGGCCTAAGTGTCATGGCTTGGGAAGTGATCGCGGTGATTGCTTTAGTAGCACTGGCTCTGTTTTTCCTGCCGCGCTTTCTAAAAAGTGGGATCGCGACGCTCCCCCAGCTGTTAGCGATACGTTTTGATAATGGTACCCAACTGATTGCCAACGTTATTTTCTTGATTGCTTACGCCGTGGTGCTGTTGCCCATCATTCTCTATTCAGGGGCGATTGGTTTACAGGGCATGCTGGATCTTCAAGGATTGACCGGCATTGAGTCGAGTACAGCGCTGCTGTGGGCTACCGTCTGGACGGTTGGCATCATCGGCGCGGTGTATGCGCTATTTGGCGGTCTGCGCACGGTGGCGGTCTCAGATACATTGAATGGCGTCGGTCTGTTGATCGGTGGCTTTGTGATTGTTTATTTCGGCCTTCAGGCAGTGAGCAATGGCAGCGGTGTCATGGAGGGCTGGAGCATCCTGAAAGAGAGCGACCCGAGTAAATTTAACTCGGTAGGTGGCCCTGATCAGCAGGTGCCGTTTTCGACTATCTTCACCGGTGTTTTATTACTGCATCTGTTTTATTGGACAACGAATCAGCAGATTATCCAGCGCACTTTTGCGGCTAAAAACCTGGCTGAAGGTCAGAAGGGCGTGCTGCTAACCGGCTTCTTTAAGCTGTTAGGTCCGCTCTATCTGGTGCTGCCGGGTATCATTGCTTACCACCTCTATGCCGACCAAGGCGTTCGCGCAGACGAAGCCTATGGCCACTTGGTATTTAACGTTCTACCGCCGTACCTAACAGGTTTTTTTGCTGCAGTAATGGTGGGGGCGATTCTCTCCTCATTTAACTCGGCGCTAAACAGCACCACCACGATTTTCAGCCTGGGAATCTATAAAGGTGTGCTTAAAAAAGATGCCACTGAAGAAGAAGTCGTGAAATCAGGCAAGGTGTTTGGCTGGATCATGGCTGTCACAACCATGGTTATTGCGCCGCTGTTAGCAGGCCAGGATAGCCTATTTGGCTATCTGCAGAAGATGAACGCCATTTACTTTATCCCTATTTTAGCGGTTGTTCTGGTGGGGCTTCTGACGAAACGCGTGCCTCCCATGGCGGCTAAAGTAGCGCTGGTAGGGGGCTGTTTGCTGATCGCGGCTGGCTACTTTGTTCCGCCGTTTAACAAGCTACCGATGGTGATGCATGAGTTCCACTTTGTCGCCGCGGTGTTCGTGCTGTTGGTCGCCGTAATGCTGATTATTGGTAAGCTGCGCCCCCGCGCCACCGCCTGGGTGCAAGAAGATTCGGGCGATGTGGACCTTACGCCTTGGAAGGGCGCTGTGCCAACCGGCATTGTGCTTGTGGTACTCGTGGTGATTATGTACGCCTCGTTCGCAGGCTGATAACGTCTGACATCATCGCTTTATTAACAACGGCGCCCCGTTTAGCGGGGCGTCAGTGTGTTGCCGTCTCCTTAAAAATCTCCCGGTGCGCACTGCAAGCAGGTGAGGCCGAGCGCGCGCCATTGGGCGACTACTGCGTCACGGTCATCCAGCACCAGCCAAGGCGCAAAGCCGTCGCTACGCATTTGATTGAGCAGTGCGGCTTTCACCTCTTCATCATCGATATGGTCATCACCTTGCGGGCGCAGGTACATGGCATCAAAGGGAATGGTGTGGCGCTCTAACCAGCGCTGGGTATGCTCACGGTGGCTGTCAGGCCGGCCGCTGCAGATCACGATCTGTTGGCCTTGAGCTTTCAGCAGCTTGACTAGCCGCGCCACTGGCTCAATGACTGGCGCTTCGGCCATATGGGCAAAAAAAGGATCCCACTGCTTGGCGGGGCCAAGAACCCACTCGTGTACGTCGGTGGGGTGAAATTCGGCAAGCGTGCCGTCAACATCAACAATTACTGTGGACATCGTTAATTTCCTAAACGGTTAAATGGGCGGTAGAGCGTCCGGCCGTATGCGGATGAATCTCTAGGGAGCGGTGGGGGCACAGCCGCTGCCCCAGGCGTTGTTGCCAATCGCTTAAGCAGTTACCAGTGAGCGGGGTAAAGAGCGGGACTACCTGAGTGGCCCTTAGCTGGTCGGCAAGCGCTACTAGATGCGATGCACGCAGGTGTACGTTCCAGCGCTGCCAGCGCACCTCGCCTGCGGCAAGCTGGGCTTGACGTTCAGGCGTTAAATAGCCGGTGTGCAGTAGCTGGTAATTGGGCCATTGGTCGGGCGTATCATTGCGATCGCTGACCAGCCGCAGCACTGGCTGCGAAGCACTCTGTCGTTTTAGCAGTGCGCTAATCGCACTGTCGAGACCAGGGCGACGTAAGTCGCTTGGCAGTGCTAGCAGTGCGGCGAGGTTGTCGCGAATAATCGGGTCAATGGCGAAATGGAGCTGACGGCGGTCGGCCTCTTCCGACAGCCACAGCGCCATTTCCAGAGCGCGCCCCGTTTCAGGCACCGGTAATACCAACGGCTGTTCAAGCTGCTGGCAAATCGCCTGCAGACAGTTTTCCTGGGGCTGGTCGTAATTGCCGTAGGAACCATCTAGTAGCGCAGTGTGAGCTGCTGGCGGCGTATCAAAGGGAAACAAGCGGGATTCAAAACAGGCATCGCCGCTGTAGAAAATGCCGCCATCCACGTCTAAGTGCAGCCAAACGCCACCCAGCGAGTGCCCCGCTTGGCCGGTGGTCACTTTGATACCTTCGACCATCAGGCTTCCGCGTGCTGGCAAAGGCTGCCAAGCGCGGTGCTTAGGCAGTGCGTTAGCGACTAAGGGTGTGCAGTAGAGCGGGATGGTCTCGGGCAGTTCGGCAACGCCGCCGATATGGTCAATATGGTCGTGACTAATCAGCATAGCGTCTACGTCTAAGCCACCTGCCCAGGTGATAGATTCCCCAGGGTGCAGCGCTCCACCGGCGTCCAGCAGCAGCCGCTTTCCGTTGGTTTCGACCACGATAGCCGCAGGGCCTTTATCACCCAACCCGCTTAATAAATGAATATGGGTGCTCATTGGTCAGGCTCCAGGCACCAGCCTTCTAGTAGTCGCAGAGCGACTTGCTGGCCCTCTTCAAGCGCACAGTGGTGGTAAGCCAGCAAGGCTTCACCGCTGGGCAGGCGCAGGTGCAACTCATAGCGTTCACCACGAAAGGTTAGCCGCTCGACGCGCCCGGTAAGGTCGTGTTGATTGGGGGCTTGGGTGTCTACGCGAATATGCTCGGGGCGAACTAATACAGGTTGGCGTGCAGGCTGGGTGCTGTGTGCTGCGGCCAGCCCTTGCATTAGGGCGCTTTCCGTCAACCGCTGCCCTGGCGCACCGTTGGCAATGGCCAACTGGCTACCTTGGCCGATAAAGCTTGCCACCCACTCGCTGCGCGGTTCGCGATAAAGCGTTTCAGGCGTTGCCCACTGTACTAGCTCACCGTCGCGCATTACGGCAATGCGGTCCGCCATCGCCATGGCTTCACTTTGATCGTGGGTGACGTACACCATTGTTGCGTGGGTACGGCGGTGGAAATCCACAAAGCTGTGTTCCATAGAGGCACGTAGATTACGGTCTAGATTGGCCAGCGGTTCATCCAATAACACAACTGCAGGGTCAGTCACTAGGCAGCGGGCTAGCGCGACCCGTTGGCGCTGACCACCGCTAAGCTCCTGTGGCGAACGCTGTGCATAGGGTTCCAAGGCTACCTGTGCCAGCGCATGAGCAACTCGGCGTTGATACTCACTGCCCTGAATGCGGCGCAGTTTGAGTGGGTAACCGACGTTGTCTGCCACGTTCATATGCGGCCAAAGCGCGTATGACTGAAAGACCATCGCCATGTTGCGCTGTTCTGGGGGCATATGTTGATGGCGACTGGCTAGCAGCGTATCGTTCAGGCGTATTTCGCCACCCGTCACGTTTTCGAACCCCGCTAGCATACGCAACATGGTGGTTTTACCGCAGCCGCTAGGGCCCAGCAGTGCCACAAACTCCCCTGGTGCAATCTCTAACGAGAGATCATTGACCGCGCGATGGTCGCCAAACTGTTTGGTGACCTGTTGAATCGCTAGCCCTGCCATGGCACGACTCCTTTGGGTAAACGAGGGGCAAGCAGGCTGAGCGACAGCATCAGCGAGGCGACCATGACGACCACCAGTACCGATACCGCAGACGCCAGTACGCTTTCACCGCCCTCATCAAGGTTAAAAATCAATACGCCCAGCGTTTCGTTACCGGCGCTCCAAAGCAGTGCCGATACCGTTAGCTCGTTCACCGCCAGCAGGAAGACCAACAGCCCGCCTGCAAAGAGCGATGGTGCAATCAACGGCAGTACGATCGTGGTTAGCCGCCGCCAGGGGCCTGCCCCCGCCAGTTGTGCAGCTTCTTCCAAGGAGGGATCAAGCTGTGCCAGGCTGGCACTAACGGGTTTGAGGCATACCACTAAAAAACGCGCCAGATAGGCCACAAAGATCAGCCCGAGCGTGCCGTAGAGCGCTACGTTGATCAGCGGCAACGGGCGCACGAACAGCAAAATGCAGGCGATCGCCAGCACCACGCCGGGCAGTGCGTAGGGCAGCTCAATAGCGCTGAGCGTGAGCTGCTGGAGTCGGGGAGGGAGCCGCTGCAGGCGATATGCTAGCGGCAGGCTGCACAGCATAAGCACCAGCGCGGCACCGCCTGCTAGCCATAGGCTGTTGCGCACGGCGCGCCAGGTGGCTCCTTGGCGGCCAATCACTTCGTGATAGGCGTTTAATGTCACGCTATCGACGCTAAGGGGAACCCCCATGGCGGGCACCAATGAGCTGACCACCAGTGCCGCGAGTGGTGCGACGAGAATCACCAATAAAACGCCGACGAGTACGGTCGTCACCGCTGGCCGAAAGCGGCCCAGCGTAAAGTCATGAGAGCGGCCACTGTGGCCGCCTAAACCAAAGCGGCTGCGATTCATCCAGTATTGCTGCAAGGCAACGCCTGCCAGTGCCAGCACACCAATCAGTAACGAGAGCGCTGCCATTTCCGCCAGCACGCCAGTACCAAAGCTAGCCATACGCTGGTAGATCAGCGTCGGCAAAACGTAGTAGCCCGCTGGAATTCCCAGCATGGCAGGAATGCCGAAGTTACCCAGGCTAGAAATAAACGCCATCGCAGCCCCGGCAATTAAGCCGTGCCGAGTGACTGGCAAAATAATCTGCCCCCAAACTTGGGCTTGGCGTGCGCCACTGATGCGGGCTGCTTCGATAAGCTCGCGGGGTAGCGAGATCAGAGAGGTGCGCAGTGCTAAAAAGACCAGCGGTGCACTTTGAATCCCCAGCAACAGAGCAATGCCCTCCGCCGAGTAGAGCGGCTGGGGGCTGCCCAGCGGCGGTGCCATACCAATGCTTTTCAGCAATGGGCTGGCGGGGCCGAACAGCTGTAGCCAGCTCAGCGCCGTCACCTGGGGAGGAATCATCATCGGCAGCATAAAGCAGAACACGAGCCACGCTTTGCCACGGATGTCGGTCAGCGTAATCACGAAGGCGAACAGGCTGCCCAACACCAAGGCAATCAGCATGCCAAGGCCCGAGGTATACACACTGTGCCACAGCGCTCGCCAAGTACTCGCCGCGTTGAGCACCTTCCATAGCGGTGATTCGCTACCTTGGCCAAGGTCGCTAAGCGCCTCGACGAGTAGCCGCAAACTGGGCGCTAGGCTTAACAGCACCACCGTGAGCGTGATTAGGCTGAGCAGCCAGCGGTGCTGGCTGCCAACGTTAAGCGACGGTGTCATGGTTAGCCGCCAAACAGGTCGCTAAAGCGCTGTTTCAATGTTTCTTCCTGTTCCAGCGCTTGCTCAATATTGATCGGCATTAGCTGAATAGCGTCACGAGCGGGAAAGCCTTCAGGCGGCGTAACAGCCGGGTGGGCGGGCAGGTAGCCTTGCTGGCTAACAAGTTCTTGGCCTTGTTGGGAAAGTACGAAATCGACAAATTTCTGAGCGGCGTCCAGATTGTTGGCACCCTGCATAATCGCGACGGGCTCGGTGACCGCGCTCACGCCCTCTTCGGGGAAAACAAATTCAACCGGCGAGCCCTTAGCGGCCTCACGAATCGGCAGGAAATCGACCACGATGCCGTAGGGCTTCGTGCCTGAGGCAACGGCATTGAAAACGCCGCCATTACCGCCCTGAGCTTCTGCACGATTAGCTTGCAGCGCCTCGTAGTAGCCCATTCCAAGATCGGGGTGGTCGCTCAGCGCTGCCATATGAATAAGCGCTGCGCCGGAATAGAGCGGACTTGGCATTGTTACAAGGCCTTCATAGTCAGGCCCCGTCAGATCTTTCCAACGCTGCGGCTGATGCTCGGCAGCGGTGTTATACACAATCCCGGTGGTGATCAGTTTGGTGCCGTAGAAGTAGCCTTCGGGATCGTATAGCGCCTCATCATAAGCCTCCCGCTCTGGGCTGAGGTAAGACTGTAAATGGCCCTCTTGCTTGAGTGAGGTCATGGTCATGCTGTCAGCAATTAACAGTACGTCTGGGTTACTAACGCCAGCGGAAAGCTCGGAGCGTAGGCGCGTCATCAGGCGAGTGGTGCCATCGCGGACCCACTCCACCTCAATATCAGGATAGGCGGCCTGAAAGGCATCCACGGTTTGCTGGGCGTCGCTATTCGGTTGGCTGGTATAAAGCACCAGTTTGTCATCAGCAAGCAGCGACGACGATAGAGCAAAGCTTGCAAGCGTAACGGCAGTGCACAGTGAGCGCTTCAACATCGTAAAAACTCCAGTAGGTGAACACTGATCACACTACTGTCATCGGCTTACAACATCGTGACACTACGCTTTCGTTTGATAGCGATAGGCTTTCGCCTGTCAAAAAAACGCTTTCGTTACTCAGGTGGTCGCCAACGTGAAGAAAATATTGGGCTTAAACGAGCGCCGCCGTGCCGTGTTGGCGCAGGTTCGCCAGCAAGGACGCCAGCCCCTGGAATCGCTGGCTAGCCAGTTTGATGTGTCGGTACAAACATTACGCGGGGATGTTCGTGTCTTGGCGGAGCAAGGGCTGGTATTGCGTCGCCACGGGGAAGTGCTGCCATTTCCTGATCAGGAAAATATTGGCTACGATCAGCGCCAAATCGTTAATCAAGCGGGTAAGCGCCAGATTGCCCGACAGGCCGCTTCGCTGGTTCAGCATCATCAATCGCTATTTTTAGGTACGGGCACCACGGTAGAGCAGCTGGCCGACGCCTTGCGCGATAAACAAGGTCTGCAGATTATGACCAATAATCTGCATGCACTCATCAAATTATGCACCATGGAGTGTGAGCTGGTGGTGGCGGGTGGGCGTGTACGGCGCCGTGATCAAGATGTGATTGGCGGCGATGCCTGTCGCTTTTTTCAGCGCTACCGAGTGGATGTCGGTATTGTCTCAGTTGGCGGTATGGACAGTCATGGCCATTTATATGACTACAATGATGACGAGGTCATGGCCCGTGAAGCGCTGCTATCCCATGCCGCATACCGCATCCTGGTGCTGGATAAAACCAAATTCGACCTGCCGCTGCGCTGTGCCGCTGGCGAGCTTGCTGACTACCATGCAGTGATTACCGATAGCCCACTACCCGATAGACTGCGCAGCCCTTTGGCCGCCCAGGGGGTGAGATTTTTGTGTTAACTCCCTTTCAAGGCATGTTCGTTGTTATTAGGCCGTGGTTTAAAGCTTACTAATGAAGTTGATGTCTTTTAAATAAGGGCATTTGACAACCCTGCTGGGGTATGACAAACAAGCATCATTTTTCGTGAGGAATCAAATAGTGGCACACGAGCAGCCCTATCAAGCACTGGATGTCGATACCCTGGCGCAGCGGCTAGGTGAGGTAGAAGAAGTGGCAAGCCGAGTGGGCGGCAACCCCGGGCAGTGGCAGATTCGCGAAGTAGGGGATGGCAACCTCAACCTGGTATTCATCGTATCGGGGAGTGTGGGCAGCGTGGTGGTAAAACAAGCGCTGCCTTATGTTCGTATGGTAGGCGAGAGCTGGCCGCTGCCGCTTTACCGTGCCCACTTTGAATACTACGCTCTGGTACGCCAAGCTCAGCGTGCGCCTGGCATCGCGCCAGAGGTGTTTTATTTCGATAAACCCCAAGCGCTGATTGTCATGGAGTACCTTTATCCGCACACGATTCTGCGTCGCAAGCTGATCAACGGTGAGCGGGTTACACAGCTTGGCGAAACCATTGGTGAATTTTGCGCGCGTATGGCGTTTCGTGGCTCGGAGCTATCGTTAAACAGCCCTGAGAAGAAAGCCGACGTGGGGCTTTTTTCAGGCAACGTGGCGATTCCTGCGATTACCGAATCCCTGGTGTTTACCGATCCTTATTATGGCGCCGAAATGAACCGTCATACGCCGGAACTTTCGCCGGTTGTGGATGAGCTGCGCCGTAATACGCGCTTAAAAGCTAAGGTGCAGCGGTTGTTGATGAAGTTCACCGCGAATACCGAAACCATGCTGCACGGTGATTTGCACTCTGGGTCAATTATGGCCACCGAGTCAGATGTGCGGGTGATTGATCCCGAGTTTTCCCAGTATGGCCCCATGGCTTTTGACCTAGGCATGGCCGTTGCCAACTTCCTAATGGCCTATTTCAGCCAGCCTGCTCACCGCCAAGCAAGTGAACTTGATGAGTATCAGGCGTGGATTCTTGATGTGATTGAAGCGTGCTTTACCCACTTTGATGCGGAGTTCCGCCACCTGTGGCAAACCGAGCGCACCGGCATTCTGTTTCCGAAGGCGCTGTTTGAAGCCCAGGGCAATAGTGCCGATGACGCCTGTGATGCCTTACTGGAAGAGATCCGTCTGGATGCGTTGGCCTACTGCGGTATTGAAATGCATCGTCGCGTTTTATCGCTGGCCCATAACGCTGACTTTGAAGAGATCGAAGACACCGCCCTTCGCGCTAGGCTTGAAGCACGCAATGTGCTGATGGGCCAAGCGTTAATTATGGAGCCTGAGGCTTATTGTGATCTTGCCGCGCTGGCGGAGCTTGCCAAGACGTATAACCAGCAAGAGGTGTTATAAGCGCTTACCCCTCTCGGTATAATGGACTTCGCGATAATGGCACCGTGGCTGATTTGGCCACAGTGCCAACTTCGGCAACGCTGGCGCGTTGCTTCGCGGGTGCGCTGACGCTTACGCCGCGCTACATAATGAGCCCAACTCAACTATCGTTAAGCCCCGTAGCGCGGTGTAACGAATCTCGCGAGGGACGAGCGTATGAGGCACCCGCGGGCGGCGTTCTTCACAGCTTACAGCTGATCCAGGCGGTCAAACTTCCCGGCGATATCGCTCTCTGTCCAGTGAGGCACCCAGCCTTCAACGTTATCGAAGAAGCGCAGCGCAGTAAATTCTGGCGCTGGGCCCATATCGAACCAATGGGGCGTATTCGCGGGTACGCTGATCAGGTCATTGCGGGTACACAGCACCTGATACACCTTGTCTTCAATATGCAGGCAGAAAAGCCCTTGGCCTTTAACGAAGAAGCGCACTTCGTCTTCGTGATGGCGGTGTTCGTTTAAGAACTTCTGGCGCATGGCCTCTTTGTCTGGGTGCGTGGGCACCATGTGCAGTACATCAACGGTTTGGTAGCCGCCCATGGCCTTTACGCGGTCGATATCGTCTTGGTAGAGCGCCAAAATGTCTTCCTGGGTGGCATCGTCGGCAATCTCGCCCGGCGTTGCCCAGCGCTCAAACAGTACACCCACCTTGCTCAGCTCAGCAGTTATCTGTTCGCCGTCAGTGATGTCCAGTAGGGCGTCGTTAGGATTTTGATCTGCAAATACTTTCAGTTGCGACATTCTAGGCTCTCCTTAAAGATGGCGGCAGTAAAGGCTAAACAGCGATTTCATCAAAGCGAGTAACGCAAGCGTGGGTGTTGCCCGCCTGGGTGCCTTCGCGAACTAACTGCAGGGTTTGCATGCCCGCTTGCTTGGCGGCGTCCAGCTCTTCTACCACGTCAGACAGAAACAGCACTGCCTCGGGCGGTAGATCAAGCTCAGCGATAATACGCTGATAGGCCGTGGCTTCGCGTTTATGGCCAATATGGGTGTCAAAGTAGCCGCTAAACAGGGGGGTTAAGTCGCCTTCATCGCTGTAGCCAAACAGCAGCTTCTGCGCCTGCACAGAGCCTGACGAATACACGTAGAGCGCTTTGCCTGCCTGCTGCCACTGGCGCAGCGCCGGGGCGACGTCACTATACAGGTGGCCTTTAAAATCGCCACGCTGATAGCCGTCCGCCCACACCATGCCTTGCAGTGCTTTCAGCGGCGTGACCTTTTGGTCGGTCTCGATCCAGTGCAGTAACTGAGCAATGACAGCATCCAGCGTGGCATCAGCGTCACCCATGTCACGGCGTACCGCGTTAATCTGCTCGGCAACCGCAGGTGTGCCTGCATTCGCGCGTAGAAAGTCGGGTAGCTTGGCCTGGGCGTAGGGAAACAGCACCTTATGCACGAAGTTAATATCCGTGGTGGTGCCTTCAATATCGGTTACAACGGCGCGAACAGCTAGGTTACTCATTTAGACCACCGGCTCTCTTCAAGTACACAGGACAGTAAAAATTCAATGGCTTCCAAGTGCCGGCGGCAACTAGCGATGCTATCGCCCACGGCGTAGATACCGTGCCCTGCTACCAAAAAGCCCCAGGGCATCGGCCAGCCGCTGCGTACATGCTCCGCTAGCTCGTCCATATTTTGGGAATTTGGCACTACAGGTAAGCGAATAGTCGCATCATGGGTCACGTTGCCCTGCAGGGCTTTTTGCATCTCGAAGCCGCTTAGCTCAATGCCGTTTGGAAAGCGCCGCGACAGCACGGTGCTGGCTAGGGTATGGGTATGCAGCACGCAGTTAATCGATGCGTCTAAGCGATAGAGCGCAGCATGGAGATCACTTTCCGCGCTTGGCTTACCATCGCCTGATAGCACTTTGCCATCCAGATCGCACAGCAGTAGGTCATCGGCCTGAATACGGGTCTTATCGCGCCCGGAAGCGGTGACCAAATACCCCGCTTCGGTACGGGCGGAAAAGTTTCCGCCGGTGGCGGGCGTCCAGCCTTGCCGCGCCGCCCATGAAATGGCATCCAGCAATTCAGTTTGTAGCGTCATCATAGGATCTGCGTCGCCTCTTCTAGTGGCAGCCATTCTATATGATAAGCTTCGCGCCTGATAAGCCGCGCCGTTGTTCTGCTAGTCAAGTTCAAGTGCTCAAGGAGTCCACCAATGCCACACTTACAGTCACGCAGTTTACGAGTCTATGTCGACTACCTTGAGTATTTGGATCAAACCCAGCTGCCCCAGGCGGAGCAGTGGGTGCGCTGTGACTCGCCAGAAGAGTGGCAGCATGCGGTGAAAAATCTAGCGATTCGCGGTGCGCCACTGATTGGCTTGAGCGCTGCCTTTGTGCTGGCGCAGACTGCTGCGCGCCATCCGCAAGGTAGCTGGCAATCCGTCAGTGACCGCTTACGTGCCACGCGACCCACCGCAGTGAACCTGATGTATTGCCTGGATGCCATGGAAGCCTGCTTCGAGCAAGGGGCTGCCGCCCTGGCTGAGCGCGCCGCTGAATTGTTTGCAGAAGACCGTGCGCTTTGCCAACGCATGGCCGAGCGGGGGGCAGACCTTTTGCAATCGGGTGATCGTGTTTTGACCCACTGCAATACCGGGGCGCTTGCCACCGCAGGCGTTGGCACCGCCATTGGCGCGCTGGCAGTTGCCCAGCAGCGTGGTGTGGAGCTGCATGTGTATGTGGATGAAACACGTCCATTGCTCCAGGGTGGCCGCTTAACCGCTTGGGAAATGGCCGACTTAGGTATTCCCTATCAATTGATTGCTGACAGCATGGCCGCGAGCTTAATGGCGGCAGGGAAAGTCGATAAAGTCATGGTCGGTGCCGACAGGATTTGCGCCAATGGTGACTTCGCCAACAAAGTGGGCACCTACATGCTCGCCGTTGCCGCTCACTACCATAACGTGCCGTTTTACGTGGTCGCACCCTACACCACCGTCGATCCCGCCTGCGCGTCAGGCGGCGATATTCCAATTGAACAGCGCGATGCGGCAGAAATCCGTGGCGCTTCCGGCGCTTTTGGTGATGTCGTCTGGGCGCCCGAAAATGCTCCCGTGTGGAACCCTGCCTTTGACGTGACACCCGCCGCGCTTGTCACCGCCTGGGTGTTAGACACGGGCACCTTCGATGCTGCCGCGATAGCGCGAGGGGAACACTGCCAGGGGCGCGGTTAGCAGTAGTGGTAGCCGTTACGTTCGTTGCTAACCCAGCAGCGTTAGCTCATAAACATGGCGGATTTGCTGCCCATCCCAGTCGTAGCCAAGGTGTTTCCCTTGGCGTGTTGCGGCAAGTACGGGTGGCCGCAAAACCGCCGCACACTCGCCTTCAGGATCACGCACGCTGGGGTAAACAATGCCATCGACTTGGTTTCCCCATGCTTCTCGGCCAAAGCGTTGCCCGGCTTCCCAGCTATCCGGCATGAGAAGCGTCTGGGCAGTGTTGTGACCACGTAAATCAATCAATTCACCCGTTAAATCCGACAGATAAACACGCTGCTGAAGCATCATGGGTGGTTCATTTGACTCACGCATAAAACGCTCGGCGTGATGACAGGTCTCGGCAATGGCGGTGGCTTCCGTTAGCGCGCAGTAGTAGGCGCCAAAGGTGCCATCGCTAAACCGCGAGCCGGTGGCGGGGAAGTGGCAGAAGGCGGCCATGACGGGTGTCCAGCCTTGACCATAGCGGCGATCTTCATCACGCACTAGGTGAATAGCACCAGCTTCCTCTCGCAGCCGTGCCGAGGTTTCACCCTCTAACTCGTTGAGTAGCTCCCAGTCATCGGTGCTAGTGTTTACCCCCTCAAATAAATCAATTGGTGGAAAGCGTGAAGGAATGACGCGGTAACTGGGTCGCCATATAACCTCGCTCAATGAATAGGTCATGCATGGCTTCCTCCGCGCGCTGCATCCAAATGCTGGCGAACAACATAAAGATCAGACACTTGCCCGCTGAGCAGGCGCTCCATTGGCGAGTGACCTGAAAACAGAGGATTGTTGTTAGCTCTCTGAAGCCAGCTATTAGCAGCTTCTGTATTAGGGAGGAGGATATGCAGCGCTTTATATATGCCGAGGATCAACGACATGCGCTCCAGATGATTTGCATCAAGCCGCGCCTGCTCAGGTGACTGTTTCCAACGGCGGTAGGTAGAGTCAGGAACTCCTAGTAGCAACGCTGCCTGACTCTCTTTCAGCCCCCATGCTCGTGAAATATTGGGGTAAGTACGCATCGCTGCGGCCCCCATATTGCGGCGTTTATCGGCTGTTTTTTGCTGAATAGCCATCTATTTTTCCTCCTCGCTTGCCTATAGATTACGCCAAGTGAGCGATTTTTTAAAATAGCGACCATTTGAGCTTAACGAATACCGGCCCTTAAGAACGACTGCACGAACTGGCGTTGGAAGAGCAAGAAGGCGATGAGCAGCGGGGCGATGCTTAATAGCGTGGCGGCGCTCACGGTAGCCCAGTTCACGCCGGTTTCGGGCGCGGAAAACACCCCTAATCCTACCGTTAGCGGGCGGCTCTCTACCGAATTGGTCACAACCAGTGGCCAAAGGAAGTTGTTCCAGTGGTGGCTGATGGAGACCAATCCGTAAGCAAGGTAAGTAGGCTTGGCCAGGGGAACGTATACTTTCCAAAGAATTTCGAGCCAGTTGCAGCCCTCAATACGGGCTGCGTCTTCTAGCTCTCGAGGAATCGTTTTAAAGGTTTGGCGCAGCAAGAAAATACCAAAGGCACTGGCCACGTAGGGCAAGCCGATACCAGTAATGGTATTGATCAACCCCAGTTCACTAGCGATGCGGTAGTTCTCAACAATCAGCACTTCGGGAAACACGAAGAGTTGAATCAGCACCAGCATAAACAGCAGGTTCTTGCCGGGAATCGGAAAACGCGCAAAGGCAAATGCTGCCAAGGTACACACGATAAACTGAGCGAGCACCACCCCGGTGACCAGCATGAAGGTGTTTAGGTAATAACGAGCAAAAGGGGCCTGGGCCCAGGCGTTTTTAAAGTTATCTAGCGTTAGCGGCGCAAATAAATCAAAGCGCACCATGTAGGCGGGCGGATGAAACGCCGCCCAACATGCGTACAGCAACGGAAAAATCCAAATGAGCGCCAGCAGCCAAGCCGCTATGGTTTCAAGCGATGGCACTGAAAAAAAGCGCGCGCGTGTCGGGTATGGTGTTGAAGGCGATGAGATTGAGCTCATTGGTAGTGTGTCCTGCGGTCGAGAACCGTGAACTTCAGCGTGGCCACCACCGCAAGCACCAGCAAAATGACCACGGTGATGGTGGCCGCCATGGTGCGATCGAAGAAGGAGAACGCGTTCTCGTAGACGTAATAAAGCAGCAGGTTAGTGGCGTTGTTCGGGCCGCCCTTGGTCAAAATAAACAGGTGATCCACGACCCGTACCGAGTTAATCAGCGCATTGATGAGCACAAACAGCGTGGTGGGCATCAACAGTGGAAATGTCACCCGCCAGAAAAAACTCCAGCGGCTGGTGCCTTCCAGGTCAGAAGCCTCCTTCAGTTCTGGCGGAATCCCCTGTAACGCCGCCAGATAAAAAATCATAAAAAAGCCGGCTTCCTTCCATATCGACATCACAATCACAGAACCAAGCGCCACGCTTGGGTCGCCAAGCCAGTTCACGCTGGAAAACCCTAGTGCGCCGAGCAACGTGTTGAACAGGCCAATCTGCGGCGCGTAGAAGAACATCCAGATATTGGCGGCGGCGATCATTGGCAAAATGGTGGGGGTAAAATAAGCCATCCTCACAAAGCCACGCCCGCGCAATTTACCATTTACAAACAGTGCCATCGCCAACGCCAGCGCGATGGACGTAGGAATTGTACCTAGCGCATAGAGTAGGTTGTTACGGGCGACCTTCCAAAACGTCGGGTCGTCAAACAATACGTGGTAGTTTTCTAGCCCTACAAATTGCGTAGGCGCACCGCGAAAACCGGGTAAAAATAAGCTGTTGACCAACGTGGCGATGGTGGGCAGGTAAGCAAAAGTGGCTAGCAGGATGGCGGCGGGTAACAGCAACAGAGCGCCATAAAGCTGCATTTTGCGGTGGTCGGTAAAAGACATAATGAAATACCGCACGTTGGAAGCGCCGGGGCAAACCCCGGCGAACGGAACGATGAAGTGCGTTAGCGGGCGTAGCGGCGCAGCACGCTATCGGCTTCTTGCTGCGCTTGGTTCAGCGCTTCTTCTGGAGATAGCTGGCCAGTGAGTGCCGCTTGAACAGCGTTATCCAGTGCGCGGCGAATACGGCCACCCTGGTAAGTAGAAAGTTCCGCCGTGCCATGTTCCAACTGGTCGCGGGCGACCGCTGCCGGTGGAAACTCTTCCACATAACGTTGTAGTGCGTCAGTTTCGTAAGCGGCGGGGCTAACGCCCATGTAGCCGGTTTCAATCGACCAGGCGGCAGCGCGCTCGGGAGCGGTCATCCAGCGAATAAAGGTCATCGCTGCGCGCTGCTCTTCTTCGCTTGTATCTTCAAAAATGTAGAAGTTGCCACCGCCGGTAGGGCTGCCGCGTTGGGTGCTCATTGGCAGCATGGCGACACCAAAATCAAACGTTGCGTCACTGCGCACAGCGGTTAGGTTACCGGTGGTGTGCCACATCATCGCGGTAGACTGTTCAAGGAAGTTCTGACGTAGAGTGCCCCACTCAATGGTGCCGCTTGGCATCGCTTCGTATTCCGTGGACAGCGACACCCAATACTCAAGTGCTTCAATGGCGGCGGGGTCGTTAAAATATACCTCGGTGCCATCGTCACTCATTAACCGGTGACCATTTTGAAAAGCGAAAGCCTGGAACATCCAGTAGGGGTAGCCAGTCGACGGCACCATCACGCCCCACTGCTCACCATTAGAGGCTTCGCGCACGGTAGTGGCCATGTCGGCCATCTCTTGCCAGTTTTCTGGAGGTGTTTCGGGGTCAAGGCCTGCCGCTTCAAAGGCGTCTTTGTTCCAGAACAGCACAATGGTGGAGCGCTGGAAGGGGATGCCGTAGGTTTTGCCATCCAACTGGCCGTTTTCCATCAGCCCTGGGTAGAAGCTATTGAGCCATTCGCGCTCTTCATCGGTTTCGACCAAGTCGTCGAAAGCAACAATGGCGTTTTGCTCAATTAACTCGTAAAGATCGATAGAAAACAGTACGGATAGTTGCGGTGTATCGCCTGCTTCAATGGCAGACATCGCGCGCACGCGAGTGTCGTCGTAGTTGCCGGCATAGATCGCTTCTACGTTGATATCCGGGTGCTCGCTTTCAAACTCCGCCACTAAATTATCTACCACGTCGGTGAGTGCACCGCCCACCGAAACGGGGTAGTACATAGTGAGATCAACGCTGTTCGCATTAACGTGCGCAGCACTTAATAGACCTGCTGCCAGGGTGGTCATAGCGAAAGGAATACGTAAACGCATAAACGGCTCCACAAGTGTCAATACTGCTGTCAGTGTTGGAAAGAGCCCACCGCAGGTGGACGAGGAACGGTTCGGTGTGTCGACGTAAGCGGGCTCATCATGAGGTCGTCTCGCCGTGTACCGTGAGCATCGAAAAAGTGTGCGCTTTCTACTGGCCAGTAAAGACGGCAGGTCGAGTCGGATAAAGCGTGTTTGCCGCTAATCCGAACGCGTAAGGTGTGCGCCCCTACCGCCACATGGGCAATGGTGTCCGCGCCTAGGTACTCTTTGCTCACCACTGTCGCGGGAACGCCGGGCTCAGAGGCGGGGCGTAGCTCGATATCTTCTGGCCGCACGCCCAACTGTCCGCCCGCAGCTTCTAAGGGAGCGATCGGCGTCGTTGGCTCGCCCTCGATAATGGCGCCTTGTTCACCTTGTACCAGTGGCAGTAGATTCATCGCTGGGCTACCAATGAAACTAGCGGCGAAAGTGCTGGCTGGGCGGTTGTAGAGCTCATCAGGTGTGCCGTCTTGAACGATTTTTCCTTGCTGCATCAAAATCACACGATCGCCCATGCTCATGGCCTCCACTTGGTCGTGAGTAACGTAAATCACCGTCATAGTTAAGCGGCTTTGCAGCGCTTTAATTTCCCGACGCATATCACTACGCAGCCGTGCGTCCAGGTTGGAAAGTGGCTCATCCATCAAGCAGATCGGGTGTTCGGAAATGATCGCACGGGCCAACGCCACACGCTGGCGTTGGCCACCAGAAAGCTGGGCAGGTTTGCGGTTTAAGTAGTCCGTCAGGTCAACCAGTTCTGCAACGTTCGCTAACCGTTGGCGCTGTTCGGCTTTAGGTACCTTGCGGCTGCGTAGGCCAAAAACGATATTGTCGGCAACGCTCAAATGCGGGAACAGCGCATAAGACTGAAATACCATGCTCAGCCCGCGATCACCGGGGGGAAGGCGAGTAACATCGCGCTCGCCAATATGAATTTGCCCGCTGCTGGCTTCTTCCAGGCCAGCAACCATACGCAGCGTGGTAGATTTGCCGCAGCCCGATGGCCCCAGCAAAATAACAAACTGCCCTGGTGTGACATCGAATGAGATGTCATCGACAGCGGTGGTCGCGCCCCAACGTTTGGAGACGCGCTCCAGGCGGATACGCGATTGGTTCATAAACCCCTTCACTCGCAATCAGTAACTACGTTTAAGAGTGCGAGGAAGGTGTTGCGGTTGTATGACGCTTATATGGCGGGGATGTGTCAACCCAAGCGTTAGGCGGTGATTTTAATGCCATAACGCTGCAGCCTGCGCACCACGCTGGATTGGCTAATCCCCAGCCGCTCAGCGATGGCATACGTACTGGGGAGCGTTGTGCTCAATGCCTCCAGTGTGTCGTGCTCCAGCCTGGCGAGGTACTGCTTTAGGGTTTCATCCGGCGCTAAGGGTGCTGCCGATGAGGATGCTGGGATATTCGGCAGATGAGCTTGAGGCTGCTCCTTATAGGGATGGAGATTAGGTGCTTCAATTTGATCGGTAGGGCTGGATAGCCAAGCTCTCTCTAGCCAGTTTTCAAGCTCGCGAACGTTGCCTGGCCAGTCGCTTCCCATCAACGTTGACCACACTTGATTACCCAGAATTTTTTGCCGCCCGTAGCGTTGGTTAAGGCGTTCCAAGCAGGCTTCCACGAGATCGGGGATATCTTCTCGGCGGTCGCGCAAAGGGGGAAGCGTGACCGGTATGACGTTGAGACGGTAGTAAAGGTCCAGACGAAATAGCCCCGCTTCTACTTGTTTAGCTAAATTCTGATTCGTGGCGACGACTAAGCGAAAGTCCACTTTGCGTGGCCTCGTATCACCTAGCCGGGTAAGGCTTCCGTCCTGGATGACTTTTAGCAGTTTGGTTTGCATTAATAAGGGAAGCTCACCAATTTCATCCAGAAACAGCGTGCCGCCTTCCGCTTGTTCTAGTAAGCCAGCTTTTCCTTGGCGAGCTGCGCCGCTGAATGCGCCTGGCTGATAGCCAAACATCTCAGACTCAAATAAATTTTCGGGAATGGCCGCACAGTTAACCTCAATAAAGGGGCTATTACTGCGTTGACTCCAGCGGTGCAGCTGTTTGGCAAACGCGGTTTTCCCCACGCCCGACTCTCCCAGCATCAATACATTGGCATCTGAAGGTGCAACTCGCTTGAGAAGCAAGGCGACTTCACGCATAACGTGGCTTCTCGCCTGCAGGTTATCCAACGCATCGTCCAGCGCTTGTTCCTCGGCATCGGGGGCTGCTTGGCTGCGCTTTAAGTGTTCACTAAAGCGCTTCTGGAGTAGTGCGTATTCATCTTGCAGGAGCTGTAGATCAGTTAAGTCTCTGGAACGGCTAATAACACGCTCTAATTTTCCATTCACAAAGACAGGGTAGGCTTCAGCAATCACACGGCGACCGGTGCCCGTTACCTGCATTAGTTGCGCTGGCTGTTGGGTGCGCATCACCTCTAAGGTGATGGATGGCTTCAAGATGCCTTTTTGCTGAAGCTGATAAACGCTACTGCCTAGAAGCTCTTCCCGGGGCGCGCCATAAACGGCTTCAGCGCCGGGACTGATATCAAGTACTTGGCCCTCTCCGCTGACGATAAAGAAGTGATCGTTAGCGGTTTCCACAATGGTTTTTAGCACGCACTTATCGATTTCACTCACAGCGTTGTCTCTCGAATAACCTTTAATGCATTTTTGCATCGATGATGCATAGATGACTTAAGTGTACGTGATTTTAATTCATTACTGCATCGATAATGCCTGAATGCCCTATTATTAGGGCGTTCAGGGACTTGGCATGGTCTGTGCAACGTAGTCGTTATCAGTACGCACGACAGCGCTACAACATGAACAACGCCAAGGAGATCTGTATGTCTGACTTTAATCAGCCGCTCGGGGGCAATAGCATGCCGCGCTTTGGTGGCCCTGCCACCATGATGCGTTTACCCGCTCAGGAAAGCGCTGCTGGTTTAGATGCTGCGTTTATTGGTATTCCAATGGATATTGGTACGTCCAACCGTCCTGGTACGCGTCTTGGCCCCCGCCAGATTCGTGATGAATCTCGTATGCTTCGGCCCTATAACATGGCGACCCGCGCCGCGCCGTTTGAAAGTTTACAAGTGGCTGATATAGGCGACGTGCCCATCAACACGTTTCACCTGCCCAAAAGCGTCGACATCATCACCGCCTTTTATGATGACGTGCTTAAACACAACTGCATTCCGTTAACGCTGGGTGGCGAACACACCCTGACACTGCCCATTTTACGCGCCATTGCCAAAAAGCATGGGCCGGTGGGGCTGATCCATATTGATGCCCATGCCGATGTGAACGAGCACATGTTTGGTGAGCCGATTGCCCATGGCACGCCGTTTCGCCGCGCCCAGGAAGAAGGCCTGTTAGCCCACGGCAAAGTGGTGCAAATCGGCCTTCGTGGTACCGGTTACGCCGCTGAAGATTTTGATTGGTGCCGAAATCAGGGTTTCCGCGTTGTTCCCGCTGAAGAGTGCTGGTATCGCTCGCTGGCTCCCTTGATGGAAGAAGTGCGCGAGCAGATGGGCGATGTGCCTGTTTATATCAGCTTCGATATCGATGGTTTGGATCCTTCCGTTGCGCCAGGAACGGGAACGGTAGAGATGGGCGGGCTGACCTCAGCCCAAGGGCTGGAAATTGTGCGCGGTGCGGCAGGCTTGAACATCGTCGGCTGTGACTTAGTGGAAGTATCGCCTCCTTATGATCCCAGCGGTAATACCGCATTGATGGGCGCCACACTGCTATACGAAATGCTCTGCGTGCTGCCGGGCGTAAAGCACAGTGATTAACCAAGCAAGCTAACGCTAGTTACCAAAGCGTCGGTCTAACAAGGCGCTAATTATAAGAGCGTACAGGGAAGCACTGCTTCCCCTCGGACGCCACCAGCCCACCTCTAATAATCACTTCCAATAGGTGAAAGAAATGTCTTACTCCCAAGTAAAATTGGATGACGCCGATCCATCGGCTCCAATCCATCGCGCTCATTTGCTGAAGTTTCTAATTCCATCGTTGATTGGCGTCCTTTTGTTTTTGGTGCCTTTTCAAGTAGGAGGATCGATTAATATTGGTATGGGATTGATGGCCGATGGACTGCAGTCCCTGCTTGGCTCTGCACTACCCGCCATTGCCATGCTAGTACTATGTTTATCCGTAGTGATAACGCTTTACGTAAAAGTGGCGAAGCCTAACTGGGCACAACGAGGTCACTTTCACGATATGTTCGACGTAGACACTATCTGGGTAGTGATGCGCATATTAGGTGCGATTTTTGTCGTCATGACGTTTTTCCAGGTCGGCCCCGAATTTGTAACGGCGCCGTTTACTGGCGGCGTAATGCTCAATGATTTGGCACCGGTGCTACTGACATTCTTCTTCTTTGCGGCGATTCTCCTACCGTTTTTGGTCGAATTCGGCTTTATGGAGTTTATCGGCACCATGGTGCGTAAGCCGTTTCGGGTAATTTTTAATCTCCCGGGGCGCAGTGCTATCGATGCGACGGCTTCTTGGATGGGGTCAGGCACTGTGGGTGTATTGATCACCGCTCAGCAGTATGAGCAGGGGTATTACAATGGCCGCGAGGCATCGGTCATTGCAACTAACTTTTCAGTGGCTTCCATCGCATTCAGTCTACTGGTTACGAACTTTGTTGATATCAATCATCTCTTCGTGCAGTTCTACTTTACGGTAGTGGTATCAGGGTTGATCGCTGCCATTATTGTGGCGCGGATTCCGCCGCTATCGCTAAAATCTAACGACTACTATGAGCCAGTCGGCTGCCAGTTAAGCGAGAAGCGCACAGAAAATGTAGGGCTGCTTCGTTACAGCTTGCTACAGGCAACTCGCCGGGCAGCGGATGCCCCAGGGCCAAAAGAGTTGGTGCGTTTAGCGCTACTCAACGTGATTGATATCTTTCTGACACTGCTGCCTCTGGTATTTGCCATCGGCACTGTCGCGCTAATTTTAGCCGAGTTTACTCCGCTGTTTACCTGGCTTTCCTACCCCATGGTGCCTGTGCTTGAGTTGCTGCGTATTCCTGAAGCGCAAGCGGCTGCCCCTGCCACGCTGGTCGGGTTTGCCGATATGTTCTTACCGGCGGTACTCGCGACAAATATTGAAAGCGAGCTGACCCGCTTTGTGATCGCTTGCTTGTCGATGACGCAGCTGGTGTATATGTCAGAAATTGGCGCACTGCTACTTAAATCAAAAATCCCTATTAAGCTTTGGGAACTAGCCGCCGTTTTCTTACTTCGCACAGCCATTACGTTGCCTATTATCGCCTTTATGGCCCATACATTTTTCTTCTGAGAGGGCCCAGAATGAGCAATGACGCAATGCGCAATCAATCAACCATGACCTGCGCGGAACTGTTGATACGCTTACTGCGCGATACTTATGGCGTGCAGGCAGTGTTTGGCATCCCCGGCGTGCATACCGTAGAGCTCTATCGTGGGCTTGAAGATAGCAATGTGCAGCATATAACCCCGCGCCATGAGCAGGGCGCAGGGTTTATGGCTGACGGCTATGCCCGTGCCAGCGGTCAGCCTGGGGTATGCCTGATTATCACTGGCCCAGGGATGACCAATATTGCCACTGCCATGGGCCAAGCATTAGCAGACTCTATCCCCATGTTGGTGATCTCTAGTGTTAGCCGTCGGGATACGCTGGGGCTAGGCCAAGGTCGGCTGCATGAGCTTCCCAGCCAGCAGCAGATGATCAGTGGCGTAGCGCGGTTTAGCCATACGCTATTAGATGCCAATACGCTACCCGACGTGCTGGCCCGCGCCTTTGCCATCTTCAATGGTGCGCGCCCAGGCCCGGTACATATTGAAATTCCGATTGATCTATTCAATGCACCGGTGAAGGTGCCGACCAGTTGGCAAGCGCCAATGCTTTACCGAGCAGCACCTGACCCAATGGGGCTTGCGGAAGCGGCTCGTTTATTAAAATCAGCCAAGCAACCCTTGGTGCTTCTGGGTGGTGGCTGCGTTGCAGCGCCAGACGCAGCGCGAGCATTAGTGGAGAAGCTTGATGCCCCCGCGGTGACGACTATCAACGCCAAAGGGCTACTAGGCCGCGACCACCCGCTGGATTTGGGTGCTAATGCCGCCCTGCCAGCGGTGCGCGAACTGGCGGCCAACGCCGATGTGATTTTGGCGGTGGGTACCGAGCTTGGCGAGACCGACTACGACGTTGTGTTTGACGGTGGCTTTCACCTCAACGGCAAGCTGATTCGTATTGACCTTGATTCCGAACAACTGGTGCGCAACCAGCGTGTAACGCTAGGGCTAGTCGGCGATGCTGGGCGTAGCTTAGAGCTTCTACTCGCTCACTTTCCCGACCCATTGAAACGCAGCGGTATTGAGCGAACGTCGGCGGCTTTGGGTGCGCTGAATCTGGTTAACGATCCTGCTTTTAGCGACTTCGTACCGCTTTATAAAACCCTAGCAGACTACTTGCCTGAGGCGATTTTGGTGGGTGACTCCACCGCGCCGGTGTATGCAGGCAACCACTTAGTCAGCCAGCCAGCGCCAAGGCGCTACTTCAATGCCTCTACCGGCTACGGCACTTTGGGCTATGGGTTACCGGCTGCATTAGGTGCACAGTTAGCTCGTGCTGATTTACCTGTGGTGGCGCTCGTCGGTGATGGTGGGGTGATGTTCACCCTTTCTGAGCTTGCTACCGCAGTAGAGGAACGCCTGCCGGTGGTGATTGTGCTGTGGCATAACGCAGGCTATGAAGAAATTCGCCGCTATATGGATGCCAATGGTGTGGCGCGGTTGGGCGTGGACATTCAAGCCCCCAACTTTCTTACCTTGGCCGAAGGGTTTGGTTGCCAAAGCGTAAGGGTAGAAAGCCCTGAGGAACTTGCAGACTCACTCGCTAAGCGTGCCTCAAATGGCCCGTTACTCATTGAAATAGACGCGGCTGCTTGGCAGCGTGCGTGCAGCATTTCCGACCAGGATACGTAGATGTCGTTACCCAACCAGCAATTGATCAATCAGCAGTTCATCAACAACCAATGGGTTGCCTCGGCAGGCACGCGCCTGCTCGATGTGATGAACCCTTATCGCGAAGAACGTATTGCTCAGGTCACGGCGGGGGACGCGGCAGATGTCGACGCTGCCGTTAAAGCTGCTCAGCAAGCGCTACCTGCTTGGCAAGCGCTGGGTGGAGCTGCGCGTGCAAATTACCTAGATAGCTTTGCCGATGCGCTGGAGGCTCGCCGAGAAGCGCTAATCACTCTGTCAGCCACTAATAATGGCAAACCCCTCGCTGAAGCAGGCATTGACCTAGACGATGCGATTGCCTGTCACCGCTATTACGCCCAGCAAGCTAGGGCGTTAGATGCTCGCCAGGGCGAACTGGTCAGTGTGGAAATGGAGGGCGTTGAGGCGCGTACGTATCATGACCCGGTGGGCGTCGTTGGGCTGATTGCGCCCTGGAACTTCCCGCTGGTGACAAGCGCCTGGAAACTGGCGCCCGCGTTGGCGGCAGGCTGTACCGCAGTGCTCAAGCCGTCAGAGGTAACGCCGCTCCCCGAGTTGGCGCTGGCAGAAATTGCCCTGGAAATTGGCTTGCCTGCGGGTGTTTTGAACCTGCTTAATGGTGACGGCGAGGGTATTGGCGCACCGCTAACCAATCACCCAGGTGTTGATAAAATCTCTTTTACCGGCAGTAATCGAGTCGGCGAAGCCGTTATGCAAGCCGCTGCTGCTCGCACCGCCAGTGTCTCTTTAGAGCTAGGTGGAAAATCGCCGATTCTGGTAATGGAAGACGCCGACCCAGCCCAAGCTGCCGACTGGGTAATGGCGGGTATCTACTTTAATGCTGGGCAAATCTGTTCAGCGACTTCGCGCTTACTGGTGCATGAAAACGTGGCAGAAGCACTCTATATCGCCCTGGCGGAACGTATGGATGCGCTAACCTTAGGCAACCCACTTGCTGAAGGCACTGACTTAGGGCCAATGACCAGCGCTAAGCAGCGCGATGCGGTACAGCGCTATTTAGACTTGGCTGAACAAGAAGGCCTGACGGCCGTGCGTGATATTACCCATCGCACGCTGCCCACGCATGGCTACTTTTTAGCGCCGACGCTTTACCGCGATGTGCCGTTGGAAAGTCGCCTGTGGCAAGAAGAAATCTTCGGCCCAGTACTTTGCGCGCGCAGCGTTACCAGCGAAGAAGAGGCGATTACACTCGCCAACGATAGCGCTTATGGATTAGCGGCGACGGTGATTAGCGGTGACCCCGAGCGGGCAAAACGCATTGGTCGCCAGCTAAAAGCCGGTAGCATTTGGTACAACAGCGAGCAGCTGGTGCTGCCTGAAACCGCCTGGGGCGGCTTCAAGCGTAGCGGCATTGGTCGTGAACTTGGCCCCTGGGGCTTAAGCGCCTATTTAGAAGTGAAGCATGTGGTAGGGCCCGCGTAAGGTTAACGCTCGGGCATCGCATAACGCCGGGATGATTTCCCGGCTTTTACCACTTGCCCGGGCACGTCGTGGCCGATAAGCGTCGGTAGGGTGGCGGCAACGTCAAGCAGCGCATCTAGATCGACGCCAGTATCGACCCCCATCGCTGCAAACATATGTACTAAGTCTTCGGTGCATACATTACCGCTAGCGCCTGGAGCAAAGGGGCAGCCCCCCAGCCCACCGAGCGACGCATCAAAGCGGCTAATGCCCGCCTGCCACGCCGCCAGGGCGTTGGCTAAGCCCATGCCGCGGGTGTTGTGAAAGTGCAGCGTGAATGGCGTTTTTGGCCAGCACTCAAGCACGGCATCACACAGGCGCTTCACTTGGGCTGGGTTGGCCATGCCTGTGGTGTCGCATAGCGTGACGCCCTGAATGCCCAGCGCGATCAGCTGTTCCACCAGAGCGAGAACCCGCGTTTCAGGCACCTCGCCTTCAAACGGGCAGCCAAAGGCGGTTGACAGTGAGGCGTTGATAAACACGTCGCTGCCTTGGCAGGCCTCCACAATCGCGGCAAATTGCTCAAGCGACTGCTCTGGCGTCATGCGAAGGTTTGCCAGGCCATGGCTATCGCTTGCCGACATCACCAAATTAATCTCATCCACTTGGCAGGCGAGCGCACGCTCTGTGCCCTTAAGGTTAGGCACTAAGACGCTGATATCGACCCCAGCCCGGCGCTGAATACCTGTGACAACGTCCGCAGCATCGCGCAGGTTAGGAATCGCTTTGGGCGATGTGAACGAAGTCGCCTCGATGCGCCGCAGACCGGTAGTGGAGAGCGCGTCGATCCAGCGGATTTTATCGTCGGTGGGGACAAAGCGCGCTTCAATTTGCAGACCGTCACGCGGGGCGACTTCATTAATTTCTATTTTTTTAGGATAGGGTGCTGTCGGACAGGGCATGGGTTGACTCGTGGACTTGTGCATAGCGCTCTCCTTAAATAATGCCCGCTTGACGAAGCTTGGCACGGGTTTCATGGTCGATTCCCAGCTCATCCAGCACGTCATCGGTATGCTGGCCAAGCGCAGGGCCGCCATCGCCAAGCCGTCCTGGGGTAGCGCTAAGTTTGGGCAGTACACCGGGTACTTTTAATGGTTTGCCGTTGGGGCGAGTGAAGGTTTGAATCATTTCCCGCGCCAAGTAATGGGGGTCAAAGGCAATATCTTCGGCGGTGTACGGATAGCCTGCTGGCACACGTGCCTCATCCAGCGCTTTAAGAATCGCCTCTCTTGGGCGCTCTTCAGACCACGCTTGTATAGCAGCGTCGATCATTTCAGCCTGCTGACTGCGGCCATCGTTGTGGGCTAGCGCGGGGTCGTTGGCCAGATCATCACGGCCAATGACCCCCATCAAGCGTTTAAAAATACTGTCGCCGTTACCGGCAATGAGCACGTAATCGCCGCCCTGGCAGCGGTAGGCGTTAGAAGGCGTAATACCGGGCAGGGCGCTGCCGCTGGGTTCACGCACCTGGCCGCTGGCATCGAATTCCGGCAGCAGGCTCTCCATCATGGCAAATACCGACTCATAAAGCGCCACGTCGATCTCTTGCCCCAGGCCGCTACGGTTGCGCTCTTGCAGTGCCAGCAAGGTGCCAATGACAGCGTAAAGCGCGGAAAGTGAATCACCAATACTTACACCCACGCGCACAGAGGGCTCTCCTGGCTGGCCAGTAAGATAACGCAACCCGCCCATGGCTTCGCCCACCACACCAAAGCCGGGCTTATCGCGGTAAGGCCCCGTTTGTCCGTAGCCGGAAATATGCACCATGATTAGCCTTGGGTTGAGCTTAGAGAGCGATTCCCAGCCCAATCCCCAACTATCTAAAGTGCCAGGGCGGAAATTTTCCACCACCACATCAGCCTCGGCAGCGAGCTTGCGCACCAGCGCTTGGCCCTCTTCACTGCGCAAGTCCAACGCTACTGAGCGCTTGTTACGGCTCTGTACGTGCCACCAAAGCGAGGTGCCTTCCTCAAGCATTCGCCATTTGCGAAGGGGGTCGCCGGTACCAGGCGGCTCTACTTTAATGACATCGGCACCAAATTCACCCAACAGCTTGGTCGCAAAGGGGCCAGCAATGAGCTGCCCAAGTTCAAGGACTTTCAAGCCTTCTAAAGGAAGCTGGCGCGCTTCGGGAGCATGCATTAAGGCTCTCCTGGTCGTGTCGTTAATATTGTTGCCTACCAGCATGCGTGAGCCGCCTAGGGGCGACAATTAGGCAATGGGTAACAAAGGTTTCGTGACTGGCGAAGGTATGCGCTAGCATAGTCAGGTTACTTTTCAGGAGTTTGCCGAGATGCGCCGCTTTGATTTCTTTACGCTCAAGCTGTTTATCTCTGTTGCAGACGAAGGCCGTTTGACCGCGGCTGCCGAACGCGAACACTTAGCCCTTGCCGCCGTCAGCAAGCGTATGAGCGATCTTGAAAGCTTGGTTGGAACAACGCTACTTTACCGTAAACCCCGAGGTGTGGAGCTAACGCCGGCTGGGCAAGCGTTTTTGCACCATGCGCGGCGTATCCTCGACAACGTTGAACGCTTACAGGCAGAGCTTAGCGAATATGGTGAAGGCGTGCGTGGGCATGTGCGTATTCATTCCAATACCTCAGCAATCATCGCGTTTCTCCCCCAAGACCTTAGTGCGTTCTCTCGCCACTATCCTGAAATAAAAATCGACCTGCAAGAGCGTGTCAGTAGTGAAATTATTGCCGCTGTAAGGGATGGCTTAACCGATATTGGCATTTTTGCTGGGCATGTGGCTGCGCCAGACTTGCAGATAATTCCCTATCGGCGTGATCGCTTAGTGTTAGTAACACCTGATGAACATCCATTAGCGGAGCGAAGCAGTATTGCCTTCAACGAAGCACTGGCTTTCGATTTTATTGGCTTGCAGCAAGATGCTTCGCTGCAAGCGCTGTTGCTTGAGCAGGCTAACCTAGCGGGAAAAGCGCTGAGAATGCGCATTCAGGTACGCAGTTTTGATGCCATTTGTCGCATGATTCACCATGGCATGGGGGTAGGCGTGCTGCCAGAGCAAACGATATATCGCGAGCTAGGTGATCTGCAGCTTAAAAGCATCCCGTTGAACGACGGCTGGGCCCAGCGGGAGCTTGTTATTGGCGTACGCCGCTATGCGACTCTTCCTGCCACGGCAAGGCACATGGTGGACCTTCTGACTGAAGAAGCGCATTCAGCGCTATAAGGTTCATCGAATTGGCGTTTAATCTCGCAGTATCGTGGGAGCCGACCACTGCTGACAAAGCGGCATCACTTCTAAGCGCGTGATATTGATATGCGGTGGAAGTGAGGCTATATGGAGGGCTTGGTCGGCGATATCTTCAGGCTGGAGTGGTGCCGTGCCTTCGTAGTAGCTATCGGCTACTTGCTGATCACCCTTCATACGAACCAGCGTAAACTCACTCGCTGTCATCCCAGGAGCGAGGTCGGTCACCCTAACGCCCTGTGGACCAACATCGCAGCGAAGGTTGTAACTAAACTGTTCTACAAAAGCTTTGGTGGCACCATACACATGTCCGCCTGGGTAAGGCGTATGAGCGGCGATAGAACCCAGATTTATTACCGTTGAGCCAGGGCCAGCGGCAATGAGTTTTGGCAATAGGTGGCGCGTAACAGTCACTAATCCTTTCACATTGGTATCAATCATTCGATGCCAGTCATCAAGCTCAGCGTTTTGTGCTGGTCCCTTACCTAGCGCTAGCCCTGCATTATTGATTAGTGCATGCACGTGCTTAAAACGTTCTGGCAACGCTGCAACCACGTTAGCTACGTCTTGTGGGTTGCTGACGTCCAGTTGAGCGATATGCACAGGTACGCTGTTTTTCAGTGAGTTATAGAGCCCCTCTAAGCGTGTTTGACGTCGTCCTGTTAATACTAGTGCCCAGCCCGCTTGGGCAAAACGGTGGGCACAAGCAAGACCGATTCCAGAAGTGGCGCCGGTAATAAACACGACGGGTGCGGCTTCGTGCATGATGAAAGCTCCTGGTGAAAATGGCGTTTTAAATCACTGCTAAAAAGCAGCAAGCAACCTCCATTGAGATAGCCTAAGAGTGCAGTAGATATTCATCTTTGGTCGTACGGTGATAATGGGGTGAGCAGTTTAGCGCGCTATAGCGGCGTTTCTAGCCATCGTATTTGACGAAGTCAGCCTTCATAAACGTCGATTTGAGCCGTTTGGCTGCTTGTTTCAAGATCAATCAAACAGCAAAAATGCTGTGTTAAGCATCACACTTAATATCGGTAACCACATCCAATAATGACAACCGTAGAGAGTCATCCCATGCGGACAACATTGCTTACCACGCTGGCCACCCTGGGTATGCTAACGGCGGCTCCCTTTGCCTTAGCAAACCCGATCGAAATTCAAGTTAATAACACTATGAGTGAAGGCGGCTCTGAAAGCGCAGCAGTCGAGCGTTTTGCCGAATACCTAGAAGAGCAAGCACCGGGCCGTTTTGACGTGCGTCCTTTTCTAGCAGGTTCCCTCGGTGGTGAAAACGCGGTGCTGGAATTGCTCAATTTAGGCCAAACCCAGCTTTCTATCACCGGAGGCAACTGGCGCCAGCAGTATGCGCCAGAGTATGACGCTATTACCGTTCCGTTTGTGTTCTCAACGTGGGACGAAGTAGATGCCTACATGGAAAGTCCTTCTGGCCAAGCTTTGATTGAGCAGGCTGAAAATCAGGGCGGTCTTAAATATTTCGGCACCCAACACCGTGGTCCACGCCATATGACCGCCAATAAGGCGATCAATAGCCCTGAAGATTTAGATGGCTTCCGTTTGCGTCTGCCATCGCTTCCCGTATGGCTTGAGGTGTGGGAAGAGATCGGCGCCCAAGTAGTTAACGTTCCCGCGCCGGAAATTTACTTGGCCATGCAAACAGGTCAAGTCGATGGCCATGAGAATTCATTGTCATCGCCCTATACCCGCCGCCTGTGGGAAGTGCAGGATCACATCATTATGACCAGCCACGTGCAGTTTCCTTGGAACTGGGTAGCCAGTTCACGTTGGTGGGATGGGTTAGAGGCGGAAGATCAAGCGTTGATCGAGGAAGCTATTCATGTCGCCAGGGAGCATGGTTCAGAGCGTGAGCGTGAGCTTGATGAGTACTACCTGACGGCGCTACAGGAAGAGGGCATGACGATTATCGAGCCCGATATTGACGCTTTCCGCGAAGCGGCGTTGCCAGCGATTGATCGTGTCATGGCCGATATGGCTGATGGTGTGCGTGAAGATGCGTTAGGTAATGAAAGCCAGTAATTGTTTGTGCTAAATGATCAACGGCGGCCTATCGGGCCGTCGTTGTAGTTTTAAAAGATACCTATTTAAGCCTTATTAAGCCTCAGGAGCGTTCCCGTGGACTCAGCTATGCCGCCCAGAAACGGGCCGGATAGAATCGCTTTTTATGTGTTGCGTTACACCACCCGTCTTTGCGATGGGGTGGGGGTGACGTTAATGGCCGCGATATTGCTGCTCATTGTTTCAGCAGTGGTAGCCCGAGACCTGCTTGGGTTGGGGATGCCATGGACAGAAGAGGTTGCGTCACTGCTGGCCATTTATGCCATTGGCTTTGGTTCTATTTCTGCGTGGATACGCAGTGAGCATTTAGTGGTTGACCTGTTCAGCCACAAGCTTTCTCGCTTCGGTAAAAATAGTCAGTACCGGCTTACTTCTCTTATTTCTTGCGGTTTTTTTGTACTAGCGGCATGGGGCGCATGGATTATGTCGGATATGAGTGCCAACAATAAAACCGTTTCGTTAAGTATTAGTTTCAGCTACCTCTACTACGGTATCTTCTTTAGCTTCGCGGGCATGGCGGTCATTGCACTTTGGAAAACGCTGCGCGGCCCCGTTTTCTGGCTTGAAGCGCCCCGTGAAGAAGAGGTGATGGCCCCATGACTGAATTACTGATTTTCGTTGGCGGCCTGCTGGTGCTAATGGCCATTGGGTTGCCTGTTGTGGTGGCCATCGGTGTCACCTCGTTTATAGCCTTGGTATTCACCGGTACGGGAGGGTTACCCGTTGAGCTACTGCCACTGCGTATGGTGCAAACACTCAACAACTTTACCTTGCTAGCCATCCCGCTGTTTATTTTGGCTGCCAATATTATGAATATTGGCTCAACGACCACGCGGATTTTTGATTTCGCCACGGCATTAGTAGGCTTTACCAAGGGTGGGCTTGGTCACGCCAATGTGGTTGCCAGCTCTATTTTTGCCACTATGTCGGGTACTGCCGTGGCCGATGCGGCGGGTCTTGGCAGCATTGAAATTAAAGCCATGAAAGAGCGTGGCTATGAGCTGGGTTACTCGACTGGTGTTACCGCAGCGTCAAGCGTTATTGGGCCGATTTTGCCGCCAAGCATTGCGCTAGTAGTATATGGCTGGCTAGCCAATGTGAGTATCGGTGGGCTGTTTATGGCGGGGCTGTTGCCCGGCATTTTGATGGCACTACTGCTAATGGGTATGACGGTAGTGCTCGGAGCAACAGGCAAAGTAGTGATGCCTAAGCCTACGCCGTTTGATGCCTGCGAAGTTATACGAACCGGCAAGCGCGCTATTTTACCTCTCATGATGCCTGCCATTATTGTCGGTGGTATTTGGGGGGGCTTCTTTACACCAACGGAAGCGGGTGCTATTGCCTCGCTCTATGCGATTATTTTAGGTGGCCTGATCTATCGCGACTTAAGTCTGCGCGACTTGTTTAATGCCTTCCAGCGTACCCTGATGTTCAGTGCCGTAATCCTGCTGATTATTGCTGTTTCCAGCTTTTATGGCTGGATTTTGGTACGTATGGGCATTCCTCAGGCGTTGGCGGGGCAGGTGGCCAGCATTGAGATGCCGACGATTGCGCTGTTGCTCTGCTTTGCGTTGTTCTTCCTGCTGATCGGCTGTTTTATGTCGGTGATTGAAAGCATTTTGATCTTCACCCCGATTGTTGTGCCTGCCGCATTAAGTGCGGGGTTAGACCCTGTTCATTTCGGTATTGTGATGGTCATTACGCTTTCAGTTGGGGTTATCACACCGCCCTTTGGCACAGTGTTGTTTCTGATGGTGGGAATCACGCGACTACGCTACGGGCAGGTGGTCAAGGCGGTATTGCCGTTCTTGTTACCTATTCTCGCTACAATTTTATTGTTGATCGCTATACCTGAACTTGCCACGTGGCTGCCCAGGGTGATGGGGTATTAAATACCTAAATCTCGATTGACATGCTACAGCAGGGCTCATGTGTCATTGATAAACAATAAATTGCTAATTAAAAATCGTTTTGTCATTCGGTTGGCATGCGTAATTTTTATTTAAGATATTGTATTTATAGAGTTTTTATTTTTATTGGCATTTTCTGGTATGGCGGCTGCAATAGTCTGGGCAAGAGCGAAATGTTAGGAAGACATAACGTTCTTGCCACTAACCAACGTTTTCAAATCACCGAATTTTTTTGATTACTGAAAACTGACGTAAAAGTGAAGCCATATCAGGAGGCATGACCATGAAAAAGGAAGCTCTCAAGAAACTTGGCATTTTAGGCGTATCGTTTGGTTTAATCGCTAGCCCGCTGGCCTTTGCTGGCATGGAAGGCAACGATGATTATGAGCCCGCTCCTCAGGAAGAAACGACCCAGGATGAGCAGGGCGCTTACAACTCTTTCGACTCTGATCAAGAGCAAGGTGCCACCACTGAAGGCGCTACTAATGAAGGTGTAACGACCGAGTACGAAGAGGAAGAGCAAGAATTTACCTATGAAGAGGAAGAAGAAGAGCAAGACACATGGGAAACTGAAGAGGAAGATGATTCCGGTTGGTAACTCATGACTGCTAAAGGATTAACTTCTATTCCGGTTCACGGATGAACCATGAAATGCCCCGCCAGTTGCGGGGCATTTTTGCGTTAAAAGATGTTAAGTAGGGGGCGGGCAATGAATAGGCTATGGTTAAAGTCCTATTATTAACATCAGCCACAAGGACGTTACCGACGTGTTGAACTGGATGGAGATGCCGCAGCTTCCTAAGGCGCAAGGCCGTATCGAGGCGATTGATCTCGCTCGCGGTATCGCCATTGGGCTGATGATTATTAGCCATGCTGTTAGTGGTTTAGTAGGTATTCGTAATGTGCCTGATTGGGGCATGGTACCTATCCATTTTTTGACTAAATTCTCGTCCTCGCTGTTTATTTTAGTGTTTGGTATTGCACTGGCGGTGGCCTTCTTATCTCACACCCAACGTGACGACTGGCCCAAGCGGCGGTTAAAGCTGTGGGTAAGGGCCATTGAGGTTTGGTTTTGGTATAAGGCGCTAATTGTTATAGAAATGCTGCCCTTTAGCTCGCCTAGCGATATTGTTGATACGCTGCTCTATGGGCGATTTGCTATCTGGGTAGAGATTCTAGGCTTCTATGCCGTTGCCTTGCTTTGGGTGCCGTTAATATTGCCGCTGTGGGCAAAAACGCCACTGTGGGGGCGTTTAATAACCATCGTAGGATTAACGGCGCTTTCAGCGTGGCTACAAGGCTTTTCCTTTGGGGGCTATGACCTCTTAAAAGCGTTTCTGGTTGACCATGAAGAGCACTATGCCTGGGGGCAGCTTAGCCGCGCCCCACTCATACTGTCTGGCTTATTGATCGGTGAGGCGCTGCTACGCTGCTATTTCGATGCCGCCTTACGCCGCCGCTTAATTCTTTGGCTGGTAGGGGTGGGGGCGCTGATGGTAGCCGCTTTTTATGGCATAGCTATCGCCGAGGGCGATGTTCATGGTGCGATGCTGGCGGTGGCACGCAATGTGGGGAAACACCCGCCAGGAATAAACTTTATGCTGTTTAGCGTGGGCGGCGCGCTGGTGCTGCTGGGGTTAGCCCTGGCCGGTGGAAAAGCCGCTGCGAAAGTACTGCTGCCCCTTACCCTCGTTGGTAGTGATGCGCTCAAAGCGTTTATTTTTCATATCGTGATGATTTTTCTGGTGCTGCGTTTTTTATTGGAAGGCGACGGGGCCTACAGCTACCCACAGGCGCTTGGCGTTGGCGGTTTGTTAATACTCGGTGCCGCGCTGTGGATTTGGCTGACCCGCTGGATGGCGGCTCATCGGTAAAGTAAGCGCGATTAAACTGACGGGAGTTGACGATTTGCGACACTGGATACAGCGCGGGCTAATGGTAGTAGCGCTGTTAATAGCGCTGCCCGTTAATGCCGACTGGTATTATGAAGTCGATAAACAGAGCCGCTGGCAGGGCGACTTAAATGCTCGCATGGCCGCTATCGAAGAGGTATTTGGCGGGCAGTTAGGCGTGTATGTGCAGAATTTGGCCAGTGGCGAAGCCTATTCCTGGAAAGCCGATGAGCCGTGGTATTTGGCATCGCTGATAAAAATACCGGTGGCTGCCCAGGTGTTGGCCGAGCGCCAAGCTGGCAGGTTATCGCTTGATGAGCGGATTACCCTGGCGCGCAGCGACTATGTGGATGGTGCAGGCCCGGTTAACTGGCATGATCCAGGCACGCCTATTTCTATTGGTTATTTGTTGGAACAGATGATCACCGTTAGCGATAACACCGCCTCCGATATGCTGATTGACCGTGTTGGGCTTCCGGCAGTGAATGAACGGGCGAAGGCCATGGTGGCCGCGAGTGGTGGAAGGCCCAGCGCACTAGGGCCGATTAGCAAGCTTGTGGGAGTACGCCAAGGCGTTTATAGCCAGCTTCATCCCGCTGCTCAGGGCTTAGGTGGTTTAGACTTTATGGAATTGCGCAAGCACAGTATTAACCAGCGGCCGGTAGCGTTAGCCCAAACCCTTAACGTGCGCCAAGATGCCTTCAAGCAACCGGACTACGATCGCGCCTTTGATGCCTATGAAGCCACGGGTGAGAACGTAGGCACGCTGCGTGCCTTCGGGGATGTTCTGGCCTCGCTTCACCATGGCGGCATGACGGATTTGAATACCGAGCAGCGCCAAACGCTGCTGGCGGTAATGAGCCGCACGTCTTCTGGTGAGCGACGCTTGAAACAAGGGATGGGCAGTGACGTTCATTTTGCTCATAAAACCGGTACCCAGCACCGTCGCAGCTGCGATGCGGGTATTGCCTCACGTATTTCTTCAGCCCAGGGGCCTTGGGTAGTTGTCGCCTGTAGCCGAGGCCCGCTGCCGGTAAGCGCCCACGAACGCGCCCTGGCAAGTGTAGGCAACGCGCTGCGTGTTAGCGGCGCGCTCGCTGGCCCTTAATCAAGCTAACGCTAGCGCCTAACTCTGTACCAGCATGATAAACTGATACGCCGCTTTGGGGCTTTTTAATAAGGAGCTTGTTATGGCACGCGCCAGCGCCCGTCATATTTTGGTAAGCAGTGAAGAGCAGTGCAACGCACTGAAACAAGAGATCGAAAACGGTCGTGACTTCGCAGAAGTGGCTAAGCAGCACTCTAGCTGCCCATCTGGCCGTCAAGGCGGCGACCTGGGTAGCTTTGGCCCCGGCCAAATGGTACCGGAATTCGACAAGGTCGTTTTCAGCGGTGACCTGAACAAAGTACACGGCCCAGTACAAACCCAGTTTGGTTACCACTTGTTGGAAATCACCAGCCGCAGTTAATGGCGCCGAACATCCGTTAAGCACCGCGGCACAACTGTCGCGGTGTGAGGAGCACGCCTTGAACGATCCCATTATTACTATTGAAGGCTTGAACAAAACCTACGAAGGTGGCTTTCAAGCCCTTACCCGTGTGGATTTAACTATTCAACGCGGTGAGATTTTTGCCCTGCTTGGCCCCAACGGGGCGGGTAAAACCACCTTAATCAGCGTGGTGTGCGGGCTGGTAAACCCATCCCAAGGCCATGTGGTCGTCGATGGCTACGATAACGTTAGCCACTATCGCCAGGCCCGTGAGCTTATTGGCCTTGTGCCGCAAGAACTGACCAACGAAGCCTTTGAAACAGTATGGAACACCGTCAGTTTTAGCCGAGGTTTGTTTGGCAAGTCGCCGAACCCAGCGCATATTGAGAAAGTGCTTAAGTCGCTAGCCTTGTGGGATAAACGCAACAATCGTTTGATGACGCTTTCAGGCGGTATGAAGCGCCGCGTCTTGATTGCCAAAGCGCTCTCTCATGAGCCGCGCATTCTATTTCTGGATGAGCCAACTGCTGGGGTAGATGTCGAGCTACGCCGTGATATGTGGAACGTGGTACGCGGGCTGCGCGATAACGGTGTCACGATTATTCTCACCACCCATTACATTGAAGAAGCCGAAGAGATGGCTGACCGCATTGGCGTCATCAATCGCGGTGAGATTGTATTGGTAGAAGAGAAAGCAGCGCTGATGAACAAGCTTGGCAGCAAGCAACTGACGCTTCAGCTGCACACGCCGCTTACCGTACTTCCCGCCGCGCTTGAGCAAGACGAGCTGAGCCTAACCGCCGACGGCTATGAGCTGGTGTACACCTACGACGGTCGCCAGGAAGAGGAGGGGCGCGGTATTTCTGCGCTGCTCACACAGTTGGAAAAGGCCGGCATTGGCTTTAAAGACCTGCATACCCGACAAAGCTCGCTGGAAGATATCTTCGTTGACTTGGTAAAGGAGCGCTCATGAACCTCTATCCCGTTCGCGCCATTTATATGGCGGAAATGGCGCGCACCCGCCGCACCTTGCTGCAAAGCATTGTGTCGCCGGTAATTTCTACCTCGCTCTACTTTGTGGTGTTTGGCGCGGCGATTGGTTCACGCATCAGCGAGATTAACGGGGTCAGCTACGGTGCCTTTATTGTGCCCGGCCTGATTATGCTGATGCTGCTGACCCAGAGTGTCTCTAACGCCTCGTTTGGAATTTTCTTCCCGAAGTTTTCCGGCAGCATTTATGAAATCCTCTCCGCGCCTATCTCTTATTTAGAAGTGGTGGTGGGCTATGTGGGCGCGGCTGCTTCGAAGTCGATCCTGCTGGGGCTGATTATCCTGCTGACCTCTAACTTTTTTGTGCCGTTAGAGATTGCCCATCCGATTTGGATGCTGACCTTCCTGGTGCTTACTGCCGTCACCTTCAGCCTGCTAGGCTTTATCATCGGTATCTGGGCGGACGGGTTCGACAAGCTGCAGCTGGTGCCACTGTTAATCATCACCCCGCTGACGTTTTTGGGCGGCAGCTTTTACTCTATTGATATGCTGCCGCCGTTCTGGCAAACCGTCACCCTGGCTAACCCTGTGGTCTACTTGGTCAGCGGGTTTCGTTGGAGCTTTTACGGCATTAGCGATGTCAGCTTAGCGGCCAGCGTGGCGATGATCCTGCTCTTCCTAGCCGCCAGCCTTGCCACTATTGCCTGGATTTTCCGCACCGGTTATCGCTTAAAGCCCTAAATGCGCTGATTGCCTGTTAAGCGGTTCTTTGCCAACACCGCGCTGATGATGAATTGTTTTTTAAGCAACCGTTCTTGGTTAAACCGCGCTCTTAGCTAAATCGCGTTCTTGGCTAAATCGCTTTCCTAGCTAAACCGCGTTTTTAGATAATTCGTTCTTAGATAAATCGTTTTTAGAAAAAAGGTAACTCCTGCTTATGCCGCTACTGCAAAGTATTGTGCACCGCCTTGACCCATCGCTAGATGGCGAGCGCTTAACCGTCACGGCGGCACCGGCGTCAACGCCTGCGGCCAACGAAGACCCCGTGATGGCAAGCCTGGTGAATTCGTTAAACGATACCTACAACACCAAAGCCAAAGGGTGGGGGCGGTTTGCCGAGCAGGGCGAGCAGGCTGGGCCGCTGGTGGCTTGGCTGCGGGCGTACATGGCCGAAGAGCAGGATTTCACCCAGCTGTCGATTGCTATTGCCGAACGTCTTGCGCAAACGCTGCAAGAGCAGCTTTCGGTGAGCGGCTACTTGGTGTTTGCTCACTTACGCCAAGGCGATACCGAGACGCTGTTTCTAGGCCTAGTTCATCAGCGGGAAGGGATTGGCATTAACGCAGAGCACCAAGCAGTGCCCGCCGCGCAGCTGAATACCAGCCAGCTTACCTTGGCGGCACGGGTAAACCTGACCCAGTGGCAGAGCGATTCTGAAAGCGCGCAGTACGTATCGTTTTTAAAAGATCGCGGTGGCAAAAAGCTCGCCGATGGCTTGATAGCGCTGTTGGGAATGGAAGAGGGCATAGATGCCCCCGCCGAAACCCGTACGCTGCTGAAAGCCTTCAGTGATTACGTTGAAAAAGAGGACTACGACGACGAAGCCAGCCGAGAAAAAACCGACACCCTGGTTGATTACGCCAACGAGCAGCTGCGCCGTGGCGAGCCAATGACGCTAGAAGAGCTTTCAGGCTTGGTAGACGAAAAACAGCCCAAAGCGTTTTACGACCATATCCGCAATGCAGACTACGGCCTTTCACCGGAGATCCCGCCAGATAAGCGCACCATCAGTCAATTTCGCCGCTTTACCGGGCGCGCTGGGGGAGTGTCGATCAGCTTTGACTCCCACCTGCTTGGTTCCAGCATCGAGTACGATGAACACCAGGACCGCTTGATTATCAAGCAAGTGCCCAAGCAGCTAAAAGAGCAGCTGGCGAAGCGCAAAGAGTGAGGAGCTAGGAGTGAGGAATGAGGAGTGAGGAGTGAGGAGTGAGGAGTGATCCAGTTTTCAGCCAGTATCTAGGCACTTAGTGCGGTAACTGCAGTCGAACAGCAAGACTCAATAGCAGGAGAGCTTAACGTGCTGGATGCCATTAGCAATTTCTTCCAACGCGCGCTGGCAGAACCTGAACAGCGCGATAACCAAACCTTAACGCTAGAACTCGCAACGGCGGCGCTGCTGTGTGAAATCATGCGTGCCGACTACGATAAAAGCGATGCTGAACGCGCCGCACTCAAGCAAATGCTCATTAACCGCTACCACCTAAGTGAAAGTGACGTTAACGAGTTAATGACGTTAGCGGAAGCCGAAGTGGATGATGCCGTCGATCATTACCAGTTTGTCAGCTTGATAAAAGAGCACTACGGTTATGAGCAGCGTTATGAGCTAGTCGCGCTAATGTGGCAACTTGCCTGGGCCGATGGCAGCGTTGACCCGCTCGAAGAGCATCGTATCCGGCGGCTGGCAGATCTTTTACACGTTAGCCACAGCGACTTTATTCGCAGCAAGCTTGAAAGCACACCCCAGACTTAATAGTGCCCCACAGGACAGACGCTAAACACAGGAATGGAGCGCCGAGACGCCAATGAGTGATATGCAGGATGCATCGAACTTAACCGAATTAATTAATACCATGGAACGAATGGAGCGTGAAAAAGCCAAGGTAAGCGTAGACGACGTGGTTCACGCGGTAGGCAGGCGTTCATTTGGGCCACTGTTGCTGGTCGCCGGGCTAATTACGCTCGCTCCCATCATTGGTGATATTCCTGGTATGCCAACACTGATGGCTGTGTTGGTAGTGCTCACGTCTGTTCAGCTATTAATCGGCAGAGAAACTTTTTGGTTACCTAAATGGCTGACAAAACGCTCGATTTCACGGGAAAAATTCGATAAAGCCATTCGCTATATGAAAAAGCCCGCCAAATGGGTCGATAGCTTGTTAGGTGTACGTTTAGCGTGGATGACCGGCTATATTGGCATACGCGTGACCGCGGTGATGTGCTTACTCATTGCGTTAGCCATGCCGCCGATGGAGTTTATTCCGTTTAGCGCCAACGGCGCAGGCCTGGCACTTACCCTGTTTGGATTAGGCTTAGTGGCCCGCGACGGCATCATGCTCTCGCTGGGTTTTCTACTGACTGGGGTGACGTTTACGGTGGTGCTGATCAACGTGCTATAAGTGTGAATACTATCATCCTAATGTCGTCTAAGCCGGCGACTTTTTTGCAGGAGTAAGCACGCACTATGTCTGATCCAGTACCGTCTGAATCGTCATCATCGCCACACTCATCCCAGGTACCTTCATCCCAGGTACCTTCATCCCAGGTACATTCATCCCAGACACATTCAGCTTCGCCACCAGCACCTAAAGCGCCGCATGAACAGTCACCTTGGGAGCGGCGAATTGAAACAGCGCTTTGGAATTCGCGCTTTTTAGTAATGTTGGCGGTAGTGCCAAGCCTACTAGGCTCACTGATGCTGTTTATCGTCGGCACGCTGGATATTTTAACCGTGGTAGGTGACGTCCTGCGCTACTACCTCGTTGATAGCTCTATAGATATCCACGACACCCTGGTGCCAGACATCATCATCGCCGTTGATGTGTATTTAATCGCGATTGTGCTGCTAATCTTCGGGCTAGGTATCTACCGGCTGTTTGTTTCCCGTATCGACCAAGCGGAAGTGCGCTATCCCACACACCCGTTTAACGTCGGCTCGCTGGATCAGCTCAAGGATAAAATTGCCCGCGTGGTGATACTGGCGGTGATTATTGAGTTTTTCCGCGCCGTGGTAGATATCCGTTTTAGTACGCCGCTGGAAGCCATTTACCTCGCGCTTTCGGTGCTGGCGCTTGCCGCAGCGCTTTATCTTATGAGCCTAGGGCATAAGGGAGAGTAGAGGCGCGGCATCTCACTATTCACCTTCCAGCAAGCCCACCACTAACTGGTTAAGCTGCTGCTGAAACTGCCCGCCGGGCGAAGGCGGCGTTGGGTCGGAGGTGATCACAACGGTCATCTCCCGCTCAGGAATCACATAAAGCGCTTGCCCGCCGTATCCACGCCCGTACATAACCGGCTCCTGCGCCAAGCTGGTGACAAACCAGCCGTAGCCGTATCCATCGCCTGTCCAGGGCGATTGGCCTCTTGGCGTCCACGATGCCTCTACCCAGCCTTCCGGTAATACTCGCCTGCCATCTACCATGCCGTCATTGCGATAAAGCTCGCCGATTTCGACGAGCGCTCTTGGGGAAAGCTGCATATCGTTGCCGCCGAAGTAAATACCTTGCGGGTCTTGTGGCCAGGTAGGAATCGCAATGTCTAGCGGCTCGCCAAGCAAGCGCTGGGCAAGGGCGTAGGTACTTTCACCACTCGCCTGGGTAAGCGCGGCAGAGAGCAAATGGCTAGTGCCAGTGGAGTAGAGCATGCGCCCACCGGGTTCATCCACAAACGGGCGGGTGAGCGCATCGTTCACCCAGTGGTTACTGGCGACCCAGGCACCATAGTTACTGCCCGATGTCCGCTCTAGTCCTGCTTGTAAAGCAAGCAGATGCGCCACGGTAATATCATTCACCCGTGGGTCAACGCCGCTAGGCAGTTGGCCTAACAGCTCCGCTAACGGCTGCTCGGTAGATGCAATAATGCCGTCTTCAATGGCCGCACCGGTAATGGCTGCCAATACGGTTTTTGAAAGCGATTTGATGTTAGCGGGGGTGGAAGGCCCAGGCCCGCCTTGATGTCGCTCGTGAACAATATCGCCCTGATAAGCCACCACCACCGTATGCACACGGCGTAGCTCACCCGCTTTTTTGTCAAGCGCTTGCAGCGTGCTGGCTGATGGCTGGCTTGCAGAAGCAAGTGCAGGCAGCAACGAAACCATCGTAAAAACAAACAGTAAAGGAAAAGCAGTAGCGCGCATTGCAGCCCCTTTGGCATCAAGCTTGGCCTTGAATTTGGCGGAGAAGAGAGGATAGAGAAAAGATAAGTAAACAGGCTTTTTACAAGGTCCATGTCTAAGGACTATTTCTAAAGTCTATGCCTAAAGTGCATGTCTAAGGCCTGTATCTCTTGTAACTTTCTTACAGTAGTAACGTTTGAGGAAACAAGCGGCGGTAGGTTCAATAAATCTCAGTAAACGCCAGCTGTGGCTAAAGTACGCAAACATAACCAATCACTGCTAGGCTTGGGGTGTTATTTCAAAGGTAAGCATTCTGTTGCCTTCTTTGAAACCTAAAGCTTGAAAAGTGAAAGCCTCAAACGCAAAAAGCAAGGAGTGCCGTTATGCGTAACATTATTTATATTATTGGCCTGATCGTTGTCGTGCTGTTTATTCTTTCGTTGCTTGGACTGCGCTAATAAACGGCTGAATGTGAGGCCAGCACGCCAAACGCAAGGCGCCCGCACATCCTTACGGTGTGCGGGCGTCTTGGTTTTAACGATTTGGTTTTAACGATAAGAGGTGTTTATCGATAGAACGTTGGTAACGCGAGCGCGATCAAGCGCAGTCAGCGGCACCCTGGCCGAACATATCAAACATCATCTCGCGCCCCATGGGGGTTAGCACAAAGCGGCCATAGTCGTTAAGTTCAGCGGCGCCGCTCTCTTCAAGCACTCGCTGACAGGTTTTCCAGCTGGCGCAGTGGCTATTTAAATCCATCAATTCGCGCCGAGTAAGGCCACGCTGGGGCAGCGTTATGGTTTCGAGTACATGGCCGTTGTCATAAAGCAGCTCGGCAACGGTAGAAAGGCAGTGACGTAGGCTACGCTGCACATGATACGTGGCAGACGCGACGGTAGAGGCGGGGTGTGACACCTCGGGAGTCATAGGTCATTCTCCTGCAAACAGTGCCAAAATGGACGTGTTGCAGTGCATTATACAGTCATTAGTCTGTTAGACCAAGGTCTATAATTTTAGGAAGGAGGTTTAGTAAGCGTGTTCGCCCGCTACTCCACTGGCGAAGGATCAAATTGCCAAATCTTTTACAATTATTTACCTTTTAGCCAGTAGAAAAAGCCATCTAGGTTAAAGTTCGGGGTTTGATGGCCGATAATGCTTATTAATAAATCACATTCATACGCATGAGCAGCGCCAGCGTGATGGGCGTTTTTTTAAAAAAGGGCAGTAACTTATGGCTTCCATTTCATCACTCGGTATTGGCTCAGGGCTCGATCTCAACGGCTTGTTAGATCAGTTGCAAGATGCAGAGCGGGGAAAGCTTGCGCCAATTGAGCGTCAACTGGAAACCCAGCAGACCAAAATTTCCGCCTATGGTCAGCTGCAAAGTGCACTCTCCCAGTTTCAAACAGCTTCTGCTGGGCTAAACGACAGCGCGCTATACGAAAGCCTTTCCACCAATGTGGGGGGCAGCGCCATTACCGCCACCGCCGATGGCGAAGCGCAGCCCGGCAGTTACAACGTCAGCGTTGAAACACTCGCCACCCGTGGCACGCTAGCCTCTGAAGGGGTGGGCACGGTGGACCAACCGCTGACCACCGCCGAGCAAACGTTAACGTTTACGTTCGGTGATGGCACCAGCAAAGATGTCACCATTGGCGCAGATAGCAGCTTAGAAGCTATGCGCGATGCGATTAACGCCAGCGAAGATTCCGGCGTTAATGCCACCATCGTCAACGACGGCACGAAATATCGGCTGGCGCTTAGCTCCAGCGAAACCGGTGCAGACGCTTCTATTACCGGCTTTAGCTTTTCCGATGCCGGCACGGCACCTTTCGCCGCCGACACCGATAACACCCTGCAAGCAGGCACCGATGCCGCCTTAACCGTTAACGGCATCGCCATTACCAGCCCCACCAACCAAGTGGAAGGGGCAATTCAAGGCGTTACGCTTAATCTTCAAGAAGAGGGTGATAGCACCGTGGCAGTCGAGCAGGATACCCGCGCTGTTCGTGAAGCGATTACCGGTTTTGTTGATGCTTACAACGACCTAAAAGGCACCATTGGCGAGTTAACCAGTTTCAATGCGGAAACCGGTGCCGCCGGCGAACTGCTTGGCGACAGCGCAGTGCGCACCGTCGAATCGCGTATGCGCAGCGTATTAAGTGGCGGTATTGAAGGCGAGTTTTCAATGCTTAGCGATATCGGTATTTCGCTACAGCGTGACGGCACGCTGTCTATTGATGAAGGCGAACTTGATAACGCTATTGCCAATAATCAGGATGCGCTGTCGGCGTTTTTCGCAGGCGATGCGGATGATTCAGGCATGGCTGGGCAAGTTAACCAAACCCTGGAACAGCTGCTAGGTACCAACGGCGCGGTAAAAGGGGCTATTAACGGCGCGGAAAACCGCGTGGAGTCTCTTGGTGAACGCTACCTCCGCACGGAACAAACCATCGAGCAGACCATTTCCCGCTACCGCACCCAATTCGGCCAGTTGGATAGCATGATCGCTCAGATGAACCAAACCAGCGATTACCTTACCCAGCAGTTTGATGCCCTTGATGCCCAGCTGGGCCGCAACTAAACGCTAAGCGGTTAAGTCGTTGCTAAACGCCTGGGCATTGACTGCCCAGGCGTTTTTATTAGACGACCCTTTTTGGCGATGAGCATAAAAAAACACCAAAAGAAAATATCAAACCCATGAAAAAGCGCTAAAGTTGCGCGCTTTTCTGCCGATAACGTTAATATCTATTAAATGGGCGCTCGCAATGCGCCTAACTTACTTGTTGGTTTAGCCTTTTGCACTGAGGAACACCCCGCATGGCGACGATAACCTCTCTTGGCGTTGGTTCTGGCCTTGACCTCACTGGCTTGCTTGATCAGCTGCAGGCCGCCGAGCGGGGTAAACTCGCGCCGATTACGCTTCAAAAGAAGCAGCAGCAGGCGAAAATTTCTGCTTTCGGGCAGCTGCAAACGTCGCTGAACTCGTTTCAAGATGCGGTCGCCAAAATTAACGACCCCAAACTCTACCAAAGCCTTTCCGCCAATGTGCGTGGCACTGGTAGTGGAGAAGCTATTAAAGCCACTGCCGCCGCCGATGCGCTGCCGGGCAGCTATCGGGTTGAAGTCAGCCAACTGGCGACCTCTGGCACGCTGGCCTCTAGCCGCGTCGATACCAAAGACCAGGCGCTTGACCTGCAAGGGGCGACCACGCTGCAGCTCACCTTTGGCAGTGGGGAAGGGGTCGAAACCAACACCGTCGATATCAATATTGCGGAAGGCAGCAGCCTCGCTGATATTCGTGATGCCATTAACGCCGACAAAGAAGCTGGGGTTAACGCGACCATTATTAACGACGGCACCGGCTATCGGCTGGCGCTTAGCTCTAAAACCACCGGTGCAGAGGCTTCTATTGAAAGCTTCAGTTTGGTTGACTCCAATGCTGCCGTAGTGACCGGCCCCTTTGCTGAAGATGCGCTCACCAAGCGCCCTGGCGAAAACGCCGCGTTAACGGTGAACGGCATTGCGATTAGCAGCGCTGACAATAAAATCGAAGGCGCGATTCAAGGCGTAACGCTAAACCTTGCGGAACTCAACATTGCCGAGGGCGAAACCGCCACCAGCACCGTTAACGTAGAGCGCGACACGCTAAAGCAGCGCGAAGCAATTAACGGTTTTGTAAAAGCGTTTAACGACCTAAAAGGCACCATTGGCAAACTGACCAGCTTTACCGGCGACAGCGAAACTGCCGGTGAGCTAGTGGGCGACAACACCGTGCGCACCATCGAATCCCGGCTGCGCAGCGTGCTAACCGGCGGCGTAGAAGGCGGCGAGTTATCGACCCTTAACCAGCTAGGCATCACCCTGCAACGGGATGGCAAGCTAAAAGTCGATGAAGAAACGTTAGATAACTTAGTCGCCAACAACCCCCAGGCGCTAAACGCCTTTTTTGCCGGGGATACAGCAGAAAACGGCATGGCAGGCAGGCTGAACACCACCATCGAACAGATGCTGGGCAACAACGGCGTGGTAAAACTAGCGATTAGCGGCGCAGAAAACCGCGTCAAAAGCCTAGACGACCGCTTCGAACGCATGGAAAAAACCATTGAAGGCACCATCTCCCGCTACCGTAAACAGTTCAGCCAGCTAGACTCCATGATCGCCCAGATGAACAGCATGAGCAGCTATCTCACCCAGCAGTTCGATGCCCTAGACGCCCAGCTAGGCGGCAAGAAATAATCTTAACGCTGTAACATTGTAGGAGGGCGCTTTAGCTCTGGTTCGACACTTCGACGATGATTCAGGCTTTGCAGTTTATGCTGACTAAGGGCGGCTACGCCGCCATCGCCCACTGGAAGTGGCCTCCTACAATAGAACAGTGGCACGATATCTTGTGGGAGGGAGCTTTAGCTCGCGATCTCAGCTGCGAAGACAGTGAATCAACCTCAACTTTCCTAAAAGTGCTGCTACCCTCCTCCTTCTGTTACCAAAAATTACATCTTTTTTTACTAGCCGCCCTAAAGATTCCCCTCGCCGTGCCGTTAATTAATATAACGGCACACACAGTGGCCGAAAAGCAGGCCTACTAGGCCAGTGTCCAAGCAAGGAGAATCACACCATGTCAGTGATCAATACCAACATCACATCGATGATCGGCCAGCAAAACCTGTCCAAATCACAAAATGCTCTGACCACGTCTATGGAGCGCTTGAGTTCTGGTCTGCGTATCAACAGCGCCAAAGACGACGCGGCGGGTCAGGCCATCGCCAACCGCATGAGCAGCCAGATCACTGGTCTATCGACCGCTCAGCGTAACGCCAACGACGGTATCTCCGTTGCCCAGACCGCTGAAGGCGCGCTAAATCAGGTGAATGATAACCTCCAGCGTGTTCGGGAATTGACCGTACAGGCTCAAAACGGTACAAACTCTCAAGATGATCTTGACTCCATCCAGGCAGAGATCGGTCAGCGACTTAATGAGATTAACCGTATTTCTGAACAGACCGATTTCAACGGGACTAAAGTTCTTTCGGAGGGAATTAACCCTATTGCGATTCAAGTTGGTGCGAATGATGGTGAGAATATTGCTATTGATTTAGAAACTATCAATCAAAATACACTTGGTTTGGATGGCTTTGACGTTACTGCGACCCTTTCAGAGCTTTCTGCTGGTGACGGGGAATTTTCTTCTTCTGCAGTGAGCTTTACTAAAGCTGATATGCAAGCAAATGCTTCTGCTCCTCTTACTGATGTTAATATTGATTCCACAGCTACGGGCGGAACTCGTACTATTACAGATACGCTTGGTGCGGACTTGACGGAGGCCGATTTTGAAATACGGCAATATGATGGGAAAAACTATGCTGTTGGTATAGCTAACGCAGCAGATGGTAAAGTCTTCGAGATTTCAACTACAGTTGATGGCAGTAATAATCTTACAATCACTCTTGCGGATGAAGTTACTGGTAATATTGCCTCCGCAGCAGGGGACAAAGGAACGTCTTTTGACTATGCTGCAGGTACCTCTGGAATTACTATAGGAGATCAAGATATCTCCCTCTTGTCAGATGGGACTGATAAATTTGCTAGAGTTAAAGACGAGAACGGTGATACTAAATATTATAATGTCACTGCAACTGGCAAGGCTACTGCAACTGGTGAGGTTTCGGTTACTCTTGGCGCAGAAGTGACTAATGAGTTAGATGGTAAAACTCTTGATCCAATGCAAACTCTTGATGATGCTTTAAGTAAAGTTGATACCCTGCGCTCTGACCTTGGTGCTATACAGAACCGTTTCGAATCTGCAATTACTAACTTACAGACTAACGAAACCAATCTGTCTGCTGCTCGTTCGCGTATCGAAGATGCTGACTACGCTACAGAAGTAGCCAACATGACCCGCGCGCAGATCCTACAGCAGGCCGGTACTTCTGTATTGGCACAGGCCAACCAGATTCCGCAGAACGTTCTTTCTCTGCTGGGTTAATCTGAGGCTTAGCCTTGATAGGAAGTTTCCTCTATCGCTAAGCAGCACAATGAACCGGCTCCCATTGGGGGCCGGTTTTTTGTTGGGGGCAATATGACCAATGAAGAACAACAACACGTTATCGACGAGCTACAAACAGTCATAGCGGACACTCAAGCCACGCTACAACGCTTTGAAGACACCGGCATGGATAAAGAGATGCCTGCGGACTATGAAAAGCTGCTAGATATTTTAGACGGTGCGGTGAAACAGCAGCATGAGCATACTAAGGTGATGTTGGAGGGGTGAAGAGCCGTTGCTTTAGACCAAGGTTTGCTGGCGATTGCGGACTTTTTTGCCATAATCTATTAGCAGGCTTATTTGTTGGCTATGCTTCTGACAATAGAGTGCTTTTATAAGGCGAGGGTGTGAAGGCGCGGTGGGTGCCAGGGACGAGAAACTAGTATGGATACTTATACGCTTACATTGGTGGTGGCGATTGTTACGATGTGGGTCAGCCTGACCTGTGGTTTTGTCGCTATGTATTTAATTCTTAGCGATGGGGCTAGAGGCGCTCTCCAGCCGGCTAATAAGCCCCGAAAGCTTTCGATGGGTACAAAAGCGCAAGTAGAAGATGTCCCCACGTTGGCAAATGAAGGCAGTACGTCTTGGGGGGTGCAGGTGGTATTTGAAACCCCTTCCCCTGGGCTAAACGAGCGCTTAAGTGTGGCGCTGGCATCTGCTGGCGCGGTGTATGAACCTAATACAAAAGCTTTTACGGTGACGGGGGAGTCTTCCCTTAACCCAATCGTTATTGAAAACGCTTTTCCTCCTGGGCAGCTTCCTTCGTTTACAGACGATAATAGCCAGTACTTGATTAAGGGTATCGCTATTAAAGTGAATGAAAATAGCCGTTCTCTTTCACCTAGTAAGCTCCAGCTTGCGCGGCTGGTTTCTCTTGCGAAATCGTTGGCCCGTTTAGGCGGTAAGGTAGTTGATGCTAATCAACAGCCGATCACTAAAGCTGGTTTTAAAGCCGTTATTTCTGGTAAGGCAAAGGTTTAGTTATTCAAAGCATTATTGTTACTCGTTTTGTCGTTCATTTTGCTAAGGACTGGGTGTTTTCTTAACAGGCAGGTATGTCTGTACTGGCACAGGCCAACCAGATTTCACAGAGCGCGCTTTCGCTGCTGGGTTAATCTAGAGCTTCACGATACAGCGAATTTTTGATGGCTAAGCGGTACACTCAACCGACTCCTTTTGGGGTCGGTTTTTTTATGGGGACAACATGACCAATGAAGAACAACAACACGTTATCGACGAGCTGCAAAAAGTCATAGCGGACACTCAAGCCACGCTACAACGCTTTGAAGACACCGGCATGGATAAAGAGATGCCTAGGGACTATGAAAAGCTGCTGGATATTTTAGACGGTGCGGAGAAACAGCAGCGCGAGCATACACGAGTGATGTTGGGGTAGCTGACACCCGCCACTTACAGAGGTGACGCCTCAGGTCTGTCATTCCCGCATGCCCTTAGCGGGAATCCATGGTGAATCAGGCAGCTGCATCTTATTGGGCAAAGGTCAAAATGGATTCCCGATAACCCCACTCGGGAATGGCGGTGCGATGGTCTTCGGGCATAACGGTGGGGTGTGCTCGCGAGTGATGTTGGGGTAGCTGACATCCGCCACTCACAGAGGTTATACCCCAGGTCCGTCATTCCCGCATGCCCTTAGCGGGAATCCATGGTGGGGCAGGCAGCTGCGTCTTATTGGGCAAAGGTCAAAATGGATTCCCGATAACCCCACTCGGGAATGACGGTGCGGTGGTTAGCCCGGGAATGACGGTGTGGTGGTTTGCTCGGGCATAACGATGCGGTGCATTCGGGAGTGACAGTGGGGTGTGCTCGGGAGTGATGCTGGGGTAGCTGACACCCGCCACTCAAAGAGGTTATACCCCAGGTTCGTCATTCCCGCATGCCCTTAGTGGGAATCCATGGTGGGGCAGGCAGCTGCGTCTTATCGGGCAAAGGTCAAAATGGATTCCCGATAACCCCACTCGGGAATGACGGTGTGGTTGCTGACACCCGCCACTTACAGAGGTGATGCCCCAGGTCCGTCATTCCCGCATGCCCTTAGCGGGAATCCATGATGAAGCAGGCAGCTGCATCTTATCGGGCAAAGGTCAATATGGATTCCCGATAACCCCACTCGGGAATGACGGTGCGGTGCACTAGGGAGTGATCGTGGGGCGGCTAACACCCGCCACTTACAGAGGTGACGCCCCAGGCCTGTCATTCCCGCATGCCCTTAGCGGGAATCCATGGTGAGGCGGGCAGTTGAGTCGTATCGGGCAAAGGTCAAAATGGATTCCCGATAACCCCACTCGGGAATGACGGTGCGGTAGCTGACATCCGCCACTCAAAGAGGTTATACCCCAGGCCCGTCATTCCCGCAGGCCCTTAGCGGGAATCTATGGTTTTGCCTGCGTATTAACACTCTTGTTATGTCTTCCGCTTTTGCCATTTCCTGCTAAATTCGCTAAGGGTTTGGTGTTTTCCACACTGGAGAAACAGGTATGGGCAGGGTGCACTTTATTGGCGGTGAGAAAGGTGGGGTGGGTAAGTCGATGACGGCGCGGGTGTTGGCGCAGTATTACATCGATCACGAGATGCCATTCTTGGGGTTTGATTGCGATGCTTCCCACGGGACGTTTTCGCGCTTTTATCAGGATTATGCCTCCCCCGTGGTGGTGGGCGACGACGATAGCCTAGACGGCATACTGACGGCGCTGGAAGAGCACCCCGAGCGGGACTTAATTATTGATTTGGCGGCACAGTCTGCCCAGCCGATTAACCGCTGGATTGAAGATACCGATGTGTTTGGGCTGTTGAATGAGCTAGGCATGCAGGTGGTGTGGTGGCACGTGATGGATGATGGTGCGGATTCTGTTGCACTGCTTGCCGAGGTGCTGGAACGTTACAGTGCCCAGCCGGTTGAGCTAGTGGTGGTGCAAAACTTGGGGCGGGGTGAGAATTTCACGCGCTTCCAGCGCTCTGATGTTTATCAACAGGCCAGCGCCCAGGGCGCTACGTTGATAGAGCTGCCCAAGCTACATGCCAAACTGACCCAGAAAATTGATTTCAACAACAGCAGCTTTTGGGCGGTGGCCAACGACCGTAGTCTTATGAATATTGCCGAGCGTCAGCGTATGAAGGTGTGGCTACGCAACGCGTATGCGCAGGTTGGTTTCTTGGACTCGAAGAAATAGTCTTTGAAGAAATAGCGTTTGATACAGCCTGTAGAGCGAAAGAGATGCTGAATTAAGCGTGATGCTGCGGGTAGAAAAGCATTGACAAGCGCTGGCAAGCCCGCTTAACGCGTGATAGACTATGCCATCCTCTCAGACAAGACCCGTGGGCGGGCAGATTTTGAACTGCTCGTTACACTATTTGGCAGCATTTTAATTGCTTCCAAATCAATTGGTTGTTGTGGAAAGATACTGACGGAAAGGTCGTGTCGTGGCGAAAATCTAGAGGTGAAAACCTAGAGATAAAAGCCGACCGACAAATACATAGTTAATTCGTTGCCGTTGATTGGCAACCTTTATTCTCCAAGGAGATACCTGTGGCGAACAGCAAGCAAGCACGCAAGCGCGCCCGCCAGGCCGAGACTCGTCGCGTCCTGAAAGCCAGCCAGCGCAGCATGGTCCGCACCTACATCAAGCGTGTGATCAAAGCGATCAGCACTGGCGATCATGGCAAAGCGATGGAAGAGTTCCGGGCTATGCAGCCGGTTGTCGACCGCATCGCTGATAAAGACGTTCTTTCTAAGAAGAAAGCTGCACGTCTGAAAAGCCGCTTGAACAAGCGCATTAAGGCTCTGGCGGCGTAAGCCGGCAGGCGCCATAAAAAAAACCGGCTGCGGCCGGTTTTTTTGTGTCTGAACATCGCCTGTAGCGATGCACTGTGAGCTTATGGATTGAGTCATGACCACGAACACGCCTCCGCAAGCCAATATGTCTCCCCCGCGCCGCGGGTTGATGCGCTCTGGGTTAGTGGTCAGCGCGATGACCATGCTGTCGCGAGTGATGGGGTTGGTGCGCGATGTGGTGGTGGCAACCTTTTTGGGGGCGGGAAGCGGGGCTGATGCGTTTTTTGTCGCGTTTAAAATTCCTAACTTTCTGCGCCGTTTGTTTGCTGAAGGGGCGTTTAACCAAGCCTTTGTGCCGGTGCTTTCCGAGTACTCTACCCAGCGCAGTAAGCAGGAAATTCGTGAGTTACTAAATGCGGTGGCGGGCAGCCTAACGGCCATTTTAGCGCTAATAACCGCGTTGGCGATGCTGGGTGCCCCGTGGCTGGTGTGGGTGTTTGCCCCTGGCTTTGGGCGTGATCCCGAAAAGTTAGCGATGACTGCCGATATGCTGCGGCTGACGTTTCCCTATTTGCTGTTGATTTCGTTAACGGCGTTTTCGGGTAGCGTGCTGAACACCTGGAACCGCTTTGCGGTGCCCGCGTTTACCCCGGTGCTGCTGAATCTTTCGCTGATTGGCGCGGCGCTGCTGCTCATGCCGTTAATGGAAGAGCCCGCCATGGCGCTGGCTTGGGGGGTGTTGATTGCCGGGGCTGCCCAATTAGTGTTTCAGGTGCCGTTTTTGCTGCGCCTGGGGCTGTTGCCAACCCCGTGGCCAAATTTTGCCCATGAAGGGGTGAAGCGCATTCTGAAGCTGATGGCCCCCGCGCTGTTTGGGGTGTCGGTCTCGCAGATTAATCTGCTGCTGGACACCGTATTGGCGTCGTTATTAACGGCGGGTAGCGTGTCATGGCTGTACTATTCGGATAGGTTGGTCGAGCTGCCGCTTGGGGTGTTTGGTGTGGCGATTGGTACGATTATTTTGCCAGCGCTTTCTAAACGCCATGCGGAGCAGTCCACCGAACACTTTTCGGCCATGCTGGACTGGGCCATTCGTGTGGTGCTGTTGTTAGGAGTGCCCGCCGCGCTGGCGTTGGCCGTGTTGGCGGAACCGTTTTTGATTACCCTGTTCCACTACGGGGCAATGACCGATAACGATATTCAAATGGCTGCCATGAGCCTACGTGCCTACGCGTTTGGGCTGGTGGCGTTTATGTTGATTAAAGTGTTAGCGCCGGGTTTCTTTGCTCGCCAGGATACTAAAACGCCGGTGAAAGTGGGCATTATCGCCATGGTGGCTAACATGGTGTTCAACCTGCTGTTGATTTGGCCGCTTGCCCACGCGGGTTTGGCGCTGGCGACCGCACTGTCGGCATTTTTAAATGCTGGGTTGCTGGGGTATCTGCTCTATCGCCAGAAGGTGTTGATCTTTCAGCCAGGGTGGGGGCGTTACGCCGTTCAATTAGTGGGCGGCAGCGCGTTAATGAGCAGTGCGCTTTATCTGGTAGCCCCTGATTGGCAGGCATGGCTTGAGTTTGAGCTGTGGCAGCGCATTTACTGGGTGGCAGGATTAGTCGTGCTGGGCGGCGGGCTTTATTTCGCTTGGCTGACCGCATTTGGCCTGCGGCTGCGCCACTTTAAGATGAATAGCTAATGCGCAAACAGCCAGCATTAAGGTGAACGAGTAGCTAATGCCAGGACGAAGGTAATCTTCCCCTGCACCGGAACAGCGCGTTCGTTATAATCGAAGGCTTTTAAACGGTAAACGCTTTTAAAACGGCAAACGCTTTTAAAAAAGAGGTGCCATGCACGTCATACGAGGTCTGCACAATCTGACAGCGGCTCATTGTGGCTGCGTTGCTACCATCGGTAATTTTGATGGTGTGCATCGCGGCCATCAGGCGATCCTGCAGCAGTGCCGTGAGCATTCGGCGCGCTTGAATGTGCCGTTGACGGTGGTGGTGTTTGAACCTCAGCCGCGGGAGTTTTTTGCCGGTGAGCAAGCGCCGCCACGGTTAACCCGCCTGCGCGAAAAAGTGCGCCTGCTGCGCGATCATGGGGCCGAGCAGGTGCTATGCCTACCCTTCAACGATGCCTTGCGCAGCCTGACCGGGCGCGAGTTTATCGATCAGGTGCTGATTGATGGTTTAGGGGTAAAGCATTTGGTGGTGGGCGACGACTTCCGCTTTGGCTGTGACCGCCGTGGCGACTTCAATCTGCTGGAAACCGTCGGGCTGGTGGAAGGGTTTGGTGTAGAGCACACCCGCACCTTTAAGGTCGATGACGAGCGGGTATCCAGCACGCGGGTGCGCACCTTACTTGCCAGCGGCAATTTCGAGGTTGCGGCGCGCCTGCTAGGTCGGCCTTATTCACTGCATGGCCGCGTGGTGCGTGACCAACAGCTAGGCCGCACCATTGGTGTGCCTACTGCTAACTTGCCGCTATTGCCCCAGCCGTTAACGCTGCGCGGTGTGTTTGCCGTGGTGGCTGAACTGGCTAATGGCCAGCGTTACCCCGCAGTAGCAAATGTTGGCTTTCGGCCAACGGTGGGGTCTAAGCGCCCGACGCTGGAAGTTCATCTATTGGAATTTTCAGGCGATCTTTATGGTCAGCGGCTGACGGTTTACCCCTGCGCGCGGCTACGCGGGGAAGTGAAGTTTGATGATTTTGATGCGTTGAAAACGCAAATTGAACACGATCAAGCCAGAGCGCGCCGCTACTTTGCGACAGCCGGTACTGGCTGCATGAATGCTCTTCCGCTGGCCTCGGCCCCGCTTGGGCGTGAGACCGCTTCTTCTGATTTCTCTTCGGCGGATAACGCCGCCGATGCTAACGACGGCTGACCGGACTATGGATTATAAGCACACGCTAAACTTGCCAGAAACCGACTTTCCCATGCGCGGCATGCTGCCGAAGCAGGAGCCAGGACGTGTTTCTAAATGGCAGGATATGGACCTGTACCAGCGCTTGCGCGACACCCGCGCGGGCGCGCCGCTGTTTGTATTGCACGATGGCCCTCCCTACGCCAACGGCAGCATTCATATCGGTCACGCCGTTAATAAAATTCTTAAAGATATTATCGTTAAATCAAAAAACCTGGCGGGTTTTGATGCGCCTTACGTGCCGGGTTGGGATTGCCACGGTCTGCCTATTGAGCACAAGGTAGAAACTACCCACGGTAAACATTTGGCTGCCGATAAAGCCCGTGAGCTATGCCGTGAGTACGCTGGTGCACAGATCGAAACCCAGCTAGCGGACTTTGTGCGTCTGGGTATTATTGGTGACTGGGACCACCCGTACCGTTCGATGGACTACGCCAACGAGGCGGGGGAAATCCGTGCGTTGGCCGATATGGTCGATGCGGGCTACGTGTTTAAAGGCTTAAAACCAGTTAACTGGTGCTTTGATTGTGGCTCGGCGCTGGCCGAAGCGGAAGTTGAGTACGCTGATAAAAAATCCGATGCTATCGATGTGGCTTTTCCGGTCGAAGATGCCGACAAGCTGGCAGCGGCCTTTGGTTTAAGCGAATTGCCCAAGCCAGCGGCAGTGGTGATCTGGACCACCACGCCTTGGACAATTCCTGCCAACCAGGCGCTGAACGTTCATCCTGAGTTTACCTACGCGCTAGTGGATACCGGCGAACGCCTGCTGCTGCTCGCAGAAGAGCTGGTAGAAAGCTGTTTAGAGCGCTACGGATTGACCGGTAGCGTGATGGCTACTGCGCAAGGTAAAGCGCTGGACCTGATCAATTTCCGTCACCCGTTCTATGATCGTCTTTCGCCGGTGTATCTAGCGGATTACGTTGAGTCAGAAGTTGGCAGCACGGGTATTGTTCACTCTGCGCCTTCCTACGGCATGGATGACTTTATCACCTGCCGTGAGCATGACATGAGCTTTGACGACATGCTCAACCCGGTGCAGGGCAACGGTGTTTATGCCGATGATCTGCCGTTCTTCGGCGGCCAGATGATCTGGAAAGCCAACCCGAATATCGTTGAAAAATTGCGCGAAGTGAACGCGCTGATGGCGCATACGCCCATCAAGCACAGCTATATGCACTGCTGGCGGCATAAGTCACCGGTGATTTACCGCGCTACTGCCCAGTGGTTTGTGGGCATGGATATTCAAGGTAAAGACGGCAAAACCCTGCGCGAGCGGGCGCTGGAAGGTATTGAAGCCACCGAGTTTACTCCCGCATGGGGGCAGGCGCGCTTGCATAGCATGATCGCTAATCGCCCTGATTGGTGTATCTCTCGCCAGCGTAACTGGGGCGTGCCGATTCCGTTCTTCCTGCATAAGCAAACCGGCGAGCTGCACCCGAATACGGTTGAGCTAATGGAAGAAGCCGCTAAGCGCGTGGAGCAAGAGGGCATTGAGGCGTGGTTTAAACTCGACCCTGCAGAGCTTTTAGGTGCTGAAGCGGCTGAGTACGACAAAGTCACCGATACCTTGGATGTTTGGTTTGATTCCGGCACCACGCACCGTCATGTACTGCGCGGCTCGCACCCCCATGGCCATGAAAGCGGCCCGCGTGCTGACCTGTACCTGGAAGGCTCGGACCAGCACCGTGGTTGGTTCCATTCGTCGCTACTGACCGGCTCCGCGATTGACGGCCACCCGCCGTACCGTCAGCTGCTGACCCACGGTTTCACTGTCGATGCCCAGGGCCGCAAGATGTCGAAGTCCATCGGCAATGTGGTTGCGCCGCAAACAGTAATGGATAAGCTGGGTGCCGATATTCTTCGCCTGTGGGTCGCGTCTACCGATTACTCTGGTGAAATGGCGGTGTCAGATGAAATTCTTAAGCGCACCGCCGATGTGTACCGCCGCATTCGTAACACTGCGCGCTTCTTGCTTTCTAACCTGAACGGTTTTGATCCGGTTAAAGATCAGGTGGCCTTTGGCGATATGCTGGCGCTGGATCAGTGGGTGGTCGACCGCGCGGCACAGCTGCAAGGGCGCATCGAAAAAGCCTATGAAGAGTACCGATTCCTGGATGTGTACCAGCAGGTGCACGGCTTCTGTGCACGGGAATTGGGCGGTTTCTACCTGGATGTTATCAAAGACCGCCAGTACACCACCCAAACAGATTCATTGGCCCGCCGCAGCGCCCAAACGGCGCTTTATCATGTGGTTGAAGCGCTCAGCCGCTGGGTCGCACCGATTCTGTCGTTCACTGCCGAGGAGATTTACGAGCATATTCCCGGCGAGCGTGGCGACAGTGTGCTGCTGGAAACCTACTACACCGAACTTGGCACCTTGGCAGATGATGCCGCGATGGGCCGTGCCTTCTGGGAGCAGGTGCTTGAAGTGAAGCACTCAGTGAACAAGTGCCTGGAAGACGCGCGTAATGCCAAAGTCATCAAAGGTAGTTTGGCGGCGGAAGTGACGCTTTACGTTAGCGATGAGCTGAACGCCACGCTTGACAAGTTGGGCGATGAGCTGCGCTTCGTTATTCTCACCAGTGAAGTACATCTGGCACCGCTAGCGGATGCTGCCAACGCCGAAAGCACCGAGCTTGACGGTTTGAAAGTGGCCGTTAGTGCAAGCGAGCACCAGAAGTGCGAGCGCTGCTGGCACCATCGTGCCGATGTTGGCACTCATGCTGAGCACCCAGATTTGTGTGGCCGCTGTATTAGCAATCTTCCCGAAGGCAGCGGCGAGATTCGTCACTATGCCTAATCCTGCGTTAACCACCAACGATCCACACCAGCGGCCGCCCATGCGGCGGCCGCTGCGCTGGCTGTGGCTGGCGGTGGCGGTCATCGTGTTGGATTTGCTGACCAAGTACATGGCCAGCCACTTTTTGAATTATGCCCAGCCCGTTGAAGTGCTGCCGTTTTTCAACCTTACGCTGCTGCACAACACTGGCGCGGCGTTTAGCTTTTTAGCGGACCACCCTGGCTGGCAGCGCTGGTTTTTTGCCATTGTGGCCATTGGTGCCAGCATTGGCTTAACCATCTGGCTTGCCCGCGTTAGAGCGGATGAAAAGCTGCTGGCTGTGGCGTTGCCGCTAATTATTGGCGGTGCCCTGGGTAACCTGTATGACCGTTTAGTCCATGGCTACGTGGTGGACTTCTTATCGTTCCACGCTGCTGGCTGGTATTACCCCGCCTTTAATATTGCCGATATCGGCATTACCTTAGGAGCGGTAGGGTTAATTTGGGAGTCAATAATGGGTGATCGGCGTCGCAAAAAAGCCGCGTAACGGCTCCACGATGAAAGGGCAGTGATACACTGCCCACATGACTATTTGCATACGATTGCGAGGAACGTTATGGACTACCTAATCGATGACGGTATGGAAATTACCCTGCACTTTACGCTGAAGCTAGAAGACGGCACGGTAGTTGATTCCACTAAAGAGAAAACGCCTGCTACCTTTCAGTATGGCGATGGCAATTTGCCGCCTGGCTTTGAACATCCCATTAAAGGTATGGCTGCTGGCCAGAGCGGGTCTTTTCAGATTACCCCTGAGCACTCGTTTGGGCAGCATAACCCGCAAAATATCCAAACCCTCAAGCGCGCCGATTTTGGTGACGAAGAGCCGGAAATTGGCATGGTGATGTCATTTGCCGATAAGGCGGGAACGGAATTGCCTGGTGTGGTCAAAACCATTGACGGTGACCGCGTGGAAGTCGATTTTAATCATCCACTGGCGGGCCGTACGCTAACGTTTGAAGTTGACGTATTGAACGTGACACCAATCACCAAGCACTGATTTTAAGCACTCGTTTTCATTTAACAGGCGATGCAATAGCATCAAGGCGCTTTTATGCAGTCATCAGAGTCATCTCAGCCAACACAGCCGGTACAGATCAAGCTAGCGAACCCGCGTGGTTTTTGTGCGGGTGTCGATCGCGCGATCGACATTGTTAACCGTGCGCTAGATGTCTTCGGTCCGCCAATTTATGTGCGCCACGAGGTGGTTCATAACCGCTTTGTGGTGGAAACATTGCGTGAACGGGGCGCGGTATTTGTGGAAGAACTCCATGAAGTGCCCGATGACGTCATCGTGATCTTCTCGGCTCACGGTGTTTCCCGAGCGGTGCAGCAGGACGCCGAGCAGCGCGGCCTTAAAGTCTTCGATGCGACCTGCCCGCTGGTGACCAAAGTGCATATGGAAGTGCTGCGCTACGCCAAGCGTGGTCAGGAGTGCATTTTGATCGGCCATGAAGGCCACCCGGAAGTCGAAGGCACCATGGGGCGTTACGATACCTCTCACGGCGGCCAGATCTATCTGGTCGAGGATGAACAGGACGTGGCGAAGCTGGTGGTTAATAACCCCGCAGCGCTGGCGTTTGTGACCCAAACCACGCTCTCGATGGACGACACGGCTAAGGTGATTGACGCACTGCGTGAAAAATTCCCAGAGATCCAGGGGCCGCGCAAAGACGACATTTGCTATGCCACTCAAAATCGCCAGGATGCAGTACGGGAGTTGGCCGCAGATAGCGACTTGGTGCTGGTTGTTGGCAGCCCTAATAGCTCCAACTCTAACCGCCTACGTGAGCTTTCCGAGCGGATGGGTACGCCCGCTTACTTAATCGACAATGCCGACCAAATTGAGCCCGCGTGGCTTGAAAATGTAAGCCGTATTGGGGTCACTGCGGGTGCCAGTGCGCCAGAAGTATTGGTAAAAGGCGTGATTGATAAGCTGCAAGCGTTAGGAGCAGCGGTGCCTATTGAGCTTCAGGGGCGCGAGGAAAACATCACCTTTTCGATGCCGAAAGAGCTGCGTGAGCAAGTGATTGTAAGCGACTGATGCAAAGTGTATCGGTTTGCGACATACTTCGCGTATGGGCCAACTGATACAGGAGCACGCTCAGTGCCTTTATGCCTTTTTCGTCGTGCTTGTCTGTACCGTGCTAGCTGCCAGGAGGCTCGCCAGCACGGTTTTACGCTAGTAGAAATGCTAATTACCGTCGCGATTATTGGAATAGTGGCGGGTATTGCCTACCCAAGTTACACCCGTTACGTAGAGCGTTCGCTGCGCACCGACGCGCATGCAGGGTTGTTGCAGGCCGCTTCTGAGCTTGAGCGCTGCTATTCACGCCAATACGCTTACACCGACTGCACATTTACGCCTGCCTCTCCCGATGGCAACTACACCATTACGTCTTCTGATGGCAGTGAAGACGACGGTGGCTTTTTACTGACGGCTACAACAACCCAAGCCGATGGCTGTAACAGCGATATTCATTTTAATGCACGGGGCGAGCGCCTGCCTGAGGCGTGCTGGTAAATGCCCAGGCAACGTGGCCTTTCGCTGGTTGAAGCGCTGATTGCGCTGGTGATATTAGCGTTTGGGCTGATGGGCGTGGCGGCTATGCAGGTAAAAGCCCTGCAAAGTGCTAGCGCTGGCTATACGCAGTCGCTGGCGAACGTTGCTGCGGTAGATGCCCAAGAGCGACTATGGGCAGCGCTTGCTGCGCACCAACGCTGCAATAGTATTCCGTTAGCGACGATTGAATCTGCTTGGCTTAGCCACTGGTTTACGGACCCACTAGCAGTGCTTAGCCATACTCAGGGGCAAGAGAGCCGTATCGACCGACAAGGCTGCCAGTTTGATGTGGTGGTGCGCCTACGTACTGAGCCGAACGAACCCCACGATAGTTTCAACTACGTGTTCCAACTTCCCAACCAACCGTAACGGTGGGCCTGCCATGGATGAGCAGCGCGGTTTTACCTTACCAGAGCTATTAGTTGCTATGGCCATTGGCGTGGTGGTGGTTCTTGGCGCAGGCCAGCTTTTCTTAAGCACCTTTCATACGTTTAAGCAGGTAGATCAGCTGGGTCGTCATCAGGAAGCGCTTCTTTATGTGGCGACAACCGTTGCTGACACATTACGCAGACAAGGCGCTACCGATGAAAACGGAGCGCCTTTTTTTCGTCTGCAGTGTGTGGTGGTTGATGCCCACTGCCGCTGCACGGTTCAAGATATGCGGGAGTCTCAGCCATTGGTCACTTTTGACTATACAACGTCGGACGATGCAGCAGGCGTTGGCTGTGAACGAGACGAGCCGCTTGGAACGCCAGTCGGCAAAGGCGTCAGCATGGTGTCGCTGCCGCTGGGTCGTCAGGGGGCTGCGGTTGATTTTTACGTTACCCATCGCGCGGCTGCGCTACAGGCGGGGCTTTAAGCTTGCCAATAAGTACTCGCAAGGAGGCGATATGCGACATCGACATCGACATCGACATCGACATCAGGAGCAAGGAGTTGCGTTAGTCGTGGTCATGGGGTTACTGGCTAGCGCCGTGGTCGTCGGCGCGATCAGTGTGCAATCCGCTCTGGTAGAGGAGCGTTTAGCAAGTAACTACCGCGCTGCGACGTTAGCGCAAATGCGTGCTGAAATAGCGGCTGCCCAGGCGGTGGCTTCTTTTAGTGAGCTGGTGTGGGGAGAGGGCGTGCTTGCTATCGACAGTGAACATCCTAATCGGTGGGAGGACATCATTAGCTGGGAAGAGTTAGTGGCGCACCCGTTAACCACGGTGCTTAGCAGTGCCTGTGAGCACAATAGCTGCTTATTTATCCCGATTGAACGCGATGGTCAACCGTGGGTGATGGCACTCGGGGCGGTGATTGCTGTGGATAGTACTGATGGCGAATCGCTGCTGGCACAGAGCTTACCTGTCTTTATCAACGTGAAGGAAGGGGAGGTAAGCCAGCAGACAAAGGCGACGGTGGTTTGGCATTAAGTGTACAATGACTTACCTTTTTTGACCTTTATTCAGCTGGATCCACACTATGAGTCAGACAGCTAAAACCCGTGTGCTGACCGGGATTACCACGACCGGAACGCCACATCTTGGTAACTATGTGGGTGCTATTAAGCCTGCCATTGAGGCAAGCCAAGACCCCAACGTACAGTCGTTTTACTTCCTTGCTGATTATCACGCGCTGATCAAGTGCCAAGATCCTAAGCGTGTGCAGGAGTCGCGGCTGGAAATCGCCGCTACGTGGCTTGCGTTAGGGTTAGATACCGATAACGCCATTTTCTATCGCCAGTCGGATATCTTAGAAATTCCCGAACTGATGTGGATGCTGTCGTGCGTGTGCGCCAAGGGGCTGATGAACCGCGCTCATGCTTACAAAGCGGCGGTTGCAGAAAATGAAGAAGCCGGCGACCAGGACCCTGATAAAGGTATCACAATGGGCTTGTTCGGCTATCCGGTGTTAATGGCTGCCGACATCTTAATGTTTAACGCCAATAAAGTGCCGGTAGGGCGCGACCAGATTCAGCACATTGAAATGGCGCGTGATATCGCCGGCCGTTTCAACCACCTGTTTAAAGGCCAATATTTTGTTCAGCCTGAAGCCGTTGTGGATGAAAAAGGGGAGGTATTGAAAGGGCTGGACGGTCGTAAGATGTCCAAAAGCTATAACAATACGATCCCGCTTTTCTCTAGCGAGAAGAAGCTGCAAAAGCTGGTGCGTAAAATCAAAACCAACTCACTGGAACCCGGTGAGCCTAAAGACCCGGATACCTGCACGCTGTTCCAAATTTACGCAGCGTTTGCCAGCAATGCAGAAGCCGCAGCGCTACGTGAGCAATATGCGGCAGGTATCGGTTGGGGCGATGCTAAAAACCACGTGTTTGACTACTTAAACGCGCACTTAAGCGCACCCCGCGAGCGTTACACCGCATTGATGGAAGACCCTGCGTATATTGAAGCAGTTCTACAAAAAGGTGCTGAACGCGCTAGGGAAGAAGCGGCGGTGACTATGGATCGGTTGCGTTCTGCGGTGGGCTTAGGGCGTTTTATTTAACTTGCTGCGCTGACGGTTAAAAATAGCCCCTGCCATTGGTAAGGGGCTATGGTAAGGGGCTATGGTAAGGGGCTATTTGGAAGGTTTGTTTCCCTCTAACGGCGCTGTTTCACCGTGCGTGGCTTCATTGTCGGCAAGCATATCGTTACTAAATAGCTCGTTATCAAATAGCTCGTTATCAAATAGCTCGTTATCAAATAGTGAAAGCTGTTTGCGATTAACGGGCTTTCTAGTGTTAGTACGCTTGTTGGGTCGCCGCTGGCTAGCGAGCTTATCCACAATGGCTCGGCTGGACTCTCTGGCTTCTGGCGTGCGTCTTAGCTCATACAGCATTTTCTTCCAGTGTCGCGCCTCGGTTTCAAAATCGTTGGGCAGCGGATAATGTTCGTCCGGCTGAAAACCAAATCTCTGGCACAGGCTTTCGGGCAGTGCCCAGGGCGTCGCACGCCACTCTAACGGTAGTCTTTTTAGCTCTGGTACCCAGCGAGCGACGAACTCACCAGTGGGGTCGTTATCTTCCGCCTGTTTAATCGGGTTATATACCCGCAGCGCATTAGTGCCGGTGGCTCCTGCTTGCATCTGCACCTGGGGGTAGTGAATGCCCGGCTCGAAGTCAGTAAACAGCCGCGCTAGGTGCAGCGCCGGTTCCCGCCAGTGCAGCCCAAGGCCAAACGTGGCGTGGGAAATTAGCATGGCGCGCATGCGAAAGTTAAGCCAGCCAGTCGCGATCAAGCTGCGCATACAGGCGTCTACCAGTGGCACCCCGGTTTGGCCACGTTTCCAAGCGTTAAGAGTAGGGTGATTAGGGTCACGCTCTCTTAAGCCGCGCAGCGCCGGGTGCAGCGTTTGGTTCTCAATGCTGGGTTCGCTCTCTAGCTTTTGGATAAAGTGGCAGTGCCAGTAAAGGCGTGAAGTGAAGGCGCGCAGCGAGCGTGACCACGCCGTGTCATCGCTGTGTTTTTCCCGCTGACGACGTAGCGACTGGACCACTTCACGCATGGAAAGCGTGCCCCAGGCCAAGTGAGGTGAAAGCCGTGAGCCAAACTCCCAGGCCAACAGCGGTTTAGACAGCGAGCCGCGATAACGCCGCCCGCGTGCTTGCACAAAGCTGCGCCAAAGCGCGCGGCCTTCACTGCGCCCGCCACGCTGGCGTTGGGGGCACGGCGTGGTATCAAACCCCAGCGTCAGGGTGTGTAGCTGCTCAACGTCAAGGTGATGAAAGATTTCCCAGCCTGGGGCTGTTTGGGCGCTTTGCGGTGCAAGGTAGGTCGGTGCCGACATTAGCGATTCCCAGTGGCTTTCCCAGCGGGTTTGGTGCCCCGTGCGGCTGCTGAGCCCGCGTACCACGCCCTGTTGGCGGGTTTCCTGCCAAGTGATGCCGTTGGTTTGGCACCAAGCATGCACCCGTTTATCTCGTTCAAAACTCCAGGCGTTGCCAGTTTCTTGGTGAGAGTGAAGGGCAATGTGGCCGTAGTATGCTTTTAGTGCCTTCAGCAAACCGACAATATCGCCTTGCCAGATACATAGCGGTAGGCCCAGTGTTGCTACAGCATTGGAGAGGTCGACAAGCGAATCTGCAGCAAACTGCCAATGGCGTAACGCGCTATCCGCTGCTTGCCATTGGTCAGGCTCAATGGCGAAGAGCGGCAGCACCGGGCCAGCTGCGGCCGCATTGGTAAGCGGCGCATGATCATGAATGCGTAAATCGCGTTTGAACCAAACGACCTGGATGGGTGCCTTAGCCATGCCGTATCCTGATGATTGAGCGCTATTCGCCGGTAAACCATGACGTTACCATCAGGGTGACGTTGACGTAACTAATCCAGCAGAACTGGATCAGCTTAATAGGAGAGTGACGATGTATATTGCGATGAACCGTTTTCGGATAGCCCCAGGCCGCGAAGAGGATTTTTTGGACGTATGGCGTAACCGTGATTCTCATCTTGATGAAGTGCCGGGCTTTAAGCAGTTTCAAATGCTGCAGGGTGAAAGCCAGGAAGACCATACCGTATTTATCTCCCACAGCGTATGGGAGTCGGAAGATGCCTTCCGCGCCTGGACCAAGTCGGAAGCGTTTCGCAAAGCCCACGCCAATGCCAAAGCGCCGGAAGGTATCTACCTTGGCCCGCCCAAGTTTGAAGGGTATGACGTCGTACTATAAGTAATGAGCCACCGTTTGGCAGGGCGGCTGTGCGGTGGTGCCTATTACGTATAAATTTTCTAACGTGAGCAAAAGAAAATCGTAATTTTATAAACGTGTTCGGTGGCGCATGCTGAGGCCATGTCTCATAGCGATGGAGCTGAACAGCATGTTTGGCCTAAAAAACACCACCACTCCCCAAGCGTTTATTGATGAGGAGCGCGCTTGCCCTAGCGCGCTTAATCAACACTTTTGGATGCCGTTTAGCGCAAACCGGGATTTTCACGCCAATCCGCGGGTTATCGCTGGCGCAGAAGGGCGCTACTACATTGACGACCAGGGCCGTAAGCTATTCGATTCACTCTCTGGCTTATGGACCTGCGGCGCGGGCCATAACCGTGAAGAGATTCAACAGGCCGTGTCGGCTCAGCTGGGCACGCTCGATTTTGCGCCAAGCTTCCAAATTGGCCATCCGCTGGGGTTTAAGTTAGCGGAAAAAATCGCCAGCCTTACTCCTGCAGGCTTGGATCATGTGTTCTTCACTAACTCTGGCTCAGAAGCTGCCGATACCTCGGTCAAAATGGCCAAGGCCTACTGGCGGTTAAAAGGTAAACCTGAGAAAACCCGTATGATTGGCCGAGCCAAGGGCTATCACGGGGTGAATATTGGTGGTACCAGCCTGGGCGGTATTGGTGGCAACCGCAAGCATTACGGCCAATTGATGGACGTCACGCATCTTCCGCACACCCTGCAAGCGGGCCATGCGTTTACCCGGGGCCAAGCAGAAACCGGTGCCGAACTTGCCGATGCGCTGCTTGATCAAATTGCCCTGCACGATGCCTCGACTATTGCGGCGGTGATTGTTGAGCCGATGTCTGGTTCTGCAGGGGTAATTGTGCCGCCCAAAGGCTATCTGGATCGGCTGCGCGAGATCTGTACCGCCCACGATATTCTGCTGATATTTGATGAAGTTATTACCGCCTTTGGCCGTAGCGGTGCGACCACTGGTGCCGAAGCGTTTGGCGTTACGCCGGATATTATGAACGTTGCCAAGCAAATCACTAACGGTGCGGTTCCCATGGGGGCAGTGATTGCCTCCAGCGACATTTTCGACACTTTCATGCACGCGGGTGGTGCCCCACACGCCATTGAGTTTCCCCACGGCTACACCTACAGCGCCCACCCCGTCGCTTGCGCGGCTGGCTTAGCGGCGCTTGAAATAATGGAGCGCGAAAACTTCCCGGCCCAGGTCAGCGCGATAGCGCCTGCGTTTGAACAAAAGCTTCATGCTCTAAAAGGCCGTAACCATATTGTTGATATTCGCAACTATGGCTTAGCGGGCGCAATTCAATTGGAGCCCCGTCATAGCGACCCAACCATTCGCCCCCGAGATGCCCATTTAGCCTTGTGGGAAGCTGGGTTTTACGTGCGCTATGGTGGTGACACGCTGCAGTTCGGCCCTCCCTTTGGTACCACGGAAGCTGAGCTAGAGCGGCTGTTTGATGCAGTGGCCACCGCTCTAGATTCGCTGGCATAGCCCCGCTAGCGCGATATAAAAAGATCATGCTCAGCGATGTTCATACAGCCCCCTGTTAATTGGCGAGTGCCGCCAAAACGGTTTATGCCCCTCTTTGCACGCTTGGGCACGGGTGATGCCGATATCCTCTAACAGTCGATCATCAAGGGTTAGTAACTGGCGGCGGCTGCGACGGCGCTGATGATAGTGGCGTAACTGACAGCGAATCTGGGTGAGGCTGAAGCGTGACATAGCGGTTCTCCTGGATGGCAATGTGCTCAACCAGATTACGCAGCCGCGTTAGAGCAATACAGATATAGACTTTTCTATTTTTAAGATACAGATGACCTGTGCTATACCTCTGTATGCTTGCTAATGCAGGAATCTGTATTGCTTAGAAGCTTATATTTAACGCTGTATTGGAGGCTGTTTTTAAAAAACAGAAGGTAAGAGTATGACTCGCTACGAGGAGGTTGCTGGCATTTTGCGGGAGCGAATTGAGCACGGTATTTACCGCGTGGGTGATCGCTTGCCTTCTATTCGAGTGGTATGTCAGGAGTTTAATGTCAGTATCTCGACCGCTCAGGAAGCTTATCGGCAACTGTTGGATGTGTCGCTGATCGAATCACGGCCGAAATCGGGCTACTTTGTTCTTCCAAGCAGAGTGCCTGCGGTGCTGCCATCTGTCTCTCGTCCTGCGCAGTGCCCACTGGATGTCTCCCAATGGGATCAAGTACTAGAGCTGGTCGCTACACAGCGTGACGATAGTCGGCTGTTGCTTGGGCGCGGTGTGCCGAATCTGGCTTACGAAACGCTTAAGCCGTTGTCGAAAATACTGTCGGGGCTGCATCGTAAGCACGATCTGAATGGCTTTAACTACGACAAACTAAGTGGTAGCCCCGAGCTGCGTCAGCAGGTAGCGCGCTTGGCCATTGCCTCCGGTTGTTTGCTGCATCCAGATGACATTATGATCACCACCGGCTGTCAGGAGGCATTATCGATAGCACTGCGCACCCTCACTCAGCCTGGCGATGTGGTGGCTGTGGACTCGCCCAGCTTTTACGGCACCATGCAGATCCTAAAAGCCAATGGCCTAAAAGCGTTAGAGATTCCTACTGATCCGCAAACCGGTATCAGTTTGGAAGCATTGGAAATGGCGCTGGAACAGTGGCCGATCCGTGCCATACAGGTCACTCCGACGTATAACAATCCGCTGGGCTACACCATGAGCGAGGCGCGGAAAAAGGCGCTGTTTCAACTTGCCCAACGCTTCGACGTGGCCATTATTGAAGACGATATCTACGGTGATCTCGCCTATACCCACCCAAGGCCGTTGACAGTGAAATCTTTCGACGATGACGGGCGGGTGTTGTTATGCAGCGGTTTTTCCAAAACGGTGGGGCCTGGGCTGCGGGTGGGCTGGCTGGCGCCGGGGTGTTATCGGGACAAGGCACTGCATATGAAGTATGTCTCTACCGGTGCCTCAGCCACATTACCGCAGCTGGCGGTAGCCGAGTTTGTTGCCAAAGGCCACTACGAGCGTCACCTTCGCTATGCCACTCGCCAATATCAGCGCCAACGGGACGTCATGATTAACTGGGTGCAGCGCTATTTCCCTAAAGGTTCAGGCATCAGCTATCCGCAAGGCAGTTTTTTGCTATGGGTGGAGTTACCCGCCTTGGTGGATTGTGTGCGCCTTAATGAGCGCTTGGCTCAGCGCGCTATCCATGTGGCACCTGGCTCGCTATTTTCAGCCTCTGGCAAGTTTCGCCAGTGTTTACGTCTTAACTATGCATTTACGCTAACACCGGCCATTGAAGATGCCGTGCGCACCGTGGGAGAGCTTGCCACCGAGATGGTGGAGGAGGCACAGCAGCATGAGGTGGCGCTGAAGTAAGCATTGTTTGCTATCGCTAAGTTAAAACGCCTCTTGAGCGGTACGCCATACGCACATACCGATGAAGTAAACGGATGCAATGCCCCATCCCCATAGTGCCCAAGCGGTATGGTCGGGGCTGGAGAGCACCAGTGACGTTGTACATGCGCACCATAACAGCGTGATGGCGATATTGAGCGGCATAAACTGACGAACCCGAAACGGATGAAGAAATTTCATCTTAGTCACGGTAAGAATGGCTAGAAAAACGATAGACGCAAAGGTAATAAAAGGCGGTAAATCGAGAATATAAAAATAGGCTGCGGCGATGTTCCAGGCGGCAGGAAAGCCAACAAAATAATTATCTTGGCTTTTCATATCGACATTGCAGAAACAGAACATCGATGACAACAGAATGATGAACACTGACAGCAATTCGAAATTGGGCGGCAACTCAATAAAGAAATAAATAAACAGAGCGGGAATAAACGCCCAGGTTAGATAATCGATGACCATATCAAGCGTCGAACCATCGAAGTGGGGCAGAACGGTTTTTACTTCATACTTACGCGCCAGGGTGCCATCGAAACCATCGACCATCATTGCTGCACCTAGCCAGAGTAAGCAGGCGACTGGGTTATTGTCGATCAGTGAAAGTAGCGCCATTGTGCCGAGCAGTACGCCGCTGGCGGTGAAGATGTGCACGCTCCAAGCCTTCCATCTTGAAGTGCGGGATTCTGTGTGCGAAGAGAGCGATTGAACCACGTTGACCCCATTGGGAACGTGTTGTCCCCTTGCTGTTTGATGGATAGATAGATGAGTGTGTAAAAAACATACCCTACTACAAGAAAGCACTGCGCGAATACGCAGACCGTTCATCTAGATATAGCGTATTTGTTGAGAAGGGTGCGCTAATTCAAGCTTAACTGATAACTTTCTACTCAGTGCTTTTCAAATAGCCGTTGGTTGTCAGCCGATGGAAGCCGGATTCGTTGTACTGATTAGCTGTCTTTTTAAGACAGGTATGCTGCGGCACCGACTGTCTTTCATTGCCGATACGTTGTTTACTGGAGGTCAGTTTGACTTGATCAAGAGCAACTGCGTTGGGATGAAGGTAGCTTACGACTAAGATGCTAAGGAATACGTCTAGGAGGCGGCAGCATGATTACAATTCGCGCAGCGACTATTAACGACCTTGATACCTTAACCGAGTTACTGGAGGGCTATCGGCAGTTCTATCAGCAGCCGAGCGATAGCGGTGCGGCACGTGACTTTTTGCAGCAGCGTTTTCGGCAGGCGGACTCACGTATCTTGGTGAGCGAAACGAGTGACGGTGCCCTTACCGGCTTCGTGCAGCTTTATCCTGGGGTTTCTACAGTAGGCTTAAACGCCCGTTGGACGCTAAACGATCTTTTTGTAGTGCCGGAGAGTCGCGAGAAAGGCACGGGCAGAGCATTAATGGAAGCGGCTACCCAGCTGGCGCGTGAGCATGGCGTCGCGCGTTTGATTCTTATGACTCAGGTGGAAAACGAGCGTGCCCAGCAGCTTTATGAGTCGTTAGGGTGGCAGCGGAACACAGCATTTTATGGCTACTTATTAGATATCAACTAACCAAGACCATGCCCGCTGCTCTATGCCCGCTGCTATGCGAGATAATGTGCTGAACCGGTACAAGAAGCGGGCTTAGACGTGATGTTTTGCATGGTCCACCATCATCCCTCGCATTAAGGTGTCGACCATGCTCTCGTATTCGTCTGCCAATTCAAACTGTTGTGGGTCTTGCAGCCAGTCAAAGCAAACGCCGATTAAAAAGCTGTGAAACTGAAGGCGGGCACTTGAAGGGCTAAGGCCCTGGCGTAATTGGCCGCTCAGCTTAGCCTGTTCGAAGAGCTGTTCTACCTGCGCTTTTGAATGCTCTGATAGTTGGGTAATCATACTGATACGCGGATGGTCATCTTCTAACTTTTCGCAGCGGTGCAGCACAATGGTCGCGGCGCGCTGCAGCGGAAGGTTATAGCAAATAGCGCGGAGTGCACTGTGGGCAATTCCCTGTAAACACTGAGTCGGAGCATTGCCTAAACGAAGCACTGTTTCATCGACGATCTCATCAAGCGGCACGCGAACACGCTCAAGCAGGGCATTAAATACGGCCGCTTTATCCTCAAAATGCCAATAAATCGCACCGCGGGTAACCCCCGCTGCCGCCGCAATATGGGCCAAGGTAGTGCGCGACACGCCTTGGGCGAGAAACTGAGTTTCTGCGGCATCAAGTATGGCCTCGCGGGTGCGTTCAGCCTCAGCTTTGCGGCGTGACATAGCAGCTCCTAACAAAAAAGTGCCCATATTTTGGCATTACTGAATGGCAAAGTCGCCAGTAGGCTATTAGTATACACGTTAACTGACATTCATGAATGTCAGTGAAATTCCCCCTGACTGCGTATTAATAACACCGCCGAGGAGTCCGCTGTGCGTAACACTGTGATTCGATTACTTCCAGCGTTGCTGGTCCTGCTGCTGGTGGCGGGTGCCGCTGATGCCGAGGACCAGAATGAACAACCTCCCCGGCCGGTGAAATTGATCACACTGGAAGCGTCTGGCGCAGCGCTGCAGCGCCAGTTTCCTGCGCGGGTTGAAGCCACTACACGCAGCAATCTGTCGTTTCGCATGGCGGGCGAGCTCTTAGAGGTTAACGTGAGCCCAGGCCAGCAGGTAACGGAAGGCACTCTCATCGCCCGTATTGATGATCGTAACGTGCGCAGCGAGTTGGACAGCGCCCGTTCGCGGTTAGAGTTGGCGCAAGCAACCCGCGAGCGTATGCGTTACACCTTAGAGCGCGGTGCGATCAGCCAGGCTCGGTTTGATGAGTCAGAGGCGGAATGGCGTGCCGCTCGGGCGACTTTTGAGCAAGCTGAAGAACAGCTAGAAAACACCCAGCTACGCGCTCCTTATGATGGCGTGATTGCTCAGGTGCCCGTAGATAACCGGCAGATCGTTCAAGTGCAAGAAACGGTGGCGGTGATTCAGCAGCCAGGGCAGCTTGATGTGGTCTTTCATTTACCACAGCAAATTGTTCAGCAAATACCACGCAGTGATAGTGTTTCACCCTTTGAAACGGCGATGGCCTTTGAAGTGCGGTTTGGCAACAGCGAAAAACCTTATCTTGCGCAACTAGCGTCGTACACCACTCAAGCCAGTGCCCAAAGCCTTGCGTATGAGGTAACACTCCGGCTGCCGCAGCCAGACGATATCACGCTGCTCGATGGTATGAGCGCCACCGTACGGCTTGATTTAGGCCAGCTGTTACCAGCGTCCGACAGTGCCGTGTGGCATTTGCCGCCTGAGGCCATTAGCTATCTTGCTGATAGTCCAGAGCAGGCGGTGGTGTGGCGTTTTCAATCACCTGACCGTCTAGAGGCAGTGCCAGTTGAGGTGGGGCGTTTGACATCTAAGGGACTAGAGGTGAGTGGTGAGCTGGACGCGAATGATCGTGTGGTGGCGGCGGGAGCCCATCGCGTTAGTACGGAAATGCGGGTAACGCCATGGGTCAAGGAACAGGGGCTATAAGATGGTTGATTACTTCTTACGCCACCGGGCCGCTAGTTATTTAATGACCGTGGTGCTACTCGTAGGTGGGTCGCTGGCTTTCACGGGTATGGGGCAGCTTGAGTTTCCTGAATTTACCATTCGCAATGCGCTGGTCACTACCCAGTACCCTGGCGCTACACCAGAAGAAGTAGAGCAGGAAGTTACTTCAACGCTGGAAGAAGCCATTCAAGAAATGCCCTCGATCAAACGCATCAGCTCGGTGAGTTCTGATGGGTTTTCGCAAATCACCGTTGAACTGCAAAGCACGGTTCAAAACGATGAGCTGCAACAGCTTTGGGATTCCTTACGCCGCAAAGTGGGCGATGCTCAAGCTGCCTTGCCGCCAGGCGCGAGTCAGTCTCGTGTTAATGACGATTTTGGCGATGTGTTCGGTCTGATGATTAACCTGACCGGGGATGGCTACGCCATGCCTGACTTAAAAGGTCATGCCGAGTTTCTTAAGCGTGAACTCGCCTTGGTGGAGGGGGTTGAAAAGGTGTCGCTGGCGGGGGTCAGGGAAGAGCGCATTTTCATAGAAGTTGACCGAGAGCGGCTACGTGCGCTGAACATCCCTCTAAGTTCACTCCAACAACTGCTTGATACGCAAAATGCGGTAGTCGATTCGGGACACTTAAAGCAGGGAGGCCAGCGTTTCCGGGTAACGCCGTCGGGTAGTTCTGCCAATATTGATGATTTACGTGCGCTCATCGTCAGTGAAGGCAACGGTGAGTTAGTGAGGTTGAGCGATATCGCGGAGGTTTCCCGTGGCTTAGCCGAGCAACCACAACTGCTCTATCGTGATATGGGGCGACCGGCCATTTCCCTAGGCATCTCGTTTGAAAGTGGCGTTAACGTGGTCGAAGTAGGTGCCCGCTTAGATCAACGGCTAGAGGAACTGGAGGCACGTTCGCCGTTGGGTATGGAGCTTAATGTGGTCTATGACCAGCCGAGCGTGGTAGATGACGCGGTATCCGGTTTTCTAATCAGCCTGCTTCAGGCGGTGTCCATCGTTATTGTGGTGCTAATGCTGTTTATGGGCTGGCGCAGCGGTCTACTGATGGGCTTTATTCTGCTGATCACCATTATTGGCACTTTTATGTTGATGCGTATCCACGGCTTGCAACTGGAGAAAATCTCCCTGGGTGCGCTGATTATCGCCTTGGGTATGCTGGTCGATAATGCCATTGTGGTTACCGAAGGCATGCTAGTAGGCCTTAAGCGCGGCCAAAGTATTCGTGAGTCGGCACATCAGGTGGTTAAGCAAAACGCTTGGCCGCTGCTGGCAGCCACGCTGATTGCAGTGGCGGCGTTTGCACCAATTGGGTTGTCGCCGGATACCACCGGTGAATTTATCGGCTCGCTGTTCTATGTGTTGCTGTATTCATTGCTGTTAAGTTGGCTAACAGCGCTGACGCTCACGCCTTTCTATTTCAAGCTGCTGTTTCGCAATGTCGCCCCTAGCAGCACAGACGAAGACCCCTATACAGGCGTGGTGTACCGCGTATTTAGCCGTGTGATTGTGGCGGGTATCCGGCTGCGTTGGCTGACGATTGGGCTGGTATTGGTAATACTGGCAGGCGCGGTTGTCGGTTTTGGTTCCGTCAAGAATGCCTTCTTCCCTGCCTCGAATACGCCTCTCTTCTTTGTCGATTACCGCACACCAGAAGGCACCGATATTCTGGAAACTGAACGGCGGGTCGCTGAACTTGAAGACGTGGTCATGGACATGGACGGTGTACGCCACCTTACCACCGTTATTGGCGGCGGTGCCCAGCGCTTTACCCTAACCTATGCGCCGGAAGACCGTTATGCCAGCTATTCGCAGCTAATAATTGAAACTGATGACAAGGTCACGCAGCAAGCGCGCATGGCGGATGTTGAAGCGGTGCTTGAACGTGATCACAGTGATATCGACTATAAAATTGCCCCGTTGGAAGTTGGCCCTGCTCCGAAAGCGAAAATTGAAGCAAGGCTATACGGCAGCGATCCTGCTGTCTTACGCCAGCTAGGTGAACAAGTTGCAGCCCTGTTTAGTGATACGTCCAATATGGTCAGCGTACGCACTAGCTGGCGTAACCGTGTTCAGGCCGTGGTGCCAATTTTTGCCGAAGACACAGCGCGACGGCTGGGCGTTACCCGTGAGAATCTGGCGGCCACACTGGCGCTAAGTACCAGTGGTAGTCAGGTGGGCATTTATCGTGACGGCAGTGACCTTATCCCGATTGTTGCCAGGGCCATACCCGAGCAGCGCAATGATATCGATAACGTCGGATCACTTAACGTATGGAGCGCTGAACAGGGGCGCTACATCACTGCAGACCAAGTGATGCGCGATGTGACGACCCAGGTGGCTGACCCATTGATGATGCGCCGTGACCGCGAACGCATGCTAGCAGTATATGGTGAACCCGACCCGCTCAGTGGCGTGACTGCGGCTAGTGTATTGGCTCAGGTTCGACCGCAAGTAGAGGCGCTTGACCTGCCACCCGGTTACCGACTTGAGTGGGGCGGTGAATTTGAGACTGCTGGTGAAGCACAGAGCGGCCTATTTTCCTCACTGCCACTTGGCTTGGTAATGATGTTTATCATCACGGTGGTGTTGTTTAACAACTTCCGTCAGCCGCTGGCGATCTGGTTTTTGGTACCGCTGACCATTGTCGGGGTAGTCGCTGCACTTCTGATAACTGGGATGCCGTTCTCGTTTATGGCGTTGCTGGGCACACTGAGTTTGATTGGGATGGTGATCAAGAATGCCATTGTGCTGGTAGAAGAGATCAATGTGCAGCTACCACTGCACAAAGATCGCTATCACGCTGTAGTACGCGCTGCCATTAGTCGTGTCCGGCCCGTTTCCATGGCTGCGCTGACTACCATGCTAGGGCTGATCCCGCTGATTAGTGATGCATTCTTCGCCAGCATGGCGGTCGCGCTGATTGGTGGTCTCGGTGTCGCCACGCTACTCACCCTTATTGTACTACCGGTGATCTACTGCGTGCTTTACCAGATCAAGATTCACTGAGCGCCCTTATCAATCGCTGGCGCCAAACGGTGAGGGCAGCGTGGTGCAGTTGCTTCGCGATTGGATGCAACAATTCGTTTGGCTGCCCTTTATTGGTGCTCAACATTGGCGTATAGACGCACCATCACCATCATTTCGACTGTGAGTGATGGTGATGGTGGCTAAATAGATAAAGAAGCCAGCAGCTGGTATCTCTCACCGCTGGCGAACGGATGTTGCTTACTTTGGAGTATCCGTTTTAGGAGGCTCGGTACTGTTAGCACTAGTACCTTGTGGTTGAACGGGCGCTGGTGGTGCTTCTGCTTCAACAGGGGTGTTGCTTGTAGACGTAGAGGCTTCCACTGCTGCCTCAAGGCTGGCTACCTGCCGCTCCAGCGCTTCAACGCGTGAGCGCGTGCGCTGTAGTACATCCATCAAAATATCAAAGTCTTCCCGTGACACCAGTTCCAGCCGGTCAAAGGCACCGCGTACCACCTGCTGTACGCCCTTTTGAATGTCTTCTGGGGCTTGGGATGCGTTTTGCAGACGATCCCCGATTTGCTGGGCTAAACGGCTAATGCGATCTTGAGGCGCCATCGCTCTCTCCTTAAATGTCCACGCATAAATGTGCACTGCTTATTAATAAGGATACGCAACCCGTCGCCAATACGCATGCGTCGTTTGCAATTTAGCCTCAGTCCTTTCGCAATTGGGCTGCTGCATCGAAATGAAGCGTCTCGCTTTTGTTAATGTTCTTTTATGGTGCAAGCAGCTAATGGCAAATGCTGCTATGCCTGACCCTCCGTTAGATAATTTTAAATTATGTGAAACAACCTGCTGACTTTTAAGCAAAAAAAATTGAGTGGCACGGTATGCGCATTGACGAGGTAAGTACTTAACTCGGGCGGCGCTGCCGCTACCTAATCCAGCAGGGGAGATCCGGGATGAAACTCATCACCGCTATCATCAAGCCATTCAAGCTTGACGACGTTCGTGAAGCGCTCGCCGATAACGGCGTTCAGGGCATTACGGTTACTGAAGTCAAAGGCTTTGGCCGTCAAAAAGGGCATACCGAGCTTTACCGTGGCGCGGAGTATGTGGTCGATTTCCTACCTAAAGTAAAAGTAGAGGTTGCTGTCGATGATGCGCGCTTGGAGAGCGTTCTCGATGCCATTTGCAGCGCAGCTAACAGTGGCAAAATTGGCGACGGCAAGGTGTTTGTAACGCCATTAGAAGATGTGATCCGTATTCGTACCGGTGAGCGCGGCGCAGACGCTGTGTGATCAACACTTTCCGGACTGTTTTTACGTATAACTTCTCTTAGTACAACGGGGAACACCTCATGAATGAGTTAGCTGATTTGAGCTATGCGCTCGATACGTTTTACTTCTTAATTTGCGGCGTGCTCGTAATGTGGATGGCCGCTGGCTTCTCGATGCTTGAAGCGGGTTTGGTGCGTTCAAAAAATACCGCCGAGATTTTGACCAAAAATATCGCGCTGTTTGCGATTGCCTGCACCATGTACTTACTGGTGGGTTACTACATTATGTATTCCAGCAGCGCAGGTGGCTTCTTACCTAACCTTGGCTTCCTGATCGGCACTGAAAATAGCGTTGATGCGGTGACGGCTGGTGGTGACGATGCACCTTATTACTCCATGCGCTCTGACTTTTTCTTCCAGGTAGTGTTTGTCGCAACCGCCATGTCGATTGTGTCGGGTGCGGTTGCCGAGCGTATGAAACTGTGGGCATTTCTAGCTTTCGCCGTGGTGATGACAGCCTTTATCTACCCAGTATCTGGTTACTGGACATGGGGCGGCGGCTGGTTGTCTGAAGTGGGTTACTCTGACTATGCGGGTTCCGGCATTGTTCACTTAGCTGGTGCAGCCGCTGCCTTAGCTGGTGTCTTAGTGCTTGGCCCACGTAAAGGTAAGTACGGTAAAGATGGCTCGATCCATGCGATTCCAGGCGCAAATATGCCGCTGGCGACCCTGGGTACCTTCATTCTGTGGATGGGCTGGTTCGGTTTCAACGGTGGCTCTGAGCTGAAAATGTCTGATATCAGCTCTGCTAACAACGTTGCTCAAGTATTTGTGAACACCAACGCAGCCGCTGCGGGTGGCGTTCTAGCGGCACTGATTCTTGCCAAGCTGTGGTTCCGTAAAGCTGACCTTACTATGGCACTGAACGGCGCGTTAGCAGGTCTAGTGGCGATTACCGCTGATCCGCTGTCTCCTTCTGCACTGGGCGCTGCTGTGATTGGTGCTGTGGGTGGTGTGATCGTCGTCGCCTCTATTGTCACGTTGGACAAGCTGAAACTTGATGATCCAGTGGGTGCAATCTCGGTACACGGTGTTGTGGGTATCTGGGGTGTATTAGCAGTGCCGCTGACCAATGGTGATGCTTCTTTCGGTGCACAGCTGATTGGTATCGTCGGTATCTTTGGCTGGGTATTCGTGGCAAGTCTTGTGGTTTGGCTGGTACTGAAAGCCATCATGGGAATTCGCGTTAGCGAAGAAGAAGAGTATGAAGGTGTCGATATCGCCGAGTGTGGTCTTGAAGCTTACCCTGAGTTTAGTGTTAAGAAATAAGCCTGCGCTAATGAAGTGAGCTGGCGTGTTCTTTCGGCCTCCCTATAGGGAGGCCTTTTTGTTTTAGTGTATTCTTACAATCCATGGCGTTGATTTTTTATTCTCTGCCGGTAGCGGTGTATGCTTAACGCTAACGGGCTTGGCTAACAGCAGTGTCCCGCCACCCTTTGATAAAAGGCCACCAAGCTAGAGGATGTCGCAATGAAATTGATCTCAGCCATTATCAAGCCGTTTAAGCTTGATGACGTACGCGAATCGCTCTCTGATATCGGCGTGCAGGGCATTACGGTAACGGAAGTGAAGGGCTTTGGCCGTCAGAAAGGCCATACTGAGCTATACCGTGGCGCAGAGTACGTGGTGGATTTTCTGCCCAAGGTGAAATTAGAAGTAGCCGTTGATGACGATATGGCCGAGCAGGTGATTGATGCCATCACTCAAGTGGCAAACACCGGTAAGATTGGTGACGGTAAAATCTTTGTAATGCCACTGGAGCAGGTAATCCGTATTCGTACTGGTGAAACCGGTAAAGACGCGGTTTAACCGCGACAGGCCTAGCTGCCTAACGTTACCAAAACGCCCCGCTAAATGGTGTTGTTTAGCGGGGCGTTGTTATTAGTTGGCGGTCGCTTACCTAGCCGCCAATTTCTTGCTTGTTACTGCTTACTTTTCAACAAAGGCGCGCTCAATCACGTAGTCGCCCGGCTCGCCCATGCGCGGGGAAATATTCAAGCCCAGCTCGTCTAGCAGTGCGCTAGTGTCGTCGAGCATGGCGGGGCTACCGCAAATCATCGCGCGGTCTTGGCGTGGGTCAATCGGCGGAAGACCGGTATCTTCAAACAGCTTGCCGCTGCGAATGTGGTCGGTCAGGCGCCCCATGGTGTGAAACTCTTCACGGGTAACCGTGGGGTAGTACACCAGTTTCTCGGCAATGTCATCGCCCAGATATTCGTGCGCAGGTAACTCTTTGGTAATGAAGTCGGCGTAAGCCAGCTCAGACACTTCGCGCACGCCATGTATCAGCACCACTTTTTCAAAGCGCTCGTACACTTCAGGGTCTTGGATCAGACTCATAAATGGTGCGAGGCCTGTGCCGGTGGAAAGCATATAAAGGTTGCGGCCCGGTAGCAGGTCATCGCATACCAGCGTGCCGGTAGGCTTACGGCTGACCATAATTTGGTCGCCAACTTTTAGATGCTGCAAGCGCGAGGTAAGCGGGCCATCGGGTACTTTGATGCTGAAAAATTCTAGATGGTCTTCGTAATTGGGGCTGGCAATGGAGTAAGCACGCATCAACGGTTTACCGTTGACTTCCAAGCCGATCATAACAAACTGGCCGTTTTTGAAGCGCAGACTGCGTTCACGGGTAGTGCGAAAGCTGAACAGAGTGTCGTTCCAGTGGTGAACGCTGAGAACTTCTTCCAAGGCAAACTTGCTCATGCTGACTCCTCCAATGGGCAGAGTGGCGTAAGCCTCGTCTGCCATATTCTAAAAAAGTATAAAAAATGGCTAAATATGTTGCCTATGATTATAAATAAAGAGAGGGTTATCTGTTAAGCAAATTATACTGATAACCCTTATCTAAAAAATAGATATAAATGCCGAATCAAGATAGGTCGCTGCTATGCATTACACCTTGCGCCAGTTAGAAGTCTTTGTAGCCGTCGCCCAACACGAAAGTGTTTCTCAGGCGGCGCGTGCCCTTGCTATGTCTCAATCTGCCACCAGCACAGCGCTGGCGGAGCTTGAGCGTCAATTTGACTGCCAACTGCTTGACCGCATTGGCAAGCGTCTAAAACTCAATGCGTTGGGCTTTCAGCTGTTGCCTAAAGCGGTTGCCTTGCTGGATAGGGCGGAAGAAGTGGAAGAGTTGTTGCGAGGCCAGCAAGGGGTGGGCGCGTTGGAGGTGGGGGCAACGCTGACTATAGGTAATTATTTAGCGACTTTATTGATTAGTGATTTTATGCAGCGCTATCCCGGTAGTCGGGTGCGCTTAGCGGTGCGTAATACGCGCCACATTATTGAGAGTGTGCGCCAGCACTCGCTTGATTTAGGGTTGATTGAAGGCCAGTGCGACGACGATATGATTATCAGCCAGCCCTGGGTAGAGGATGAGCTGTGTGTGTTTTGCTCACCGCGCCATCCGTTGGCAGGGCGTGAACACTTGGAGTTGGAACAACTGCTGCGAGAAGATTGGATAATGCGCGAGGAGGGTTCTGGCACTCGCATGACCCTTGAGCATGCCGCGCGGCATCGGCGTAGCCGGTTTAATACCCTGCTGGAGCTTGAACATACCGAGGGCATTAAGCGGGCGGTAGAGTCGGGCCTGGGCATTGGCTGCGTTTCCAGGCTCGCGCTGCGTGATGCTTTCCGGCGTGGCAGCTTAGTGCCGCTGCCAACACCGGAGTTAGACTTAAAACGTCAGTTCACCTTTATTTGGCACCGTCACAAGTATCTCACCACCGGCGTGCGCGAGTTCTTGCGGCTTTGCCGTGAGATGACGGCGGGTGCCAAGCGCAGTGATGACATCCCTTTACCGCCGATCCCCTAGGCCAGGTGTTATACCGCTTAATATCAACGTGGCCTAATGGATCTGTTTTACTATCCCTCGTTGGGGTTGATTAGTACTGTCGCGCAGGCGTTGGCGCAGGCAGGGTGGGTTGATCCTGGCGACTACTATTCGCTTCGAGTATGAAGCCGCCTACCAATGCATCGAGCCGCTCAGCCTGATCTTTTAGCTGTTCGGCAGCAGTGGTGGACTCTTCCACCAGGGCCGCGTTTTGCTGAGTCATCTGATCAAGGTCGGTGACGGCAATGCTTACCTGGCTGATGCCATCATTTTGTTCCCTCGCTGCCGTGCTGATATCGCCAAGCATTTGGGTCACTCGCGTTACGCTTTGGGCTAACTCATGCATCGCTGCTTCTGCATCGCGCACCATTTGAGTGCCGCTTTCTACCTTACCTGCCGAGGCATTGATGCGTTGACGGATGTCTTTGGCGGCATCACTGCTGCGAGAGGCCAGTTGCCTGACTTCATCCGCCACGACGGCAAACCCACGGCCATGCTCCCCAGCACGAGCTGCTTCTACAGAGGCGTTTAGCGCTAGCAGATTGGTTTGGAAAGCGATGCCATCAATAACGCTGACAATACTCTGAATTTCATCAGAATTAGTGCGAATATCGGTCATCGTAGCGACCACCTGCTCAAATGCACTATCTGTTCGGGCTGCTAATTCAGAGGCGGTTTGTGAGAGCCCGCTGGCCTCCTGAGAAGCGTGGGTGGTGTGACCAACGGTACTGCTGATCTCTTCCATGGCAGAAGATGTCTGTTGCAGGCTGGCGGCGGCCTGTTCGGTACGCCGTGAAAGGTCGTGCCCCCCTTGGGTAATCTCATTGGCCGCGTGGTTGACTGCTTCGCTGCTGCGTCGGACATCCAGCAAAATGGCTTGGATTTTCTCTGCGAAGGCATTGAACTGTGTTGCTACAGCTGCACTTTCATCGCGGCCATGAACCGGCAAACGTTGGGTCAGGTCGCCATGTCCCGTGGCGATCTCTTCCATACGATTAGCCAAGCGCTTAAGGGGACGTGCGATGCGTCCACCAATCCACCACAGTGCGGCAACACCAATGGCTGCCAACAGCAGCCCCACCAGCGTCATGCCCAGGGTGTTTTGTTGACGCTGTTCACTGAGCACATCTTGCAAGGCGTTCAGCTCGGCCAATACCACTGATTCAGGCAGCTGTAGTACCAGCACCCAGGGCTGATCAGTGTCGCCAAGGGTGATCGGCTGATAGCGCTGAAGCATACCGTCCGCCATACTGCTTTGGAGACTCCCCTGAGTAGCGGCTTGTTCAATACCTGCCAACAGAGTGGCATTTAGGGAGTCGCTAGCGTGTGCCCCCAGGGAGTCCTGGTTAGCGGTATCGGCAACTAAACCGCCACGCCCTGCCACTAGTGTCATCCGTCCTGCGCCGTTGTAAAGCGCTTGATTAGCATCGCTTAACAGGGTTTGAATAAAGTTAAGCGCTAAATCAACCCCTGCGATTCCGCGAAATTCGCCATCCACCAAGATCGGTGCGTTGAACGAGGTGACTAGCTGGGTCTCGCCGCCAAAGTCGTACGCTGCCGGGTCAATAATACAGGCGGTCAAGGTTTCACGCGGACACAGGTAGTACTCTCCTTCACGCACGCCGCTGGCCAGACGCGTCTCGCTTTCCATGTCGTCACCTAACGGGAGTATGGCTAACTCACCCTCTTCCGTGCGGTACCACCAGGGCATAAAGCGGCCGCTGCCGTCATGACCGTAGCGCTCGTCACCCGCGTAGCGTGCGTCGTCTCCAAAGGCATTGGGTTCCCAGCCAATATAGGCATCCAAAAGTTCAGGGTTATCAGCAACTGTTTGCCGTACTAAGTTGGAGAGCTGTCGGCGGCTTAAGTACAGCGCACGCTGGCCTTCTGCGTCTTCTACGCCCATTAACGCGTTGGTCGTGGCGAGCTGCTTGGCTAGCGTCATCGCTTTATCCAGCTCGCGTTGAATGCGTCGTCCCTCGGCATCGGCAATCGCATTTAAGCGGGCATCCAGCGCGCTGTTCATGAGTTCACTGGTATGCTCATCCACGGTTTGCTGGGTATGAGTGGCGGCGATCAGGTTATACACCACCAGTGCAGCCACAATGGCTAGCAGGCAGGGGCCTGCCAGTGCCACGACAAAAGAGCGTAACGAGCGAAAATGCATAGCATATTCCTTAGGCAATATGGCGATGTTGGCTGGCAGACGCTTGATAGGGCACCTGGAGAGCCGGTGTAGTGGCATGCGACAGCTTAAAGCTGCTGATCGTCCCCGAGAGATGCTCAGCTTGCTCTTTTAGCTGTTCGGCAGCGGTCGTGGACTCTTCCACCATTGCAGCGTTTTCTTGGGTCATACGGTCAAGCTCAGCAACCGCAATGTTGACTTGGTTAATGCCATCGCTCTGCTCGCTGGTGGCCGCGTTAATTTCGGCAAGTACCTCCGTCACGCGGGTAATATGGGCCACGATATCCTGCATCGTTGCACCTGCGTTGCGCACCAGCGAGGTGCCTTTATTGACTTTGGTTTGCGAATCCTCAATCAGTTTTTGGATATCATTGGCTGCTTCGCTACTGCGCCCTGCTAGCTTACGTACTTCATCAGCAACGACTGCAAAACCTCGGCCATGTTCACCTGCTCGGGCAGCTTCTACCGAAGCGTTAAGTGCCAGCAGGTTGGTTTGAAACGAAATGCTGTTCATTAATGTGACAATGTCGCCAATTTTATCGGAAGCATGGGTAATGTCTTCCATCGTGGTAACGACATTTGCCACCACTTGACCACCTTCTTTCGCGACGTTTGACGCCTCATTGGAAAGTTGGTTGGCTTCCTGCGCAGAGGCAGCGGTGTGCTGAACCGTGCTGGTGATTTGCTCAACCGATGCAGACGTTTGCTGCAGGCTAGACGCAGCGTTATCGGTGCGGCGCGATAAATCCTGACCGCCCATGGCAATTTCATTAGCCGCATGGTGAACAGCTTCACTGCTTGTGCGTACATCAATCAATACGGCTTCCATTTTGCCAACAAAGCTGTTGAAAGCGCTGGCAATTTGGGTCACTTCATCGTTGCCTTCTTCCGGCAGGCGCTGGGTTAAATCACCTTCTCCGGAAGCAATGTTATCCATTGCATTACGCACGCCTAGCAAGCGGCGAAGCAGTAGGGAAAGTAGTAGGCTAAATACCACTGCGGTAATGGCGGCGACGACGAGCAGGGTAATGATCGAGGTTGTCGCGATGGCACGCAGACCAGCGGTCGCTTCGTATTCATCAAGCGCTACCACCAGCTGCCAGCCACTGCTGCCGCCAACGGTACTTCCCATTAGCAGCTTGGCACTGTCTTGTAGTTCAAGCGCTTGGGGCTCTTCGGCTTGGATAATCTGAGCCAGACTGTCGTTGGTAAGATCGCTGCTCAATACTGAAGAGGGCTCAAGCGTTAGTTGAGCGTCAGGATGCGCTACAAGCGTGCCATCTTCCGTCGTCAAAAAGCCAAAGCTTGAAGGTGTCGGGGCAATGCTGGCGACAATTTCAATAACGTCTTCTATTGTAATATCAGCACCAATGACAGCAGCGAGCTGACCATTACGATAAAAAGGGCGAGCAAAGGTAACGACTAATCCACCGGTTTGAGCGTCCACATAAGGGGCTGTGATAATGGTGTCTTGTGCTTTTGCAGCAGCCTCGTACCACGGCCGTTGGCGTGGGTCGTAATCACTAGGTGGTTGCCAGCCGTCAGAGAAAACCGCGTCAGATGTGGAAGGATAGGCCAGATAAGAGGTTAAAAAGTTGCCAGAGTTAGCCAGCTGGCGCAGAGCGACAAGAGGGTCGCTACTGCTTGCCGCATCTTCCATGCTAGCCAGCATTGTATAACGGGCGTTAAACCACTCATTAATTGCTTGGGTGTTACCATCGACAACAGCATTGAGGTTTCTGCTTACTTGCTGAGTGTTATGGAATTTTACAGTGGTGTAGCTAGCGATGCCGTTAATAATCAGAGCTAACACAATAGCGGTCAGGGCGGCTAATAAAATGCGTGCGCGTAGGGAGGAAAACATGGTCGCTCTCAACTTCGTCAGGGGATCAGACGACTATCGGCGAGAGCGACAACTTCTTTAGCTGAAATTTAGTTGAAAAGCATCCTATTCAGAAAAAGAACGAGTGACGGTGAAAACGTTAGCGTAAGTCGCTTACGGCATGTTGAATATCGGCAAGAGAGGCTTTGCTCAAATCCTTTGAAAGCGTATGAATGACCAGCTTTTGGGTGGTGTTGTCGAGTTTTTCACGCAGCAAACCAAGAAATTTAGGCGGCGCAACCATGATGAGTTTTTCCATGCTGTTATCGACCCGTGCCCCATATAAGCGCTTGGCAACTTCCTTGGCAAACAGCTCATTTTCATGGTGTGAGGCAGCGCCTTCCTCTCCTGATGAGCGCGACGACGTTGACGTGGATTCATGGACATCGGCACCGCGGCGGTCAGTAATTAAGTCGCCTTCATGCAGCCTGCCTGCTGCGTGTACAAGGCTTTCATGTTCAGCAAGTTGTAATGCATCACGAGTAAAAATGCGTGCACGAGCGGCGTCAGCTACCACAATATAGGTGGTCATCGTCGTACGTCCTCCTTGTCGTTAGTTACTCTCTAACCATGGCAAGCGTTTGGCATTTGGTCAAACATCCATGATTCAGGGAAAAAATTAATAGGGAAAAAATGTCGGCAGAATCTTCTAAGCCACTTTGCTTTTGGCGAAACCGTTATCTTTTGATGCGTCATGGTCACAGCCAAGCGAATGAACGGGGGCTCATTATTAGTTCACCTGAGCGTGGTCTATACGATTTTGGCTTGTCACCTTTGGGGGAAAAGCAACTATTGGCTGTTGCTCAGCAGTGGCGGTGGCCGACGCCTACCAAGGTGGTGCACTCGGACTTTCTGCGAACCACACAAACTGCTGAAAGAGTCGCCAGTGTGTTTGATTTAACGCTGGAAAAAGAGGAGCGTCTGCGTGAACGCTACTTCGGTGAATTCGATGGCCAAGCGGATCGCTATTATCCTGATGTATGGGCGCTAGACGCCCAGGATGCTGAGCATCAACAGCACCAGGTGGAGCCAGTTAGCAAGGTGGCTGCGAGGATGTGCGCAGTGATTAATGAGCTAGAACGCCGCTGTGAAGGCGAAACAGTGCTAGTGGTTAGTCATGGCGACCCGTTACAAATACTACTCACGGCGCTCGCCGATAGGCCGCTGGCGCAACACCGTGAACAGTTAGCCCTGCAGCCTGCCAGTATTACCCTGCTGGGTGATTAGTCGGTTTTTGGCGCGGGAGGAATCCAAGCAATCATATCTACTTCGACATCGGCACCACCGGCAAGGCCTGTCACCCCAATACAGGTGCGGGTTGGCAGAGGTTGCTTGAAGTAGCTGGCGTACACGCGATTAACCTCGTCAAAATGGCCCATGTTGGTAATAAAGACCCGTGACTGCACGACATATTTAAAGTCGCTGCCCACTTCTTCTAACACGATCGCTAGGTTTTGCATCACGCGGTGGGTTTGTTCGGTAAATGTCCCCAGCAGCATTTCGTTGGTTTCAGGTACGGTGGGCATTTGGCCGGTAATAAATACTAAATCGCCCACTCGGCAAGCGTGCGAAAAGGGGGCAATCGGCTGTGGCGCACGATCAATAAATAGCTTTTCCATTTTGAATGGTCTCTCTTGTGCCGGTGAGTCGGCGTCGCTAGCGATAAACTAAAGATAAAAATGGGCCTACGCTGAGGCCCATCGTCTTATCAGTCGCTTTACTTAGTGCCCTAGAATCTGGCTTAAGAATAGCTGGGTACGTTCTGACTGCGGGTTATTGAAGAACGGCTCGGGGGCGTTTTCTTCGATGATTTGCCCTTGGTCCATAAAAATCACCCGGTCAGCGACGGTTTTGGCAAAGCCCATTTCATGGGTCACACACAGCATGGTCATGCCTTCATTGGCCAGTTCAACCATAACGTCGAGTACTTCCTTGATCATTTCTGGGTCAAGGGCCGAGGTGGGTTCATCGAACAGCATGACATCAGGGTGCATGCACAGCGAACGGGCTATGGCTACCCGCTGCTGCTGGCCGCCGGAAAGCTGACCTGGGTACTTAAGTGCCTGCTCGGCAATACGTACCCGCTCTAAGTACTGCATGGCCATTTCTTCTGCCTCGCGGCGCGGCTTTTTTTGCACCCACATGGGTGCGATACAGCAGTTTTCCAGCACCGTTAAGTGGGGGAAGAGATTAAAGTGCTGGAATACCATGCCCACGCTACGGCGGATTTGCTCAATACGCTTAACGTCTTGGGTAAGCGGTACACCGCCTACCACGATATCGCCTTGCTGATGCTCTTCTAGGTGGTTGATACAGCGAATCAACGTAGATTTGCCCGAGCCTGAGGGCCCGCAAATAACAATACGCTCACCGCGCTTTACTTCCAGATCGATATCGCGCAGCACGTGGAAATCGCCGTACCATTTGTTAACGCCGCGCATTTCAACCATCAGGTCAGAAGTACGAGTATCAGAGATGTTGGTGGCTGCTTGAGTCATGTCTTTATCCTGCTAAAAATCGTTAATAAAAGCGGCGTTAGCGCTTATGGCCGGTGTGCAGCTTGCGTTCTAAATACTGGCTATAGCGCGACATGCTGAAACAGAAGATCCAGAACATGAAGGCGGCAAACACATAGCCTTCCAGCGAGAAGCCAAGCCAGCGTGAGTCGGCCAGCGCCGCTTGCACGATCCCCAATAGGTCAAATAGCCCGATGATCATGACCAGGGTGGTGTCTTTAAACAGCGAAATGAAGGTATTCACGATGCCGGGAATCATCATTTTCAGCGCCTGAGGAAGCACAATCAGTCCCATCCGCTTCCAGTAGGTCATGCCTAGCGCAGCCGCCGCTTCTTCCTGGCCTTTTGGGATGGCCTGCAACCCCCCACGAATAACCTCGGCCATGTAAGCGCTTTGGAACAGTGTTAAGCCAATCAGCGCCCGTACCAGTCGGTCGACGCTCATATCAGAGGGTAGGAAAAGCGGCAACATTACCGAGGCCATGAACAGTACGGTAATCAGTGGCACACCGCGCCAGAACTCGATAAATACGACGCAGAAGCTTTTGACAATGGGCATGTTAGAGCGTCGTCCCAGCGCCAGTACAATACCGATTGGCAGCGCGCCCACCATGCCGACCGTCGCTAGCAGCAGGGTCAGCATTAAGCCGCCCCAGCGATGCGTAGGCACGCGCGGCATGTCAAAGTAGCCGCCGTGTAGCAGCACATAAGCAACAATGGGGAAACCGACAAGAGCGAATACCGCCACCCAGCGCTTGAAAGGCAGGCGAGGTATTGCAAGCCATGCTATTAGCGTAAAGAAACCCGCAAAGACAATGTTGGCGCGCCAAATTTCCTCACGGGGATACAAACCATAAATGAACTGGGTAAAGCGGGCGTTAATGAAGACCCAGCACGCTCCTTCTCTAGAGCAGTCATCCCGGGTAGTGCCTATCCAGTCAGCATTGATAAACGCCCATTGAACGGTGGGAACTACCAGCAAATACAGTATGTAAAGCCCGATTAGGGTAAAGAGGGTATTGATCGGGCCATTGAACAGATTGGCACGTAGCCAGGCAACCGCCCCTACAGAGCTACTGGGGGCTGGCCGCTCTTTAATGATTGTTTGATTATGGATCATGTAAACATCCTCACCGTCGGCCTAGCGTTCAACCAGTGCCACTCGGGCGTTGAACCAGTTCATAAACATGGACACCAGCAGGCTGATGGTTAGGTAGACCGCCATGGTCATTGCAATGACTTCAATAGCTTGGCCGGTCTGGTTCAGCGTGGTGCCTGCAAACACCGAGACAAGGTCGGGATAACCGATGGCGGTGGCCAGCGACGAGTTCTTGATCAAGTTCAGGTACTGGCTGGTCAACGGCGGAATAATGACGCGCAGCGCCTGCGGGATCACCACCAAACGGAGTACTAGGTTACGTGGCAGGCTGAGCGCCTGGGCAGCTTCCGTTTGCCCGTGCGAGATTGCCTGAATACCTGAGCGAACAATTTCAGCAATAAATGAGGCGGTATAAATCGACAGTGCCAGCCAAAGCGCGAGGAACTCAGGAATAACGGTAATACCGCCCCGGAAATTAAAGCCGCGTAGTTCCGGCATTTCCCAGGTCACCGGCACACCGGTAGCGACGAGTACTAACAGCGGTAAACCAAAAATAAGTACAAACGAGATCCAGTAAGCCGGCAGACGTTTACCTGTGGCTTCATGGCGGCGTTTATTCCATACCACCAGCGCAATACTGGCAATGATGGCGACGAGGAAGGTCAGAGGAATTAAGCCAAAGCCAGATTCAAACAAGGGTTGGGGTAAATACAGCCCGCGCACGTTAAGAAAAATTGCTTCGCCGAATGCCATGCTATCTCTGGCGCTCGGCAACGTGCGTAGCACGGCAAAGTACCAGAAGAAGATTTGCAGTAGCAGCGGAATATTACGGAAGGTTTCGATATAGGCGGTGGCTAAACGCGCCAGCAGCCAGTTAGGTGACAGGCGAGCAATACCCACAATAAAGCCGATGATCGTAGCGGCTAGTACCCCTAGTCCACCGACTAACAGTGTATTCAGCAAGCCAACTAGGAAAGTGCGGCCATAAGTGCTCTGAGAGGAGTAGTCGATCAGACTCTGTACAATCCCAAAGCCTGCGGTGTTGCCTAAGAAACCAAACCCAGTGGTGATGCCACGTGCGGATAAGTTGTCTTGGACATTACCGACAATGTAAAGCAAAAAGGCTGCTACAGCAGCGACAAGAAGTAGCTGGAAGATAAGCGCACGTTTGGCACGGTCTCGCCAGAACGGCGGCTTGTGGCCAGCGGGGCGAGTGTTAGGACTTACGGACATGGAAGGCGTCTCCGCGATACGGACGGTCAATCAAATGGCCCGCCTAGCCCCTGGGGATAGGTACCTGAGAAATGCAGTAACTATCTGAAAAGGGCGGCGGGCCGGGGTCAAGCGAGACGCTTAGCGAATCGGCGGTGCGTACTGGAAGCCACCTTGGTTCCACAGTGCGTTAACACCACGTTCAATCTCAAGCGGAGAGCCCATACCTACATTGCGCTCAAAGCTTTCACCATAGTTACCGACTTGGCTCAGAATGTTGTAAGCCCAGTCAGCTTCTAAGCCCATACCTTCACCGTAGTTACCATCTTGTCCAAGCAAGCGAGCAACATCAGGATTTTCAGAGCTGAGCATTTCTTCAGCATTTTCGCTGGTGACGCCGTATTCTTCGCCGTTAATCATGGCGAATAGCGACCACTTCACAATGTTGAACCATACATCGTCACCTTGGCGTACCACTGGGCCTAGCGGCTCTTTGGAGATGACGTCTGGCAGAATCACTGCGCCAGCCGGGTCGTCTAGCTGGATACGCAGGGCAGCCAGCTGGGAAGTGTCGGAGGTCAGAACGTCACAGCGGCCAGCCTGGAAGCCGCCAACGGTTTGTTCAGAGGTATCGAAGACGATAGGGTCAAACTCCATGCCGTTAGCACGGAAGTAGTCAGCTAGGTTCAGCTCAGTCGTGGTGCCGGACTGGATACAAATAGCGGCGCCGTCTAGTTCAGATGCGCTGGAAATACCCAAGTCGCTAGAGACCATAAAGCCTTGGCCATCATAGAAGTTAACGCCAGTGAAATTGAGGCCTAGCGTGGTGTCACGGGTGGTGGTCCAGGTGGTGTTGCGTGACAGTACATCGACTTCGCCAGACTGCAGAGCCGTAAAGCGCTCTACGGCGTTTAGGGAAATATAGTTAACTGCATCTGCGTCGCCAAGAACGGCTGCTGCAACGGCACGGCATACGTCAACGTCAAGCCCTTGCCAATTACCTTCATCGTCTGGGGCGGAGAAACCTGGCAGGCCGTCGCTGACGCCACACTGTACAGCGCCGCGCTCAAGTGTATCTTCCAGTGTATCAGCGTGGGCGGTTGCAACACCGGCTAACGTAATTGCGCCAGCGGAAGCCAGCAGTACCAAGTGCTTCTTATTCATCATGGTCGTTTCCCTTACTCGTTTTAATGTCGTTATGCATGCAGATGCATGACACTAAAAGCTAGCAAGGAAGGTGCCAGAAAGGATATGTCGTCAAATTCAGCGCTTTTCAACGCAAAATACGCGCTGTATACGAAAGTATTGGTGCAAAAAGAGACCCTAGCGACTAGCGATTGCTTCATTTTGGTGCGTAGTCGCTAAGGCTGCAGTTAACTTGAATTCGTGTGGCTTACTGTTAAGAACTCAATGCTAAGAATACAGTGCGGCAGATTCATAGGCTTGAAGGACACGCAGGCTTAACGAATCGGCGGTGCGTACTGAATCCCACCCTCTTTCCACAAAGCATTTAAGCCTCTGGCAATCTTGAAGTCTGAGTTGGCACCGACATTGCGGTCATAGATATCAGCGTAGTTACCCACCTGCTTGATGATTTGGTAGGCCCAATCGGTGTTGACGCCCATTGATTCACCAAAGTCACCATCTTGACCAAGCAGGCGCATGACATCAGGATTTTCCGAGGTGAGCTGCTCATCCACATTAGCTTGCGTGACGCCAAGCTCTTCCGCGTTTAGCATGGCAAACAGTGACCACTTCACAAGATTGAACCACTGGTCGTCATTTTGACGGACGGCTGGGCCGAGTGGTTCTTTCGAGATGATTTCAGGGAGTACTACCGCCATGTCGGGGTCAGCAAGCTGCATCCGCTGAGCATAAAGCTGGGAGGCATCAGAGCTTAAAACATCGCAACGGCCTGCTTCAAAGCCTGCAATCGACTGCTCTGGTGCATCAAATACGACGGTATCATAGGTCATGTCGTTGACGCGGAAGTAGTCAGAGAGATTGAGTTCGCTAGTGGTGCCGGACTGGGTGCAAACTGCCGCGCCATCGAGTTCTTTAGCGCTTTGCACGCCAAGATCGCTGGCGACCATAAAGGCCTGGCCGTCGTAGTAACTCACGCCGGTAAAGTTCATACCCATCGTCGTGTCACGGCTTGATGTCCAGGTAGTGGTGCGTGATAGGACATCGACTTCGCCAGACTGCAGTGCGGTGAAACGCTCTACTGAGTCGAGTGGCACGAAATCTACTTTTGACGCGTCGCCAAGCGCAGCAGCAGCAATGGCACGGCACACATCGGTATCCAGGCCTCGGTACTGGTCATTGTCATCTAATGACGAAAAGCCTGGCTGGGCAGCGTTAACGCCACAGCGCACGCTATCGCGCTCTTGGACAGTTTCCAGCGTGCTGGCCATAGCCAGCGCAGGTACTAAAGCACCAATTCCTACTCCCAACCAACGAACGGTTTTCATTTGTTATTCCTTAACGTGAAAGGGCAAGTAAACGTAAGCTCAAAAACGTAAGCCCATAAAAAAAGGCCGAGCAATGCTCGGCCTTTTGGCTATTCGCAGACGCAGCGTTATGCGAAGGCTTTACGCATAAAAGGCGGTAGCGATAGTGCACCACGGTGAGCATCACCTGTGTAGTACTGTAGCGGCATTTCGTGTTCAGCGGCAGCCTGTTCGCGGAAGCTTTCAACGCTGGTAGCTTTACCGGCCAGCGTGACGCTCCACCAGCCAGACGGATACACTGGCTGTGGGAAGGGCAGCGTTGCCACGCTATCAAAGCCCGCTTCACGCATATCGTTACGCAGTTCACGGATGATAGAGCCGCTATGGTAAAGCGGCGATTCGCTCTGCTGCACCATGACACCGCCATTTTTTAAAATACGGTGGCAGCGCTTTAGAAAGTCAGTTTTAAACAGCCCTTCGGCGGGGCCGACGGGGTCGGTAGAGTCGATAATCAGCACGTCGATGCTCTCATCGGCAGCGTCGTCTACCCACTTCACCCCATCAGCAAACAGCAGCTCGGCACGCGGGTCACCGTTAGCTTCTACCAGCGCTGGGAAAAAGCGCTCGGCAGCTTTAGTGACTTCTTCATCGATATCGATTTGGGTCACTTTTTCAACGCCAGGGTGACGTAACACTTCTTTTAACGTGCCGCAGTCGCCGCCGCCAATAATCACCACGCGCTTGGGGTCTTGATGGGTGAACAGTGCCGGGTGGGCGATCATCTCGTGATAGAGGAAGTTATCGCGATCGGTCAGCATCACGCAGCCATCAAGTACCATCAGGTTGCCGTAGGTCTCTGTGGTATACACTTCCAGATGCTGATAAGGGCTTTGAACATCTAACAACTTCTCAGTGACTTTCAGCGAGAAAGCGCTGCCGTGGCTATCAAAGACTTCGGTAAACCACTGATCGTCGCGTAAATCGCTCATTACTTTGCTCCTGGGCGCGTGTTATCTGTCTGGGTCGGAATGCTTTGATGATACTGCGGGCTTAAATCATGCAGCGCCTCCATAAAGGCGGTGACGTGATCAGGGTTAGTAAACTGGCTGATACCATGGCCTAGGTTAAACACGTGGCCGGGGCCGTGGCCGTAGCTTTCCAGCACGCGGGCTACTTCTGCGCGAATAGCAGAAGGCCGGGCGAACAGCACATTCGGATCAAGGTTGCCTTGCAATGCCACTTTATGGCCCACCCGCGCACGAGCGTCGGAAAGCTCTGTAGACCAATCAATACCCAGCGCATCGGCACCGGCGCAGGCAATATGCTCCAGCCACTGGCCGCCATTTTTGGTGAACAGAATAACCGGCACGCGGCGTCCCTCATGTTCACGGATCAGGCCAGAGACAATTTGCTCCATGTAGCGCAGCGAAAATTCTAGGTAGGCGGGAGTTGAGAGCGCGCCACCCCAGGTATCAAAAATCTGTACCGCTTGAGCGCCAGCGCGAATTTGCGCATTAAGGTAGTCAGTGACCGACTGAGCCAGAGTGTCCAACAGTTGGTGCATGGTGTCTGGCGTGTCGTAAAGCATGGTTTTTAGATGGCGGAAATCTTTGCTGGAACCGCCTTCTACCATATAAGTGGCAAGCGTCCAGGGACTGCCCGAAAAACCAATCAGTGGCATGCGGCCGTTCAGCTCGCGGCGGATAGTTGATACTGCACGCATCACGTAATCCAAGTCGCGCTCGGCGTTGGGAACGGTTAACGACGCTACCTCTTCTGGGGTGCGCACGGTTTTTCTGAATTTAGGGCCTTCACCGGTTTCGAAGTAGAGCCCCAAGCCCATAGCGTCAGGGATCGTTAGAATATCCGAAAAGAGAATCGCGGCGTCGAGCGGGTAGCGCTCCAGCGGCTGCAGGGTAACTTCACAAGCCAGGTCATGATTACGGCACAGATCCATAAAACTGCCAGCATCGGCACGGCTAGCGCGATACTCTGGCAGGTAACGACCCGCTTGGCGCATCATCCATACCGGTGTGCGGTCAACGGGCTGACGGGCTAATGCGCGAAGAAAACGATCATTTTGCAATGGTGTGGTGGTCATAAATACTTGCTCTTGAGAAATTTGCCCGCATTGTAAGGGAGTCATTGTACTTGAAGATAGGACTAGTACTTAAAGACTAGTACTTAAAGAGAGGGCGCATAGCGGCTCTCCCGCTAAGAAAAATCGACGCACCCTGTTGATACCGTGAGGCCGTCGCTGCTTCCTGGTAGACTGTTTTCTTATTTTGCCAACACCGGTGTGGTTAGCTGGTTTGGTTAATCAACGAGGTAACCTGTGACCATTCGCTTCATTGCCGCTTCCCGGCTGCCCACGCCTTGGGCCACATTCACCATGCATGGTTTCGAAGACGAAGCCACGGGTAAAGACCATATCGCCTTAACACTAGGCGATGTGAGCGGCGGCGAGCCAGTGTTGGGGCGCGTACATTCCGAGTGCTTAACGGGTGATGCGCTGTTCTCGATGCGCTGCGACTGTGGTTATCAGTTGCAAGAAGCACTTAAGCGTATTGCCGAAGAGGGGCGTGGCGTGCTGTTTTACCTGCGTCAGGAAGGGCGAGGTATCGGGCTGCTAAATAAAATTCGCGCTTATCACCTGCAAGACCAAGGTGCCGATACGGTCGAGGCCAACGAGCAACTTGGTTTCGGGGCTGACATGCGACGCTATGACCTGTGTGTGCCGATGCTCAACCACTTAGGTATCACGGCATTAAAGCTAATGACCAATAACCCGCGTAAGGTAGATGCCTTAACCCGCGACGGCGTGAATGTGGTTGAGCGCCTGCCGATCACCACTGGCCTAAACCCTCATAATGAACATTACCTTTCGACAAAAGCTGGCAAGCTTGGCCATATGATGGCGTTGGACGATTTTACCCAGGCCAGCGATGTCGATATTGAACGTAAAGGGTGATAGTGAGGGGAAGAGGTTTTTAGGGGTTCCCCAAAATGAAAGCTGTCGATCAACAACAACCTGATGCACTGCCCGACAAGCAGGGCGAATTCAGCAGTATCGAAGAGTGGTGGCACAGTGTTACCCATGGCGTGGGTGCTGTGCTCAGCCTAGTGGGCATGGTGGTGTTGCTGGTGGTGGCGAGTTTAGCGGCCCATGTCGACCCATGGAAAATTGCCAGTCTGAGCCTCTATGGCACCACGCTAGTGCTGCTTTATACCGCGTCGACCTTCTATCACGGTATTTCCCATCGGCGCTGGAAGCGACGCTTTCAGTTGCTTGACCACTGTGCGATTTATTTACTTATCGCGGGCACTTATACGCCTTTTCTGCTCGTTAATATGCGCGGCACCACGGGCTGGGTCTTATTTATCGCCGTGTGGTCGCTAGCGCTAGTAGGGATTGGCTTCCTATTGCTATGGCCACAGCGTTTTTCGGTGCTACGCGTGGCGATCTATCTCCTCATGGGCTGGATGATTGTGTTGGCCTCAAGAGAGATGGCGGCCAGCTTATCGGTGACCGGCATCGCTCTACTTGCTACAGGGGGGATCATCTACACGCTGGGGGTTATCTTCTACGCTGTGCGTGCCATTCCCTACAACCACGCTATTTGGCATCTATTTGTAATGGCTGGAAGTGTCTGCCACTACATTGCCGTTTATAGCGCTGTGCTGCCCCACCAGGCGGTTACTTAACGCTCTTCAGCGGCTGCTTGCTCTTTAGCCATGGCACGGGCTAGCGCAGGACGGTCAGCGTGGCGTGCGCGGTAGGCAGCCAGAGGTTCAGGCAGGCGGTGTTTCATGCTGGCTGCCCACGTTAACGTATGGGTAAGGAAGATGTCTGCCAAGGTGAACGTCTCGCCGACTAACGTTTCCTGGCCCTGATAACGGCGCTCCAGCGCTAGCAGTGCCCGCTGAAATTCCCAAGCGGCGGTAGGCAATACTGAAGGTACGCGCTTATCTTGAGGTAAAGCGAATTTATGCTTGGCCTGTAGCCATAGCGGCTGCTCGACTTCAGTGACGATAAAGCTTAGCCACTGATCGACCTGTGCGCGTTCAGCGGCGCTTTCTGGCAGTAAATTACCGTTACCGTACTGCTCAGCCAAATAGCGGCAGATAGGTGCCGACTCAAACAGCGTTAGCGCGCCATCTTCCATCACTGGCACCTTGCCATCTGGATGGCGAGCTAGGTGCTCAGCGGTTTGCCCCTCGCCTTTATCTAGTGCTACGTGCTGGCAGTGGTAGTCCAGGCCAAGCTCTTCAAGTGTCCAGGCAACCCGCACCGAGCGGGAATTTGGAAAACTGTAGTGGATTATCATACGGCGGCTCCTAAGCAGCGCGGTGGGGTTTTACTGTAGCGAGTGCTTAGAAACCTGTCTATTGGCCACGGGCGCTACGGATACGTTCGTAAGCGTTGCCAATTTCGCTGGTGCGCGCCTGTGCCACTTCACGCATGCTTTCAGGCAGCCCTTTGCCAGCCAATTTGTCGGGGTGATTTTGGCTCATCAGACGACGGTACGCTTTTTTGATTTCTGCGTCGCTGGCGTCTTCATTCACCCCAAGTACACGGTAGGCGTCTTTCAATGCCTCTTCACTGGAACCTTGCGAATTCGCGGCGGCACCGTGAAGCATGGCTTCGATTTGCTGTACTTCAGCGTCGCTACAACCAACCCCGCGGGCTACACGTAGAATCATCTCGTGCTCTGCAGGGTGAAGCACGCCGTCAGCCGCGATGGCGGTTAACTGAACCTGCAAAAACACCTGCCGTAAAATCGGCTGGCGCTGGGTTAGGCGATTGACGCTGGCCAATTCTGCTTCAAGATTGAAATCATCGGCCCGCCCGCGCTCAAAGGCTGCCCGTGCCCTGGCACGCTGTTCGCCTTGAAGGTGCATTTGGTCGAATAGCTTTTCAGCCACGCCCAGCTCGCCATCAGTGACTTTGCCATCGGCTTGGCATAAGCAACCCATTACCGAGAAGATCGATTCTAAAAAACCCTCTTGAATCTGCATGCGCGCTGCATTCAGTCGGCGGCTAATCCGCCGTGCTAACCACCAGCCCAATCCACCGCCAATCAGCAGGCCAATGGGACCTCCGACAGCAAGGCCAATCAGGCCAAACACGATAATCAGAAATAGCATAGTGTTCTCAACTGTTAAAAAGTTAAAAGTACTGTCAAAGCGTTAAACGTTACGGAAGACGGGCACGAATGGCACGCTCGATACCGTCGGCATCTAGGCCGCAGTCGCGTAGCAACTCTGTGGGGGTGCCGTGTTCAACAAAGGTGTCAGGCAGGCCTAAATTTAGCACTTCGATTTGTACGCCTTCTGCGTGCAGCAGCTCGTTTACGGCGCTACCTGCCCCCCCGGCGATCACATTCTCTTCTAGAGTGACCAGCAGCTCATGTTCATCGGCGGCATGGAGCACGGTGTCTCGATCCAGTGGCTTGATAGAGCGCATATTGATATGTGTGGCGTCGAGCTTTTCAGCGACTTCTGCAGCAGCGCTGTTGACGCTACCAAATGCCAGCAAGGCAATGCGTACACCGTCATTGCCCGCATCGCGGCGCACCTGTGCCTGGCCAATGGGCAGCGACTCTAAGTGGTCAGGAATAGCTACGCCGGGGCCTGTGCCGCGTGGGTAGCGAACTGCAGCAGGACCAGGATGATGGTAGGCAGCGCTCAGCATGGCACGGCATTCTGCTTCATCCGCAGGGGCTAAAATCACCATGCCGGGGATGCAGCGTAAAAACGATAAATCCATACTGCCGTGGTGGGTTGGCCCGTCTTCACCCACAAGGCCAGCGCGGTCAATCGCAAATGTTACGTCAAGGTTCTGGACGGCTACATCGTGAATAAGTTGGTCGTAGCCGCGCTGTAAAAACGTTGAGTAAATCGCCACGACAGGCTTCATATTTTCACAAGCCATACCTGCAGCAAGCGTTACGGCATGTTGCTCAGCAATGGCGACATCAAAATAGCGCTCAGGATACTGCTGGGAGAAGCGAATTAAATCCGAGCCTTCTCCCATGGCGGGGGTAATTCCCATCAGCCGTGAATCGGTGGCTGCCATATCGCACAGCCAGTCGCCGAACACGTTGCAGTACTTTTTCTTAGCCGCCGCTTTCGGCGCAGCCGCTGGCTTCATCAGTGGCGCATTGGCTGTGGCGCTTGGCTTTTCCAGTTTGGTAATAGCGTGATAGCCAATCTGGTCGGCCTCGGCGGGCAGAAAGCCTTTGCCTTTGACCGTTTTGATATGCAGAAACTGTGGGCCATCTTGGTCGCGCAGATTGCACAGCGTTTCAGTCAACGCTTCTAGGTCGTGGCCATCAATGGGGCCGATATAGTTGAAGCCCATCTCTTCAAACAGCGTGGCAGGGCTCACCATACCCTTCATGTGCTCTTCGGTGCGCTTGGCAAGTTCGAGTGCGCCAGGCAGATGAGAAAGCACTTTTTTGCCTTCTTCGCGCATTTTAAGGAAAGGCTTGCTAGACAGCACACGGGCTAGATAGGTGGCGATGCCGCCAACGTTTTCCGAAATCGACATCTCGTTGTCGTTCAGCACCACTAGCATATTGGCGTTAACGTGGCCTGCGTGGGCCAGCGCTTCAAAGGCCATGCCCGCGGTGAGTGCACCGTCTCCGATAATCGCACACACGCGACGCGGGTCGTTTTGTGCCTGGGCGGCGAGCGCCATCCCCAGAGCCGCTGAAATCGACGTGCTAGAGTGGCCGACACCAAAGGTGTCGTACTCGGATTCTGCGCGGCGTGGAAAGGCTGCTAAGCCACTATGTTGGCGAATGCTAAGCATTGCGTCACGCCGTCCGGTCAAAATCTTATGTGGGTAAGCCTGGTGGCCCACATCCCATACCAAGCGGTCTTTGGGCGTATGAAAGGCGTGATGAAGCGCTACGGTGAGCTCCACAACGCCCAGGCCTGCACCGAAATGACCGCCAGTCACTCCCACGCTATAGAGCAAATAGGCGCGTAGTTCATCAGCCAACTGGGCAAGCTGCTTAGCATTCATGGCCCGCAGCGCAGCAGGGTGGTCAAAAGAGTCGAGCAGCGGTGTCGCGGGGCGCTCGCGGGGAATCTCGTCGAACAGCTTCATAGGCATGTTTTCATGGACGTTGCTTGTTTCATGGACATTGTTCAGTGGTCGCGCTCGATCATATAGTGGGCAAGGTCGGCCAGCGGTGCGGCTTGCTCGCCAAGCGGGGCGAGGGCGGCAATGGCCTCTTCAATCAGCGTAGTTGCTTTGTGCTGTGCGCCGGCAAGTCCCAGTAAGCTGGGGTAAGTCGGCTTGGCACGTGCAGCATCAGCACCAGAGATTTTGCCCAGCGTGACGGTATCTCCCGTCACGTCCAGGACATCATCATGAATCTGGAAGGCTAGACCAATGGCGCGGCCGTAGCGAATTAGCGCAGCAAGCCGCGGGTCATTTTCATCCACCGCCACCAATCCGCCTAAACGCACTGCGGCCACAATCAGCGCACCGGTCTTATGGGCATGCATATGGGCCAGTGCGTCCACATCCGGGTGGCCGCCTACGGCGGCTAAGTCTAGCGCTTGGCCTGCGACCATCCCTGCCCGGCCTGAGGCCACGGCCAGCGTGGTTACCATGCTGCCAAGCCGTGGATAGGGTTGGCTGGCGAGCACTTCAAAGGCCAGTGCCTGTAGCGCGTCTCCCGCTAAAATCGCGGTGGCCTCATCAAAGGCTTTATGCACCGTAGGCTGGCCGCGCCGCAGGTCATCATCGTCCATGGCGGGTAGGTCATCATGAATCAATGAGTACGCATGGATCAGCTCAATTGCAGCGGCGGGGGCGTCCAAGGCATCTTCACGCGCCCCTAGTGCGTTACCAGCTAGGTAAACCAGCAGTGGCCGCAAACGTTTGCCACCTACCAGTAGGCCGTGACGCATTGCGGCTTCAAGGCGCGGCGCAACGGCTGGGTGGGTGTCAAACAATGCTGAGAGTGTGGCGTCAACCCGTGCGTTACTCGCGTGGCGCAGCGCCGCCAGTTGAGAAGCATTAGCAGTCGTTACCATGGCGGCGTTTCCTCGCTGTCGTTGCCAAGATCAGTGGCGTCGTCCGTCTCTGGTCCTGCCGCAAAAGCGGTAACGTCAAGCTTACCCTCGCAGTCTTCACTTAATGCGCGTACTTTTAGTTCGGCGTTATCGAGACGCTGTTGAGCGTCACGAGTGAGACGCACGCCCCGTTCAAAGGCGGTCAGTGCGTCCTCCAATGAGAGTTCGCCGGACTCAAGGCGTTCCACAATGGTTTCAAGTTGTGAAACCGTTGCAGCGAAATCTTGCGCAGGTAGAGTGTTATCGCTCATTGGGTAAGGCCTACTATTTTGCTGGTGCCCTGATGCTGATTAAGGGCGGCGAACGTGGCTATAGCCGAGTTATCAAAAAATAAACGCCCAGTATACACCGAGCTAAGGGGGTGGCGTCTGCCCTCAACCTTGGTCAATTCTTCTACTTGCGGCTAGTTCATCTTGTAAACGCACACTTTTCATCATCTCAAGACGCCGAGAGTGGTCGTGGCTGTGCTACTATATGGACCTTCCGTGAACCGATACACGGCGCATGCCGCCGACCATAGAGGTTGATTCAGCCATGGCCAAAACGTCCCTGGACAAGAGCAAGATCAAGATCCTGCTGCTCGAGGGCGTCCACCAAAGCGCGGTGGACAATTTTCACAACGCAGGTTACGAAAACATCGAGCACCTGCCGACCTCGCTAGATGAGGCGTCGCTGATCGAAAAGATTCGCGATGTTCACTTTATCGGCATTCGCTCACGTACGCAGCTCAATGAGCGCGTATTTGAAGCGGCAGAAAAGCTGGTGGGCGTTGGCTGTTTCTGTATCGGAACAAACCAGGTTGATTTGACGGCAGCCCTTAAGCGTGGCATCGCGGTATTTAACGCGCCGTACTCGAATACTCGTTCGGTTGCAGAGCTGGTGCTGGCAGAAGCCATTATGTTGCTGCGGGGTATTCCCGAAAAGAACGTTCGCGCCCATCAAGGCGGCTGGCTGAAATCGGCGAAAAACTCTCACGAGGCGCGGGGCAAAACCCTGGGGATCGTAGGCTACGGTAGCATTGGCGCGCAGCTCTCAGTATTGGCTGAATCGCTTGGCTTTAATGTCATTTTCTATGATGTGATCACTAAGCTTGGCATGGGTAATGCCAGTCAGGTAGCGAGTCTTGAACAGCTGCTACAGCGCTCCGACGTGGTCAGCTTGCATGTGCCTGACTTGCAGTCCACCCGCTGGATGATTGGCGAGAAAGAGATTGCGGCGATGAAGCAGGGCGCGATCTTGATTAATGCCGCCCGTGGTAGCGTTGTTGAGATTGAGCCACTGGCAGACGCGATTAAAGCAGGCAAGCTGAATGGCGCTGCGATTGATGTTTTCCCAGTAGAGCCGAAAGGCAATGATGAAGAGTTCCAGAGCCCGCTGCGCGGCCTGGAAAATGTGATTCTGACACCGCATATCGGTGGTTCTACCCTGGAAGCACAGGAGAACATCGGTATTGAAGTGGCTGAAAAGCTCATCACCTATTCAGACAACGGCACCACGGTTACTTCTGTTAACTTCCCAGAAGTTGCGCTGCCTGCTCACCCGGATAAGCATCGCTTGCTGCATATTCATGACAACGTGCCCGGCGTGCTATCGCAGATTAACCGCGTATTGTCTGAAAATGGCATCAATATTTCAGGCCAGTACCTGCAAACCAACGATAAAGTGGGCTACGTGGTCATTGATGTTGATAAGGCCTATGGCCCTCAAGCCCTAGAAGCGTTGAAACAAGTAGATCACACGCTAAAAATTCGCGTGCTGTACTCGGCGCATAACAGCTAGATGCTGCTGTCAGCGTAACCGTCTAAAACGGCCCCTTCTTGGGGCCGTTTTACTTAGGGCGTTTTGCGCTTCAGTGGCTGGCTTAAGCTAAGTCAAACAGCAGCACTTCGGCGGGCTGCTTGCCGGTCACGCTGAACGTTTCACCCGGTTGAAACGCAGCAGCGTCACCAGTGCTTAGCGTTTCACCGTTAATATCTACCGTTCCTTTCACCACATGCAGCCACGCATAGCGCGTAGCGGGGGCATCCACTTGTTCGCCCGCGTCGAACAACCCCGCGTAAAGGTTAACGTCCTGGTTAACGCTTACCGACCCTTCGCGACCCTGTTGAGAAACCACTAGGCGCCACTGTCCTTGGCGTTCAGTGGCTGGAAAGGCTTTCTGCTCATAGCTAGGGGCAATGCCGCGCTTGGCAGGCTCAATCCAGATTTGTAGGAAGTGCAGGCCGTTCTCTTTTGAGTGGTTAAACTCGCTATGCAGCACGCCAGTACCTGCGGACATGCGCTGTACATCGCCTGGCCGCATAACCTCGCCGTTACCCATATTGTCGCGATGCTCCATTTCCCCTTCCAGTACATAGGAGATAATTTCCATATCCCGGTGAGGATGGGCACCAAAACCGTTACCCGGCGTTACCCGGTCTTCGTTGATCACCCGCAGCGCTCGGAACCCCATATAGTTAGGGTCCCTATAATTGGCGAACGAGAAAGTATGGTATGAACGCAGCCAGCCATGGTCGGCATAACCGCGTTCGTCAGAACGGCGGATGTGCATGATGTACTCCGAAAATATTATAAAGGAATGGTCTCAATATACGCCCGCTTGCTTAGCGCGTGGGGTGAAGCTTTTTAGACGGTCAGATCGAATAAATCGATGAATGACCATCAAGCCCCTAGCTATCAGCAAGCAGGGCAGCACGTTGCCTAAATTGTTTGCTAAACTATGCGCGTTTATTTACCCGGTCCGCCCTTTGCGAGGGCGACTACCAGGAGTATTCCATGACGGAAACCACCCAAATGCCGCCCATTGTGGTCGCGGCGCTGTATAAATTTGTTACGCTGAACGACTTCGAAGCGCTGCGTGAGCCGCTGCGTCAAGTGATGGTCGATAACGATGTTAAGGGCACACTGCTGCTGGCTAAAGAAGGCATAAACGGTACCGTAGCCGGCACCCGCGATGGCATTGACGCCCTGCTGGCCTGGCTGACCGCCGATCCTCGCTTAAGCGATATCGACCACAAAGAGTCCTACTGCGACGAAACGCCGTTCTACCGCACGAAGGTGAAGTTGAAGAAAGAGATCGTCACCCTGGGCGTGCCAGATATTGACCCCAACGATACCGTGGGTACCTACGTTGAACCGGAAGATTGGAACGCCGTGATCTCTGACCCGGAGGTGCTGGTCATTGACACTCGTAACGATTACGAGGTGGCGATTGGTAGCTTTGAGCGGGCAATTGACCCGAAAACGACTACCTTCCGTGAGTTTCCTGAGTACGTGCGCGAGCACTACAACCCGGAACAGCACAAGAAAGTTGCCATGTTCTGCACCGGCGGTATCCGCTGTGAAAAGGCTTCCAGCTTTATGCTGAAAGAGGGCTTTGAAGAGGTCTATCACCTAAAAGGTGGCGTGCTGAACTACCTCGAAAAAGTGCCGGAAGAGCAGTCGCTATGGCGCGGTGAGTGTTTCGTGTTTGATAACCGGGTCACCGTGCGCCACGACCTCAGCGAAGGTGAGCATGAGCAGTGCCATGCTTGCCGTATGCCCATCTCGCTTGATGATATGCAGTCGTCGGCCTACGAGCCGGGCATCAGCTGCCCTCACTGCATCGACACCCTCCCCGAGAAAACCCGTGCTGCCGCCCGCGAGCGTCAACGCCAAATCGAACTGGCTAAGGCCCGTGGCGAACCTCATCCTCTAGGCTATAACCATCGCAAAGGCAGCCGCGCAAACACGTAACTCACGAGGCCTCCTGCTTTTCAGGAGGCCTCTTTGGTCGTATCTCGCTAACATTAGCTTTTGTACGCGCTAGACTGAGCAACACTCGACTGTCTAGGAGTTTTCTATGCCTGCCTCTTCAGATACGCCACTGGCGTCTTCAGATCTGCTGCAACGCACTGACTATCAAGGGGTAACGACCCTGACGTTAAACCAGCCTGAACGCTTTAATGCACTTTCTGAGGAGATGTTGGCGACGCTGCAAGGTGCGTTAGATGACATTGCCCAGGATGAGCAGGTGCGCTGCGTGGTGTTGGCCGCGAACGGCAAGGCATTTTGCGCAGGGCATGATTTAAAGCAGATGCGTGCAAACCCTGAAAAAGCCTACTACCAGGCGCTGTTTGCTCGCTGCGGCGCGGTGATGCAGGCCATTGTTAACTTGCCTGTTCCTGTGATTGCTAAAGTTCAGGGCATTGCGACAGCCGCTGGCTGCCAGCTCGTCGCTAGCTGCGATTTGGCTGTAGCGGCTAGCAGTGCCCGATTTGCCGTGTCAGGGATTAATGTGGGGCTTTTCTGTTCGACACCTGCAGTAGCGCTGTCGCGCAATGTATCGCGAAAGCGAGCCATGGAAATGCTCCTGACTGGGGAGTTTATCAGTGCCTCCCAGGCCGCGGACTGGGGACTTATAAATCGCGTTGCCGAAGAGGGCGAGCTTGATCGTACCGTGGAAGCGCTTACTGCGAGTATTTGTGCCAAAAGCGCAGTGGCGGTACGCACTGGGAAGGCGATGTTCGCCCGTCAGCTAGCCATGCCGTTAGAGGAAGCCTACGCTTTTGCTGGCGAAACCATGGCGTGCAATATGCTGGCAGACGATGTGGCCGAAGGAATCGATGCCTTTATCGAAAAGCGCCCACCCCAGTGGCGTCATCGCTAATAAGCTCTGCGCTATCATTGGTGGAATTTGTTTCCGTAAACGCGACAGCGGCCCCGCTGGCGCGTTATCCTCACTCACTTTATGCCTTCAGGAGAGGCGCCTTCAGGAGAAAGTAAGGTGAGTGATGTTAAGCGCAGGTCAGTCGGACGTCCGGCAGGGGCCACCAAGGCGAGTGGTGGGCACAGCCAATCATTAGTACGAGGCCTCACGCTGTTAGAGTATTTGTCGGCCAGCCCATTAGGGTTAGCCCTGTCAGAGTTAGCGGAAATGGCTGATTTGGCACCCTCCACCACTCACCGCTTGTTGCAGGCGCTACAGAGCCAGGGGTTTGTAACTCAAGAGAGTGAGCAGGGGCTTTGGCGTATTGATGTTAAAACCTTCCGTATTGGTAACAGCTTTTTAGAAGCACGCGATGTCGTCACCCAAAGCAGGCTTTTTTTGCGCCGTTTAACCGCAGAAACGGGCGAAACGGCAAACTTGGGCATTCGGGATGGTGCGACGGCGGTATTTCTTGCCCAGCATGAGTCGCCGCAGATGATGCGTATGATTACTCGTTTAGGCTCTCGGGCGCCGCTGCATGCCTCCGGGGTGGGTAAAGCCTTACTGGCCTGGATGAGCGAAGACGAGCGTGCCCGTCTGCTTAAAGGTTATGACCTTGCCCGGGTGACTGAAAATACCCTGCATCAATCCGATGAACTATTGGCCGAAATGGCGGCTATTCGCACTCAGGGGTTTGCCTGTGACCGTGAGGAGCATGCGGTGGGCTTACACTGCGTTGCTGCCTGTATTCACGATGAACATGGTACGCCGCTAGCGGCCATTTCCGTGTCTGGCCCCATGGCACGCATTCCTGAAGAGCGCTTGCTAGCGCTGGGTGCATTAGTGCGCACAATCGCTAACGAAATCACCTTACAACTAGGTGGCCAACTGCCCCAATAAGCAGTGCTTTGCTCATCAGTGATGACTGATAAAGGCGGCTCTTATTATGTTTAGCCTGTTCTGGGTGGCGCTGGCTAGCGCCACCCTGCTACCGGGTGGCTCAGAAGTGTGGCTGGCTCGGTTGCGGTGCTTAGGTGAGCCAGCGCTCGGACTTTGGCTTGTCGCCACCGCTGGTAACACACTAGGCAGTATGATCAATGTGGCGCTGGGGCGTTATGCTCGCCAGTTTCAACATCGCCGCTGGTTCCCAGCGTCGCCGGCTGGCTTAGCGCGGGCAGAGCATTGGTACAAACGTTTTGGCGAAGTCAGCTTACTGCTTTCCTGGGCACCCGTTCTTGGTGACCCCCTCACTGTGCTCGCAGGCGTTTTTAGATTGCCCTGGTGGCGTGCGTTACTTTGGATTGTGGTCGCCAAGGGGGCACGCTATGGGCTGCTGTTGGCGTTAGCCCACCAATGGCTGGCGCCGCTTTGTGGTTAGGTCTAAAAAAAGCAAGCTTAAGTAACATTAATGTTGCTGGTGTTGACAAAGCGAGTGGCGAGCCACGCTCTTTTTCTCATGTTACCCTGTTTATCTTTATACAACTCTTGCACCCACGTGGAGTGCAATGTGAATAGGGTGCACTATGATGTGCATAAACGAATGATGTGCATAAAACGATGATGCGCATAAGACGAGTTAGTAATGATATTGAGTAAAAGACTCACCCAAAGGGAGGTTTAGGTGTGACGCCATTACGTTTATTCCCCTGGCTAGGCGTCTGGTTAGTGATGCTATTTGCCTTTCTGACAACGCCTGCGTTGGCTCAAACTACGCTAAGTGCAGGAAGCGAAGACACCACTAACGCAGAAGAACAGCCCTCTTATTCGGCACTGGCCGATCTGCTAGAGGATGATCAGGCGCGCCAAGAGCTGATTGAGCTGTTGCGAAATCAAGCATCCGGGTTGCCCAATGAGTTGACCAGCGAGCTGTCACCTCAAGCTGCTGCACAGGGGAGCGATATTGCCCCTGAAGATGTATCGCTGCCTCGCCAGCTTGCTGAGCTGACCAGCCGCGTGGTCGGTGATGTTGGCGGGCAGATAGAGCAGGCAGTGGCCGTTATCGGTGGCCTGTTTACTGGTCAAGGTACTAGCACGTTCGACATGGCCGCGTTCGTTAGTGCTGCGATTAACTTAGGTATTGTGATCGTTGCGACCTTCGCAATATTTATACTTTTCCGTCGTTTGGCGAAATCATTATTTACTAAGATAAGTGGTTGGTCTCAGCAAGGCAGTGGCTTAACACCTGTGCTGCGGTTAGTGCTGTGTGTTGCCATTGCCGCGGTAGTCGACGTTTTACTAGTAGCTTTCGCCTACGTTGGCGGTAACTTAGTAGCAGCGTTTGCGGTGGGTGAAACCGGTGAGCTTTCCACCCGCGCTTCGTTATTCCTCAATGCCTTCTTGGTTATTGAGCTGCTGAAGGCCGGTGTGCGTATGCTGTTCTCTTCACGCTATGAAGGGCTGCGGCTGCTACCAATTTCAGCGCAAGAAGCCTCCTACTGGAACCGCTGGTTGGCGCGCTTAATTGGCATGGTTGGTTATGGTTTAATGGTGGTTGTACCGCTAGTTAATTTCTATATCGCAGCCACCCTCGGCCAAGCAGTTGGCACCTTTATCATGCTGTTGGCGTTCATTTATGCCGTGGTGGTCGTGCTTAAAAATCGGTTGCGCCTGCGTGACAACCTAAACCTAATGGCTGGGCGCTCCACATTAACTGCTAGCCGGGTCTCACTACAGTTATTTGCTCGCACTTGGCATTTGTTTGCGCTGTTCTACTTCTTGATGGTGTTCGTACTGACACTGATACGCCCTGGCGATGCACTGCCGTTTGTCCTGTTTGCCACCTTGAAAACACTTGCTGCCGTGGTTATCGGTCTTTTAGTCTCGGCGTTTCTTACGCAAACGATTGGCCGTCGTATTCAGCTATCCGATGACCTGCGCCGCAAGTTGCCCCTGTTGGAAGTGCGCTTAAATAGTTATGTACCGAATGCGCTGCGTGTGCTGCGTACGGTCATTGTGGTGGCCGTTATTATGGTGGTGCTAGATGCCTGGGGAGCGTTCGACCTAGCCTCTTGGTACGCCTCAGAACGTGGCGCTAACCTCGTTGGTAAATTGATCAGCGTGGCGGTTATCTTAATTGTTTCGCTGGGTATCTGGCTGGGGTTAGCAAGCCTGATTGAGCACAAACTCAACCCCGAAACCGGCCACGGCGAACCCTCAGCGCGTACTAAAACACTGCTAAGTTTGTTCCGTAATGCCTTGGCTATTGCCATGGTGACGATTACCGGCATGATCGTGCTATCGGAAATCGGTATTAATATCGGGCCATTGATTGCCGGTGCAGGTGTGCTAGGCCTTGCCATTGGTTTTGGTGCCCAAAAACTAGTGCAGGACGTTATTACCGGTGTTTTCATTCAGGTAGAAAACGCCATGAATACTGGCGATGTAGTGACCGTTGGCGGTGTCACAGGTACCGCTGAGCGACTCAGTATTCGCTCAGTGGGTATTCGCGATCTGTCGGGCACTTACCATATCGTGCCGTTCTCCAGTGTTGATACTGTGTCTAACTATATGCGTGAGTACGGTAATCACGTTGGTGAATACGGTATTGGCTATAACGAAAGCATTGACGAAGCAATTGAGCAGCTGCAGCTGGCGTTTGAAGATCTGCAAGCCAGCGAAGAGCATGGCCATAAGCTGTTGGCCGATCTGACCGTTGCAGGCGTTACCGCACTGGCTGATAGTTCTGTCAATATTCGTGTGGTGATCAAAACCACGCCGGGCGATCAGTGGGGAGTAGGCCGTGCCTACAATCGTTTAGTGAAACTGCGTTTTGATGCGGCCGGTATCGAGATACCGTTCCCGCATACCACGCTCTATTTCGGTGAAACGAAAGGGGGGAAAACACCACCCGCTAATGTGCGCGTGTTGGATTCCACCGCTGAACGGAAAAAGGTAGAAACATCGCCAATCCGTGAGGGAAGCGAACCGTCAACAGGACAGTCAGGTCAGTCAACTCAGGCTACCAGTGAGCCTGACCATCTGAAGCCTGATCATGATGACGTTGACGATGTTTAAGTCGTAACGGCGTGTCATCACTGAAGACGCGATGAGAGCGTTGATACTAGGGCTGCCTGCGGGCAGCCCTAATTTTTTGGGCGTGTGGCTATCAACCTAGATAATTTTCGGAATGACGCCCTTCAAGGTTGATTGATTCGCCGCCGTCAACAAACAGAATTTGTCCAGCAACAAAATCATTGTCTAATAAATAGTGCAAGGCTTGTACAAGGTGGGCTGGGTTGCCCTGGTGCTTAACCGGAATACCTTCAATACGCCATTGAATATAGTCGCTGGTGCGTTGAGAGGCGGGCAGCACCACGCCGGGGGCAATACCGTTAATACGCAGACGAGGTGCAAATTCTAATGCCGCCATGCGTGTCATCTCGGCAAGACTCTTTTTGGACAGTAAATACGCCGCATAGGGGTATTGGTGATAAGCCACTTTATTATCAATAATGTTGATGACTTGCCCATTTTCTACGGCTTCTGAAAAGTACCGCGTCAGTAACAAAGGCGTAAACATGTTGACCCTAAATTGGGTTTCCAGCATGGCTATATCGGTCTCTGCTATGGGCGAAGGTTCATAGGCAGAGGCGCTATTAAGCAGCACACTAAGGTTCGGGAAGTGCTGTTTGGCAGTGGTAATAAGTGCTTGAGGCGAATCGCTCAAGAAATTGCATGGGACTATTTCACAGCGCTGACCCTTGGCGCGAATCGTCTTGGCAACGACTTCGGCTTCATCACGTGAGCTGTTGACGTGTAAGGCAATATCATAGCCTTTATCTGCAAGGGCTTCAGCGAAATAGCGGCCTAGGCGCGTTGCGCCGCCAGTAACGAGTGCTGCAGGTGTGCTCATTCAAAGTTCCCCAAGGTGGAGTCATGGTTCATCGTATCGCGCGTTAAGTAGAACTTTCTGCGTGAGCGTAGCGTTTGTCAATAACTTGTACAGGGCTTGAACAAATTAGCAGGCCAGCTAATCTTATCAGTCACCTTAAATGATTCAGAGTCAGTTATTGCCTTATGCGCTTTGCGCTATGCCCCCTAGATTAGGATGCAGCTATGCCACGAATGCCGTTACACACGCCCACCAATACGGCCCACCATGAATGCTTAATCTCTCTGGGCACTAACATTGAACCAGAGCGCCACTTTAATGAAGCGTTGTCCATCTTGAGCAGTGAATGCGAGCTTATCGCACGTTCAGAGGCGATCCGCACGGCGCCAGTGGGTTACCAGCATCAGCCGGACTTCCTGAACTCGGCGCTACTTGTGCGTACTTCTCTGGACCACGATGCCTTTCGCGCTTACTTAAAAGAGGTAGAAAGCCGACTGGGACGGGTGCGTGGCCCCATCAAATCAGGGCCGAGAACGATGGATTTAGATATCGTGGCATGGGATGGGGAGGTCATCGATGACGGTTACTATCAACACAGCTATGTGCGTCGTCCGGTAGATGACGTTCTTGCTGCTAGTGGTCGCAGCCTAAAGCAACGAGCACATTCATGATTTTCGTCTAGCTGCCGATAATAGGTCTATAGCCGCCACTGTTGACATGGCGAGGCTAGCCTTCTTCGGAGACGCGTGTTGCTCAGCCTAAATACGAATTTGATGTCTCTTGTCGTGCAGAACAATCTGCGTGGCAGCCAGCAGGCCATGCTCACTGCCATGGAGCGTCTCTCTTCTGGGCTGCGTATCAATAGTGCCAAAGATGACCCTGCTGGCCTGGCGATTGCCAACCGCATGGGGGCGCAAATTCGTGGTATGAACCAAGCCATTCGCAATACCAATGATGGTATTTCCATGGTGCAAACAGCGGAAGGCTCGCTCAACCAAATCAACGATAATTTACAGCGTATCCGTGAACTGAGTGTACAAGCAGCTAATGGTACTAACGCTTCCGAGGATCTTATTTCCATTCAAGACGAAATTGATCAGCGTTTAGAAGAGATTGATCGTATTGCCGAGCAGAGCAACTTCAACGGCATTGGTTTTTTTGATAGTACCAAGGCGGTCAATATTCAGGTGGGTGCTAACGATGGCGATAGCATTGCGGTGCGCTTTGCAGCCATGAATAGACAGGCACTGGGGCTGGAAGGGTTTAGCGTGTTAGACGGTGGCAGCGCAACCGACGGCCCGCTAAAGGCAATGGATGACGCGATCAAACAGGTGGATCGCCAGCGGAGTTATTTAGGCGCGGTGCAAAATCGCTTCGAGAGTGTGATTGATGGACTCAATACCAACATTATTAATACGTCTGCCGCTCAGTCACGCATTCAAGATGCTGACTATGCCAAAGAAGTCTCTAACCTAATTCGCGCGCAAATTCTGCAACAGGCCGGTATCGCTATTTTGGCACAGGCTAACCAGCAGCCGCAGATGCTTCTACGACTGCTGGAAGGGTTATGATAAAAGAGCTATCGACGGTTATTCGATAATGCCTTGTTCACGCGCCATGGCGTAGGCCGCTTGTGGGCCATTCCACAGTGATGGTAGCAAGATGAGTGAAACAGGAATCGCCGTAATTACAATAAACTGCTGCAACGCGCCAATTTGACCGGCCCCCATATACAGCAGCACCGCCGCCATTAGCGCCATGGCAATCCCCCAAAAGGCACGCACGTAAGGGTTAGGATCATCATGGCCGGCACCCACAACGGCAATGGCGTAGCTCATAGAATCGCCGGTAGTGGCGACAAAAATGGTGGTTAGTAATAGAATCGCCAGCGCCATCCATGTGCCGCCGGGCAGGGCTTGGGCCACGGTGAGCGTCGCTACATCAAACTGGAAGTTATTCAGCGCCTCGGTCAGATCAATTACGCCCGTGAGCTGATAATAAATGCCCGATCCGCCCAGCAGGGTAAACCATATGGTAGTCGCAATAGGGGCGAGTATCGCCACGGCAAGAATCATTTCGCGAATACTACGCCCGCGTGAAATACGCGCCACGAAAATCGCCATCAGCGGTGCATAGCCAATAAACCAAGCAAAGAAAAACACTGTCCACCACTGCATCCACCAATCGGGTGCGGTATCCGCAGTCATGGTGGCCATGGTGAAGAACTCGCTCACGTAAGCGCCCATGCTAGACACATAGGTGTTAACCAAAAACAGCGTAGGGCCAAATACAATAATCACCGCGCCGATAGCGAGGGCCAGTAGCACATTAAAACGGCTGAGCAACTGGATGCCTTTATGTACACCACTCATGGAGGAGAGCACGTAAATACAACCCAATACCGCAAGAATAATTAGCTGTCCTGGATAGCCTTCGGGTAAGCCGAACAGTTCGTGTAAGCCAAAGCTGACCTGGGTGGCCAGAAACCCGATGGGGCCGACCGTACCGGCTACCAACGCAATCACGCAGCAGGCATCTACCACGCCACCAAGCGGGCCGCGCATGAGGCGCTCGCCAAATATGGGGTAGAGCAGCGTGCGTGGCTGCAGAGGCTGGCCTTTTACATAGTGGGCATGAGCAAGCACCACCGCCGTTAGCGAGCCCAGTACAGCCCAGGCTAAAAAGCCCCAGTGCATGAACGATTGGGCAAGGGCGCTTGAAACAGCATCAGCAGTGCCCGGTTCAGTATCAAAGGCGGGAGGCGTTACCACAAAATGATAGACCGGCTCTCCGGCGGCAAAAAATACGCCACCACCTGCTAATAATGTACAAAGAATGATCGAAAGCCACTTAAATGTGCTCATTTCTGGTGCGTCGAGATTGCCGATTTTAGCCTTTGACGCGGGCGAAATGGCCACTCCAATAGCAATGAAAAAAGTTAATAAAAGTAGTAGTTGAAAGTAGCTGCCAAGGACTAGGGCCGTCCAGGCAAAGCCCGTACTAATTGAGTCTGCGACTAGGTCGACGTCGTATAAGGAGAGCGCGAGAAACGCAACGATGAAGCCGATGCTGAGCACCAGCACGATGGGGTCGCCAAGGGAAAACCGTGAAGGACCCTCGCTATTGTGGGCAGGTTGGTTCATTAAGAACACCTATTTTGATGGGTAGTAAGGAGGCGGAGCAAAGAGCTTAACAAAACCGTGCGTGAGCAGGCTAAACGCCTCACCACGCGCATTTTTGAAACAAAAAAAGCGCCATTCAATGAATGGCGCGAGGACAGGAAACTGGCCATAGTATAGCGTCAATTTAGACCAAGGTCTAATGATAAAAAGAAAAATGCATGGAAATGGTGCGAAAAGCGTTAGTGATGCACCATTGTGAACAGGTGAGTAATTGCCTTAATTAGTTAAAAAAATATGCTAACTATTTGATTTTTATTGATAATAAATTAGATTTTTGCTGAGGAAGTAATGGCGTGTCACCAGTGGTAGAGCAATGAGGCGCTGGTGGTGTTGTCGGTGCGTTCGCTGGCATCTTCAGGCGGCTGCGAGTTATGTTTGATTTCATGGGAAAGGCGCAACGAAAGCCGTGAGTTAAGCCTAGCCGTTAGTGATGTCAATGAACGTGCAGTGGTATTCTTGCGGGTATATTCCAGCGACATTTCCTGAGCAATATCAGCATAATCTGAAAACCCAAATCGATAGTCAAAAGCCGTATATGCAACGGCCAGTCGTTCATTATCGGCATCGCGTAGCCGATCATTTCGGTACCCAGGCCCCGCTTCCAACGACAGCGAATGCCGTTCACCGGTTAGCAACTGGCGGCCATAACCACCAATGGCGGAAAGCTGCTGATCGTAGCCAGCAAAACGGTCTTTTTCCCAGCGGGCAAAGCCAAACAAGTAGTGAGGCCCACTAAAGTCAAAACGCTCTCGGCCTGCCACCAAATATTGTTCTGCACTGGTTTCTCCATTTTTGCTTACATTGCGAACTTCACCGCGCAACGAATGGGTGAAATCTCCCGTTAGCCACGTCAGCCGCGTTTTGCCAATTAGCGTTTGGCTATTGGTATTGCCTGAAAGATGGGTAAAGCCAAGCTCGGCATCACCACTGAATACAGGCGTATCATCTTGTGGCGGTGGCGGAGCGTAAAATGGATAAGCGGTGGCGGACGTTGCCCACAGCGACAAGCTAGCCAAGACAAGCCGTAGTAAACTCAACACGTAACTCCTCCGTGAGTATTGGTCATTGTGAGAGGCAGGATGTTGCAGGATGATAGTTCGTCATGCACGCTTTAAACGTTGAGAGTATATCGATAAAAATAAATTCAGTGACTGCTAAATAAGTAAGCAGGCGAAAAAGTACAGCGGCTAACGCCACTTGGCGCTGCATGCCATAATGACGCTGTCGCGCCTAGTGAGTTCCTTTATGACCGCCCCACGCCCCCGTACGTTGGCTGAATTACAGCGCTGGCGCCGTACTCGCGCTAAACGCCGCTGGTATAAGCGCAGTTTTCGCTTGCAAGTTATGCTGCTGGTCGGCCTGCTGTTGGCTGGCATGCTGCTTGCTCAGGGTACCTACCTGAATCACCGTAAAGCAGAGATTATTACCCAGCAAATGGGTGAACGGGCATTGGCAGTGGCCAAGACCGTTGCGGGGATGCCGCACATTATTAATGCTTTCTCGACACCCAACCCCTCGCTGATTATTCAGCCGCTTGCTGAGCGAGTTCGCCAGGAAACCGGTGCCCGCTATGTGGTGGTCGGTAATGCCCAATCGATTCGCTACTCGCACCCAGTGCCTGAGCGTATTGGTCAGCCCATGGTGGGAGGGGATAACGATCAGGCGCTAATTTACGGTCAGTCATACGTATCGGAAGCTACTGGAACGCTAGGGACTGCCATGCGTGGTAAAACCCCTATCTGGGATGAAGAAGGCAATATCATTGGGGTGGTTTCAGTGGGCTTCATGCTAGAGCGGGTTGATATGGATGTGGCCCGCTATACCAGCTTAGGGTGGGCGCTGGTGGCGCTGATGATTTTGCTTGGTTTTGCAGGGGCGTATTGGCTATCGCAGCATCTTAAAAAGGTCATACTTGGTTTAGAGCCCTACGAAATAGCGCGCTTAGCCATGGAGAAAGAGGCGATTTTACAATCCATCCATGAAGGTATTCTAGCCGTTAACCGCGATGGCCAGATCACCTTAGTCAATCAGCAGGCGCGACGATTTCTAGGGCTACCCGATGAACAGGTCTTACTGGGTCAGCCAATTCGAGAGGTAGTGCCCAACTCGCGCTTGATTGAGGTGCTAAAGCACGGCGAGCAGGAATTTGACCAAGAAATGTGGCTGGGTGACCATCCTGTGGTGGCTAACCGTGTGCCCATTTTGCACGAAGGCGAAATTGAAGGTGCCGTTGCTACGTTTCGCAGTCGCCGTGAAATTATTGATCTTTCCCATGCACTTACCCAGGCAAGCCGTGATGTCGATATCCTGCGTGCTCAGGCCCACGAGTTTTCCAACAAACTTTACACCATTTCTGGCCTGTTGCAGCTTAACCGCGTTGACGAGGCGCTAGCGCTGATTCATCACGAAACCGAACGTGCCCAAGCGCAAATGAGCTTTTTAATGCGCCACGTGGCTGACGCGGTATTAAGCGGTACGCTGCTGGGTAAATTGACGCGAGCCAGAGAGCTGGGGGTAGCGCTGGAAATTGATGAACAGAGCTCGCTCTCCTGCCCGCTGACGGTCACTGGGCAAGAGGTCATGATGAGCGTTGTGGGCAATTTACTGGATAATGCCTGCCATGCTGCACTTAATGGCCCAAACAGTGATACCCCTAAAGTCCGGCTGTTCTTCACGGATTTGGGTGAGCAGTTGTTGATTGAGGTAGAAGATAACGGCCCAGGCGTCCCGGGTGAGCATGCACAATCAATTTTTCAAGAAGGATTTTCGACCAAAACCGGCAAGCATCGTGGTATTGGTTTAGCCTTGGTCGCGCGGTTGTGCCGTCAATATGGTGGTGAGGTGACTCTGGAAGAGAGCGAATTAGGCGGTGCGTGTTTTATTGCCGTGTTGGATCGCTCGCTTTGTGACCAAGTCACCGCGATGTCCTAATCATAATAACGATGCCAGTAAGAGGAATAACTATGTCTACGGCGCAATACGGTATTTTGGTCGTCGAAGACGATTTTCGCATTGCCGATATTCATAAGGTTTTTATTGAGCAGAGCGACGGTTTTTATGTGGTGGGGATGGCACGCAACGGCAGCGAAGCAAAAGCGCTGATGGCCGAGCATGCCGATGCTATCCAACTGATTTTATTGGATGCGTATTTGCCTGATGTGGAAGGTTTGGAACTGTTATGGGCGATTCGCCGCGACTATGTGCATGTGGATATCGTCATGGTAACCGCCGCCCGCGAGGTGGAAACTATCAGCGAAGCGTTGCGTGGTGGTGTATTTGATTATTTGATTAAACCGATTGAAGCGACGCGTATGACGCAAATGCTGACGCGTTTTCGTCGCGAGCGAGAGGCATTGGCGAATAGGGCTGAAATGAGTCAAGACGAGCTGGACCAGGTGCTCGCACGGCTGCAGCCAGGCGAGCCTCAGCGGCTAGCAGCGCAGACGTTGCCTAAGGGCATAGATCGCTTAACGCTGCGTCGTGTGGTGGACTCTCTGGCAGCCGAACAGGATTCCCAAACGGCGATGCAGGTAGCGCAGGCAATGGGTGCAAGTCGCTCAACAGCGCGGCGTTACTTGGAGTTCTTAGTGGCTGAGCAGGCGGTTAACGCCGAAATTGGCTATGGGGATGTTGGCCGTCCCGAACGGCGTTATCGGCTGCTGGAGTCTTCCTCAACCTGGCTGGAATCACTGTAAACGTGCCGTGATAAGCAGGCGGTGAACAAAATGAACAAAACGCACAAAAAGCACATTTTGTTATTAATCATCATAAGCTTGTTGTAGTAGAGGACAGTCTTTTAACGTTCATTGCGTAACCACACAAATATACGTTCGTAACAAAACAAACACCTGTGGAGAACGCCCATGAACACGCTTCCTCTTAAGCGCTTTGCCGTGCTTGCTTTACCCATGGCTGTCCTCGCCATGACGACGTCTGCCAATGCCCAAGAGTGGACTCCTAGCCGTTCGATCGAATTTGTTGCCCCTGCCAACCCCGGTGGCGGTTGGGATACGCTTGTGCGCACCATGTCCCGCGTTATTCAACAAGAAGCGTTGGCCGACGAAAGCTTTGCAGCCATTAACGTGCCTGGCGGCGGCGGTGCAGTAGCTTGGGCTCAAGTAGCTCGTGACAGCGGCAATCCGCATAAACTTTTTGCTACCAGTCCGCCGATGATTTTAGTACCCCTGGCAGGCGCCTCGCGTTACGACCACACTGATTTCACCCCGATAGCGCGTATTAATACCGACTATTCAATCATTTTGGTGGCGGCAGATTCTGAGTACCAAACTCTGGATGACCTTTTCACGGCGCTGAAAGAGAACCCTAGTCTTAGCGTGGGGGGTGGTAGCGCACCGGGTTCCATGGACCACATTTCGGTGGCTGGCCTTGCTTCTGCAGCGGGTATGGAAGCCTCCGCGGTCAATTACATCCCCTTCTCGGGTGGTGGTGATGCTATGACCAACCTAATGGGCGGCCATATTGAGGCGGTGATTGGCGGTGCTGGTGAAGCAGTAGGTCAGCTAGGCGAAGGTAGCCAGCTGCGCGCCTTGGGCGTTTCTTCTGAAGAACGTTTGGGTGGCGGTCTAGCCGAAGTTCCTACCTACCAAGAACAGGATTTTGACTACACCTTCGACATTTGGCGTGGCGTAATGGGTGCGCCGGAAATGCCTGACGAAGCGGTTGAATATTACGAGACGCTCTTCGCCGAGATGCTCGAAACTGAGGCATGGCGCGAAGCAAGCGACCAGCTTGGCTGGATTGATGCCTACCAGGATAGTGACGCCTTCGCTACTTTCCTGGATGAGCAACAAGAGCAGTTCAGCAGTGTGTTGACCGACCTGGGGCTAATGCGCCAGTAAGCGCTCGTCCCAAAGGCTCCCCCGGTGGCAGCGTGCCACCGGGATCATCCGTCTGAAACCGCAAGGGTCTTGCTATTTAGCAATGACATCTTCGGAGAGCTTTCCCATGACTCGATTCAATACCAACCAATGGCTAGCGCTTGTGTTGGCGTTAGTGGCGGCTGCCTATCTGGCAATGGCCTGGCAAATTCCAAACTTTCCGCTGCCCCGCCCAGTGGATTCTGATCTGTTTCCAAAAGTGTTAGGTGTTTCCCTGCTATTGCTGTCGGCGTGCTTATTTTTTGAGCGTCCTGGTCCTATTGCGGGTGTCGATCAGATTGATCAAACCGAAACCCAGGGGCCGTTGTTGCTTACGCCTTGGGCGCGGGTGATTGTCACCGCCATCGCTATCGCAGCGTATGCGTTATTACTCGTGCCGCTGGGCTTTGTGCTGGCTTCGACGCTGCTGTGCGTTGGCCTAACCGCTTACTACGGCTACCGCCGCCATGGGGTCAATCTGGCAACATCGCTTGGGGTGGTGCTGGCGCTGTATCTGACCATGACGCGGGTAATGGATGTTTACCTACCCACTGGCGTGCTGCCGTTTTAATCAAGCCGCGCTTGCCCACTGTTAGCGGGTTTAAAAGAGAGACACTCCCATGGATGCCTTTAACAATCTAATGTATGGCTTTGGCATCGCGCTTGAGCCTATCAATATCGCTTACGTCTTTGCCGGCGTTTTTGCTGGCACTATTATCGGCATGTTGCCCGGCCTTGGGCCGATTAGCGCGCTGGCGCTGATGATTCCAATTACCTTCGCTATGGAGCCTTCTTCAGGACTGATTTTGATGGCCGGGGTGTATTACGGTGCTATTTTTGGCGGCTCCACCTCGTCTATTTTGCTTAACGCCCCTGGTGTAGCAGGAACGGTAGCCACCTCGTTTGACGGCTATCCGATGGCCAAGCAAGGGTTGGCAGGTAAGGCGCTGGCGATTGCCGCTTACTCCTCCTTCGTTGGCGGTACCATCTCGGTTGTTTTCTTGATGTTGATTGCGCCACTGCTCTCCAAAGTGGCGGTGAGCTTTGGCCCTGCTGAATACTTCGCACTGATGGTACTGGGGCTAACGGCGGTTGTGTCGTTATCCGATAAGTCGCTGGTCAAAGGGTTAATTGCGGCTGTGATTGGGGTAATGATCTCGATCATCGGGATTGATATGCAAACCGGCACCGAGCGCTTTACCTTTGGCTCTATTCACCTGCTCGACGGAGTCGACTTTCTGGTCGTCGCGCTGGGTATCTTCGCGTTAGCCGAAGTGTTTTACATGCTACTGCGCGGTGGCGGTGGTAAAGAAGCGCCTCGTAATGCCATTGGTTCGTTGAAGTTGACCCGCAGTGAAGTGAAGCAGATTGCTGGTCCGGTTAGCCGCAGTTCAGTACTGGGCTTCTTTACTGGCGTACTGCCGGGTGCCGGGGCGACCATTGGCTCGTTTCTGGGTTACAGCATGGAAAAACGCATTGCCAAAGACGGGGATACGTTTGGTAAAGGCAACATCAAAGGCGTTGCTGCCCCGGAAGCGGCGAATAATGCGGCGTGTACCGGTTCGTTTGTACCGCTGTTAACCTTGGGTGTGCCGGGTTCAGGCACCACCGCTGTACTGCTTGGCGCACTGCTGGTGATGGGGGTTAATCCTGGCCCGATGATGCTCGAACAGCGCCCGGATGTGTTCTGGGGCGTGGTCGCCAGTATGTACATTGGCAATATCTTCTTGCTGGTGCTTAACCTACCGTTGATTCCGTTGATCGCCAAAATTCTCGATCTGCCCAAGCCGTTGCTGCTGTCACTGATTTTGATCTTCTGCATGATCGGTGTTTACGGCATGAGCTTCAGCGTATTCGACTTATTGCTGCTGCTTGGTTTTGGCTTGGTTGGCCTAGGGATGCGCTTGTTCGGTTTCCCCGCCGCGCCGCTGATTCTGGCATTAATTTTAGGCAACATCATGGAAGAGTCCATGCGTCGCGCGTTACAGATCTCCGGTGGTGATTGGATGACCTTTATCGACAAGCCGATTTCCCTATCGTTGCTGGTTATCGCTGTGCTGTCGCTTGGTTTGCCACTGCTGAAAAAGCGCCGCACTAAGCGTTTGAATACCGCTGAATAGAACACTGACATGCGTGTAAAGCGCCCTAGGGTTTCCTAGGGCGCTTTTTTTATGAAAAAAATGGGTGAAATAAATAGGCGCGTGAGACGGAAGGCGCTTTATTGGTGCGAGGTGCCGTTGTGGTGCATAAACAGCGTGCATTTTTTGAATATTGGCGCGCCACGATAGTGCGATGCCTGTAGATTGGGCTGCTTTTTTTAAAGCTAACCGTTTGATTTTATTTTTTTTAATGTTTCTTTTTGTAGTGTGGCGCAAACCTTGCAAAAGCTAGGAGCTAGTGGATGCACCAAGCCCCGTAATGGCCGTACCCACGTTACATAACGGGAGTCCTTGGCCGCGAAGCTCAAATAACGAGCCCCGCCATAGGGGCGCAAGGAGGTTCAAGTGACCACATTGCAGCGCAAGACACACCCTCGTATCGTTGGCCGTTTCGCCACTGCCTTAATTGCCGCCGCTGTCATGGGTGCCAGTGCCCAGGCTATCGCTCAAGATGACGATCCGATCAAGGTCGGTATTCTCCACTCGCTTTCAGGCACCATGGCGATTAGTGAGTCAGCTCTGAAAGATACCGTTGAAATGCTCATTGAGCAGCAGAATGAAGCGGGTGGCCTCCTTGGACGCCAGCTTGAAGCGGTTGTTGTTGATCCAGCCTCTAACTGGCCGCTATTTGCTGAACGCGCTAGAGAGCTTCTAGCGCAAGAAGAGGTCGACGTCATCTTTGGTAACTGGACCTCCGTTTCCCGTAAGGCGGTACTGCCGGTAGTGGAAGAACTTAACGGCCTGCTGTTCTACCCGGTGCAGTATGAAGGTGAAGAGTCCTCTGAAAACGTCTTCTATACCGGTGCTGCGCCAAACCAACAGGCCATTCCTGCGGTGGAATACCTGATCAATCAAGTGGGCATTGAACGTTTTGCGCTGATAGGTACCGACTACGTTTATCCACGTACCACCAACCGTATTTTAGAAGCGTTCTTGAAAGATGAGCATGGTGTGTCTGAAGAAGACATCATGGTCAACTACACGCCGTTTGGCCACTCCGATTGGCAGAACATCGTGGCGGAACTGCGCCGCTTCGGTGAAGAGGGTAAACCAACAGCGGTGATCTCAACCATTAACGGTGATGCCAACGTTCCGTTCTATCGCGAACTTGCCAACCAAGGCATTGATGCCGCTGATATTCCGGTCATTGCCTTCTCGGTGGGTGAGCAGGAGCTTTCCGGTATCGATACGGCCCCACTGGTCGGCCACTTAGCGGCGTGGAACTACTTTATGAGTGTGGATACCGACGCTAACTATGACTTTATCGACGCATGGATTGAATACACCGGCGACGAAGAAGCGGTCACCAATGACCCCATGGAAGCGCACTACATTGGTTTCAACATGTGGGCCGAAGCGGTGCGTAAAGCAGGAACTACCGACGTGGATGCGGTGAAAGACGCGATTATCGGCGTCACCGTACCTAACCTGTCCGGCGGCTATGCGGCGATGATGCCCAACCATCACATCACCAAGCCAGTACTGATTGGTGAAGTTCAAGACAACGGCCAGTTCGATATCGTCTGGCAAACGCCTTCTACGGTGGCGGGCGATGCGTGGTCTGACTACTTACCTGGCTCTCGTGATTTGATTGCCGATTGGCGCAAACCCATGGAGTGCGGCAACTTCAACGTGGTGAACGGCTCGTGTGGTGGTAGCACCGCAGCAGAAGAAGCCGAAGCGGCCCTCGCTGAGTAAAAGAAGATCCCTCGCTGCTTGGCTAAACGTTGAGTGGTGGGGGAGCACGCTACCTCCCTTTTTTAGATCACTGTTTCTAATATAACCAAAGGAAGAACCCCATGAGGCGTTTCCTTTCCTTCGGGTTGCTGTGCCTGCTGTTGTTAAGCATCACAGTCACCGCCCAGGCACAAACAAGCGCTGTTGTTGATGCTGACGATGCCGCTGCGCTTGAGCTACTTGAAGCGCTGGATGTACGCTCCTTTCCTGCAAAGGGTGAGGCGATTACCGCAATTGTACAAAGCGACGACGAACGCGCTCGTGACTGGCTGCAGGCGTTGCTAGATGGCCGCTTACAGCGCACTGACGACGGTCGTTTTGTTGTGGTGCTCGATAACCGTGGCCGCGACTGGCCGGTGGCCGATGCGTTAACTAACGAGCCGCTTGGCGAGATGTCTCGTCGCGATCTGGATCGTATCGGAATTAATAACAATTTGCGCAACCAGCTACGCAGCGCTATTGCCGTGGTTGATCTGTATTCACCCGATGTAGAGCGCCGCCGCACTTCCGCTGACCGCTTACTTGGTGAAGTAGACGGCGAACTGGCCGAAGCGCTAGCGCCACTGATTGCTGAAGCTGATGATGAGTACGTGCGTACTCGCTTAACTCAAGCAGTGGCAATTTATCGTACCGAACAGGGAGAGATGGCCGGTATAGACGCGCTTACGGGTAGCCTTCACCCACGCGCCCGCGTGGCGCTAAGTCGCGCAGCGAATAGTGACGATCCGGTGATAGCCAACGCCGCTGCTGGGGCGTTGGCAGGTATCGAACAGCAGCTGAAAATTAATCGTGGTCTGGAAACGCTCTATTTCGGTCTTTCGCTTGGCTCGGTACTGGTGTTAGCAGCGATTGGCCTGGCCATTACCTTTGGTGTGATGGGGGTCATTAATATGGCCCACGGCGAGCTGATCATGCTGGGCGCTTATACCACTTGGATGATGCAGCAACTGTTGCCCGGCCAGCCTGGATTGGCGCTAATTCTATCGATTCCTGCAGGCTTTTTAGTGGCCGCGCTTGTGGGCATTGCCATTGAGCGGGGTGTCATTCAATTCCTGAAGGGGCGCCCGTTGGAAACGTTGCTGGCGACGTTCGGTATTAGCCTGATTTTACAGCAGCTGGTGCGAACGGTGATTTCACCGCTAAACCGTACGGTCATAACGCCAGAGTGGATGAGCGGCTCCTTAGTGATTAACGATGCACTGTCGCTGACCCTTAACCGTATGTTTGTACTCGGGTTTGCACTAGTGGTGTTTGCCGCGCTGATGTTGATTATGCGCCGCACGCGCCTAGGGCTTGAAGTGCGCGCGGTGACCCAAAATCGTGCCATGGCACGCTCTATGGGTATCCGTGCCACCCGGGTCGATATTATGACCTTCGCGTTAGGGTCTGGCGTCGCAGGCTTGGCAGGCGTTGCGTTATCACAGCTGACCAATGTTGGCCCCAACCTGGGCCAGAACTACATTATTGATTCCTTCATGGTCGTTGTTTTCGGTGGCGTGGGTAATCTTTGGGGCACCTTGGTGGCGGGGCTTTCCCTGGGCATTATTAACCAAGTGCTGGAGCCCTGGGCAGGTGCGGTGCTGGCCAAGATTATTGTCCTGGTGTTCATCATTCTGTTTATTCAAAAACGCCCGCGTGGACTCTTCCCGCAGAAGGGCCGGGCTGCGGAGGGCTAACCTATGATGACGCAATCATCTTCAAGCCAGTTTTGGCTAACTCGCCCGTTTAGTGAGCGAGCCACGCAGATCTTTCTTGGCGTGCTGTTTGCCGCCCTGTTGATCGTGACAGTACTGCATCTCGCAGTACCTCAAGGTCACCCGCTACATGTCAATGCTTACACCGTGAACCTGTTCGGCAAGTACTTAAGCTATGCGCTACTGGCAGTGGCGGTGGATTTGGTATGGGGCTATTTAGGCATTCTGAGCCTGGGCCACGGGGCGTTTTTTGCCATTGGCGGTTATGCCATGGGCATGTACCTGATGCGCCAGATCGGTGACCGCGGTACATATGGCGACCCGGTACTACCGGATTTTATGGTGTTTCTCAGTTGGGACAGCCTGCCGTGGTACTGGCTTGGCTTTGATATGGCCTGGTTTGCGTTTGCTATGGTGCTGTTAGCCCCTGGGTTATTGGCCTTGGTATTCGGTTTTTTGGCCTTTCGATCGCGGGTCACTGGGGTGTATCTATCGATTATTACCCAGGCGCTGACCTTTGCCCTGATGCTGGCGTTCTTCCGCAATGAGATGGGCTTTGGTGGCAACAACGGTTTAACCGATTTTCGCGAGCTGCTGGGCTTCAACCTCCGCAGCAACGACACTCGCTTAGGTCTATTTATTGCCACCGGCGTTGCATTGGCACTGGGTTATATCCTGTGCCGAGCGATTGTTACCAGTAAATTAGGCCGGGTGTGTGTGGCAACCCGTGACGCCGAAGCCCGCACGCGGTTTATTGGCTATCGGGTCGAACGCTTCCAGCTATTTGTATTCGTAGTTTCCGCCATGCTGGCAGGCTTGGCTGGCGCGCTTTATGTTCCTCAGGTAGGGATTATCAACCCCAGTGAGTTCTCGCCGATTTTCTCGATTGAAATTGTGCTGTGGGTGGCACTGGGTGGCCGTGCCACGCTTTATGGGGCGGTTATCGGTGCGATCTTAGTCAACTATGCCAAAACGATTTTTACGGGTGTAATGCCTGATGCGTGGCTGTTTGCCCTAGGCGCGCTGTTTGTCTTGGTCACCGTGTTTCTACCTAAAGGCGTGGCGGGGTTGTTGCTGCACCTAAAACACCGCAAAAAATCCGAGACCTTGCCGAAGGAGGCTACCGCATGAGCTTGCTGCAATCGCTAACCACGCGGGATCGGGTGTTTGATTTTATGGCCCCTCAGGCCTCACCGGTAGATGTGCGTCATGGCCCGATTCTGTATATGGAAGATGTCTCGGTGAGCTTCGATGGCTTCAAGGCAATCAACAACTTAAACCTGACCATTGATGATGGTGAACTGCGTTGCATTATCGGCCCTAACGGGGCCGGTAAAACGACCATGATGGATATCATTACTGGTAAAACACGCCCCAACGAAGGCAGCGTGTGGTTTGGTAGCCGTCATAATCTACTGCAAATGAGTGAACCGGATATCGCCAGCTTGGGGATTGGTCGTAAGTTCCAAAAGCCCACGGTATTTGAAGCGCTGAGCGTGTTTGAAAACCTGGAGTTGGCGATGGCCGCTGACAAGCGTATTTTCCCCACGCTAACTGCTCGCATGACTGGTGAAATTAAAGACCGTATCAATGAGGTACTTGAAACGATTGGCCTGACCGAGCTGCGCTACCAGCCAGCAGGGATTCTTTCCCACGGCCAAAAGCAGTGGCTGGAAATTGGCATGCTGTTAATGCAGCGCCCGCGTCTGCTGCTGGTAGATGAACCCGTAGCCGGGATGACGGAACAGGAGATGGAGCGTACCGCAGAGCTGTTGACGGGCCTTGCGGGTAAGCAGTCGGTGGTCGTGGTAGAGCATGATATGGGCTTTGTACGTTCTATTGCCCGTAAAGTGACCGTGTTGCACCAAGGCAGCGTACTGGCAGAGGGCAGTATGGATCAGGTTTCAAGCGACCCCAACGTGGTTGAGGTGTATTTGGGTGCAGACGACGAGGAGGTTGCCTGATGCTGGCAATTGAAAAGCTCAACCAGTTTTACGGGGAAAGCCACACCTTGTGGGATTTAGACCTCGATGTGCCTGCCGGCCAGTGTACCTGTGTGATGGGCCGCAACGGGGTGGGTAAGACCACCTTGATGAAAGCTATTATGGGTGAAGTAGCCGTAAAAAGCGGTCAACTACGCTATCAGGGAGAGGGCAGCGACATTGAGCTGACCAAAAAAGCCATTGAAGCTCGCTCCCGCCTGGGAATTGGTTTTGTGCCTCAGGGGCGGCAGATTTTTCCGCTGCTCACGGTGGAAGAGAATTTACGCACCGGCCTTGCAGCGCGCAGTGATGGGCTAAAAAAAATCCCTGAGCGTATCTATGAACTGTTTCCTGTTCTAAAAGAGATGAAGCATCGCCGTGGTGGTGACTTATCAGGCGGGCAACAGCAGCAGCTAGCCATTGGTCGTGCGCTGGTCATCGAGCCCAAGCTGCTGATTTTAGATGAGCCAGGGGAAGGTATTCAGCCCAATATTGTGGCGCAAATCGGTCAGGTCATTCGCCAACTGATCAAGGAAGATGGTTTAACGGTACTTTTGGTGGAGCAGAAGCTGCCTTTTGCCCGCAAATATGCCGACCGCTTTGTGATTATGGATCGCGGCCGACCAGTTGCTAAAGGCGATATCTCAGAGCTTTCCAACGAACTGATAAAGCAGCATTTGACCGTTTAAGTTATCCACAGCCTGTTGCTCGCCCTTTAATTAACTTAAAGTGGTGAGTTTATTATTAAAAACTCTGAGCTGTGTGCGTATTGGCTCTATTATTTTGCGTGTAATATGGCTTGTTTTCGTAATAATAATTGGGTGCGCAATGCGCTATAAAGATAAACATCAGCTCGCTGCCGAATGGCAAGTGCTTTTAGAGCGCACGCCACTAGTGTTGCGCCAAGCAGTGGAAACCTTGGTAGAGTACCACTGCGACCGCTTTGCGGACCATTTCTATGGGGTAATGTTAGAAGACCCTCACGCGTCGCTTTTTCTCTCCAATGACCAAGTAAGGGAGCGTTTAAATCCCTCCATGCGGCGTTGGCTGAAGGCCATGTTTGCCGTTGAGCATGTCGACTTTAATGCCTTGGTAGAACAACAGGAGAAAGTGGGGCAAGTGCATGCCCGCGTTGATATTCCCGTTAACCTAGTGCTGAACGGAGCAAGGCAGCTAAAGCAGGCGTTTTACCAACATATTAATGCCACGGTTACCGCGCCACTGTCGCCAGGGGTAGCCTGTGTCTACGTCTCGGATCATATCGATATGGCCATGGAAATCATGAGCCACGCCTACTCCGTCGCCAATGATCGCAATGCGCGCACCGAAGAAGCGTACAAGCTGTTTTCCCTTACCCAGAATATTGGAGACGAACGCGAGCGTCAGCGCTCGGCGTTATTAAACTGGGAAAATGCGCTGATGTTTGCTGTTGCCGCGCAACAGGAAACCGCAATGCTACCCAAGCTTTCCAAGTCAGAGTTTGGTCTGTGGTATTTTCACAAAGCCTGCCATGCCTTTGAAGGCTCGCCAGAAATCGCCACGATTTCGCGCCATATTCGCCAAGTAGATCATGAGTGGCTGGCTGCACTTGATCAGAATGACATGGGCCAACGGCTCACAGCCCTAAGTGATATTCGCGATGCAGCACGCACTATTCTTATGCTGCTAGACGACGTGCTAGAGCGCGCTTCAGGGCTAGAAGCAGGACGCGACAGCCTGACGCGACTGTTGAATCGTAAGTTTCTTTCAGTGGTGCTGGGACGGGAAATTGAAATTGCCCGCCATTCGGAAAAACGCTTTGCCCTGCTGATGGTAGATATTGACCACTTTAAGTCGATTAACGATACCCATGGCCATGACGCCGGCGACAATGTATTGCAGCAGGTAGCGAGTATTCTCGATCGTTCTACTCGTGGCGGTGATTATGTTTTTCGTATGGGCGGCGAAGAGTTTTTGATTGTATTGGTGGATACCGACCAGGATGGCAGCCGACTATTTGCCGAGCGTCTACGACGGGCAGTCGCTAAAGAACCTATGCTAGCCACCGCCGATACGCTGCTTAATGTGACCGTCAGCGTTGGCGTAACACTCCACGATGGCCACCCTGATTATCAGCGAGCTATTCAGCGCGCTGACCAAGCGCTTTACCAAGCAAAGCGCGGTGGACGTGATCGGGTAGTGGTTAAAAACGCGTAGATGATCCATTTCGGTGCGACTGGCCTTTTTTTGATACTTTTTGGTGCGCAATAGGCATCGTTAGATTGCCTATTTTCACCTTATACGGGCGCTTTAGCAGCGTATTCACATTTTTCACCATTTTGGCGCATTCCTTGCATTTGAAAATGAAATGCTTATTAACAGGAAGTAAATGCGCCCATGATGCTGTGTGAACTCGCGACACCTGCTGCTGGCTCAGGTCACCGCTTTGACGAAGAGCGCCTCTGGGCGGCATCGCTGGCGCTGCGTTTTGCTAACCGCAATGGCATCACTCGGTTGGTGCAGGCGCGCCACCAAGGGCCACTGAGAGTGCAACGCCCGTTTTACCCCGAAGGCAGCACAGAGGCCTGCCATGTCTATGTGCTGCACCCGCCTGGTGGCTTGGTCAGTGGTGACGCACTGACGATCCGTGCCCATATCGAGCGTGACGCACATGCGCTGCTCACCACGCCTGCAGCCAACAAACTATATAAAGCTGATAGCCAAGGCGTCGCCTGGAACCAAGATACCGAACTGAACGTGGAAGATGGCGGCATCCTTGAGTGGCTTCCTCAAGAAACGATCGCCTTTGATGGCTCCAAAGGTACTCAGCGAACGCACATTGCGTTGCATGGCAGCGCCCGCTGCCTGGGCTGGGAGATCATGGCGTTGGGCCGCCCCGCCAGTGAACTTCCCTATGTAACCGGCCGTATTGAACAGCACTTTCGTTTAACCCTGGACGGCAAACCGCTGTGGCTTGAACGCCAGCCCTTAGACCCTGCTCATCCGCGTTTTAACGGGCGCTGGGGGCAGGGGGGCGCCACGGTGCAAGCCACGCTGTGGGCAGTTGGCTTAGAAGATGCCGGTGCCGCAATTGACGAACTACGCGAAGCGCTGCCGGACAACCCGCGTTGGGCGGTCACCGTTCGCCAGGGCGTACTGTTATTACGTTACCTAGGAAACTCCCGGAATGAAGCTTGGGCGCTGTGTGAACAGGCTTGGCACTTATTACGCCCGCGCTGGATCTCACGTGCCGCCCACACGCCGCGCATTTGGTTAACCTAATTTGATGCACCGCTGGAGACATACGCTATGGAACTGACCCCACGAGACAAAGACAAGCTGCTGCTGTTTTCTGCTGCCCAGCTTGCCGAACGCCGCAAAGCGCGCGGCCTAAAGCTTAACTACCCCGAAGCCGTCGCGCTGATCAGCTTTGAAATCATTGAAGGTGCCCGTGACGGCAGAAGTGTCGCCGATTTAATGAGCTACGGCCGTGAAATCCTTAGCCGTGACGACGTGATGGATGGCGTGGCGGAAATGGTGGATGAGGTGCAGGTAGAAGCCACCTTTCCGGATGGCACCAAGCTTGTGACCGTTCACACGCCAATCAACTAGTCGTCAGCAACCAGGAGGCTGCCATGATTTCCGGCCCAATGATTCCAGGACAGTACCAGTTAAAAGACGGTGATATTGAGCTATGCGTGGGTCGCGAGCGGATTAGCGTCGAAGTGGCCAATACCGGTGACCGCCCCATTCAGATCGGCTCTCACTACCACTTCGCTGAAGCCAACCCCGCACTGGTGTTTGATCGTAGCAAAGCCCGTGGCTTTCGCTTAGACGTGGCAGCGGGCACCGCGATTCGCTTTGAGCCTGGCCAGACCCGCGAGGTCACGCTAATTCCCTTCGTCGGTAAGCGCGAAATTTACGGCTTCCGTGGCGATGTGATGGGTGCGCTCGATGGAGGTAAGCAATGAAACCGGTTAACAAAATCAGTCGGCAAGCTTACGCCGATATGTACGGCCCCACCGTGGGCGACCGAGTGCGCCTGGGCGATACCGAGCTGTGGATCGAGGTAGAGAAAGACGCTACCCACTACGGCGACGAGGTGAAGTTCGGCGGCGGTAAGGTTATCCGCGATGGCATGGGGCAAAGCCAGCGTGTTGATCACACGGTGATGGATACGGTGATTACCAATGCGCTGATTTTAGACTGGTGGGGCATTGTGAAAGCCGATGTTGGCCTGCAAAGCGGACGCATCGCGGCGATTGGCAAGGCAGGTAATCCCGACACTCAGCCGGATGTGGATATAGTGATTGGCCCCGGCACTGAAATTATCTCAGGCGAAGGCAAGATTCTCACCGCTGGCGGTATTGACGCGCATATTCACTTTATTTGCCCCCAACAGGTAGAAGAAGCGCTGATGAGCGGCGTAACCACTATGTTGGGCGGCGGCACTGGCCCCGCAACGGGCTCTAATGCGACAACCTGCACGCCTGGCGCGTGGCATATTGGCAAAATGCTGCAAGCGGTGGACGACCTGCCGATGAATATTGGTCTGTTAGGCAAAGGCAATGCCAGCCTGCCAGAGGCATTAGAAGCGCAGCTGGAAGCGGGTGCCATGGGGCTAAAGCTCCACGAAGACTGGGGCACCACGCCTGCTTCCATTGATAACTGCCTCAGCGTGGCAGAAAAGTACGATGTGCAGATCGCGATCCACACCGACACGCTCAATGAATCCGGCTTTGTGGAAGACACCCTGGCGGCGTTTAAAGAGCGCGGTATTCACACCTACCACACGGAAGGGGCAGGCGGCGGTCACGCGCCGGATATCCTGACCGCCTGCTCAAAAGAGTACGTGCTGCCGTCTTCCACTAATCCGACGCGGCCTTATACGGTTAACACCATCGACGAACACCTGGATATGTTGATGGTCTGCCACCACTTAGACCCCAACATTCCTGAAGATGTGGCCTTTGCCGACTCACGTATTCGCCGTGAAACGATCGCCGCCGAAGATATTCTTCACGACTTGGGCGTGATCTCGATGATTGCCTCGGACTCCCAAGCCATGGGGCGAGTGGGCGAAGTGGTCTGCCGTACCTGGCAAACAGCCCATAAAATGAAGGTGCAGCGCGGTTTATTGCCCGAAGATGAAGCGTTGGGCGCGGATAACCTGCGCGCCAAGCGTTATATCGCCAAATACACCATTAATCCTGCCATTACCCACGGCATTGCCCATGAGGTAGGTTCTATCGAAGTTGGCAAGCTGGCGGATTTAGTGCTCTGGAAGCCTGCATTCTTCGGTGTAAAGCCCTCGCTGATCATTAAAGGCGGCATGATTGCGGCAGCGCCCATGGGCGACCCCAATGCGTCTATTCCCACGCCCCAGCCAGTGCATTATCGCTTTATGTTTGGGGCGTTTGGAAAGGCCGCTAGCCAAACCCGGCTACATTTTGTTAGCCAAGCTGCCATTGATGCGGGGGTTAAAGAGCGCCTGGGCCTGCATAGCACGTTGGCGGCATGCAAGAACGTGCGCGGCGTGCGTAAAAAAGATATGAAACTCAACGACGCCTGCCCAGAGCTCACCGTTGACCCACAAACCTATGAAGTGCGCTGCGATGGCGAGTTACTCACCTGCGAGCCCGCCACCGAACTGCCGCTAGCCCAGCGTTATCATTTGTTTTAATTGGGGCTATTTCATTTAGGTAGAGGTGACGGGGGAGGTCGAAGAGAGGGTCTTTTGCCATGGATTGCAAAAGTAGCGTACAGGGATGTATTCACAGCGCCCTCTCGTAGGCCTACCCCCGGCACAGCCTCATAGATAGCGAAAGGACGGTAGAGATGCTGAAATTGATAGAACGTTTAGGGCCGGTGGAAGAGCGCGCTGCCAGCGACACGCTGACACTGCCTTTTGAACTGCGCATCCGCGGGCGTTTAAAAGCGGACAGCGACAGCGGCCAAGTGTTGGGCCTGTTTCTAGACCGTGGCCCGGTGCTGCGCGATGGCGAAGGCTTAAAAGCTGAAAGTGGCGAGGTGGTGCGCATACGCGCTGCCATCGAGCCGGTGGTGACCGCGCGAGTTAGCACCGGCTTACCCCTTGCACGGCTGGCATATCATCTTGGCAATCGCCATGTACAGTTAGCGCTGGGCGAAGACGAGAAGGGCGGCTGGGTGCGTTTCCCCCCCGACCATGTGCTAGAAGAGCTGGCGGAATTACTGGGGGCTGAGCTTGAGCATCACAACGCCACCTTCGACCCAGAACCTGGCGCCTATAACCAAGTAGGTGGCGGCGGGCATTCTCACGGGCATTCTCATGGTCATGGGCACTCCCACGACCATGAGCATCCGCATGATCATTCACACACGCATGGGCATCATCATGCCCACTGAACGTGCCTTACCAGAAAACCATGACTTAGCCCTGCTAGGGCTAATGCAACTGGTCAGCCCCGCGCTGCCCATCGGTGCCTTTGCGTTTTCCCAAGGGTTAGAAAGTGCCTTTGAGCTAGGCTGGGTAAGTGATGAAAAAAGCCTTTCTGAGTGGCTTTCTGGCGTATTGGAAGATGGCCTAACCCGCTGTGAACTGCCGCTGATCGCGCGCTTGTACACCGCCTTTGAGCAGCAGGACAGCGATGCAATAGCCCAGTGGGACGAGTGGTTGGCAGCCACCCGCGAAACCGCTGAACTAGCGGCTGAGGATAGCCGCCTGGGTGCTTCACTTAAGCGCCTGTTAGGCAGCCTGGACTTACTGCCCCGCCAGGATGAGCAAAGTGAAGACTTTCTGCCGCCTTTATTACCTACCCAGGCAGGCTACGTGACGCTATTTAGCTATGCTGCCCATATGCGTGGCGTGCCCCCGCGTCAGGCGCTGTTAGGGTTTGGCTGGGCGTGGCTGGAAAACCAACTGGCAGTAGCCTGCAAAGCACTGCCCCTAGGCCATACCGCCGCTCAGCGCGTTATTGAACAGCTGCGCGGTGAACTGGTGGCCGCTGTCGACCAAGCACTATTGCTCGACGATGACGATCTTGGCCCGATACTGCCCGGCGTGGCGCTGGCAAGCGCTCTGCACGAAACGCAATATTCACGCTTGTTTAGAAGTTAAACGTTTATCTATTAGGAGAAAATAATGACGCACTGTTTACGTGTAGGCGTGGGTGGGCCAGTGGGGTCCGGTAAAACCGCACTGCTCAAGCAGCTCTGTTCGGCACTCCGCGATTATTACGATATCGCCGTCGTGACCAACGACATCTACACTCGTGAAGACGCTGACTTTCTGCTCAAACACAACGCACTGGCCGCTGACCGCATCCTGGGTGTGGAAACCGGCGGCTGCCCGCATACCGCCATCCGCGAAGACGCTTCGATGAACTTGGCGGCCATCGATGAGCTACACGCCCGCCACCCAAAACTAGAACTGGTGCTGGTAGAGTCTGGTGGCGATAACCTATCGGCCACCTTCAGTCCTGAGCTTTCCGATCTCACGCTGTACGTGATTGACGTTTCCGCAGGCGATAAAATTCCCCGTAAAGGCGGGCCAGGCATTACCAAGTCAGATCTGTTGATTATCAACAAAATCGATATTGCCGAGCAGGTGCATGCTTCGTTGGAGGTAATGGAGCGGGATTCGAAGAAAATGCGCGGCGAACGCCCCTTTGTGTTTACCAATCTCTACGATGGTGTTGGGCTTGAGGAGATCATCCGTTTTATTCTTGATAAAGGCATGTTGGATGAACGTCGGCCCCAGGTGGCGACGGCATAAGCATTGAAAAGGTGGTTACTGCACTGCCCCACTAGTTAATAGGGGCAGTGCAGGCAAAACTGAGGTGGCTAGCTGCTTGCTAAAAACGGGCCGTCCCTGGCCACCACCCACCTACAGTGAACGGATAGCCGAAAGATAACCTTAACGTAGGTTATGAAATAACGAGTTTGAGCGTTTCTTAACTGTTAAGAAACAAAAAGTGGGTGTATCCGATGTAGCCGGGACACATTCAACTCCGCTTCTCGATGTGTTGTTGGGGTAGGTACTGCTATGCGGCACTTGCATGGATGTCCGTGGCTTAACCGATAATGAGGCAGTGAAGGGCGCTGGCTGTCTTCTGGTTTAGCTTGAAAACTAAATCACAGCTAGTCAGATAAGCATATGTTTCAATTGGGTAAGTTTGGGCGAGGTGCCGTTACGCAACATGAAAAAGGCACAGATGCTGAGCTTCTACCTTTTGAAGAGGTTTCTATCTGGATAAGCAGGCCATAAACGTCAGTCTGTCAATCTGAGCACCCTAAAAAAAGAACAATAATTGGCTAAAGTTAATCCTTGTTAGGTCGATAGTAACTGCACAATATTACTAAAATTTTTCCTACGACCTACAGAGAAACCTGAATGGCCACTGCTCCTTCGACTACGAAAAAACGAAGCCTTAGCTTACAAGCTAAAGTGCTCACTCTTGTTCTGCTGCCTCTTTTTATGGTGACCGTGGGATTAGTTGCGTTTAACGCCTATGAGCGTACTCAAAACACCCGCGATACGTTGGCAAACCAGCGCGAGCTGCTGATTGAAGAGCGCCGCCACGCGGTGCGTGACATTGTGCAAGTAGCGACAACCGCTATCTCGCCTATTTATGAACGGGCAGGTGCCAACGATGAGGAAGCCAAACAGCAGGTAGCAGAGCTGGTGCGCGCGATGCGCTTTGAAGGTAATAACTACGTTTTTATCTATGATTTCGAGGGCAACAACATTGTGACAGCCCCTGCGCCAGAGCGCGAAGGGACCAACATGATGGACGTAAGAACGCCGGATGGTAGCTACCTTATTCGCGATATCCTTCAAGTAGCTAAAAATGGCGGCGGTTTCCATAGCTACGTATGGGAGTACCCAAGTACTCGTGAGATTGAGCCTAAGCATTCGTATGTAGAGAGTTTAGAAAAGTGGGGCTGGATGATTGGTGCTGGTGTTTATGTCACTGATGTTGATGTGACGGTTGCCGAGCTGGAAGCTACCGCTACTGCCAGTTTACGCCAATCTATTCTGTTTGCGATTTTGTTGGGTGCTGTCTTATTTGTGATAGTAGCACTGCTCGCATTTGGTTTTGTGCGCCGCACCGTAGGACCGATTAAGCGCACCGCTAGCGCCATGCACGATATTGCTCAGGGCCGTGGTGACCTTACCCGCCGCCTAGCGGTAGAAAGCAATGATGAAGTGGGTAACCTTGCGGTGCAGTTCAACGCCTTTGTTGAACGAATGCAGGACACCCTGCGTGACGTGCGTCGTAGCACTGTCAGTGTTTACCACTCGGCAGGCGAGATGTCCCATAGTTCAGAAGAGCTGGCTACCCGTACCGAACAGGCTGCCGCTAATCTGCAAGAAACGTCGGCCTCTATGGAAGAGATCACCTCGACCGTAAACCACAGTGCGGATAACGCCCAGCAAGCTAATCAGCTGGTTCAGTCCACCGCTGAAGTGGCCCACCAGGGTGAAGAAGCCATGGGTCAGGTTGAGCGGACGATGCACGACATCAATGATTCAGCGGCGCGCATTAGCGATATCATCACGATGATCGATGCGATTGCCTTCCAAACCAATATTTTGGCTCTGAATGCGTCGGTGGAAGCTGCGCGGGCAGGTGAGCATGGCCGTGGCTTCGCGGTAGTTGCGCAAGAAGTACGCACACTTGCCAGTCGTTCAAGCGATGCATCAAAAGAGATTCGCACGCTGATTGATAGCTCTGTTAAGCACACCCACGCTGGTGCCGAGCTTGTGCGTAACGCTGGCGCTACCATGCGTGACATTGTTGAAAGCGTTTCCAAAGTGACCGATGTGATCGGCGAGATTAGTGCGGGCGCCAAGGAGCAGAGTAGCGGTATTGGCCAGATCAACACTGCCGTTGCGGAAATGGACACCATGACTCAGCAAAACGCTGCCATGGTACAAGAGTCTACCGCCGCTGCTGCTGATATGCGTCGCCATGCCGAACACCTTAACGAGTTGATCAACTCCTTCGTGCTTGGTGGCGATGATCCACAGGCCTCGTCAACGCGGCAGCTGTCCAATCAGCCGCATCAACCCCAACCGGCGAGTTCTCCAAGTGACCTCCAGGCACTCAAACGTCCCACGCTTTCGTCTCAGAAGGCTCCGGTCAAAAGTAGTGAAGACGCCTGGGAAGAGTTTTAAGCCTTACGTTGTTTATAAATCGCGCGTAGTTTAAATCGCGCTCAGCAAAAAACACACGATGCGCGGTAAAAACAAAAGGGGGCTGCCAAATGGCAAGCCCCTTGTTCATATCAACGCATTTCATATCAGCGCATTTCGTCTCAGCGTTAATGTCTTGCTAACTACCCGACCAGCCGAGCAGGATCGGTACATAAACCACCAATAGCAACACGCCAATTAGCCCTAAAAGATACGGGATAATTGCCTGGGTGATGCGCTCCAGCGGTAGCTGAGTGACTGACGAAGCCACATAGAGGTTGATTGCCACTGGCGGGGTAATCATGCCAATTGACAGTCCCACCACAATAATCAAACCAAAGTGGATAGGGTCGATTCCCAGCTGGAGCACCAGCGGTAGCAGCACTGGGGTAAGAATAATCAAGGCGCTGGCGGTCTCGATAAATACCCCCGTGAGCAGAATCACGGCCACGACCAGCAGCATAATCACGTAGGGGTTAGTGGAAAGCGACAACACTGCTTGGGCTATCGCGCCGGGTACCTGCCAGCTTGAAAGCGTCCAGCTGAGTACTGCCGACATGGCAATTACCAGCATAATGACTGCGGTGGTCATCGCCGAGCGAATCAGCAGCTTATACACCTGGGGCAGGGTTAAATCCCGGTACACAAACAGTGATACCAGCAGCGCGTAGTTAACCGCCACCACCGCCGCTTCCGAAGGCGTGAAAATACCCGAGAAGATACCGCCCAAAATAATCACCGGCGTCATCAGCCCCCAGCTAGCCGCTTTTAGCGTGCGCCAAATGGTAGGCAGTGACAGCGGTGTGCCTTTGGGGTACTGACGCTTATAGGCCTGAGTGATGGCAATCGCCATTAGCCCCAGCCCCATAGCCAGCCCCGGCAAAAAGCCGTTCAAAAACAGCTTTGAAACCGACTGCTGAGCAATCACCGCGTAGATAATCATCGGCACCGAGGGAGGAATCACCACGCCAATCGTGCCGCTGGCAGCAATTAAGCTGGCCGCCGAAGCGGGGTCGTAACCTTTACGCTTAAGTTCTGGCACCAGGCTTGAACCCACCGCAGCGGTGGTTGCTGCGCCAGAGCCAGAGATAGCCGCGAAAAACATGCCCGCCATCACCGATACAATCGAAAGCCCGCCACGCATAAAGCCGACTAGCGAATCGGCAAAGCTTACCAACCGCTCGCTGACCTTACCCTGGGCCATTAAGTCACCGGCCAGAATAAACATCGGGATAGCGACCAGGGCAAACGAGTTAATGCCCTGGAACATCTGCTGGGTGACCACCATCAGTGGCACGCCCGACTGGTACAGCGCATAAAGCGTGCTTGCGCCAATTGCAAAGGCAATCGGCACGCCCAGCAGCATAAACAGGAAGAACAGCCCGAACAGCACCAGTGTCATAGCGGCTCCTCCGGAGTGGCGACCGTTGGCTCACCGTTCACCAGCACGTCAATCATATCGACCAGGGCGTACCACGCCATGATGGCGGCAGAAAGTGGGATGACTGCATAGATGTAGGTCATCGAAAGCCGCAGCGAGGCGGACTTCTGAAAACTTTGCACCTGCATATAGCGGTAGCCAATCACGATTAGCGCAATCATAAACGCCAGCACTACTGCCAGCGCCGCCAAACGTGCCAGCTTGCGTAAGGACAGAGGAAGCGCATCCACGGCAAAGGTCACTGCGATATGCCGCCCGCGCTGGAACGCCAGCGTGCTGGCTAAAAACGTAATCCACACCAGCAGAAAGCGCGCGACCTCTTCCGTCCAGCCGACGGCGCTGAACAGCACTCGCGACACAATCTGCAGAGTAATCACGCCAATTAATGCTGCCATGCCCGCAAACACCACGGGCTGGATGATGGCATCCAGCCCGCGTTCAATGCGTTGCAGCAGCGTCAAAAGAGGCTGTGCAAAGGCCATCACTGATTCAGCGCCTCCCGAATGCGTGGCAGGTAGTCACCAAACTGCTCGCCGTACTTCTCATATACAGGCGCCACGGCTGCTTGGAAGGCTTCCATATCCGGTGTCTCGTTGATTTCCATACCCGCTTCGCGCAGCGCCGCCAGTTGGTCGGCTTCCATATCGGCGTTCACTTGGCGCTCATGCTCGGCGGCTTCTTGGGCGGCTTCTTTCAGTACGGTTTGTGCCTGTTCTGGCAGTTGGTTCCAAACGGGCATGCCCATTACAAAAATGGCCGGGGCGTATGTATGGCGGGAAAGGGTCATGTAGTTCTGGGTTTCATCCAGCTTGAATGAATGAATCACGTTCACCGGATTTTCCTGACCGTCGATGGTGCCCTGCTGCATGGCGGTCAGTGCTTCTGTCCACGCCATGGGAATAGCGTTAGCGCCCAGCTCACGGAAGGTATCGGTGTACACCGGGTTTTCCATCACGCGAATACGCAGGCCATCCAGGTCTTCCGGTGAATTTACCGCCCGCTCGCTGTTGGTCAAGTTGCGGAAGCCGCGCTCAGCGTAGGCTAAGCCTTTCAGGTTCACGTCAGACAGCTTATCCAGCAGCTCCTGGCCAATGGGGCCATCCAGCACGCCATAAGCTGCTTCTGGTGAAGGGAACAGGAACGGCAGTTCAAAGACCGCCATCTCTTCCACAAAATTAGCCACCGGCCCGTTGGTAATCACCCCCATATCCACCGTGCCGATCTGCATACCTTCCAGCAGCGTGCGTTCGTCACCCAATGAGGCGTTAGGGTAGATCTCGATGTTGACCTTGCCTTCGGTGCGTTCTTCCACCAGTTCTTCAAACTTGGTAGCAGCGATATGGAAGCCATCTTGCTCGTTGACCACGTGGGCCAAGCGCAGGGTGACGGGGTCCATATCAGCAAAATCAGCGGCGTTCGCAGCGCTTGCCAGCGCCAGTGAAATGCCCAATGCCAGCGTGTTACGTGCAAAAGTTTTCATTATAGTGTGTTCCCAGTTTTACTAAGGATTGGCAGTGCTTCGAAAGCATGCACCAGAGAGACGAAAACGGTCAATCAAAGCGGCTGTAAAACCGCAAGGCAACTGGACACAGCGCGCCCACACGGGTACGATACGCACCCAAAGCGCCCGTAGCTCAGTTGGATAGAGTGTCGGCCTCCGAAGCCGAAGGTCGTAGGTTCAATTCCTACCGGGCGCGCCAAACATATCAAGGGCTTACGTTAACGCGTAAGCCCTTTTGTTTTGGTCAGTCAGCAGCTATAACCACGCTAGTAACCACAAACGGCAATCCCAAAGTGTTTTGAGTCGGCATTATTTGGTGTTGCGTTTTGTTGCCTTGATCGTTGCGCTGTTGAAGCCAAACACTGAGACAGCCTTTTTTAAGGTGGGCGAAACGCACTAAGCGCTATCCCTCTCAATCGGCTTAAAACCTAGCCCATTAGCGTTACCCAGCAATCGGGCATCGTCGGAAAGTTGCGCTTTTGGTGGATACCAAAGTGGATACCAGCCGATGAAAGCCTGCTTTCTGCTGGAAACCTAAGTGGAAACCATCGCCGCCATTGGCGTAAAGCTGTCGGGCATGGGCTAACTGTGACGATAATCATAATTTGCTGTTGCGTTCTGTTGTCTTGGCTGTTGCGCTCCCCTTTTTTAAGCTGAGGGAAGCGCGGGAAAGCTAGCACTACGAAACTTTCGTAATACCCGGCATTGGGGGTATTTGTGAGTAGCTTTAAACGACTCTCTCAGCGCCTGGGGCAATCGGCTAGATTCCAAGCCTATTAGCGCTGTGCATTTCTGCATATCGCCGGGAACGCCAATTTGGCCGTCTGGGGGTGGTCAGCGTGACCGCGGCTAGAAGTGACTCAGGCTCACATTTGAATGCGGGATAATCTCGCAATTAGAAGTGGGGGTTTCTTTAGTCCCTAAAAGAAAAACCCCAGCGGTTGCCAGGGCTTCAAGTGCCTGCCGCCACCGAGGAAGAAGTGCGCAGGCTGTCGGGGTTTTCTTCATGGTGGGGCACTGTCCGACTGATCCCCGTTTTAATTGGTAAAGGCTCGCTGCAAGGTTTCCCGGTAACGCTCAAGCCGCTGGCTGTTGGTCTGGCAATGATCCTTATGGCTGCCAGTATGAAAGCCTTGGCGCTTAAAGCGTGCTATCCGCTTGGCCTGCCATTCGCTTTCGCGTCCGTGACTCATGCCGCTTTGCTCACGTCGATGCTTGCCGGGTCGCCGTAACGATGCCCACCGCGTGGCGTGACGATCTGCACCCATTGGCCTAGCTGGGATTGCAGTGCATTCAGTTCAGCCGATAGCGGTGCGTGGCTAAGGCTGCCGATTGAATCCAAGCTAGCGTCGATCTCTTGGGCAATCGCGCCCATCTCTGAACGCAGGTCGCTTGTGTTGCTGAGGCTGGAAAACTCCCCCATGGCTTGCTTGAGGCTAGCGAGTGCCTTTTGTGCCTTATCCGCTGCCTTGCTGGCCTGTTCCCGGCGTTCGCTTAGGCGTTTGGTAATGGCATCAATGCGAGGCTTGGCGGCTGTTCTACGCGCCTCTGGCAAGTGGTCGCTGAGGGCTTCGGCTTCGATACGCAGGCGTCGCTCTTTGCGTTCAGCATCCGCTTGGCGTTGCTCGATAGCGTCCAGGTCGCCACCGTCGATAGTGGCTTGGCGCATCTCTGCATCAAAGTCGATGGCTGCCAGTGCGTCGCGCTCGGCTTCGATCTCGGCTAGGCGCTGTTCAATTTGGGCGGGAGATTTCATTGGCCAGTCTCCTGAATGCGGTTAATCATTTTGGCGCGTGCTTCTTTCGCGCCTGTGCCTGCGTTATCACCACGCTTGGCCTTTTCAATCGCATCGTGTCGAGCGTCCCGGCTGTTCTTGGGGCGTTCCGCTGCCTTCAAGCGGTCAATATCAATTTGGGCCTGTACACGTTGCTGCGCGTCGCTTTTCATGGTGCTGCTCTCCTTAGTTTTCGGCTTAGGTGCTGAGGTTTGGGTATCAATGTTTACGCTTGGGTCGTCAGTTCTGAATGCCATGGGCTAAACCTCCAGGCGGTCGAGTTGCTGTTGGGCATAGGTGTTGAGGTCGATGTCGTCAGGGCAGGGTGGAATGATGATGGCGTCTTCAGGCGGTGTGACTGACTCGCAGGCGATAACGACGCGGTTCCCGGCGGGATAGGCCAGCCAGTACATCGCGGCCAACACGTCCTTGCCTTCGTCCGGATCGCCGGGGAAGTACAGCATCCGGCCTGCCAGTTCCAAAGACGTGCCGATGGCCACCCGGTCAGGATGCGGTAGCACCAAGCGGATAATGCGCGGCCCTTGGCTGTCTGCCTGTGTGCAGCCCTCCAAAGCCTCCAGGCGCTTGATAGTGTCACGGCTGGGCATGGCCACCCCTCAAGGCCAGAACGGCCTCCAGTGCAGCGCTGGGCACCCGTTTGAGCCATGTTGGGGTATCTTCACCGGGTAAAGGCTCAGGCGCTTCGATACCGTGGTAGGCCATCACCTCATGGATGCGGGCCGGGTCGCTACTGCCGTGCCTGCCCCCGATACGCTCGAGCGCTTGCAGGCGTCTGCGAGTGTCACGCATCTTGTCGAGCCTCCAGTTCATCCAGGCGGCGGCTGATTTCGTCGATCTCCGTCACCTTCACCAGTGAGCCAATGGCATCAATAAGCGCCTTGCCTGTCTGGGGGTCTAGCTCGCCAGTAGCGACAGCGGTCAATATCGAATTGGCCCTTTCGGTCAGCGTGTCGCCTTGCATCGTAAAGCTAACGGGTTCAGCAGTAGGGCGGTACGCAGGTATAGCGCGATCAATGCACAGCTTGAGCGCTTGCGAATCGCCAGCCAGGGCAAGCTCTACCGCTTTGGCTACTAGGTCGCTGCCATGCTTCTCTAGCTCCTTGCGCCACTGTGCGCGCTTGTCTGGGCGTCCCGCTGGGCGTCCCTTTGGGTTGCCTGACTTACCCGGCTTAAACGCCATGGCGCTTGTTCTCTGGCTGTTCTGAACAACTGAGGCGGATAAGCTCAGCCGCTGCCTTTACGTCGCCAGCATCGGCGGCGCTGCGAAGCATGGCGTAATAGCTAGCTACTTCGCGGCGGCTAGGCTTTGCGTTCTTTGCTCCCTTGGGTCTTGGCATTTGCTTTACTCATATATGTATATATAACCAGTATAATAGCATTTAATTGCGTATTTAGTAGTTTTTGGGCAATAAAAAGCCGCCATGTGAGGCGGCTTTTGGCATTCGTTGTCGTTGTGGTTCGCTAGCGGTGGTTTATCCGTTGCGCGTACTCCTCAACAACGATGCTGTTGTGAGGCCATCGGGCTTTAGCTGACTCTAGCGCCTCCTCATAGGTCATTATCTTGCCAAGCATAGTCATGGGCTTGCCGTCCCTTAGCACCCGCCAAGCCATACGCCGGTTATCATTAGCGGGCACCAGTTCACGCAGTAGTGCAGCCTTGTGCGACTTGATCCAAACACGAATGTCGTCAGTAATACGCTCGCTAGGCCATACATAAAGGCGTTCGCCGGGTAGTGGGTCGGCATGTAGTCCGTGGTTTCTGAGGTAGTCGAGCGCAGCCATTAGAACTCCTCCCCATTGCTTGCTAGCTGGCGGGGCGTTTTATCCGAAACATCGAAACAACCCGCGTGGTTGCTGGCCTCGTGGTGTTTCCCATGCGAAACATGGCCGCTTTCTGTTTCGCTTGGAATGTCGCTGTAACCCGCGTGGTTACTGGCTTGTTTCGTTGTTTCGCTTGGCTGGGGGGTAGCGGGAGAAAGATAGCGCCTAAACGCTTCGGTAAAGTCTTTCCGGTCGTACCCTTTTTTGGTTTCGTAGCCGATGCGTAACTGTTTCGACTTGATACCAAAGTCACCTAGCTTGGTCGCTACTTGGCGGGCGGTAATTGGCTGCCCTCTGTTCCATGAATTCCAGGGGGCTTCGCTGTTGGCATGTAGCGCGTTAACCAGCTCAGCGCTAAACAGGCGATCAACGCTTTTCTCCTCAAATGCCTCCTTGATGTCCTTCAGCAGTTCAGTGCCCACGTCTGGGGCTTGCTCGGCATCGTCCATACGGGTGATTGTTATAGCAATACGCTTAACGCGCTCTGGCCACTCCCCGCCGATGGCCACGGCAATTTGCTGTAGCGGTTCCCAATTATCAGCGGCGCGGTTGCTCAAGCCAGGAATAGGATCAGGCCGGGCGCTGGATACCATCTCGGCTAAGTCCTCATGCAGCCGGGCAAACTGTCGCTTGAGTCTGTCGCGTAGGCTTTTTGGCATGAAGCGGATGTTCTCGACTGCCTCATGGGGTAGCTTGCGGCGTAGCTCCAAACGAATAGACCGACTCGCCAGTGTGTTAGCAATGCTACCGATGCCACACAGCGCTTTAGCGCCCCAAGTAGCGAAGCGCTTAGGCTCGTGATCGTCACCCACCACGCGAATAATGAAGCCATTGCGACGGTGGCCCGAATTGAGCACACCTCTGGCGTCCTCGTTATCACGCAGGAAGGTATCCACCTCATCAATCAGCAGCGTGGGCGTCCACTTGTCCATGGAACGAAACAGCGCAGCCGGGCTTATGCCATCGCACTTGAGCGGCTGGAAAGCGAACGTCTCTAGGAATTCCAGCAGTGTTGACTTGCCGCAATTTGGTAAGGGGGCGGTGATATTTGCCAGCGGGGCGACATGCACCTCATCAATGAACCACGTAAAGGCGATCCATAGCGCGGCGGCATCGGCTACTTCAGGCTCACAGATAACATACTGTCGTAGGGTGTCCGATAACTCCCTTACCAGCGCTGCACCGTCTACGTGGTCTTGCCAAGGCTCGATAGTGGGGAATAGCTCCCCACCTTCACCGCTTGATAACGTCCGGGTCAGTTTATCCAGCTCGGCAACCTGCACCTTTGCCTTTTTGGCAGCGGCACGGATGCGCTGCCAATCAGCAGGGCTGTTCTGTCTAATGCTGGTGATATGGTCGAGAATGCTCTGCTCGAAAAGCGCGCCGGGATCATCCGAGGCGCCATCAATAGCGCTCTGCACTATGTCCATCGGCTTTAGTGGCTCAGGCGCATTATCGACCACTTCTTTGATATTGGGCTGACTCATAACGCCAGCCCTCCACCTAGTCGCGCTAGGTCATTAAAGTCAGTGACGCCCTCGTGAGTTTCAGGCCACACACAACGCGCCCCAATGGCTGAGGCGGCTTCCTTGCCCTTGGTCACGCCAGGATTGCCAGCGGTGCCATGGTCGTTATCAGCGCAGACGATGATTGGCTGAGTTGGGTAGCGTTCACGTAGGCTTCTCGCCACGGGTAGCAGGTTCCCCGCATTCATGGCAGCGGCTACCGCGTAGCCTGTCGCTTCGTGAAGCGTGGCAGCGGTTGCCCACCCTTCACAAACCAACAGCGGTTGGTGTGGCTCAATGTTGCCTATGGGGGAATAGCAGCCTTTTACCTTGCCCCCTGTCTTGAAGTATTTGGCCCCATCCGGTGCGATGGTCTGCCAATTAATCAGGCGTTGCCCATCGGTAAGCGGCACCACCAGCAAGCCGCGCATTTGGCGCAGGTTATGGGGCATTACTCCCTTGGCGGCTAGGTAAGCATGGGTAGGGCTTGCAGGCGTCAGCAGCGGCCATTCTCGGCGCGTTTGGCTGGCTACCAGGGCATACCCACGTTCACGCTCTGCCTGCCGCTCAGCACGGCGCTTGTTGGCCTCATTTCTGGCCTTTTCGGCTGCCCTCGGGTCTGGGGTGTCGCTAGCAAATACGCTGTGCTGTTCCCCGGTAGACCAATCGCCATGTACGCCAAAATCATGATGCAGCACGTACCAAAGGCGGTTATTGCCCTTGCGGCCTTCAGGGTGGTCGTGTCGGTGAATCTCGCCATCACCAATAGGGCTGACACTGAGGCCATAGTGGGCGATAATACTTTCAGCCAGTTTGTTCTCTATGGCGATTTGTTCAGAAACGATCTTTGATAGCGCCCATGCCCCCCCAAGGCTGGGCGTTTTTATTGCGTTATTCGTCGCCATACTCACCCCCGAAACCAAGCTCCTCTTGCTGCGCTATCAGGAATTGGGCGCGGTCGTCCAGGCTATCGGTGATAAAGCTCATTGCATAATGCAGCCCGAAACGTAAACGCGGGTTCTCTGCAACATGCTCACTGTCTAGCACGTCGATAATCGCCTCCATTGCGGAAACTGCTTTGTTAAGCGTGCGGATATTGCCGACGCGCTCAGCGCTGGCGATGTTGGCGCGGTCATCATTGGTAATGGTGGTTTTCATGCGACTACTCCCCGATTGCGCTTGCCTTGGTGATCCTGAATATCTGCCCGGTGCTGTTTCAGCGCTGCCACAGCGGTCGCGGCATCGTCCGACCAGTGGCCGCCAGGAATTTCAAACACGTCATCAATGCCTGCCATGGCTAGAAAGCGTTGGCCTGGCTTCGGGTTGGGGTACTCCACCACGATGTAGCAAGGCACTGGCGCTTGCTCTAACGCGGCTAGCTCACAGTCAGCGCTCACGGTGTAAGGCGTATCATCTGCGAAGGCGTAAACGGTGTAGTCGTGAACGGGAAGGTTCAGGTTTTGGGCGTGATTGCTCATGAGCGCGCCTCCTTGGCAAGTGCCAGGGCAAGCTCAACAATCGGGCGAGACAGTTTTTCCCCGCGGTAGGGGGCGAGAATAGCCGTAAGGCGGGCGAGTTGGTCGCGGGTAAGCATCATGCCGTTGCCCCCTTGGTCACTTGCTCGATCCAGGCGTCTAGGTCGGCAATGTCGTAGCGAACGGCACGGCCTAATTTTTGGTGTTTAGGTGGTTTGGTTCCGGCGAGAATCCCCATGCAGCGGGATTGGCGGAAAGTGGCGGGGCGATAGCCAAGGTACTCGGCGGCTTCGCGTTCGGTGAGTAGCTTTCTCGGAATTGCAGTAGTCATACGGACTTACCTTTAGTAAGGCCAGTTTGACTAACAGGAATAGGCGGGGAGCGATAACCACAGACCGGAAGTATTTTCCCTTTCTGCTTGTACCGTGTGGATAACTTGTCCTAATATGAGGACACCCATATAGCTCTATGCTATATGGCCTGCTCTTTACACAATCTGCGCACTGCTCCGCATGACGTTGGCGCGTCAAGCATTTAAGGAGTGGTGCGTTTTTTGTGTGTCTGAGCATCCGCTTTTCCCTTGTCAGTCTCACTGGCTTGGGGTGTAACCCTCGGTTCCTCGATCTTTGGAAGGTGAAAGGAACCGGGGCGTTTTTTGCCGTCTAAATCGACAGCGCTCAACGATTATTAGCAATGACGTACTTATATGCAATGCTCAACAGGGCATTTTTCGCTATATGTGGTTTATTTTTTCCTATTGCTATCAACATATTGTTTTTCTCATCTTCGGTCTCTAGAATGCGCATCCCTCGCTTACCCGGCTCGCCTTTTACGGGGTTTAGGGGGGTGGTCACTAGCCCTTTTTAAAATATTCCATTACTCAGCTTTCCTCATTGGCACCACGTTACTTTGCTCGGCTGCCTCTGCATCAGCGACTAAATGCCCCCATGCCTGCCAAGCTAGGTGCTGCTCTTTGGCGTAGTCGTGGCGCTGGTATGTCTCTATTAAGCGATCCGTGGGCGCGTGGTTCAGCATTTGCTCGACAACATGCGGCGCGGTGCCAAAGTGCTTTAGCAGGCCCGTAGCGAATGAACGGCGCAGGTCGTGAACGCTGAAACGTGGCATATCGGCAAGTGGTGCTTTCATGTCCTGTTTTGCCAGCTTGCGCCCCTGTAAGCGCGCAATGGCAGTGGTTAGGCTGGCGTCACCAATCGGTTGGCTGCTGGCACGCTGGCTTTCAAACACGTATTCCAGGTTTCCCGTTACGGCTTGCTGCTCCTTCAGCAAGTCAATAGCGGCGCTTGAAAGGTAAACGGTATGCTCCCGGCGTGACTTTGTGGTTATGGCTGGTAGTGTCCAGCAGGCACCATCTAGGTCGATATGATCCCACTTGGCTTGTAGCAGCTCCCCTCGGCGTTGCCCTGTCAGTATTAGCAGCTTGAGCGCAGAGGCGGCGCTGGTATCCAGGCGGGCGCTTTCTATGGCATCCCATAAGCGCTTGATCTCTGAAAGGCTTAGCACACGGTCACGCGGTGCTGACTTAGTAGCGCCTAGTTGGCTTGGCTGGATGCCTTGAGCGGGGTTGGTGTCGATCTGGCCATGCCCTTCCGCATAAGTCAGCATTGCCCGCAGCATGGTTAAGCACTTGCTTGCTTGGTTGCGGCTCTGGTTTTCGGCTATTTCTTTAACCGTACTTTTTACCGTGCGGGCATCAATTCGCTTGACCAGCAATGAACCTACACGTCCCTTTAGATAGTGGCCCCAACGCCAGCGCGCTTGCTCTACAACAAGTGGTGAAGGTGTGCGCCTAGTACGTACCGTGGGCGTCTTTGCGTAGCTCTGAAGCCAACGCTCGAACAGCTCGGCCATTGTCCAGGCTGACTCATTTCGTGCCTTTTCATCGCGCTGTGCGTGCTTTGGGTTAATGCCTTGGGCGTGAAGGGCTACGGCTTCACCGTGGCTTTCCCTCGCTTCCAGCAAGCCCACGCTTGGGTATCGACCAAGGCTGTAGGTGTCTTGCTTACCATTGAAGCGGTAGCGGTAATACCACGCCTTTGATCCAGTGGGCTGCACACGAATAGCCAAGCCGCCACCATGAGGTGACTTCACGCTTTCCCAATAAACGGTACCTTTGGGCTTTAGTGCCTGAAGCTGGCGATCTGTGGTTATCATGGCTGACTCCTATTCAGTACCACTCTGGTAACTGCAATTTGAGTCTATAACCACAGACGTAAATAGACAAGCGCTAACAATAAAAAATGATAGATGCCTTGTTTTATGGGGTTTTTATTGTCTATTGGGATATGTGAAAGTTAAAGAGTTTAGTCCTCCGAAGCCGAAGGTCGTAGGTTCAATTCCTACCGGGCGCGCCAAACATATCAAGGGCTTACGTTAACGCGTAAGCCCTTTTGTTTTCCCATCGCTGAGGCTGACACTTTCTGAATGACGTTCGGCTATTTCAAGGCACAACGTTGGGCATACCCATCATTAGGTAATGCCCACCCATTCTGCTAACTGCTGATTTGCCTTCAATCGTTGGCGTTGCAATAACGCGCTATTGAAAATCTCATCCAGAGGTGACGTTGGTGTAGCAAGCGGTAGCGCAACGGTTGCTTCATTACGAAACTGCTGGCAGATCGTTGCGCTGTCATCGAGACATTGTCACCAGTGTAAAATATCCAGCTTAGCTCTCTGCATTACGTCAGCAGCAGGCAATCAATCCGATTTCGCTTGTTTGGCTTTTTCCGTTGTTGGCAGTAGATTCCATAAATCGTTGTTGTTCCAACGTGCCCAAGGAAAGCAGTGGTCTATGGCGTACTTTTGTCGGTGCAGATCACTATGTGACCATACACAAGGTAATGGGGCAGGGTTTTGTAAACGTTGGGAAACGAGCTGGCGCATCTGCCGTGTGTCTCGACAGCTTTCTTGCTACTGTAAAGCGAGGTGCAAAGTATCCGTATCGTAGGAAGTATCATATCGCTGCATTAACTAAACCCGCTCATGACGGAGCGCTCGCAAAATAACTGAACGAGGCAAACGTAACGCGGATCGCCTATAATGAATATGATATTTTATGTGCTTGGTTACTCTAGAAGTTATTATGAAAACCATTCTTGGCTAGGGTATCGTTGATGTAGTTGATCATTTGGAAATTTGTGCAGCTATACCCAGCCATTAGTAGTGTTTCAAGCGTATCAGTTATGTGTGGAAGAGAGCCTGCTTAAAATCGCTGTCTAGCCATGAAGCAGTCAGGCTATATGCGTTAGCCTGACTGCCGTCATAGGCGTATAGGAAAAATCAACAAATTAATCGTACCGATGTTCAAACTCGACCACACTGCCATCGGCGCGTGTCAATTGACGTGCATATACCTCTCGTGGGCCAAAGCCATCATCTACAAATCCCATCACCTGAATGGCTTCGCCTATTTGGGCAGGCACCCAGTTAGGACCTACATAAATATTAATACTGCCCGTATCGTCTGACAGGCGAAATTCATCAGTGTCAGAAATACGTTCTATCGTGCCTGACAATGTCACTATGCTGCCTTTTTCTGCTTCGCTTATCGGTGTTATCTGATTTGCCATCAGTGGTGATAGAGGTAGCAATGCCAATATGGCGATAGTGAATGCCTTCATTTTTTAGTTCCTCGCTTAATTCAGGGCAAGCAAAACAAGAATGACAAAAACGGCGGCGGCAATGACAAGCCATTTTTTAGGTACTCGGATGTCAATATCGCCGGAGAGCCACTCGTTGGTATTTCGTAAATTGATTTGCTTTAAGTCTTTCATGGTGCCCCCTAAATCGGATTGTGGGCTAATCGTGACTGACCCTTGCAGCTTACTGCGTCAAGCTGACGGGAACCTGACGACTCCCTATTTTCTAGCGTCATTCTCAGTGCTGTAGAAAAGCGTGAATTCAGCACCGCCCTTGGGAGACGTGGAAAGCGTCACGCTGCCTTTCTGTGCGAGCTGTAAGCGTTGCACAATAGCCAGACCAAGACCGCTGCCTCCTTCAGCAGCCTCTTCGCCTCTCCAAAAGGCATCAAAGACATGGTGAAAAGATTCAGTTGGAATACCACGGCCTTCATCACGTACGCTGAGCGTGGCACCGGGGCCCACCGTTATCTCGATGATTTGAGTACCGGAATGCAAAACTGCATTCTCAACTAGATTGACCAGCGCCAGTTCAACACCTTCCTGAGTGGCACGTACAATAACCGGATTGGTATGCGGGCGTAATGAAAGCGTCACTCCTCTTTCATAGGCGAAAGGAGCTAAGTTCGCGGTTATTCGGGTAGCAATCTGGTTGAGTTCGCAACGAGACTCTGACGATATATCAAGCGCGTCCGCTTTTGAGCAAGCCAATACTTGATGAACGGTTCTGGCAAGTGACGCTAGGTCAGTGCGTAACTTTTCGGTGTTATCTCCGGCAGGCAGCAGTGCGAGTCGTGCGGTCAAGACGGCAATAGGAGTACGTAATGCATGAGCAATTTCTGCCCCCCGGCGCTGCTCGGCCAGAAGGGCAATATTCAAACGCTCCAGGGTGCGTTGCGTAGAGTGAACTAGGTCGTCAATTTCAGCAGGCAAATTTTCCTCTTCAATGGGAGGAGCGGGTATGCCAGGTTGAATGGTACGTGCCCAGTTGGCAGCATGTCTGACCGGCCTGAGACCGCGACGAATCATGAAGTGATTGGCACCAATCATCATTACGGCAACCGGCAAAATGGGTATCCAGATATGGGTTAGAAATTCGCTGGCGAGGGCGCGTAGGATGAGATGGCCAGGATCATTGTGCATGGCAAATATAAGTCTTGCCGTACCTGACGGTAGCTCGACAGGCTGAGACATCAGGAGGGTAACCCCATCTGGGGTCGTCAGGCGTGTTTGCCAGTGTTGAGCAAAGAGATCTGTGTGCAATGCCTGTTGGGGAATCAATGCTTCGTTTTCAGCGTCAAGCAGATTGCCTTGATGATCTAGTAATGCAAAGGCATACCCCTGCGGATGTGAACGGAAGAGTGTTTTTGCATGGGAGCGGATGTTTAGGTCAGTGTCATCAAAGGCTTTAGTCAACAAAGACAGCTGTTTCTCAATAGCCTCTCTTTCTAGCGACTCTCGATCAGAGCTGTAGTAGATACCGACCACGATGACATTGATCACGATGGCAAACAGCAATATCCAGGTAAGCCGATACGTTAGGTTTTTGGCCAGTGTGGGCTGGCGGGAGCTCATCGTTTTTGCTCTTTTATCAGCATCCAGCCGACACCACGAATGGTTACAATCGTTAGTTCACAGTCTGTTGGCTTGAGCGCTCGCCGAAGGCGCGATATGGCCGCTTCTAATGCGTTGGGGCCAACCTCATCATCAAAGCTGTACACCGAAGCCTCCAGCGCTTCGCGTGATAGCACCTGCCCCTGCGCTCGCATAAGCTGCTCCAGGACGCCTATTTCACGCTGGCCCAAAGGCAAAGGAATATCGCCAACGGTTGCTGTTCGCGTTGAGGTGTCAAAGGCCAGGAGGCCATACGTTAAGACTTTATTGATGCGCTTGCCTGGCCGTCGCAAGATGGCACGGCAGCGTGCAATAAGTTCTGGCATTTCAACAGGTTTGACAATGTAGTCGTCAGCTCCGCTATCTAGCCCGGCCAGCCTCTCAGAGAGCTGGTCACGTGCAGTCAGTACAACTATGGGTGTCTGTCCATTAGCACTAAGGGAAGGCAACAGGTCCAAGCCATTTCCATCTGGCAGACCCAGATCCAGCAATACTAGATCGTAGGAAGCCGCTTGATGCATCGCCAGCGCGCTGTTTGCAGAATACGCATTGTCCACAGCAAATCCAGCTTTCACCAGAGCGCTGGCAACGGCTTCAGCGAGAGCAGGGTGGTCTTCAATTAGCAGCATCCGCATTGCAATCTCTCGCCTATAAATAACTAGCCATTCAAAGACGTAGTGGTCTTGATCCCATGCTACAAAGTGATTGTAGTCACTTCAATGAGACCTCGTATTGCTTGATTTTGTTTTCTACTCGTACGGTGATGCTCTTTTGGTTTACCCGTCGTCATGTATTACCTCTTTGAAGCATCCATTGCTATTGGCCAGAGCCATTCATACAAAACCTAAGCCACTGGGAGTGATTCATCGCGTCCCCAGTCGGCCCAAGAACCGTCGTACAGCGATAGCTGATGGTATCCCGCCAGTTCGGCAGCCAGCAAAATGATGCAGGCGGTGATGCCCGAGCCACAGGAAAATACCAATTGGGGTTCACTGCTAGATTGGAGGGGCGGAGCAAGCGTTATAAAGATGGCCTTCAGCTCGCTAGCAGGTTTAAAACAATTTCCCTCTAGCACCTCTGTAAACGGCAGGTTGTGAGAGTTGGGGATATGACCACTGCGCACCCCAGGGCGGGGTTCAGGCACCTGTGCCAAGAAGCGTGAACGTGATCGGGCATCAATAACGGTTACCCGGCTATCGTCCAGATGGTGCAAAACGTACGCTGAGTCTCGCACCCGGCTGTGATCAAGGTTGGCGACGAAGTTGCTAGGTGTGGCGGTATTCTCAGCGATAGTAGAAACAACGTCCCGCTTTTCGGCTAGCCACTGTGGCAGTCCTCCATCCAGAACAAAAACGTGTTTAACGCCCATTGACCGGAAAATCCACCAGGCCCGAGGCGCCGAATAGATGCCTTGATTATCGTACAGTACGACGAGGCTGTCGGTCGTAATGCCCAGCCGTTGAGCTTCCTCAGTGACTTGTTCCTCTGTTGGAAAGGCGTGGGTCTGAGAAGAGCCGGTGTCACAGAGCACGCCTTCGAGATCGATCTGGCGGCTACCCGGTATCCACATCGGGCGGTCATAAACGATCGGGTCTTTACCAATGACAGTCGCCATGCTCGCATCAATAAGCACTAACCGTTCGTTGTCTAGGTTGTCTTGCAGCCATTGGGTCGTCACGAGGGGGGATGGCATGGTGTTCTCCGGTCAGGGGCTGGCAGTTTGTGTGATTCTAGCGATAAGCAGCTGTGCACTACAGCGTCTCCACCTCAAACGTCACAATTTGTCGCTGTACACTGGAGAACTCTATCATCCACATCGAAGCGGCCTAACAGCTGCGCTTGTGTCTGAAGAGTGTTGAGTTGAGGGGTGAACACTCCGCGCTTTTTCAATAGGTCAATCAAACGAGCAAATAGTTTGCGTTGTCAAGAGGTCAAATCTGGCCAAAAGCAGGACGCAAAATAGTCACGTTGTGGGGAGGCTAATGAGACTGTGCTGTCCATTTACAGCAAGGTGGTGTCTTGGGAGCATCAACGCTATTTGCTGCTATGATGTTTAAAAATACCGTACTATTTTAGGTATGGTGCGCCAATGACGTGTTCTTCGAAGTAGTGTGTCTTTTTATGAAAAAAATCTGCTAACTGATATCTGCTGAAAAAACATAAATTTCAAGTGGTTAGGTTGGTGGGTGCGCGACACAAGTGGTTATAGTTAGTGCTTCTGTCACAGCCTGTACTGGTTTTACAGCTTTGGAGGTTAAGTGATGCTTAAGTTTTTTACTATAAACGCACTTTTTTTGTCATTGGCTGCGTTGACTACCAACAATGCACAAGCTCTCGATGCTCCTACGGGCAGCGTCATTCTGAAAGTGACAGGCAATATTACTCAGACCAATGTGGGAAGTGAGGCTCACTTCGATAGCGAGATGCTAGAAGCGTTGACTCAGCATACTACCCAGACTAGCACGCCTTGGCATGATGGCGTCGTGAGCTTTGAAGGCCCCTTAGGGAAGGCGCTAATAGAAGCTGTCGGTGTTGAAGGTGAACTATTGAAGGTCGTAGCGTTGAATGACTACTTCGCGATGGTACCGGTCAGTGATTTTTATGACTACGAAGTCATCTTAGCCATGCGTGTGAATGGTCAGCTACTCAGAATCAGAGACCATGGACCGCTGTTTGTTATTTATCCTTTTGATGATAACCCTTCCCTGTTAAGCGAAGAGATCCTCACCCGTTCCGTATGGCAGGTTAAGCGGATAGAGGTTGAGTAGCGGGAGAGATGTTGTCAGGTATACATTATGTTGCCTATTCTGAAGCACTATTTTTCTCGTCGAGTGAGAGGCGCTACTTTTTCTGCGATCCTTTTTTTCCTTTCTGCGATTATTATTGGTGGTGTTATTTATCAACGCCAGCATGCAATTGAAAATAGATTGTTAGCAAATTTGGTGTGGACAAGCTATCAATTTGATAGAGAAGTTAGAGAGCTTCATCTTACACTAGTAGATATGAAAGTTGGTAACAACTCTGTTGATGATCTTCTACTCCGGTTTGAAATATTATATAGCAGAAAGACTCTTTTTCAACGTGGCGATATTTATTTAGCGGTCTCTAAAATTGAAGGTGTAAATGAGTTAGTAGAGAAAGCTAGTGAGCTGATTGAAGAAATAGATGTCATTGTTTCACCGTTATGGAATAGTTTAGACGTTGTTAATGAAATTACGATTGAAGAACTTTTGATCAAAGTAGTCGAGCTACAGCGTTATACAGGAAATATACTAATAGATACTAATGCCAATGTTGCTATGCTGAGAGCATCTGAACGACAGGCAATGACACGGCTGTATGCATTGGCGTTGATCATATTGCTTTCATTAACGATCTCTGGTGGGGTGTTGGTGAGAGCATTATTTCGAGAGGTAAAGACAAGTCTTCACAAAGCTCAAGCACTGGAAGAAAAGAGTAAAGAGCTTAGAGAAACCGCTAAGCGTGCTGAAATTGCCAGCCAGGCTAAGTCTGAATTTATGGCCATTATGAGCCATGAAATTCGCACGCCTTTGAACGGCGTGGTAGGGATGGCTGATCTGTTGAGTGAAGAAGTCCATACGGCGAAGGCCTATTCTTATCTGTCGGCGCTTAAGAGAAGCGCTGATAGTTTACGAGCTGTTGTCAGCGATATTTTAGATTACACCAAAATAGAGAACGGTCAGCTGGATTTAGATACGCGGCCTTTTGATCTAAAAGAGTGTATAGAGTCACTTTGTGTAGGCTATGCGCTGCAGGATAATACTAAGCCAGTCGTATTCAGTTACTCTATTGATACGTCGTTGCCGACTTATGTAGCGGGTGATGCTGCTCGCCTACGTCAAGTCATCATGAACTTGATTAATAACGCTTTAAAATTTACAGATAAGGGATTTGTTAAGTTTTACGCCTCAGTAGATTTAAATGGTCGGTTGTTGTTTGAGGTGCATGACACAGGGGGCGGTATTGCTGTTAAAGATCAGAAGCGCCTTTTCTTAGCTTTTTCTCAGGTGGATTCGTCGATTTCGCGTCGTCATGAAGGTACGGGGCTGGGACTTGCCATCTGTAAGCGTCTTGTTCATGCAATGGGTGGAGAAATAGGCGTGACCAGCCAAGTAGCGCGGGGTAGCCACTTCTGGTTTTGGCTACCACTAGTTGAAGCGGAATGTGTTGATGATTATTGTTGTAGCGAACAACAAATGATTCTGGCGAACCATCACCACATATTAGTCGTGGAGGATAATGCGATTAACCAAACTGTGGCCAAAGCAATGCTGGAACAGTTAGGGCTACGCGTTGCAATTGTTAATAATGGCCAATTAGCGCTAGAGTTTCTTCAAGAAAAATACTCGACAATTGATCTTGTTTTAATGGATATGCAGATGCCAATCCTAGATGGCCCTGAGACTACGTTACGTTGGCGTGCCTTTGAAGCCGCAAACTCATTGGTGAGATTACCCATTGTTGCGATGACTGCCAATGTCATGCCTGAACACCGTAACCTTTGTTTTAAGAGCGGTATGGACGATATCATTACTAAACCGTTCACTCGGGTAGAATTGCATAATTTAATCAAACAATACATTGCCCTTGGAGATGAACCGTGTGGACCTAAAAACTCACTCTGTGTAGAAAATGCCAAACTTTTTTATACTCCTAAAGAGGGAGGTGTATTGGATTATAAAGTGTGTGAAGAGCTAAAAGAAATGCTTGATCCAATTGCCCTCAGTGCTCTCATTGATAATTTTTTAATTCGTTTAGAGACTCGGATCGTCAAATTGCATAATACATGTGTGTTAAAAGATTATGGGTTACTTCGCAATGAGGCTCATTCTCTAAAAGGGGCTGCGTTGTCTTTAGGCTGCATTTCTATAGCGGCCTGTGCCGAAAGACTTGAAAAATATGACGATGATAGTGAAGAATATTTGCTTTCTTTAATTGATGATCTAAAAGTTGCCAAAATAAAAACTGTGGATGCTCTGGATATCAGTGGGTTGCGGTAGATTTTTCAGCATTAAAAATATATCGTTTCACATTGGCTTTTTACGCTTTCTATAAAGTGTCGAGGGGGCCACGCCTAAAATTCTAGCAGCAGTTTCGATACATCCGTTATGTTCTGAAATTGTGGTTTCAATGATATTTTTTTCAATTTCTTTTAGAGTTTTACCCGATGTGCTAAAAGACATAATGTCTGGTTCTGAAGATAAATGATATGCCCCACGGGTTATGTCGGAGATTAAGTGTTTCTCTTGTAATTCGACTCCTTGATAAATAATGGCTGCGCGTCTGAGAGTGTTTTCAAGTTCTCTTACGTTTCCAGGCCAAGAATGCTCTTTCAAGAAATGAATAGCACTGTTTGTAAGCGTGCAGGGAAGGGTATGTTCTTCATTTGTAATATTAGACAATAGCTTATTGGCAATTATGACAACATCATTATCGCGCTCTCTTAAGGGGGGTAGCTTGATGCTAAGCACATTAAGCCGATAATAAAGATCTTCTCTAAATTCACCCTGGTTTACCGCTATTGTGAGATCTCTGTGACAAGCACTCACAATACGACAATCAACTGAAATTGGCTTGGTACTGCCTACAGGTAAAATAGTACCGGTTTGTAAGGTTCTCAATAGCTTCGCTTGAAACGTCAGTGGCATATCACCTATTTCATCAAGGAACAGAGTTCCACCATCGGCAGCTTCAAAAAAACCTTTTTGGTCGCGTGTGGCACCACTAAAAGCCCCCTTTATGTGTCCAAAAAGCATGGATTCAATCAGTGACTCAGGAAAAGCTGCGCAGTTAACAGCAATAAACGGCCCATTTGAGCGAGAGCTGCAATAGTGGATACTACGTGCCGCCAGCTCTTTCCCGGTACCGCTTTCCCCATGTAGCCAGAGCGGAGCACTGGAGAGAGCTAATAGTGGGATTTGCCGCCGTAAATTATGCATTACCTTGCTTTTACCTAGTAATAAGGCTTCGGGGGAAGCATCGTTCGAAGCGGAATGAGATGGTTGTTGATGAAGTTTTTCGATTAGCCTTCCCGTCCAATCCAATAGTGCTTTGCAACCCAGCGGTTTTACAAGGCGAACGATCTCGCCACAGGACGCATTTTCTGCTGATAAATCGTTGGCAGAAATAATCAGACAAGCAGTAGGGATGTCTAGATCTCGACATGTGGTCATGACATCAATGCCGGTCATATCCGGTAACTGGTAATCTAAGATAACCGCTGCTGGACCTTGATGTGTCATTAGCGTAGAGACTGCATCACAACCATTTCTCGCTACTTTTACGTTTTGGTAGTGAGGCATTAGTATTGCTTGGTAAAGTGAGGCGGCATCTTCATCGTCCTCAACAATCAGCACAAGATATTGCTGTTTACGATCTGTTTGATTTTCTAGAACGTTAATACTGTGGGCAGGGTTAATCGGTTGTTGGTTTTTTTTAGTAGAAATAAGAGTGCTCATAATGGTGCCCCTACTGATTGCTGCCAGATTAAATGAAATCTGCTTTCAGCATATCACTATTTTTAACATGGGCATGTTGAGACACACTTGTTCACATTTTTAACTAATTAAAAATCATCAATTAATAGTAATTTATTCCTCAATGTTTTCATCTAAAAGTATTAAGTCGCTGCTGTTTTCTTGCATGTTGAGTAAGTTTCTTATTTTGGATAAAGAGTTTGCTTCTGCTTTGTTGGTTTGGTGATTTTCTGTCATGATTAATCCTTCTGCTCCATCGCCAAGAGTCATTTCAATCTGCTGCCAGTTACCCACAGCAATTGAGGTAGATGAATTTACAATAATAGTATCTTCCGAGGAATCAGCGGCCACTGGTTCAAGGCCTGCAACGGTATTCTGTCGGTTAGCGGCAGGCGCGTTGTTATTTCTTTCACGGGCTTGCCTCCAACGTGCCTCCTGTAAAATTAGCGAGCTTTGAGTATTGGCTCGCTCTGGAAAGTCATAGGGATATGGCCCTATCAGCGGGTCACGGTCTCTTGCTTCTAGTGAATGGCCAAACGCTAAGAGGAGCATTAGCCCAGCACTCAGCATAACCGCGGTCTGAGCTTGTTTTTTTCCAGAGAAACGTTGCATGATGTTGTCTCCTCGGCGCCCATGCGCGGCATAGGCGCCTTTGGTGGTGTTTAAGCTCAGAAGTTTCCATCCACTTTAACGGATAGGTTATTGCCCACAGAGGTGGCGGCCGAAGAGACCGAGGGCACCGTAGTGCCTGCCATGCCAGTGATGCCGCTAAATAGCACCGCGTCCACCGTTGACGTGCTGGTTACAAGGGCTACGGAGAGCTGTTCGTTGTTAGCAATGGCGAAAGCATCTTGGTCTGACGTGGTAGCTAGATCGAGGCTCAAGTTGTTGCCTACACCTGTGGCCGTGCTATCAACGGTGAGGTTAGTGGCGCCTAACACTGAAGACGTTGCTAAAATACTGCCAGGCACGAGGGCAGTGGTGATGAGGGGGTCTACACTCAGTCCGGCTCCTGCATACAGCTGGCTGCTATCCGTTTGCATTGAAACATCGGACTCGATCGAGGCATTGTTACCTACCGAGGTGGCCACGCTCTCAATTGACCCTAAGTCGTCAATGGCATTACCGCTGATGATGGGAACGATTAAGTTGTCAACAGCCGTGACTAAGCTGGTTGAGGTCATCGCGCCAAACCCAACCTGATCATTTTCAGTCTGCGTTAAGCCGGCTGGTGTCACATTTACATCCGAGAGCGCTGATGTATCTACCGTGCTGTTCACGGTGGCATCCCATACCCAGGTGACTGAGTCGAAGGCCTGGGCGTTTGAGATCACAGTGATGCCAGCAAAGGCGATGGCTACGGACAGTGCAGTTTTATTTAGAGTTTTCATGACGGCGTCCTCTTAGTAAGCCGCTGGATAATGCCCGTCTGCCACTTGACACTCTTCAGTGTCAGCAATGGGCAGGCCGAGACCTTCCGTCAGGATCTGGTAAGCAGCCATTTCCACGACGGATCGAACACCAAGTTGAAGAGGCTCATTCCTCACTGACCCGGCATCGAATTCAACAAGCTGATTGTCAAAGAAGCGGTAAATGCCGGCTTCTACTTGGTTGCCCACAATCTGCTTTTGTAAGCTGGTGACATAAACTGTTTGGAAAGTATTGGTGTCTATGACTCTGAGGTCTAAACCGACATTAATCACCGCTTCCCGAGTCCCTCCTCCTACTAAACCGACATAAAGGCGGGCTCCCTGGGTGAGAATGTTATAGTTAAGCTCCGTAAGCGCACCCAAAATGACAAAATTAACTGGTTGTACATTAAGAGGTGCAGTAGGTATTTGCATTGCCCCGGCATCTTGTAACTGACGCTCAGCCAGAGGAATACGAATATCTAGGCGCTCTGCCAGCCTAACTTTGCGTGTTTTATACAGCGCGCTAATCAGCATTTCTGATACGCCTTGCGTTAATGTGCGGCTATCGGTAATGGTTGAGTAGCTGACTTGACCTGTTTGATCGAGAATTTGCCCGACGCTGACAGTGGGGAGATTTGTGCCTGTTTGCTGGCTTAGGGCACTGAGGCAGCGACTATAAGGTGTGTGATTGGTCATTACAGGGGAGCCTTCGCGGGGTGCGATAGGAGCAGTCCCAATCGAAGCACAGCCGCTAATTGAAGCACTTAACGCGATGGCGGCGGTTATCTTTTGAGGTGATGGGAACTTCATGGTTTGTTCCTCCTGTTGTTGTATAGCTAATAGCAGGAGTAGTGCCATCTTTATATTTTTTTAATACTAACAATGGCTTAATTTTTTTTGATGGTGGTAATCTCTTTATAAGGCCTTTAAATCTAGGATTGTTTCGCGTTTTGCAAGTCTTTAATTGCAAAGTGCGATTTTCTTGCATTTTGCAACTCTGTATTGAATCTTAGGATAAAGTGGTTAACCACTCGGTATCTATATTCTGATAAAGGTACTTACTAGTTAGGCCCTGCAGGAACTCTTGCAAGAGATTTCTAATTGCTAGATAGAGGGCGTGGCTACTTGATGGCTTGGAGTAGACTTTCGCCTAGGCTAGTATCACTAAAGCATAGAAGCTCTCTAGAAGAGGTGATTATTTGAGAATATATAATAGACGGCAATTAATTGAGAGAGCGGCGATGTGAACCTGATGGTAACAGTCTCGCCGCACAACTATCTTTGCCCTGGGCAATAAGTTTTTAAGATAGGCATCGAAAAGATGTTATTGCTAAGCTTAAATAACTTTGTGATATAAGGTGAAAATAGTACGGCCTAAACTCAACATGGATGACTAACTAGTGTGGTTTGAACGGCATGATCAAGCTATCACTCGTCGATATTCTTGGAGCAAGTTCATTTAAGGCCGTTTAACCAGCGTCAGCCAATAATCTTCCACTTTCTGAATGGCCCTCAGAAATTGTGAAAGATCCATAGGCTTTGTTACGAAGCCAGAGCAACCAAGTTCGTAAGACTCCACAATGTCTGACTCCGCCTCTGAGGTGGTAAGGACTATCACAGGAATGCGCTTTAGCTTTTCGTCCTGCTTTAAGTGAGTAAGAAAAGTTTTGCCGTCCATCCGTGGCATATTGAGATCAAGCAGAATAATATCTGGCCATGGGGCGCTATGGTAATTTCCTTCACGCCGAAGAAAAGCTAACGCTTCAACGCCGTCACCAACATCGCATACGTTGACCAGTAGGCGACTCTGCTTGAAGGCCATTTTCGTTAAATGAACATCGGCTGCCTCGTCCTCAACAAGAAGAACGGTAAAATCACTTTTAATTTCCAAAACGCATCACCTTGCTAGTGGTAGATCAAAAATAATTGCTGTGCCGCCTGAGATACCTTCTTCGATAGCGATATGCCCTTCGATATTGCGTAGGGCTCTTACTACCAGGGCGAGCCCCATCCCAGTACCAGGATACTGTTTGCTGCTCGGTACCAAGCGCGTGAAGATCTCCATTACTTGTTCACGATACTCAGGCAAAATCCCGCTACCATTGTCCTCAACACGAAACTGAACGCGACCGGCCATCGTGCGTGCCGTAATACGAACTTTTAAATTGCGCTCTGGAGCACGATATAGCCAGGCGTTCTGTAAAAGCGCGTGAAAAATCATTTTGAGCTGACGCGCATCTGCACTTACTGACGGCAGTCGCTGAGGAATTTCTATTGCGCCCTTACGCCTTAGCTCTGCAAGCTCAGGGGTAGAGTGGCAGACCGCATCAATGAGGCAATCTGGTTCCACTGTTTCCAGCTTCGGCTGGAGGTCAAGACTAAGGTAGCGCTGAATATCATTCACCAGCTCTTTCAGCTTTTTGGCCTGACTCTCTATAAAGTCAACAGCCATTTGCATCTCTTTGTTATCTTCCTCTGTCACCGAGTGAGCACTCTTTTGGGACAGATGATGACGCTGTTTTTGGGCGAGCTGTTGAGATAACTGTTGGGCGAAGCTGACGAGTCGCCGACTAGGTTCCTGGAAGTGATGTGCCATAACGTGACTTAATCGCTCAAGCTCCCGATTACGAAAGGAGAGTTCGTTGATTAAGCGACGGTTGTCTTGTTGAGAACGACGTAAGCGATGCAAAATAATCACCAGAATGGCAATGACACAAAATTGCAGGAGGGTCGCCCCCATCGCTAGCCAAAGCGTACGTTGCTTTGAAGCTTGAATCTGCTGTGTCTGCAGATCAACTTGCTCTTCTACACGTTCGATATAGTGCCTTTCGGCAGAGCTTTCAAAGTCGCTGGTATCATAAAGCGAAGAGATGAGAACCTCGCGTCCATCCACTATGAAGCGACTGGTGTAGACACCCATTACCTTGATGTCGTTATTGGCTAGCCTATGTCGAAAGTACAAGTGGTTACGCTCGGTTTTGGCAGCGCGTTGGAGCTCGTCTTCTATTTGCTTTGGCGTGAGCATATTGATTTGGTTGATGTTCATGCCTGTTAGCGGCTCGAAGCCATAAAACTCCTCTGCGGCTCGGTTAGCGGCCAAAATTTCTCCCCGATCGACTGACAGCATCCACATAGGCGTCGAGTGATGCTCAAAAAACGCGTTAAAGTCTGGCATGGCCCACCCCGTTACTGGCAACCAAGAGAGGTAGAGGGCGCACAGAATACAGTGAAGGCGCACATTACACCGCATCATGTTTTCCTTCTGAGGTGTGGTGCGCTGGGAGTGTTAGCGTGAAACGACTTCCTTTGCCTTCCCCTTCGGATTCCACCCAAATTTGCCCGCCGTGGCGTTCAACAATTTTGCGGCATATGGCTAAACCCACGCCAGTGCCCTCGTACTGCTCTCGGGTATGTAGGCGTTGAAAAACCTTGAATAAGCGGTCTATTTGATCCGGGGCGATGCCAATGCCATTATCCGTTACGCTGATTTGCCATTGCTGGCTATCGATTAATGCTGCGCTATCGATTAATGCTGTGCTATCGATAGTGATTTTAACGGCTTCATTCTCTTTTAAGCGGTATTTCAGAGCGTTGCTGATTAGATTTTGGAATAGCCGTGTCATCTCGTCAGGACTTGCATAAACAGTGGGCCAGTCGCCTGTCACCTCGATTGCGGCATTGGCTTGCTTGATATCAGGAGTCAAAAAGTGCAGCGCTTCATCAAGGGCATTTCTCAACGACATCTCTTGCATTGGTTGTCCCTTGCGCCCAACGCGGGAGTAATCAAGCAGTGATAGCAGCATGTTGTCCATTCGCTTTGCGCCATCGCGCATATAGTGCAGCATCATCTCTCCATCTTCATCGAGCCCGCCAAGATGGTGTTCAAGCAGTTGCGCGTAGCTTGTCACCATGCGTAATGGCTGACGGAGGTCATGCGATGCGGCGTACGCAAAATGCTCAAGCTCCTTATTGGAGCGCTCAAGCGATTCGCGATACTGTTCAAGTTGCAACTGCGTTGTGTGCTCGTCGGTGACATCACGCAAGTACCCATGCCACATGGTGCTGCTATCTTCCAGCCGTTCAGGTGTAGCGATGCCTTCGACCCAGATTTGATGGCCGCCAGGATGGTTGATGCGATATGTTTGGCGCCACATCGTTAACTTGGCGGCCGAGGTAGAAATGCTATGAGCAACTGCTGGTAAGTCTTCGGGGGCGATAAAATTGAACACCTCACTAGCATCTTCTTGAACCTCTTCAGGCGAGACGCCGTAGATATCTTCAATGCCTGTGCTAGCGTAAGGGAAGGCGCTGTGACCATCTGGGTGGAGCCAAAACTGATATAACATGCCAGGCAGCAGCGCCGCATGCTTACGCGTTTGATCCATAGCCGATTTGGCCCTTGCTTCGGCCTCTTTGCGTGCAGTGATATCGCTATGGGTACCAGCGACCCATACCGGCTCGCCGAATTCATTGCGTGTGATAACGCGACCGCGATCCTGAACCCAGATCCAATGACCGTTACGGTGGCGCATGCGGGCTTCAAAATCGTAAGCGTCACGCTTGCCTTCAAAATGTTCAGTTAATAGTGTCTCTGAACGCTTGAGATCGTCTGGGTGACAGAAGGCCATCCACGTATCAATAGTGGTGGGTGTTAGCTCATCTAGGCGATACCCTACCATTTCAGCCCAGCGTTCGTTGAAACGTGTTTCACCCGTTTGGATATTCCACTCCCAAGTGCCAGCGGCAGTGCCCCAAAGGATGTTCTGCAGTGCGTTACGCTCTTCTTCTAGTCTTCTACGGGCGCTCTCCTGTTCGGTAATATCGTGCAGAGCAACTAAAAATATCGGTTTTTGCTGCAACGCAGCTAGTAATTTGCTGTTTGTAAACTTAATTAACGTTGCTTGAACAATAACGGAGGCGCCTTGCAAATCCGTATGTTCCCAGATGAACTGCTGACGTTCATCGCACGCAAGCGTCAGTAATTCCCTCGCACGAGTGGTGGAGAGTTGCCCGTCCGGCTGCGTCTTGGGCGAAAGGTCCACAATGTCCTTACCAATTAAATCGTCACTGCTGTGTGCTTTAAACAATGTGTGTGCGGCATAATTACTTTCTGCAATAACAAAATGTCCCCTCTCGTCGGTATGCAAAAGTAGCTTGGCACTGGGTGAGTAATAGAAAAGAGCGGTAAAGCGTTCAAAGAGGCGGGACTTGCGTATATAAAGCACAATAAAAAGTGCAAGCAACAGCACGAATGCTGCTGTCAGAGCGACCGGTAGCCAGATAGCATCGCCAAAGCGAGCGTTCAGCTGCTGCCAGAGAGATAGTTGCGTTGTTGCGAAAGGGGCAACACCTAACGTACGCGCTGCCAGCTCAACTGGTAAATAGTCCTGGGGTGGGTTAAACCCAATGGATTCGCTCTCCTTCGGCTCAGCATCTTCCAGGCTAAGCAGGGCCCGACTGACGTGCCGGATATCGTCTATGGAGACATGTGGCATAGCAGCAAACGCCCACTCTGGATAGAGTCGGGTGGAGTGAGCAAGTGGAAAGCCTGGATTCAAGTCGTGAGCTTGCACGACAGTGAGCGTATCTTGCGCTAAAAGTCCGCTTGCTATCCAGTCCTCCAAAATACCGCTGCGCACAAAGCCGGCGTCAACTTCGCCGTTCAGAAGTGCCTGCATAACAGCGTCGTGAGACCCTAATTCTTGATAGTTAGCAAATTGCTCAGGATCATATCCCTGCTGATGGATCTCATAAGCTTGAGCGAGAAATCCCCCAAGAAAGCGTTTGCCGGGTACGCCGATGACACGCCCCTCCAGTGCAGACAACGTTTCTATATTGTCCTCCGCTAGAGATAGAATAACTCCCGCGAGAGAGCTTAGGTGGTGCCCCCCCTGGTATGTCTGAAGTGTCGCCAACGCGCCGCTGACATTATAATGCTGGCGGACGGCCAAGAAATGGCGTGGATTAGTGAGGATGAAGTCTATGTCGCCCGCTTTAAGCGCTTCATCCAGCGCTTCAAGTGATAACACTTGCATGCGCACTTGATGGTGGGGAAGTGCGTTCTGTATTGCCTCTATAATGGGAGAGAACTGTTCGCGAACTGTCCCAACATCACGGTAGGCAAACACACCTAGCGTTGTTGAAGGGGCTGCGACAACAGCCTGTGAAAATATTAACGCTGCAGCCAACAACCACCTTATCAGCGAACAATGGCGAGCAGGTAAAGGCATGAGGTGTCCTTCGATGTGTCAAGGTGCAATATCAATGTGTTATGCCGGCGCTGTTGGCGCGTCAGTTGTACCTTCATCATGTTCAACGCGATTGCGGCCGCTCTGTTTGGCGCGATAAAGCGCCGCATCTGCACGGGCGATGGCGCCATCAGGCCGCTTGTCGTCAGTAGATAGCAGGGCGACACCAATGCTGGTAGTGACACCAATGACTTCTTCCCCTGACTGCACGCGCATGGCTTCAACGACGGCGCGTACTTTTTCTGCTACATGAGTGCCGCCGTCATAACCCGTATCGGGAAGTAAAATAGCAAATTCTTCACCACCTAAACGACCGAATACATCGTTTTCACGCAGCTTATCGGCGATTGTATGGGCAAAGGCTTTGAGAATGTCATCGCCTGCTGAATGGCCATAGGTGTCGTTAACGGACTTAAAGTAGTCAATATCCAGCATTAAAATAGTGGTGTGATAATTGGCACTCCGTTTGACACGGCCGTATTCGCTGTCCATGGCTTCCATGAAACTACGTCGGTTGAAAAGCCCTGTTAGTGGGTCATGCATAGCCAGGTTGCGCAGCTGTTCCTCCATGTCTTTACGTGAGGTGATATCTTGCTGGATACCGACCACACGCTCCGGATTCCCTCCTGCATCCCAGCTAATCAAATGACCAGATTCGAATACCCAGACCCAGTGTCCTAGCTTGTGTTTCACACGGAATTCGCTTTGGTAACGCTTCTCCTCTCCATTAACATGGCGTTCGAGTGCTAGGTTGATAGAGGCTGCATCATCAGGGTGCGCGCGTACCACCCACTGCGCTAACGTTTGCGGTACGGTTTCGTCGTCAGCATCGAACCCAAGATTATTCAGCAGTCGCTCGCTGGTATAGCAGGCATCTGTTTTTAAGTTCCACTCCCAAATGCCAAGGTTGCCGCCTTCAATAGCGGCCATCGTCAGCTGTTCAGATTCTTGTAAGCGCCGTTCTAGCTGGTGTCGCTCCATTGCGTAGCGTATAGCACGTACAAGGGCGGCTGCCGCTATGTCGTTTTTGATCAGATAGTCTTGGGCGCCGGCCTCTAAGGCTTGAAGAGAGAAATCCATATCATCGTGGCCAGTTAACACCACAATAGGGGTCTCGCGAGCCATTGCCTTGCAGCGTGAGACAGTAGCAAGCCCGCTTGAATCAGGTAAATTCAAGTCGAGGAGAATAACGTCAGGAGCAGCTGTCATTGCTCTAAGATGCGTGTCGAGTTCTTCGAGACTAGTGACCCAGTGGAAATCGTGCTCCCCACCGCTGAACTTTAGGTTATAGCGAATTAAGCCAGCGTCGCCTGGCTCATCCTCAACCAAGATGATGGAGAGCTTTTGCATAAAATGTAACCTAAGAAAAATTGCTATGATTGAGCCACTTTACCAAATTTAACAAGCATCCATGCAGCTGTTGCATGTAACGAGTAGCGTCAGCGATGTTGATCAACTTAACCGTATAGTCCGCCCAGCCCTCCTAAGTGGCTTATTACTATCAACATTTCCTTGTAAAGCTGATGCGGCTAATAACACTGCAGGAATCGATCGTAACATTTTGTGATTATTAGCTTGCTCAAAAAAGGCAAATTTATCCATTCTTGGTATATTGAGGTTAAGCAATATAAATTGGGTAGATGCGCATTTTCGGCACATTGCTAGCCACCCTAAAACGTTTTACCGGGGCGGATGCAAACTCTGATTGCAACACACATTATTAAATAGCGGGTGGATTGGACTTTCACGGTGCTTAGCCATTAGCTCGCTCTTCACTTCCATTGGATATTTCGGGTTCAAAGTATTTGTGGGTGCGTATATTCAGCTCGAAAGCAATCTCATCTAGCTCGCCCTAGGTTACACACAGAGATCAGTTCCTTTCGGTAAATATTGGCGAATAGAGCCATCAATACTCTCTTATGGGCTCCGTTGCCACGGTTTATGTGGATCGTAAAAACAAATGGCGAAGCCGGTTTTTTTGGGTGATTTCTACATGATGAGTCATTTCGCGTCTCATGATCATAGACCATGCTTTTGCAGGTGGGCGGGCGTCAGTATGTCAGTATTCGGCTCAAGACGGCGCTGAAGCCCGCTATCGCTAATATGGCTGTGATGTCGTTTATTTTAATCTTCAACACAGATTGACCGTATACGTACAGCTTGGAAAGTCTTTATTGTAAGCATGCTAATCAAAAGTGTTAATAACCCCAAAAGACTGAGACTTAGCACTTTAAAAAATGGTAGTTGTAGCTGTTCAAACATCAAAAAACTAGCAATGGTAATAGCTGCCATTGGGAATGAATAAGCCCACCAGGATAAGAAAAAATCAAGCTTTATAAATCGCGTTGTTTGAGTTAGTAGCATTAAGGTAAGAAATAGAGCGATATAATAGAGGATACGGCCAAATGCGTTGATTTCCCCTACCAGTTGAAACCACGACATGGATCCCACCGCTGGTGGTGCAATTAGGATGAATAACGTAGGCAGCAGCTTGGCGGGCAAGGGCTGGTGAAAGAACATTCGATAGAAAATGATGGTCAGAAGTACACCCCAGAAAATAAGCCCGATGCTGAAGAAAAACCATGAAAGTTCAAGTGATGCATGCTCTATGCCAGCAATAGGTACAAGAATGTTTCCCACGATAGGAATAAACCAAGCTGGGTTTATATGGGTAACTTCAAAATGGGTCTGATGCAACCAAGCTGATAGAACATACAGCGTGAAACCAAGATGAAGTACTACACCAACACACCATAAAATGAAGGAAGCTCGGTTGCTGTATGGCAAAAAAGCAATGCTTAATAATATTATTCCAATAGATATAGTTGGAAAAAAGTTAAGCTTTATGGGGTGAGAAAGTTCAGATTTAACCTGGCTTGGATACTTTGCTATTTTAGTAATATAAAGTGCTAGCAAGACAACAAAAATGACTAAAGTGGTGGTAAGAAGAATTGGGCTAATTTTTATTGTAATATTGAACAAGGATTCTGCTCGGTGCCAAGCAATAGTAAATCCTGTCATTCCCATAATAAGAGAAAACCATGAGATTGGAAAGTTTTGTAGTCGAGAAGCGTGAACGCTAGAATTCATTTTATTTCCCCATTGAAAAATTCACTCTAGTTTCCATTAATAGGTTAACAGCTATTTTTATAAATTAATAAAGGTTTCTAGCATGAGGTGATAATCCTCATTGCTTTTAATCTTACAGTCTTACCTTTCTTCGACCACAACCACGAAAAATATTGAGTCGGGCGTGGTTGTGATCAATTTTTACTTTTACTACGAGAGGTGAGAAGTAAGCATCCACACGGTCTTTTCCTGCTCGCGGATATAGTCACCGGCTTGGGCAGCTGTTCCTTCATCCTCAGCATTTGAAGCCAATGATAGAAGCTCACGCTGTAGCTCAATTAAGACCTGATAGCCCTGGAGTACCCCACGTACGCATGTCTCGCCGTCTTGGACATTTTTATCCTCTTGGATCTTGGCAATTTTGACGTAATCACTGTAGGCATGTACTGGTTGGTGGCCAAGAGTGAGAATGCGCTCAGCAACTTCATCGACCTTAGTTAGCAGGTCTGTGTAAAGCTCCTCAAATTTCTCATGAAGCTGAAAAAACTGACGACCTTTTACATTCCAATGATATCCACGCACGTTCATATAGAAAATTTGATAGTTAGCAAGTAGCTCGTTGAGCTTCTTGGCCACCTGACTAGCACTAGCTTTTTTCAGGCCAATAGTATTGTTACTGCTCATGCGATCATCTCCTTATCATAAAATAAGTACTAATGCTGAATTACGTTCTATTGATAGGGATAGAATAAGCAAGGCGTCTGCTTAGTCTCCCTAAAAAATAATAGCGACTCACTCTCTACAGCGCCGTACATATTATTCCTATCGAAAGCCAATCTGTGGGTTACTTGGTTACTTTGTAGGTATCTACGCCTACTATTAGCTCATGCTACTAAGAGCTAGCACGGCACTGAAAAAGAGATTTACTATCTCGACCATAGTGCTTTTCGTAAGACGTTCGATATTAAGGCCAAAATGACCTAAGGAAATAATATTATTTTCTCTTTAGGAAGCTTAGGGCATACATAAGTTTTTTGCATGAGGCATTTAGACACACCTTAGTATCGATTAATACCCACGCTAAAAGTCCCGCATCAGCATGCGCTAAATTTTTGTCTGTGGTAGGTATCGTTATGAGATGCTTCTCCAACCATCTTCACAGCAGCGTTATTTCTACTAAAAAAGCTATGTTAGCTCCATTTGACTAGGCTTTAGCAAGGCTGGATCTGTGCTGGCTGCATTTGATAGGTAAAAAGACGTTAGCCGTAGTGCATGCTGGAGACGAGCATCTCTATTGCAGCAATAGGGCGTGTCTATTCGCTATATATAACAAAATGAGCTATCGTTATTCCTGCAAATAGATTTGATCCTACAGGAATTGATGATGTCGAACGATACTATTCAGCCCGTTATGCCCCAGATTAACCGTCCGGCTCCGGATTTCACGGCTAAAACAACACACGGTGAAAAGTCGTTAAGTGACTATCGTGGGAAGTGGCTAGTTCTTTTTGCCCATCCGTCTGATTTTACGCCGGTATGCACCACAGAGTTTTCGGCCTTTGCAAACTACGCTGATCAGTTCAACGCGGTGAATACAGAGTTACTGGGTTTGTCTATCGACAGTATCCATTCGCATATCGCATGGACCCGCAGCATCAAGGAGAACTTTGGTGTTGAGATTACCTTCCCGATCATTGCTGATTTGAGCATGAAAGTGGCCAACGCCTACGGCATGATTCAGCCAGGCGCTAGTGATACAGCGGCGGTACGTGCCACCTTTGTAATTGATCCAGAAGGCGTTTTGCGGGCGATGCTGTACTACCCAATGAGTAATGGCCGCTCCGTAGAGGAAGTGCTTCGCTTGGTTAAGTCATTACAAACCAGTGACGAGCATGGCGTTGCAACGCCTGAAGCTTGGTTGCCGGGTCAACCCGTTATCGTGCCGCCTCCCCACACGACTCACGATGCTGAGGCTCGTCAATCAGAAGGCTACGAATACACCGACTGGTACTTCTGCAAGAAATCCGTTTAACCGCTGTTGATGATGAGCAAATGGCTGACTACGGTCAGTCATTACGCCGCTTTTCAGCCAATCTTAGGGAGAATAACGCATGAATATCTTTGCGCATTCTGATCATACCGCTATGGGGACGCCTGATGTTGCCGGTTTTTTTGATCCGCGCACCTTTAGCGTCCAGTACGTGGTCAGTGACCCCGTAACGAAGCAGTGTGCCATTATCGACCCTGTCTTAGATTTTGATGAGAAATCAGGGGCAACGGCGACCCACCATGCTGACGAATTGCTGGCCTATATCAATAAAAAAGGTTTATCAGTGGTGTGGATACTGGATACCCATCCTCATGCTGATCACTTCTCTGCAGCACAATATTTGAAAGAAAAAACCGGCGCTCCAACGGCGATTGGCCAGCACGTCACCAAGGTGCAGGCGCTGTGGAAAGAGATTTACCACTGGCCTGATATGCCCACCGATGGACGCCAGTGGGATACGTTGTTTGCCGAAGGCGATACATTCACAATTGGCGAGCTAAAGGCTCGAGTTATGTACTCCCCAGGCCATACGCTTGCGTCTATTACGTATGTGATCGGCGATGCGGCATTTGTTCACGATACGCTCTTTCAACCTGATTTCGGCACTGCACGAGCGGACTTTCCCGGCGGAGATGCCAGCGTGCTATGGGCGTCTATTCAGCAAATTCTGGCGCTTCCAGCCGCTACTCGCTTGTTTACCGGCCATGATTATATGCCCGATGGTCGAGAGCCTCAGTGGGAAAGTACGGTGGCGGAGCAACGCGATTGCAACCCGCATCTAGCAGGTGTCAGTGAAACGGACTATGTCGCTTTACGTCATAAACGTGATAGCGAATTACCGATGCCTAAGCTAATCCTACACTCTTTGCAGGTGAACGCCCGAGGTGGCCGATTGCCAGAGCCAGAGGCCAACGGTAAGCGTTATTTAAAAATTCCACTGGATGCGCTGGAGGGAGCTGCTTGGGATTAACGTTTCGAGATTCGTTCCCTTAAGTCGGCGAGTGGGGCGACTTGCTAGTTTACTGTGCGCGCCTAACACAGTGACTAATGATGTCTCTGTGAGTGTTTTTAATACCCCGTGTCGGCCGCCCTTTACCCGCCGCTTAAACATACTGTGCTGAAGGAAGAGGAACACGCGTTATGCAACAACAGCAAACGAAGGTCGCCATTATTGGTGCGGGCAGCGCTGGGCTTAGTGCTTGGCATGCTGCGCGTAAGCACACCGATGATGTTGTCTTAATAGAGTCCGGTGCGTATGGCACCACGTGTGCTCGGGTGGGGTGCATGCCCTCTAAGCTACTGATCGCAGCTGCAAACACGGCCCATAGCGCTCGAAATGCAGGAATGTTCGGTGTCACCATTAACGAGGTGGCGGTTGACGGGCATGCGGTGATGGCTCGGGTTAGAGGCGAGCGCGACCGCTTCGTTGGCAATGTGTTGTCCTCCATGAAGTCGATTCCCGAGTCACACCGCCTGCAGGGGCACGCGCGGTTTATCGACCCACACACGCTCGCCATTGGTGACCATACCCAACTGACAGCCAACGCCATTATCATTGCCACCGGCTCTCGACCAACGTGGCCACGTTTGCTGGAAGGGGCGGGAGACCGCTTAATCATCAATGATGATGTGTTTGATTGGGATGCGCTGCCAGCCTCCGTGGCGGTGGTGGGGCCGGGCGTTATTGGAATGGAGCTAGGGCAGGCGCTTAGTCGATTAGGTGTGCGCACACGTACCTTTGGTGTTGGCGGTGCTGTGGGGCCGTTTCAGTCTGACAAGCTTAGGCAACTGGCCGATGAAACATTCAATCGAGAGCTCTACCTAGACCCTGATGCCACCATTGAGCAGGTTGAGCACCAAGGCGATGGCGTCGCCATTACCTTCTATGAGCGGGACAGCGGACAAAAAATCACGGAAATATTTGACTACGTGCTAGCCGCAACAGGGCGTAAGCCTAACGTCGATCAGCTGGATATCGAGAAAGCAGGCATAGCGCTAGATGAGCGTGGTGTTCCTCGGTTTAATCGTTTCACCACGCAGTGTTTAGCTCAGGACAACACACATAGCCCTATCTTCATCGCGGGCGATGCCAACCAGTCCGTTCCGCTACTCCATGAAGCGATCACCGAAGGCAAAATTGCCGGACGCAATGCCGCCCGCCTAGATGATGTGCAAGTGGGGCAGCGTAATGTGCCGCTCGCGGTGGTGTTTACCGAGCCGCAAATGGCCATTGTGGGGGAGAGCCGTGCAGCGCTAGAGGCGCGCTACGGCGGGTGTGACTGTATTGCCGAAGGCGGCGTGTCGTTTGACGACCAAGGCAGGGCGCTCGTAATGGGTGAAAACCATGGCTATTTAGCGCTTTACGCAGAGCACGGCAGCGGGCTCTTTTTAGGGGCTGAAATGTTAGGGCCTCGCGCGGAGCATATTGCCCACTTGCTTGCCTGGGCCTTAGAGCAAAAGCTGACCGTTAGCCAAATGTTGGCAATGCCCTTTTATCATCCTGTTATTGAAGAAGGCGTAAGGTCGGGGCTGCGTGATTTGCAGGCTAATCTAAAGCAAGGGCCAAGCATTACTGAGCGTTGCATGGAATGTGGCCCAGGCGACTGATAATGGGTGTAGATAGTACGTTAGCAAGAAAGTGATGAACTGAAGGCTAACTTGCGAGGCACATCGCTTCCTTCGAAGCGACAGATGCCTGTAAAAATGCCACCAGTTCATCACTGTGCTGCGTCATGCTTGGTGTTAAGTCGTGCCCTCCACGCACTAAACGCAGAACAGCGTTACCCCCTTGGTTCGCCAATTTATAAGCGTCTGTTTGAGGTATTACGCAATCACTGTCGCCATGCACTAACAGTACAGGGCAAGAGATGTACGCTAATGTATGCAGTGGAGCAATAGCATCGAACCGATATCCAATCACTCGCTCCACATAGTGAAGTACGTACCAGCCTAGGGGAAAAAAGGGGATGCCTTTTTCTGCTAACCATCGCTTCATCATGTCTGCTGGATGAGCAAAGCTCGAAATACTAACAACAGCGGTTATATCGCTTCGGCGTGACGCAGCTAGCAGCGTGGCAGCAGCCCCTACTGAATGACCAATCAGTGCCGTAGCACGACGATCATAGTTGCTATGTAACCAGTCGAGTGCAGCGTCAATATCCTCTGCAAAACGAGGCATTGAGGAGAAGGTATCCTCATCACTATTGCCATGATTGCGCACGTCAAATGCCAATACATTCCATCCGGCCGCCAGCAATACGGGAACTAACGGTAGAAGGGCAGTACGATTAGAACCCCAGCCATGGGTTAATATCGCATGTCCCTTTTGCTCATGCGTCGTGGTAAACCACCATCCTTCTAATGTGAGCCCATTCATCGTCGTAAAACGTATGGTTTGTCGATTGGGAGAGTATGTATTCTCTCCATCAATCACGGCTTCATGGGCGGGGGTAAGCTGTTGGCGCAAGCGCTGATGAAAACAGTGAAAGAGTATAGCGACCAGTATGCTGGCGATGAAAATACTAGACGCCCATAGCCATAGATTCACGCTGTATCCTTATTTACTTAGGTCGTTAAAGCGTACTGCTGAGAAATAGGACCATATCGTCGTGCCCTTCCATTGCCGCCCAGTGCAGTGCACTTTGGCCTTTGTGGTCGGCCTGTAACGGGTTTGCGCCATGGTCTAAAAGTAGCTGCGCTGTGGGGTGGTCATTCTGCTTTGCAGCCCAAGTCAGCGCTGTCCAACCCAGCGTATCTTGCTGATCTACTTGAGCCCCCTGCGCTAACAAATATGCCGCTGCCGCTGTTTGGCGACTTACAACGGCTACCATTAACGCGGTGTAGTGACTGTCGTCGTGATGCTCTAAGTGGGCACCTGCCTGATAGAGCTGATCCAGGGCGGCAACGTTACCGAGCGAGGCGGCCTTCATCAGCGGCGACCAACCGCAGTTGTCTGACCTGTCCAGTGCTGCGCCTTGTCGTATGAGGCGCGCTATGCTGTCGTTATCGCTAATCTCTACTGCACGGAAAAGCTCAGTGCGGCCTAAGTGGTCGCGTTGGTCCATATCTTGTGTGAGCGACTGATACAAAGTGACAATCAGCAGGCCGACGACTAAGGGCAGCATGACACCACTGAGCATGGGAAAGCGCATAAACCATGCAGCAACGCGCGGACCTATTGTCATGTGTTTACGCCCTGCTGATTGAAGTAGCAAGCATCAATGATAGCCTTCTCCCACTTTGACCTTGCCGCGAAACACCCAGTAGGTCCAGGCGGTGTAGGCCAACACAATAGGGATCACAAACAAGAAGCCGATCAGTAAGAACAGCTGCGACTCTGGGGCAGAGGAAGCATCCCAAATGGTATAGTTAGGCGGCACAATCACTGGCCATTTGCTGGCAATCAGACCCAGGTAGGTAAACAGGAAGATACCTAACGCCATGACAAAAGGTAGCCCTTCATCTTGGCGCTTGACCGAACGGTACACCAAACCTGAACAGAGCAAGGCCAGTACAGGGAAGATCCAAATCAGCTGGAACGTATCCATCCAGCGGCTATACACCTCAGGGCTGACGAGCGGTGTCCAGATGCTCACAATGGCAAACACAGCCAAGACCGCCAGCAACAGCTTAGGCGTGATGGCATAGGCCCACTGCTGCACATGGCCCTCTGATTTCATAATCAGCCAAGTAGCGCCCAATAGCGCATAGCCGGCCATTAATCCTAATCCGGTTAACACGGTGAAGGGGGTTAACCAGTCGAGTGCGCCGCCGACGTAGCGAAAATCTTCAACGGCAAACCCTTGAATATAGGCCCCCACCACGGCGCCCTGAGCAAAGGCGGCGATAGCCGAGCCTAAGAAAAAAACGCGGTTCCACCAGCGGCGGTTTTTGTGCGACTTGAAGCGAAACTCAAAGGAAATGCCGCGGAAAATCAGCCCGGCAAGCATCAAAAACACGCCAATATAGAGCGCTGGTAAGAAGACCGAATAGACCAGCGGAAACGCGCCTAAAAGCCCAGCGCCACCGAGTACCAGCCAGGTTTCATTACCGTCCCAAACGGGGGCGACAGAGTTCATCATCACATCGCGTGAATCTTCATCAGGGGCAAAGGGGTATAGGATCCCCAGGCCCAAATCGAAGCCGTCCATAATGACGTACATAATCACGCCAAAGCCGATGATTACCGCCCAGATTAAGGCTAAGTCGATACTCATGATACGTTTGCTCCTGCGGTGCGATCGCCTAAGTCATCATCTAACGGGGTGTGCGCGGCAGAAAACGGACGCTTAGGACGCTCAACTTCTCCTTTAACTTCAATGGGGTCGTCGTGCATGCCGTTACGTACTACGCGGGTGAGGTAGTACACGCCGACGACAAACACCACGCTATACACGGCGACATACCCAATTAGCGTAAACAGCGCCATCGCGCCGGTGAGTGACGGCGTTAAGCCTTGTGCGTGGGTCATCACCCCATACACCAGCCATGGCGCGCGGCCTGCTTCCGTCACGATCCACCCTGCAAGCACGGCCACAAACGGCGTGATAATCATCGCCACCAGTGTTTTCAGGAACAGGGGACTCTCAAAAATGCGCCCTTTGCGCCGCAGTATTAGCCCCAGAAGGGCCACGCCAATCATTAAAAAGCCAATGCCAACCATCACGCGGAAAGACCAGAACACTAGCGCTACCGGTGGCTGTTCTTCAGGAGCTACCTCGGAAAGTCCTGGAATCACGCCATCAGCGCTGTGCTTGAGGATGATGCTCGCCATGTTGGGAATGCCAAGCTCAAACCGGTTGGTTTGATTTTCCTGATCAGGCAGTGCAAAAAGCAGCAGTGGTACGTTAGAGCGGGTTTCCCAGTTGCCTTCCATGGCCGCCACTTTGGTTGGCTGATGCTCCAGGGTATTTAGCCCGTGGAAATCACCGATTAATGCCTGCGCGGGTGTTAAAAAGAGCAGTAACCATAGGCACATGGAGAGCGCTTTCTTATTAGCCTCTACATCGCGGTTGCGCAACAGGTACCACGCGCTAACGCCAGCCACCACAAAACCACCGGTGAGAAACGATGCCATGCCCATGTGCGCGAAGCGGTACCAGAACGACGGGTTAAAAATGGCCTCAAGCCACGAGGTAATATGGAAGCGACCATCAATCAGCTCATAGCCTGCCGGCGTTTGCATCCAGCTGTTAGCGGAAAGAATCCAAAAAGACGAGATGAACGTACCGATAGCCACCATGATGGCGGCAAATAGGTGAACTCCCTGCGGCACCTTGTTGCGGCCAAAGAGAAGAACGCCTAAAAAGGCTGCCTCAAGGAAGAAGGCGGTGACCACCTCGTAGCTGAGGATAGGACCAAGGAAGTTCGATGTAGCGTACGAGAAGTTGCTCCAGTTAGTGCCAAACTGGAAGGACATCACAATACCCGACACGACGCCCATACCGAACACTACGGCAAACACCTTGGTCCAGAACTGAGCTAAACGATCCCATGCTTGGTTGGCTGTTTTATAAAATAAGCCATGTAAAACAGCAATATAAGATGCTAGGCCAATCGTAAACACAGGAAATATAGCGTGAAAGGAAACGACAAACGCGAATTGCAAGCGGGATAAAATTAGCGGATCGAGCTCCATGACGACCTCCGAGAGCATGACGCGATATCCGTACTTTGCGAGCGTTCACTCGGCAAAGCGCACGTGATAAAACACAAGCCTATATCGCTTTAAGTAATATTCTTATAACTTAATTATTGTACAGGCAATGAGGCTGAAGCCACAAACGGAAGTGGCGATATCAAGGATGACGGTTTGTCGCATCTAGTGCTTGATCAGAAGTTGTCTAGGGCAGCTGCGGTGGCGAGGAACTTAATCATCGCGTAGGGAAAAAGAGGTACACGCCAGTAAGGGCTAACGCTTCCTTACGCGAGGCCTGTCAAAACAGCACACTAAGCAGGTTGGAGGTATGACTCATTCGATGAACATATGAAAAATAGCGTGTAGAAGGATGCCAGTGCGCTACTGGCTAAAACTTAGGTAGGGTAGCGCACGCATTGGAGTATAAGTTGTTCACGCTATTTTTTTTCAGCTAGATGCTTCAGCGTTTCCTTTAATTCGCCAAGCAAACTACGCGTTATTTCAACGCTACTGCTGACCTTACGGGCAGCATTAGATGAGCTCTCTGCCAACCGGCGCACTTCTTGTGCAACAACTGCAAACCCTCGGCCGGCTTCTCCTGCCCTAGCGGCCTCGATAGCGGCATTGAGTGATAGTAAGTTTGTCTGGCTAGCAATGCCATCAATTGACGCGACCAAAGCGCTGATTTTTTGGCTCGCTTCATCTACTTTGCTCATTTTGTCATCCATCTCGCGGCGCAGATTGACATCGGCAGTCACATCGCGAAAGAAAGCTGTATAGTGAGTTTCTGTGCCAAGCTTTACTTTAGATAACGTAACGCTTCCCCAACGAATTTCGCCGTCTTTACGGGGAACTGGAACTTCTCGGGTGAAGCCCACGATCTTATTATCTCCACCCCCACGATTAGCATTTACATAAGCGTCATGATTCGGCTGAATTGACTGTGGTACTAGCATTTTAACGTTTTTCCCCAGTACTTCCTGGCGGCTATATCCCCACAGTTTTTCAGCTGCGCCATTGAAAAAGGTGACGTTATTTTGGTTATCGATACTAACAACAGCGTCTAAAGCCTGCTCCAATGTTTGGTTGAGGCGCTCTTTAAGAAGGCGCTGGTCAGTAATATCTTTAGCAAAAGCGGTATAACAAGTTTCACCCTCTACGATGACTTCAGAAAGAGAAATATTGACCCAGATAGTTTCGCCGTTGCGGCGACGCATCACCACATCACGACTGCTACCAACAATGCGGTTTTGCCTAGTACGACGATGACGTCCGATATATTCGTCATGCTGGTTGCGGTGCTCTTCCGGTACCAGTAGCTTGACGTTGTGGCCTAGTACTTCCTCACGTTGGTAACCCCATAGCTGTTGCGCGGCATCGTTAAAAAAAACAATGTGGTTCTTTGCATCAATGGTAACGACTGCATCTAGCGCTTTTTCTAACGCCTGTTGAGCGTGATTGGTAGGTAACGACGGCAGGCGTTGGGTGGTTGCTAGGAGCCCTTCCTTATAAGGCACTACGGTGACACTAACAGTGAAGCTTTGTCCTGTGACATCTACGCTTTCTAAAATTTGTTCAGCACTGGTGTCAGTTTTTAGGCCAGGAATTATGGGCCGACAATCACCTCTTACTAACGCTTCCTTACCCCACAGTTGCTGTGCAGAAGGATTGCTTTTCAGAACATTGCCGTAACGATCTAGTTGTAAGATGGCCACTGGCAATGCATCGAAGAGAGACGTAAAAGTATCTGTGTGCGAGAGTTCTGAAGAATCAGTAGGCTCGGAAGAAAATGCAACAGTAAGCCGCTGGAGCAAAGAAAACATAAACAGTCTCTCGCTAAAATAAACCAGCCACAGGCTATCGATACAAGGTTTGTACGTCAATTTAATTTTTGGATAATTATTGACGGCTTTTTGCATCCAATACAGTGAATGCGTCGACAGGGAGAATCGCCCCGATCTCGACCAGCCCACCTAGGACGAAGCATTATAAATAGCCAGTCTCGCTTCAGTGCACTGCCCATCAAATGGCAGTCGGCTAACTTGCAGGTGCGACAATCTCTCGCATTACGGAAAAGGCTACAGAGTCGTAAAGTGTTCTTTTATTCTCTATAGGAATAACATTATGCTTTTTATTAAATTTCTACTCGCAGCTACCTTCATTGTCCCCTTGGGAGTAAGTGTTGCTACTGCACAAACTGTCAGTGATTCTCGTGATGTTTCAGAGCTTTCTAGCCCTATTGTAATGTTGACCCCTGTAATCGCACGAAATGCTGACCACTTGCAGCTAGATAGTGAGCAGCGGTCTGCTTTGAAAGATTGGATGGCTAAGAGCCCTGCAGAACGAGAGGCATTGGAAGATCTTGTGGTTGCTCAGCGCAACGAGCTGCGCCAAATGATTCTCAGTGGTGCTAACACTGGAGTGCGTACTGAAAAGGCAGCGTTTATTGGTCAGCTGGAATCCGATTTGCTGATGATGCGCTCTAGCTGTGTGGAATATTGGCGTGAAACGTTGAATGAAGAGCAGTTCGCTCAAGCCCTCCAATTAGCTGATACCTAAGGCGCTAACGCATAAATACTGATCCCAGGCGTTTTTTTATATGGTTTCCACTGAGATGAAATAATAGCTCAATAGGGGGTATGAAATATGTTAAGCGTTCGTTCTACTGTACTAGCGTTAAGCGCAATAGTGTTTACTTCGTTTGTACAAGCTGATTCGCTGATCGTTGAAGATCCTTTTGTACGAGAGGTACCGCCCGGTTCACCTGCGACGGCTGCTTTTATGACGCTGTATAACCAAAGTGATGCGCCAGTACGCTTGATAGAGGCCCAAAATAGCATCACAGAATATACAGAGTTACATGATCATGTCGTGATAGATGAAGTCATGCAGATGCGTCAGGTGGAGGCGATTGAAATACCTGCTCAAGGGAAAGTAACGCTTGCCCCCGGAGGATTGCATTTGATGTTAATTGGCTTAAGTCAACCTGTTAATACAGGCGGTTCAGTCAGCTTAAATCTATTTTTTGATAACGGAGATGGTATAGAGGTGGTGGCACCTATCCGTTCAGTTATGCCAATGCATCAATAATCTTGCCGGGCTTTTTGAAGTTATTTAAAAATTTAAAGCCTCTTTTTATCGGGTATTGCTACTAACTCGTTGTCAGCTTAGTCGTGTTGTAACGTAAATCACGCCTAAGTGCGTTACATCACTAACCATAGTGATTGGGGAAGCCAGTATCTCTCGATCTTCTACGCAGAGCGTACGGCTGATGAGGGTATCGATGCCTCAGTCGGCACCACTGGCGGCTCCTACGACAGTGCGCTGGCTGAGACCATAATCGGCTTATTCAAAACGGAGGTATTTCACCTTCGGGTGAAGCTGTCTGACTCAAACAAACCAGTCCCTGGAATAACCGGGGCGATTCACTGCTCAACTCCCGAGGTTTGGTGGTCACCGACGGAACTATCTGCAGCGGGTAGGCTACTACCGCCTCAGTGCTACTCGTTTCAAGCTGTTCCTGCTGTTAGCTACAACACGCATGCTGGTGACGTCGATTTGTCCGAACACCCAGTGGCATAATCGGTTGGCTGAACACCTGGAACAGTTTCCATAGCAGCGCTCATCGAGGAAGCTGAATTTGAGCGGGATGAGGATTACGGAAGACTGGAAGGATTGGTGGTAGCCAGAAAATAAAAAAACCAGCGTAGGTTGCGAGCAACCAAGAGGCCAACGTCGTGTTACCAAAAATGATAGGCCGACCAAGGTGAGCTTGTGTCCACCCGAATTCCTGCAGCCACAAATAGAACCTCAGCGGTGTTGATGGCTGAGGCGCTGCCTCGGCACAAAGCTTTGGCTACAGGATCAATAAGAAGCCCCTAAGCAATAATGTGACTGCGTAGCAGTCTCACCGATAGGGGCCTTATTGGGGGCAACCATAGCCCCCTTGTGAGCTACTAGCAATGAGTTTTGTATAGCCATATAGAAAACCATGGCCATCGAAAAAGGCATCAGGAAACTGACTAGGGTTTCAATCTAGCACCACCCTCTTCGTTGAATAAATTTTGTACACGACGTTCCTGTTTGCGTAGAGGTTTGTGAAGCATCCATTGCTATTGGCCAGAGCCATTCATACAAAACCTAAGCCACTGGGAGTGATTCATCACGTCCCCAGTCTGCCCAAGAACCGTCGTACAGCGATAGCAGCAACAACGTCCCGCTTTTCGGCTAGCCACTGTGGCAGTCCCCCATCCAGAACAAAAATTGGGTCGTCACGAGGGGGGATGGCATGGAGTTCTCCGGTCATAGACTGGCAGTCTAAGTTATTCAGATGCTCAGTTGGTTTTGAATAATGATAGACAGCTTGATGAGGCCTTGGGAACTCAGGCTATTTACAACCGCCTGAATCGTAACACTACTTGATGGTGTCAAAAGGCACTGCATTACCTAGTCATCTGGCCGTAACTCCTTTGGGCTGGGTGGGGCACCGACACGAACTTCGCTAAGATCCTCATGGCCGAGACTACGGAATAAAGAGAACATCATGGCGAACACTAGAATAAACATCGGTAGGCCAACCACGGTAATCACTTCTTGCAAGGCGGTCAGTCCAGCATCGCCCGCTAGTACAATAAGCATGGCCGCTAGCATGCCTTCAGAGACGCCCCAAAATACCCGCTGGTGCCAAGGGCCAGGGTCGGAACTGCCGGTACACAGCATATCGACGACCAGAGATGCGGAGTCTGATGAGGTGGCAAAGAAGATGGCGACGATCACCACTGCCAAGCCCTGGATTAAGGTGGCGGCTGGGAAGTTCTCGAAAAATGCGAACATGGCGAGGGGAATGCTTTCGCCGACGGCAGCTGACAATGTGCCGGCTTGAGCTCCCAGGGCTGCGCGGGCTTCAGCGCCAATCCCATCGATTTCCATTGCTGACCAGCCAAAGATCGCAAACCAGATCAGCGTAAAGATGGAAGGTGCGAACAGCACCCCAAGGACAAACTCACGGATGGTTCGCCCACGGGAGATGCGTGCGACGAAGATCCCGATAAAAGGCGACCACGTTACTGTCCAGGCCCAATAAAACACTGTCCAACTGCCTTGCCATCCCCAGCCGCTGCCGTCATTGCTGGTATATCTGGCCAGCGTGTCGTTCCAGAACGCCATGGGAAGCAGATTCGTTATATAGAGACCAAAGGTCTCGACAACAGCACGCAACAGGAAAACGGTCGAGCCAGTAAACAGCACAAACATTAGCAGACCGACGGCCATACCGATATTGATATTGGAAAGCCGTTTCACGCCGGCATCTAGCCCCGCGACGATCGATCCCACGGCGACAGTCGTCAGAACGGCGATGATGATGACTTTCGTCGTCACTGCATCTGGCACGCCAAACAGTTCTGTCAGCCCTGCATTGATTTGCTGGGTACCAAGACCGATAGAAACCGCCACACCAAACAGGGTACCTAGAATGGCAAAAATATCGAGGACTTTGCCAACAGGGCCGTAAATGCGCTCACCTATCAGCGGGTAGAACACTGAGCTGAAGCGCATCGGCAGGTTGTAGCGGTAAATAAAGTACGCAAACGCCAGCCCCGGCATGGCGAAAATTGACCAGGTATGCAGCCCTAAATGGTAGATAGAAAAGCTCATGGCATCGTCGGCGGCGTCCACCGAGAAGGGCTCAACATCCGGCCGAGGGGGCGTTGCAAAGTGGGAGATAGGCTCTGCTACCCCCCAGAACATCAATACTGTGCCAATACCGCCAGCAAATAGCATGGTAAACCAGGAAATATTGGTATAGGCCGGCTTCGCATCATTGCCACCCAGGCGGATTACCCCATAACGGCTGAGCGCTACCCACAGCAAGAATGCTACCCAACTCGTTACCCCTAAAATAAAGAACCAGCCAAGGTTAGTAACTATCCACTGCCGCCCTGCGCCGAAAGCTTCACCTATCGCGTCTGGCGCAATCAAAAGCGCCGTCAGGAAAATGATCATGATCCCTGCAGAGGTGAAAAAAATGACGGGATCTGTCTTGAGGCCCAGCTTCCTCGCAAATGCATCCATCGCTACATCTCCCTGTGCCTTTATGGTCAGCTTTATTCGTCTATTTTTACAACCGTCCTTAAAACAACGTAGGAGTTAAGTGCCGATCACGCCAAGAGCGTTTGCTAAATAGAAGCAGTCTAGTGAGCAGATGTTTGGATCGTCATCTGTAACTTTTTCTAGCCTCCTAGTGATCAACGTCTCACCTTGGTTACCCTGTTTTAGTGGTACTATTCTGGGTATTTACGTCTTGTCATGTGCGTTCCACGAATATAGGTAGCCGAAGCAATGTTGGGATTCCTGCAGGGATTTTCTTATGGTCTTTTTATGACCTGCCTGCCCTGGTTGCTGGTAGGGCTCTTCAACCCTGGCCTAGCAGTTCCGGTGGCGGCACCAGGTCGGCTGCATGTCATTTTGCGCTATTGCCTGACAGTGCCTTTCATCAGCATGTTGCTGTGGCTGACCTCACTGTGGGGCGGTTTCAGTCCAAGCTTGCTGGGGTGGTTGGCGGGGATTGTCGCCATCCCGGTAGCACTGCCCATTGAGCGAACCTTGAGAGGCTGGCTAGCTCGCCGTCGCGCGCGCCGTCAGCAGGCCGAGATTAACGCCAAAGCGCAACAGCGCCGTGCTCAACAAGCGCGCAATGCTCATGAAGCTGGCGTGTTGGTGCTCGACCCGGCAGCGCCGCCCGAGGGAGCCGATGATTTGGTAATGGCAATGTGCCAAGCCAAACAGCGCTTGCTTGATGTTCATCGTTCTGATCTGGCGATCCTGGCTGACCGCCTCTATAGCCGTTACTACCATGTCATGGAGGTGCTCAGTGGCCGATTCCAACGTGGTGAGCTGGCCTTTGAGCGCTCGCAAAGCTTAGTCGCGCAAGTGTGCCTCGGTTCGGTGGATACGCTCACTACCATGGCTTCCCAAGCTCGCAGCGTGGCAAGTGTGGACGGTAATTATGTGCGTGACCGCCTGACCCGGGAAAGCCATCGATTGAGTACAGAAGAGCGGGCCGCCCTGATGCGGCGTCTGGATCTGCTTAGCGAGACTGAAAAGCGGCTTCAGGAGCTCTCTGCTCAGGTGGAGTCGGCATTGACCGTACTCGACGACACGGCCGTCTCTATGGCACGAATCGAAACCGCACGGCCTCAGGCAGCTGTCACTACCGAGAAAGCATTAGAGGACTTGCGCCATTTCGTCGAAGGTGCGGGTCGCTATGCGCGCAAGGAGTAATTCGTTCGCGGAGTTGTCATATGGTTCCAAGACGGGTGTTTAAGACCGTCTTCAAGAACGATTTTCAAGAACGATTTTTAAGAACGATTTTTAAGAATGATTTTTAAGAATGATTTTTAAGAACAGTGGAGATGCCAATGACTCAGCCATCCGATGACACAGGTCGTCTTTCTTTACCGCCAGTTGAGGAGATTGCTGACGCGGTCACCTCCAATGATTCTGGTGTCGATCCTGAACTTGAGGCCATGGCTGAGCGCTTTGTCACGGAAATTCTTGCCGAGGGTGACGAAGCGTCGGTGGTTAGCCAGCGCCGTGCCGTCGATGAGATGGGGCTTGAGCTGCAGCAGCAAGCGGCTCATCGCAGCGCCATGCTACAGACACCATTACGACAGCTGGCGCATCAAGGCGACGAAGGCGGGCCAGTCGCCAAGGCACTGACCGATCTTCGTGGGCGTATGGAAGGGCTTGACCCTGCCCGCCACCGCTTGGCACCCAGTGCCCTTGATCGCGTGATGGCGATTATTCCTGGCCTCGACAGCCGCCTGCAACGCTACTTCCGCAAATTTGAGAACGCTCAGCAGGCGCTTGATGCGATCATTGACGAGTTAGAGAGTGGTCGCGACATGCTGCATCGCGACAACCTCACCTTAAATGATGACCAGCAAGCCCTTAGGGATATTCTGAACCAATTGAACCGCCAAGTGACGTTGGGTCGTCTGATTGACCGTCGCTTGAAGGATGACATCGACACACGTGCTGTTGATGATCCACGGCGTCATTTCCTTGAAGAAGAACTGCTCTTTCCTCTCCGTCAGCGCATCGTCGACCTTCAGCAGCAGCTGGCCGTTAGCCAGCAAGGCGTGCTGGCGCTAGAAGTCATCATTCGCAACAACCGAGAGCTGATGCGTGGTGTGGATAGAGCCATTAACGTCACCGTCTCGGCGCTCACCGTTGCGGTCACTGTGGCTATGGGCATGGCCAACCAGCGCCTAGTGTTGGACCGCATTGAAGCCCTTAATACCACGACCTCACAGATGATTGGCGGTACCGCCAAGGCACTGCGTCAGCAGGGCGTGGATATTCAGAAACGGGCTTCTTCAGCGATGCTCGATATGCAAATGCTGGAAGACGCTTTCGGCGAGGTGATGGGTGCCATTGATGACCTCTCGACCTACCGCCAGGAAGCGCTGCCTCGGTTGGATGAGCAAATTGACCGCCTGGCGGCTTTATCTAAGCAGGGCAGTGCCTCTATCGAGCGCCTTCGTGAAGGCAGCGAGTCGCACCTAATGGATGACCACCAGCGTGGCTAGGGAGCTATTTTCTTCTAGTAAGTGGATTGGCCCCATAAGGCATTACTTACTCATGTAGGCAAAGGCCCGATACATACATTCCCTTGTTGGTCTTCAAAGACGGGTATTGCGTCAAGGTTATCGAATGCGCCTGTTAAGCAGTTGCCTGTTTTACTATCAAATGCTGCGCCATGGGCGCTGCATAGCAAACGGCTTTTATCTGATGAAATGATGCTGTTTGAGCGATAATTTAACGGTAAATACTGGTGGGGACAGGCATTAACGTAGCAATAAATCTCACCCTCTATGCGCGTTACAATGACAGGGAAAGGTTCATCTTTACTTATTATTTCTAAGCAGCGTGAAGTGCCCTCTTCTATAAGGTGAGAAGAGCAAACAGTAGCCCCCGCTTGGGGGGCATTCGCATAGTTACGCCAAGCGTCGTGCACAGTGGTTCCTTTTTGGCATCGCTAATGTTGTTATTGTGGCGGTTTATTATTCAGCATTACTGCTATTCAGTAGCGCCTTGCAACACGCCTCGGTTGATTTGATCCTCTTCGATGGATTCGAAAAGTGCTTTAAAATTGCCTTCTCCAAAACCGTCGTCGCCCTTACGTTGGATAAACTCGAAGAAGATCGGGCCAATCACCGTTTTTGAGAAAATCTGTAGCAAAATTCTGGTTTCGCCACCGCCCACGACACCTTCGCCATCAATCAAAATGCCGCGGTTACGCAGTTTATCGAGAGGCTCTTGGTGGTCTTTGACGCGCTCAAGCGATTTTTCGTAATAAATGCTCGGCGGGCCAGGCATAAATTCAAGCCCCGCGTCAGCGATTAAGTCAGTGCCGGTATAGATATCATCGGTTGCAATGGCAATATGCTGAATGCCTTCGCCGTTGTACTCGCGTAAGTACTCTTCAATTTGGCTGTGATCGTCGGCACTTTCATTAATCGGAATACGAATTTTGCCATCGGGCGAGGTTAATGCGCGGCTGGTAAGGCCGGTGACTTTACCAGTGATATCGAAGTAGCGAATTTCACGGAAGTTAAAGGTGTCGTGATAAAACTTATACCACGTGTCCATATTGCCGCGAATAACGTTATGAGTGAGGTGATCAAGATAGTAAAAACCAAAGCCTTTAGGCTTAGGATCTTCCTCATCTAACCACTCAAACTCGTTTGAGTAACAGCTGCCTTTCTCACCGTACGTATCAATAAAGTAAAGCAGCGATCCGCCAATACCAACAACTGCCGGTGCATCAATGGATTTATTACCGGTGAACTCTTCAGCCCCTAAATCAACAGCACGTTTTAGGGCATGCTGAGCATCAACAACACGCCAAGCCATTGCTGGTGCACAGGGGCCGTGCGCTTCAATAAACGCTGACGCATGGGAGTTAGGCTCGCTGTTAAGCAGGTAGTTGATATCACCCTGACGATAAACGGTAATTGACTTGCTACGGTGTTTTGCAACGGGGATGAAGCCCATTTGCCGAAATAGGCTGTCTAATTTTTCCGGCTCGGGATGGGCAAACTCAACAAATTCGAAGCCATCCGTACCTGCTGGGTTTGCATCGCTAATGGTTACTTTAGGGGCGTCATGAGGAAAAGGACCCATCGCTGTTTCTCCTATTATTGTCTTGTAGATTAACAAGCTCAGTATAGGGAAGAGGCGGTGCAATTAGGTTGCAAACTAACCCAAGATGCCGCCAAATAGCGCACAGCTTGTGCGCAATAGGAGCATTTTATGCATGGGATTTCTTTAGATCGTTATGATCTTGCAATTTTATCAGCGTTGCAAAAGAACTCAGCCCTCACCAATTCAGAACTGGGCGAGCATGTCAGCCTGTCACCCTCTCAATGTTCCCGACGCAAAGCGCGCTTAGAAGCTGAAGGGGTAATTAAAGGATATTCGGCTAGGCTTGATGCCAGCAGCCTGGGGTTTGGCTTACGTGCGATCACCAGAGTCAACCTTAAAGCGCACGGTGAAAGCATGGATGATGATTTTGTAGCGTTACTGACAAAGCATGCCATGGTTCGAGAGGCCTATTCTGTATCGGGGGATGCAGATTATGTACTGCACGTTATCGCCAAAGACCTCACCGAGTTTTCGGACTTTATTCATCATCATTTATTACCTCATCCTAATGTCACCCAGGTCCGCTCTGAAATCATACTGCGCAGTATGAAAGAGGAGCAGGGGCTGCCAGTGAGTGGTGGCTAGGCTATATCCGAAATCGCCGATTTTCCAGGTGGCGCCTAGTCAGAGAGGCTTCTTAAGTAAGTGGTTTTTTATGCCGTGAGGGTTCTATGCGTCTTAAATTTTACTGTCAGAATCGCATTGGTATTCTTCGCGATATAGTGGCCCAGTTTGCCGACTACCGAATTAATGTCGCACGGGGAGAAGTCGGTGGCGAGCAGGGCAATACCATCTATTTGCATGTTCCAAAGTTGCTTAATGCGCAGCTGAGTACGCTTAAGCCGGTATTGGAAGCAATACCAGGCGTATTTGGCGTCAAACGCGCGAGTTTAATGCCTAGCGAGCGTCGTCATTTGGAGTTGGATGCATTGCTGTCTTCGCTTTCTGACCCCGTGATGTCGATAGATATGCAGGGTCGCATTGTGGCGGCCAACCGTATCGCTGTTCAGGTGTTGGGGGTGCGCGTTCAAGAAGTGCCAGGGCTCTCACTGGATCGTTACCTTGACGAAGTCGACCTTCCCGAGGTGATTCGCCGCAACAACTCACGTATCAATGGGCTGCGGATCAAACTAAAAGGCGACACCTATCTTGCCGATATTGCGCCACTGCACACCGAAGACACCAAGGTGGACTCATTAGCCGGGGCGGTGGTGACGTTGCACCGTGCCGACCGTATCGGTGCACGGATTTACCAAGTGCAGCGCCAGGAACTGCGTGGCTTTGAGGCTATCTTTCAGTCGAGTGCGCGATTGGAGGCGGTGATTAACGAAGCGCGACGCATGGCACCGCTGGATGCACCGCTGCTGATTGTAGGGGAAACGGGGACTGGCAAAGAGCTGGTGGCTCGTGCCTGTCATTTGGCAAGCCCTCGCGGGCAAGCGCCGTTTGTGGTGCTTAACTGTGCCGGGTTGCCTGAATCAATGGCCGAGACAGAGCTTTTCGGTTACGCACCCGGTGCCTTTGAAGGCGCTCGGCCAGAAGGAAAGCTTGGCCTTCTGGAGCTTAATGAAGGTGGCACCGTCTTTCTCGATGAAGTAGGGGAAATGAGCCCACGGCTGCAGACGAAACTGCTGCGTTTTCTTCAAGATGGTGGCTTCCGGCGAGTGGGTAGCGAGGAGGAAACCTTTCTGGATGTCCGAGTGATCTGTGCCACTCAACAAAACCTGCCACAGCTGTGTAGTGAAGGGCTGTTTCGGCTGGATCTTTATCACCGGCTCAATGTACTTTCGCTACAGGTGCCACCTTTACGTGAATGCCTGGACGGCATCGAAGAGTTGGCGGCCTATGTGCTTGATCGTGCGGCGCGTCAGATAGGCTGCCCTCTGCCCGAACTTTCGCCTGCAGCGCTGGGAAAAATCACCCGTTACGATTGGCCGGGTAATGTGCGTCAACTGGAAAATGTGTTGTTCCAGGCGGTGTCGCTATGTGAAGAAAAAGCCATTCAGCCGGTGCATTTGCGTCTTCCCCATAGTGACGTATCGCCTGAGCTGGCGGGTATACCCTTAGAGGGAAGCTTGAGCGACATGTTAGGAGAGGTGGAAAGAAATATTTTAAGTACGCTGTATCAGCAATATCCGTCCAGCCGCCAATTAGGAAAGCGATTGGGTGTTTCTCACACCACTATTGCTAACAAACTCAAACGCTACGGCATTGGTGCTCAAGACGGCGCTTGAGACGGTACTTGAAACAGCACGTAAGAAAATTTTTTAACAATTTCTGATGGCAGGAAAATTAACTGTCACGATTTGTTTACGTCTTGTCAGTAAAATACAGCGGAAGACCCCCATCCTTCGGCATTTTTGTCTAAGTGTAACGTTTAGTTTACAGTTGCATGCTACTTCTACGGGTAACGCCTCATTCAATGTGAGGTAAACCCATTCCTGCCCTGTCGCTATCCCCATAGACTCGTTATAGATGGCTATTTATCACTAGTTAACCGCAGTTGGTTGGCTTTTATAGGCAGCTAATCGCGCTTAATTATCTGTTTTAACAGAACAAAATAAATAGCCTAAAAACAATATAAATTTATAAGGTTTCCCAATGACAACGACAAATACGCCCCCCAAAACGCTGTGGCTGGGCCGCTGGGGGTTTGTGCTGGCAGCCACTGGTTCTGCAGTGGGCCTGGGTAATATCTGGAAGTTTCCTTACATCACCGGCGAGTTTGGCGGTGGCGCTTTTGTGCTGGTCTATCTGGCCTGCATATTGGCGGTAGGTGTGCCTATCATGATGGCTGAAATCAGCTTTGGCCGCCGTGGCAGGGGCAGCCCGATTGATGCTATCCGCCGAGTGGTACACGAGTCGGGACGTGGCAGTTTCTGGTCTATCTTCGGTTGGATGGCCATGCTGTGTGGTTTCATGATTCTGTCGTTCTACGTTGTTGTTGCTGGCTGGTCATTTTCCTATCTGTGGAAAATGCTAAGCGGCGGACTGGCGGGCAACAGCGTCGATGACATGGCGGCGATTTTCGCCGCTAATAATGCCAACCCTTTCACGCTAGGCGCTTGGAGTACGCTGGTAACGGTGTTGACCATGCTCATCGTGGGCAAGGGCGTACAAGCAGGCATTGAAAAGAGTGTCAGCTGGATGATGCCGGGCATGGTTATCATGCTGGGCATACTGATTGGCTACGGTGCTTTCTCTGGTGGCTTTGCTGATGCTTGGTCGTTTCTGTTTTCTTTCAATACTGAAGGGCTAAGCAGTGAAGGACTCTTAGCGGCACTGGGGCATGCCTTCTTTACCTTGTCGCTCGCATCTGGTGCCATTCTTACTTATGGTTCTTATCTGCCAGAAGGTCACTCTATTGCGCGCACAACGTTCAGTGTGGCTATTGCTGATACCGTTGTCGCGCTGATGGCTGGCTTGGCTATCTTCCCGATTATTTTCGCTAACGGAATGAATCCCGGCCAAGGGCCAGGGTTGATCTTTATGAGCTTGCCCTTGGCCTTCCAGGCAATGCCTTTTGGTACGCTGTTTGGTGTCCTGTTTTTTGTGATGCTGTCGATGGCCGCGCTTACATCGTCAATTTCGATGATCGAAGCGACCGTGGCTTGGCTCGTTGCAAGCAAAGGGATGACGCGTAAACGGGCATCCTGGGGTGTGGGCATCGTGCTGTGGCTGGTGAGCACCTTGGCAATGCTGTCGTTCAATATGGGCGCGGATTGGACGTTGGCAGGCCGCACTTTCTTCGATTGGCTGGATTATCTGACCTCCCGCTGGATGATGCCGTTGGGCGGTCTGGGCATGGCACTGATGGCGGGCTTCTTACTGCGTACTGAAATATTCAGAGAAGAACTAGGCCTCTCCCGTACCCAGCACACGCTGTGGCTGTTTATGGTGCGTTATGTCAGCCCGTTAGGCATCGTGTTGATTTTCATCGATGCGCTGGGCCTTGCTACTCTCCAGGTCGGTACTCAGTGGCCGTGGTTGCTGGCCCTGCTGGTGATTATTACCGTGGTGGGAGAACTGGCTAGCCCACGGCTGCGCCACCAAGCTTCCTGAAGCCATTGCTGAAACAAGACTAAGGTAAAAAGCGCTCCCATCCACTGTTGATGGGAGCGCTTTGCGTTAGCGTGCTGCTAAAGCATCAAAGGCGTTTGCATTGGGGCATAGGTGACGGCACTCATCTAGCTCGGCATTGGCTCGCATCGCTTTCCAGCACTCGCCAACGACTGCACAAGCGTTGCAGTTGTCACGTAGTGCAACATAGTCGGCATGATTGATCAGACCGCTCTCTTCCAGACTTTTCTCCTGAAGACCAAAGCGCTGCATCATCACGGGCATCAAGGTGTTGGCTGGGCTGAAATGAGCAGGTTGGTCGGTTGCTAGCTGCTTTGCCAGTTCTCGCTCGAAGTGAGGTTCTAGCGGTCTTTCTAGATCACTAATAAGCGCATCATAGCTAGCGCCTGCTTCCTGTTTTACGTTGCGAGCGAGCGTTGCGGTCGACGTTGCGTAGCAGCGCTCAGTTAGGCGTTCCCACCAAGAGGTGGTCTCTGTTTTTTTAGCAGTAGCCATGATGATTCTCCCTCAGGTGTTGTTGACGATGACGCCAGTATCAACCGCTAAGCGCAGAATTATCTTGATGCGGATCAAATTGGTTTCAAATGAAACAAATTTAGAGACGGTATTGCTTGTCGTTAAGCAGCAATGAGCGGGTTAATAACGCTACCTTGAAGCTTTACAAAGCGCGACCAAGCCAGCTTTTGACGCGATACCTAACTTGGCATAGGCACGCTTGCGGTAGGTTTCTATCGTTGAAAAAGCGACATCGAGTTTGGCCGCCGCGGTTTTGAGCGTGTGGCCACGCAGTAAATAGAGACACAGCTGACGCTCGCGCTCAGATAACGGGGCCAGCGCGGCTGCTTCGCGGGCGCTAAGTTGTTCAGGCCTTGCAGGGGCGTTGCTGTAGTGGCGCCGAAGTAAACTTGTTAACAGCGGCGCTATGCTATTTAAGCAATCCAGGTTAGCGGCAGTGAAGGGGCCCCTCTGAGGGCCGCGGTAGAGATTAAGGTAATAAGCCCCCTCTTTTGCAGCAACGTTGAGTGATACTTTGTCGATAAGATCTGGAAAAGCAAACAGATGACTACGATATGCTGGTGACATTGCCTCAACCTGCATGGTGGTCAATGCGTCGGTAGTTATAGGTTCTTGCTTGCCTGCCAGTTGGCTTAGCTGCCGGTAATTAGGGTCTTGTCGGAACAGGCCGCTCACATAGAGATGGGCTAAGCGATCAGCCACCCGCGGAAGCTGATGATTAGCGGCCAGCAAACAGTCGATGTCGCCGCTCGTTGAGCAGCCAAAAATCATACATTGCTCGATACCCACGGCTTGATGCAATAACGCAAGCAGTTGGCTTTCGAAGTTGTCTCTTTCCACTGCCTCGATGCAGGCTGCCACGCTTGGCAGTAAAGCTCCCCATTCGATTAGCTGGGTGTTAGCCGCTTTGTTCACTTGTGCCCCGCCATCATGAAATGAGTTAACGCTGATGGGCTATAAATGTCCCGCTTTTTACGGGACAACCCCCTTGAAACCTTCAGTGTAGGCTATCGCTATACGGCCTATACACCTTTCCGTACCGCTTCCATTTTAAAAATAACAGTCACAGGAGAGTGCTATGCGACCAGCAGGCAAGGGTGAGCTTGACTCGCTGTATTTCGATTATCCGCATTTCCCCTTTGTATGTCCCGGTGAATTAAAAGGTGAGAAAAAACAGCACCGGGTCGCCATTGTGGGGGCAGGGCCCGTCGGCGTCGCCGCCGCGCTGGAACTCGCGCGTCAAGGTGTTCAGTCAGTCTTGCTTGATGATAAGGCGACGCTCAATGATGGTTCCAGGGCGATCTGTCTTTCCCGCCACAGCTTGGAAATTCTTCAACAATTAGGCGTCGAGCAGCAATTTATCGACAAAGCGCTTGGCTGGACGCGAGGGCGCTCCTATTTCCATGATCAGGAAGTCTATCGTTTTGAGATGCCGCATTCAGAGCACGAGCGCTTTCTGCCAATGTATAACCTGCAACAGCAGTATATTGAGCAGTTTCTGGTCGATAAGGCGATGGAAAGCCCGTTAATTGAAATGCGCTGGCAGCAGGCCGTTAGCGACGTCACGCAAAGTGATACCGGCGTAACTCTGCGTGTGACTACCCCAGAGGGCGAATATCAGTTAGAAGCCGCCTATTTGTTGGCGGCGGATGGTGGGCGTAGTGTTGTGCGCAAGTCGTTTGACCTGCCGTTGCACGGTGAGTCCTATGAAGGGCGCTATGTGATTGCTGATGTACGCATGACGTCTGACTTTCCGACCGAGCGCAGGGCGTTTTTCAGCCCTTCAGTAATGCCTGAATCTACCCTGCTAGTGCATAAACAGCCTGATGATATTTGGCGCATCGACTATCAACTGTTGCCGAATGAAAGCCCCGAGCAGGCTGTAACCGAGAGCGCTATTCGTGAACGCGTTGGCATGATTATTGAGATGCTAGGTGAAGAGGGGGAGTGGCAGCTTGAGTGGTGGAGCCTTTACAAAGCCTACACGCTAGCCCTCGACGATTACCGCCATGGCCGTGTGTTGTTTATTGGCGACAGTGCCCATTTAGTACCCATTTTTGGGGTGCGTGGGCTGAATAACGGGCTGGCCGATGCGGTTAACGCCGCCTGGAAGCTAGCTTGGGTGCTGAACAACAAGGCTTCTGAGAAGCTATTGGATAGCTATAGCCCAGAACGGCGTGGTGCCACACTAGAAGTCTTTGCGAATGCCGGTAAGAGCACCCGCTTTATGACCCCACCCAGTCAAGGCTATCGGTTGATGCGAGATGCCGCGTTATCGTTGGCTCTACGTAACGACTACGCAAGCCGTTTTGCCGACCCACGGCAAGTCACGCCCTACACCTATGCTGAAAGCCCTGTGACGGCAGAGGATGACATCGGTTTTAGCGCTGGCCCGATACCTGGCGCACCATTAATCAATCGCCGATTAGGCGAAAACAGCTTCTTGCTCGACCACCTGGGAACGGGGTTTAACCTGCTGGTGTTTAGTGAGGATGGTAGCGTCACGCCTGAACTACAGGCCGCCTTAGTTGACCTTCAGAAACACGACAGCGGTCTGGATGTGTTGGTAATTGCCCGTTATGCCAGCCCGGCGTTTTTTACCACCTTGATTGATCAACAGGGTGCTTGCTTTGAGGGTTATGACGCCAGTTCTGGAAGTGCTTACTTAGTACGACCTGATCGTCATATCACCGCACGCTGGAAAGCACTGGAAGCGGCTTCCCTTAGCCGCGCCTTCAAGACAGCACTGGGAGAATAATGCGCATGACCGCGATATCGACACCCACAGTCTCTTCACAAGCCGCTTTACCGTTTGCCGACCTTGAACAGGTTTATGAACAGCTGGCTGTCACGCTAGATTCGGTACCTGAGACACAGCACACACTCTTGCTTGCCCAGCTGGCCCTGGCACTTGCCCACCGAATACCCGATATCGATCAAGTAATAGCGGCGATTAATGAGGCGCGCGAGGGCATTCAAATTGACGAAGAGGGCAGTTAGAGGCAAGTGAAGGCGAGTTAAGAGAGGGAAAGTGAAGAGGGGAAGGTGAAGAGGGGAAAGCGCTTCCCCTCTGTCATCTAGAACGGCTGAGCTATCGCTATTATGTCAACGCTACGGTGCTCGTCTGGTTTCAACGAATCGGGATAGCGGTCTCTTCTTTGATATTACGCAGTACGAAATTGGAGCTGACCTGGGAGATACCGTCCAAGGTGAAGAGTTTTTCATTCAGAAAACGGTCATAGGCCGCCATGTCTTCGATCACCACCCGTAGTACGAAATCGGCGTTGCCGGTGGTGGCATAGCACTGCAGCACTTCTGGATATTGCAGAATGCGTTTTTCGAACTCGACGGTATTGTCGATGTGGTGGCGAACTAGCGTCACCATGACCAGCGCTGATAGTGGCTGGCCCACTAGGCTGGGCTCCACCAACGCTGCAAAACGGCGGATAACGCCACTCTCTTCCAAGGCCTTTACGCGTCTCCAGCAGGCAGCGGGGGAAAGCCCGATCTGTTCGGCAAGCTCATTATTGGTAATGCGTCCTTGCTGCTGAAGCAGGGTAAGGATGCGCTGATCATGCCTGTCTAAGGTGATTTCTTTGGTCGTTTCTTTCATAGGGGTATTTCATTTATTTGTGGTTTGTTGAATATCATTGCGTCAAAACTAAAAAAATGAAAGTAATGATTAATAATCAGGCTTTTGAAGAGTGAATTAGCAAGCACCTTTAGTGCGCTCTTGGCTAGACTCAAGCGTATTACAACCATAACTCTTCAACCGTACTGGTGATCTCTCATGACAACCCCCTCAATTGCTGAGCAGGCGGGTTCTATTACCCCACCTCTCGATAACGCACTCGATGACAATCCTCTCAATGACAATCGTCTTGATGACTATCAGCTGGCCGACCGCTATAGCCGTGGTGAAGGCCGTATCTTTCTAACCGGCACCCAGGCGTTGGTGCGTATCGCCTTACGCCAAGCGGAGCTTGATCGCCGCGATGGTCGCCATACGGCAGGGCTTATCAGCGGCTATCGTGGCTCGCCCTTGGGCGGTGTAGACCAAGAGATCTGGCGGGCAAAAGCCGCTATGGAAGCGCATCACATCGATTTTGTCCCTGCGATTAACGAAGACTTGGCAGCCACCATGATGCTTGGCTGCCAGCAGGTAGAAACGGATCCTGAGCGGCAGGTCGATGGTGTCTTCGGCATGTGGTACGGCAAAGGGCCTGGCGTTGATCGCGCGGGCGATGCGTTAAAGCACGGTAATGCCTACGGCAGCTCACCGACTGGCGGTGTGCTGGTGGTCGCGGGTGATGACCATGGGTGTGTGTCGTCCTCAATGCCACACCAGTCGGATGTCGCCTTTATGGCGTGGTTTATGCCGGTAGTGAGCCCCGCGTCATTGGCGGAATATGAACGCTTCGGGCTGTGGGGCTATGCACTGTCACGCTTCTCAGGTTGCTGGGTAGGGTTCAAAGCTGTTTCTGAAACCGTAGAGAGCGGCGCGTCGGTGGAGGTGCCACCTTTGCCTGAGTATGTAACGCCGGATTTCGACATGCCGGAAGGCGGGCTGCACTATCGCTGGCCTGACTTGCCAGGGCCGCAGCTTGAAACCCGCCTTGAGCACAAGCTGGCCGCTGTTCAGGCGTTTGCCACGGCCAACCCGATTGATCAGTACTTATTTCGCCAAGAACAGGCAACGTTTGGGCTGGTGACCACAGGCAAGGGGCACCTGGATTTACTTGAGGCGCTGCGTTTATTAGGGCTGGATGAAGCGAAACTGCGTGACTTGGGGGTGGAAATATACAAAGTCGGGATGGTGTGGCCGCTCCATCGACCCGGCATTCTTGAGTTTATTCATGGCAAGCGCGAAGTGCTGGTCATTGAAGAGAAGCGCGGCATTATTGAAAGCCAGCTGAAAGAGTACATGTCGGAACCCGACCATCCAGGCGAGGTTATCGTTACCGGTAAGCAGGATGAAACTGGTAAGCCCTTGATTCCCTTCGTGGGAGAGCTAGGCCCGCGCCTCTTGGCAGGCTTTGTCGCCGAGCGTTTAGCGCGCTTTTTCAACATTGATTTTAGCGACAAGTTGGCAACCGTTGATGCCTGCCAAGCAGGCGTGAAAGAGCTTGGCGGTGTACGCCGCATGCCGTATTTCTGCTCCGGTTGCCCACACAATAGCTCGACCAAGGTGCCTGAAGGCAGTAAAGCCCTGGCGGGGATCGGTTGCCACTTTATGGCCTCGTGGATGGACCGTAGCACCGAATCGTTAATTCAGATGGGTGGCGAAGGCGTTAACTGGGTGGGCAAGAGCCGCTTTACCGGTAATGGTCATATCTTCCAGAACTTAGGCGAAGGCACCTGGTTTCACTCGGGCTCCATGGCGGTGCGCCAAGCCGTGGCTGCCAACGTTAATATTACCTACAAAATTTTGTTCAACGACGCGGTTGCCATGACGGGCGGCCAACCCGTGGATGGACAAATCAACGTGCCGATGATTGCTCGGCAGTCGCTGGATGAAGGCGTTCGTCGGGTAGTGGTGGTCAGTGACGAACCTGAAAAATACCGGGGGCATGAAAAAGAATTTCCTAAGCAGGTAACCTTTCACGGACGCGAAGAGATGGACACGCTACAGCGTGAACTGCGCGAAATTCCTGGCTGCACCGTGTTGATTTATGACCAGGCATGCGCGGCTGAAAAACGCCGTCGGCGCAAGCGTGGTTTGATGGAAGACCCAGCCCGCCGAGTGTTCATTAACCATCATGTTTGCGAAGGCTGTGGTGATTGTTCCGTACAGTCCAACTGCTTATCGGTAGTGCCTCGCGAGACCGAGCTAGGCCGTAAGCGCAAGATCGATCAATCATCCTGCAACAAGGATATGTCCTGCGTCAGTGGTTTTTGCCCCAGTTTTGTCACTGTTGAAGGTGGCGGGCTGCGTAAGGGGCAAGGCGTCACGGCAGATAACGCCTTTTGGAAGCGTATATCACATTTGCCTAACCCCTCCGTTGCCACTTTGGCTGCCCCTTATGACCTGTTAGTGGGTGGCGTTGGCGGCACGGGCGTGGTGACTGTCGGCCAGCTGATCACCATGGCAGCACACCTGGAAGGCAAGGGCAGCAGCGTGCTCGACTTTATGGGGTTTGCGCAAAAAGGTGGGGCAGTCCTTAGCTATGTGCGTCTGGCATCACAGCCCAGCGAATTGAATCAGGTACGTATCGAAGCGGGTCAGGCCGATGCAATGATCGCTTGCGATATGGTCGTAGCCAGTTCGCAGAAAGCGCTGAATGTGCTGCAGCCGACCACCCGTATCGTGGCGAATCTTGCTGAGCTAGCCACGGCAGATTATGTCCTTTATCGCGATGCGGATATGCAGCCCAGCAAGCGCCTTAACATGTTGCGTGAAGCGGTAGGAGATGAACGCTTTGCTTCTCTGGATGCCAATCGCCTAGCCGAACAGCTGCTAGGGGATACGGTCTTTTCCAATATGATGATGCTGGGATTTGCCTGGCAGCAGGGGCTGGTGCCGCTTTCTGAACCTGCGCTACAGCGTGCGCTAGAGCTTAATGGCGTCGCCGTTGAGAAGAACCGTCAGGCATTTGCCTGGGGGCGTCTGGCAGCGGTAGAACCCGACTACCTTCAGCAGCATCTGGACACGATGCCACTGTCTGCCAACGCCACACTGGACGACGTGGTAGCGCGTAATAGTCGCCACCTGGAGCGCTATCAGAACCGTGCCTGGGCTGAGCGTTACGTTACCCAGGTAGCGAAAGTGCGCGAAGCAGAAGCCGCGCTAGGCGGTGGTCAATCATTGAGTGAGGCTGTCGCCCATCAGCTGTATCGCTTGATGGCGTATAAAGATGAGTATGAAGTAGCGCGTCTTTACACCCAGAGCGATTTTCTGGATGAGGTTAAAGCCACGTTCTCGGGTGATTACCAGTTAACTTTCCATTTGGCACCGCCGCTATTGGGTGGTCGTAAAGATGCGCAAGGGCGTCCGGTGAAGCGTCGCTTCGGCCCCTGGGTGCTGAAGGCAATGGGTGTGCTGGCCAAGATGCGCGGTTTGCGCAATACGGCGCTTGATCCTTTCCGCTTCAGCGCTGATCGTAAGCTCGACCGCACCTTGTTGGCTGACTACGAGCAGTTGATGGATGAGTTAGTGGCTCGCCTTGATGGCACGAATCACGCCACGGCCTTAGCGCTTGCTAAGCTGCCGGAAGAAATTCGTGGTTTCGGGCCCGTTCGCGAAGCTGCCGCTGAGAAAGCCAACGAGCGCCGCGAGACGTTGTTGAAGGAGCTACGTGAAGGTCGCTCGAAGACCATCGCTGTCGAAGCTGCTTGAGGCAACTCAATATAGGTAAAAAAAGGCCACGCAATGAGTATAATGCCAGTCAGTTAAGGCTGACTGGCATTAGCCGATGGGCTGGGTTTTCGGGCTGCTGAAGGCTAAGGTCAAGGTGGATTCCCGATAACCCCCCTCGGGAATGACAGTGCGGTGTCTCGGGAATAACGGGGGTGTGGTGGCTGGGAATGACAGTGATTCAGCTACGCCTCTTTTTGGCGGCGTACCAGCAGCCAGTGGCTTGTCAGGGCGAGCAGCCCCATCAGCCCGATCGTCAATGCCATGGTGCGCGAGCTGCCGTCGTGGAATTGCCCGACTAAGCCACCTACCACAGCGGCAATCGTCATTTGCAGGAAACCAAATAAAGAAGACGCCGCGCCTGCACACTGAGGGTTGGGCGCCAGTGCACCGGCCATTGTTTGCGGCATCAGAATGCCTACCCCCAGCATGAACACCATATGCGGCCCCACTACCGCCCACGGGTGATGGATACCAACGGCAGCCAAGCCGGCCATGATCACGCCCCCTGCCGCACAGACTACCGTTCCCCGGGTGATAAGACGATCACGACCCAAGCGGTGGCTATAGCGGCCGCTGACCAGCGTGCCGACAAAGAAGCCCGCGACAATCAGCGTAAACAGCACGCCATACAGGGTAGGGGCGACGCCCATGTACTCGATGAGCACAAAGGATGAGCCAGAAAGGTACGCGAACAGCCCCGAAAAAGCGGCCGCATTCACCAAGGTGTAGCCAAGAAAGGCGCGTTGGCTTAGCAGTAGGCGAAAGTTTGCCAATATTGTTCTTGGGTGGATCGACTGCCGCTGCTCTATCGCCAAGGGTTCGGGCAGCATGAAAATGAGCACCGCCAGCATCACTGCCGCGTAGAGCGCTAGCACCACGAACACCGATTCCCAGCCAAAAAACAGCAGTAACCCCGCGCCCACCACTGGCGCTAAGGCCGGGGCGAGTGCCATGGTGCTGGCCATATACGAGAGAATGCGTCCAGCTTCGATGGGGCCATGGATATCTCGCACCGCAGCGCGTGCTAGCACGGGGCCGGCTGCCCCGCCAAAGGCCTGCAAAAAGCGGCCTACTAGTAACCATTCGACGTTAGGTGCCCAGGCGCACAGTAGGCTTGCCGCAAGAAATAGTGATAACCCTGCGATCATCACCGGCCGGCGTCCAAAGCGATCAGAGATCGGGCCACACAGCAGTTGGGCCAGGGCGAATCCAGCCATGTAGAGGCTAAGGGTGAGCTGTATTCGGTCTGGGCCAGTATTCAGCGCGTCTGCCATGGCGGGCATGGCTGGCAAGTACATATCCGTTGCCAGCGGGCCAAGTGCAGTCACCGCGGCTAGTGCCAAGACGGTGGCGGTAGAGGGCAGCTTTAGCACCGCTTAACTCCTTATGGTTTGACGTGATGCCCCTTCGGACACGAGACGGGCGCCTTTCCGAATGGAAAGACGCCCGCTTATGTTAGCCTGCTTAGTATAACTTGTTTTTGCTTGGTTTAGTTGGCGTCAGGCTGCGTCTCGGGTGCGGCTTTTTCGAACGCTGGCAGCGACCGACAGTGGGCAGTGATACGCTGGATCGTCGGGTAGGCTGACAAATCGCACTCGAAGCGCTCTGCGTTATACACCTGGGGAATCAGGCAGATATCCGCAAGCGTCGGGGTGTCGCCATGGCAAAAATCACCGGTATTCGAGTCAGCGGAAAGCATTGCTTCCAATGCTGTGAAGCCCTCGGTAATCCAGTGGCGATACCAGGCTAGCTTCGCCGCCTCATCCACCCCCAGCTCCCTGACGAGATACTTGAGCACCCGCAGGTTGTTGAGCGGATGAATCTCGCAAGCGACTGACTGAGCAAGCGCACGAACTCTTGCGCGCGCTAACGCGTCAACCGGCAGCAGCGCGGGCTCGGGGTGTGTCTCATCGAGGTACTCACAGATTGCCAGCGACTGGTTAATCACTGAGCTATCATCTAGCACTAGACTAGGCACCATCCCCTGGGGGTTGCGCGCCAGCTGTTCGCCGCCACGCTGGTCGCCTTTCACCAGGTTAACTGGGACCTGGTCATAGTCCAGGCCCTTGAGGTTTAAGGCGATCCGCACCCGGTAAGCAGCCGACGAGCGAAAATAGCCGTAAAGCGTCGTCATGTTGCCTTCCTTATGTTGTCTTTCTGGTCTTGCTTATTTGGGCTGGTACTTTACGACTTGCTGATCGATAGTACCAAACAGGTTATTGCCATCGCGGTCAAACATCTCGATGCGCACTCGGTCGCCAAAGCGCATAAAGGGAGTTTTTACCTGGCCGTACAGTATCTGCTCGACCATGCGTACTTCGGCCAAACAGCTATAGCCCACGCCGCCGTCAGCCACTGGTTTTCCAGGGCCGCCATCCGGGTCTGGGTTGGAAACAGTGCCCGAACCAATGACCGCGCCCGCGCCGAGATAGCGGGTCTTGGCCGCATGGGCAACCAGCTGCGGGAAGCTGAAAATCATATCGGGACCCGCTTCTGGCTCGCCAAACTTCTCGCCATTCAGGTGCACGGTCAGCGGTAGGTGTACCTTGCCATCCTGCCAGGCATCGCCCAGCTCATCGGGGGTCACCGCGATGGGCGAAAAAGAAGAGGCAGGCTTGGCTTGGAAAAAGCCGAAGCCTTTAGCGAGTTCGCCTGGAATGAGGCCGCGCAGGCTGACATCGTTAACCAGCATCACTAGCTTAATATGCTTGGCGGCTTCCTCGGGCGTTACAGCCATCGGCACGTCATCGGTAATGACGGCGATTTCGCCCTCAAAATCGATGCCATGCTCTTCGCTCACCGCTTCGATATCTTCGGTAGGTGCCAGGAAGCAGTCGCTACCGCCCTGGTACATGAGCGGATCAGTCCAAAAGGTTTCGGGCATTTCGGCATTACGTGCCTGGCGTACCAGTTGGACATGGTTTAGATAGGCGGAGCCATCAGCCCACTGGTAGGCGCGCGGTAACGGGGAGTGCAGGGCACTCTGGTCAAGCGCAAAAGCACCTTCAGCGTCGCCACTGTTTAGTTGCGCATAGCGTGCTTCAAGCTGCGGGCTAACGGCTTCCCAGCTTTCAAGAGCCGACTGAAGTGTGGGCGCAATATCAGCAGCGCTTACCGCACGGGAAAGGTCGCGAGAAACAATGATGAGTTCTCCGTCGCGGCCATTGTTAAGTGTTGCAAGTTTCATGGTGATTCAATCCTTGTCGTCAGGGCGGGGCAGGCAAACCCCACCCGTCATAATAGTATTAGGGCTTGATAGTATTAGGGCTTGATAGTATTAGGGCTTGATAGTGTTAGGGCTTGCTTGGGTCGAAGTGCGAGCGCAGCGTCGACCAAACATCCACATAGTCACGTTGGCGGAAGTCAGCCTCTAGTGCCGCGGGGGTTGGATGGAATAAGTAGCGGCTTTCGAACATGAAGGCCAACGTATCCCCTAGGAACTGAGGCTTAAGCTCAGCGTTGGAGGCTTTTTCAAAGGTTTCAGCATCCGGGCCATGGGGCGACATTGAGTTGTGCAGGCTGGCACCGCCGGGGGTGAAGCCTTCCGCTTTTGCATCGTACTCACCGTGGATAAGCCCCATAAACTCGCTCATCAGGTTGCGATGGAACCAGGGTGGCCTAAAGGTATTCTCGGCAACCATCCAGCGCGGTGGGAAGATTACAAAATCCAGATTTGCCATTCCCGCTGTATCGGAAGGTGACGTCAATACGGTAAAGATTGAAGGATCTGGATGGTCGAAGCTCACCGTGTTAATGGTGTTAAAATTAGCGAGGTTATATTTATACGGCGCGCAGTTACCGTGCCACGCCACTACGTCTAACGGCGAATGGTTTAGTTTAGTTTCCCAGAAACGACCAGAGAACTTAGCCACTAAGCGGTAATCACCCTCTAGATCTTCATAAGCCGCTACTGGGCTTTGGAAGTCGCGCGGGTTTGCCAAGCCGTTAGCCCCAATAGGCCCAAGGCCGGGTAGCTCTAACGGGCTGCCGTAGTTCTCGCAAATATATCCTCGCGCAGCATCGACACCTTGCGCTCTGCGCACTTGGAATTTCACACCGCGCGGAATAACGGCAATTTCACCGTTATCAATCTCAAGTTCACCAAATTCGGTGCGCAGGCGTATAGCACCCAACTGCGGAACGAAGAGCAGTTCGCCATCTGCGTTGTAGAAAAAACGCTCGGTCATGTCTTCATTGAACGTATAAACATGTACGCCCACGCCAGCCTGGGTGCCTGCATCCCCGTTGACTGCAATGGTGAATAAACCATCAATAAAGTCAGTCGGGGCATCTGGTATCGCAACGGGGTCCCAACGCATTTGGTTAGGGTCGGCTGCTGGGCGTTCTAATGGGGCGGTGTGTACGTCTTTGTTATTTTCTAGTGGTTGGTAAGCACTTTGAACCACTGAAGGGCGAATGCGGTAAAGCCAGCTACGAAAGTTTTGATGACGTGGTGCTGTAAATGCGGAGCCAGTGAGCTGTTCTGCATATAAGCCGTAAGCGCACTTTTGCGGTGAGTTTTGCCCAATCGGCAGTGCACCTGGCAGCGCTTCGGTTGAAAAGTGGTTATGAAAGCCGTTTTGATACTTTAATTGTTCAGTCATTGTTTAGTCCTGCTTTATTTGAACGTTATTTTGCTAAACCTATCTTTTATAAACCTGCCTTTTTATAAACTTAAGGCGCGGCTATTGATCGCCATCAGCCACCGCATGGGACATCGCTTCTTCAAGCACCGCTTGGTCGCCGATGTGGTTAGCCAGTAGCAAAATCAAGCGTGCATTGATGCGTTCGCTGTCGGCTTCGCTGCGGTCGCGGTGTAGTGCGGTGAGTGCCGCGTAAAACGCATCCGGGTCAGTGAAGTTGGGATTCAATTCAAGCCTTGGCATGGCAACGCTCCTGAAAGGTAGTGTCAGCGGTACCCGCAAGATGCACGCCCAGCGCGCGGTCTAAGGCATCTTCAACCTGGTGGGCAGTGATGGCGTGCCAGCGAGCAGCAACGTGTTGGTCGGGACGGATAAGGTACCCGGCACCTGCTTTCAGGCCGTATCGCTGGGTGACTAGTCCTTCAGCATCATCCACCACGGTGGTGCGCGGTAGCGTGCTGAGCGCCTGCGGCGTGGGGCCAACGATCACTAGGCTGACATCGGGGCGTCGCTCTAGCAGAGTATCTAGGTCTTTCAACACAGTAGCGTCGTGTTGATCATCAGCACGGCCGTCGAGCAGCAACACAAAGCCATCGCCAAACTGATTGAGTAGCCAGGCGTTCTCTTCGCCTACTCGAATAGGGGCATCTTTAATGGGGCTGCCGGGGCGCAACTCACTTGGGCCGCCATCCACATCGGGCGTATTGAGCGGCGAGTGGTCATAGCGACACGGCATAGAGAGTCGGCCGCTGTTGACCAGACTACGTGCGAAGGGGTGCTTCTCAGCCAGCTCCAACGTCACATCGCGGAACACGTGGCTAATATGGCTCTTCGGGGTAATAAAGTCGGTGGCGCGGGTAGAGTTAAGGAGGTTTTCTGCCGCGCCGTGCTGGCGCTCAGTGTTGTATGTGGACAGTAGCGTTTTAGGTGCCTGCTGTTTGAGCACTCGAGCAAGCTTCCAGACTAAGTTGTCTACGCCCTGCAGGGCACCGTTGGCTCCCCTGGCACCGAAGGGGGAAACCTGATGAGCCGCGTCGCCCATGAATATCACGCTGTTATGAATAAAGTTATCCATTTTACGGCAGCGGAAAGTGTAGACACTGGCCCACTCAAGCTCGAACTCCACGTCTGGTCCAAGCATGGCTTGTACCCGTGGGCGAATGTTCTCTTCTTTCTTCTCTTCTTCCGGGTCAGCGTCCCAGCCTAGCTGGAAGTCGATACGCCACACATTGTCGGGTTCTTTGTGTAGCAGTACTGATTGATTGGGGTGGAAGGGCGGATCAAACCAGAACCAGCGTTCTGTCGGGAAGTCGGCCTTCATCACCACATCAGCAATCAGGAAGCGGTCTTGGAATACCTGGCCTTTGCACTCAAGGCCCAGCATGTCGCGAATTCGGCTGTTAGCGCCATCCGCGACAAGAAGGTAGTCACAGGTCAGTTGATAATCACCATCCTGAGTAGAGACGTTGAGGGTGGTGCTGTCAGGCTGAGCATCGACATTAATGACCTTGTGTTTCCAACGCAGATCAATCTGTTCAGCAAAGTCGTGAGCGCGGTTGACCAGAAACTCTTCAAAGTAATACTGCTGCAAGTTAATAAAGGCCGGGATGCGATGGCCGTCTTCGGGCAGCAGGTTAAAGTCGTACACTTCGCGGTCTTGGAAAAAGACGCGACCGTGCTGCCAAGTGACGCCTTTTTCAAGCATCGGCTCGACACAGCCCAAACGGTCGACAATTTCCAGTGAACGCTTGGCAAAGCACAGCGCCCGGGAACCCACGCTAACGGTGTTGTTATCGTCGAGGACAATGGAGTGAATGCCCTGCTTAGCTAAATCAATAGCGGCGGCGAGGCCGCTGGGTCCGGCACCAACAATCACCACCGGGCAATGGCGAACGTTTTGACTATCGAGTTCGGGCGGGCGTCGGTAAGGATAGACAGGATTTTTATAGGTAGTTGGCATCTATTGCTCCCCTGCAGCGTCGGGGAATAGCTCCCGACGCTGGGCGTGATCAGTGGGTGTCTCTAGTAAGCACTTACTGATTTTCGACAGCGTCCTGCAGCGAGTGCCACATAGCGGTATCGCGCTCTGCTGTCCAAATGCGGGGATCTGGGTATTCGCCGCCTGCTTCGTCATAGCAGCGCGTGATGTCGAAAGGCACACAGTGGTCGAAGATGACCCAATGGCCATACTTTGGTTTCAGCAATGCGTAGGTGTCGGCGTAGCACTCGGAGAGCGATTTGCCCGCCGCCTTGCCTGCTTTGACACTTCCATACATATCATTCAAAAAGTCGCGGGTGCCTTGGATAGCTTCCTGGCACTGCTCGGCAGTCTGTAGCGCGTCGCCACGGCCGGGCACCAGCTTTTGAGGCTGCATGGCCTGGAGGCGATCAAGCGTGGCCGGCCAGTCCTCGTGGTAAGCGTCACCGGTATAAGGAGTGGCACCATACTCAACGAGGTCACCGGCAAACATGATTTTTTCTTTCGGTAACCAGACGATGGTGTCGCCCTTGGTGTGTCCGCGGCCCAAGTGGATGATCTGTACCTCGCGCTCACCCATGAAGACGGTCAGTTTTTCCTGGAAGACAATGGTTGGCCAAGTTAAACCAGGGACAGAATCGACGCCTTTGAACAGGCGCGGGAAACGGCCAACTTCTGATTCATAGTCTTGCTGTCCACGCTCGACAATTAGGTCATAAGTGTTCTGGCTTGCGTAGATGTTCTCAGCGTTATACGCGGAAGCCCCCAGTACACGGACGGCGTGATAGTGAGACATGACCACATGCTTAATTGGTAGATCAGTCACTTCGCGGATACGGCGGATAACGTCCTGGGCCATGATGGGCGTGGCCTGGGTGTCGATGACCATCACGCTGTCATCGCCAATCACGATGCCGGTATTGGGGTCACCTTCAGCCGTGTAAGCGTAAAGCCCTTCTGCCAGCTTGATGAAACTGATCTGTTTTTCTTCGGTGTCGGCATGGGATGCAAACTTCTTGCTCATGGTATCTCCGGTGCTATCAGGGTGATTCAGATCTTTGTATGCCAGGAGGATAGTTTCTTATGAAACTAAATGTCCAGTATGCTACGTGGTTACTAGCCATGTTTTTGCAAGATAAAGGCAATAATGCCTAAAAAATCAGCTGTTTGTTGCATTTTAATACCTAAGTCTAATAATCATAATACGCAAATTAGTTGCATAAGAGATCATCTAGCGGCAGTGTTCCTCCTAGGGTTAGTTTCATTAAAGGTCTGCTAATTTAACAATTAGTGATGCCAGTAACGCTGGTAATGCGTCTGCTGCTATGACGCTACTATATCGCCACGTGGGAAACGGCTGGAGAGCAGTAGAGGATAAGTGAGGGGTGAGTAGGTGCATTGCTGGTGCCGATATTCCCAGCTATCGTGCTGTTTTTTTTCACTCCCCACCGATAAATGGCGGCGCTAGGAGAAACACCATGACGATGGATAAAGCAGACAACGAAACACCTTTGGAATCTTCAGCCAGGGCAGAGTTAGACCTAAATCAGTTTTTACCCTATCAGCTGAACCGCCTCGCTGACCGTATCAGCCAAGCGCTTGAAGCACTTTATGCTGAGTCTTATCAGCTCAATATCGCGCAATGGCGCGTGCTGGCGTGGCTTAGCCACTGCGATGATTTAACCGCCAAGAAGGTCTGTGCCTATACCAATATGGACAAGGCGCGCGTGTCTCGGGCTATTCAGTCGTTGGAAGAGCGTGGTTTGATCAGCCGCACTCCTTCGCAGCAGGATCAGCGGCTACATGATTTGCAGCTAACAGAAGCCGGGCAAGCGCTACTTAATAAGTTAGTGCCTGAAGCTCAGACGTGGGAAGCCGATCTGGTGTCGACTCTGAGCGTTGGTGAATATCGTGACTTGCTTAACACCATGCGCAAGCTTGAACGGCAGTTGGAGAGGATTGGATAAAGCACTCGTGAAATACCTCTCTCGGCTTTCTGTGCCAGTTATCACGCTTTTTTTTGGTTATGGCGTGTCGCTTATGGGCTTTCAGAAACAAATTGTGTAACAAAAATGGTGAGCTAGAAAAGTAATTGAAAACAGCAGCTTTGAAACGCTCAAAGGCAAATCAATGTGATTTAAGTGGTTGTAATTTAAAATAATAATTTATCACTATACTTAAGTATTATCATCTATTAGTCGATGGATCGTTGCGCGATCCATGTATCTGCAGGCATTGTGATAATAAACGTGATTCGAATATTTTTTTTATTACAAAAATAAGGTATCACGTTTGGCTCCCAGTTCGTGACGACCAGAGGAAAGAAAAATGAACAAAACAACAAACCTGATGATTGGCGCTATCGCTGCCGCAACATTGAGCACGCCCGCCTTAGCACAAACAACCATCACCGTGAGTACCTGGGCTGGCCCTAACCACGGTATCAACACCATCGTATGGCCAACGTGGAAAGCGTGGATTGAAGAAGCCACGGAAGGACGCGTCACGGTAGACGTGATACATGATATGGGGCCCCCTGTTTCCCAAATGGAAATGGTTGCCGATGGTATCGCTGATGCAACCTGGGTTTTCCACGGCTATAACACGGGCCGCTTTCAACTAACCAAACTTCCGGAATTCCCCACCTTTCAGGAGTTCTCATCAGAAAACGCGTCTAGCGCTTACTGGCGCACTCATCAAGAATACTTAGCATCTGCTGGCGAACACCGTGGTGTTGATGTAGTCGCTGCCGGTGTTCATGGCCCGGGTTGGATCTTCAGCAGCGAGCAGTACGACACCTTAGAAGACCTTAAAGGCAAACGTATTCGCGTTGGCGGCGGCGTAATGGGGGATCTCTCCAATGCCCTAGAACTGACCGGTGTTGCACTGCCGCCTACTGGCGTTTATGAAGCAGGCTCACAAGGCGTTATCGACGGTGCCATGCTAGTGCCTGAAGGGCTGCGCAGCTTCCGTGTCGCAGAAATTTTCCCCTACACCCTTAAAGTTGATGGCGGCTTCTACCGCGGCAGTTTCACCATTGTTGTTAACCCAATGATCTGGGATGAAATGTCGCCTGAAGATCGTGAAGCTGTCGAATCTGTTTCTGGTGAGCGTTTATCTCGCCTGTTCGGTTACATGATGGACGTATCCGATGTGCGGGGCGTCGACTTTGCAGAAGAGCTTGGCCACACCTTTACTGAGCTAGGTGATGACGACCTCAATACGCTGAAAAGTATGAGTGACAACATGATTGCTGAGTGGGCTGAGTCTGTCTCAGAAAACCGTAACGTGGATGCGATGGCCGCTATCGAGTTCTATCGCGAACAGCTGGTCGCTGCAGCGGAAGAAGAGAGCGTTAGCAGCTTAGTGCCAGATGAACTAGTACCAGACAACGCAGAGTAAGTTTCCACTGGCGCTGGACGGAGAGCAATCATGCAAACCCAAATGGCACGTGCTACGCGCGTTAGTCGGGTTCTGCAGCTGATGTTGGAGGGGGTGGCAGGCGCTACCCTCTTTGGCATGATGCTGTTGACCACTGCTGACGTAGGCGGCCGCTACTTTTTTAATTCCCCTATTCTTGGTGCTGTGGAGCTAACTCAACTGATGCTGGCGGCGTTGGTGTTTCTATCGCTGCCGGTCGTCTGTTGGCGCCAAGAGCATGTCAGCGTCGATCTGCTTGATGCGGTTTTCCCAGTAAAGCTTATCTGGATACGTGAAGTGATCGTCAACCTGATCGTGACTGCTGCCCTCTGGGTGATGGCACAACGGGTATGGTCGCTCGCAGAGCGCGCGTTTTCCTGGGGAGATGTGACCGAGTTTTTACGTATACCCCATGGCTATCTGATCGGATTGATCGCCATCATGCTAGCGCTTTCAGCACTGCTTACCCTCATACGAGCTGTTTTCTATTTGCTTGAGGGATTCAAGGTAATTGAACACGGTGGCCCATTAAGCAAAGGAGAGCCCCATGACTGAAGCGCTGTACGGTTTCGCAGTACTGTTGATATTAGTGTTTCTGCGTGTGCCCCTGGCGTTTGCAATGGGCATTGTCGGTTTTGCGGGGTTCTACTTACTGACCGGTAATTGGAATGCGGCTGAGGCAATGGCGGCGCGCCGGGTGGTAGACACGGCCATGGATTACGGCCTGTCGGTCATACCCTTGTTCATACTAATGGGCAACTTTGTTTCTCATGCGGGATTATCCGATGCCTTATTTCGAGCATCGAATGGTTTTCTAGGTCATCGCAAGGGCGGCCAGGCGATGGCGACGATCGTTGCCTGCGGTGGTTTTAGCGCGATATGTGGATCAAGTCTAGCGACGTGCGCCACCATGGGCCGAGTTGCCATGCCGCAAATGCGTAAATATGGCTATAAGGATTCGCTGGCTGCCGCTTCCATTGCGGCGGGTGGCACGCTGGGTATCTTGATTCCACCAAGCGTCATGCTAGTAATTTACGGAATCCTGACAGAAACCAGCATTCGTGAGTTGTTTGCGGCTGGCTTTATCCCCGGTATTCTTGGCATCTTTCTCTACATTGGTGCCATTAAGTGGGTGCTCTGGCGCGACCCCAGTGCAGGTCCAGCGGCAGAGAAAGTGCCATGGCCAGAGCGCATTCAAGCACTGAAAAGCGTAGGCAGTACGCTGGCGCTATTTGTACTGGTGATTGGCGGTATTTATCTTGGTGTGTTTACGCCGACCGAAGCGGCCGGTATCGGTGCGATGGGCGCATTTCTGATTGCGCTGATGCATCGAGCGTTAACGCCCACGGTGTTAATGAATGTGCTAATGGATACGGTGCGTACCACGGCGATGTTGTTTGCCGTGGTATTAACGGCGCTGATCTTTGCTAACTTCATTAATCGAGCTGGGTTGCCTGGTGACCTGCTGGCGCTAGTTAATGGCTTGAATGTGGCACCTTTTGTGGTCATTTTAGTGATTATAGCGATCTATGTGGTGCTGGGCTGCGTGTTTGAAAGCATGTCGATGTTGCTGCTCACCGTGCCGGTATTTTTCCCAGTAGTGGCGGGGCTGGGTTACGACTTGGTGTGGTTTGGCATACTGGTGGTCATCGTTATTGAGATTAGCTTGATAACACCCCCTGTCGGTATGAACGTGTTTGTATTGCGAGCCGTCCTGCCGGACGTATCCACAGGCACGATCTTCCGTGGTGTCACCCCCTTCTGGGTTGCGGGTACCATACGTGCGTTGTTGGTACTTATTTTCCCCGCCATTGTGCTGTTCCTGCCACGACTGCTGTATTAAAACGGTTTTATTAACTTTCGTACGATACAAAAAGATGACAGGGCGTTTGCCCTGTCATTTTTTTGCCTTGCTTTTATGTCTGGCTATTTATGTCTAGTTATACAGACTGAGCCGTTACTGGCGCTTTGCGACCAGCGTTAGAATGTCGTAGCTGGCAACTAACTCGTCATGTTGATTGGTCACCGCCACGTCCCACATCACCACACCTTGCGGGTGCCCATCTGGAGAAGCCCGGCCTTGATCAATTTTACGCTTACAGGTGAGGCGGGCACGAATGGTATCGCCAACCAGCACCGGCGTAATAAAGCGCAGCGTATCCAGGCCGTAGTTTGCTAGTACCGGGCCTTCGCCTGGGTAAACGAACAAGCCAGCGGCGGCCGACAGTACAAAATAGCCGTGGGCAATGCGTTGGCCAAACTGGGTTTCTTTGGCGGCAATATCGTCGAAGTGCATGTAGAAGTGGTCGCCGGAAAGACAGCCAAAATTGACGATATCAGCTTCGGTGACGGTGCGGCGATGGGTTAGTAGTGACTCGCCCACCTGCAGGTCATCGAAATGGCGACGGAACGGGTGAACGTCAGTTTCGAGCACCTTCGCACCACGCACATACTCCCCGGTAACTGCCGCCACCATGGTCGGAGATCCCTGGATAGCAGTGCGCTGTAGATAGTGGTGAACCGCACGAATGCCACCAAGCTCTTCGCCACCACCTGCGCGGCCTGGGCCACCATGCTTGAGCATCGGTAGCGGAGAGCCGTGGCCAGTCGATTCTTTGGCTGCCTGGGCATCAAGGATCTGCAGGCGGCCATGCTGGGCGGCCAGCACAGGAATCATTTCGGCAGCAATGGCGGGAGTTTTGGTGGTCAGCGTGGTCACCAGGCTGCCCTTGCCCTTGGCGGCAATTGCCAGTGCTTCGTCGATACCGTTGTAGGGCATCAGGGTCGCGACTGGGCCAAAGGCTTCAATGTCGTGAGCGCCGCCATCGTTTAGCGGGTGACGGTTGATCAGCAGATGAGGAGAGATAAACGCACCGTTTTCTACACCCTGGCCGACAGCTTTGAAGCTGCCGTCTCTGCCGAAAACACACTCACTGGTTTCCAGCAGTTGATCGATAGCCTCGTTTACGTCACGCAGCTGGTCGCTGGAAGAGAGCGCGCCCATGCGTACGCCTTCTTCATGAGGGTCGCCCACCACGATATTTGAGAGGCGTTCTTTAATCATGCCTGCCAATGTATCCAGATGCTCAGCGGGAACCAGTACTCGACGGATCGCCGTACATTTTTGGCCTGCTTTAGCGGTCATTTCCTTGACCACTTCTTTGGCAAAGATCGCGAACTCTTCATCTTCCGGGCTGATATCGGGTGCCATGATCGCGCTGTTGAGCGAGTCCGCCTCGGCGTTGAACGGAATGCTCTTGGCCATAATGTTGGGGTGGCTTTTTAGCATTAAGGCGGTGTTTGCCGAACCGGTAAAGGTAACAAAGTCCTGCTCTTCTAGGTGATCCAATAAGTCACCGGCCCCACCGACGACCAGCTGCAGTGCGCCTTCCGGCAGCAGGCCTGAATCGTTGATCACGCGCACCGCGGCCTCGGTCAAATAACTCGTCGCGGTGGCTGGCTTGAAGATACACGGCATGCCAGCCAGAAAAGCGGGTGCGAACTTCTCTAGCATGCCCCAGATAGGAAAGTTGAAGGCATTAATATGCACTGAGACACCGCGACGAGGCACCAGGATGTGGGTGCCATTGAAATGGTTCTCTTTACCTAATTGCGTCACTGGGCCTTCATGGGCCACGTTACCAGAAGGCAGTTCTTTGCGGCCCGTAGAGGCGTAGGTGAACAGCGTGCCAAAACCGCCGTCAATGTCGATCCAAGAGTCGGCTTTGGTACAGCCGGTGTGGTGAGAGATAGCATACAGCTCACGCTTACGCTCTTGGATATAGGCGGCCAGCGCCTTAAGAATGGCAGCGCGCTGTTGGAAATCGAGCGCTAAGATATTTTTTACGCCGGTGTGGCGGGCGTATGCCACCGCTTCGCGGAAATCGATCTCTTCTTGGTGAGTATGTGCAACGGTGGTGCCGTTGATGGCACTGATCAGCGCTTTAGACTCGGTGTTGCCAAACCACTGGCCGGCAATGTAACTCTGTAAAACTGGCATTGAGCGTTCTCCCGCAAATATTGTTGGAATCAGGCGTTGGTATCAAGATCAACAAAGCCGACACGATCGTCGGCTTTGGAAGTCGATGGTGACGGGGCTACACCTCGTCAAAGTCGAGCACCACCTTGTCGCTGATCGGATAGCACTGGCAGGACAGCACGTAACCGGCATCTATTTCGTAATCTTCCAAGGCGTAATTGGCGTCCATTTCCACCTCACCTTCGATGACTTTAGACTTACAGGTAGAGCACACGCCCGCCTTGCATGAGAACGGCAGATCGGCACCGTGCTCGTTGCCCGCGTCAAGAATGTTCTGGGTATTGCGGGGCAGCTTATATTCGATGGTGCGGCCGTCGATGATCACTTGAATAAGCGATGAGTCGGCTTCCGTCTGGTTCGCTTGCGCTGCTTGGCGACGTTTGGCACCTGCCGTTGGCAGGCTTGCAGTGAACAATTCAAAATGAACGTTGTTCTTGGGCAGCCCATGGTTAATCAGAACGTCGCGGACGGTCTCGGTCATTTCTTGTGGGCCACACAGGAAAGCCGCATCGAGTTTGGATACCTCTACCCAGCGGTCAAACAACGCATTGCACTTGTCGGCAGTGATGCGACCGTTGTAAAGATCAATTTCCTGCTGCTCGCGACTGAATACGTAAATAATGTTGAGACGCTCTAGGTAGCGATCCTTAAGGTCTTGCAGGCGATCACGAAACAGCGTTCCCGTGGTAGAGCGGTTGCCATAAATCACCGTAAAGCGGCTTTTCGGCTCGCTTTCCAGCGTGGTAGAGACAATCGACATAATGGGCGTGACGCCGCTGCCAGCGGTTACCGCCAGATAGTGTCCTTCACGGCTAGGGTCAAGCGGCACAAAGAACTTGCCTTGAGGCGGCATGACATCCAGGCGGTCGCCGGGCTGCAGCTGCTGGTTGGCAAAGGTCGAAAAACTGCCACCGGGCACCAATTTAACCGCAACTCTCAACTCATGCTCGTGAACGCCGGTGCAGATCGAGTAAGAGCGGCGGACATCTTCGCCGTCGATATCGTGGCGCAGCGTTAGGTACTGCCCTTGGGTGAAGCGAAAGGCGTCCTGCAGATCGTCGGGAATGTCAAAGGCAATGGAAACGGCATCATGGGTTTCCTTGCGTACATCCTTGACGGTCAAGGCGTGAAATCGGCTCATGGGAAATGGTCTCGTCAATCGTAGTGCGCTGCATTTATCGTTGAAGTTACAGGCACTTGAAATAATCGAAAGGCTCCAGGCAATCGCGACAGCGGTAGAGCGCCTTGCAAGCCGTAGAACCGAATTCGCTGACGCGTTCGGTCGCTTCGCTGCCACACAGCGGGCAGGGCACTACCGGGTCAGACTGGCCGGTCAAACTCCGCTTGCTGGCACTTCCCACTGGCGGAGCGATGCCGTAAGCGCGTAGTTTTTCCCGACCGGCGTCGGTCAGCCAGTCGGTGGTCCAGGCGGGTGACAGGCGGCGCTGGATTAGCGGATTTGAATAACCCGAGGCCACCAGCGCTTCAACAATATGCTGCTCAATCGCTTCGGTGGCCGGGCAGCCAGAGTAGGTTGGCGTTACGCTGACCACCAGCCGTCCATCCTGCCAATCGATATCGCGCACAATGCCTAGCTCAACCACGCTGACGACCGGGACTTCCGGGTCTGGCACTTCCTGTAAAACGGCCAGCACAGCGTCAACATCACCTGTTTCACCGGCTGGCGGCAGCCCGCTACGGTCGCTGCCGATCAAGTCTTTGGAAGGCCAGTCATCGGTAGACAAGCTATCGGTCGACAAGTGATCGGTAGGCGTCGACGGAGAGTTACCAGACGGTAGCATCAGGATACGTCCTCGGCAGATATTGCATTTCCGCCAATAGAAAGCCCAAGTGCTCAGTGTGATGACCGACTTTACCGCCGGTATACATCCACGCATCGTAGGAGGGGCGCACTAGCGTGGCTTCTTTTAGCACTTCGTCCACGGTTGCTTTCCAACGGCTAACCAGGGTCTCCGGGTCGGGCGCGATGCCAGCTTCAAACATGGCCTGATCAATCTCGTCGAACTGCACTAACTCACCGGTAAATTGCCAGAGATTGTCTAGCGCGCGCTGCATACGGGCGTGGCTCTCTTCAGTGCCGTCGCCAAGGCGAATCACCCATTCAGAGGAGCGGCGTAGGTGATAGGTGGCTTCTTTAAGTGACTTAGCCGCCACTTCAGCAATGCGTGGGTCGCTGGATTCGGCCAAGCCGTCAAGAAGATGAACGTGCCATGCATCGAACAGGAACTGCCGTCCCATGGTATCGGCGAAGTCGCCGTTGGGTTGTTCAACCAGCAGCAGGTTGCGAAAGTCCTGGGCATCGCGGCGAAAAGCTAGCTGGTCGGCATCAATGTTGGCCTGACTGTCATCGCCTTCGGCAACCATTAGTTCAGCTGCATAGCTCAGCCAGTTGCGTGCCTGACCGAACAGATCAAGCCCCACATTCATTAGCGCCATTTCTTCTTCTAGCGCTGGGGCTTTGCCACATAGCTGTGCGTGACGTTGGCCGAGTACCAAGGCCGTGTCGCCAAGGCGCAGCAGGTAATCGATCAACGGAGCTTGTGTTTTTTGTGCGCTGTTTTTCTTAGCCGTGTTTCTTTGAGCAACGTTCTGCATGACAGCCTCCCTCCTCACATGTGGCCGACTTCTTTCGGCAGTTTGTAGAAGGATGCGTGGCGATAGACCTTGTCGTTAGACGGGTCAAACAGCGGCTCTTTCTCGTCGGGAGAAGACGCGGTGATTTCGCTGGCGGGAACCACCCAAATGCTTACCCCTTCGTTACGGCGGGTGTAAAGCTCGCGGGCATTTTCGATTGCCATGCTGCGGTCGGCGGCATGTACGCTGCCAACGTGCTTGTGGTTAAGGCCGTGTTTGCTGCGTATAAAAACTTCGAAGAGGGGCCAGTCAGCCATGAGAGAAACCTCAAGTGGTCAGAGGAGCCCCGTAACGTGGGGCTCTCTATTGTTTTAAATTTTAAAAGCCAGATTTTCAAAACCAGATTTTAAAAGCCAGGTTTAAAATCAGCGGTGGGTGTTAGGCAGCTTTGCGTTGACGCTTGGCGGCATGAGCCACGGCGGCTTCACGTACCCAGGCACCGTTATCAATAGCGCTACGGCGTGCTTCGATACGCTCGCGGTTGCAAGGGCCGTTGCCTTTAACCACATCAAAGAATTCCTGCCAGTCGATTTCGCCAAACTCGTAGTGGCCGGTCTCTTCGTTATATTTGAGATCCGGGTCGGGTGCGGTGCAGCCGAGCAGCTCTAGCTGCGGTACGGTTTGGTCGAGAAAGCGCTGGCGCAGTTCATCGTTGCTGTGGCGCTTAATCTTCCAGGCCATCGACTGGGCGCTGTTGGGGGAGTTCTCGTCGGACGGGCCAAACATCATTAGTGCAGGCCACCAGAAGCGATTAATCGAGTCCTGCACCATCGCTTTTTGGTCATCAGTGCCTTCTTGCATCATGGTCAACAGAATCTGATAACCCTGGCGCTGGTGAAAGCTCTCTTCTTTGCACACACGAATCATCGCGCGCGCGTAAGGGCCATATGAGGTGCGCTGTAGCGGTACCTGATTAACGATGGCTGCGCCATCAACTAACCAGCCGACCGTACCCATGTCTGCCCAGTTGAGCGTTGGGTAGTTGAAGATGCTGGAGTACTTGGCGCGCCCGTCATGAAGCTTGTCGATCTCTTCGTCGCGGTCGGCGCCCAGGGTTTCCATGGCGCTATAAAGGTATAGGCCGTGACCCGCTTCATCCTGAATCTTGGCCATCAATTGCAGCTTGCGCTTAAGGGTCGGCGCACGTGTCAGCCAGTTACCTTCCGGCAGCATACCGACGATCTCGGAGTGTGCGTGTTGCGAGATCTGACGGATCAGTGTCTTGCGGTAGGCATCCGGCATCCAATTCTTAGGTTCAATTTTGATTTCATCATTGATGCGCTCCTGGAACTGGCGTTCCTCAGGACCCATCTCATCAAGCGTTTTAAGTTTTTTAGAACCGGTTTCAACGAGCTGCGCGTACATAGAGACCTCCGCGGCGTCGGACTATCAGGGGGTTTGGCTTATCTTGTTTAAAGTATAGTGACACAAAATATTTTATCAACAAGTATTTTTGTGTGTCACTTTAAGACTTTATGATTACGGATAAAGCCAATGTGTTTGGTTTATAAAGGAAAAGTGGCTCAACATAAGTGATTCTTAATGTGGCGTTTTTTATTATCAAAGTTGGCTGTGTGGGTATAAAAAGGCCCTTGCAGGGTTGCCTGCAAGGGCGTCGTTCTAACGTCTCAGTGTATGGCTAAACCAGCCGGCTAAGGTGCTAAGGAGTGAATTAGCGAAGGTCCTTGACGCGTCTGGCCTTACCCAGCGAACGCATCACGCTCTCTACCTGACACACTTCAACCTGGGTGCTAATGCCAATGTACGTCTTAATGGCATGCTGCAGCTGTTTTGCTGCTTGCTCACAGGCTACTGGATCACGGGCGATGTCATGATGGCTCGCCTCGACACGCACACGTACCATATCCATATTGCCTTGGCGGCTAACTTCGATCTCGTAGTGGGGCGAAAGCGTCGCAATCTTGAGCAGTTGCTCTTCGATCTGGGTGGGGAACACATTCACACCGCGAATGATCAGCATGTCGTCGCTGCGGCCAGTGATCTTGTCGATGCGGCGCATAGGGCGCGCGGTGCCCGGCAGCAGGCGGGTCAGGTCGCGGGTGCGGTAGCGAATCACCGGCAGGCCTTCTTTGGTTAGAGTAGTGAACACCAGCTCGCCGTATTCGCCGTCGGGTAGCACCTCCCCACTGACTGGGTCGATAATCTCGGGGTAGAAATGGTCTTCCCAGATAGTCGGGCCATCTTTGGTTTCCAGACACTCCATGCCCACGCCGGGCCCCATTACTTCAGAGAGGCCATAAATATCGAGGGCGTCGATGCCTAAGCGTTGTTCTAGGGCCGTGCGCATGCTGTCGGTCCAGGGTTCTGCACCGAAAATGCCGGTCCGCAGGGGCAGCGTGCGCGGGTCGATACCTTGGCGCTCCATCTCGTCGGCGATGTTGAGCATATAAGACGGCGTGACCATGATGATGTCTGGCTGGAAATCACGGATCAGCTGAACCTGTTTCTCAGTCTGGCCGCCCGACATGGGGATGACCGCGCAGCCCAGACGCTCGGCACCGTAGTGCGCGCCCAGTCCGCCAGTGAACAGGCCGTAGCCATATGCCACATGCACCTTGTCGTTGCGGCTACCGCCAGCGGCGCGGATCGAGCGCGCCACTACATCGGACCACACATCAATATCCTTCTGGGTGTAGCCCACCACCGTGGGTTGGCCGGTAGTGCCGCTGGAGGCATGGATGCGAACAATCTCACTCATCGGCGTGGCCAACATGCCAAACGGGTAGTTGTCGCGCAAATCAGCCTTAGTGGTGAACGGCAGCTTAGCGAGATCTGCCAGCGTGTGGATATCGTCGGGATGCACCCCAGCCTTGTCGAAAGACTGGCGATAGAACGGCACGTTGTCGTAAGCGTGCTTTAGGCTCCACTTCAGGCGCTTGACCTGAGTGGCGCGCAGCTCGTCGACGCTGGCGGTTTCCAAGGGGTCGAGAGTCGCAGTGTCGATACGCGTAGCGGGCTGATTCATCAGGAGTCTCCGGTCAAGCAAATTGTTATTGGGCTAACGTTTTATGAGCAAGCCATGGTCAGGGTAACGATTTGATTAGTGGTTTGAAGAATGGACTTATAAGCGCTCGATGATCAGAGCAATGCCCTGTCCGACACCGATACACATGGTGCATAGCGCAAAGCGTCCTTGCCGACGTTCGAGCTCATGCAGTGCCGTGGTGACCAACCGAGCGCCGCTCATACCCAGCGGGTGGCCGAGTGCAATGGCGCCCCCATTGGGATTAACGTGTTCGGCATCATCACTAAGGCCCAGGTCGCGCATGACTGCCAAGGCCTGAGCCGCGAAGGCTTCGTTAAGTTCGATAACGTCCATTTGGTCAAGGGTAAGCCCAGTTTGGGCGAGTACTTTACGGGTAGCGGGAGAGGGGCCAAACCCCATAATGCGCGGCTCCACCCCGGCGGTGGCCATGCCTACCACACGAGCGCGAGCCTTGAGTTCGAAACGTTCAGCCTGCTCGGCAGAAGCCATCAGTAGCGCACAGGCACCATCGTTAACCCCAGAAGCATTACCCGCGGTGACACTGCCGCCTTCACGGAAGGGCGTGGGAAGCTTGGCAAGCTGCTCGGCGGTCGTGTTGGCGCGCGGGTGCTCATCGGTATCCACCACCAGTGGGTCTTGTTTACGGCGGGGTATTTCGACAGGAATGATCTCTTCAGCAAGGCGGCCAGCCTCGATAGCGGCGGCGGTGCGCTGCTGGCTGCGTAGGGCGAAGGCGTCCTGGTCTTCCCGGGAAATGCCAAATTGTTCAGCCACGTTTTCAGCGGTTTCGGGCATGGAGTCCACGCCAAACTGAGCTTTCATGGCGCGGTTGATAAAGCGCCAGCCGATGGTGGTGTCGAAAATATCGGCTTGGCGTGAGAAGGCTTGTTCGGCCTTACCCATCACAAAAGGCGCGCGAGACATTGATTCCACCCCGCCGGCGATCATTAGTCCTGCTTCGCCGGTCTTGATGGTGCGGGCGGCGTTGCCGATCGCATCCATGCCTGAACCACAAAGGCGGTTAATGGTAGTGCCGGGCACCTCGACCGGAAGCCCGGCAAGCAGTGCAGACATACGCGCTACGTTGCGGTTGTCTTCGCCCGCCTGGTTGGCGCAGCCGTAAAAGATGTCGTCGATCAGCGACCAGTCGACGCCTGGATTGCGTTCCATCAGGGTGCGCATGGGAATGGCCCCCAGGTCATCGGCACGCATACTCGAAAGCGCGCCGCCGTAGCGACCTATTGGGGTGCGAATGGCATCAATAATCAGCGCGTCTTTCATCGGTTATCTCCAGCAGCAGTATTTTCTGCGTCAGTATCTTCCAAGCGGCGTACGCTGCCGCGAATTTTGTAGGAACGCCCGCGGAACAAGGCAACGGTATCGCCGTGCTGATTGCGCAGCGTGATGTCATAAATACCGGTGCGCCCACGGCGGCTGCGCTCTTCGGCGGTGGCGGTCAGTTCGTCGCCTAGCTGGCCAGGGCCGAGGTAGTCGATGCTGCAGCCTGAGGCTACCGTGGCCTCATCGTAGCTGTTGCAGGCAAACGCAAAGGCGGAATCGGCCAGGGCAAACAGAAACCCGCCATGGCAGTTGCCGTGACCCTGCACCATATCCTGGCGCACGGTCATGGTCAGTTCTGCAAAGCCGGGGGCGACACGGGTAATGCGCATGCCCAGCCCTTGGCTGGCATGGTCACGGGCCAACATTGCCTCGGCACAGGCGTCCGCCAGCTGCTGTGGGGTCAGTTGGGAATCACTCATGAAAGCTTTCCTCGCTCAGGGCGTTGCGACGCAGCAGGAACGAGCTGCGATAACGTTCTTCGCCGTAACTCTGCTGTAGATGCGTAAGGGTGCGGTGAACGAAGGGTAGGCCCAGTGAATCTGCCCAGGCCAACGGGCCGCGGGGGTAGTTGACGCCAGCTTGCATGGCTAGGTCGCCATCCTGGGCGCTGCAAACACCTTGCAGTACGGCATCGGCAGCTTCATTGGCGAGCATGGCTACGGTGCGCAGTACCACCAGCCCCGGGGTATCGGTTAGCCAGGCCACGTCCATTCCCATGTGCTGGAAGAACGCCGTTGCAAGTTGGCGGGCCTCGGGCGATGCCGTATGGCTGGCAGCAAGCGCGATGGCGCTAGCGTTGCGGTAGTCCAAACACAGGTCGAACAGTACCAGAGCATCGAGCCCTTCATTGACCGCTCGTTCGGCGGCACAACGCCCGTCGCTGATGGCCAGTACCAGGTCGCCTAGGTATAGGCGAGGGGAGCCGTCTTGCTGTAGCGATTCGCGGTACACCACATTGAGACCAGCTTCTTGAGCGCGTTCAAGCAGTGGCGCGAGAGTGCTGTTGGCACCCTGTACGACAAGTGCTGGTAGCTCCATATTTGCTGGTTCGGCAAAGGTAGGCTGTGGCTTAGCAGCGCTTTCAGCGTAGTCAAAGAAGCCCTTGCCAGATTTACGTCCCAGGCGCCCGGCTTCAACCAATGCTTGCTGTACTAAGGAGGGCTCGAAACGGGTATCGCCGTAGTAGGCGTCAAACACCGAGCGAGTCACCGCGTAGTTAACGTCATGACCGATCAGGTCCATCAGCTCGAAAGGCCCCATGCGGAACCCACCAGCTTGACGCAGCAATGCATCGATAGTGGCGGCATCGCTGGCACCTTCCTGCAACAGGCGTAGGCCTTCGGCATAGAATGGCCGTGCCACGCGATTAACAATGAACCCAGGGGTGGAGCTGGCGTGCACCGCGACCTTGCCCCAGGCAACGGCGGTGTCATAAAGGGTGTCGGCAACGTCGGTGGTGGTGGCTAGGCCAGATACCACTTCCACCAGCTTCATGACCGGTGCGGGGTTAAAGAAGTGCAGCCCCGCCATGCGCTCAGGACGCTCAAGATTCGCAGCAATAGAAGTGATCGACAGTGACGAAGTGTTGCTGGCGAGCAAGGTGTCCGGCGAACACAAAGCTTCTAGCTGGGCGAACACCTGACGTTTGATCTCAAGGTTCTCGACAATAGCTTCGATAACCAAATGACTGTCGGCCAAGGCATCGATCGCATCGGCAGGTTGTAGGCGAGCAATAATGTTATCCACATCCCCTTGGATCATCTTGCCCTTGGCAACACGCTTTTCCAGCTGACGGCGAATGTTATCAATGCCCGCTTTGGCAGCGCCGGGTTGATTGTCATGAAGAATGACCGAGTGGCCAGCCTGGGCGGCAACCTGAGCAATACCGGCGCCCATGGCACCTGCGCCAATCACACCAATAACGGCAGACGTTGGAAGGGCTGACATATCACTCTCCCTTGAAGGTGGGGCGACGTTTCTCGATAAAAGCGCTGACGCCTTCGCGGTAATCTTCCGTGCGTCCGGCAAGGCGCTGTAGGTCGCGTTCCAGGTCGAGCTGCTCGTTGAAGCTGTTATCGCTGCTGGCGTGCAGGGCACGTTTGATAAGCGCCAAGCCGCGCGTTGGTTGAGTGGCCAAGTGGCGAGCCATGTTCATGGCTTCTTCCTGAAGCGCCTCATCATCGACGCAGCGCCAGATCATGCCCCACTGTTCGGCAGTCTCGGCGGGCAGCTTGTCGCCAAGCATGGCTAGGCCCTTAGCCCGCGCCATGCCGACTAAGTTAGGCAGGGTCCAGGTGCCGCCGGAGTCGGGAATTAATCCAATCTTGCAGAAAGCCTGGATAAAACTTGCCGAACGAGCAGCCAATACGATGTCGCAGGCCAGGGCGATGTTGGCACCCGCACCTGCGGCCACACCATTCACCGCACAAATGGTCGGGAACGGCATATCTTTAAGGGCGCGCAACATAGGGTTGTAGCGTTTTTCAAGCGACTCGCCGAGGTCGGGGGCTTGCTCGCCGGGCGCGACGCTACGGTCGGAAAGGTCCTGCCCTGCGCAGAAGCCGCGGCCGTTACCGGTCAATAACAAAGCGCGAACGCTTGAGTCTTGGCGCACGGCTTTTAGCGCCTTGCGCATTTCGGCATGCATCTCGGTATTGAAGCTGTTCAGGCTGTCGGGGCGGTTCAACGTGATACAGGCGACGCCATCTTCCACGGTGTAAAGCAGGGGCGCTTGGCTCATGGGTAATATCCTTGTGTCAGTGCCCTTGAAAAGTGGCAGGTCGTTTTTCTTGGAAGGCGCGAATGCCCTCTTCGCGGTCGGCGGTGCCCGCCAATAAGGTGAACGCATGGCGTTCAAAGCGCAGGCCAGTGGCTAGGTCGGTATCCATCGCCTTGTGTAACGACTCCCTTGCTAAGCGCACGGCCAGCGGTGCCTTGGCGGCAATACGCGTTGCAATGGTCATGGCGCGCTCAAGGGTTAATTCGGGCTGGGTAATCTCGCTAATTAGGCCTGCTTCAAGGGCGCGGCGAGCAGAAATTGGCTCGCCAGTTAGCACCATTTGGGTAGCCAGTGATTTACCCACCGCTCTAAGCAGACGCTGGGTACCACCAGCACCGGGCATGATGCCCAGATTGATTTCAGGCTGGCCGAACAGGGCACTTTCACCGGCAATAATGATGTCGGCATGCATGGCTAGCTCGCAGCCACCGCCCAAGGCGTAGCCGTTAACGGCAGCAATGATTGGTTTGCGAAAACGCGTAATGGTGGCCCAGTGGTGCTGGCGAGGATCTTCCAACATGCCGACTAGGTCGCGCTCAGCCATTTCATTAATATCCGCACCAGCGGCGAATGCTTTCGCACTGCCGGTGATCACCACGGCGCGAACGTTGTCATCACAATCGGCGCTGTTCAGGGTGTCGGCGAGTTCGCCAAGCAGCTGGGTATTCAGCGCATTCAGTGCTTCAGGGCGATTCAGCGTGATGCATAAAACGCCTTCCAGGGGCGGAGTTATTTTTAGAGTAGTGGGCATTGTTACCTCAGTTCGGCCTGTGGCGCACAGGATGAATATCTGCCGAGTATAGATTTATTTTGATACACATCAATATTGTTTGATTGTTATTAGTGTGTCGCTTATCAGCATTTTTGATGATTTATGCCCTGTTAACAACGGTTTGTATGTATTTATAGCGGGGGAATGTTAGTTATTAGACCATGGTATGAAAGGTGGAAAATTGGCTCGAAAAGTGATCTTTAGCCCGTATATATCGAGTTTATTGATCGTGGTGGGCTAATTGTTAAACAAGCGGTGCCAGGGAAAGCGTTTGATGTTTTGTTACGGGAAAGATAGTCTTCTTGTCTATAACGTATCAAAAAAATAAGTGAGTGCAGGAGCGCCCCATGACGCAATCAGCGCAGCAGATGTTCGATTCTCATCGCCAGACCCTAGAGCAGGCCGTCGAAGCAATTGCCAGCCGTACTTTCTGGACGCCTTATCCAGAAAGCATGCGCAAATACTCCGAAGATGCTGTTAAAGCGGCCCCTGCTAACTTCGAGGCACTGCTTAATCAGCCATTTACACTTAATAGTGTGGGCAGTACACAGCAAGTGGGTGGTGAAATATCACCTTATGGCTTTGAGCTTGGCATTACTTATGAGCAGCCAAACCCCGACGAACTGATAGCGGCCATGCAAGTGGCAATTCGTGATTGGCGGGAGGCTGGGGCGCAAGCACGTGTGGGTGTCTGTCTGGAAATTCTGTCGCGCCTTAATGCCATGAGCCCGGAGATCGCCCAGGCGGTGATGCATACTAGTGGTCAGGGGCCGTTGATGGCGTTTCAGGCAGGTGGGCCGCATGCTCAGGATCGCGGCCTTGAAGCCGTGGCCTATGCCTGGCAAGCGATGGCGCAGATTCCTGCTACCGCACAGTGGGTTAAGCCCCAAGGCAAGCATGATCCCATTGTCATGGATAAGCGTTTCCACATTGTGCCGCGGGGTATCTCGTTGGTGGTGGCCTGTTCAACTTTCCCCACTTGGAATACTTATCCTGGGCTGTTCGCCAGTTTAGCAACCGGCAACCCGGTGATGCTTAAACCGCACCCCGGCGCTATTCTGCCAGTAGCGATGACCACCCGCGTTGCACAGGAAGTGTTGGAAGAAGCAGGCTTTGACCCCTGCCTGGTGAGTTTGGTACCCGACACGGCAGATGCCCCGCTGACCAAAACCCTGGCGCTAGAACCTGCGGTCAAACTGATCGATTTCACCGGTTCCAATGCCTTCGGTGACTGGCTAATAGAGAATGCCACTCAGGCCCAGGTATTTGCCGAGAAAGCCGGTATCAATACGGTGATTATTGACAGCCTAGATAACCTTAAAGCGGTCACGGCGAACCTGGCTTTCTCGCTGAGCCTTTATTCTGGTCAGATGTGTACGACCCCTCAAGCGATTTATGTGCCCAAGAGCGGTATTGCCACAGCGGATGGCCATGTCAGTTTTGACGACGTGGCGGCAGCGCTTGCGAAAGCTGTTCAGGCGTTTCTGAGTGACAATGACCGCGCCTGCACGGTGTTAGGTGCCCTGCAGTCAGTAGACACGCAAGCACGGATTGATGAGTGCCGTGGTTTGGGCGAAATAGTCCTGGATAGCGAGTCACGAAAACACGCCCAATACTCTGACGCCCGCATTCACACGCCCCTTATCCTCAAGGTGGATGCAGCGCAAAAGGCTGCCTATAGTGAGGAGCGCTTTGGCCCGATAAGCTTTATCGTCGCAACCGACAGCACCGCGCATAGCATCGAACTGGCGCGTGAGGTGATTCGCGCAAAGGGCGCAATCACCCTCGGAGCCTACACCACCGATGAGGCCGTGGCCGACCAGCTTGAAGAGCTGGCGATGGATGTGGCCGCTCCGCTTTCTCTGAACCTGGACGGGGGCATATTCGTCAACCAGTCGGCTGCTTTCAGTGACTTTCACGCCACTGGCGGTAATCCAGCGGCGAATGCCTCTTTATGTAACCAAGCTTTTGTTGCCAGCCGCTTTGTGGTGGTGCAAAGCCGTCGCCACGGCCAATCAAACTAACGGAGAAGGTTATGCCTTACTATCGACTTGAAGGGGTGACACCGGTGGTGCATCCGACGGCTTATGTCCACCCAACCGCAGTATTGATTGGGGATGTGATTGTTGGCCCCAATTGTTACGTTGGCCCCGGCGCGGTGATGCGCGGTGACTTCGGACGCCTAGTGCTGGAAGAGGGTGCAAACCTTCAAGATACCTGTGTCATGCACGGCTTTCCTGGCTGCGTCACTAAAGTGGAAAAAGATGGCCATATCGGCCACGGTGCGGTTTTGCATGGCTGTGTAATTGGGCGTGATGCCATGGTGGGTATGAACGCCGTGGTGATGGACGGTGCTCATATTGCTGAGCGCTCTATTGTTGCGGCAGCAGCGTTCGTTAAGGCGGGGTTTGAGTGTGAGCCACAGTCGTTAGTGATGGGAGCGCCAGCAAAAGTGAAGCGCCCCCTGAGCGACGAAGAGTTTGCTTGGAAGCAGCAGGGCACCCAAGAGTACCAGCGCTTAGTGACCCGTTGCCGAGACAGCTTGGAACCTTGTGAACCGCTGGCAGAAATAGATGCAGACCGCCCAACGTTGTTAGCCGGTGACACCCAGCCTAAGCAGCAGACCTTAGATAAGAAATAGAGCTTATATAAGCAGTAAGTCTTTGATCAGTCGTCACCATCATGCACTTTATACGATATGACGACTGATGATGTGACGACTGATAAAGCGCTCTCGCTAGCGCTCTCGCTAGCGCTCTCGCTAGCGCTCTCGCTAGCGCTCTCGCTAGTGCTCTCGCTAGTGCTTACTCCAACCCGCCAAAGCGCTGGTAGAAGCTAGGGCCGGGGGCTGGTAATGGGCCTTCGGCAGTTTCTAGGTGCCTGTCTAACCAGCGCTCAGCGCGTTCGTAGAGCAACCGATAGAGGTTACGGCAGAGCTGATGGGCGTAGCGACCTTCCCATGCGGTAGGGAGTAGTTCGTCAGGTAGCAGGGGATCACGCAACTGAACCTTGCGATACTCATGAATCAGCAGAGTGCGGGCAATAAAGCACTCCTCCTGACCCAAATGATTTTCTGCGTTGAGCGCATTCCACAATGGGCGAAACTTAACCAGAAACCGCTGATACAGCTCGGCGAGTTCGTCGAGGTTCCAGCTTTCTCTTACCTGTAGGCGCAGTGGTTTACTGGTCATGGGCTCCATGGCCTGTGTTTGCATCACAATTGTATCATCTGCCGCATCAAGCTCTTGCAAGGCCGCCGTCGTTTCCGCGCATGACAGCGTGGGGTGTGCCAGCACGCCTTGGGCAAAACTACCAAAGCCTAGCCATTCCAGTTCATCACGAATCTGCTGGCGTCGGTCTGCAGGCAATTGTGTTAGCAATGCCAGCGTCCACTGGCCAGACCAAGGGGGTTGAACACCGTGATAGACACGCTTAAAGGCCTGTTCAAAACGCCGCCGCCCAGGGCCACTTAACCGATAGTAGCTGCGACGCCCTACCTTTTCACCGCGTAGCCAAGTTTCATGGGTTAGCCGGTAAACAGAGGTGCGTACCAATCGTTCATTGATACCGATGGGCTCCACCAGTTTTGACAGACTGCCCAACCACACAGTGCCGCCCCGGGGAACGATAGAGTCGCCATAGACGGTAATGATCAGTGAACCGGCGCGAATTGGCCGACGCTTCTGGAAGTCATCAATAAGCGTAGCGACGCAGTCTGTAGCTGACGACATGGTGAACGTTGTTTCCCTTTATGATGAAGTTGTCGTAAAAACGACAGAAAATATAGCTTTTATAGAAGATTATCGTATCACGTTTTTTTATGCTTTGGCCTGCGTCATTGTTAGTGAATTATTCAGTATTGCCAAGGTAGTGAGAGTTGCATTTCGTTGCGAATTCTTATGAGGTTATAACCCTAATTTCAATGGCTAGGTGTGATCCCCCTGCTATACTCCTTCGGCTTTAAAATAGGGTTTTTGGGTGCCACTGCGGTTCTTCTTAGCCAGCATGGTGCGCTGTTGGGTTATGTCTACTGTGTTAAGAAAACGCGGCGTGCTTTGTAAGAATAAAAATAAAAGTAGATGGGCTTTGATGTCGACAAAAGTGTTCGCTGTGACTGTGCTTTTGGAAGCTAAACGAGCTGATCTAGACGAAGAGGAGGGCTATTGATTTTTATTAAACGCACAATGGAGTAGTGAAGTAGAAAAAAGAAATATCGAAAGCGCCAGAACACTCAAAAAAATAAAGACAGGAATGGTTGAAATGATTTTAGGGCTTACACTGCTATATGTCGGTGCTGTGCTGTTTGTGAACGGCATATGGCTGCTAGGAAAAGTAGGTGATAAAGAAGTGTCAGTTATCAATATATTGGTTGGTGTGTTGAGCTTTTTCATTGCTATCTATCTGATTTTTAGAGAGCCTAATAATTCTGCCGCTATCAGCGCTGGGGCATTTACGCTGCTCTTTGCGTTTACTTACCTTTGGGTGGGTGCCAACCAGTTTTTAAAAGCAGATGGAATAGGGCTTGGGTGGTTCTGCTTTTTTGTAAGTATTACAGCTGCATTTGTGGGGATCAACTCTATTGAAGACATCGGCCTTAACTTTGAGCTGTGGAATACACTTAGCTGGTTTGCATGGTCTGCTTTGTGGTTCAGCTTTTTTTGCTTATTAGCATTAGCGAAGAAAATACAGCGATCAGTCGCTATTTACACGCTATTTTGCGCTGTTTTTACAGGTTGGATTCCTGGCGTCATGATACTGTTGGGTATAATAACTACTTAGTAATTCGTCATTAAATGTAAATAATGCTAAAAATATGTTCAGATTGCCTACATTGGCAAATAACGCAGTATATAATGGTCAAATAGGCTAAGCCTATTTATAAGCATGTTTGCCATGCTGACGTAGCGCTCTTGACATGTGGAAGCCACCCTTTGGCATGTTCTATCGGGCCATCAGATTATGGCAGTAAAATCAAAAGATTATGGAGATTGAAACATGGCATCCGTATTGAGCGATTACATCAAAAAAGAGCAGATGTTAAAGCAGCTACAGGAAGAGCTGCAAGCACTTGAAAATAATAGTGAGTTGAAGAAAGAGCTGGAATTCAAGGAAAAATTACAAGCACTCATGGCAGAGCATGGCAAGTTAGCCCGCGATGTATGTGAAATGCTTGACCCTTCATATCGCTCCTCATCAGTTAAAGGTTCCAAAATAAGCAGTACCGACGGTCGTAAACAGCGCCCTTTAAAAGTATATAAAAATCCACACACAGGGGAAGTCGTTGAAACGCGTGGTGGTAACCATAAAGTGATTAAAGAGTGGAAGGCTGAATTTGGTAACGACGCCGTGGTAGGTTGGGTGATAGAAGAGCGCGCCTGATTTTTCATTCATCGCTCACTTGATTAGTGAGCGGTGAATAATTTTGCGTTATTGGTTTGGCTGGTCAGCCTAAAAATCTGATAATAAATGAGTTTATTGGTCTTTCGATAGCTTGCCTGTGTTTAATATCCTTGCCTATAACCTCTGCCTTTTCTATACCGAAAGCACCTACAGCGCATTAGGAGTGAGTCATGAAAAAATTATGGTTAAGGAGTTTAAGCTTAGCGGTCACGGGTGGTCTTTTATTGCTGCCGGTAGCGTATATATCAGAAAGAGCGCACGCAGCAGATCGGTTGTGCGAGGATAAAATGCGGGGCTTACGTCAACAGCTTGAACACGCCCAAGCACACGATAATCACCACCGTGTTCGAGGTTTACAGCGTGCCTTGCACGCTATTGAAGAGAATTGTACGAATGAGCAAGTCCTTGCAGAGCTTGAAGAAGACATCCAGGAAAGTCAGCAAGAAGTGCGTGAGCGCGAGTTAGCTCTTGAGCAGGCGCTTAAAGAGGGTGATGAAGATGATATTCAAAAACGGCGTGAAAAATTAGCAGAAGAGCGCCGTGAGCTTGAAGAGCACACCCAGGAACTGAATGCGCTGCGCCGCCGTATTAATGAATAACTAATAACCTATCTACCACCCTCTTCACATCCTCTTTTTTAGTCTGTTTTTGAGAAACTATCGAAGGCCTCAAGCGCCTGAGCGGCATAGGTAAATGCAGGGCCGCCGCCCATATACATACACACACCAAGCATCTCCATTACTTCTTCTCGAGTTGCGCCTAATTCAGCGGCAGCCTTGGAATGAAAAGCAATGCACCCGTCGCAGCGTACGCTAATGCCTATCGCTAACGCCATTAACTCTTTGTGCTTATGAGAAAGCGCGCCGTCTTTGTTAGCTCCCTTTGCCATTTGGGTGAAGCCTTTGGCAACGTCAGGAATATTTTTGCCAATATCCTGCATAAGCGCTGAGAGGTCTTGGGTCGTTTTTTGCCAATCTTTATGCACGGAGCTCTCCTAAAGAAATAGGTTCATAGCAATGTGTTCATAGCCACGTCTCCATAACGACGTGGCTGTCAGCAAAGTATAGATCTTTATATTCTTTTTGAGTATTAGTATATTCTTTTTTTATGATTTTGGTCAGATTTCAGTCGATAAACCACGCTAACTTTTAACGCGACGTTGCCCACCGTTGGCGGCCGTGCTCCACCCACGAAAGCAGCGCAGGGATAATAAACAGCACCAGCAGCGTAGAGCCACCCAGACCGAACGCGATAGAAGTGGCCATAGGGATCAAGAATTGGGCCTGCAGCGATGTTTCAAACAGCAGCGGCAACAGGCCGCCAATCGTGGTCAGTGATGTGAGCAGCACGGCCCTGATTCGTTGTACAACGGCTTCATTGAGCGCGTCGTTAATGCCTAAGCCTTTTTCGCGCTGTTGGCGATAGAAGCTGACCAGAATAATGGCGTTATTAACCACGATGCCGGACAGCCCAAACAGGCCGAAGAGCGACAAAATGGTTAAATTAATCCCCAACGCCCAGTGCCCCAGCAGGGCACCTACCAGGGAAAAGGGGATAATTGCCATCACGATCAGTGGCAGGGTCCAGGACGCAAATACCCAGGTTAAAACGCCGTACATCAAGCCCAAGCCAATCATCAAGCCCGTGCGCATATCCGCCATGGTTTCACGCTGGTCAGCAGCACGCCCCTCAAAACTGGTGGTCAGAAAGTATTCACGCTCTAAACGAGGCAGTAGTTCGGCGGAGAGGCTTTCTAGCACCTGTTCTGCTGACGTGGTTTGACTGTCAATCTCAGCGGTCACTTCAACGGCCAGCTGACCTTCAGCATGGCGTAAGGTCTCGAACCCTTGGCGGTGGGATAAATCCATCACTTGAGAGAGCGGTACCTGACGCCCATCCGCTAGCGTCACCGCTAGGCTGGAAAGGGTAGATAAGCGCTCGCGTTGGTGCCTGGGCAGTTGAACGCGCACTTCGATTTCATCGGCTCCGGATTGATGTATCTGCACAATCTGGCCATCAAAAGCGGTACGTAGCTGGCTACCCAGGTCCTCAGTGGTCAGGCCGAGCGCTTGGCCATAGGCGTTAACGCGGTAGATCAGCTGCTCGCGCCCCCAGGGCATATCATTTTCCGTGCTGAGTACGCCGGGCAATCCAGCCATGGCCTCGCCGAGAATATCGGCGGCATGGCGCAGGCCCTCGGCGTCTTCACCGGTCAGACGGATATTGACATCCTTGCCCGGTGGGCCAGCGGCACGTTCGGTGATATTCAGATTATCTAACCCGGCCGGTGTTTGTATCCGTTCGCGCCAGGCGCGAATAAATTCCACATTGCGGACGTCGCGGGCATCAGGCGAGGTCAGCTCGACCATCACTGAACCAACGCCATCGCCGGTGCGTGCCGGTGCCCCGCCAGCCTGGGTGCTGCCGTAATGGGCAACCGCTGTGCGCACTAAGCCGCCGCCCATGGCGTCATCGGTTTCTTGTAAGGTGGTTTGCAGGTGATCGACAAAATCCGCCACTTGGCCACGGTGGGTGCCTGCCACAAAACTGGCGTTGGCATACACAATGCTGGATTCCGGCGAAGGAAAGAAGTTGAAGCCTATGCGGCCACCGGCCAGCAGCCCGGCAGTGACCAGCGTGATGGCCAGCGCGGTGGTTAGCGTAACGCCACGGTAGCGTAGCGAGCGTTGGGAAAAGCGCCGGAAGCGGCCTTCGCGGAACTGATCAAAACGCGCTTCAAACCCTTGGCGCAGCCGCTCAATACCACGGGCAGGACGCTTGGCCTTGTTAGCGGGTATAAACGCATTGCGTAGGTGTGCAGGCAGCACCACAAAACATTCCAATAGCGAGGCGATGAGCACGCAGATCATAATAATGGGAATATCGCCGAGGATATTACCAATCACCCCACCGACCATTAATAGCGGCATGAAAGCCGCCACCGTGGTGAGTGACGAGGCGACCACTGGCCAAAGCATGCGGCGGGCTGCGCCGACAGAGGCCAGTTTGGGGTCTTCGCCCATGCGATGGTGGGCGTCTGCGTCTTCGCCCACCACAATCGCATCATCGACAATCACCCCCAGTGCCATAATGAGAGCAAACAGCGACATCATGTTAATCGAGCCGCCAATGCCCCAGAAAACCCCTAAAGAAGCGAGAAACGCGGTAGGAATGCCGATGGCGACCCACAGTGCTACCCGGGCTGGAAGAAAGAAATAGAGCAGAATCACCACCAGCAGCAGACCGGTTAGGCCGTTGCCCAGCAGCAATGAAATACGCTCGTCGATCAGTTGCCAGGACTCATCGTAAACTGCTAACTCGACACTAGGCGGCAGGGTGGGGCGCGTTGCTGCCAGCCAGCGCTCCAAGTGCTGTGCGGCTTGAAGCGAGTCGCCGCTTTCCGCGCGTTGCAAAATCATCTCAACGGCGGGCTGGCCACGGTAAGTCAGTTCGACTTCCCCATCTCTTGCTTCCTGATGAATGAACGCGATGTCACCCAGGCGCAGCTGCAGGCGGTCATTACTGAGAACCGGCATGTCCTCGAAGGCAAGCGCATCACGGTGTTGTTCAAGCGAGCGCAGTTCCCGTGTGCTGTCTTGTTGCCCCAATAAGCCCGCCGGTAAGTCCCGAGACATGCCCTGCACCTGGGCGGCCACTTCCCCAAGCGATAATCCGAGCGCTTGCAGGCGTTCGGTAGGCACTTCGATACTAATTTGTTGAGCAGGAAGCCCGTTGAGCTGAATACGATCAATCCCTGCCATTAGCAGCGAGTCTTCAAAACGATGGGTTAGCTGGCGCAGTTCATGGGGGGCAAGATCGCCATACACCAACAGGCGCGCGACGGGTTCGTAACGCGCTTGGCGAGAGATCTCCGGCGGGTCAGCGCTGGCAGGAAGGTTCGTAAAACTATCGACTTGCTGGCGAATATCATCTAGCGCTAGTACCGGGTCGCTGCCTTCTTCCAGTTCCAGGGTGATATTGGCAATGCCCTGGGCCGAGGTGGAAGTCATGCGCTTCAAGCCATCTAGGCTGCGTAGCCGCTGTTCAAGCGGGTTGGTAATGCCCTGTTCAATGTCCTCGGCAGACGCACCGCTCCACATCACGCGCACGTTAACTACATCGAGCGCGAAGGTGGGGAAAAACTGGATATTCATGCGCGCAATACCTAGCGCACCGCCCAGTAGCATCACCAGCATGACTAGGTTGGCCGCCACCTTGTGGCGAACAAAAAAGCCGATAAAATCGCCGCGCTGGGTCATGGGTTGGCCTCAGCGCCAGCCAAGGGTTGGATGACCTCTACCGGCAGCCCGTGAACAGCGTTGGGCAGGTGGGTCGACATGATGCGGTCGCCTGCTTCCAACGTTTCAGCGCGCACTAATAGCCAACGCTCTCCGTCTTGCTGGGCTACTTCCCCCAACCGTTCGACGCGCTGACGCTCCAGGCGGTTATCGTGATTAATGCGATAAAGTAGATCAGCCCCGTGCAAGGCAGAGTAGGGCACGGCAAAGGCATTTTTCACCCCAGGACGGCGAAGCTGAACGGCCACCATGGCCCCTGGGCGCAACCCATGGTGTTGGCCCTGCACTGAGAGAATGGCTTCGGTGCCAGTTGGGTCGCTTTCCCCCGCTAAGCGCTCTAGTACGAAGCGCTGGCTGCCATTCGTGGCGGTGGCTTCAAGTGGTACACCGCTTGGCAGGTGCGCTTCAAGTTCCGCGTGATACGGTTGGGGAATTCGGGCGCGTAGTTCCAGGCCATCTAACGGATAAAGCGATAGCAAGGCGGCGCGCGGGGCCACATCGTCGCCTTCAGCGACTTGCACCCGCGTCACGCTGCCAGCGAAGGGCGCGTGAACACGGCCACGCTCCAGATTGCGCCGCGCATCGGCCGCTTGCACCTGAACCCTGGCCAGGCGGGCTTCCAAACTGGCTAGCCGAGAAGGATATTCGGCAATAGCGCTTTCCCGCGCTGACACATTCAGCTGGGCACGAGCGACGGCGTCGCGGGCCGTATCGACGTCTGTTTGAGACGTCAGGTTACGTCCTTCCAGCGAACGGTTGCGTTCCAATTGGCGGTTAGCGCTGGCAAGAAGAGTGCGCTCTTGGGCTAATACCTGGCGGTTATTCTCATGGCGGATGCGCTCGTTTTCCAGCTGAGCCTGAAGGTCAGCAAGTTCAGCCTCGGCTTGGCGCAGCGGCGATGATAGGTCGTCTTCATCCAGTGCTACGAGCAGCTCACCCTGGGCTACCCGCTGGCCGTCGCTTACCGGCCGCTGAGCCACCCGCGCTTGAACCGGCGCTACTAGGGTGACCATGTCCGGCGCGACCACTTCCCCGAACAGCGAAAGCAGTGGTACATGTTCACCAAGAGAAACGGTCAACGCCTCAACGGGCCAGCGGCGCTCTTGAGCCTCCACGGGAGCTGGTTCAGGGCGTGTGTAACGCAACGCCATAAAGCTGGCAATGCCAAGAATGAGAATCACCAGAGGGAGAAAGCGCTTTAGCATAAGGATATCTGCATAGAGAATAAGGCGTGCTCATCATAACTTGCTAAGGCGCTTAAACGTACCGATAGAGAAGAATATTGCGACAATACAGCGCAGGCGAATGGAATATAAATAGCATGTGCTGTCGCGCTATTTGTCAGCCCTTCCACCAAAGAGCTGCAGCGAACGTTGCAGCTGCATAGCCGCCATGGTCGCATCAATGATGGGTAGCGGCAGCGCGGGAGCAATACGCAGCGCCAGCCCTGCTAACGGCCCCCCTGCAAGAATAATGCTGCGGCAGCTCCCTTGCTGAGCCACCTGCTGGCAAAGAGCCTGCAGCGCATCGGCTGTGGTGGCCTGGATCTCGCCGGGGTCATCAGGTAGCGGTGTGTTGATAACGTGAATACCGCTGAGTAAATGCTGCATTTGGTAATGTTCCACCATCGCTTGCATTGAAGGTACTACCGCCGGGGCGAAGGAGACGATCGCAAAGGGCCCGCCCAATGCGGCGGCAGTCAATAGTGATGCGTGCCCAATGCCCACCACTGGGCAGGGCAGAAAGGCCCTTAGAGCATCTGCGCCGGTGTCACCGAACGACGCAACAATAACGCCATCCAGAGGCGACGCTATGCTGCGCACTGTGTTGACTACTGCTTGCTCAGCGAGCCGGGAATCCGCCTCACTGACGATAAGAGGTGGCGCACCGCTAGCCTCGACGGCGAGTATTTCATCATTCGCGTTGGCAGCCATACGAGCTGCCGCAGCGATATGTTGCGTCACGCTGGTCGACGAGTTCGGGTTGATGACCAGAAGTCGCATAGAGCTATCCTTATCCGTTTAAAGAATGACTGATGGCAGCCACAGTGAGAGCGCTGGAAACACGTTGATAAGCGCAAGCACCACGAGCATGGCGCCGAGGAACCACATCAAGGCCGGAATGATCGCGCCGATACTGATACGCGCAATTGAGCAGGTCACCAGTACCACTGAGGCCACCGGCGGTGTCTGTTGGCCGATACCCAGGTTAATCGTGACGATTAGGCCAAAGTGGACGCGGTCGATACCTAGTTGGTCGGCCAGCGGTAGGAAGATGGGCACCAGCATAAGGATGGCCGGTGTACCGTGAACGATAGTGCCTGCCAGCAAGAAGAAGACATTAATCGCCAGTAACACAACCCAGTAGTTATCAGAGATGCCGAGAATTCCTTCGGCAATTTCTTGGGGGATTCCCTGGTTAGTCATGTACCAGCCAAGCAGCGTCGACGTGGCGACAATGAACATCAGCATGGCGCTGCGCTTGCCCGCTACCCGCAGGGTATCGAGCAGCGAGCGGAAAGTTAACGAGCGGTAATAGAGCGTGGCCAGAATGATCGCCCATAGTGCTGCCACGGCACCCGCCTCGGTGGGCGTAAAAATGCCGCCTAAGATGCCACCCAGAATAAGGATCGGCAGGGTGATGGGAATAATGGCTTCACGGCCGGTGCTGAGCACGTTCTTAATATCGAATTTGCCTTCGATAGGGTAGCCTTTGCGTACCGAGATGAGGTAAGCCGTTAACATCAGTGCAAAGCAAACCACGAACCCTGGAATAATCCCCGCCGCGAAGAGCTGAGCAATAGAGGTATCAGAGACGTAAGCATAGAGGATCAGATTAAGGCTCGGCGGAACGATGATCGCCATGGTCGCCGAGGTGGCGGTAACCGCTGCGGCAAACGCAACGTCGTAGCCACGCTTCTTCATCTGCGGAATCATTACCGAGCCGATTGCCGCCGCATCTGAGGTGGCGGTGCCGGAAATCTCGGAGAAGAACAGCGACGTCAGTATATTGACGTGGGCCAGGCCACCGCGAATATGGCCCACCAACGAACCTGCAAAATTGATGAGGCGTTCCGCGATACGCCCTTGGTTCATCACTTCCCCTGCAATCATAAACAGCAGCGCTGCCACCAACAGATAGTTGTTGGCCCCGCCGAACGGAACCATCCCCATAATCTGTGGCATTACGTTGGGGTCGAGCATGATCATGATCATCGCGGCCACACCCAACACAAAAGCGATCGGCATGCCGGTGAAGAGAAAGATGACCAGCATCGTCAAAATGAGATAGGCGGGATCCATAGGCATCAGTCGGTCTCCGGGTACAGGTCAGTAGGATGGACTCTGCCGTTGATGAGGCCGATTAACCGCCAGGCCGAGATGATGGCGATCAGCGCAAAGCCCACTGGCATCGCCCAGCGGAAAAGCGCCAAAGGCAGGTCGATGGAGATCAACGAACGCCCATGAAAGCCCTGGCTTGCCAATGAGCCGTAGTAGAAAACAACCACCGCGAAGGCCAGCATGAAAGCGTGGTTAATACTTAGCACAATGCGCTGCCAGAGCATTGGCATCAGCCGCAGTACGCTGTCAAAACCGAGATGTTCATTGATTTTTGTTAGATAAGCAGCGCCAATGAACGTAAGCACTGCCAGTACATTGGCTGGCAGTTCTTCACCCCATGACACCGACGAGTTGAGCACGAAGCGTGCGAACACGGCGTAGTTGAGCAGTACCAGCAACACACCTGCCAGCAGGATCACTAGCGCATCCAGCAACCGTAGCACCCACTGTTCGATAAGCGTAAAAATGGACGGTGTCATGATGGCGTCCTCAGCGGTTGCGCATGGTAGTCAACGTGGCATCGATCATGTCCTGGCCGATGGCATCAACGAATACCGGGTCCTCATAAAGCGGCAGGGCGGCTTCTTGGAAGGCAGCAAAATCGACGTCGTTGATCTCAAGGTACTGTTCCAGTTCAGCTAATACGGACGCATCGGCTTCATCGCCCCAGGCGAAAGTCCAGGATGTCATCTCAGTGGCCACTCGTTCGAGCACCTCAAGATCTTCGTCGGCAAGACGGTTAAGGAAGGGTTCGCCGAAGACAAGGAAGGTCGGTAAATAGATATGATTGGAAACCGATAGGTACTCTTGCACTTCATAGAGCCGAGATGACATGGCCACGTGAGCGGGGTTCTCTTGCCCATCAATAACCCCCTGATCAAGTGCGGAGTACACTTCGCCAAAGGCGAGCGGCGTGGCATTGGCGCCAAGCGCATTGAACATTGCCACACGCTGACGGCTGTTGGGGGTGCGAATGCGCAGACCGTCGAGATCCTCGGGGGTAATAATTGGCCGCTGTTTGTTGGTGATGACGCGGAAGCCGTTGTCCCACATTGCCAGTAAGCGCATGCCGGTGCCATCGAAGCCCTCACGCAGCATGTCGCCGGCTTCGCTATCAATAAAGAGAGCCACATCTTCGCGGTTCTCGAAAAGATAGGGCAGGTCGAAGATCGAGGTGCGGGCATTGAACTGTGTAACGGCTGACGCTGCTAAGGAAGCATGGTGAGTTCCCATACCAAGCCCTTGCAGAACATCTTCCTCAGTGCCCAGAGTGCCGCCCATAAACAAACGAACATTGAAGCGCCCTGGAGCCTCGTCTTCCAAGCGCTCACTGAACTCTTCCAGGAAGGTATGAGCGAACGAGCCGGTGGGTAATGTGTTATTAATTTGGATCTCGATAGGATTGGCAGCGGCCAAAGGGGCATTTGCAAGTGCTGCCAGCGCAGTGGCTGCCACCAACTGCTTTAAGGTAAAACGAGAAGAGTAGCGAAGTGTCGGCATGGGAATATCCTTTATAGGTGTCGGAGATAACGGCGTAACACCAAAAGAAATCCATATTTCATGCCATGTTGATATGAAAAATATTTTTCATATCATATTACAATTGGTTACCGGCGGCTGGGCATGTTAGCCCGCCACGTAAAGCCATCTCGTAAGACAATTAGTTGCACAAAAAGTGGGCGGTTTTTAGCTTACTTGCACCACGCAAGCTCACTGGAGCTCATCAAGCGCCTCATGAATCGCCTCAATACTGGTCATGCGATGACGCCCCTCGGCACCCGATAGCTCAATAACCCGTGTGGCTAGAAAATGACACATCGACAGCACCGCCACATGGTTGAACAGCGGCCCTGGCGCCGCCGTGCGACACACGGCGTGCCAGCTAACCTGGTTGTTCTCGGGGGCGCTTTCATCGGTGATGTACAGCACGTTAGCGTGGCTGCTGGCGATTTGGGTCAGTAACGTATCCAGGTCTGCTGTGCGGCGTTTGAGGCCAAACAGGATCACACAGTCGTCTGACGTCATACTGACCAGGCTTTCCGCCAGGGTTTCCCCGGCTCGTGGCAACAAAGCTGTATTCTCAATTACTTGCATGATCTGCCAATTGAGATATTCAGCGAAGGGATGGCTGCTACGAAACCCTACCACCCATACCTTGCGAGCGGACAGCATCGCGTTGGCCACCTCATCCAACATTGACTGAGAGAAATGCTGGCTAGCATGCTCCAGGTTTTTGATACCTTGATGGATATGGCGATAAAGCAGGCTATCACTACGGTCGTCTTCGTGACCTTCTACCCTTAGCAATGCCGCACCCTCTTCGCGATTGTCGCGGACGTGCTGGCGCGCCTCTTCAAACGAGCGATAACCAAGTTTTTTAACAAAGCGCGTAATAGTGGCATTGGAAACGCCAGCCAGATTAGCAAGCTCCGTTGCGGTATAGCTGGCCAACTCACCAGGAAAATTAAGGATGAATTCAGCCAGACGCCGCTCAGTAGGATGCAGCGTCGGCAGCGCCGCCTTTACCAGGGTCACAAACGATGTTTTTTTTGCATTCATGCGCTATTTCCAGCACCAAAACCACGTTAGGTATGATCGTCTAACCCTTATAGCGTCCGCTTGCCAGTAACACTAGACGCTAGTTCTCAACAAGTCGCGTATAGATGAACTATTGAAAGCGGTTTCCAACTTAAACGCCACTATCTGCCGTTCAACACTGGAAAACTCTACGCCAATTAGGTGAATGGGTTGGCTACTGGAGTCGACGCTCATGATAATGCCAGTCTACCATGCCGGTAAGGTGAGGTGACGGCCCCCAGCCTTGGCGCTTAAGGTTTGTAACAAGCTCAACTTTCATGGGCTCACCCTTAACCAGACTAATAGTGACGCTATAGTGTCACTTTTCGAGCGGGGCCATCACGCTCGCCATCACTGGTGGCTAGGGTTAATCAACGTGGGTAATAGGTTGGCGGTCGGGGTCTATATACCAGGGCAGGCCAAGGCGTGTGTTGCGCTCTAACTCGGCAATCACCTGGGCACCCAACAATAAAATGATGGCACCGACTTCCAGGCTGAGCAGCACGATCACCAGCGTGGCGAGCGAGCCGTAAACGGCATTGACGAAGGAGAGGTGGGTGAAGTAGTAGACCAGTAGCAGCCGTACGCCTTCCCATAGCAGTGCCGCTACGAAGCCACCAATGACCGCGCGGCGTAACGCGATACGCACTACCGGCAGCACCTTATAGATAGCACTGAAGAGTAAGAAAACCCCAGCAAAACTGAATATGTTAAGTACCGGTTCGGAAAGTCCTGCAAACGGTAGCTCGCGTTCAAAAAGTGCCATCACCAGCGTATTAAGCGAGCTGGCTAAGGTAACCACCAGCGTTAAGGCTAGTAACCCCGCGCCAAGCACCAGCATAAAAGCGTAAGGCAGCATCACCGATACCCAAGCGCTGCGCTTGATATGGGGGCTGTCTGGGGAGTGGAAAATAATCGCTAACGCATCTTCGAGCATGCGAAAGGCAAAGGAGCTGAAAAGCAGCAGAATGGGAAAGCTAAGAATGCCGATAACGTCGCGGGACTCCAGTAGGCCACGAACGGCGTCCATCAAAACCTCGGCATGGGCCGGTGCTAAGTGGCGGGCTTGTACGGCAAGAACGTTAAGTAAATGCTGCTGGTCTACCACTTGCGTTAACAGCACGACCAGTACTGCAAACAGCGGCACGATGGAGAGCAAAATATTGTAGCCCACCCCGCCAGCCAGCAAGATGCCGCGATTTCTTAGGAAATGGCACACTACTCGCCAACTAAATTGGGTCAGCCGAGGCAGCAAGAGGAGTATGGCATTGAGTACTGTTTGGTTACGACCCATTGCTTGCTGTTCTCCTTGTTTGCCAGTGCTATGGCGGTTTGATTGTTAATCAACAATCAGTGCTTGGTGATAGCCTGACGCACGCGCCAGCAAAATGACAGACAATGATAAGGCCGACCCGCCAGAATGAATTGCCCGATGGCTCAATAATTGATGAGTAATCCCCCATTTAGAGAGGACGCATTCAGTCGGTCACGACAACACGTCTGTTAGATTATCGGCAGGTCTGTCTAAGCCAGGCGTTTTGCTGACCCAGTTGCCATAACGACGTTAAGCTCGGTGCCATCTACGTGAGCGGCTAATAGTAGGAAAGGCGTTAAGGATTAACTTGCCGCTCTTGGCTTCTCGTCTAACGAGCCATTATTCTATTTTGGTGGTGTCTAATAAGTAGCTAGAAACACCGCTTTTTCCCTAACGGAGACCGTTAACACATGCTTAGCCAACGTGCCTTGGCATATCTCAACGAGGTCATTCGTCGTGGCTCATTACGCCGGGCAGCCGCCCATATCCATGTGGATGCTTCCGCGATTAGCCGTCAGCTAAAGGCCTTGGAAGAGGAGGTAGGCGTGCTGCTTTGCGAGCGGCATGGCAGTGGAATGCGTGCCACTGAGGCGGGGCGGCTGCTGATACAGCACTACCACGCGCAGAGAACGTCTGAAGAGGCGGTGATTTCCCAGCTAATGGCCATTCAAGAAATGGCACGGGGCGAAGTGCGTATTGCTGTTGGCGAGGGGTTTGTCGCGGATTTAATTGCGGCACCCCTTGAGGCGTTTATGTCGCGTTTTTCCGGCATCAATGTTGAAATTCGGATGGCTGGGGTGAACGAAGCTATGACGCTGGTTAAGGAGATGGAGGTTGATTTAGCATTGCTTTATGCCCCGCCGGTCGACCCGCAGATTCACTGCCATGTGGAGACGCGACAACCATTAGACTTAATTGTGCCGCCTGGGCATACCCTTAGCCGCCTTTCCCGTGCGGCTACCTTGAAAGATATTGAGCAGTGGCCACTGGCTTTGATGGATAACCCTTTTGGCATGCGTCAGATGGTTAACATGGTGGCGCATCAAGAACGCCGCTACCTGAAAGCTCGTTTACACACTAATTCAGTGGCAGTGCTTAAGAACTTTGTGCGCTCTGGCATTGGTGTGACCTTTATGCCGGAACTAACGGTAGCGGATGAGATAAGCCGCCAAGAAATTATTGCATTACCTATGAGTTACCCGGTGATGAGCGGTGCCAGAGCGCAAATCGTTAGTTTAGAAGGGCGCAAGTTGACGGTGGCCGCAACCACCTGCGTTGAGCACTTGCGCCAGGGGATGCGCTTTTTTTCCTCAGATGCACCGAGGCTTGTTAGCTAATTTGCCGCCGCCAGCGGTTTTCAATCGTATCCAACTCTGCGGGTCCGTAGCAGGCTTGGCGATGCCCGCCGTAATGGGCCCACAGCTGGTCGCCGAGGTCGAAATGCCACCACTCGCTGGGAAGGTTGGTAAACCCTTGTTGCTGCATTGCGTGATATAGCAAACGGCGGTTATCTCTCACTTGTTGCTGAGAGGGTGGTAATTCGCCTAACTGCTCAAAATGATCGGTATGTGAGGCAGGAATCGCTTCATCAAAGAGGGTTCCCATATCAAGCGGCAAGCCATCGGCATCACACAGGGTCACGTCGACTGCTCCGCCCGTTAAATGTGGGCTAGGGGCCGCAGGGTCACGGCTAGGAAGCGACACAAATTCCCGCGTGCGGGCTAATAGCTCATCTTCTGAGGCGTTAGGGTGGTTATGGTGAATGGCTTCATGCAGCGTATCAAACAGGTATTGCTGAACACGCCATGGACGCCAACCATCCAGTACCAATAGGTGTACTCCTGGGGGTAAGCTTCTTGCTGCCGCCAGTAGCGCACGATATACCCCTTCGCGCACAAAGCATTCCGGTATCGCGCCAGGAATCCCTAAGCGCGCGTAGGCAGGGAATACCTTAATCGGTGAAGGCGCTAGGCTCATAGGTAGCAGGCGTTCGCCGCACTCTTGAATAGCAATGTGGCTAACATGCGGCCACTCCGGCCCTGACAGGCTCGGAATGGGCGCTAGGTCGGCACTGTAAGCGTTAGTAGAAATGGTGTGCATCTTAATTATCCAAGGAGCTGGGGCAGCCAAAGAGTCAACGGGGGAAAGAAAATTAGCATCAATAAGACGGCAATGGCGGTTAGCACGAAAGGCCAAATCGTTTTGAATAAAGAGACAATCTCTATTCGGCTAACGGCGGCAGCAACAAACACGCAGGCACCCATGGGGGGCGTAATAAGAGCAATCGTAATGTTAAGGGTAATAATGACCCCTAGGTGGATAGGGTCTATACCTGCCATCATTGCTACCGGTGCAAAAATCGGCGTCAGCAGCATAAGGGCGGAGACTTCCTCCATGAACATGCCTGTCAGAAAGGTAATCAAACTTAATAGTAATAAGATGATGACAGCATTATCCGCATAAGGCGCCAATAAGGTGACAAATTGCTGGGGAACCTGGGCATAGGAAAGCAACCAGCTAATGGTGGCAGACGCCGCCATGATTAAAAAAATTGCTGACGTTAGTTGAGCCGTGTCTTTTATGGCTTGCCAGAACTGCGGCAGTTGCAATCCACCTAGCAGCACGCCACATAGGGCGACATAAAGCGCCGTAAGTGCACCGGACTCCGTGGGTGTTACAAAGCCCAGAACAATACCCGCCACAATGATGACCGGCGCTATTAGTGCAGGAAGCGCCACCAGGGCTGCAATGCTGAGCGCTTTCAGGCTAGGGAGCTCACCTTGCTTAGGCATGCGTTTTTTCCAGGCATACCACGCATTCATGCCCATAAACGCAACCCCTAACAGTAGGCCCGGTACCACGCCCGCAAGGAAGAGGTCGCCCACTGAGGTGTTAGTGAGGGAGGCATACAAAATCATAAAGATACTGGGAGGAATGATGGGCCCAATCAATGAGCTACCGGCGGTTAAGCCTGCGGCAAAGGCGCGCGAGTAGCCCTCTTTTTCCATCGCCGGAACCAGCAATGAGCCAAGAGCCGAGGTATCCGCAACGGCTGAACCGTTAACCCCGGCGAAGAAAACACTCGACACAACGTTTACATGCCCCATGCCGCCACGCATATGCCCCACCAGCAAGCGCGCTAAACCCATTAACCGTTCGGTTAGGCCACTTACGTTCATTAAGTTACCGGCCAAGATAAATAGTGGAATTGCCATTAAAGAAAAGGAGTTGATGCCACTAAAAAACTGTTGCGGCATCATGCGAGGGATCATGGAGGGGTCAACAAATATAAAGCCGACAATGGCAGTGGTTAACAGCGCAATAAAGAGCGGCAGTCCCAAGAGAACATGGACAAGGAAAACGCCTAACATCGTGATAATCATTAAGGACGCTCCTGATTATTCTCTACTGTGGTGTTTTGATCGGTTAGCACGGGTAACGGTGCCGGACCATGCCAAAGCACATGCCAGGCAAGCAGAGCGAACCCGATAGGTACAGACATAAGTGGAATCGTGCGGCTAATTCCCAACCCCGAAGTGGTAAACATGCCAACCGAAAGTGCATAGCGGTAACTTACCCAAGCGCCACCCACCGCGATACTGAGTGTTAACAGCCATTGATACAGATTAAGTACGCGCACTAAAGGGGTAGGAAGTAAACGCTCTATTAAGGCCACGCGCATGTGGCTTCCTTCTACCCACACGGCCCCTGCCGCCACCATCACAGTGCCAATAATTAGAAAGCGCGATAGTTCATCGGTCCAAATAGGCGCGCCACCGACGAAATAGCGCATAAAAACGCCATATAAAATGATCGATAAATTGGTAAACAAGAGTACTGAGGCCACACTAATGGAAAGCGGCCGACTGATCGCTAGCATGCAATGTCGTAGTGCGTGCATGGAGAATCCTACCCGCAAAGAGTCACAAAAGATGAAAAGGACCGGTAAATACCGGCCCTTTAACTACCGTTGATGCAGATTAATGACACTCTTAATTAATCGAGCAGGTCACTCATACCAGCATCTTCCAGTGCCATGTCGATCCAGCGCTGGTCGATATTGCGCTCGCTTAGCCACTCAAGATAAGCAGGCTGGCCAATTTCCCGGAATGCAGTAAGGTCATCCTCAGAAGGGCGGATAACTTCCATACCTTGCTCCTCTAGGTAGGCGATGCGCTCATCAACTTTGGATTCGTTATGCTCACGCGCCTGCTGATTCGCTTCGGCCACTGCTTCCATAAAGGCGTTGCGGGTTTCTTCTTCCCAGCTTTCAATCATTTGGCTATTGCCGACTAAAAACTGGTTGGAGTACTGAATATTCGCAAGTGTTAAGTAGTCCTGCACTTCGTGAAGGCTGCCTAAAATGATGTACATCGGCGGGTTCATCTGCCCATCAGCCACTCCGGTGCGCAGCGACATATAGACTTCAGTCCACGGGATGGGGGTGCCTGATGCGCCGAAGGCCTCGTAGAGAGCTACTTGGCTTGGGTCCATGGCGCGAAAGCGTAAACCTTCAAAATCATCAGGGTGTGAAATGGGCTTTTTATTGTTGGTGAATGCGAGGAAACCGCCTTCTTCAACGACAGCGAGCATGTCGATACCCGCACGCTCTTGAAGGGCTTTTTCTACCTCCTGCCAGTAGCTGCCCTCATCAAAGAAGCTACGCGCTGCGTCAAAGTCATCGAATAGAAACGGGATGGCACTCACGAAAATTTCATCGACTAGCGGCGAGACGCCCGCGAAGGAGGCAACATTGAACATGGGTGAACTCATTGCCTGCTCCATACGCTCTTGCTCTTCACCTAGCATGCTGTTCGGGTAAAGCTGTAGCTGAATCTCTCCGTCGGTTTTTTCTTCGACAAGCGTTTTCAGATTAGCAGCAAAGACATGTACTGCGTTTTTATCAGCATCTGGGGCGCCGTTGTAGCCTAGATTAATCGTTGTCTGTGCTATCGCCTGACTAGCAACCAGCGAGCTCCCTAATAGGCAGGCTGTGGCGAGTGTTGTCATCGAAAAGTAGGGTTTCATTGTAGTCTCCTGTGTCCTCTTTAACGCCCATAGGGCGTTGTGCCCATAAAGTTGCTTTTTTTATTCATTGCGTTATGCCGATCTTAGCAAGGCGTTGCTCGTAGCAAACTAGAAACGCCTTTATATACTGAACCGGCTTCATTAGCAGACTAGAGGTTGATATGTTGACTATGCAATCCTCTATCTGTTGTTTTTATTGCAACGCTTAGGGAGACGACTGCTGCCAACATGGTTAGGTTTACTGGTGCAGGTGCGGCATCAGCCACAGTAGCAGTGGGGCACCCAGTGCTACTGTGGCTAATTGGTTGTTAGCATGTAACGGGTTATCAGAAAGCATAATGAAATGAAGCGGTGACGCCGCGTTCGGCACCGAAGTAGCAGAAGTTCAGGTCGTAGCAGGAAGCCACGTACTCTTTGTCCAGCAGGTTGGTGACGTTGAGTCGTGCCGACATGTCCGTGAGGCCCAGGCGACCCAAGTCATAGCCTAGGGTAGCATCGACCAGGGTGTAGTCTGGCACCGTTTCGGTGTTGGCGTCATCGGCTTGGATATCAGCGTGATAGCGAATGCCAAGCCCCGTATCTAAGCCAGCAAGTGCGCCGGATTGAAAGGCATAGCTGCCCCACACGGCGAGCTGGTGGCGTGGTATCTGGTTGTTGCGGTTGCCTTCATTGGCATCGCCGGTTTTCTCCAGGGTCACGTCGGTGTAGCTGTAGGCGGTTTGCAGGGAGATAGCATCGGTCAACTGATGATGCGCTTCCACTTCGACCCCTCGGGACTCTATCTTGCCGGTGGCGCGGTGGAAGGTTTCGTTGGGCAGCTTGGTGGAAACATTCTCCTGGGTGATATCGAACAGGGCTACGTTGTAACGATCTTGTGTGCCGGGTGGCTGATACTTCAAACCAAGCTCTACCTGTTCGCCTTCAGATGGCGCCAGTAGGTCGCCGTTTTGGTCGGTGGTGCTATTGGGGCTGAAGGAGGTGGTATAGCTGAGATAAGGCGCTAGGCCGTTGTCAAAGTGATAGAGCAAACCGGCGCGTCCGCTAAGCTGTGTGTCATCCAGTGTGCTGGCGGAACCGCTATCCGGGTCGGTATTGGTGATATCTACCCAGTCGTGGCGCAGGCCTAGGTTGGCGTGCCAATTGCCAAAGGCCATTTGGTCTTGCAGATAGAGACCGGTCTGTTCAAGCTCTCGGTGCTGGCGTGTTGCCGGGTACATCGCACTGGGGTCATCGCCATAGTGGGGGTTGAAGGCATCAATGGTCGGGAAAGCGCCCGAGGTCCAGGTGACGTCATTGTCGCGCTGCTGATAATCAAGGCCTAACAACAGGGTATGGTCGACACCGCCGGTGGAAACACGAGCCTCTAGCTGGTTGTCGACGGTTAGTGCATCAAGCGACTCGTCGCCGCCAGAGTAGTAGCGGTTGAGCTCGGTGGCCGAGGCCCAGCCAAAAGCATAAACCTGATCTAGTTCGACACTGGTTTCGGTGTAGCGCAGCCGTTGGCGAGCACTCACCGCATCATTGAAGTGATGTTCTACTTCATAGCCCACCATGACCTGATCACGTTGGAATTTTTCAAAGGCTTCTTCACCTTCAAAGAAGCTATTTGAGATGCGTCGGCCGTTGCGATCAATCACAGTGCCTTCATAAGGAAGACCTGCGTGATAACCCCCTTCGGGTTCATGCTGCAAATAGGCATGCAGGTTTAGGATAGTGGTATCGGTTATGTCCCAGGTTAGCTGGGGAGCAATGGCGTAACGCTGCTCTTCTGCTGGACCGAACTGAGTGTCGGCGGCTCGCGCCAGACCCGTGAGGCGGAAAGCGAGGCGGCGCTCGGCATCCAGCGGGCCGGTAACATCGAACGCGGCGCTGCGATTGGCGTGGTTGCCGAGGCGTAGGCGCAGCTCGCCGCCAGGTTCAAATTCTGGGCGGCGACTGGTCTGTGCGACCAAACCACCGGGAGAGGCGCGCCCATAAAGCACGGAAGCGGGGCCCTTGACGACCTCGATGGATTCTAGGAACCAGGGGTCGACCGAAAGTGAACTGAAGGAGCCTCCATCGCTCATGACTTTGAGACCATCGAGGAAGGTGTTGTTGATGCTGCCGTCGGCGAAGCCGCGCAGCACTAGGTAGTCATAGCGGTTGGAAGCGCCCAGCTGGTTGGTGAACACCCCCGGCGTATAGTCGGCGGCGCGCTGAACACTTTCGGCTCCACGGGATTCCCACTGGCTCCGCTCGACCACTGAGACGGCCTGAGGCGTCTCTATGAAGGGCGTCGTGGATTTGGTGGCAGCGCTGGCGGTCACCGTTAGGGTTTCGAGTGGCTCGTCGGCGAGTAGTGGCATGGAAAGTGGCGCAGAGGCCAGCGCGATGGCCAGGGTTAGGCGATTTAGCTGTGGCATGGATGCTTCTCAGTGTGAATACTTTTGGTAATGAGAATTTTTCCATTTTGTTGGCGTGCTGAGTTATGCGCGCTGGGCGATTTGCTATGTGTAGGACGCAGGTTGGGGTTGTTAATGGTGTTAATGGCGTTTCGTCAGGCTGCTGGGCTTCGTTAGACTGCTGGGAGAAACACCAAAGGCCCGACGGAAAGCGGTCGTAAAATTGCTGGCATGACGATAACCGCTCAGGTGGGCGGCTTGTTGAATGCTATGCCCATCAAGCAGTAACTCTCGGGCTAGCGTTAGGCGGATGCGACGCAGGTAGTCGATAGGCGAACAGCCGTAGGCAGTTTTGAAGCGACGCACCAGGGTGCTCGGGCTCATCGCGGCGCGCGCCGCTAGCACCTCTAAGCAATGCTCCCGTTCGGGGGCTTCCTCAAGCAGGCGGCGAACCAACTCCAGGCGGCTGGGTGACGCCGTTGCCTGAATGCTTTCGCGGGGCGGTGCCAGCCCCTGAGCCAGTAACTGCAGCGCTAACCCCTGGAAGAGCAGCCGTCGGGGTAGGTCCGTCAAAGGCGAGCGAAAACTCTGCTCTATAGACAGGGTCAATGGTGGGGTAAGTGGCCATGTACGAGATGGCGCCGTCGGAAACGTTTCGCCGCACCACTGGCGCATCGCCGCTTCGTCTAGTGATAGGCAAAGGGTGCGCAGTCGCTGGCCCTCGGGCTGGTAGGCGTCAAGAACTTGCCGTTCATCCAGGCGCACCGTATAGGCCTGTCCTGCCGTCAGCCAGTGCTGTTTTGTGCCCGAACCTAGCCGTACGCGTCCCTCTATGACTACTACGATCAGCCGCGCTGCCGTGCCCAGTGAGTGCGAAGCATAAGGGTGAACCACTTCGATATCAGAGAGCACCAGTTCGACCCCAGGAAAGAGCACCATCTCTTCCACCCGGCCTTGGGCAACGGGTAGCTGGGCCACCCGCTCTGGTGGGCATGACGCGGCAGGAAAGCAATACTCAATGCGGTAGCGGTGGCCGTAATTGAGAAAATCCGCAACGGTCATCCGATAAATGCCAGCCCTTGCCATCCCCTCATCCTCTAGACGTTAGCGATAGACAGTAGCGATAGACAGTAGCGATAGACAGTAGCGATACATGCCCTGGTGTCAGTGGCCTACTGCTGTCTTTCAGAATCGGCAGGGTATAAAGACCGAGGAGGCGTTGCATCACCGCAAAGGTCATAGCGCACCACGAAGAATAATAACCAGATAGTAATATTAATAAGAACCATTATCAATACTGCTGTTCTTAGCACGATGATGCGCTGACGCTGTTTGCAGTTGATGGTTGGCGTCTACCTGTTCTGCTATTAAGCAGAGCAGCTCGTACATTAGCGTGGCTCCCAGCAGTGCGGTATTGCCGCTGGCATCAAACGGCGGGGATACCTCCACGACGTCAGCACCGATCAGCGGCAGGCCACGAAAACCACGCACTAGCTGAAGGGCTTGCAGGCTAGTGAGGCCACCTACTTCAGGCGTACCGGTGCCAGGAGCGAAGGCGGGGTCAATGCTATCAATATCGAAAGATAGGTATACGGGGCCGCTGCCTACAATACGCCGCGCTTCGGCGACTACCGCCTCGATACCTAGGGCATCGACCTCCTCCATAAACATAACCCGCATGCCGGTAGCGGCCGAGTAGTCCCAGCCCTGGGGAGTATTTTGGGCTCCACGAATACCGATTTGCACCGTGCGTTTTGGGTCAATAAGCCCATGCTCACAGGCAAGCCGAAAGGGGCCTCCGTGGTGAAATTTCGAGCCTTGAAACTCGTCCCAAGTATCGGTGTGGGCGTCAATATGGATTAACCCCACCGGACCATTGGTGGCTAAGCCACGCAGAATAGGGTAGGTGATGGAGTGGTCGCCACCGGCGCTAAGGGGGATAACCCCTGCCTTGGCAATCGCCACGTAATAAGCGGCAATATCATCAGAGACGTGTTCAAGATCGTAGATCGATGAAAACCGTACGTCGCCAATATCGGCAATGCGTGCCTGGGCAAACGGGTCAGTTTGGGTAACGTGATGCAGGCTACGCATCATGCTCGATTGGTTGCGAATTTCACGAGGGCCGTGGCGGGTGCCAGGGCGATTGCTCACCCCGCCATCAAACGGAATGCCGATCAGTGCAATATCAAGTGCTTCTAACGAATCGGCTAGCGGTGCCCGTAAGAAACTGGCGATTTCTCGATAGCGTGGTTCCTGGTGCGCGGGGTAACGTTCGCCGGTGGCTGCATTGCGGCGAGTCCCGTCTGTGCCCTTGGTCATTACGTGCCCTCCTTATCGGGTGAGGTTTGCCAGGCTGGCGGCTAATAGTTGGGTGCCCGCCACGGCATCACTGAGCGTGATGTGCTCGTCCGGGTGGTGGCTAAGGCCATGGCGGCAGGGCACAAAAAGCATGGCCGTTGGGCAGTGTTTAGCAAGATGAATCGCATCGTGAAAAGCACCTGATACTAAGCGTGTTGTGGTGATCTCGAGCGTATGTGCAGTGTCGTCAAGCAGGCGGGTAAGTGAGTTAGGAAAATCCACCGGCTCAACGTGGGCCAATGGTGTCAGCGTTGCTTGGCAGTCCGCCCAGCGTTGCTGGGCAAGTTGAGTAAAGGTGGCTTCCAGCGCTTTTAAGGTGGCAGCGTCGGGATGGCGTACATCAATACTGAAAGTGACATGGTCAGGGATGGTATTCACCGAGCCAGGGCTAACGACAAATTTACCAATGGTGAAACGCACTCGGTCTTCACTATCGCAGGCGGCTTCCCGTAGGGCGGTTGCCAACGCGCACGCGCCTTCGAAGGCATCACGGCGCAACGCCCGTGGGGTAGTGCCCGCATGGTTAGCACTGCCTGTTACCGTGACTTCAAACCAGCTAACACCTTGAATACCCTCGACGACGCCCACCGGTACCTGATCGCGCTCTAAGATAGGCCCTTGCTCAATATGCAGTTCAATAAAGGCGTGCATGGGGGTGGCCAGTGGGCGGCGAGGCACGCCTGCAGCATCCAATTCAGCTAAACAAACATCCAATGCGCTGCCTAGGCTGATGTCGTCGCTATCTGTCAGCTGTCGGGTGTCTTCCAGGCTTCGTACGCCGCAAAAAACGGCTGAGCCAGACGTGCCTGGCGAAAAGCGCGCGCCCTCTTCATTGGTCCAGCTGACCAGCGATAGGGGGCGACGCGGTGTAAAGCCTGCCTGCTTAAGCGCACGTAGCGCCTCAAGGCCAGCCAGCACGCCCAACGCGCCGTCGTACTTACCACCTGCTGGTTGGCTATCCAAATGGCTACCTGTGACAACCGGTGCTAGCGAGGGCTGGCTACCGGGGACGTCAAGAAATACGTTTCCGATAGCATCAACGCTCGCCTTGGCACCCAGGAAGCTGGCCTGTTCGACCAGCCACCGCCGCGCCTGGGTATCGTTATCGTCCAGTGCCAAACGCGCCACGCCGCCATCTGAACGGCCGCCAAACGTGGCAAGCGTTGCCAGGTCATGAGCAAGACGGTCTGGGTTTACCGCCGCCGCGATGGCCTTCAGGTCCATCATGGTGTTGTCGGCTGTGTCATTTAGGTGGCTTTCCATCAGGCATGTCCTAGTGGGTACTCATACAAGCGGTGATTTACACAGGCGGTTATTCATACACTTCAAAATGTACCTCGACAGGCACACAGTCAGCGCCGTTGATTGGGATGATGTCTTGTGGGCAGGCAGACATGGCCACAATACAGTCCATCTCGGCGCGTAGTTCGACATAGTCACCAGGGGCGGAAACTGGCGGGCACCAATCCACCTTCATTTGCGCATTAACGGGAATGTTCATCCATAGATTCAGTGGTTGGGGTACTTCAGGGGTATCAACACCAATGGCTTTCAGGGCCAAGCGCAGGTTGTCGGCACAGCTATCATGGTAGCCTTCGACGCCCAGCGTCATGTAGCGGAACAAGTCGCAGGCCGCCATGAGCGTGTCGTGAATACCGGGCGAAGTATCGGCTGTCAGGGTCATGATTGGACGCCGCCGGTTACTTATTAACGGATCGCCGACATCAGGAATCAGCGCGCTCAGCCAGGCGCGCCCATGTTCCCAGGACATAAATTCGTTGATGTTATCGGCGCTAAACGCCCAGGTATCACATACTTGAGTGCCGTGGGTATTGATGATGCGGATGGTTTGCCCCGCTTTTAAACGTACCGCCCGACCACCACGGGCGGCAACTTCATAGCGCTCACCCAGTATCGGCGTGCCATCGGGGGAGATGGGGTTTTCCAAACTGTGATTATGGCCGCAAGGCTCACTGTTGCTGCGCGGTAGTTGCTCGATACGAGCATGGTTAAAACGTGGGTCAGAGCTCATTATATTCTCCAAGTGTCGTCATAATGCGAGCTAGTCGATATGGCGCTCGCGCCAGGTATTAAGAAACTGCTGGAGCCGCTGGCTTTTAGGTTGACGAAACAGCGTGGCAGGCGGTCCGCTCTCTACGACGCGGCCTTGATCCATAAAAATCACGCGGTCGGCAACCTTGGCGGCAAAGCCCATTTCGTGGGTCACAATCACCATGGTCATACCTTCGGCGGCCAGGGCTTTCATGACATCCAGCACTTCACCTACCAGCTCGGGGTCAAGGGCTGAGGTAGGTTCATCGAAGAACATCACCCTGGGTTTCATAGCCAGCGCCCGAGCAATCGCCACGCGCTGCTTTTGGCCACCAGAAAGGCTTTCGGGGAAATGGCCTGCCCGATCGGCAAGGCCAACTTGTGCTAATAGGGTCATGCCTTCGGCTTCGGCATCACGGCGTGACAGGCCGTTGACCAGACGCAGGGCTTCGGTGACGTTCTCCAGCGCCGTGCGATGGGGCCATAAATGGAAGTGTTGGAAGACCATGCCCACGGGGGTTCGCACTTCATCCACGCGCTTTTCGCTAGTGCGCACCCGTTTACCGTTGCGATCCTCAAAGCCCAGCAGCTGACCGTCGATATAGACGCTGCCGTGGTCATAGGGCTCTAAAAAGGCCAGACAGCGCAGCAGAGTTGACTTACCTGAGCCGGAGGGGCCAATCACACAGACCACTTCAGATGGAGCGAGGCTAAAGTCGATGTTGGTCAGCACTTCCAAATCACCAAACTGCTTACTGATGCCGTGTGCCTCGACAATCGCTTTTTGTCGAGCCGGTGAAGACGGCGAGCGCATTTCAGCCATTGGCATGGGCGTTGGCTCCTTGTTGCGCCACAGGGCGCGGTTGTCGATTGGCTAAACGCTTTTCCAGCGCATAGCCACCCCGGGCAACCAGTTCAATCATCAGCCAGTAGAGCAGGGCAACCGCTAAATAGGGCTCAATGACCTGGAACGTCTGGTTAACAAGTGTGGTGGCGTTTTTGGTCAGGTCATCCACCGAAATAATCGAGATCAGTGCCGACTCCTTGACCAAAATAATCAGCTGATTAGTGCCGGGCGGTACGATAAGGCGTGCCATTTGAGGGATTTGAATGCGAATCAGCGTTTGCCAGGGTGAAATGCCGAGCATGCGCGCCGCTTCCAGCTGGCCTTTAGGAATTGATTTGAAACCGCCGCGATAAATTTCTGCAAAGTACCCTGCGCCATACAGGCCAATGCCGGTGACACCGGCGATCTCGGCGTCCAGCCGCAGGCCAATACTGGGGCCACCGTAATAGAGTAAAAACAGCAGGATGAGCAGTGGCGTGCCGCGGCATAGTTCCACATAGCAGGCCACCGGATACCCAAAGAGGCGTGGGTTAGCAAGCCGTAGAGCTGCCAGCACTAAGCCCAATGAAAGTGCCAGTAAGCAGCCTAAAAAGCAGATCCATAGCGTGTTCCACAACCCTTGCAGAATCAGCGCGCGGGCTTCCCATAGCAGGGTAATATCGAACATAACGGACACTTCCCTAGTCGGTGGCGAGGCCGCCGCTCATACGGCGTTCTAAGTAAGCGCTGATTCGTGCCAGCACCAAGTTAACCGCGAGGTAGAGCAGCGCAGCGGCAAGGTAGGTTTCCAGCGGCTGAAAGGTGCGCGAGGCAATTTGTTCGCTCACCCGCATCAGCTCTGTGACGGCAATTACCGAAATCAGCGATGAGTTTTTAACAATGGTGATGATTTCATTCGTCAGTGGCGGCAGAGTGAGGCGAAATACCTGAGGCATAATGATGCGCCTGCGGGTTTGCCACGCGGAGATACCCGCCATGCGCGCTGCTTCTATTTGTCCGGCAGGAATATGGGTAATGCCGCTGCGAAATATTTCCGCCTGAAACGCCCCGGTATTCAGCGTTAAGGTCAGAATGGCAGCCGAAATGGGAGCTATCTCTATGCCCATTTCGGGCAACAGATAGTAGACCAACAGTAGTTGCAGCAAGATGGGAGTGCCGCGCCAGAAGCTGCGGTAAAGCCCGCAGGGCCAGCGCACCAGGCGATAACGGCTGGTTAAACCAAACGCCAGCAAAACGCCCAGTACTAACCCCAATGCGATGGCGGAAAGCGAGACCACCAAGGTGGTGGTCAAGCCTTTGAGCAGCACAGGGTAGTGGTTGAGCAGAATCTCAAACATGTAGCACTCCTGTCATGTAGCACCCCCATGTAGCGCCCCTGTCGGTTAGCACCACGTCACAGTTAAACGGCAAGCAAGGAAATGGAACACTCACTGTGTGCCGTTTTACTCAGCCGATGGCAGTTCTAACGGGAGATCCATCGGGCCACCGAACCACTTCTCTTGCAGTTCATTCAGGGTGCCGTCTTCGTTGAGACGCTGAATCTGCTCGTCCATAAAGGCATTCAGCGAGGCGCTCTCTTCGTCATCACGTCCTGCCCAGGAGAAGTACACCGGGTCACCGAAAGTGCCAACCACTTCAAAGACATCTGGGCGGGTGCGTTCTGCTTCGAGCAAATTAGGCAGGCTATTAATCACCACATCTACGCGGCCGGTACCCAGCTCGGCGTAGGCTTCGTCAACGCCGGTATAAGTGCGGATATCGGCAACAGGCGTGCCTGCCTCTTCTAGCTGTGCGGCCAATGCTTCGAGTGCTTCCAGCTGGGCAGACCCTGCCTGGGCAGCGGCTACTTTGCCGGCGATATCTTCAGGGGTGCTGATGTCTTCTTCGCCAGCGCGTTTGAGAATCGCCATTGTGGCATCGGCAATCGGTGCGCTTAGGTGGTAGCGCTGCATGCGTTCGGGCGTGGCGGTAACAGAGGTAATGACGTAGTCAAAACGCTCGCGCTCAAGCCCCGGCAAAATGCCTTGCCAGGGTAGGTCCATACGAATTAACTCGACCCCCTCAAGCTCGGTCATGATGTGTTCCATGATATCGGCGGAGTAGCCGACAATTTCGCCATCTTCAATGTATTCAAAGGGGGCGAAACGCGCTTCCGTACCTACCGTGAAGGTGCCTTCGGAACGGATATCGTCTAATAGGTCGCCGTGGGCGGTAGTGGCGAAGCCGATGCCAAGTAGGAGGCCAGCGGTAATAGTCTGAATGCGTTGCATGGGGATGCTCCTCGGATGGTGAGACTAGAATCAGCGGCGAAGGCCAGCTGAGCAAGAACACCTTGAGTTAAGCAGGAGTTATGCAACAATAAAATTGTTATCTCTTGATGTTTATACCCGATTTATTGATGTTAATTGCACCAACGTAGAGCACGCCAATGAAGCTGTCCGCTGCTGACCTTAAAAGCCTCTCTGTTTTCCTTGCTGTGGCTGAGCACCGTGGTTTTGCCGGTGCGCAAACGGCGCTCCATATGAGCCAGTCCGCCGTCAGTTTTCATATCCGCGCGCTTGAAGAACGGGTGGGGTTTATCGTTTGTCGCCGTGGAAGGCAGGGGTTTGAGCTAACCGAGCGGGGCGCCATTGTGTATGAGCGGGCCAAGCTGCTGCTCTCTTCGGTAGATGATTTCGATAGCGAAATGAGCGAGCTGCGTAGCTCTGTGTATGGCACGCTGCGCTTGGGTGTGGTGGATAACACCATTATGGATGTGGATCTTGACTTGCAGGGGGTGATTGGTGAGTTTTTGCGTAAGAACCCGAAAGCGCGGCTGAATATTACGGTGGGAAGTCCTGACCGACTGATTGGAGAGATCGCCAATGGTGAACTACAGCTTGGTATTTTGCCGGAAACCGCGCAAATGGAAGGGTTGCAGCACCGCCAGATCTATACTGAAGTCCACGGCATTTATTGCGCGAAACGGCATCCGCTGTTCGCTCGTGATAGCGCCCAATTAACGATTGAAGAAGTCATTAATCATCCATTTGTGGTGCGCCCTTACGCGAACCTACAAGAACTTAAAAGTTTTCCTAATGCCCAGGTAGGTGCCCATGCTTCGAATATGGAAGCCCAGGCGCTGCTGATACTCAGCGGTCACTTTATCGGCAATTTGCCGCGTTATTATGCTAACCACTGGGTTGAGCGGGGCGAGCTCAAAGCGCTGCTGCCTGATCAGGTTGAAATTGCCTCGCCTTTCTGTGTGGTGACGCGGGTGGGGCGACGCCCCTCGCTGATTGTGCGTACTTTTATCCAAGAACTCGTGGCTCGACTGTGGCAGCAGTCACATCGGCTCGATACTGATAAGAGCACCGCTAAGGGTGATCTACCCAATGATGAGCAGCGATAATGATGGCTGAATGCTGTTATTTGAAATCGCTGGCGGTAAAGGTCACGCTGAGCGGAGACGCGTCGGCTGGCCAGCTGCCCGCTTGTGAGGTGTCAGCGTTTTGTCCGCGTACGACATAGCTTTGCTGTCCGTGGTGGCGCAGCGAGGCGGCGAGTTGGGTGATGGCAGCGACATTATTGCCGCTCAGCAAACCGATGCGCGTGCCTGGTGCCATCCAAAAGCGTGCTTCCCCTGCATTCGCTATTGGCTGTGGCGGTGCGGGTAGCGGGTTGCCGTGACGCCACTCATTCAGCGCCTCAGTGGTACCAATCACTAACAGCGGTGGCTGTGTCTCATCCTGCACGTTAACTGGCGTAGCAAGCGCTTCGGCATCTCGCCCTAACACTTGTCGTGCCAAGGGGAGGAGGGTTTCGTCCAGGGCGAGCACCTGCGTGGTTGGGTCAAGCATCAGCTGGCGTAGAATGGCCGGGGTTGGGCCAGGGTGGCGTAGCAGGTCAGCCGCGGGGTCTACCTCAAGGGACAGGGGGCGAGCTGTCAAATGCAGCTCGAAGGATTGGTGCTTGTCATGCATGGCTTGGCGTACATTCACTGGGCCCTCTTCGGTGTTGACCACCACCGGAATTTCCATTGGCCAAGGTGCATGTTGGCCGCGCTGGATCAGCGTACCGCTGATGCGGTAGCCCTCGTCATGGGCTTCTGTTTGTATGGACTCTACATGTAGCGTGGGGCGTCCCGGACGGGTAAGCCAGGCAGTTAAGAAGGCTTGTTGTGACTCGCCAGAGGCCAGGCTGAAGGCGTCAATTAGTGCCTGCCAATCCGCCGTGCGGTGCATCCATTCCTCGGCAAGGTGGCGTAGGCCGTTGTCAAACGCCTCATCGCCAATGCGCTGGCGTAGCATATGAAAAAGCATCGCGCCGTGCTGGTAGCCAATAAGGCGGCCCGCTGGGTCGGGGGCTCCACGAAAATCTTGCAAGGCGATTTCTTGGTTGTTGGGCAACGCCGCTAGGTCGGCCAGCCAGCGACGTCGCATAGCATCGGCGTTGTCGCGCTGCTCCGCTAAGGCGTAATCGGCTAGATAGGTGGTGAGCGCTTCGGCCCAATTGCCGCTGGAGTAGTCAACATTGACCCCTGCCCCCCACCAAGCGTGCATCAGTTCATGAGGCAGCGAAGTGCTAGGAATAAAGGGTAGCGGGATGACCCGCTCGCCAAGCAGCGTAAAACCAGGAAAGGCAAGACCGATAGGCGCGGGAGATGCTGCGATAGAGAAGCTTTTATAAGGTAGCGGCCCCAGGCGTGCTTGAAAGAGTGCCAATTGTTTGGTGGCGTGTTGCAAATACGTCTCTCCGAAGGCGGTATCCAGCGCTTCGGGAAAGAGCGTGCGCAGAGTTACCCCGTCAACCTCACGTTCGCGAAGCTGCCAGGGGCCAGTAGCAATTTCTACATCACGAGTGTGCGGATGATAAAAGTGCGCCACATAGTGATCGCGTGTGCGTTGCTCTTCTACCAATGAGCCGGTGGCGACGGCGAGCTGCCCATTGGGCACGCTAACGGTTAACCCTAGAGGCATGGCGGAATCGCTTAGGTCGGGGTACCAGCCGGCACGGCTAGGTAGCAAGCTACCATCCGTTGCTACTTGGAGACGGCTGTTGGAACTGGCGTCTGGCAGCGTGCCTTCCCAGCGAAGTGTAATGGGTGTCGTGTTGTCTGCTGCATTGGTAACTGTGGGTAGCTGCCAGTGCCCATCAGTATCTTGAATAATCGTCAGTTCTTCATCGCCACGCTGCGCCGAGGTCAGCGTTAAGCCCTCAAGTAAGCGAAAGCGGCTTGAAGTAGAGAGAGGTTGACGCAGTTCGCCTTGAAGCGTCCGAGTGGTGGGGTCGAGCTGAATGAACAGAGTGCGCTGCTCAGCTGGTGCCGTGGTGGGTTCTCCCCAGACGTGCCCTGCTGTCAACAGCCATAAAAGAACACTTAGGGAACTAAGCCATAATAACGGGCTGCGATAGCGGCGGCATGGGAACATTCGATACCCCTAGGCAAAAATAGAAGATTTACACTCTTGCGTGGCGTTAAGATGAGCAAAGTCACACAACGCCTTGTACAACTATCCGTAAACACTATCCGTAAACAACCATCTGTAAACAACCATCCGTAAACAATCATCAGTCATAAGCGATTATCAGTGGGGGGACGCAATGAGGCCACTTCGAAAACGTATCGGTCTAATGGCTGTTACTCTGCTGCTTGTAACCCTTATCACTGGATGTCGTGGCCAGTTAACCGTAACGGTGCCGTTGACTATCTTAGCGAATAACCCCACTGCCTTTGACGACAACCAAATAGTGACCCATGGCGTGGTACGGCATTTTAATGATCCACTTCACTATTGGATTGAAGACGAACACCTCAATCGTGTTGAGGTTTTTCCTCATCAGCAAATAGCCCCATTTCTAGGTGACGTCGTAGAGGTAGAAGGCCGGTTTCAGTTTTCACCGCATGAAGGGCGACGACTAACCTTGGCCCGTGTAGAGCGGGACGTTTCAAGCACTGAATAAAGGTAGTCTTCCTGGTAATCGTTTCACTTTGTAGAGTGTCACGTCATGTTATAGAGTGGGATTTGTTGTTCGCTCTGTGTTTGTTTGTACAGCTAATGTATAAAAAATTATGGCCGTTGGCCAGAAGAACCGCAACCTAGCGCTATTTTCTGGCTTGCCCCCTATCGTTGATTAGAGACTTCTTGGTCATTTTTTCTCATTTGAAATATTTTCTTATAAATTATTTATTATTAGTGACTGAAAAGAATAAGCGGCTCCCGATCACAGGTAATTACTAATATTAACCATTAATGTGAAGAAGCTTGTATGCATGTAAGCTTATGCATAAGCACTTATTGAAATATTTATGGAAGCCGTTTTTTCTTATTTAAATCTTTTTTATGACTATGGTTGACGGGAGTGCTATAGAAGCGCAGACTGATTGCAGTTGGTTAGCAAGTCGAACGTTGTCAGCAGTATCGAAGCATTTTAGCGTTGAGCCTGGTGAAAGTTTCTTGTTCTGCCCTCTGTAACTCGGGTATTTCCCCGGCATTAATTTCGCTAAATCGAGGATTTCGATCATGGCAACTGGTACCGTAAAGTGGTTTAACGACACTAAAGGCTTCGGCTTTATTTCTCCTGAAGTTAGCGGCGACGACTTGTTCGCGCACTTCTCTGAAATTCAAGCAGAAGGCTTTAAGTCCCTGCAAGACGGTCAGAAGGTTTCTTTTGACGTCACACAGGGCCAAAAAGGCCTTCAAGCTTCTAATATCAAGGTTATGGAATAAACTCCATACTGCGATATTAGCTACCGACTAGTTCGGTAAGCTTTAAAACCCCGCCAAGTGCGGGGTTTTTGCATTTTTAACTATTTATTTTTTACGTTGTTTTTAGCCTGTCTCTATAAAAAAGTCCTTTTATTTGTATAGCCGGCCCAGGTTATAAGGAGTTGATCTGCCTGTTCTTTATTTTCGTTGGAAATGATTGGCTGCTATTACATCGTTGAGCAATTATGTCTCTGCATTGCTCATCTTGGATGTTGCTACGACAATAACCTAATTGGACTTGCATTCACGCAGCATGTGACAGCGGAGACCCAGGATGAAGACCTTATCGAACATGGGGTTTGCTCTATTTGGGGCAGCCCTGGTCGCGATTAGCTATGGGCTTGCACGCTTTGCGTTTGGCTTATTCGTGCCTTCCATTAGCGCAGAACTGGAACTAACAGCGTACTTAGTCGGTATTATTGGGGCTCTGCCGTTTATTAGTTTCGTGTTGGCGACCCTGTTTGCTCCGCTCGCCGCGGATCGGCTAGGGGCGCGGAACCTGGCGGTACTCTCTGGTGGGTTCGGTGTGGCAGGTCTGGTCGTTATCAGTCAGTCGTCAAATGCCTTATCGCTTGGTGTTGGGGTGTTTATTTGTGGCATCTGCACGGGGTTGATGATGCCTGCGTTGACCGCTGCGATGCAGGCGTTGGTTAGCCGAACGATGCATGGCCGTGTTAGCTCCATTATGAATGCGGGCACGAGTGTCGGGATTATTGTGGCGGTGCCGACCGTTATATTTCTAGCTGATGCCTGGCGCTTTACTTACTCAACGTTTGCCGTGTTAGCAGGCCTGGGGGTGGTGGCAGCGTGGTACTTTATCCCCTCGGTTTCACGTGTAATACCCGCCAATGCAGCTCCGCCACCGCCAATTACGCGGTTGCAATGGTCACGTCTTATCCGGCTTTCACTCTTTGCGTTCGCAATGGGCGTTGTGTCTGCACCGTTCTGGCTGTTCGCCCCTGATTTGGTCGTCACCCTTGGCGCGTTGCCTGCTAATCAAACCGGTTGGCTTTGGTTTGCCGTGGGGCTTGCTGGGCTTGGGGGAGCCATGGTGAGTGATTTAGCTGACCGCAATAACCCGCCTATCACACAAGCATTAATGCTGATGATGCTCTCTTCAAGCCTAGTATTGCTGGCTGCTAATCCAGATCAATTAGGGCTGGCGATGTTTGCAGCGCTAGTATTTGGCCTTGCCTATATGAGTTTAACGGGTCTGTATTTAATGACGGGCATACGGCTATTGCCAGGACGGCTTTCTATGGGGCCTGTGCTGCCATTTATGGCGTGCGCATTGGGGCAGGCAGCGGGGTCCCCGGTGGTGGGTATGCTGGTAGATAGTTCTGGCTATGCCTACGCGTTTTCGGTGTTTTCTGCTATTGGCATTGTGGTGGCGATCTTATCGCCTATTTATCCAGGCCATATTGATTACTGGGCAGACTGGACGGAGGAAACAGCAGAAGAAGCGCAAGAAGAGCAGCCATCTGCTGAAGATACTGGCCTTCAGGCAGCCTACGACCACCAGCTGCTTGACGAGAACGGCGAACCCATTGAGCCTGTCGGTGAAGAAGAATCCACTACCCTCTAAATCAGTAAAAAACTAATCAATGCAGCCCCCTCATCCATTACTACCCTAAGGGGACTGCAAGCGGTTGGCTGTAATAGCAGATGCTGTAAAAGAGGGTGGTTGTAAAAGAAGATGGCTATAGAAAGTGAGCCTGTCGCAATAAACGAAGCACAGTAACGGCGGCCCTCGTGGTCTTAAGAGGGGCGAGTGACTTTTCGCCAAGGCTTGCCTTCGCAGGTCGCATAATTTATGCAGTCGGCTAGGCAGCCACGGCAAGGTAATCGCGTTGGCGTTGTTGCTGGCGTCGGTTTTGTTGGCGCTGTCATTGTCATCGTTTTGGGCCTTTTTAGAGGATGGTACGGTTAATCTGGGCGCCATGGACTAATAGGGTGTGGGCGCTATTAGTTACTTTAACACCCCCTTACCCGGTAACCCAGCAGTGGCGAAAGCGCACACTACGCAATTGTTGGCTGCAGGCCGCCTTAGAGCCTGCTATGGTCGAAAACCGCTTTTCTTAGCGAGTATCTATCTATATGAGCCAGCGCCCCAATCGTCGTGTCCTGCTTCGGTTATTAGCACTCTTGCGTCCTTATCGTTTACGTCTTGCCTTAGCGGGCTTCGCCCTGCTGCTAGCGTCTGGCAGCGTGCTGTTGCTGGGCAACGGCTTACGTTTAGTCATCGATAATGGCTTTTTGGCGGCGGATTCCCAGGCGTTGGCCAAAACGCTGGGGTTAATGCTTGGCGTGGTAGCGCTATTAGCGATGGCATCAGCACTGCGTTACTACCAAGTCACCTGGATTGGAGAGCGTTTGGCGGCGGATCTACGCCAACGTGTTTTTGACCATTTGCTCACTCTGGAGCCGAGCTTTTTCGAGAGTGCTAGCGATGGCCGTGCAGCGGGGGAAGTCGCGTCGCGGCTGACTGCCGACACCAGTGTGTTGCAAAGCCTATTTGGGTCATCGATTTCACTGGCATTGCGTAATCTGGTCATGTTGGTGGGGGCGATAGTGTTGATGCTGGTGACCCAGCCGTGGCTTTCAGCGATGGTGCTTTTGGGTATTCCTGCCACGCTGCTGCCGATTGTGTGGTACGGCCGGCGTGTGCGGCGGCTTTCGCGCACCAGCCAAGATCGTATTGCGGAGCTTGGTCGTTATGCCGAAGAGGCACTTAGCGGGCTCCAAACCCTCCAGGCGTTTAATCACGAAGCCGTTGATAAACGTCGCTACGGCCAGCGGGTAGAGCAGGCATTTAGTAGCGCGGTGGCGCGAACCCAGCAGCGTGCCTGGTTAACCGGTGTCGCGTTGCTGGTGGTTTTTAGCGGCGTTGGGTTAATGCTTTGGCAAGGTGGGCAGGCGGTGCTGGCGGGCACCATGAGTGCTGGTGAGTTGTCGGCATTTATTTTCTACGCGCTACTTGCGGCAGGTGCGGTGGCTACCTTAGCGGAAGTAGCTGGAGATGTGCAGCGCGCCGCGGGTGCGGCTGAACGGCTGCTGGAGCTATTGGATACCCACCCCACCATACAGTCGCCGGCCAACGCCGTGGCATTGCCGCCCGCCCGTGGTGAAATAACCCTAGAAGATATTCGCTTCACCTATCCGGGGAGAGAAACACCCGCCCTTAGTGGTTTTAATGTGAGCATTCAGGCCGGAGAGCGGGTGGCCGTTGTTGGGCCCTCTGGGGCTGGCAAAAGCACCTTGCTGGGGTTGCTGCTACGCTTTTACGACCCAGACCAAGGGCGCGTTACGCTGGATGGTCTTGATATTCGCACGATAGATATTGCTGAGTTGCGTGGGGCCATGGGATTAGTTGCTCAAGAGCCGGTACTGTTTAGTGGCTCGGTGGCTGACAACCTTCGCTATGGCTGCCCTGAAGCAAGCGATGAAAGGCTGCGTGCAGCTGCTGTTGATGCCAGCGCCAGCGACTTTATCGACGCGCTTCCCCAAGGGTATGACACGCCTCTTGGCCCAGGTGGTGTACAGCTTTCCGGTGGCCAGCGCCAGCGGTTGGCGATTGCCCGTGCGCTGCTTAAAAATCCGGCGGTACTACTGCTGGATGAAGCGACCAGTGCGCTAGATGCGGAAAGCGAGCGCCTTGTACAACAGGCGCTGGATAGGCTAATGCGCGGACGCACCAGCATTGTGATTGCTCACCGCTTAGCGACGGTGATTAATGCCGATCGCCTGTTGGTGCTGAAAGATGGCCGGCTTGTGGCCTCGGGCAGCCATGCTGAATTAATGACCACTAGTCCGCTTTATCGTCACTTAGCGGCGTTGCAGTTTGGCGCAGAGGCGTCGTTCGCCATATAGCAGTAAGCGCGATGAAATGATAAGGGGGATTTAACATATGTCATCACGACTGGGTGATCGTAACGTATGGTTTGGACTGCTGCTTGGCATGCTGGGGCTTATCTATATTCGGAGCATGGCTGCGAGTGGTTTGGCTGAGGTGCCACACATAATGGCGTCGCTGACCATTTTAATCCCAATGACCCTGTTTGGAGTGGTACTACGCAGCCCTTGGCCTGCAATCGTGGCGCTCGTTGCTTTAATGGTTATTAACATGACACTCAGCTAATGCTACCTATTAGCGGCACTTTTTTACTTTATACATAGCATTATCGGCATGCTTGAGCAGCGTATCGGCATCCTCCCCATCGGCAGGGTAGCAGGCCACACCGATACTACAGGATGGCATGCTGATCTCTCCAAATTCTGCGCCTAGTGGTTTCGCCATGACGGTGAGAATCTGATCTATCTTTTGTGAAACGCTCTTAATTGACTGGATGTCCGTCAGTAGTACCGTAAATTCATCACCGCCCATCCGCGCGACGGTATCCGTTTCGCGTAGGCAGCTTTCTAACCGTCGAGCCACCGTACAGAGCACCCCATCGCCCACGGCATGTCCATAGGTATCGTTAATTAACTTGAAGTCATTAATATCCAGGAAGAGCAGGGCGAGGCGATTCTGATGGCGCCGAGCTGCGCTGATACTGGTGGTCAAGCGATCATAGAAGAGCGACCGATTTGTTAGCTTAGTGAGTGGGTCGTGATGAGCAAGAAAGCGCAACTCCTCTTCGGCTTGCACTAGGGCGGTTACGTCCCGTGCTACACCTATCCGAACCTCCTCTTCTTTATACCAGCGGGCAGACCATAAAATGTGTACGGTGCTACCATCCTTGCGGAGATAGCGGTTGCGGAAATCGACATGGTGCTGGCCATTCATAACCCGGACAATAGATGCTCGCGTAGCCGATAGGTCATCAGGATGCATATAGTTAGTGATTAGAGAGCCAACCAGCTCATCGGCACGGTAACCAAGCAATGACTCACAAGCATCGCTCACAAAGAGGATGTGATTGTCTCCATCGACCACGAAGACCGTGTCCAGCATCAAATGAACCAGCTTTGGATAGAGCGCTTGTAGGTCGACAGTCATAGGTTAAGGTCTATTATATCGCTCGAGTAGCAGTGAGGTTTAATTTTTATTAACGTCACTATCATTAATAGGACACAATGACTCAAAAACCAAATAATTATTTACCAGCCTATGTATTTCGCGGGTGGGCGTGAATTATTTTTAAGAGTAGTTTGTAAAAGTCGCTTTTAAGAGCCGCTTTTAAGAGCCGCTTTTAAGAGCTGCTTTTAAGAGTAGTTGTAAGAGCACTTTTTAAGAGTACTTGAACAGAACTTCTTTTAAGAATTGTTGTGAAGAATTGCTTTAGCGCTGCTTTGTCGTTGCTAGGTGGTGCTGTTCCATAACGTAGCTTGGGCGATTAAAACAGATTTAGCAGCTGTCCAAGGGTTTCCATGCCCCGTTCGCTCCGCGCTGTCCATGGATGGCCGTAGCTTAAGCGTACGCAGTGCCGGAACTGTTGGGTGGCCGAAAAGATGGGGCCTGGGGCTAAGCTAACGCCATGGTCGCGCGCCATGTTAAATAAGCGCAGCGAATCCACCTGCTCAGGAAACTCTACCCACAAAAAATAGCCGCCAGCAGGGCGGGTAATACGCGTTTGGGTGGGGAAGTGGCGATCTGCAGACGCTAGCATACTGCCTTGTTGGGCTTCTAGCGCATGGCGGAGCTTACGTAAGTGGCGGTCATAACCACCGTGCTGTAAATAATCGGCAATGGCTGCTTGGGCGGGAATGGAAGGCGAGATAGTCGTCATTAACTTCAGTCGTGAAATGGCTTCTGCGTAGCGTCCGCCTGCTACCCAGCCAACACGATAGCCAGGCGCCAAGCATTTCGAGAAAGAGCTACAGTGGATAACTAGCCCCTCCTCATCAAACGCTTTTACCGGAGCAGGAGGGGAGCTACCAAAGGTCAGCTCGGCATACACATCATCTTCTAACATGGGAACTTGATGCTGCTTTAATAGCTGATACAGCGCCTGTTTTCGTTCCTTGCTTAGACTGGCACCGAGTGGGTTTTGCAGATGGCTCATAAACCAGCAGGCTTTAATAGGCAATGCTTCCAGGCGTTCTGCCAATATCTCTAGATCAATGCCCTCCCGTGGGTGAACCGGAATTTCCACCGCTCGCAGCTTCAGCCGTTCCAACACTTGTAAGCTGGCATAAAACGCCGGTGACTCAATCGCTACAAGGTCTCCCGGCTGGGTTACGCACTGTAGGGCTAAGTTAAGGGCCTCCATTGCGCCATTGGTAATCACCAGCTCTTCCATCGGTAGTTGAATACCGCCTAGCATGTAGCGCAAGGCAATCTGTCGACACAGATCGATATGCCCAGTGGTCATATCAGCCACCACTTGCTGAGGCGAAAGTGCTCGTAGCCCCCGTGTCATGCTGGTGCTAAGACGCGAAAGCGGGAAAAGTTCGGGGCTTGGAAAGGCGGACCCAAAGGGCACCGTTCGGTCATCCTGCAGTGAGTCGAGTACCGAAAATACGAGCTCACTGACCTCTACTTCCGCTGGGTCGGTGGGTTGCAACGTCATCCGTGGTTCACCCAGCAGGCGCCGAGCATGTTCACGAACAAAATAGCCTGAGCGCGCCCGCGCTGTGATGAGGCCGCGATTTTCCAGTAGGTAGTAAGCCTGAAACACCGTCGACGGGCTGATCCCGTGGCGGTGGCTGGCCTGGCGAACAGACGGGATCCGCTCGCCAGGGCCAAGCACGCCCTGGCGGATCAGCGTGGCTATCTCATCAGCAAATTGTTCATAACGTTTCATGGTGTAAACCATCGTCGATGCGTTGAGTAGAGCAGAGCGTCAATATACGCCATTACAGTGAGGCTCTCTGCCGTTGGGGGAGGCCACTGTGGCGCATGTAAGAAACTTAAAACAGGCTCACGTCTATTAAAAAAAAGCATATCAGCAGCGGGGTTGCTAGTGGGCAATCCTTAAACTGATACGCACTATTTCTCTAAAACTGCGCCTGTTTGTAGTGCCGCTTAGTGGGGATAGTAGTGGTGAATCATCGGCGACGCCCCTCGATCGTATAGACCTCTATTCTCTCCTTTTTGGATATCGGTATGACGCAACGCATTCCACTGCAAAACCTGACCACAGACCCTTCGGTTAGTCACCATACGCCATCCTCTCAGCCATCTCATGCTCAGCCATCTAGCTATCAGCCACCTCATCATAGTAAGCCCCCTAAGCTTGGGCATGTGTACGTGCGAGAGATAGGTGGTTTTTTTCAGCGCATTCGGCGTCGCTCGAATTGGTTGCTAATGGCGCTGTATTTTGGCTTGCCATGGGTCAGCTGGGGGGATCGGCCGCTGGTATGGTTCGATCTTTCTGCACAAGAGTTTCATCTGTTTGCGGCGACGTTTTATCCACAAGACTTTATCTTACTCACCTGGATCTTAGTGCTGTGCGCGTTTGGCCTGTTTTTGATCACAGTAGCGGCTGGCCGAGTGTGGTGTGGCTATAGCTGCCCGCAAAGTGTTTGGACCTTTTTGTTTATTTGGTTTGAGCATCGCTTGGAAGGGCCGCGGCACCGGCGCATACGCCGTGATAAGGCACCACGTACGCTGGATACGCTGTGGCGTAAGACAGCTAAACATACCGCTTGGCTGCTAATTGCTTTGGCAACAGGGGTCACCTTCGTCGGTTATTTCACGCCGATTAGAGCGTTGGTGGTGGATTTTATCAGCCTAAATGCGCACCCCTGGACGCTATTTTGGATCGGCTTCTTCACGGTTTTTACGTACTTAAATGCTGGCTGGCTGCGCCATCAAGTATGTCTTCATATGTGTCCTTACTCGCGCTTTCAGTCAGCGATGTTCGACGCTAATACGCTGATCGTGTCTTATGATGCTGCCCGTGGTGAGCCGCGTCGCAATCATCTCCAGGGCAATCATCTTAAGAACAATCATCTCCATAAGAGTATTGAAACAACCCGGGTTGGCGACTGCATCGACTGTGAGCTGTGTGTTCAGGTATGCCCAACAGGTATCGATATTCGTGATGGGTTGCAGTATGAATGCATTGGCTGTGCCGCGTGTATTGATGCCTGTGACAGCGTAATGGCACGTATTAATAAACCGCTTGGCCTTGTGCGATATACCACAGAACGGGCGTTGTCAGGTAAAACCACCCGTTTTTGGCGTCCGCAGCTAATTGCTTACGCGGTAGCACTGCTCTCCATGGTGGTACTGCTCGTTAGTTTCTTGAACGCGCGAGTACCTATCGACGTGGACATTGTGCGGGATCGGCAAACGCTGTTTGAAGGCACGGCAGATGGGCGGGTCATTAATTATTACAACGTAACGCTACGTAATCACGATAGCCGGCCGCATCGTTATGCGCTATCAGCCGCGGGTCTGCCAGGCTTGCGTTTACAAGGAGTGGAAACCATTGAGGTAGAAGCTAACAAAACCCGCCACTTACGCATTGCACTGACCGTAGAAGAGGACACCCTTAGGCTGCCCAGCCACTCTATTGAGCTACATTTTGTCGCTTTAGACGACCCGTCGATAACAAGCTCCAACGAAACACGCTTCCTAGGGCCTCAAAGAGAATAACTGTTTCCTGAGAACGCTCCCTCTGGGGGGCTTTTCATGTGGATATTGAAAATTCTTATCTTTGTATCAAATAGTTACGCTTTAAAAATGGCAACTTATTTCATTATCAGAGACTATACGCATATGTAAAATACTTTTACTCATAAATCATCGTGACTTTACTCAAGGCAGATCATGGTTATAGCTAACTTATATGCGCTTAATGATTTCCCTGTAGGGTGCATGGTGACCGACTATAAACGTCGGATTCTCTATAGTAATCGCTATCTTGAGCAATATCACGGTTATTCAACGGATGAAGTAGTGGATATTGATCTGTTTACGCTATTAAGCAGAGCGTCACAGATTATGTATGACACTTATATAGTGCCTATTTTGGTACGTGAAAAACGGTGCGAAGAAATCCGTCTTTCTATGGTGACCCGCTCTAATAGCGTACTACCCATTGTGGTTAGTGTACGTTGTGGCGATAGCGACAATGAACGACTTTTTTGGAGTATTAGTAGTGCTAGCCGCTCTGAACAACTGTTTGAAGAGCTGACAGAAACCAAACAACTGCTAGAGCAAAAAGTTTCTTTGCTGCGTACCATATCAGACACTGACCAGTTGACAGGTCTACCTAATCGCACTGCCTTGACCAAACACCTTGACCAGAAAATCGTTGATTCCAAGAAAGATGGCTTGGCATTTGCGCTTGCGTTTGTTGATCTTGATGGATTCAAAGAGGTTAATGATCGCTACGGTCACCATATGGGCGATAAAATACTCCAGCTAGTCGCTAAGCGATTGGCCAGTAACCTCAGAAGTGATGACTTAATTGCCCGCTTTGGTGGTGATGAGTTTGTGATTTTTTTAAATAGCAGCTTTAGTGCCAGTTTAGTAGAAGAAGCACTTTCTCGGCTGATCAGTAAGTTAGCAGAACCTTTTGATATCGATTCTGTGCTTTTACAGCTCTCGGCCAGTATTGGCGTTACGCTATATCCACAGTCGAAAGACGTTGAGCCAGACCAGCTAATCCGTCAGGCTGACCAAGCGATGTATCAAGCAAAGCTTGCTGGTAAGAATCAGATATGTCTATTCAATGTCGACAATGAGCAAGTGCAAAAAGGCAAGCAATCAGAGCTATCTGCCATTAGGGAGGCGATGGAAGATGGCCAGTTTGAGCTTTACTATCAACCAAAAATCAATATGTTGACGGGTAAGGTGCTGGGAGCAGAAGCTCTCATACGTTGGAACCATCCTGATGAGGGGTTAAAAGCACCGGCTACTTTTTTACCTGTGCTTACTAATACGGCTACCGGGATAGAGCTGGGACGCTGGGTAATTAATAGCGCGCTTTGCCAGCTTCAGGCGTGGCTTCAGCAGGGTTTGAATTTCCATGTGAGTGTTAATATTGATGGGTATCACTTACAGCATTCCCAGTTTCTTCACGATTTAAGCAGCCTACTAGCAGGCTTCCCCAACTTACCTAAACAGCGGCTTGAGCTTGAAGTGCTGGAAACAAGCACTATCGAGGACGTCAGTCATGTTTACTCGGTGTTGACTGCCTGTCGTATGATGGGAATTCGTATCTCATTAGATGACTTTGGGACCGGTTACTCCTCATTAAGCCACCTAAGAGACCTATCGGTCGATACACTTAAAATCGATCGTAGTTTTGTACAAAACATGCTGACTAGCGTTGGCGACCTTGCCATTCTAAAGGGCGTTATTGGTTTTGCAGGCGCGTTCGAATGTGACTTGGTCGCAGAAGGTGTTGAAACTCTTCAACATAGTCAGCAGCTTATTGAACTAGGCTGTGAATGTGGACAAGGATATTTTATTGCCCGCCCGATGACAGCGACCGCTTTTAAAAAATGGATCGAAGAGTGGGAGAATGGGGGGTTTCAACGAAAGTTTAAACATTCAGGTGTTTGAGTTCGATAGCATGAGATTAATTTTTTGAGATAGTTTAGTGAAGTATTTTAATCTAAAATTAGCGATAATTTTATTAAGCGATGTTGCTAAAAGATGTTAAAGGTTCTTGGAAGGTTTTTTGAAGATTTTTGGAAGGTTTTTAAAAAACAGTAGATTTGTTAGAAGAAAGTAGAGGCATTTACGTGTTGACGAAAGAAAGAGTCATTGAAAGAAATAATGTAAAAATTATTGGGTCTGGCAGTAAAACACTAATGTTAGCCCATGGTTTTGGCTGTGATCAAAATGTGTGGCAGCACCTCATTCCACAATTACAAGAGCACTATACGCTAGTGCTTTTTGATTATGTGGGATCAGGCCAATCGCAAATTTCGGCCTTCAGCGAATCGCGCTACTGTGCCCTGGAAGGCTATGCACACGATGTGACCGACATCTGTGAAGCTCTAGATCTGACTGAGGTGCATTTTGTTGGTCATTCAGTTAGTTGCAACATTGGCCTATTAGCGACCATTGCTCAGCCAGAACGATTCTCCAGTCAGATTATGATCTGCCCTTCACCGTGTTTTCTAAATATGCCGCCAGATTACTATGGCGGCTTTGAGCGAGCAGATCTTGAAGAGCTTATTGAACTGATGGATCGAAATTATATGGGCTGGGCCAATTATCTGGCGCCTCTCATTATGGGGGCCGAGAGCTCTCAGCAATTAATTGGAGAGCTTTCCAGTAGTTTCTGCTCTACCGACCCGGTGGTGGCTAAATCGTTTGCGCGCGCCACTTTTTTCTCAGACTATCGCCATTTACTGTCTCAAACGGCACACCCCTCTTTAGTGCTGCAAAGTGAGATAGACTCCTTGGCAAATCCAGAGGTTGGTCATTACCTACATGCCCATTTACCTGATAGCACGCTGCGGATAATGGCAAGCGAAGGGCATTGCATTCACATGACCCATCCAGACCGCGTCGTTCGAGAAATTAACGCTTGGCTAGGTGGATGATGTTACTTAATCGTCGTTACTCTTATGCTTCGTCGTTACTCTTGAGCGTTAACGTAAAGGTAGTACCTTCTTGGTTATTACTTTCAACCTGGACGTCGCCTTGATGCCACTGTGCAATAGAGCGAACAATGGCTAGCCCTAAGCCGCCTGAACCTGCCACGCCGCTTCGCGCTGGGTCGCAGCGATAGAACCGCTCAAACACTCTTGGCAAATCTTCCGGTGGTATAGCGGGGCCATGATTATGAATGCGTAACTCGATTTGGCCTTCAACGCTGGTGGTAGAGATGCTGATAGGGGTTCCTGAACGCCCATAGCGCAGGGCATTAGCGATTAGATTGGCTAAGGCTGTGCGCAGTAGGTCACGGTTGGCAACCACGCTACCGTGGCTGTGGTTCACTAGTGTGCGATCATCGTCCTCTGCCATGCCCTCGAAGTAATCACATAGCTGAGTGACTAACTCACCGAGGTCGACATGCTCACAGGGTAGGGTATGTGAAGGGCTTTCGGTACGTGCTAGGAACAGCAGGCTATCGATCATTCTTGATAAGCGCTCATACTCTTCGATATTCGATTCCAGCACCTGACGATACTCCGCATCACTTCTGTCCCGGCGCAGGGTATGTTGTGTCTGTCCTAGCAAGTTGGTTAAGGGGGTTCGCAGTTCGTGTGCCATATCTGCAGAGTGGCGTGAGAGCTGCGAAAACCCTTCTTCTAATCGATCGAGCATTCGATTCAGGCCTTGGCTGAGACGGCTGATTTCCTCGGTTTCGCCAGCCACACTTAGGCGATGATTCAGTTGGCGAATGTCAATGCGTGCCGCCTGTTCAGCTAAGCGTCGCAGCGGTTGAAGCCCCTGTCGGCTGACGCCCCAGCCAAGTAAAAATGCCAGTAAGGCGCCGACGATTAATGCAATCCATAGCTTGAACTGGTAGGCAGCGAGCATCTGATTACGCTCATTAAGTAACTTACCTGCGACCAGTGTTAATGGCTGGCCATTTTGTTCAAGGGTGTGCCATGCCAGTCTTGCTGGTATTGACCCGGACGTATCATTAAAGCGGACGGTCGTCGTCATCGGTAGATCCGGCACAGGCAGATTGCTTGGGTTAACCTCAATCAATACCTGTCCCTCGTTATCAATTACCCACAGTAAGCTGTCGTGATTGCCCAGCATGTTGGCATAGAGTTGAGGGCGTTGGTGAAGCATCGCAATACTTTCACCATCGTAGAGCAGCGCTTCCATGCGCTCTAGGCGGCCATGCAGCATTTGGTCATCACGCCAGGCAATCTCACGAGTCAGCGAATGGTAGAGATAAGTGCCGATACTGCCCAGCAGTAGCACGCTGACCAGGGCAAAAAGTAGCGATAAGCGCGTTGCTAACGAGTTCAGCGTTGGCATTAAGAACGCTCCTCAAGCACATAACCCATGCCGCGCTCGGTGTGGATGAGTTTAGTGGGAAAGGGGTCATCGAGTTTAGCGCGAAGTCGCCGGATAGCCACTTCGACGACGTTGGTATCGCTGTCAAAATTCATTTGCCACACCCGAGAAGCAATATAGGTGCGTGATAGCACTTCACCTTCTCGGTCGAGAAACAGCTCTAAAAGCGCAAATTCTTTGTTGGTGAGTGCAAGTCGTTCGCCTTGACGGGTAACGCGGCGGCGCAAAACATCCATCTCTAAATCGGCGACGCGAAAGTGCTCTCTTTCGCGAGGCGGGCTGCGGCGTAACAGTGTGCGCACGCGGGCTAGCAGTTCGACAAATGAGAAGGGCTTGACCAAGTAGTCGTCTGCACCTAATTCCAGCCCTTTAACGCGATACTCCACGGCATCGCGGGCGGTCAAAAATAGCACTGGTACTTGGCTGCGGCGGCGGATCAGTGGTAGCAACTGCCAGCCATCAAGGCCGGGCAGCATGACATCAAGAATGATCAGGTCGAATTCGTCCTCTTCAATGTAATGCTGCGCATCGTATCCATCGCGTGCTATCTCAACGGCATAACCTGATTCACCTAGCCCTCTGCTCAGGTAATCAGCGGTTTTTTGTTCGTCTTCTACTACCAGGATACGCATGCCGTGTCCCCGCGAAATCGACACAGAGTAGCCGGATCGGGCGCTTTTTCACATTACAAATCTGTAATGCTGCCGTCAGGTGTTTGACGAGGTCGAGCTGTCAGGATGATGCCATCACTTGATAAGGAGACTTTCATGACATCACGACGTGCTCGCCTGCCCCTGCTTGGTGCTGTCTTGTTGGCCGGTAGCGTGCTTGCCGATACCGGGCCGCTACAGCAGCAGACGCTGTCGCTAGATCTGGCTAATCGCTTAGTGAATGCCACCTTGGAAGCGTGCCATGCCGATGGCCGTACTGCCGTGGTCGCTGCGGTAGACCGTGGTGGCAATCTGGTGGCTTTGCAACGCGATGACAACATCGGCCCCCACAACACGGTGGCCGCCCAACGCAAAGCATTTACGTCTTTGTCGACCGGCAGTACCAGCCGCGCGTTATCTGAGCATTCTCGCCAAGACCCTGAGTCGGCCAACCTAAACACGTTGGATGAATTGCTGCTATTGGGTGGCGGTGTGCCGCTCAGAGTCGAGGGTGAGCTGATTGGTGCCCTTGGCGTTGCCGGAGCAGGTGGTTCTGCCATTGACGAAGGCTGTGCCCTGACGGCTATCGACAGCGTAATACCCCAGTAAATCCCATAAAGATCGCTCTTTACCTATCACCCTAAAAGGATGTTTTTTTATGAAACTATTGTCTGCCCTGTTTGCCGGTATGGTTCTTAGCAGCGTTGCTGCCACTGCACTGGCGGCTGATAACCCGCTAAGCGTTCATGTCCTCAATATCCAGAACGGCCAGCCATCCCCCGGCGTTGATGTTGAGCTTGAACGACATACCGATGGGGGCTGGGAGTCACTGGCAACAGCAACTACCGACGATGCAGGTCGTGTGTCAGCCCTTTATCCCACTGATGAGGCATTCTTGCCAGGTACTTACCGTGTGACGTTTGAAACCGGTGAATGGTTTGAAGCACACGACACCGCTACGTTCTTCCCCAATGTACCAGTGCCTTTCGAAGTAGAAGATGCTGACCAGCATTACCACATTCCACTGCTGCTTAGCCCTTACGGCTACTCAACGTACCGCGGTAACTAATTAAGCATCGATGAACCCCCCGGTTTATTCGTGAGCACATCTTTTTAGATGTTCCATTTATTTGTTGCTTAAGTAAAACGAGAGAGAATGAATCATGAAAGTACTTAACATCGTCGCTGCCATCGCTCTTGCACTGGTCTCTGGTGTTGCGTTAGCAGAGCGGGGTTCTGGTGAAGATAATCAGATCGCCTATCCTGAATCGACGTCTCAACAGCAAAGCGGTGCTGATGGGCATAACGCATTTGTTGATCTGTCAGCCAGAAATCGTTAAGCGTTAGCGTAGCTTGAATAACTGTCTGCGTTAGTTCATTAGCATAGCGGCCTCTTTTATAGTGGCCGCTATGCGGCCATTCAGTCACCGCCTTTTCTTTAGCTGTCTCCTCATTCCTTGCTCTCCTCGTCCCTCATCCCTCGCTATTCTCGGTTTTTTTGTCTTTCTGCGCGGCTTTGTTTTTTAGTTTATGTTTCTCTCTTTGCGTGTAAGCAACAAAAAATAACCATTTTGGCCATTTCTATATGGCGGTCGCGTTGTGCCGAAACAAAGCTCGGCAGTAAGCTCCAAACCCAGGCTTGTATGGCCTGCAGGCTAAAAACAATTACTAAAAAAACGTCAGGAGAAACGCAATGTTCAAGAAAACCGCTATTGCCGCATCTGTCATTATGATGTCGATCACGACGGCGCAAGCTGAAAGCACCTATCGCATTGGTATTACCCAAAACAACGTCGGTGTTGATAGTTACCAAACTACCTATGAGAGTGCCTTTGAAGCTGCTGCAGAGAGCGCTGGCAATGTAGATATTGTTGTGCTGGATGCTGGCGGCGATGTCGCGCGTCAGATTGGCCAGATGCAGGATCTTATTCAGCAGCGTGTCGACGCCATTATTATTTGGCCAACCAATGGACAGGCTGTTATCCCTGCCATTCGCCAAGCGCATAACGCAGGTATTCCGGTGGTCGTCACCAACTCTAAAATTGCTGAAGCGGGACTTGAGTTCATCGCTGCCTTCTCTGGCCCAGACAATGTCCAGCAAGGTATTTCCTCTGCTGAGATGATGTGTGATGCCTTGGGTGGAGAAGGACAAATCGTACAGATTGCCGGCCAACCCGGTTATACCACGGCCATGGAGCGTGCGGCCGGTTTTGAAGAGCGCCTCGCTGAAGCGTGTCCAGGTGTTGAGTTAATGGAGACCCAGCCAGGCAACTGGAACCGCGAGCGCGCCCAGCGGGTGATGGAAGATTTCTTGACCAAGTATGATCGTATTGATGGTGTTTATTCCGGCGATGACAATATGGGCGTTGGCGCTTTAAATGCTGCTAAAGGCGCCGATCGTGCAGATGACATTATCTTCATTGGCGCCACCAACTTTGCGGTTGGCTACGACGCTATTGAGCGTGGCGAGTATTACGGTTCTATTTATCAGTCTCCTGTTGATGATGCGGAAGCAGCTTTGCAAACAGCCCTAGATGTACTGGCTGGAGAAGAAGTGCCGAAAATGAACTTCTTCGAAACACCAAAAATCACCGCTGAAAACCTCGAAGCGTTTGACCGTCCGGTTTTCTAAAGGCAGAGCGTACTGCTGCCTGGTGTTATAGGTGTGTATCGCCTACTAACACCGGCACGGCGTGACCCTAAAGGCAGGTTTCCTGCGTCGGGGGGTACGGTTAGCGTGGCGGGATAGCCCCCGTGCTAACCGGTGCTTTCCGAGGTGATTTTATACAGGTGAATAGCATGGCTTCCGCAGAGCAATCAAAACCTAGGCTGCTGCCGGGAAAACTTAGCAAGGCTGGTGTGCTGAGTTTTCTATCGGCTCAGGGAATACTTATTTTTTTCCTGCTCAGTATGTTCGTTTTTTCGTTCTTCTCTGAGCAGTTTCTCTCCCAGTCCAACATCATGACCGTGGTGCGTCAGGCATCCATCATTGGCATCATCGCAGTCGGTGTCAGCGTGGTGATTATCGGTGGCAACCTGGATCTTTCCGTAGGCTCGATGCTGTCGTTTTCTACCGTTCTAGTAGTCGATTTACACGACAAAATAGGCCCCACTAATGCCATTTTGTTGATGTTCGCGCTGACCCTGATGATTGGTGCTGTGAACGGGTTTTTGATTGGCTTTCTGCGTCTCAATTCACTGATTGTGACCTTGGCGATGCTATCGGCCATTCAAGGCTTTGTGCTGATCTACAGCGGCGGTCAAAACGTCGATATCGCCGATCAGGAAGGCACCTGGTTTGCGTTCTTTGGACGCGGCTTTGTCGGTGGTATTGCGGTCCCTATTCTTATGTTTGGCCTGCTGGCTATCGTGATGCAGGTGGTGATGTCCTATACCGGATACGGCCGACGCATTTTTGCGGTGGGCGGTAACCCGATGGCCGCCGTTTACTCTGGTATTCGCAAGAACTGGTGCGTGTTTAGCACCTATCTGATTTCAGCTTTCTGTGTGGCCTGTGCCGCTCTAGTACTTGGCTCACGGGTAATGGGCTCGCAAAACAACGTAGGCCAGGGCTACGAGCTGCTGGTATTGGCGGGGATCATTCTGGGCGGCACCAGCCTGCTGGGCGGTGCGGGCAGTATTTGGAAAACCGTGATTGGCGTGCTGATCCTGGGCTTTATCCAGAATGGCCTGCTGTTGATGGGCTACCCCTATTACATCCAGTGGATTGTGACCTGGGTCATTATCATTCTGGCCGTATGGCTGGATCTCGCTAACAAGCGTAAGAGCTTGTTCACGACCCACTCATAACGCGGAGGAATGCAACATGACATCAATTAAAGGATTCTTCCGTGGCAGGACGAGTATCCAGCCTATCTGGGTGTTTGTTATCGCGCTCTTTATTTTCTTCAGCTTCATGTCGGAGTACTTCCTATCGTTTGGCAACATCACCAATATTCTGGTGCAGACCTCAACGATTGGCCTGATCGCCCTAGGCATGACCTTCGTGATGATCAACGGCAACATCGATTTGTCAGTGGGAGCGATACTAGGGCTAGCCGCTTCCCTAGCGGTGGGTTTGCAGGAAGTTAGCATGACGCTGGCAATTCTAGCGGCCTTGGGTTCAGGAATCTTGCTGGGTGCCCTGAATGGGTTTGTGGTGTGGAAAACCGGTGTTAACGCTTTCATCGTTACGCTCGGCGCCATGCTAGGCGTACGCGGCCTGATTTTCCTGTACACCGGTGAGCAGTCCTTCTTTGCTATGAACTTTGCGTTTGCAGACTTTGGTACCAGCACGATTGGGCCGGTACCGGTGTTGGCCATCATCTTTCTAGTTTGCGCGTTGATCATGCATCTGGTGCTAACCCGTACCGGCCATGGCCGTAATACCTTTGCCGTTGGCGGCAACCCTGAAGCCTCCATCGATGCGGGCATCCGCCTGGGCCGCCATATGATGATCAACTTTATTATTGTGGGCTTCTTTGCTGCCCTGGCAGGTGTATTGCTAGCCAGTCAGATGGGAGCGGCGACGCCGAATTTGGGGCGTGACTATGAGCTTTGGGTGATTACCGCGGTTGTGCTGGGTGGCACCAAACTGACCGGTGGCTACGGCAGCATTGTAGGCACCCTGGGCGGCGTGTTGGCAATCGGCATTCTGCGTAATGGCATGAACCTGATGCAGGTGCCAGCCTTCTACGTGCTGGTGATCCTCGGTGCGATCCTCATTTCAGTACTTATTATTGATAAGAAACTCAATGCGCCCTCGACCAAGGAGGTGCGGATATGAATCCCTCCCCAACCCAATCACGCCAGCCGGTTGACGCCGCGCCGATACTTGAACTCAAAGGTATTACCAAGCGATTCCCTGGTGTTGTGGCACTCAACAATGTCGATTTCGATGTCCGTCCCGGCGAGGTACACGCCTTGCTTGGGGAGAATGGCGCGGGTAAATCAACCCTGATGAAGGTGCTGGCCGGTAAGCATCAAGCCAATGAGGGCAAGATTATTCTGGGCGGCCAAGAGATGGCCTTTGAAAACCCCAAACATGCCAAGCGTGCAGGCGTAGTGCTGATCCACCAGGAGCAGTCGCTGGTACCGGAGATGACGGTCGCCGAAAACATTTTTCTGGGTAGCTTGCCAAGAAAACCGTTCAACCGCGTTGACTGGCGGAAGCTGCGCGAGGATACCAATAAGATTCTTGAGACGCTCAAGTGCGGTTTTCAGCACGATGACCTGGTGGGTTCGCTGTCGATTGCCAAGAAACAGATGGTGGAAATTGGTCGGGCACTGGCCTTCACCCCCCGAGTCGTGGTGTTTGATGAACCGACAGCGTCGCTCACCGACCACGAAAAGCCGGTGCTTTACGATGTGATCAATTCGCTGTGTGAGCAGGGCGTGGGGATTGTGTATATCTCCCACCGTATGGACGAGATCTTTCACCTTTCTCACCGCATTTCGGTGCTGCGAGACGGCGAATACACCGGCACCGTCAATACCGTAGATACCAACGAAGACGAGATCACCCGGATGATGATCGGCCGCAGTCTGGAGCTTGATCATGCCAGCAAGCCAACGGAGTTCGGCGACAACCTGCTGGAAGTGCGCAACCTCTCGGTGAAGCGGGTGTTCGAGAACGTCAGCTTTAACGTGCGCAAGGGCGAGATTGTTGGCATGTATGGCCTAGTAGGGGCAGGGCGCTCTGAAGTAGCAGAAACCATCTTTGGATTGCGCACGCCTTCCGCTGGGGAAGTGGTATTGGATGGTGACGTTGTCAACTTTCGCAGCGCCCACGATGCGGTTGCCAGTGGCGTTGCGTTAGTCCCTGAAGACCGCAAAGACCAAGGGCTGATTCTGGGCATGAACTGCCGAGACAACATGACCCTGGCAAGTCTTTCTAGCGTGTCGTCACTGGGCTTTATGACGAGTTCGAAAGAGCGTGAAGTCTATGACAAATATCATCAGGCAATGAAGATCAAGACGCCTAGCTGGCGACAGAAGGTGGGCAACCTCAGCGGTGGTAACCAGCAGAAGATTGTTATCGGCAAATGGCTGCATACCCATCCGAAGCTATTGATTCTTGATGAGCCCACCCGAGGCATTGATGTAGGTTCCAAGTCGGAAATTCACACCCTGGTGAAAGACTTGGCCAAGTCCGGCTATGCGGTGCTGGTGATCTCTTCCGAGATGCCGGAAGTGCTGGGGTTGAGTAACCGCATTATCGCTATGTACGACGGCCGTGTGACCGCTGAATTTGATGGCGATAACGTCAGTGAGGACGAACTGGTTCAGGCGATTACCGGCATGGGCAAGCAGGCACAGGCGAGCTAGCTCGCTGTGTTGCGACTGATGTGCACTGCAAAGAGCACATACAGACCACTTCAAACGTATAAGGAATGTTCCATGCAACCCTTTGTTTATAATGGCTTACCATCCCGAGTGGTGTTTGGCCGAGGAACCCTGTCACGTCTAAGTGAAGAGCTTGCTCATCTCGGCTGTTCACGTGCCTTGGTACTGGCCACGCCCCAGCAGCAGCAACAGGCCGAGGATGTCTTGCAGCAGTTGGGCAACAAGGGCGTCGGTGTCTATGCCCAGGCTGCGATGCACACCCCGGTGGATATCACGGATGATGCCATGCGGGTCGTCAAGGAACTGGACGTGGACTGCACCATCGCGATTGGCGGTGGCTCTACCATTGGCCTGGGCAAGGCGATTGCGCTGCGCACGGGGTTAGCCCAGATCGCTATTCCTACCACCTATGCCGGGTCGGAAATGACGCCGATCCTGGGTGAAACCCGTGACGGTGAGAAAACTACCCAGCGCACTCTGGACGTGCTGCCGGAAACGGTGATTTACGACGTTGACCTGACCCTGACGCTGCCAGCTGGCATGTCGGGCACCAGTGGTATTAACGCCATCGCCCATGCGGTGGAAGCGCTTTATGCCCGCGATGGCAACCCAGTGATTGCACTGATGGCCGAAGAAGGCATTGCTGCTCTGGCGCGAAGCCTGCCGGTTATCGCCAATGATCTGTCCAACGTCGACGCACGTGCCGATGCACTTTACGGCGCTTGGCTGTGTGGCGCTTGCCTGGGCTCGGTGGGCATGTCGCTGCACCACAAGCTGTGCCATACCCTGGGCGGCTCTTTCAATCTTCCCCATGCAGAAACGCACACCATCGTGTTGCCGTATGCGGTGGCCTACAACGCCCCGGCCGCGCCGCAGGCGATGATGCGTATCCAACGCGCCTTGGGGTGCGACGATGCGGCCACTGGTCTGTATGACCTGGGGCGTGCGGTTGGCGCTCCCAGCGCACTATCGGAACTAGGCTTCGGCATCAATGATGTGGACAAAGCCACGGCGATGGCCACCCGCAACCCTTACTGGAACCCGAGAGAGATCACCGTTGACGGGATTGCGCGCCTGCTGGGCAATGCCCAGGCAGGCTTGCGGCCACAATCTGAACGCGGGGAGGCGCTATGAAAACCCTGTTTATTAACGCCACCGTAATCACCATGGACCCAGCGCTGGGTGAGTTAAGCAAGGGCCAGGTGCTGGTTGAGGATGAGCGGATTGCGGCCGTGGGCCATGATCTGTCGGCAGGTGCGGATGCCGAGGTGATTGACTGTGGCGGCGGCATCCTGATTCCCGGGCTGGTGAATGCGCATATGCATACCTGGCAGACCGGCCTGCGCGGCGTGGCGGCCAACTGGACGCTGCTGGAGTATTTCCGCCACGTACACCGTGGCCTGGCAGCGCTGTTCACACCGGATGATATTTATATTGCCACCCGCATGGGTGCGATCAACCAGCTTAATTGCGGTACAACGACGCTGGGGGACTGGTGCCACAATAACCCGACGCCCGAACATACCGATGCCGCCGTGCGTGGGCTGAAAGAATCGGGGATTCGCGCCCTGTTCATGCACGGCTCGCCCAAGCCGGACCCCAAACCCGGTCAGCCGCACTTTAGTGAAATTCCCCATCCGCGCCATGAAATTGAGCGCTTGCTGGCAGGGGAGCTGTCTGCCCCTGCTGGCCTGGTCACTCTAGGGATGGCGATTCTGGGGCCGCATTACTCCACCCTGGAGGTCACCCTGCAGGACTTTGCCCTGGCCAAAGAATTCGGTCTGGTCGCGTCCATGCACCAGGGCGGTGGCGAAGCCGTGGCCCCCGGCGCCTGGGACGAAGTAGAAGCCCGTGGCCTGCTAGGCCCGGATATCAATATTGTCCATGGCCAGAGCCTGGATGATGGTCAGATGTCCCGGTTCTGTGCCAGCGGCGTGACCTTTTCAGTGGCCCCGGAAAACGAGATGACCCAGGGCCACGGCTTTCCGGTCACTGGCCTGGTACGCCAGCACGGCGGCGTAGTTTCACTGGGAGTGGATCTTGAATCGGTGCTTTCTGGCGATATGTTCAGCGTGGCCCGTGCGGCCCTGGGCATGCAGCGTTCCCTGGATAACGATGCCTCTCGCCGGGAGCAAGGCAAGATCCCCGATACCTCGACCATTACCACCCGGGAAGCGCTGGGCTGGATCACGCTGGATGGCGCGAAAGCCCTGGGGCTTGATGACCGCATTGGCAGCCTGACCCCAGGCAAGCAGGCGGATCTGGTACTGCTGGACAGCAATCAACTCAATATGCAGCCGGTCAACGACCCGATTTCCAGCGTTGTCATGCAGACAAGCTTAGCCAACGTCGACAGCGTCATGGTGGCCGGGCAGTTCAAGAAACGTGGCGGTCGCCTGTTGATGAACACTCAACAGGGCATTGCCGAGCTTGCCGCGTCAGGCCATCGCATTCACGCCGAACTGCTGGCGCGTGAAGTGCAATCCACACAGGAGGCACACTAATGTCCCATTCATCCTCCAAGGTCGCCTGGGTTGGCCTGGGCAAGTTGGGCTTGCCAATGGCCAACCGGATTATTCAGGCCGGGACTGCCGTTCAAGGCTTTGATCTTTCAGCACAGCGTCTGGCGCTCGCCGAAGACATAGGCATTACCCCGCATCAGTCGCTTGCCAGCGCCGTGGCGGAGTGTGGCCTGGTATTTGTCTCGATTCCCGATGACCGGGCACTGCTCAGCCTGTGTCTTGAACCGGGTGAGCTTATTCGTCACATGACGTCTGGCAGCATCCTGATCGAAACCAGCACGGTGAGTGTGGAAGCCTCAGCACGGGTAGCTGAAGCAGCCAAAGCCCAAGGCATTGCCTATCTGCGCAGCCCGGTGTCAGGCAACCCGGTGGCAGCAGAGGCTGGCACGCTGTCGGCGATGGTGTCTGGCCCACGCGATGCATTGGAAGCGGCGAAACCCGTGTTTGACGCTTTTACCAAGGCGCAGTATTGGCTAGGCGATGAAGAGCAGGCTCGGGTCGCCAAGCTGGCCATCAATCTGATGATTGCGGTGAGTGCCGGCATGCTGAGCGAAGCCCTGACCCTGGCACGTAAAGGCAACATTGAATGGGACGCCATGTTGGAGCTGATTTCTGACAGCGCAGTGGGCTCACCCATGGTGAAGTACAAGGTGCCGCCGCTTTCACAGCGCGATTTCACCTCGACGTTTTCCGCCGCCCAGATGGCCAAGGATCTTGACCTGATCCTGAACTGTGCCCATGGCTCAGGGGTGTCGACGCCACTGGCAGCGCAAATGCGTGAAGCCTATACCGCGCTGATCGCCACCGGACATGGCGATGATGACTATATCGCTACCGTACATCACACCGAACGCCTTTCCGGGCTGGGTGAGCCAACGCCTGCACAGCAGGGAGGGCAATAAGATGCGTAACCTGACCACCGACAATATTACCCAGGCAGTGATTGATGAATTTTCAAGCTGTGAGGACGAACGGCTTAAAACCTTGCTCAATGGTTTGGTAAAACATCTGCATGCGTATTTGCGCGAGGTGCAGCCCACTGAACAAGAGTGGACCCAGGCGATTGAGTTTCTGACCCGTACCGGGCAGATATGCGATGACGAGCGCCAGGAGTTCATCCTGCTGTCCGACACCCTCGGCGTGACCATGCTGGTGGATGCCATTAACCACCCAAGCAGTGACCCCAAGATCACCGAAAGCACCGTGCTGGGGCCTTTTTACGTCGCTGATCCTCCCCAGGCGAACCAGGGCGACGCCATCAACTGGGGCGTTGAAGGTGAGCCGTTATTTGTTGAGGGCCATGTTCACGATGATCAGGGCAAGCCGTTGGCGAATGTCACCATTGATGTCTGGCAGTCAGACAGTGAAGGCTTTTATGACGTCCAGAAGCCTGAGCTTGAAAGCGCCTCGTTACGCGCGCGCTTTCACACCGACGACCAGGGGCGTTATGCCTTCTGGACGGTTACGCCATCGCCTTACCCGATTCCGACCGACGGGCCGGTAGGCAAGATGCTCGAAATCACCGGACGCCATCCGTATCGCCCTGCCCACGTGCATTTCATGCTGATGGCGCCAGGGTACGAAACTCTGGTGACTCAGATTTTTGCTGAAGACGATCCTTATCTCGATTCGGATGCGGTCTTTGGTGTGAAAGATTCACTGGTCAAAGAGTTTGCGCAGCAGCCAGCGGGACAGGCACCCGATGGCCGGCAGATGGAAACCCCTTACCGCTACTTCCATTACGACTTCGGCTTAAAGACGGCCTGAGCGTCTCACCCTGAACGCCCGGCTCGTACTGAGCTGGTTAAACCGAAAGAGGAAATGACATGACAACGATTGATCAAAAAGCTATCGCCACGCTATTTACTGAAGCACGTACGCATAACGTTTGGCAGGACCGTGAGGTAAGTGAAGACACCCTGCGCGAACTGTATAACTTGATGCACTTTGGCCCTACGTCGATGAACTGTCAGCCGTCGCGGATTATTTTCCTGACTACTGACGAAGCTAAAGAACGCTTGAAGCCAGCGCTGCTGCCAGGTAACCAGGAGAAGACCATGAAAGCCCCAGTGGTGGCTGTGATTGGTTTTGATACCGAGTTTTATGAGCATTTGCCGCGCATGTTTGCCCACAACAAAGATGCTAAATCACTGTTCGAAGGCAAACCGGACTTCATTCACTCCACCGCCTTCCGCAACAGCTCGATTCAGGGCGGCTATCTGATCATGGCTGCTCGCGCACTCGGTCTGGATGCTGGCCCGATGTCCGGCTTCAACAACGCTGCCGTCGATGAAGAGTTCTTCCCTGATGGCAAGGTGAAAAGCAACTTCCTGTGCAACCTGGGCTATGGCGATCCAGAAGCGCTGTTCCCGCGTGGCGACCGCTTCGCCTTTGAGGAAGTCTGCCAGATTCTGTGAATCGGGATTCATTCCGATTAACGTGTGACAGAATCAAGTATCCGAAAAGGGGCCGTGACGATCATGGCCTCTTTTTTTATCCGCAGACTTTTTATCTACAGGCTTTTTTCTACAGACTGCGGCGCATAAAAGAGGCGTGTCATGACAATTGATTGGTTATTTGTTCTGCTGATGGTCGTCGCTGTGCTGCTGACCGGTATTTCCAAATCAGGTTTTGCCGGTGGCGTGGGCGTTGTGGCCGTGCCGTTGATCTCGCTCAAGGCAAGCCCAACATTTGCCGTGGCGGTGATGCTGCCGCTGCTGATCGTGATGGATATCTTTAGCCTAAAAGCGTGGTGGCGCCAGCGGGTTGATCGTTTATTGTGGCTGATGTTTCCACCTGCGATATTAGGTGTTGGAGTAGGTTATTTCACCTATGGCTGGTTTGATGAAGCACTGCTGAAACTACTGTTGGGTATTTTCTCGGTACTGTTTGGCTTGTGGGGGCTGTTTAAACCGTTACGTGGCAAGTTGATGCCTCGCTGGGTGGGGCGGCTGTGCGGCGGGATAGCAGGCTTCACCAGCTTTATTGCCCATGCGGGCGGCCCGCCGCTGAATTTTTACCTGTTGCAGTGCCAGCTGACCAAGCAGCAGTTTCTGGGCACTGCCGTGGTGTTTCTAGCGATTACCAACCTGGTCAAGCTGGTGCCTTACACACTGCTGGGCCTAGTGAATATTGATAATCTGACCATCGCTTTGTTGTTGATGCCGGTGGCGTGGTTAGGCGTGCGGTTGGGGCTGGTGATTCAGAAACGCATTGATGGCGAGCTGTTTTTCCGGGTCATTCTTTGCCTGCTGATTCTGTTAGGGATTCGACTTATCATGGATGGCATACATTAAATAATGCAAAACAGGCCTTTGTCGGCACAATAATTAAGTGAGGCCGTGATGAGAAATACGCCGATGGCTGGTCAAGCCGGGTTAGATGACGTCAATCCTGAAGGGCCTTACGACAAACTATCGCAAATGCCGGTATCGAAAATATCCAATACTGAGCTGGCCCGCTTTATTGATTTTATTGAAAAGCTGGAAGATGAAACCGAAAGCACCTTGACCATGTCGCCGGGCTATCGCGAAATGCGCATGCTGCTACATCTGATGCGTAATCACCTGGCAGGCAGGCTGACGACGCCCACCTCGCTGGCGGATGCTTCTGGGCTGTCGTATGGAACGGCCAAACGAGGCATCGAAAGTATTCGTCAGCGTGGGCTGATTATCTCACGGCCCAGAACCAAAACCGGCAAAACCGTTTCTCTGCACCCATCGCCTGAAATGATTGAAGAGTGGGAGCGCTATGCCGAGCGTATCAAGGGAATCCTCGGGCCGCTGTTCGGGATAGACCCTGCCTCTGAGTCAGCCAGCAAGATATTTTTAGGGGCGTCAGCGTCACAGCCGGTGATATCAACGCCAGCGGTACTTTCTGCGCGACTTGAATTGAAGGGCGGTCTGCGGGTGCTAGCCCATGCCGACCCCACATTCATGGCGATGCACAACCTGAAGCGCCAGCTGGAATCGATCTTTGGCCTAGAAATTCGCAACAAGGCGCGTTCGATCGATAACCTGCTGGAAGATATCCACGATAATGCGCGCCTGACAAAATCACGCTATGACATTGTCGCCTGCGATTTACCCTGGTTTGGTGATCTGGCGGCCAGTGGTATCCTGATGCCACTGGATTCCTTGATTCAGCGCGATGGCCATGACTTGTCTGACTTCCACCCTATGGCGATCCAGAGCTCAGGCTATGCGGGCAGCCAGTATGGGATACCGGTGCAGACTACGCCTGAACTGCTCTGCTACCGCCAGGATATTTTCGCTGCCGCCCAGTTAGCGCCACCCACCACCACGGAAGCGCTGGTCAAGGTGGCCAGGCAACTGCACGACCCTGCCAAGGGGCGCTATGGCATTGCCTGGAATGCGGCCAGAGGTACACCGCTGGGGCATACCTTCAGCTTTCTGATGGCCAAGTTCGGCCAGCCGATTATTGATCTGCCGAGATGCCTGGGGGGCTATGATTTTCAGCACGCCAAAGGCCAGCAGCTGCGGCCCATGTTTCAGTCGGATGCCGCTTACCGTGCCTGTGAGTACATGCTGGATCTGTTGAAATACTCCCCGCCGAATATCCTGACTATGTCCTGGTATGAGCGTGCGCAGTCCTACGCCTCGGGGGGAGCCAGCATGGCCTACTGCTACACCTTATTGGCACCGCTGATTGAGTTTGATAAAACGTCACCGGCTCATGGTAATACCGGCTATCTGTCGCATCCGGTGGGCAATCATGGGCGGGCCATCACACCGATTGGTGGCTATGCGCTGGTGATTCCTGCCAACCTGGCGCCGGAGCGAGTTGAAGCAGTCTGGACGGCGCTAAAGCATCTGACATCGCCTAATATGTCCAAGCTTTACATCATGAACGGTAGCCTGGTGACACCGCGCTTCAGCGTCAGCCAGGACCCGGAAGTCGCGGCGCTCTCACCGCTGATTGAGATTGTCGATGACATGGCAAAGAAGGATATTTTACAGGCCTGGCCGCGCCCACCCGTGCCGGGTATTACCGAGCTGATCAGCATTGCAGGTAATGAGATCTTCGAAGTGCTGGATGGCCGCCGCTCAATCAAGAAGGCGCTTTCCATAGCTCAGGAACGCGCCGATAAGGTGATGCGCGAAAAGGGGCATTACTAAGGCCGGCCACGGACACTCACGGATGACACGGACAAAAACCAGCATGGATTCCCGCTAAGGGCATGCGGGAATGACGGTTTGGCGGACCATTCCCGAATCAACCACTCCTCGTCATTCCCGAGCGGGGTTATCGGGAATCCACCTTGATCTTTCCCGCTGAAGTCTCAATACTAGGTCAACATGGATTCCCGCTAAAAGCATGCGGGAATGACGGTTTGGCGGACCATTCCCGAATCAACCACTCCTCGTCATTCCCGAGCGGGGTTATCGGGAATCCACCTTGATCTTTCCCGCTGAAGTCTGAGTACTAGGTCAACATGGATTCCCGCTAAGGGCATGCGGGAATGACAGTTTGGCGGGGCCGTCCCCGTCACTCCGCCGTGAGCCACCACTGCGTCATTCCCGAAGGAGTCCCTCGTCATTCCCGAGTGGGGTTATCGGGAATCCACCTTGACCTTTCCCGCTGAAGTCTCAGTACTAAAATCAACATGGATTCCCGCTAAGGGCATGCGGGAATGACGGTTTGGCGGGGCCATTCCCGTCATTCCCTAGTGAGCCACTACCTCGTCATTCCCGAATCAACCACCGGCCCTCGTCATTCCCGAGTGGGGTTATCGGGAATCCACCTTGACCTTTCCCGCTGAAATCTGAGTACTAAAACCAACATGGATTCCTGCTAAGGGCATGCGGGAATGACGGTTTGGCGGGGCCATTCCCTCATTCCCGAATGATAGTTACTGCATGATCATGCCGCCATCAATCATCAGTAGCTGGCCGGTCATGTAATCAGATTCAGCGCTGGCTAGGAAAGAGGCGGTGCCGACCACGTCTTCCGGGTAGGAGTAGCGCTTCATTAGAATCATCTTCTCAGCAAGCTCGTCCATCGACTGACCCTGTTTTTCAAACTTACCGATGCTGACCAAGTCTTTATCAAGCTGTTCCCACAGTTCGGTGCGCACCACACCAGGGCCATAGCCGTTAACGGTAATATTGTGGTCGACCAGCGCCTTGGCGCCGCCGTTAATCATTGCCAGTACCGCATGTTTGCTGCATGAGTAGGGCACCACGTCGTCAAACGCCTGACGAGACAGAATCGAGCCTACGTTAATAATTTTATAGGGGCCGTTTTCCTTGCCCTGATCAATCATCTGCTTGGCCGCTTCCTGCATACCGAGCAGACAGCCCAGCGCATTAACATCCATGATTTGGTGCCAGTTTTCTTCGGTAATATCCAGGAACATTAATGGCTTGTTGATACCCGCATTATTGACCATCACGTTCAGGCTACCAAAGGCGTCAACGGTGGCTTTAACTGCGGCTTGAACATCGGCCCGATCAGTAACGTTAAGTTTGACCGCAATGGCTTCACCGCCGTTAGCCTTGATACGTGCAGCCACTTCCTCGCACCCTTCAAGATTGATATCCGCCACACATACCTTTGCACCTTGGGCAGCATAGTGTTCGGCAACGGCAGCGCCCATGCCGCGAGCTGCGCCAGTAATCAGGCAGTGTTTACCTTTGAGTCGAGTGTTGTCCATGAGGTCACCTTAGAAATCTTGTTGTGTTGTGGGTATCTCCACGCCACCACGCTAAATAGTCGGTGTTGTTGGGCGTAGTGAGTCTGCGTTAACAAGGGCACCCGTCGTTTACTCGGCAGTGCAAATGACAGATTTTGTTTCCTTGTGTGGGCATATTCTCGGCAGGTCTCACGGGCAATGACAGGTTGCCCCAGCGCTAATATGACCAGATTGGATTTTTTTCATTGCTGGCTTGGACAGGCAACCACTGGGTGATAGGTAAGAACTACCCACTAAGCCAGGGCTCGGTTAGGCTTACGTTGCAGAAGGAGATTGAAAGCGAGATTGCAAAACTGAATGAGCAGGTGGGTGGCTACATAAAGGAGCTTGGTTATGGTGCCTGAAAAAGACAAGGAATCGCAGGCGGATCTCAGCCCCCGGCTGGTGTCTGAGATCCGCGAGCTGGTTGCCACTGCCCGCCAGCAGGTGGTGCAGGCGGTCAACAGCACCATGGTGCAGACCTACTGGCAGATAGGCCGCCTGATTGTGGAAGACGAGCAGCAAGGCGACTCCCGCGCTGCCTATGGCAAACAGCAGCTTCAGCGACTCTCCGGCGAACTGACCCGTGAGTTTGGCAAGGGCTTTGATGTTAGAAACCTGCGCAATATGCGTGCGTTTTATCTGGCGTTTCCAAATCGGAACGCACTGCGTACCGATTTGAGCTGGACGCATTATCGTATTCTGCTGCGGATTGATAACCTTCAGGCCAGAGAGTGGTACATGGCAGAAGCGGCAAGCCAGCATTGGAGCAGTCGAGCATTGGAGCGCCAGATCAGTACGCTGTATTACGAGCGGCTGCTGAGCAGTCAGGATCGTACAGCGGTCGAGCAGGAGGCCGAGACGCTTACGCGCCCGTTAGCCCAACAGGACGCCCGACACTACCTGCGTGACCCTTATATTCTGGACTTTCTCGACCTGCCTGCCGAGCGCTATCTGGAAGCGGATCTTGAACGCGGTCTGATTGATAACCTACAAGCTTTTTTGCTCGAACTAGGCAAAGGCTTTGCCTTTGTCGCCCGCCAGCAGCGCCTCACCACTGAAGACCAGGACTTTTATATCGACCTGGTGTTCTATAACTTCAAACTCAAATGCTTTCTTCTGGTGGATCTCAAGCTAGGCAAGCTTACCCATCAGGATGTGGGGCAGATGGATAGCTATATCCGCATCTACGATCAGCATTACAAAGAGCAAGACGACAATCCCACCATTGGTCTTATCTTGTGCAGCCAGAAAAGCGAAGCGGTGGTGAAATACTCGGTACTAACCGACAGCGCACAGATGTTTGCCGCTAAATACCATCCTTATCTACCGACGGAAGAAGAACTGCGCCGTGAACTGGAGCGTGAGCGGGATCTGGTACAGCAGCAGATTGCACAGGCGAAGGCCTCTGGAATGGAGCTCACACACTCACCGACTGGCGGATGAGCTGTGCTTTTTCCATCAATAGCGGTCGATACGTTTCCAGCAGTGTCGACAACTCCACACGGGCTGCATTGGTACTGATGTTAATCGCGCCAATCAGCTTTTCGTGGGTATCAAATACCGGTACTGCTATTGAGCGCAGGCCGGAATCCAGTTCCTGATCGGTGATCGCGTAGCCCTGTTCTCGTGCTTGTTGTATCGCTGCTTTCAGTGCTGCGGGATCGGTAATGGTTTTGTCGGTATGGCGCGTTAAGGTGAGCTGGCTCAGGTAGTTATCCAACTCACTATCCGACAACTGGGCAAGTAGCACTCTGCCCATGGAGGTATAAGCCGCCGGTAGGCGAGTGCCTACTGAAAGGGTGATTGCCATTAAACGGTGTGGGGCGGCTGAGCGGGCCAAGTAGATAACGTCGTCACCGTCGAGTACCCCCAGCGATGAGGATTCGCCGCACTGGCGGGTAATCTCCTCCAGATACTGCTGTATGACCCCCCGGTAATTATTAGACGCTAAATACGAGTACCCCAGCTGCAGTACCTTAGGGGTTAGCTCGAAGTAGCGCTGCTGCTTACGCACATAGCCAAGGGCGTGGAGCGTCAGTAAAAACCGCCGAGCTTTGGCTCGATTCATCCCTGTGCGCTCGGCGACTTCGCTGAGCGTCATTCGCGTGTGCGTCTCATCAAACGCCATCACGACCTCCAGCCCGCTGGCCAGCGCCGCAACAAAATCACGATCCGTTGGTTTTAAAACATCTTCTGGTAAGGCATTGCTCATCAGGGTCTCTGCTGCGTCGATGGGGAAATGAGGCGTGAAAATAACACTTTGTTCGAATGGCGAACAATAAGTGACAACGCTCGTTAATAAAACCCAGCGACAAATCGGAGTTGACTTGTGGGCGCTTGAGGATTAATTTGTTCGCAAAGAGAATATATGTTCGTTATGCGAATAAAGGCCTTTAAAAAGGCAATTATCAACGAAGAGGCACCTATCATGGCCGAGTTTCTCAGCTTGCATGACGCGGTAGCACGCTACGTCGACGACGGCGCTACCGTTGCCATGGAAGGCTTTACCCACCTGATTCCGTTTGCCGCGGGTCACGAAGTTATTCGCCAGAAAAAGCGCGACCTAACGCTGATCCGCATGACCCCCGATATCATTTATGACCAGTTGATCGGCGCGGGCTGCGCTAAGAAAGTGATTTTTTCCTGGGGTGGTAACCCAGGGGTTGGCTCACTTCACCGCCTGCGTGATGCGGTTGAGAAAGGCTGGCCGCAAAAAATTGAAATTTTAGAGCACAGCCATGCGGCGATGGCCTGCGCGTTTGAAGCCGGGGCCGCTGGCCTGCCCCTGGCTGTGCTGCGTGGCTATGTGGGTAGCGAGCTGCCGAGCGTGAACGATCAAATCAAATTTATTGAGTGCCCGTTTACCGGCGAACGCCTAGCGGCAGTGCCCTCGGTGCGGCCAGATGTGTCGATCATTCACGCCCAGCGGGCAGATCGTCAGGGTAATGTGCTGGTGGAAGGTATTGTGGGCGTACAGAAAGAGGCGGTGCTGGCTGCTAAGCACAGCGTTGTCACCGTGGAAGAGATTGTCGATGACCTGAACGCCCACCCCAATGCCTGCGTGATTCCTGGCTGGGCGATTAGTGCCGTTGCCGTGGCAGAAAAGGGCGCGCTGCCTTCGTATACCCATGGCTACTACGGTCGCAGTAACCGCTTCTATAAAGAGTGGGATGCCATTGCGCGTGACCGCGATACGTTCACCCAGTGGCTCGACGACAACGTATACCGCGTTGACAACAACCCTGCGGGAGGCCAAGCCTGATGAGTTACACCTCTTCTGAAATGATGACCGTGACGGCAGCCCGTGCGTTGGAAAATGGCATGACCTGCTTTGTGGGTATTGGACTACCTTCTGAAGCCGCTAACCTGGCGCGCTTAACGCATGCGCCTGAGGTAGTGCTGATTTATGAGTCTGGCACCCTGCAAACCAAGCCTGACATTCTGCCGCTCTCGATTGGTGACGGCGAGCTGTGTGAGTCAGCGCTAACCACGGTGGCCGTGCCGGAAATGTTCCGCTATTGGCTGCAGGGTGGGAAAGTCAATGTGGGCTTTTTAGGCACCGCGCAAATTGATCGTTTTGCCAACCTCAACACTACGCTGATTGGCGATTACAAAGCGCCCAAGGTTCGCCTGCCAGGCGGTGGCGGTGCGCCTGAAATTGCCACTAATGCCGGTGAAGTCTTTATTACTCTCAAGCACTCCAAGCGTGCTTTTGTGAAAGATGTCGACTTCGTCACCACACTCGGGTTTGGCCGTGACGGCAAGGGGCGCGACAACGTTCCTAATATTGGTAAAGGCCCCACACGGGTCATTACCGACCTGTGCGTGATGAAGCCCGACCCAGATACCAAAGAGCTGGTGGTGGTGTCGCTGCATCCTGGCGTCACTCGTGAACAAGTGATCGATGCGACCGGCTGGGATATTCGCTTTGCTGAACAGCTGGAAAGCACGCCGGAACCGAACGCCAACGAGCTTGACATATTGCGCGAACTGAAAGCACGCACCGAGCGGGCCCACGCGGGCGAATAAGGAGCTTTGTATGAGTGATGTCTATTTATGCCACCCGCGCCGCACCGCCATTGGCCGCTTCGGTGGCACCTTGGCCAGCATGCGGCCCGATGATGTGGCCGCGACGATCTTTAAAGCGGTGTTGGCACAAGCGCCGGATCTCGATCCTGCTGCCATTGATGAAGTATTTATGGGCTGTGCCAATCAGGCGGGGGAGGATAATCGCAACGTGGCACGCATGTCGTCGCTGCTGGCGGGCATCCCGACCTCCGTACCTGGCACGACCATAAACCGCCTGTGTGGCTCAGGCATGGATGCCGTTGGTACGGCGTTTCGCGCCATTAAAGCGGGCGAAATGGAGCTGGCCTTGGCCGGTGGCGTCGAGTCTATGTCTCGGGCTCCTTACGTGATGGGCAAGGCCGACAGCGCTTTCGCGCGCGGCCAAAAAATTGAAGACACCACCATTGGCTGGCGCTTTATAAACCCGCTAATGAAAAAATCCTACGGCGTTGATTCAATGCCAGAAACGGCGGAAAACGTCGCCGAGCAATTCAGTATCTCGCGGAAAGACCAGGATATTTTCGCGCTGCGTTCCCAGCAGAAAGCGGCGAGTGCCCAGCAAGCGGGCCGTTTCGCCCAAGAGATCACCGCCATTGACATTCCCCGCCGCAAGCAGGCACCGCTGATCTTCGATCAGGATGAGCACCTGCGCGAAACTACCTTGGCAAAATTGGCGGCTTTACCGACGCCCTTTCGTGATGGCGGCAGCGTGACCGCAGGCAATGCCTCCGGCGTTAACGACGGCGCATCGGCGATGCTGGTGGCAAGCCAAGCGGCGGTAAAACAGCACGGCCTGACGCCGATGGCAAAAATTATCGGTATGGCCACAGCAGGGGTTGAACCGCGGATTATGGGTTACGGCCCAGTGCCCGCCGTACAGAAGTTGCTCAAGCGTACGGGAATCACGATAGACGAGATCGATGTGTTCGAGTTTAACGAGGCGTTTGCCGCTCAGGCACTTGCTTGCATGCGCGATCTTGGGCTTAACGACGATGACCCGCGGGTGAATCCAAACGGCGGTGCCATTGCATTGGGCCACCCTTTGGGAATGTCGGGCGCTCGGCTACTAATGACCGCCGCCCACGAGCTTCAAAATACAGGTAAACGCTATGCGCTGTGCACCATGTGTGTGGGTGTTGGGCAAGGTATTGCCACGTTGATTGAGCGCGTTTAACGGAGGCCGTATGGCATTTCAAATGATGAATGATCGCAGCGTCGCCTATCGGCTGCTTGGCGATGAAATGAAGCCACTGGTGGTATTGGCACATCCGTTAGGCATGAGCCAAGCCGTGTGGGACGACATTATCCCCGCACTGCTGCCGCGCTACCGTGTTTTAACCTGGGATTTACCCGGCCATGGGGCCAGCCAGGCGGTCAGCGGTAAGCAACTTTCGCCCGCTGATCTCGCCGCTGAGGCGCTGGCGTTGGTGGCATTGGCAGGCGCTGAGCAGTTCCACTTTGTTGGCACGTCTATTGGTGGCGTGGTGGGTCAACAGCTAATCGCTGAACACAGCGATCGTTTGTTGACCATCACGCTGACCAATACTGGCGCAGTGATTGGCAACACAGATTTGTGGAACACCCGCGCGGATAGGGTTCGTCATGAGGGCCTGGCGGCGATGGCTCAAGAAATTGTGCCGCGTTGGTTTGCCCCCGCGGCGTTTGAGGCAAGCCCGGCGCTGAAAGCAGGATGGTGCGTACAAATGGGCCGTGGCGACGATGAGTCCTACGCACAGCTGTGTGAAATGCTGGGCCGCGATACCTTCTGCGGAAAGCTGACCGGCAAAAAAACCGGCAAGAGCGTGAAGGTGCAGTTACTTGGCGGCAGCGAAGATATGGCCACGCCGCCATCAACGCTGGAAGCACTATCGGCCGAACTCGATGGTGCAGCGCTAACCCTTCTTGAGGGCGTCGGTCACGTGCCCTCAGTCGAGGCACCGGCGCTGCTGGCGGAAAAGCTGCTGGCACTGTTTGCTACGCCCGATCACGCTGTTTCTCACTAACCTTTCCGGTTTAACGAGCGGCGTCAGCGCTCAGCTACCGATTCAGCAAGGAGGGGCTCATGTCTAACCCCTGTATTATCTGCGTCGCCATCACCGGCAGCTTACCTCGTAAAGAGGATAACCCGGCAGTGCCGATCACCGTTGCAGAGCAGATTGAAAGCACTCAGGCAGCCTTCGAGGCTGGCGCAAGCATTGCCCACTGCCATGTGCGTAACGATGATCAAACACCCTCCTCAGACCCTGAGAAATTTGGCCGCCTGATGGAAGGGCTTAAACAGCATTGCCCTGGCATGATTATTCAGCTTTCCACTGGTGGGCGCTCTGGCGCAGGAGAAGCCCGTGGTGGCATGCTGCCATTGGCACCGGATATGGCCAGTCTCTCAGTGGGGTCGAATAACTTCCCTACACGTGTCTATGAAAACCCACCACAGCTGGTGCAGTGGCTCGCTGACGAGATGCGCACCTACGCAGTTAAGCCGGAAATCGAGGCGTTCGATTTATCCCATATTCATCAGGCGGTGGCACTTGCAGAGCAAGGCAGCATTACGTCTCCGCTCTATGTTCAGTTTGTAATGGGGGTTAAAAACTCCATGCCAGCGGACAAGCCTACGTTTGATTTTTATATTGAAACGCTCAAACGCTTAGCACCGGATGCCCAGTGGTGTGGGGCAGGTATCGGCGCTAATCAATACGTCGTTAATGAGTGGGCGATTGCTGCCGGTGGGCACACTCGCACAGGCCTTGAAGACAATGTGCGTCTTGATCGCGATACGCTAGCCCCCTCTAATGCAGCGTTGGTCGAACGGACTGTCGCGTTGTGTGAAAAGTATCAGCGCCCAGTGGCCACTTGGCAGCAGGCGCGCGATATTCTTGGATTGAAACAATCGTATTAAAAAATCGTCTTAGCTGCTTGTCTCAAGCGTCCATCGCGGTAGTGGCATTGCCACTACCGCGACGACGTTTAGGAAAATAGCTCTAGGACAACTAGCTCTAGGACAAATAAGCCAGCGCGCCGGTTGTCATCGCTTCAATGCCGGTGCGTAGCGTTACGTCATTGCCAGGAAAGTAGTAGGGGGAGTGTGGCATCTCAAGATGGCGCATTTTCTGTGAGACATTTTCGCCTGGCGTGTTGGCCCAGCGCTCCGCAGGCGTGGCACCGATAAACCAATACACATAGGGAATGTCATCGCCGCTAAAGCCGCCTGCTTGTGCGTTGCCGAACAGCGGGAAATCTTCACTGCCATTAAGGCGTGGCATAGCGTAAAGATTAGCAACACCAAAATGCTCAGCGTGGGCGTGGCGCACATGCTCAACGGCCATCGGGTCGTTGTGCAGAGCGATGGTCTCGTTGAGCACTTGGAAGGTTGGCGGTTTAGGCGTGCGGCCTGCCTCACACTCAGCGCGGATAATACGCTCAATAGACGCCACTACCTGACGGTGCAGTGCGTTATCAAAGCTTCTAATATTGATCTCAAGCTCAGCAATGTGCGGGATGATATTGGCCTGAGTGCCTGCATGGAGCTTACCAACGGTGACCACCACGGTTTCTTCCGGTGGCACTTCTCGGGAGACAATACTCTGTAGGCGAGTAACGACATGGGCTGCAATCACCACAGGGTCTACCGTTTGGGCGGGCATGGAACCATGTCCGCCTGCGCCGTGAATAGTAACCGCTAAGTTGGTACACGCCGCCATGGCGCTACCAGAGATATGGCCAACGGTGCCCGCAAGGGCGGGCATATTGTGCTGGCCTAGAATGATATCTGGCCGGGGGAAGCGCGTATAAAGCCCATCTTCAAGCATCGCTTTAGCGCCGCCAAAAATTTCCTCGGCAGGCTGGCAAATCAGCATCAACGTACCTGACCAGTGCTCCTTCAGACCTGCCATTACAGCGGCTGTGCCGACAATGCAGCTGCTGTGTAGATCGTGTCCGCAGGCATGCATTAGCGGCACTTCTGCGCCATTTTCCGTAACGGCGGTGACCTGGCTGGCAAACGCCAGCCCGGTTTCTTCTTTGATTGGAAGCGCGTCCATATCACCGCGCAGCATGACCGTTGGGCCTTCGCCATTCCTGAGCAGTGCCACCACGCCAGTACCGCCAACATTACGAGTCACGTGATAGCCAAGGCTTTCCAAAGATTGCGCGAGTTGCGCACTGGTGTTGTGCTCCTGGAAAGGCAGTTCTGGGTGTTGGTGCAGCTGTCGATAAAGCGTTTTAACATCCTCTATGGTTGCTGCTAGCTGGGTATGGATAGCGCTTTTGAACGTAAAACAGTCAAGCTGAATGGTCATGCTGTTCTCCAGGCACTTAATGGGCATTAGTTGAGGTTGTTGAAGCACTAGGCTGGGCGGCAATTACCGGTGGTACGGCTGGTTTAATGAGCCACTGGCATACCCCAACAACGGCGATATTAAGCAACATTGCCCAAACGCCCGCGTGCCAATTGAGGGGGGAGCTCCAAACAAAATCCATCAGCAGGTAAGCAATACTGCCCACTAGCGCGCCTGCCATGACACTGTTGCGACGTAGCTGTGGTAAAAACAGCGCGCCAAGCACCATAGGGAAAAGCTGCACGATAAGGCCATAGGCACCCAACAAGAGCAGTACTAACGATGAAGGGTTGGCAAGTGCGCATAGGTAAGCAATGAGCGATAGACCAAGAACGCTCCAACGAGTAGCGCTGACCATCGCTTTTTCGCTAGCCCCTTTCATGACGGTCGGGCCGACTACATCACGCACTAACACTACTGCGGCGGTATGCGCTAAGTTGGAACCGGTCGACATGGCTGCAGCCAGCGCGCCAGAAAGCATTAGGCCGATCACCCAAGGTGAGAAGTTGGCTACATCCATCACCATACGCAGCAGTACCGTATCTGAACGCTCTAAAGGTGAGTCGGCGAAGGCCAGAATGCCTGCAAAGCCGATAAATAGCAGAGGTACCAGCAGATAGGCGTAAAGCGGGTAGAAAACGCTGACCTTGCGCAGCGTTCTGCCACTATCAGCAGAGTAGAACTTCATAAACAGGTGTGGCCACATGGCACCGCCAAACGCGCTGACCAATACAGCGGTGCTGAAGTAGCCCCAGTTCATGCCGGTAGCGCCTGGCATCGTCAGATATTCAGGCATGGTCAGCTGGATTTGGCTGAACATTTCGCCTACGCCGCCGTAAATGCGTTCAGAGATGCTAAGCCCCAAGAACCAGGCAATCGCGATCATCATGATGCCCTGGATCAGGTTGGTCCAACCAATACCATTTAGCCCGCTGCAAAAAACATAGGTAGCGACGACCACAAAGGCGAGGAGTGCGCCTAGCCAGAATGGGATCAGCCCGTCGGTTGCTGCCTGAAACAGCAGTCCGGCACCGGCAATCTGAATCGTCAGGTAGGGCACCAAGGCCAATACACCAATCACCCCGGCCAGCAAGCCAAGCGATTTGCTTTTGTAGTGATCGGCAATCATATCGCCCTGGGTGAGATAGCCGCGCTCGCGGCCTAGTTTGGCCACACGTGGCCCCATGGCCCAAATGGTGATGGGCACTAGCGACAGGTAGGCAAGAATATAGAAGCCGGGAGCACCATGCTTGTAAGCCCAGCCCGGTGCGCCAAGAAACGCAAAGGCAGAAAAAATTTCCGCTCCCAAAATAAAGAACAGTATGACCACGCCTACATGACGGCCACCGGCCACATAACCTTCCAAACTAGAGTTTTGTTGGCCTCGGGCACGTAGCCCAACCCAAAGTACCAGGGCAAGATAGGTGAGGGTAATGCCAACCACAATTAGTGAATCATTCATGGCGGCTACCCCCGTGGCGAATCACGAAGGCAATCCACATGCCGATAAACAGCACCAGCATCCATAAAATGTACCAGAAGAACAGAAAGGGCAGGCCGAGCACGGTAGGTTCGATACGGTTGGCGATTAATGCGCCAGGCCAAATCATTGCTAGGGTGCACAGAGTAAAGTGCAGTCCAATAAGAAGGTGGTAGGTTTTGTTCATGGGATATCCTGCTCGTCATACGAGTCTTGTTATGGATTGTCCGTTCACTATGAAATAAGAATACCAATACCAGAAATATAGATTTTAGATACTGGCTATATCATATTGATATGGCTTTTAAGAAGCTATTGGGAAAAGGTTAAGACACGCGGGTCTTGCCTAATTATTCAAAGGGTTAACTGAGGTCTTAGTGCGCCGATGGAGTTTCGTCAGCTGGAGTACTTTATCGCGGTAGTAGAAACGGGTTCGATATCGGCGGCTAGTCGACGTGTGCATATCGCCCAACCGGCGTTAACTCGGCAGATGCGCCTGCTAGAAGAGAGTGTTGGCACACAACTGTTAGATCGCCATGCCCGTGGTATTCACTTAACCGTAGCGGGGAAGGCGCTGTATAGCGAAGCCACGCGGTTACTTGATGAGCGCTCAGATATTAAAGCGCGGCTCTTGGCCCTGGGGAGTGGGCAAACCGGCAAGCTGAGTCTTGGGGTGACCGTTACGCACCTATGGCTGCCGGAAGTTGCCAAGTTAATGGGCGGCTATCGGGAACGTTACCCAAAGGTAGCGCTAGATGTCTTTCCGCTGCTTTCTGGGCCGCAGCTAGATAGGCTGCAGCAGGGCAGCCTCGACGTCGGTATTCTTTATCTTGATGATGACATGCCGTCGGGTATTGATGCGCAGCTGTTGCAGCACGATCATTTGGTTCTGGCGGTGCCCGCCTCATCATCATGGGCAGAGTCGCCGCCCGTAAGCTTAGCCGCGCTTTGTGACGCTGAGTTTGTATGGGGATACCGCAGCATTTCACCGGTTTATTTCGACCGTGTGGTCGCACACTTTGCACGCTTAAACTTTGAGCCTCTCGTAGTGCAATATGGGGCTGATAACCTGACTATTCTTAGTATGGTGGCCGCTGGGCTAGGGTTAGCGATTGTGCCCGCTGCCAGTCGTTGCCACCCGATGTCGGGTATCGTTTTTATTGAGTTAGAGGAACTATCATCCTGTGACATGCCGCTATGGCTTGCATGGCGTTCGGGAGAAGAGCCTCCCGTACTCAAGAATTTTATCGATTTAGCAACAACGCTGTTTATATAAACATTTCTTATATAAAAATTGCCTATATAAACGTTGCCTATATAAACAATTGGCGGGCCTTTTGGCCCGCCAACTGTTTGCGTTCAGTGAATAATGAACCCCTCTACTTACTTCGAATTCCTAATCGGTAATTCAGAGGCAGTGAACGTCGTGGCATCTGTTTGATGCTGTGCTGACGAGTCAGGGTAAGCGATTTGATTGTCTTCACCAGAGCCGCGTTCGGCAAGTGCTGCACCAGAGAATAGAATTAGGGCGGCGGCTGCTACTGTATTGATTAACTTCATAACTTTTAACCTCACGTTAAATAAAACGTCTCTAAATTTGCGATGACTATTCATCGCTGTTGGACGACGAGAGAGATTGTAAGCAGGCTAACATAATAATAAAATTGATTAAAAGTACATAGACCATTCTACTATTTAGAACGGTTGAGAGGAGAGAGTAGCAAGGGAAAGAAGGTGAACTAGAGAAATGGAGAAGCGGAGAAGTAGAAAATGGGTAACTCCCAACGTTTTCGAAGACTGCCCACCATTATGCTTTTGTCGCAAAACAACCGGCTGACAGCAGACAACAGAAGAGACAGGTTCCAGCGTACTGATGACAGCAGCCGGCGTGACTGGCGTTAGTCATAGGATTGTCAGAGGCCAAACACCGACAACGGTGCAGTGCAACGCTGCGCCGTTTTTTATTTTGGCAGGGTTAGCTCGGCGGCACGGTGATAACTCATTGAAAAACGTCTATCTCTGTGGCGCTTTATCACACGCATAGGGCGAGACAGACAGCGTTGAGCAGCACAAAAAGGCGCATTTAGCCGTCTGGTAGCAATACCTTCTCGGTATGGCAAGGCACTCAAACAATATTGGTTTTAACAACTGGCGGCCACCAAACTGCCCCTAGTTAAACAACGCCAGACGCTGGAGCTGCCATGTCAACTGTCATCGAACATATTGAGACGCTGCTAGTCGATTTGCCGACGATTCGTCCGCATAAGCTCTCAATGACCACTATGGCCTGCCAAACCATGGTGATTGTGCGCATGCGCCACTCCGATGGTATCGAAGGAATTGGTGAAGGCACCACCATTGGTGGCCTGGCCTACGGCCCGGAAAGCCCTGAAAGCATTAAGCGCAATATCGATATCTATTTGGCGCCGCTTCTTGTCGGCCAGTCATCTAGCAATATCCACCAGCTGCGCTCCCGCCTGAACCGCCATGCACGCGGCAACATGATTGCTAAGTCAGCGTTGGAAACGGCACTCCTGGATGCACAAGGCAAACGTTTGGGCTTAAGCGTTGCTGAATTGCTTGGCGGCGCTCGGCAGGAACATTTGCCTGTGCTGTGGACATTAGCCAGCGGCGATACCGCCAAGGATATCGATGAAGCGCAGCTGCGTTTAGAGCAGCGACGTCACTGCGATTTTAAATTAAAAATTGGTGCTAATTCACTCGACCAAGACGTAGGTCACGTCGCAGCTATTAAACAAGCATTAGGTGATCGCGCCAGTGTACGCGTTGACGTAAACCAAGCGTGGGACGAATCCACCGCAGTGCGTGGCATTCAAGCGCTACAGGATGCCGGTATCGAGTTAATTGAGCAGCCCATACCTGCCCGTGAACATGCAGGGCTTATTCGCCTAGCGAACCGTTTTAACGTGCCGATGCTGGCAGATGAAGCCGTGCAGGATGCCCGCGACGGACTCGATCTTGTGAGCGGCGGGTTCAGCGGTGCCTTCGCGTTAAAAATTGCCAAGTCTGGTGGAATCCATGGTGTGTTGGAACTGGCGCATGTGGCGCAAGCCGCGGGCGTTGGCTTATACGGCGGCACCTTGCTGGAGGGCACCATTGGAACGGCCGCTTCACTACATGCCTGGGCAACGCTACCAGAAATGACTTGGGGCACTGAAATGTTCGGACCGCTGCTGCTGAAAGACGACATTGTCGTTAAGTCACTTAACTACACCGAGTTTGGGGTGACGTTGCCCCAAGGGCCAGGGTTGGGCATCACCTTGGATGAAGAGAAATTGGCTTACTACTCACGTCAGTAACCCGATTAAAGCCACGCAACTATCCGTCGCAACTACATGCCGCATAAGTAAAAATTTGCCAGTCGATGTTGGCATCTGCGCGCGGCTGAAGAGGAGAAATTTATGCTGTTCCAGGTAGAGATGACCGTCAAGCTGCCGACCGATATGCCAGCAGAGCAGGCAGCGGATATTAAGGCCACTGAAAAGGCGTATGCCCAAAACCTACAGCGCCAAGGCAAATGGCGCCACCTGTGGCGGGTAGCGGGTAGCTACTCAAATATCAGTATTTTTGATGTTGAAGACAACGCCGAGCTGCAAGAACTGATCAGCAATTTGCCGCTGTTTCCTTATATGGAAATTAGCGTCAAGCCGCTGTGTCGTCACCCCTCTTCAGTACGTGAAGACGACCGCTGATTACCCAAGTAATACGCCAGTTCTTATTAATAAAACAATAGCCTATAACAAACTGAGGATGTCACCATGACCGTGAAGATTTTTGACACACCAGACGTACAGAACTTTTTAAAGACCATTGCTGGTTTCGACCAAACGGGTGGCAATGATCGCGCCAAACAGATTGTTCATCGCTTGGTGTCCGATCTGTTCAAGCTGATTGACGATTTTAACGTCACTGAAGAAGAGTACTGGGCTGCTGTTAATCTGCTTAACGCTTTGGGCAACCAAACACAGTTCGGTTTGCTATCGCCTGGGCTAGGATTTGACCACTTCCTTGATATGCGCCAAGACGCCATCGACGCTGAAGCCAAGCGAACTGGAGGTACACCGCGCACTATCGAAGGGCCGCTTTACGTGGCTGGCGCCCCAGAAGAAGAAGGCTTTGCGCGCATGGACGACGGCCAGGATAACGACGGCGAGACCATGTGGTTAACCGGCCAGGTACGTGATGTGGACGGGCAGCCAGTCAAGGGGGCTAAGGTCGAAATCTGGCACGCCAATTCCAAAGGCGGCTACTCCTTCTTTGATGAGGCGCAGAGCGAGTACAACCTGCGCCGTACCATCTATACCGATGCGCAAGGCCGCTACACTGCGCGCAGCATTATCCCTTCTGGTTATGGCGTTCCTGAAGGTGCCCCAACGGATGTCGTGTTGAAGTCACTCGGTCGTCATGGCGAGCGCCCTGCCCATATCCATTACTTTGTCTCTGCACCGGGCCATCAGCACCTGACAACCCAGATTAATCTCGCTGGTGACCCCTACACCTTTGATGATTTCGCTTTTGCCACGCGTGAAGAGCTAGTCGTTCCAGCGAACAAGATCGACGATAAAAACACCATCGCCCAGCGCGAGCTAGACGGCCCGTTCTCAGAAGTTGTGTTCGATATTGAGCTCAACAAGACTGACGCCGCTGAGCTGCAAACACGCCACGCCCGCCCACGCGCTAAAGAAAACGAGGCTGATCAAGCCAGCCAGTTGGCCGGTACTGCCAAGGTATAACCCCCCATCCTGATGAACGCGGGCCAGCCCCTAGGCCCGCTGCGATAAGACCGATAACTACCAGGAGAGAGATCATGACCACGAAGCTTGATCAGCTCGAAGCCCGCGTGCGCGGTGCCGTACAAGACGAACCAGAGAACGGTGTTTTTCGCTGCCATCGCAGTATGTTTACTGACCCTGAGTTCTTTGAACTCGAGCTAAAGCATATCTTTGAAGGCAACTGGCTGTTTTTGGCCCACGAAAGCCAAATCGCTGAGCCGGGCGACTACATGACCGTCACTATGGGCCGCCAGCCGGTGATTATCACCCGTGACAAACAGGGCGAGCTACATGGACTGATTAATGCCTGTGCTCACCGTGGCGCGACGCTGTGTCGCCGCAAGCGCGGCAACAAAGGCACCTTTACCTGCCCGTTCCACGGCTGGACGTTTAAGAACGACGGCAAGTTACTGAAAGCCAAAAACGAGAAGGTCGGTGCCTACCCCGACTCTTTTAAAGAAGATGGCTCCCATGACCTGAAACGCCTGCCTCGCTTTGAAAACTACAAAGGCTTCCTGTTCGGCAGTTTGAGTGCGGATGTTCAGCCTCTTGAGCAACATCTGGGCGAAACCACCAAGATTATCGATAATATCGTTGATCAAGCACCGGAAGGCTTGGAAATTCTGCGTGGCACATCCTCTTACACCTATTCAGGAAACTGGAAACTCCAGGCTGAAAACGGTGCCGATGGCTACCACGTAAGCTCAGTGCACTGGAACTATGCCTCCACCATGGAGCGTCGTAACTACGATGCAGGCGGCACCAAAGCGGTGGACGCTGATGGCTGGTCGAAGAGTAAAGGCGGTTTCTACTCTTACGAAAATGGCCACATGATGCTGTGGACACGTCTGCTTAACCCTGAAGTGCGCCCGGTCTATCAGCAAAAAGAGTGGATTCAGGAGCAGCTGGGCGACGCCCGTGCAGATTCCATCGTTAACCAAACGCGTAACCTGTGTCTCTACCCTAACGTCTACCTGATGGATCAGTTCTCCACGCAAATTCGCGTGTTGCGCCCCATCGACGTTAACAAAACCGAAGTCACCATCTACTGCTTCGCTCCTAAAGGCGAGTCGGCTGAAAACCGCGCCGTGCGTATCCGCCAGTATGAAGACTTCTTTAACGTCTCTGGTATGGGCACCCCAGATGATCTTGAAGAGTTCCGCGCTTGCCAAGAAGGCTACAACGGTGCGTTAGCGGAATGGAATGACCTCTCTCGCGGCGCGAAACAGTGGGTTGAAGGGGCTGACGAAAATGCCCAGGCAATCGATATGAAACCACTGCTGAGTGGCGCTTCCCCCGAAGATGAAGGCCTCTACGTGTTGCACCACAAACACTGGGTCGACGAAATGTTGCGCGCAATTGATAAAGAGCGCAGTCAGTTCATTGCCACCGCATCCGCCTAAGTGTTTAGACACCTAGGCGCCGAGTGACCAGGGGAGAAACCACTATGAGCATTACCTATCACGACCTTCAAGCCTTCCTGTACCGCGAAGCCCGTTTACTGGACGACCGCGAATGGGACGAATGGTTGGCCTGCTACCACAAAGACGCTGAGTTTTGGATGCCCGCTTGGGATGACGACGACCAGTTGACCCGTGACCCGCACAGTGAAATTTCACTGATCTACTACGCCAATCGTGAAGGGCTGGAAGACCGGGTTTATCGGATTAAGACCGAGCGCAGCGGTGCAAGCACACCTGAGCCACGCACCACCCACCAAATTAGCAACCTCGAAATACTTTCCCAAGAGGGCGATAAGGTGGAGCTGCGCTTTAACTGGCACACGCTTAGCCACCGCTACAAAGTCACCGACAGCTTTTTCGGGGCAGCGTTTTACACCCTGGATGTGTCGGGTGAAACACCGCTCATCACAAGAAAAGTCGTACAGCTGAACAACGACTATATCCAGCAGGTCATCGACGTTTACCACATTTGACCTGATGTGGGAGGAGATTCAACCATGAGCTATACCATTGCCCTCAACTTTGAAGACGGCGTGACCCGTTTTATCGGTTGTAAAGAAGGGGAAACCGTTCTTGATGCTGCGTATCGGCAAAAAGTTAACCTGCCGATGGACTGCTCTGACGGGGTATGTGGCACCTGCAAGGGATATTGCGAACAGGGCCAATTTGACATGGGTGACGAGTACCTAGAAGAGGCACTTTCGGACGAGGAGGTGGCTGAAGGACAGGTGCTAACATGCCAAATGGTGCCCTCATCAGACTGCGTTATCCAAGTGCCGGTGGCCTCGACACTGTGTAAAACCCAGGTAGGCAGCGTTGAGGGCACGGTCGCAGCAGTCGAGTCGCTCTCTGAAGATAGCATTGAGCTTGTCGTTGATCTGGATAACGCCGACGGTCTGACCTTCCTACCCGGACAATATATCCATATTGATGTGCCAGGCACTGAGGTGCATCGCTCTTACTCGTTTAGCTCACTGCCTGGCGATAAACGAGCCACTTTCCTTATCCGTAATATCCCTAACGGGGTGATGAGCGGTTACTTAACCGAACGGGCAAAGGTGGGTGATCGGCTTAAGCTGACCGGCCCGCTGGGTAGTTTCTACCTGCGCGAGGTGACCCGGCCGGTGCTGATGTTGGCAGGCGGTACTGGGTTAGCACCGTTCTTATCGATGCTGGCGCAGTTGGTACAAAAAGAGTGCGACGCACCGATCCATATGGTCTACGGCGTCAATAAAGATGATCACCTAGTGAAAACCGATGCGTTAGATGCCTTTAAGGAAGCGCTAGCGAACTTTAGCTACTCAACGGTCGTCGTTGACGACGCCAGCGAGCATCCGCGGAAGGGATATGTCACCCATCACATGGATGCGGGCGTTCTGCACGATGGTGATATTGATGTCTACCTTTGCGGCCCGCCCCCCATGGTGGATGCGGTACTTAACCATTTTGATACCGAAGGTATTACGCCGCAGAGCTTCCACTACGAGAAGTTCACCCCGAATCAAGTGGGAGAGCGCGCATGAGTAGCCAATGTCTTAACCGTTTACGCTTTCAAGATCGCGTCATGGTGATCACTGGCGCAGCCCAAGGGATCGGGCGGCGTCTTGCTGAGCGCGCTGCGGCGGAAGGCGCGCGTTTGGTTCTGGTAGACCGGGCTGACCTCATTCACGAAGTTGTCGACCAGCTAAGCGGGCAGGGGCGTCAGGTCGTTGGTGTGCAAACGGACCTAGAGACATGGGCTGGTGCTGAGCAAACAATGCAGGTGGCATATAAGCAGTTTGGGCGCATCGATATTTTAATCAATAACGTGGGCGGTGCGATTAATTTTAAACCGTTCACTGAATTTACGGACGAGCAAATAGCCGCCGAGATCAATCGCTCGTTAATGCCTACGCTATGGTGCTGTCGGGCGGCGCTTCCCATGATGGTGGCACAGGGTAGCGGCGTGATTGTTAACGTCTCCTCCGCTGCCACCCGTGGTATTCACCGCATTCCTTATTCGGCGGCGAAAGGTGGGGTTAACGCAATGACCGCTTCGCTGGCATTTGAGTACGCCGAGCATGGTATTCGCGTCGTTGCGACAGCCCCTGGCGGCACTGAAGCGCCACCACGGCGTATTTCACGGGGCACACCAGAGCTGACCAGCGAGACAGAAAAAGCTTGGTTTCAAGCGCACATTGATCAAACCAAGCAGAGTTGCCTAATGGGTCGTTATGGCACGTTGGATGAAATGGTCGCCCCCATTTTATTCCTTGCGTCTGACGATGCTAGCTACATCACTGGCAGCGTATTACCCGTTGCAGGTGGTGATCTCGGATAACCCATCTATCGCTATAGTCACTTCAACGCTAATCATAACAATACCCTGGAGTACACCGTGAAACATATAGAGAAAGGCGTTAGCCTCAGGCACGCGCCCCGTGATTTCCTGCGCGACCTAAATGTTGATAATGCCAGTACCGGTTTGGTCGCCGGTATTTTAGGCCTTAGCGTTGGCGTCGTTCATATCAGTGCGGGCACTGCTGCTGGACTAGACTCTTCGTTTATTATGATCTGGGTGATCAGTTACCTGATGATCAACGGGCTATTTGGTTTGGTGATGCCCGCTTATTATCGGCTGCCCATTCCAATGGCTAACTCTATTCCAGGGGCGCTAATGTTCGCCGCCGTTATTCCCGTGGTGGGGTTAGAAGCGGCGTTAGGAGCCAGCCTAATTGCGGGGGCGATTGCGCTGGTGGCGGGCCTAACGGGTGTGATGGGGATTGTGATGCGCTTAATCCCTATGCCAATCGTGATGGGTATGGTGGCAGGTATGCTACTGAGCTTTGGACTCAATATGGTACGCCCGCTGGAGAGCGCGATAGTGCCAGCCTCGATTATGATTCTGGCATTTTTCATTTCCGCACGGCTATTTCGTAAAATTCCCCCTCTGATCGTGGCTATGCTCGCAGGTATTCTTTACCTGATAGCGACAGGCGTTGACCTATCCGGTATCGAAGCGACGATCCGTTTTCCGGAGTTTATTGTTCCCCACTTCACCCTAAGTGCTTTTCTCACTTATGGCCTGCCGTTGGCGATTATTCTAGTCGGTATGGAAACCCCTGCGGGCGTGGGCTTGGTGAAAGGAATGGGCTACAAAGAGGTGCCTGCCAACGGCATTACTGCCGTGGGTGGCTTTGGCACCATGGTATCGGCGTTTTTTAACCTGCACAGTACCTGCATTGCCGCACCAATGACTGGAATCTGCTCGTCCCCCGAGGCAGGTACCCATGATAAGCGCTGGGTCGCGGCAGTGGTGGCGGCGGCTATCTTTGTGGTAGCAGCGCCCTTTTACGGCTATGTCGTCAGCCTGCTGGAAGCGACACCGCGCTATTTTATCGCGATTATTGCTGGGCTTGCGCTGATGCGCGTCATTACCTCCTCAATGTCGATTGCCTTTGCTGGTAAAAAGCATGAAATAGGCGCGCTGTTCGCCTTTCTGATTGCGGCTTCTGGCCTGCAAATTCTGGGCATTGGTGCCACGTTCTGGGCGCTGGTGTTAGGTGTCATTGTTTCAGCGATTTTTGAAACAAAAGACTTTGAATTTATCTTCGCTCGCAACGTGTTGGAAAAGACAGGCTAAAACTCGGTCACTTCTTATTTGTTATTCTTTTTTAGCCCTTTTACTCGATATTCTCCTTGTCCCGTTATTGCTTTCGCAAAGCGGGATTTTTTTACACATTGGGTTTGCAGGGCGAGATTCAATCTATCTCATTTATTTAATGAGGGTTATTTAATGAGGTTTAGTCCGTTAGGGGTAACGCCCTGAGCGGCGATTGTCCACAAGCACCTTTAGAATCGCGTTTGCCTCTTCCATAATCGGCGATGGTTTGTCGCCCCGTCGACGGCTACATACCACAGGCGTCGTGATGCTCTTATCGGCAAGCGTTACGTAGGAAACACCTTCACGTTGAACCCGTTTAACTTGTTCAGGCACCAGGGTAATACCAATCCCCGAAGCCACAAGGCTCAGCGCCGTTTGCAGCTCGTTGGCTTCTTGCACCACATCGATTTTTAGCCGCTGACGACGGAAGATACCCAGCACCACATCTGCCATGCTAGGGCGTGGTTTAGCAGGAAAAATAATCAGTGGATAGCGGGCGAGCTCTTCACAGGTAGGCGATGTGCCCTCTAATGGGTGACCGGTTGGCAGAGCCGCTATTAATGGTTCGTTAAACAGAATCTCTTGCTCAACATCTGGGTCGTCAATGCGCAGTCTTCCAAAGCCAATATCAATACGCCCTGCTTTAAGCGCTTGAATTTGTTGAATGGTGGTCATCTCTGCCAGCGATAGCTCGATATTTTCCCGTTTTCTTAGGTCACGGACTAGCATCGGCAGTTGGCCATAAAAGACAGAAGGAACAAAGCCCACACCGAAGAGTGTTCTTTGGCTGCGCGCCATACGCCGAGTGGCGTCTATAGTAACTTCAACTTTTTCTAATATTTGCAGTGCATGTTGCTGGAAAAAAGTACCGGCGGGCGTTAGGCGTAAGCCCCGAGAGCTGCGTTCAAACAGCACAGTGCCAACTTCTTGTTCCAACTGTTTAATTTGGCGAGATAAAGGAGGTTGCGACATATGCAGGCGTTCAGCGGCACAGGTGAGGTTCAGCTCTTCAGCAACGACGCAAAAGTAGCGTAAGTGGCGCAGTTCCATGATACCTCCTGGGTATGGGCAATAACTTAATCAATAGTCGTTTTGTTGTGGTTTGACGACCAGAATGAGCCTTAGTACCGAAACAGTGGTGGGCAAAATGGGGTGTTGCTATCTCTAGTTGAGCGATATCGGCACGCTGAAAGCAGGGGGCGTTAATGCGGTCTATTAGCCAAATATATTACCACATGATGCGTGGCTTCCCGACAGGCATTGGCTGACCGCTGCTGTTTTAAAACCTGTATCTATTTATAAAAAATAAAGGAGTGTGAGGTCATGTTTGATTCAATTCTAGTGCCGGTCGATGGCTCTGAACATGCCAAGCAAGCGGTTGACGTTGCTTGTCATTTGCTGAAAAAAGAAGGGTTGTCAAAAGTATATTTGCTGCATGTGCCTGAAGTACTCAGCTACACAACTACGATGGTCTGGGGATTAGGCGTGGTGAACCCTGAATCGACCTTAGCAGAGCGTGAACAAGCAGGTGAAACACTGTTAGAAAAAGCCTCTGTCTTTGCCACTCAAGCAGGTGCGTGCCAGGTTGAACGGCTGTTGGTTAGCGGTGATCCCGCCAGAGTAATTTTAGACGTAGCCAAGGCCAATAGCGTTGATGCGATCGTAATGGGCAGTCGAGGGCTTAGTGACCTAGGGAGTGTCATGATCGGCAGTGTTTCACACAAAGTTAGCCATGCCGCCAAGTGCTCAGTGATTACCGTAAGAAATTAACCGTTTGCTTGGCGCCTAAGCGCCACGCATTAACAAGAACGGCTCTGGCGACCCCCAGACTAAACGACATTGGCCTTCGGGGTGTCGCTTGTTTAGGATCAAGGATGATCCTTCATCAACTAGCGAGCTGTTCTTATGAAGCCTGAAACGATTGCCCTTCATCATGGTTATGCACCTGATTCACAAAACGCTGTTGCCGTGCCGATCCACCAGACCACGTCATTCTCATTTGATAACGCCCAGCACGCAGCGGATCTGTTTGATCTAAAAGTGGAAGGGAATATTTATTCGCGCATTATGAACCCAACCTGCGCGGTGCTGGAGCAGCGGGTGGCCGCATTGGAAGGCGGTATTGCAGGCTTGGCAGTGGCCTCTGGGATGGCTGCGATTACCTATGCGATCCAAACCATTGCTGAAGCGGGCGATAATATTGTCTCGATTAGTGAGCTGTATGGCGGCACGTACAACTTGTTTGCCCACACCTTGCCACGCCAAGGCATTCAAGTCAGGTTTGCCGATAAAGATGATATCGACGGCCTTGAAGCGCTGATTGACGAGCGTACCAAAGCAGTATTTTGCGAGAGTATCGGTAACCCATCTGGTGGCGTGGTAGACCTGCAAAAGTTGGCTGACGCAGCCCACCGTCATGGGGTGCCGGTGATTGTGGATAACACCACCGCAACGCCGTTTCTATGTCGCCCCATCGAACACGGAGCAGATATTGTCGTTCACTCGGCCACCAAATATATAGGCGGCCATGGCACCACAGTGGGCGGTGTGATTGTTGATTCAGGCACATTCCCCTGGGCGGAAAATGCCAGCCGTTTCCCGCTACTAAACGAGCCGGATATCTCCTATCACGGCGTTAGTTATACTCGCGATGTGGGCGACGCCGCCTTTATTGCCCGTGCTCGCGTGGTACCGCTACGCAACATGGGCGCGGCGCTTTCGGCTCAAGCGGCCTGGAACCTGCTGCAGGGGCTGGAAACGCTGTCGCTGCGGATTGAACGCATTTGTGCCAACGCGTTAGCCGTTGCCAAGCACTTGGAAAGCCATCCGCTGGTGAATTGGGTGCACTACGCGGGCTTGGAAAACCACCCTGACCATGCATTAGCCAAGCGCTATATGAACGGCCATGCCTCGGGGATTCTTAGCTTTGGCATTGAAGGCGGCCAGGCCGCAGGTGAGCGCTTCTACGATGCTCTGGCGCTGATTCTGCGTTTGGTTAATATCGGCGACGCCAAGAGCTGCTCTTCGATTCCAGCATCTACCACCCACCGCCAATTAAACGAGCAGGAGTTAAAGGCTGCTGGCGTCACGCCGGATATGGTGCGCTTGTCGATTGGCATTGAGCATATCGATGATTTGCTGGCAGACATTGACCAAGCGCTAGCGGCTTCTCAAGGGTAAAGCACCGCTGATGCGGATGTCGTCCGCGTTTCTTAACACTAGGTGCCTAAGTTTTTAAGTGTCTGAGAGAGGTCTGAATAATTACCGATATTCGTCAAATCTCGGGTGAATCGATAAAAAATCGCAGATTTAGGCACTATTTTCCCACTTTTTGTGCATTAACCGCTCATTGAGCGGTTAATGACCGCAGTCGTCCTATTCCTATAGATTTTCACTGATTAACAGGTCGCTTAACGCTGCCAACAAAAGCAAGCGCTGAGTGTTATTGGCTAGTACACGATCGTGAACCTTTCCATAACGAAAAAAACTTACTTGATGTATCAAAAGGGGAGCTCTGTCTTTAAGAGATTTCCTTGCGGCGGTTGTGCTCTCCCCATTTTTGAATTCAGGTAGCCAGCATCACCGAAGATGCGTTGCCCCTTTCCGCAAGGCTGCTTGTCGTCAACACCTATGTGCATTCTATAGCTTTGATGTTGAATTATGCAGTGCAGTAGCTCCGATTAATGGGCTTTCTGCCATATCTTATTAAATAGCCTGACAGCGACTAAAGAGCTTTAGGCGTTCCACTCAAAAAGGACCTATACGAAGGTCTAATTTGCTTATGAAAGCGGTTTCATGATGATGGGCCCACGTCCATTTCCGAATTCATAACAGGAATATTCATGCAGCGAATCGATCTTCCCTCGTCCTCTCGCTTACTCAGTCCAGACTTTACGTTCGGCGTTGCTACGGCGTCTTTTCAGATTGAAGGTGCCACTCAGGCAGATGGTCGTCTGCCGTCCATCTGGGACCAATTCTGCGCGAGGCAGGGTCATGTCAAGAATGGTGATACCGGCCTACCCGCCTGCGATCACTACAACCGTTGGCAGAAAGACGTGGAGATGATTCGAGACTTGGGAGTTGATGCGTACCGTCTTTCAATTGCATGGCCTAGAGTGATGACCCAGGACGGACAGCCCAACACCAAGGGCCTCGATTTTTATAAGCAACTACTGGATCGTCTGCAAGAATTTGATATTCGCTCATTTGTCACTCTCTATCACTGGGATCTACCTCAGCATCTGCAGGATCGAGGCGGATGGCTGAACCGTGATACGGCATACCGTTTTCAGGATTATGCCAGCCTGGTAAGCCGTGAACTGGGGGATCGCGTGGATACCTATGCCACCCTAAATGAGCCTTGGGTTAGTGCCATTCTCGGGCACGAAGTGGGCATCCACGCTCCAGGCATGACCAATGCCCGACTGGCACGGCAAGCAGGCCACCATATGTTACTGGCTCACGGACTGGGTATGCAGACTCTGCGTCAAGAGGCTCCTGAGGCGAATGCCGGTCTTGTACTCAACATGGGACCAAACACCCCTCATAGTCGACGCTATGATGACCGCGCAGCCGCCCTTATTGGCGAAGCCAGTATGAATCACTGGTTTCTGGAACCCGTTCTCGAAGGCAGGTACCCACAACTCTATACTCGGCTCCGTCCTGAACTGACCCCACAAATCCTGCCGGGGGATATGGAGATTATTTCTCAGGATGTCGACTTCATCGGCATCAATTACTACACACGCGGCATTGTTTCTTTCGATCGTGAGAAGTGGGTCAAGGATCATGCTGCGAAGGATGCCGAGGTCACCGACTTTGGCTGGGAAGTGTACCCGCAGGGCCTGACCGATCTCCTTGTCGATCTCAATTCCCAGTACATACTCCCGCCTTTGATGATCACCGAGAACGGCATGGCCGGGGATGACCATCTGGAACAGGACAGGGTTCATGATGAACAGCGCTGCCGATACCTCCAGAGCCACCTGCAGGCAGTGCATGAGGCTATTGAACAAGGTGTCGATGTGCGTGGCTACTTTGCCTGGAGCCTAATGGATAACTTCGAGTGGGCAGAAGGCTACAGCAAGCGCTTCGGCATGGTCTATATCGACTACGAAACCCAGCAGCGCACGCTCAAGGACAGCGCCAGGTTATTTGCCGATTTTCTGAAGCAACGGCCAGCATCACGCTGAGTATCACTAACTTTCACATAGTATCAGCACGCAAACACAACGATAACAAAAGAAGGTATACGTCATGAAAACATTTCACATGCTCGCACTGGCCGTCGCCGTGGCTTCGGCTTCAGCTTCTGTTTATGCGGAGAAAACACCGTTAAAGGGAGGGACACTCACCGTACCCGTTATCACCACGGCATTTACCAAGAGCTTTAACCCCTATGTGGACAAGCTCAATATCGTCGGTGGCATGATGTTTGAACCCCTGGCCTTCACCAATGTCAGGCAGGGTGAAACCAGCTACCGGCTGGCGGAAAGCTTCGAGTACGACGAGGACTACAAGAGCATCACCTATACTCTGCGGGAAGGCCTCGAATGGTCCGACGGCGAACCGTTGACTGCAGATGATGTGGTCTATACCTTCGAGCTGGCCCGAGAAGTGGCTATCTACGACATTGCCGGTGTGATTGCCAGCGGCCTGGTGACCCAAGTCACTAAGGTGTCGGATCGAGCCGTCCGCTTCGACCTGGCCCAGAAAGACAGCACTGCCCACTGGGATATCAACCGCTACATGCCGCTGCCCAGACATGTCTGGTCAGAGGCCGAAGATCTCACCACCTTCGGCAACCCAGAGGGCATTGGCTCTGGCCCGGTCACCGAACTGAGCTATGTCCGCGCCCAGCAGATGGAAGTCTGCCGCAATCCTCATTACTTCTTGGAAGACCGCCCCTATCTGGACTGTGTCAAATACAGGGCCTTCAGTGACAACTCACAAATTCAGCCTGCCCTGATGAGTGGCGAACTTGACTGGGGTTCCAACTTCATCGCTGATGTCGACAAAACCTATGTCGAGACAAATCCGGACAATCATCACTACTGGTATCCGCCCAACGACGCCATCCACCTGTATTTCAACACCAAGCGGGCCCCCTTCGATAATGTGAAATTCCGTCAAGCTGTGTCTGTGGCACTCGACCGGGAGTCCATTGTGGAATTTGCCGCCTACGGCTACCCCACCCCTAACTTCTCTCCCGGCGGTATTGGTGACTACTTCAGCGACTACATGAGTGAGTCGGTCATGGACGACTATGGTTGGCTGACCCAATATGACCCGGACAGGGCCCGCGAACTTCTGGATGAAGCGGGTTACGTGGACGCCGATGGCGATGGACTGCGGGATCTGCCAGACGGCTCGCCCCTCTCCTTCGATATTCAGGTGGTGAATGGCTGGACCGACTGGGTACAGGCGGTGATGATGATCACCGAGTACCTGCAGGAACTGGACATCGATGCCAGCGTCAATGCCGTGGAGTGGGGCGTTTACGACAAGTCTCTCAAGGAAGGCGAGTACGACGCAGCGATCAACTGGTCCCTGCTGTCCACCCACCCGATCCAGACCTTCAAGGAGTACTACCACACCAGCCGTGCCGGCCAGATCTGGCATGCCGGGCATGGGGTGCATTCGGAGGAAGTCGACGAGCTGATTGAGGGCTTCGGAGCCCTGACCGAAGAAAGTGCCAAACAGGAAACCCTGGATGAGCTGCAGCGTTTTACCGCTGAAAAGCTGCCCTTCACTCCCCTGTTCTCGAACGCCACCTGGTTCCAGTACAACACCAGCCGCTTCAAAGGATGGCCAAGTGCCGAAGATCCCTATGTGCACCCGGTATTCTACACGGTGGGCAATAACACTCTGATCTTCAACAATCTTCACCTGAAGTAAGCCCTACGGAGCCGGACCTGGTAAACAGGCTTCGGCTCCCTATACCCCGAGGTCATGCCCATGCGGTATATAACCAGCCGATTAATGTTCTACTTCGTCGCATTCATGGTGGCGATTTCTTTCAATTTCCTGCTACCACGAGTAATGCCCGGCGACCCGGTTGACGCGCTTTTCGCAGGCGCCGCTGGCCAGCTCGACCCGTCGCAGATGGATGCCATCCGTGCCATGTACGGTTTCTCCGAAGGCTCTCTGTGGTCACAGTATGTGCAGTATGTGATGAGCGTTTTCACCGGCGACCTGGGCCCGTCCATCCTGATGTACCCATCAGAGGTCACCACCGTGCTAGGGTTCACTTTCCCCTGGACTCTCTTTCTGATTGGTCTGGGTGTTACCACCGCCATTCTTCTGGGGCTGGTGCTCGGCACCATTGTAGCCTACAAGCGTGGCAACTGGTTTACTTCTGTCTTTCCGCCTCTGACAGCGGTGATTTCCTCAATGCCCGCCGTGGTTGTGGCTCTGCTGGTTTTCTATATCTTCGGTATGCAGCTGCAGTGGTTTCCCATGAGTTATGCCGCCGACCCGGCTCTGGAGCCGAGCTGGAACGCCGAATACCTGTCCAGCGTTGCCCGTCACGCCGTTTTGCCGCTGCTGGTCATTGTTCTGGTGGGCCTATCCCAATGGGTAATGACCATGCGCAATGCCATGATCAATGTGCTGGGTGAAGACATCATCACCATGGCTGAGGCCAAGGGGCTCAGCCAGTCACGAATCATGCTGCGCTATGCCTCCCGCAACGCGGTATTGCCAGTCGTCACATCCGTGGCCATGGGCTTGGGTTTTGCAGTGGCCGGGCAAATCTTTATCGAGATCGTATTCAACTATCCCGGTGTCGGCAATACATTGCTTAAGGCCATCAATGCCCGTGACTACCCGCTGGTGCAGGCGCTGCTGCTGCTGATTGTGGCTTTCGTGCTGATTGGCAACTTCATCGCGGACTTGACCTACCTGTGGCTGGACCCACGTCTGAGAAAATAATAACAGGGCTGACCAATGACTGATCAACTATCGATTCAAAGCGCCAACCGACGGTCCATGGCCGCCCCCGGCAAACGTAAGCGGCTGCGCAATTTTCTGGCATTCTTTCATGGCAATATGTCGGCGAAAATCGGCTTTGGCGTGATGGCTATCGTGATGGTGGCCTGCCTTATGGCCCCCTGGGTGGCGCCTTATGACCCGCAAGAGCGGGTGGCCCGGCCCCATGTTGAACCCAGTGCCGAACACATCTTCGGCACTACCCGCCAGGGGCGGGACATCTTCAGCCAGATACTGTATGGAGGCCAGGCATCGCTAGCCGTGGCCTTTACTGCCGGGGCCATCTCCACAGTCATCTCCATTCTGGTGGGGATTTCAGCTGGCTATTTCGGAGGCCGCATAGACCAGTGGCTCAACTTCGTCATGAACGTGGTACTGGTTTTTCCTCAACTTCCGCTATTAATTGTACTGGCGGCCTTTCTGGGGCAAGTGGGGCCGATTGTGATCGCCATTCTGATCGGCGTGACCAGTTGGCCCTGGGGAGCCAGGGTTCTGCGTTCCCAGACCATGGCCCTGCGCCAGAAGGAATTTGTCCTGTCGGCGGAATGCATGGGTGAAAGCCGTATTCGCATCATTCTGGTGGAAATTCTGCCCAACCTGATTTCCATTGTTGCCGGCAGTTTTGTGGGCGTGGTGATGTATGCCCTGATTAACGAGGCTGGCCTTGAATTCCTGGGCCTGGGCGATCCCACCAGCGTTACCTGGGGCACCATGCTCTACTGGGCCCAATCGTCCGCGGCGCTGTACACCGGCGGTTGGTGGGAAATGATCGTGCCGGCTCTCACCATTGCCCTGGTGGGCGGTGCCCTGGCCCTGATCAACATATCCATCGATCAGGTCAGCAACCCCAAACTCAAGACCGGTGCCCACATTAAGCGTTGGCGTCGGCTTAACCGAGACATTCAGGCCAAGCGTCTTCGAGGAGTTTCCTAATGGCGACCCATGCTTTCCAACCCGCCAAAGACGAAGACACCAGTGAGCTGCTGGAAATTCGCAACCTCTGTGTCGATTATGTCTCGCCCAAAGGCATGATCCGCGCCGTCAATGATATCAGCCTCAACATCCGCCCTGGCGAAACCCTGGGGCTGGCCGGTGAGTCAGGCTGTGGCAAGTCCACCCTGGCATTTTCCATTGCCCGTCTGCACAAGGCTCCGGCGTTGATCTCGGAAGGACAGATCATTTACCGCGGCCGGGATGTACTATCCATGAACAAGCGCATCCTGCGTCAGTTCCGCTGGAACGAGGTGAGCGTGGTCTTCCAGAGTGCCATGAACTCCCTGAACCCGGTGATCACCATTGGTGAGCAGATCATTGACGTGATTCTGGCCCATTGCCGGGTCAGCAAGAAAGAGGCCTGGAGCCAGGGCGAAGAACTGCTGAAAACCGTGGGCCTGCATGCCGCCCGGATGCACAGCTTCCCCCACCAGCTCAGCGGCGGCATGCGCCAGCGGGTGGTGATTGCGATTGCCCTGGCACTACGGCCGAAGCTGATCATCATGGACGAACCCACCACGGCGCTCGACGTGGTGGTGGAGCGGGAAATCATGGACGAGCTGTACCAGCTAAAGGACAAGTTCGGGTTCTCAATCCTGTTTATCAGCCATGACCTGAGTCTGATGGGCGAGATTGCCGACCGCATCGGCATCATGTATGCCGGACAGCTGGTGGAACTGGGCACCGCCGACGAAGTCTTCCATAATCCGCAGCATCCCTATACTCAAGGACTAATCAACTCCTTCCCCACCATTCACGGCCCCCGGGAAAGGCTATATGGGATCCCGGGCAACCCCCTCAACCTGCTTGAAGCGCCAGACGGGTGCTACTTCCAGGAACGCTGCCAACACTGCTTTTCTCCCTGTAAAGATCAGAGTCCGCAGATGCTGGAAGTCAGGCCCGGTCACCAGGCAGCCTGCCATGCGCTAGATACGAGGATGACAGGATGACCATGACTGCAGACAACACTAGCCCCATCGTTTCGGCCCGCAACCTGACCCAGGATTTCAACATGGGCGGGGCGCTGTTCAAAAAAAGCATCCTACGGGCGCTGAACGCCGTGTCTTTCGATCTATTTCCTGGCCAGGCCTTGGCCATTGTCGGTGAGTCAGGCAGCGGCAAAAGCACCAGCGCCCGGATTCTGGCCCAGATCTACCAACCTACCTCCGGCGAAGTCACTTTCAATGGCAAGCCGATGGCCGAAATGGTGGCCGAAAGCGGCAAGCGCGGCTTCGCCAGCCATGTGCAGATGATCTTCCAGGACCCCTTCGGCAGCCTGAATCCGGTACATCGGGTGTTCTACCAGATTGCGCGCCCGCTGCAGCTGCACAACAAGACCGCTGACCCGGAAAAACTCCGAGCCCGTGTCATCGAGCTTCTGGAAACCGTGGGCCTAACGCCTGCTGAGGAAACCGCCGACAAATTTCCCTATGAACTCAGTGGCGGCCAGCGCCAGCGGGTGGCCATTGCCCGCGCCCTGGCGGTGGATCCCCAGGTCATTCTGGCCGATGAACCCATCTCAATGTTGGATGTGTCCATCCGGCTAGGTATTCTCAACCTGATGATTGATCTGAAGGAAAAGCATGGCATTGCCTTCATGTACATCACCCACGACATTGCCACTGCCCGCTATTTTGCCGAGCGCACCGCTGTGATGTACGTGGGCCATATGGTGGAATGGGGTAACAGCGATTCGGTGACCCAGACGCCCCAGCACCCCTACACTCAGTTGCTGCTTGCCGCAGCTCCCCAGCCTGGATCTCAGAAAAACCGAGACATGAGACAATACCAGCACAAAGCTGATATCCCCATGTGGCAACCTGATAGCAAGGGCTGTCCATTTGCTGAGCGTTGCCCGCACGCAAGTCCTGTCTGCAAAACGCAACTTCCTGGCGTCACGCAGATAGCGGAGGATCACTTTGTGCGGTGCTATCTGTATGAATCGGATAACGCTTCCTGAAGACATTCTCTAGTCAAGCTGTGGAAGTACGCCTGCAAGGGGGGCATGAAAGCCATGGGATTTCGCTATATACTATGTTCCCCTTGATCTGGAGGACGCTGAATGATGTGTCGATTGCGCCTCTAGGCCATGCTGGGAAAACACAAGATACATAACTGCGTGAGCGCGTGTTATCCGAGTTTTCCTGGCTTTGACGTTCGCCACACATCAGGAGCAAGCATGCCCACGATCAAAGAGGTCGCTAGCCTGGCTAGGGTCTCTCCTGCCACTGTCTCGCGCGTTATGAATGGCGAAGTTCCCGTAGCGGAGCAGACCCGTCAGCGGGTAGAAGACGCTATGCGCCACCTCGGGTATCGCCCCAACTCTTTCGCACGCTCTTTAGCATCGAATCGTTCTGATTGTATCGGTCTTGTCATCTCGCATCTGGCAGGCCCTTTTATGGGCACCTTGATGACCACCCTCGAGGAACAGCTGCGCCTCAATCATAAGTCACTGCTGGTGGCTTCCGGTCATGACGAGCTGACACGTGAAAAGGAGTCGATTGATTTTCTCATGTCGAGACGCTGCGATGGCTTGCTGATCCAGTCCGACCGCTTGAGTGACGACGCACTCATTAAACTCGCCCAAGAGATCCCGCTAGTGGTTATTAACCGCCGCATAGCGGGGCTGGAAGAACAATGCAGTCACGTTGATAACTGCCAAGGTAGTTACCTTGCAACACGTCATTTGATTAACAACGGACACCGTCATATCGCTTACATCACAGGGCCACTGTGGAAACAGGACGCTGCACAACGGCTGGAAGGCTATCGTTTGGCCATGGAAGAAGCTGGCTTGGTGATTGATGAGGCTGCCATTATCGAAGGGAACTGGCTGGAGTCCAGTGGGCGAAACGCCGTTCTCACCCTGCGGGAGAGTGGTGTTCGCTTTACTGCTCTGGCTGTCGGCAATGACGATATGGCCATCGGTGCCATGCTGCAGATGCAGGAATGGGGATGGCGTATACCTAAGGACGTCTCGTTGGTGGGCTTCGATGATGAAGTCTATGCGCATTTTGTGACTCCAGGGCTCACCTCAGTTCACGTTCCGGTAGATGCCATGGCTCAGTCAGCCAGTGCTCAGCTCCTAGCACTTCTTGATGGCAAGCCTTTAGAAGGCCAGCGCTGCTTCATGACACACTTGGTGGAACGGAAAACAGTGGCACCTCCTCCCTGACCGTCAACCGCAAATCTTAACGCGTCACCAAAAATTAGCGCGGACCAATACATTTCACACTGGAGATAAAAAGAGCCTGTTTGAAAACAGGCTCAAAAGTAGCTAGTAAGGAGTACCTTTCAGGAAATGATTACCACCACATATCAGCCTGGATGCCTACGAGAATATCGCTTTCGGCACGCTGATCACCGTCCAGATACGTCGCGAGGAAACGAATCTCCGGTATTGGTCCAAAGCCGGTATCGACTTTCAGCTTAGGCCCTACTGTCAACTTGTAATCGTAGCTGCTTGATGTTGTGTCTGAGGCATCTTTTTCATGGTTATACTGGTAGCCGACTTCCGTTATAAAATCCAAGTTATCGCTGATAGGGAAGGTAGGACGCACCATCGCCGATGCCCAGCTATCTGTACTGCCATTTTCCTTGTCATTATATTGCCCTTGCAGAGAATGGAATACGCTCACACCATTATCAAAGAAGTATCCTCCCCAAACCAGCGCACGCATGGATATGTCACCACTTTCCACGGCTTTCACACATGATGTTCCACAATCGGTGCCAGTGATCTTGTTCGCAATGACATTACTACCGGGTGCGTAAGTGTTGTAGGTTGTCAACGTGCCCCCTAACAGCTGCCCAGATCCTAACCCCTTACCTACCTGACCGATGTACTTGGTAAAGCCCTTCTCAGACAAGCCATAGACACTCTCCGAATGAACAATAGCACTTAGGTCATATCCACTGGTAGCGTACTCATTGGAAACACCATTTTCTTCAATAATGTTATCGGGCAAATGCTTGCCCATGGCGTGCAGTTCAACACCGCCCAGGTCAATACCAACATGTACTGCGTTCATAACATTGTTGCCGTCTCCCCAGAATCCTGTATCCCCTGAGTCATCACTGGCAATGTAGGCAAAATCCCATTTGTTTCCACCTAACTCTATCCCTTCAACCCCGACACCTGTACCGGACATATCGGTGTAGAAAAAGTCCGTCATAAAGATGTAGTTATCCTTACCATAGAAACGCTTACCGCCCCATACGGTGCCGGTTTCTGTGTAACCGTCGAACTCGACATAAGTCTCAACCATACCAATTTCGCTATTTGTCGCATCGGCATTGGCGCCCAACTGATTAGTGGCATATTGCGAATTATCTGCACCTGCTCGGGTTTTGATACGAACTTGCTGCCCCTTCTCGTTTTCGAAATTCTTCTGTAGCGCCAGCTCGAAGTGATTGTCAGATTCAATACCCAGTCGTCCCAGTCGCTCTTTTGAACCAGGAAACTTTGAACGTTTGAAATCATCATTCGCATCGAGCAGCACACCCGCTCGAAAGTAACCGTGGAATTCAAACCCTTCGGACTTCTCTGCGTAAGTCGGCATGGAGATCATCCCTGTCGATACTGCCATAAAGGCGAGGGTCATTTTTGTTAGTTTCATTGTAACTCCACCATAAAGAAGACATAAGTAAAATGAAATCGGTTTCATTTAGAGGCAGACGTATATCAAGCTGCAGCCCTACTGATGATCTATGAAACCGGTTTCATAGATAAATTAGACATTAGTCTTCTGTATATGCCATCAGTTATGTACTTATAGTAAATAAGTGTTTCTCAATATGTATGAAACAAGTGTGTGGCGATCGTCGCTTCAGTAGAAGTGGTGTCATCGGTGGTTTTGACTCAGCCCACGTGCGCGTGGGCTGAGTCACATTGGAATGCTCAATCGGTACGCCGATCACTGATTAAATAGCTCAAAGGGTGTAAGACTATCAAGGCAACCATAAAGGTTGCGATTGCGGCGCCTGTCAACGCCACCCAGTCAACCACTGTCGCGACGTAATCCAGCGTAGAGTGAGTAAACCAGGGCACCCAAACAAAGGCTGTTAGCCCAACCAGTCCGGCCAATAGTAGAGCAAGCACGCTACGGTGATGGGTGATTTGGTAGCCACGCAGATAAGCGAAAAGGTGTAGGCCAACGATAATCACAGCGGCTGCTAACATTAGCCAAATGAAGGGGGCGAGCGCGTACATTAAAATCGTAATGATGCCGGTAAGGGTCATAATGGTGCTCCTTAAGCTTGGCCTTCAAGAACGGCGTAATAAGCGGGTTGAAGCATGCGATCTTTCATTACCCAGGTAACCCAAGACTCGTCAGTAGGATCAATAAACGGGAAAGACGGCATAAAGGCGAAGTTGTCTTCATAACCAAACTCCACCAGCATAGCCTTGCCAATGCCGGTAATCATGGGGCATGAGGTGTAGCCGGTATGACGGGCGGGTAGCGGGTTTCCTTGCATGACAGCAATCAGGTTGGCTTCTACTACAGGCGCTTGGGCCTTAACGCTAGCAGCCGTTTTATTAATCGGTGCGCCGATGACATCGCCAATACCGAACACTTCGGGGTAGCGGTTGTGCTGCATGGTGTAGATGTCGACATCTAACCATTCGCCTCTGAATGGGCCGTCTTGAGCGATAAGCGCACTCTGCTTGACGAAGTCGTGAGCACTCATCGGCGGCACTACGTGAATAAAATCATAGTCCGCAATCACCGTGGGTTGGTTATCGCGTCTGAACTCAGCTTCGCGAAGCTGGTGATGCGAGGTGAATTCGCTGTCAGGGCCAACAAAGGTGAACTCAGCCTGCTTGGCCTGAGGATCAATGGCGGAAAGGCGATAGTGATGCCGCCTATTGACACCTTGCTCGTCAAAGCGCTGTTTAACGAATTCATTAACCCAAGGCTGAGAAAACAGGGCGTCGCCAGGTGCCATAAAGTCTACCTCAAAGGCATCGCGCCGCCCCGAAGCTTCCAAGCGACTTAATGTCGTAAAGGTCATTTTAAGCGGTGCGCCAGCACACTTAACCGGCGTGGGGGCCGCGGTAAAAATGCCTTTGCCTTGGCCGCTATCTAACCATGTCTGAATAGCCTGATTGGTGCGCGTAGCACCCTCAATGCTGGCGTAGACACTGCCAATCCCATGTTGACCTACTAACGATGGCGACATGCCTTCGATCAGGTGATAGTTGAGTTGAATGCCCGTAGCCACCACTAGGTAGTCGTAGTCTAGTGTTGCACCATTGGCAAGGCCGACTCGTTTATTATCGGCATCAATGCTGGCCGCGTATTCGCGCACCCACTTCACTCCTCGCGGCACAAACTGAGCATTAGGGCGCATGGTTTTATCAGGCTGCCAAACGCCCGAGGCAACCAGTGTCCAGCCTGGTTGATAATGGTGTGTGCTGCGCGGTTCAACCAGTGTAATGGTTCCTCCTTCGAGCCGTGTGGCTAGTCGATTAGCCATTGCCATGCCCGCCGCGCCGCCGCCAAGAATGACGATGTGAGCCTGGGTTTGTAGGGTATTAGCAGAGACTGCGCTAAAAGGAAGAAGGCTGCTGATCCCTAGTCCAGTGCCTACTTTCAGTAGCTCTCGACGGTTCAGCAATAGTGGCTTATGCATGGTTAACTCCTGAAGAGAAGTCTAATATATATTTTTTAGTTATATTGTTATTCTATATATTATGCGCTGCGCAGAAAATCGCCATTATCACTTTGGTCATTAACACTTCGTCGCAAGGCGTAACCAAAATGTTACTCCTTGCTGGGGTAGTTACGTTTTGCTCAGTAGTGGGCGGGTACTTGCAGGGGCTAAAAGGCTATTTAGACGCGGCCAGCGTATATAAAAACTCTAGCCCCAGGGTGGCTGCAGCGAGTGACGTGATATCGCCATGGTCGTAAGCGGGGTTTACTTCAACCACATCCATGCCAATTAACTCCATGCCGACCATGCCGCGGATCACTTTTAGCATCAGGTCGGTAGACATGCCGCCACATACCGGTGTCCCGGTTCCTGGCGCGTAGGCAGGGTCTAAGCCATCAATGTCCAGGCTGATATAAGCCGGATGATAGCCAACACGGGCACGGATGCGTTTCAGGACAGCGGCAGGGCCGTGTTCATTTACCCAGTCGGCATCTAGCACTTCATAAGGGTGGTTATGGCGGTCGTAGCTGGTGCGAATACCAATTTGTAGCGAGTGCTCCGGCACTACCAACCCCTCTTTTAAGGCATGGTGGAAAATAGTGCCATGGTCAAAACGCGTGCCTTGCTCGTAGGTGTCGGTATGGGCATCAAAATGGATCAGTGCCAGTGGGCCATGCACCCGAGCATGAGCGCGTAGCAGGGGTAGGCTGATATAGTGGTCACCACCCAGTGTCAGCATTTTTTTACCGGCCTTTAGCCAACGCAAAGCGTGGGTTTCAAGGTTATCGACTAGGCTTTCCGGCTCGCCGTAGGCGTAGTCCAGGTTGCCCGCGTCGCATACCCCTAGCCGATCTTCCAAGGCGAAGTCCCAGGGCCAGCGTTTGCCCTCCCAGATAAGGTTAGCAGTGCTTTGACGAATGGCGTTTGGCCCCATGCGGGTGCCTGATCGTCCAGAGCACGCCAGATCAAAGGGCACGCCGCTCACCACTACCTCAGCATCGGTCGTTTTAGGATCGGTGGCCTTCGGCACGCCCATAAAGGTAGAAATAACATCACCAAACAGGCTTGGCATGATCTGAGATGGGGTCACCTAGCGTGTACTCCTATGGTGTGCAGTAACAATAAATCGGGGGTATTAGGCGAGAAGAAGCGCGACGATAAGGAATTTTTAGCGATGAATAAAATGAATGTTTAGAATGAAACTATTCGTTAAATAAATAGTGAGGCGCTATGCGTTCGCTTCGTCATTTTGATTTAAATCTTCTGTTGGTATTTGAAGCGCTAATGCGTGAACGCCATGTCACTCGGGCGGCGGAAAAACTGCATTTAAGCCAGCCAGCGCTTAGCCATGCGTTAAAAAGGTTGCGGGATGCGCTGGAAGATCCATTATTAATACGGACAAACACGGGGCTGCAGCCAACGCCTCGTGCGCTGGCGCTATTGCCCGTGGTGCAGCAGGCGCTGGCCATGTTGCAAGAAGGACTCGCCCCGCCGACCAACTTTTTACCAGCCACCAGTGCGCGGCATTTCACCCTGGCCACCACGGATTATTTTGAAGAGGTCATGTACCCGACTTTTCTTAGCCAATTGCTGACTTACGCGCCGGATATCAGCTTTTCCATTGAGCTGATTACTCCCAACGTACTGAGTGAGGGTCTGGAGCAGCGACAAGTGGATATGGTGGTCGGGCTGGATAGCCAAAGCGCGCTGCCCAGTGGGGTCATCCAGCATGCTTGGATGGATGAGGCATTGGTTTGTTTAGCGGCAACGGATAATAACCAGGTAGGCGATGCACTGGAGCTTCACCAGTTTGCCCGTGAACCGCATGTAGCACTGACGGATATCACCGGTTTAAGGCCAAGTAATATCGATAGTTGCTTAGTGCAGCACGGCTTAACACGGCGGGTGATTTCAAAGAACTTAAATTATATTGCGGCAGCGCGGGTCGTTGCGCTCACTAATGCGATCATGACGCTGCCACGCCAAATGGCTAAGCGATTTGTCACGATGCTGCCAGTGCGTATTGTCGTGCCACCTAAAGAGTTACCTGCACTTAATATGACGCTGATTCAACACGGGCTGTATGCCAACGACCCCGCCCTCGTTTGGTTGACTCAATCGCTGATCGAATTCGCTAGCACCTTTAAGCAGAAAGGCGTCGAATAATAGCCTAACTCCGCTTGGTGGTGGGAAGTTGCTTCAAGCAAGGTGGATGACCCAGTAGAGATGACTCGGTAGTGATGACTCAGTAGTGATGACTTAGCAGGGATGACTTAGCAGGGATGACTTAGTAGAGTGTCATAAAGGAAATAGTAAGCGGGATTTAGCTAAACCATAGGCAACCATAATAATGACAGCGACGTATAAATTTTTGATTGCCGACGATCATCCCCTGGTACGCGATGCGATAGCACGGGTGATCCGCGAAGCTTACCCAGATGCTGAGGTTATCGAGGTAGAAGACTTTGATACGGCCCTCGCACATGCTCAGCAAGATGCGGATATTGATTTAATACTGCTAGATTTAAATATGCCTGGCATGAATGGGTTAACGGGGCTTTTGCAGCTGCGTAATGAGCAACCGACGATTCCGGTAGTGATTGTCTCTGCGGAAGAGGATAAGCAGATTATTCTGCAGGCGGTTTCCTGCGGTGCGGCGGGGTTTATTACCAAATCATTGCCCCGTGACCAGATGCGCCACGCCATTGCCCAGGTGCTGGAAGGCAATATCTTTCTACCTGCTGATGCCATGCGTGCGCCGGACAGTATTCGTAAACGTCGCCATCAGGATCAAGGCTTTACCGCAGAACAACTGCGCCTGTTGACCCGCAAGCAGCTACAAGTGTTAGAGCACATGACCCGCGGTGAATCTAACAAGATGATTGCTTATCATCTCAATATTGCAGAAACCACGGTGAAAGCCCACGTGTCGGCGATTTTACGCAAGCTGGGGGTAACCAGTCGTGTACAAGCGATTTTATCCGCCAACGATATCGATTTTTCCCAGTTCCTCAATCGCTGACTCGTTAAATTGATAGTGACCAGCGCTATCCAGCCAGTGGGTTTGCCAGCGGCCAACGCTGTTTATCTGGGTAAGTAAGTCGCCAAGCGCCTGTGAATGGAGGCTTTGCTGCCCAAGCCGATGCAGTGGCTGATTGGTACCTGCCAAGAGGCTTTGCCACTGGAGAATCAGCGCAGCCAGTGGCGTTTCAGGCGGTGTTAGCGTTGGCAGGTACGTCTGCAGAACGCCATTCGACGTTTTCCAGAGGGCATCGGTGATGGCTATTAGTCTTTCCTCTATCTGTTTCATCCCTGCCGAGCCAGCATCTTTGCTGGTTTGTACGACATAGCCAAGTGAGCAAGGCGCGCCGTCGCCCCTGCGAACTGCCGCCACATAGCCCAAGTGATGGTCGTAGCGTGCCTGCTGAAAAAAAGCCGCGCTTTGATGCTGCTCCGCAAGTGCCAATAGCAATCGCTGGCTGGGAGTGCCCGGTAGGCTCAGTGTCCGCATGATGGCGGTGCTGGATGGTAAGTCGGCGAGAGAAGCCTGCACCGTGTGTTTTTCAATGCGGCTCGCCAAATTCGCTAGTGCGTTGCAAACGACAGCGACCTCTGTGCCATGGGAAACCCATAGTGCAGGCGTGGCTGGCAGCGGCGCTAAGCGCTGAACCAATTGCTGAGCCAGCAGCCCTTCATGAGCGTTGGGGGCGGCTAATGTGGCTTTTTTTAATAGCGCCACCATAGCGTGATTGGCTTGACTACCCATCACTATTACCCAACTACCATGGGGCGAGCTCTCTTGCTTGAAGACAATGCCCTGAAGCGCCAGACGCTGAGCGGTGAGCGGGCTGGGGACAATCATTGCCCCCGGCACAAAGCAGGCCGCCCAGGCGTTATCGGCGAGTGCACCGAAATCCTCATCAACAGCGTACTGACCGCACCAACACTGCACGGTGTGTAAAGGCGTTGGGGAAGCATCAACAGCGCGAGGTGAAGCCGGTGTAGGCGCGTTACCGATTAGCCAACGGGCGTTGCCAGCGGCGAACGGGCTTGTGGCAGGTTGATGTTCAGAGGGCGGCGTAGCGAAACGACGAGCAAGCGCTTGGCGGCGGGCGTGGGTAAACCAAGCAGGGGCTAACTGCACCGTATCAGCGGGTGGCTGCCAAATAGTGTCGTGATCGTTAGGTGTTGTCCCGTGCAGGGTTGTGAAGAAGGTTGCTAAGCGCTCACTTAGAGCAGCCGCAAGGGCTTTCACCTGTTCCTGTGTTGCAGTGCCACTTAACAGTAAGCTAAAGGCGTCTGTCGCCCCGCTGGGGGCCAGAGTTGCGCGGTAGTCGGTAATCGAATCAGGAAATTGTTCTACAAAATAGCCTTGCTGTACCGAATCAGCTAAGCCGCTAAGGGCGATAAGCTGATGACGTGCAATGGCCGATGGCAACGGCCACAGTAGCTCAACGGTATTGCCCGTACTGGCTACCTTCGCGCTGAGCTGGCGGCTCCAACGGGGCGCAATGGCAAGCGAAGGAGCGTTGGGTGGTGATGGACTAAACCGCGCTGCCATGTGTTGGGCAAGGCGCGTCATATCTACCATCTCCCAGGCGCTGATAATGGCGATGCTAACGCGGCCGCCATGGTAATAGGCGCGATGAAGCGTGGTGAGCGCTTCAAGTAGCAGCGCCGTGTCACTGCCTAGGGTTTGCGCGTTGCCATGGCGGCAGCCTGCACCAACATGCTGTGGGTCAGCAAGTGCCGCGAGGGCATCCAGACGTTGCATTTGGGCGCTGTTCTGACGGGCGTTCCACTCGGCATCGATCGCCGCCACTTCAGCGCGAATAGTCGATAAGGGCAGCGGTGGCCTAGCGAGCTGACGGGCAACGGTGAGCGCCGCTGCTTCTAGTTTGTTTGCTGGTATCGAGAAGTGCACATCAGTGATGTAGTCATCAGTATGGGCATTCAGGCTGCCCTGGTGCTGGGCAAACCAAGTGAGCAGGCTGATGTTAGAAGAGGCTTCCAGCGGCGCTGTGGTCAGCACGTGCTCTAACAGGTGGGCCAGCCCAGGCAGAGCGGGTGGCTCATCCAAATAGCCTGCCGCAATGGCGATACTGACATGAGCGCGGGTTAACTGGGGCGCGTAGGCTAGCACTCCCTGCACCCCGTTAGGCAGGGAGATACAGGCTTGTTGGAAACTGAGCTTAGCCATTGAGCAGGCTACGCAGCAGCGCGCGCAGTTTGCCGGGGCGTACCGGCTTGTTTAACTGCGGAACGCCTGCATGACGCAGCCGCCTCTGCCAGTGGTCAGAGCGGTCGGCACTGAGAATAGCCGCTGGCAAGTGCGGGTCGTGCCAGTGCTGACGAAGTTGGCGAATAGCCTCTAGGCCAGTGACGTTATCATCTAGATGCAGGTCAACTAACAGCATATCCGGTGCCTCCTGGCAGGCTTTAGCGGTATCGACATCCAGGGCAGTATCGCAACTGATTTTCCATTCACTTAACAGCAGCGCCATGCCTTGCAAAATTGTTGGCTCGTTATCTAGGATCAGCACGCGCAGCCCTTCAAACTCATCGTCAGCGGAGAGCGGCGCGCTGGGGGCTGGGGCTTGGCTAAAGGAAATGCCACTGGCACGGGGCACCGTAATAGCAAAGCAGGAGCCTTGGCCGGGTGCAGAGCGCACCGAGAGTGGGTGCTCAAGGCGTTGGCTAATTCGCTCCACAATGGCAAGCCCTAAGCCCACACCCTGGCGATCACGGGCGCGGGTGGCGTTGAGTTGATGAAACTCGCGAAAAATAAGCTGGTAGTCACTTTCGGGAATACCAATACCGCTATCAACCACCTGCACGGCCAGGCTATCGTCACTATGGCGGCGGACACCCAGGCAGATCCCGCCACGCTGGGTATAGCGGCAGGCGTTAGCCAGAAAGTTGCGCACAATGCGGCTGAGTAGATAAGGGTCGCTGGTCACCGCTTGATGAGAAGGCACATAGCGCAACGTTAGCCCTTTACGTTGCGCCACCGGGGTAAATTCATCAGCCAAGTTGCTGAGGATATCGTCGAGCTTAAAGTGGCGTAGCTGAGGTTGCACCTGACCGTGGTCCAGGCGGGAGATATCAAGCAGATCGGAAAGTATTGCTTCGGCACCTTCCAGTGAGTTTTGCACACTCTCAACCAAAGCCAGATTCTCGCTATCGGTCAGCCGCTCCTGTAGCGAGGCCACCAGTAAGCGCGCAGCATTCATGGGTTGCAGCAGGTCATGGCTAGCGGCGGCTAGATAGCGGTCTTTACTTTGATTAGCAAACTCTGCCGCATCACGGGCGCTTCTAAGCTCCTCGTTGAGCCGCTCAAGCGCTTGAGTGCGTTCAACGACGCGTGCCTCTAGATGGGCGTTGAGGGTTTCTAAATGCTGTCGCGCTCGCTCGCGCTCGGTAATATCCGCTACAAACCCTTCGATCAGGTCTTCGTCCCCGACAAGCTCGGCGGGCTTACGTATTAGTGTAATTGCTACGGGCACCTGATGACCGGAGGCACCTTGCAGCCAGGTGGTTTGACCCGTTACGTGTCCTTGCGTGAGTAGCAGGTCGCGCAGCTGTTGCCCTGTAGACGTGTTAACAAATAGCGCATCAAAGCGCGCGCAGCGTTCGAGCGTATGCGCCACGCTACTATCATCGAGCATAGCGGCAAGCGCTGGGTTGGCGGCGCGCAGCTTGCCGGAAAGCGACGCCTGGAAAATTCCGTGTAGCGCGTTTTCAAATAGCCACTTGTAGCGGTTGCGTTCAACCTCCAGCTCTTCTAAACGCACGGAAAGCTCGCGGTAGTAGCTTTTACGCGCCGACTGCTGGCCTAGCCCGAGCAGGTCGCTGACCGAAAAGCCCGAAGGGTCGCTGGCTTTTTTCATAGTGCCTCTTCGTAGACCACTGCCACGTCACGTGAGTTGGAGCGACGAGGGTTAGTCAGAATGCAGGGATCGCCCAGCGCATGGTTGGTGAGAAAGGGCACATCGCTGCGTGAGACGCCCATTACGCCAAGGGTCCCGCCCAGTCCAACCGCATGCTTTAAATCGACTAAGTACGTAAATAGCGCCTGTTTAACCTGTTGCTGTGTTAGCCCTCGGCAGTCGATGCCAACGGCGTCGGCAACTCGTTTAAAACGATCCGGAGCGGCTTCGTAGTTATAAGCCACCACATGCTCTAACAGCATGGCGTTACACAGGCCGTGGGGTAAATCTAAGAAGCCCCCCAAGCTATGGGACATCGCGTGTACTGCGCCTAAAATCGCATTAGAAAACGCCAGCCCTGCTTGCATGCTGCCCAGCATTACTTGGGCACGCAGCTCGCCATCGGTTGGGTTAGCCACCAGTGCTTCAAGATGGCTGCTGATTAAGCGCATGGCCTCTAAGGCGTGGGCATCAGTGAGAGGGCCGCTGCCGGTTGAAACAAACGCTTCGATAGCATGCACCAGCGCGTCGATTCCAGTACACGCGGTGAGATAGGGCGACATGGTCATGGTGACCTCAGGATCGATCAGCGATACATCCGGCACCACGGCCTTGCTGATGATTGAGAATTTCATGCGTCGCTGCTGGTCGGAAATAATCGCAAACTGGGAAATATCCGCCGAGGTGCCCGCCGTTGAGGGAATAAAGATCAGCGGCGGAATGGGCACGCGAATCGTATCAACTCCCTCAAAATCAAGAATGTGGCCGCCGTGGGCGGTGACAATGCCAATGCCTTTGGCGCAGTCCATGGGGCTGCCGCCGCCTACCGCCACAATCGCTTTGCAGCCGGTTTCACGGTAAATCTCGGCACCGGCCATAATCTCATCGACCCGTGGATTGGGTGATACGGCGGTAAAGCGCTCAACGGCAATGTTGGCTTCCAGCAACTTGGCTTCAATATCGGCGACCCAACCCGCCAGCAGCACGCCGGGGTCGGAGACCAGTAGCACCTTTTCTGCGCCGAAGGTGGTGACATAGTTGCCTGCAGCGTGGCGCGCCCCGTCGCCAAAAATAATTTCAGGAGCGACAAACTTACGTAGTTGCGTGAGCGGTGAGGTCATGGGGCGGTCTCGTTTATAGTTATTAACCATTATCTTAAGCACCTTAGGGGGTTGTTGCGCTACGACCTTGGTGCTGTCGCGGGGTATAAGGCACGCTGTTGATGTACGTGCGATTAGAAATGCTGTTGAAAACGTAATTAAAAATGCTGATAAAAGGCCAGCTCGCGGGCCAGCATGGTTTGGCGAGCGCTAGGATGGCGAATGCCGTGGCGTTCGTTATCAAACAGCAGCGTTTGCGCTTCGCCACCATGCTGCTCAATATGTCGCGCCATGGCGTGTGTCTGCTCCGGTACTACTACGGCGTCTTTACCACCCTGAATAAACAGCGCCTGAATAGGTCTTGTGCACAGGCTAATCTTATAGGCAGGGCTGCGCTGAGCTAGCAGGGCGTCATCGCCGATTAGCCAGCCCAGATAGCCGGACTCAAAGCGGTGGGTTTGTGCCGCTAGGGTGAGCGCATTGGTGACCCCGTACAGGCTGGTGGCCGCAGCAAATAGCGGTGTGGCCGCTAGGGCATTGAGGGCAGTAAAGCCGCCCGCGCTTTGGCCGCGAATAAAGCAGCGCGCTGTGTCAATCGCAAAGCGTGCGCAAACGGCGTTTACCAGTGCAATCACATCCTCGGTATCGCTGACGCCCCACTGGCCGGCTAAACATTCACGGTAGCGGCGACCAAAATTGCCGCTTCCACGGGGGTTGATATCTAAAACGTGAAAGCCCTGCTGCTGCCAATAGGCCACCAGCGGATCGTAGATGGGGTAGGTGGCGGCGGTTGGTCCGCCGTGAACGCGCACAATCAGCGGTACAGCGGGGCTAGCTGAGGCTGAGTAGAAAAAGCCGTGAACCGTTTCGCCTTTATTACCAACCGGCGCTTCAAGCCACTGGGCGGTGGCAGGTGCTTTTGCGATTACGCTACCCGTTGAGTTTGCGCTATCCACTGAGTGTGCGTTACCCACTGAGTTTGCGTTACCCACGATGTTACCCACTAAGTATCTGCGTGAGCCATTTTCGTTGAACCGTATAAGCTGGGCGCCGCTGGTGGCGCTTTGCACGATGGCGTAATCGCCGTGTTGTGCCAGCGTGATGCTTGCCACGCGGCCGGGGTCGGGTAGCAGTGCTTCCACCTGCTTGCCGGTACGGCGGTATAGCTGCGCTGCACCCTGGTGCAGTTGGCAGTAAACCTGCCGATTGTATCGCCAAGCGTGCTGGCGCTCACCGAGCTGCCATGGCGTGGTGACGTGATCAACAGGGGCGCTGCTTAGGCACATGGGGGAGGCCAGATTAACCTGCCAGGGTTGCCACCAGCCATCATGATCGCTCATGCAGATCAACGCGTTGTGCGGGCCAAACTGTGGCTGACTAATCGCTGCGCCGAAGTCCCAGCTTTCAAAGGCTTGAAGCGTACCGTCGGCTGCGATGTTTGCGAAGTGCAACTGACTACGCTGCCACGGCATATAAGGCAGTGACCAGCTCACCCACGCTAGATAGTTACCATCATCGCTTATTATCGGCGCGCCGTAGAAGTCGGCACCTTCTGCCAATACCTGCCGATCGCTATCAGTGACGGCGACCAGCCGCTGACCGTGGGCATCTTCCTCAACCGCTAATACACGCTGGCGCTTAGGGTCGGCGCACAGCCCACCGTAGGCGGTTTGCGGGCGCTGTTGCCAGCAGTAGCTTGTACCGTGGCAGCCGAGCTGCATGATGGCTTGGTCGTGCTGACGCACCCATACGACGCCCCCTAGCAGTGGCGTGTAGCTGCCACCACCGTACTGGTTCACGCGGCTACTCACAGCCTCTTCTATAACACAGTGCGGCGGCTCATTGCTGTTAGCTCGCCACTGCCAAAGCTGCATGTCGCCCGTTTGCGGGCAGCGAGACAGCCAGTAAACCGTCTGGGCGTCGCTGTGCAGTTCGCTCAGGGTGTCGCAGGGCTCGGCAGCCTCTGCCAGGGTAAGCAGCATAGGCATGCTCCTTATTGTGGGGCGCCCCACAGCAATCGTGCTTCATAGCGTGGGTAAAGTTGCATCACGCTGCGGGTAAACTCGTATTCGGCGAGTGCGATGGTGCTAAACGTGTCAGGTAGTTCAACAGCCAAGGCGTGATTGGCACCCAACCCTTCGCTAGCCACGTCACTGAGGCGCTGGTCTAGCCATTCAAGGTAATCAATGGTTTGGTCAATGATTGTTGCGGACGGTGCGCTGGGGCCATGGCCGGGCACGGCAATGGTGGCGTTGAGCGTGCGCAGGTCGTGTAGTTCTTCTTGCCACTGTTGAAGGCCTGGGGTGTGAGCGGTAGCGGCAGCGCGTTGGTAGAAGCCCATGTCGCCCATAAACAGCACGCCGGTGGTGTGATCCATAATCACCAAGTCTCCACCGCTATGGCCGCTCATGGCATATAGGGTGAGTGGATAGCTGCCCAGCGTTATATCACCGGCCTCAATCACCTCGGGTAGGGCAACAGACGAGCGTTCCAAGCTGCGCCCGGTCAGCCGCTCGACGTTGTCGATCAGCGCGTCTGTGTCGCGAGTCATCAGGTCGCGGGTCGTGGCCAGAGTGAGGTGCTGCGCCTTGTCAAAGGCGGTATTGCCAAAAAAGTGGTCGGGGTGGTGGTGGGTATTCAACACCCAGCGGACGGGGTTGGAGGTGTGCTGAGCAATCAGCGTTTTGAGTGACTCGCCAAAGTGTGGGCTGCTGCCGCTGTCGATGAGAATGACGCCGTTGGGCGTAGCAATAAACGCCTGGTTGCCAATATGGCCACAGTTGCTGGTAGAAAGCTCTTCTTTTACGCCTTCCACTATCCAGGTGTTTTCCGCGACCAGCTGCGCCACTAGCGGACGTTCGCAGAACATTACCGGTTCGCTAGCCAACAGCGGTGGGGCTAGCAGTGCCGCTAGGCTAGTTAAGAAGGGCGCTTTCATGGCTGCAGGCCAATGGAAAAACGATTGCCGTTGTTATCCCGCGCACCAATCACATAGCCGCCCGGCGAGGGGCGCATATGCAGCCCTAAGGTGGGATTAGCGCTTACCGAGGCGTCGATATCCAGGGCGGCCACTTGCTCGCCCTGCTGATCCAACAGTTCAAACGACTGCACATAAAAGGCTGGTTGGCTGGGAATCAAGCCGCTGTCCATAGGATGGGAAAGACGCACCCGCAGTCGCTGTTCGCCCTCATTAGCAAACAACCGCCCCTGCAGCTCGCCGAAGGTGTTTTCCCAGTCGGTGTCTGCGCTGGCAATGCCGGGGGTGGTGCAGCCGCCGCCTTCCGCTTCAATATAGGTGCCGCCCACATGCCAAGTGTCTCCCTGCTTCACCGCGACGCGCACCGCGGAGGCTTGTTCCAAGCGGATATTTAACGATAGCTTGGCTAAGCCGTGGCTCATCGGGGAGTAGCGGAACAGGCGGGGAATCGGGTTGAGATCCACCCAGGCAATAATGTCAGTGATTGGCTCGCCGCTGGCTTCTAAGGCGCTGGCGTCTAGCTCAATGGGTACTTGTCCTGAGTCTTCAGCGAACCCTGGTGCGTTCACGATGACTCGCTCGTCAAACACCACGGGGGCGTCGCCTAGAAAGCGCTCGCGGTAGACAGGCCACATAAAGGAGTTCAGCGGGTCCTTTTCAGCCGTATTCTCGGTAGCCAGCGCGCTGGGCGGCAACATAACGACTAACCAACTAAGCGCAGCAAGAAACGCGGCAAACCGTTGTAACGTGATTAGGGGGGATAGGGTTGCCATGGTGCCTCCCAGCGTGAGGGTTATTGTCCGGTAGTTTCCATACTGACCGTCTCCAGCCACGTACGAATGGCCCACAATCCTTCTTGGCTAACGTAGTCAGACATACGCGGCATTAGCACACGGCCGTTGCGCTCGGCACCATTGGTGACCAGCTCTTTGAACCACTCATCGCCCCATGCGCCGTTCTCCAACTCGCGCAGGTCCGGGGCGATGCCGCCGGATTTTGCCTCTAGCCCATGGCAAGCGGCGCAGTTGCTGTTGTAAGCGCGGGCACCAATATCGATGGCTAGCTCTTGCTGGGGGTGGTCACGGTAGGGGTTCTCTTCCCGCCAATCGTCGCCCAAGCGTTCGAGGTCTTTAATGTCAACGGCTTGAGGAGTCACGCTGCCGTGAGACCAAGCCAGTGGTGACGCCAGTAGCGCCGCAAGGGCGATAGCGCCCACTTGACTGCTGAGGCGTAAGTGCGTTTTTGCTAAGACGGTTTTTTTAAGGGCGGTTTTTGTAATGGTTTTTGTAATGGTCATGGGAAATGCTCCTCAGGGGATCAAATTATCGTCACTGGAGTGAGCATAGGCAGGCAGGCTTTCCGAACCTATAGCACCTTAGGCATCGCTGGGCTCCTCCTTTGGAAGTAGTGCTAAATCAGGATGAGAACGCGACTGGAGGGGTAGGTTGGTTTGTTATCCGAGCTTCTAAGCTGAGCTTAGTCTTGCTGGCACCACGCAAGCAGCAGCTTGGCCGCTTTGCAGCCATTGCATTGTGATCATTACTCGGATGGAAAACCCATGACATACGCTATCAATAACAACACGTCAGTCCGCAAAATTTCGTGGCCCTTTCGCCTGCGTACACTCACCGCCGCCGTTGCTTACGCCTCTGCCTTAGGCGTTGGGGGTGTTGCGATGACAGCCCACGCCAGCGAGGTGACCTGGGACGATATTCTCAACGACCATAACAACACTGAAACGGTGTTGATGTATGGTATGGGCGTGAAAGCACAGCGCTATAGCCCGCTTAATCAAATTAACGCAGATAATGTCGAGATGCTGACCCCTGCGTGGTCTCACTCGTTTGGCGATGAAATGCAGCGTGGCCAAGAGTCTCAGGCCCTGATCCATGAAGGCGTTATTTATGTCACCGGCTCCTACTCACGTATTTTTGCCATAGATGCGCGTACCGGCCAGCGGTTGTGGTCTTACAATCATCGCCTGCCCAGCGATATTCGCCCCTGCTGTGACGTGGTGAACCGCGGTGCGGCCATCTATGGTGATAAAGTATTCTTCGGTACGTTGGATGCTGGCATCGTGGCGCTGAATAAAGATACCGGTGACGTGGTGTGGCGCGAACGCTTTGGTGACCACCGTGCGGGCTACACCATGACCGGTGCGCCAACGATTGTAGAAGATAGCGAAACAGGTCGCGTGTTGCTGATTCATGGCTCTTCGGGGGATGAGTTTGGCATTGTGGGTAAGCTGTATGCCCGCGATCCGGAAACCGGCGAAGAGATTTGGATGCGGCCCTTTGTTGAAGGCCACATGGGACGTTTGAACGGTGAAGAGAGCACTCCGACAGGTGATGCCAACGCGCCTTCCTGGCCCGATGACCCCGATAGCGAAACCGGCAAAGTACAAGCCTGGAGCCAAGGTGGTGGCGCACCATGGCAGAGCGCCAGTTTCGACCCTGACACCAATACTATCATCATTGGCGCCGGTAACCCCGCTCCCTGGAACGGTTGGGCACGTACTTCAGAAGATGGTGACCCGTCTGACTACGACAGCCTCTATACTTCGGGTCAGCTGGGTATTGACCCTTCGACCGGCGAAGTGAAGTGGTTCTATCAGCACACGCCCAACGACACCTGGGACTTCTCGGGTAATAACGAAATCGTCTTGTTCGAGTACGAAGATGAGAATGGCCAAACGGTGAATGCAGGTGCTCACGCTGACCGTAATGGCTTCTTCTATGTCACTGATCGGACCAACGGCGAGCTTATCAACGCCTTCCCGTTTGTCGATAACATTACCTGGGCCACCCACATTGACCTGGAAACCGGCCGTCCCGTTGAGGCTGAAGGCCAGCGACCACCGCGTTTGGAAGAGGGACAAACACGCTCTGAACCAGTCGAAGTTTCACCGCCATTCTTGGGTGGTAAAAACTGGAACCCGATGGCTTATAGCGAAGATACAGGGCTGTTCTATGTGCCGGGTAACCACTGGAAAGAAGATTACTGGACTGAGGAAGTTGAGTACGTGGAAGGCGCGGCCTACTTAGGTATGGGCTTCCGCATTAAGCGTATGTACGACGACCACGTCGGTATTCTGCGCGCTGTTGATCCGGTGACTGGCGAGTACGCTTGGGAGCATAAAGAACCCATGCCGCTATGGGCAGGCGTGCTAGCGACCCACGGTGATTTGGTGTTTACCGGCACAGGTGATGGCTACTTCAAAGCCTTCCACGCTGAAACCGGTGAAGAGCTTTGGAAGTTCCAGGTAGGCACCGGCATCATTTCACCACCGGTAACTTGGGAAATGGATGGTGAACAGTACATTGGTGTTACCGCCGGTTATGGCGGCGCGGTTCCTCTCTGGGGTGGTGATATGGCTGAACTGACGCGGCCGATTGCTCAGGGTGGTTCGTTCTGGGTCTTCAAGCTGCCATCTTTCGTTCAAGATCTGGCTAATCGTTAAGTTATTGACACCTCTTGGGCGGCCTTTGCCGCCCTTTTTTGAATAACATTAACGGTAATGGAGAGAACAATAATGATAACGCGTAATGCTCTACCTATATTAAGCCGCCAAGCAACGGCGATTTTTCTCTGTCTGAGCGCGATAGGCAGTGTTGTTGCCGACGATTATGTTGAAGAGTATCAACCGCCAGTACATAACGGCTGTGAGCTGGTCCCAGGTGCTCAGTGCGCCAATATGGATTTATCGGGCGGCGACTTTTCTAACCTTGACCTACAGGGCGCTAACTTTGCGGGCAGTAACCTAGAAGGCGCTGATTTCCGCCACAGCAACCTACGCAGCGTTGATTTTGAAGGCGCATCGTTGCGCTATGCCAACCTCAATCGCGCGCGTATGCCTAGCACTCATTTACGCGGTGCTGATCTTTCCCATGCCAGTTTGGTCGGGTTGGATAGCTGGAGTATCTATGCCCAGGGCGCAACGTTTGACCATGCTGATTTGACTGGCGCTAACCTGGAGTTTGCCCGGCTTTCTGGAGCTAGCATGCAGGGAGCGACGCTGATGGGCAGCAACCTGGAAATGGCCTGGATGAATAAGGTCAACCTGATTGGAGCGGATTTGCGCGATGCTAATCTGCAAGAAGCCAAAATGAACATCGCGCGCCTCAATGATGCGGATATGACCGGTGCACGCATCCACTACGGAAACTTCCAAATGGCCCAAATGGAGGGCTGTACCGCCTGCCCGTTTGATTGGGAGTAAGGTCACCATGTTGACGCAATCTCCGGCGCACTCTGTGCGCCGCTATATGCTCTGTGTGGCGTGGGCAGCGGGTGTATTCAGTGGAGCGGCACACGCTGAAGCGCCCTCAGCGGCATTTAACCAAGAAGGCTACCGCTTGCCGCCTTTCAAAGCGCCCGTAACCGCACCGCTACCAGGGGTGACCACGTTAGATGACCATGCTTTTCAAGCGCTGCTGGAATCGCCGCCAGTGATTCTGGTGGATGTCTATGCGCTGCCTTGGCATAACGGCCTTTTTCTGCAGGATAGTGCGCATTTAACGATCCCAGGGAGTATTTGGCTGCCTAATGTGGGCGCGGCTAGTTTGGAAGAGGAGTGGCATGATTATTTTAAGACAACGCTAGATGCACAGCGTGAGCGCGCTGAAGCCGCGCCGCTGGTGTTTTTCTGCCGTGCTGACTGCTGGCTTTCCTGGAACGCTGCACGGCGCGCCGAGGCAATGGGCTATGAAGAGCTCTATTGGTACCCAAAGGGGGTGGATGGCTGGCAAGCGAGCGGACATTCGTTAGCAGCCGTTTGCCCGCAGCTGCCCGCTCATGCTGAGCGAGCCACCTGCGAGCCTTAATAGGTTTGTAACTATTAACCAGGTTTGTTACGGATAGTTACGGATAAATAGATTTACTGCCGATAAATCAGCTCGAGTGGTTGGCGGGGCGAAGGCGCTGCCAAGCCGCTCTGACTCAAGCCACTCTGACTTTCAGCCTGACCCTGCAACTGCTTTGTTTGCAACTGCTTTGACTGGCGAGCATTGCGGGGTATCAGGGTCGCTTGATCAGAAGTGATTGTGGCATTTTCTGTGATCAGGCTCTCTAACAACCCATGCTGAGGAGAGTGCTGGCACACGGGGTCAGTGGCGTTCATATCGCCGGTTAACAAATAAGCTTGGCAGCGGCAGCCGCCATGGTCTTTATCGCGATCGTCGCACTGTTGGCAAAGCGTCGGCATCCACTGGGTGCCGCGAAAACGGTTGAAGGCATCGCTTTGGTACCAAATGTCCTGCAGTGATGTCTCTTTGACGTTGGGAAACGCCATCGGCAGCTCCCTGGCGCTATGGCAGGGCAATACGGCGCCATCTGGAGCAACGGTCATAAAAATACTGCCCCAACCACCCATGCACGCTTTAGGCGCTTGCTCAAAGTAGTCCGGCACCACAAACAGCAATGACATATCGCGGCCACGCGCCGCGAGTGTTTCACGCCAGCGGTTGGTTTCCGCTTCGGCACGTATCAGCTGTTCACGGGTGGGCATCAGCGCTTGACGGTTCAAAAACGCCCAGCCGTAATATTGGCAGTTGGCCAGTTCAACCGCATCTGCGCCTAGCTCATCGCAAAGCGCAATCAGGTCGCCAATTTGATCGATATTGTGCCGATGCAGCACCACGTTCAACACCATGGGGTAGCCTGCCGATTTGACGGCTTTGGCCATCGCCAGCTTGTTGGCGTGAGCCTTGGCAGAGCCTGCCAGTGCCTGGGCCAGTTCGGGGTCGGCGGCTTGCAGGCTAATCTGGATATGATCCAGACCTGCTTCTGCCAGGGCGTCTACCCGCTGGGCAGTCAGCCCCACTCCGGAGGTCAGCAGGTTGGTATAAAAGCCAAGCGTGCGTGCTTCGCTTACTAGCGCTTCCAGGTCTTGGCGAATCAGCGGCTCGCCGCCGGAAAACCCCAGCTGAGCCGCCCCCATGGCCCTGGCTTGGCGCAGTACGCTAAACCACGCGTCGGTATCCAACTCGTTTTGGTAGCGGGTAAAGGCCAGCGGGTTAGAGCAGTAAGCGCACTGCAGCGGGCAGCGGTAGGTGAGTTCCGCCAGCAGCCATAGTGGCGGTGAGGTCGCTTCAGCGGCTGGGTTGGCTGAATGTTGATTGAGCAAGTTTTTATTAGCCACAATGCACCTCCTTCATGGCTAGCCAGCCGTTGCTGCGGGCTTCATCGATAAACTGCACGACGTCGTCTGCTAAGGTCTCTGCGCCTGGGTAGCGTTGCTGTAGGGTGGCGATAATGTCGCCGATAGTTTGCTGGCCGTCGACCTGTTCAAGAATCGCGCCGGCAGTCGCGCTGAGCTTGACCATGCCCTCGGGGTAGAGAATAACGTGGCAGCCCTGAATGGCTTCCCACTGTAAGCGCCAGCCGCGTCGCAGCTGGTAAATATCGTGATGTGACATGGCGAGTTGCTGTGACATGGTGAATTCCCCAACGCTGGTCGATCATGGCCTAGTAATGTGAGTGCTCAAGCCCACGGTGATATACCGCTTCGCGGGTGACGGTGTGATAAGGCGGGCGGTCTAACTGATAGGCCATAGTCATGGCATCCAGCATGCTCCACAGTACATCGAGCTTAAATTGCAGAATGTCCAGCGCGCGCTGCTGCAGCGCCACGGTCGTACATACGCCTAAGGCGATTTCCAGGCCATGCTCAACGTCTCGGCGGGCCTCGCTGAGCCGCTTGCGGAAATAGCGATAGCCCTGCTCGTTTATCCATGGGTAGTGCTGGGGCCAGGTATCCAAGCGGTTTTGGTGGGCAAGTGGCGCAAACAGTTCAGTCAGCGATGAGATCGCTGCCTCCTGCCAGGGCGCGCGGGCGACAAAGTGGCGGTAGGCATCAACTGCAAAGCGCACGCCGGGTAACACACGCTCCTGGGAAAGCAGCGTATGACGCGGTAACCCTACGGCTTCACCGAGCGCCAACCAGGCTTCAATCCCGCCTTCATCTTCAGCATGGCCGTCGTGGTCAAGCAGGCGTTGCACCCATCGCCTGCGGGTAGCGGCATCGGGGCAGTTGGCCAGCAGCGCGGCATCTTTTTGGGGAATCATCAGCTGGTAGTAAAAGCGGTTAGCCACCCAGCCCTGCAGCTGCTCTCGGGTAAGTTCGCCATTGGCCATCGCCTGCTGAAAGGGGTGGTTAAGGTGGTAGTACTGCCCTTTACTCATTAGCGTTTCACGGAACGCCTCCCGGCTGAGCGGGGTGGTAGAAGCGCAGGGCGTTATCGCTGTCAGCGCCATGATCTATCTCCTGATTGTTATTGTTAGTGCTGCTGATGTCAGTGCTCTATAAAGAAAAAGGTCGGCTACAGGGTAAGTTTCATACCGTCGCAAGCGGTTTCGATGCCTGCGGCCTGCACCGTTTTCGCTGCATCGCTTGCGCTGTCCAATATCGGATTAGTGTTGTTGATATGAATCAAAATGCGCCGCGTGCTGCTGGGTAGTTCGCTCAACAGCTCACACATACCGCCGTTGCCATTGAGCGCGAGATGACCCATTTGTTGGCCTGTAGAGGTGCCAACGCCGAGTGTCTGCATTTCATTGTCTTCCCACAGGGTGCCATCGACCATCACCACATCAGCGGCGTTTAAGAAGCGCATCGCCAGCGGTGTTGGGTTGCCAAGCCCAGGGGCATAGCAAAGCGACTTGCCGCTGCGGCGGTCGACTATATACAGCCCTAAATTATCGCCACAGGAGGGTGCGCCGCGCCGTGGTGAGTAGGGCGGGGCATTGCTGTGTAGTGCAAAGGCGGTGAGTGCGATATCGGGCAGAAAGGGAATCGAAAATTCGGTAACTTCCTGCTGATTTTCCAAACCAATCGGCTGCCAATGAAGTCCGCCCCAGTGCTCCAGCATCGGGAAGAGCGGAAAGCCGGTAGATAAATCGCGATGCACATTGGGCGTGCACCATACCTCCAGCGGGCAGCCCTCTCTTAGGGAAAGTAGCCCCGTGACGTGGTCGATCTGGGCATCCACCAGCAGCACGCCGCGAACACCGCTGCCACGCAGCTCGCTTGGCCATAGTTCTGGGTTAGCATTGAACTGGGCACGAATGTCAGGGGACGCATTGCACAGCAACCACTGCTTGCCATCCACGCTTAACGCAATCGATGATTGGGTGCGCGGTTGATGGTCAGTACTACCCTGGCGTGCGTGATAACAGTTAGGGCAGTTGCAATTCCACTGGGGAAAGCCGCCGCCTGCGGCAGCCCCAAGAACTAAAACCTGCATAGGCTGGCCTCCTACGTTGGTGCTGCGGTGAAAGCCCCTGCCTAGTGAAAACATGGTGAAGACAGGGGCCGCGGCTCAGTCGCTAGAGATTAGCGGGTAGAGATATACAGCGTTACTTCAAAGCCAAGGCGCATATCTTGATAGGTCGGTTTGGTCCACATAAGAGACTCTCCTGCGTTGTTAAGCATGTTGTTGTGAGTGTTAATGCGAGTGTTAATGCGAGTGTTGATATGGGAGTTGGTGGCAGTTCATCGTGTTTGCCCTACCCACTTCTTCAGTTAATCACTGGTAGGGCAAACTGCCTGCGGTACTTTGGGAGTAGTTTTCTCGCCCTTTTGGTGGGGATTGCTGCTAATTCAAGTGCATGTTGTAGTTAAACAACGCAGTTGAATCCAAGGTTGAATAGTAACTGGCGGTCGCTGCGTTAGATCCTAGACTGCTATCTGGCGTAATCACTTGCGCTAGCAGTAAGGTTCAGCGCTCAATGGCCAGGGGTGAAAACATAAGCGTTTTGGTACTGGCGCTGGAAATGGGCTAATTAAGGGAGAAAGCGTGTGAAAATAGGCGCACCGAAAGAGACAGCTCAGGGAGAAGCGCGTGTAGCGTTGACTCCTGAGAGCGCAAAACAGCTTCAAAAGCTAGGCCATGAGTGCCTAGTAGAAGCCGGCGCGGGGGCTGCTGCGGGCTTTAATGACGACACGTATCGCGACGCAGGCGTCAGCGTTGTGGAAAGTGCGGAAGCACTGTGGCGTGATGCGGACGTGGTGATTAAAGTCCGTGAACCTTCGGAAAAAGAGGCTCACTACTTACGCGAAGGCCAAACGCTGATTGCGTTTTTCTGGCCAGCACAGAACGAAGCGCTGCTGGAAACCTGTAAAGCGCAGGGCGCAACGGTCATCGCGATGGACATGGTGCCGCGTATTTCACGGGCGCAGAAGATGGACGCGCTCTCCTCCATGGCCAATATCGCGGGCTACCGGGCGGTCATTGAGGCGGGTAACAACTTTGGTCGCTTCTTTACGGGTCAGGTCACCGCTGCCGGTAAAGTGCCGCCAGCTAAAGTGCTGGTGATCGGCGCAGGTGTCGCGGGCTTGGCGGCGATTGGTACCGCCACTAGTTTGGGTGCCGTGGTGCGTGCGTTCGATGTGCGCCCGGAAGTCTCCGAGCAGATTGAATCCATGGGCGCTGAATTCCTATTCCTCGATTTTGAGGACAGCCAGGACGGCTCGGAAAGCGGTGGCTATGCCTCGCCTTCAAGCCCCGAGTTTCGTGAAAAGCAGCTCGAATGTTTCCGCGAACAAGCGCCGGACGTCGACATTGTGATCACCACCGCGCTGATTCCTGGTCGGCCCGCGCCAAAGCTGTGGCTGGAAGATATGGTCGCCGCCATGAAGCCTGGCTCGGTGATCATTGATCTAGCCGCTGAAAAAGGCGGTAACTGCGACTTAACTAAGCCAGACGAGCGCGTAGTCTCTGATAACGGCGTTGTGGTAGTGGGCTACACCGACTTCCCCTCACGCATGGCTACCCAGGCGTCGCTACTTTACGCCACCAACATCCGCCATATGCTGACCGACCTTACGCCGGAGAAAGACGGCGTCATCCATCACAACATGGAAGACGATGTCATTCGCGGCGCGACGGTCACCCACCAGGGCGACATCACCTTCCCGCCACCGCCGCCTAAAGTAAAAGCGATTGCTGCGGCGAAGCCGAAGAAAAAAGAGAAAGAACCAACGCCTGAAGAGAAGAAAGCCGCTGAGCTGGCCACCTTTAAAGCACAAACCAAGCGTCAAGTTGGTTTGCTTACCGTGGGGGGAGCGCTCATGCTGCTGTTGGGACAAATAGCCCCCGCCTCCTTTATGCAGCACTTCATTGTGTTTGTATTGGCGTGCTTTATTGGCTTCCAGGTAATTTGGAAGGTCAGTCACTCGCTGCATACGCCGCTCATGGCGGTGACCAATGCCATCTCAGGCATCATTATCTTAGGGGCAATTTTGCAAATCGGCTCAGGCAGTGGCGTCGTTATCGTGCTGGCGGCCATTTCGGTACTGATTGCATCGATTAATATCGTGGGTGGCTTCCTGGTGACACGCCGGATGCTTGCCATGTTCCAAAAATCCTAAGCGGCGGAGAAACGATATGTTAGGACAAGGGTTCGTATCTGCCGCGGCAATTGCGGCAAGTGTGCTATTTATTTTATCGCTAGGTGGCCTGAGCAATCAGGAAAAAGCCAAGCGCGCCGTATGGTACGGCATCGTGGGCATGGCCGTAGCCGTGTTCTTTACCTCCTTCGGGCCTGGTATTGGTGGCTACTGGTGGCTGATTCCGGCCATGCTGATCGGGGCTGGGATTGGTGTCTATGTGGCAGGCAAGGTCGAAATGACCGAAATGCCTCAGTTGGTAGCGGCACTACATAGCTTTGTGGGCTTGGCCGCGGTTTTTGTTGCCTGGAGTGCAGACTTAGAGCGTCGCCGAGTGCTGGCAGCACAAGCAGCCGATGGCGTGATGCAAGAGTTTTCTGCGTTTGCTGCCTTGGTGGCTACAAAAGCCCCTGACGAGCTGACCTTTTTACAGATTGAGGTGGTGTTTGCGATTTTCATTGGTGCGGTGACCTTTACCGGCTCGGTAATTGCATTTGGTAAGCTGGCAGGTAAAGTCGATGGCAAACCACGCCAACTGCCGGGTGGGCATATGCTCAACGCTGGTGCGGCGGCGCTTTCATTGCTACTCGCGATTCTTTACCTCAACGGCGCAGGTTTCTGGACACTGATCGTGTTGGCCGCGTTGTCGTTCTTTATTGGCTATCACCTGATTATGGGCATTGGCGGTGCCGATATGCCGGTGGTGGTGTCGATGCTGAACAGCTATTCCGGCTGGGCCGCAGCGGCGATTGGTTTCACGCTTTCCAACGACTTGTTGATTGTCACCGGTGCCCTGGTGGGGTCTTCAGGGGCGATCCTGTCTTACATTATGTGTAAGGCGATGAACCGCAACTTTATCAATGTCATCCTGGGTGGTTTTGGTGGTGCTCAAGGGCCAGCCGCTGAAATTGAAGGCGAACAGGTCGCGATTGATGCAGGCGGTGTCGCGAGCGCCTTAAACGATGCGGATAGCGTGATTATCGTGCCGGGTTACGGCATGGCAGTAGCGCAAGCACAGAGCGCGGTCAGTGACTTAGTGCGTAAGCTGCGCGCAGCCGGTAAAACCGTACGCTTTGGTATTCACCCGGTAGCAGGGCGTCTGCCTGGGCACATGAACGTGCTGCTTGCTGAAGCTAAAGTGCCCTACGATATCGTGCTGGAAATGGATGAGATCAACGACGACTTCCCAAGCACTGACGTGGTGATCGTGATCGGCTCCAACGACATCGTCAACCCAGCGGCCGAGGAAGACCCCAATAGCCCTATCGCCGGTATGCCGGTGTTGAAGGTGTGGGAAGCCAAGCAGGTGTTTGTTAGCAAACGCGGCCAGGGCACGGGCTATTCTGGCATTGAGAACCCGCTGTTCTTCAAAGAGAACACGCGTATGTTCTACGGCGATGCAAGAGATAGCTTGAACACGTTGTTGCCGTTAATCGATTAACTTTAGACAGCGATAGTCTTGTTGTCATAAGGGGCAGAGCGCAAAGCGCTCTGCCCCTTTTTATTAACTAGCTTAATTGATGTTTTCTTCGCCACTCAGTTGCCGCCAAGAGCGGCGGCCTAGATGATCATTGCTAAAGCCAATGGCGATGGAACCATCGCCGTTGGGTGAGGCGTCTGGATCAGCGGGATTGCCCACAAATAGCCGCTCGATATTGCCGTCGTTCACGCTAACTAAGCGCTCGCCAGTCCCTGCTTGTAAACCGGTAATAGCCTCGCCGTTAATAGTGGCATCGCTGTCTTCTTTGCCATCCCCGTTGAAATCAAAGGTAGTTGTACCACCGCTACCTCCTGTGTCCGCTAGAAGCGACATAAAGAAACCACTGCGCCCGCCGCCACAAGGGTCAGACTCGTCGGGCAGTAGCGTCGAAAATCGCACCCGCCGGGGCAAACTGCTTGAAATAGAAGGCCTAGCAATAACACGTTCGCCGGGAGGAAGTTCCAAACGCCAGCCACGCTGGCTACTGGTGGGGGCCTCGTTAGAACTGGCGCGTAAGTTAAAACCATCCCGTGTAGCGTTTCCGGTAATGCGCTGTAAGGCTAAGCTGGACGACGTAAAGGGAAGGCTACGGTCAACGCGGTCCTCTAAACCAATGAGCTGCTGCTTTGAACTGTCGCCAATATCGCTACTGCGGAAGTAGCTGCCGGTGCCGAATAGCACCATCAGCGTATCCGGCGAGTCGCTGCTTAGCGTCACGGCAGGCGCTGAGGTAATTGGCTGGTCGGCTTGGCCAGCATATAGCCGGTTGACGCTGCCCGTGTTGGTGAGCGGAAAGCGCCACATATTACCTGCTAAATCACCCGCGTAAGCGAACTGTGCACCTGAAAAGCGTGGCCAGGCGGTGACCGTTGGGGTTGCTAAGCCATTCGGTGCCTGTTGAGTGCCCGAATTGGTTTTTAAATGAGCGATAAGCTTACCGTCAGTAAGGCGCACTACAAATAGCGACGCCTGATAACCGGTACTGTTGTAGCCATTACCAAAAATGGCGACCCAGGTGCCATCAGTAAGCTGCGTAATAGTGGGTTCGCTAACCCCGGTGCCTAGTTCTGGGTGGCGAAATTCCCACAGCACGTCGGATGCGCCCATATTGCCGGGGTCGCTAACATCCAGTGCAAACACTGTGCGGCCACCTGCCCCCATAGTACCTACGGCGACGGCTTCTGGGCCGCTCTGAATATTCACCTCTCGTACTGCAGGCGTGCCATCCATAAAGTAACGGTGGTTATAGTCTTCACGGGTTAGCGCGCGCAGAGCGGGCGAATCGCCCTGGGTAAGTTCAGCGGGTAGGTAAGCAAACAGCTCACTGCCGTTAGAGGCGTTAAAACCATGCAACATACCGTCGTTGGCAGCTACTAGCAGTAGCGACGGGCGTGTTTCATTACCCTGCAACACGACTGGATTGGCGTTGATAACATCGCCCAAGAGTGAATTAGCACGAGGACGAAGACCCTGAACATTCAGCCCCTGTAACCAGCTGATTTCGGCACTGGTGAGACCACTATTTTCAGGAATTAACAGAGCGCCAATGCGCTCTCCTTCGTCTAAGCGTTTAGACGTTAATAGGCGACGGTTACCTACCTGCTGAGCAAGTGTGGTTTGTGCATTCCAGCGTTCGCTACGGCTACCGTCTGGCTGAATCACTGATGCCGCTAGGCGGCCAGACCAGTCGTCGCTTCGAAACCCAGCGGTAAACAGTAAATTACCGCCTTCAAGCCCAAACTCATCGCTGTTAACCGCCGCAGAGGTGTTGGACTGAGAAGCGGCAATAATATTACCTAGTACCTGCTGCATTACCTGGTTAAGCGACGCTTCGTCGTTAGCAAAATAGGCGCGTTCGGTGCCGCCTGCGCGGGCTAAATCGCCAAGCGGGTCGTCAGAAACGTTGGGCAGATTGGCAATATCGGGCGGTAGGTTAAAGCCAACCACGTAGGTTTTAACGGGGCTGGAGAGCTCTCTATTAGTATCATCGTAAAGGCGCTTAATGGCGGCCTCGGCGCTGCTGAGTGCCCTGCTAACGTTGTTGCCCAGCGAGTTGCCAAAGCGGTCTACTGAAGGTAAGCCGTCGGTCAGCCAAATATTAGCGTTAACCAAGCACTGTTGGGCATCGGGGTTATTGATATTGGGAATGGTAATGCCGGCTTGGTAGCCTTGGTTATTCTTAAAATCGCCGCCCCAGCTAGCGTTGTTCAAAAAGTAATCCCGCACGGTATACATGGTGCCTTCAATAGGCGTTAGGCCTGTCGCGAGTAGTGGCCAGCTGGGATCAGTCATCGGATTATCGCTGTTGCCAATCCAATCGTGCCTTTGTGGTGTAAGTTTAGTTGTGATCGCATTCCAATGATCTGTATTGATGGTGCCATCCTCATTTAAACCACCAATCGGTACGTGTAAATAGCCTAAGCCTGGTGAAGAAGTGGTTCGCCACTCAAGCTGGTTCAGCTGCAGAGAAAGAATATTTTGTCCCCAATTGGGAATGCCGCGTTGGCGCAAACTATCAACCAAGGGGATTCTGGCATTGCCGTCGTAATCAGCGTATTGCAGACCACCAGATCTTGAAATAATACGTAAATAGCGGTCTACGAACTGCTCGCCTGCAGAGTTGGTGCCTGAGTTTCGCCAATACTCGGTGCGGTCATCGGAGCTGTCTGGAAGCTGGAGGCTGGAGCGGTTGATAATGTAATAACCGGGAATACCTACATTAAAAAATGCATAGATGTCGGAATTCGGTAGGCGAGTTCGATAGCGTTTGGTTGATGCATCCCACTCTCCGTCGAAGCTAGGGTCGTACCAGTTTGGCGTGGCGTTTGTAGAGTAGCGAACATCCAGGGCACGCTCTGTGAGACGCCATACTACTGAGCGATTGTTAAAAGCGTCATTGCGATTGCGAGAGGCTGAGTTTTGCTGATATGCCATTAGACCGAGGTTAATATCGTTCCGGTAGCGCTCGACTAAGTCGCGACCTACGCGCTTCATAATGCTGGATTTGCTAAGTGGCGAGCGAGCTCCCGCAGGGCAAAGAACCGCATTGAATGTATTGGTCTGGCATGCTGCAAGGTTTGCTCGATCGCCAGCGTTTGTGCCAATTGCCACCCGGCCATCTAAGCCTTCCTGGCCGCTTTCTGAGTTATCCAAGATCAGCAGTACGTTAGGTGGCACACGGCTAACCACGTTTAACGGCGCTGGTGAGATCCCTGTTTGCTCTTCGGGGATTTCATAATCTTCATCAATGGGGCCGTCATCGCCTCCGCCAATGGGAGGTTCAGGCTCTGGTTCCGTAGGTGGCTCTGGATCTGGATCTGGTTCTGGGTCAGGCTCTCCAGGGGTTGGAGGTGGTTCTTCAGGCGGCGGTTCAGGTGGAAAAATGCCAGCACCTAATGAAGCTGGTGTGGTATAGCCAAGCGTTAACACGAGCGCCAACGCAGCGGTCGACAAGCGGTAGAGCGCAATTTTGATAGGCCGAGCTGTTATGGAGCTAACTGTTATGGGGCTTGTTTTCATGGCGCTTCCACTTGCTGCTGGCGAACGTAAAGTGCCTCTAAGGCAACATTAGTGTCTGCTCCAATACCAAATCCTTGCGCTTCAATACGGTAGAGCACTTCAACCAGTTCCACGCCTGCATTGTTGGTGTGTGAGCCTAGTGGTGTCATTAGCTGCACGCGATAGCGTGGATTGCGCGACAGTTCGTCTATACCCAGTTGATGAGTGCGCCAGCCATTAGTGAGTGCAATGCCGTTTTGAAGCTGACTCTCTGCGCTACCCAGGGCGGCTTCTGCCGCTTGGAAGGCAACCGTGTAATCTCGTTGGTTAGCTGCCATGCGGTCTTGGGTAATGGCCCCTTGCATAGAAGAAAGACTGAGAACCGTGATGATGACAAGAAAGATAAGGCTTAGCACAAGCGCCATACCACGCTGCTGGGAAACGCCTGAACGTTGCATATTAGCGGTTCCTCAACGAAATGGTGGTGGTGAAGGCTTGATAAAGCCGACCGTCATCGGCGGTGAAGGCGTTATCGTCGCGAAAATTCCCCGTGGCAATGGATGTCGGCGTGCGTCGCAGGTTAGCTTGATCGCTCTGTATAATTAAACTGATGCGCAGCGCGCGTACATCTTCCCATTGAGCGTCACTGAGCTGCTCGGGAGGAAGGTATTCGTCATCCATTAAGAAAGCGGTGCGCATGGCAACAACGTTGCTGGCAACTATTTCGTTGCGTGGTGTCCTCTGGCTCAGGTTTAAACGCATTAACGAAGGGGGAACATCGTTATCTGGGTCTTGGCCGATATAGTAAAGCGCGCTGTTAAGGGCGCTCAGCGAAACGTTTTGACCCACGCTGTAGAAAATACTGTCAGCGTCGTTATTGCCTAGCCATCCTGCCCCCGTCGCTTTTTGAAGCACGCTGTCGCTGTTTGAGGCGTTATAAAACACATCACAAGTTTGTAAACCTTGGAGAAGGACCAGCTGATTGCGGTACAGGCTGTCTACGTTTCGGTTAAGAGTAAAAGGGGAGTTACTACTTACGGTTAGCGAGTTGTCAGCAAAGCCAGTGCGAGTGATAAGCCCACCACGAAACACGATGCTGTGCTGGCTTTCAATAGGGTTGAGAAGTTGCGATGCAAAGTTGCTGGTGCTTGTGTCACTCCATGCCTGAATCGCGTTATGGGCATTTCCAGTATCGTCAATATTGCGTAGATGATTGGTCATCTGTGAAGGTGCACAGCCGCCGCTGAAGTCTGCTTGGCGCAGTTCTTGAGCTACCGTATCCAGTGCGAATCGGCCAGCATCCTGCATATTCGCCAGTGCGGTTTGAAACCGGTAGCTTTGCTGAGACGAGATAAAAAGCTGGGTGGCCCCGGCCATGACGAGTAAGCCAATCACCATCGCAACGAGTAGTTCTACTAAGGTAAACCCCGATTGAAGTGCAGAAGCGTGATGAACCTTAGGCGTTTCGTCCATCTTACAGCTCCGATACAAGCTGAATTTGACGCGTATTGCCAGGGGCAGAGGCGTCTGTCCAGCGTACGGTGACATTGACACGACGATTGTTGATGGCAACCCCTCCTTCACCGTCAGGCAGCGCGCTAGCAAGATCCTCGACCCACTCGGATTGGTCGTTGGCGGCTAGTCCGTTGCCAAGTACCGTACTGCCGACACCTAGTGCATAAGCAGCGGTCTGATCAGGATTGGCGCGTATGCGGTCGAGCATGTCTTGGGCCATATTGGTTGCCTGGGTTTCAAAGTAAGCGGCACGGTTGTGCATCAGCGACTGTGTTTGTAATCCCACTACCCCTAATAACCCGATGGACAGTACGAGTAGCGCGATCAGTGACTCCAGCAGAGAAACACCGCATTGTGGTTTAGGCATAAGCAGGGCTCGATGTTAGGTCAATCACAAGCTTGACGACGCGATAACACGCGAGAGATACCGCTTGGCTCTACCCGAATACAGCGGCCTAGTTCCTCTAGTGCTATTGATACGTCCTGTGAAACAAAGTCTGCTGTAGCAAGACGACCTTGGCTGTTGAAGGTGAACGATTCAGGTGCACCGTTAACTGATATATCGGGCTGGGTCTGTGACCATGTACGCAGTTGGGTTGTATTATCAGTCACCTCCCAGCCCGCACTCCAGCCGTCGGCTACTGGCTGTAAGCGAATAGATTGATTGCGTCTGACGGCTTCACTGCGCGCGTAACTTAAAGCAATTTTGTAGTCGTTGGCCGTTGTTATGACACGATTTTCCTGAATGATACGTGCGAAATTAGGGATGGCGATGGTGGCTAGTGTGGCAAACAGTGCCAGTGCAATGAGCAGCTCTAATAGCGTAAAGCCGCGGCCGGAGTGTTTTGCCGTCACCATGAAGTGCTTCTCGGTTGATATCTGTTGCTTTAACGCCTGAGTAAATCCTGTGTATTTAACAAAATATCACAATTCAATTCATCGCCAATTAAAAAATAATCGTCATAAAAGAGCGCTATTTAGTCAGCCGGTATGTACGAAAGAGGTCATTAACTGGTACTGATAAATACGTATGGCTATGCTCTTAAGTAGTTACCTTAAAACAAATAGCTAAAAGCTATAAGGTTGGTCGTAAAATGCAAATTGTAGCTATCGTCAATGTGCTTTAAAACAGTATTACGTTGATGACGCATTCTTGACTGTACGCAGTGTAATAATTTGCAGTGCAGTAATACTAAGAAGAGTGCCAACCGTCTATTTCCTTGGCTGGTCCAAGGCAAGAGCAAGAAGGGGAGAGAAATATGAGTGGCAAATGTCCTGTAATGCATGGTGGAAACACCTCTACTGGCACCTCCAACAAAGATTGGTGGCCAGAGGCGCTTAATCTAGACATCCTGCATCAGCATGATCGCAAAACTAACCCGATGGACCCAGATTTTGACTATCGGGAAGAGGTCAAGAAACTCGATTTTGACGCCCTAAAGCAAGATGTTCATGCCTTGATGACCGACAGCCAAGCCTGGTGGCCAGCCGACTGGGGCCATTACGGTGGCTTAATGATTCGCATGGCATGGCACTCTGCGGGCACCTACCGCATTGCTGATGGCCGTGGTGGCGGTGGTACCGGTAGCCAGCGTTTTGCGCCACTGAACTCCTGGCCGGATAACGTCAGCCTTGATAAAGCGCGCCGTTTGCTGTGGCCAATCAAGAAAAAGTACGGTAATAAAATTAGTTGGGCAGACTTGATGATCTTGGCAGGCACCGTGGCTTACGAGTCCATGGGGCTGCCTGCCTACGGTTTCTCGTTTGGCCGTGAAGATATTTGGCACCCAGAGAAAGACATTTATTGGGGCGCTGAAAAAGAGTGGTTGGCGCCCTCTGACGAGCGCTATGGTGACGTTACCAAGCCGGACACCATGGAAAACCCGCTTGCAGCGGTTCAAATGGGGCTTATTTACGTTAACCCGGAAGGGGTGAACGGTCAGCCTGATCCGCTTATGACGGCAGAGCATGTGCGTCTTACTTTCGCCCGTATGGCGATGAACGACGAAGAAACTGCCGCGCTAACTGCGGGCGGCCACACCGTGGGTAAATGCCATGGTAATGGTGATGCCGGTGCGCTAAGTGCCGAGCCGGAAGCCTCTGATGTCGAAAATCAGGGTTTTGGCTGGAACAACCCGCACATGGACGGTAAAGCGAGCAATGCCGTGACTTCCGGTATTGAAGGCGCTTGGACCACCAACCCAACCAAGTTCGATATGGGTTACTTTGACCTGCTGTTCGGCTACGAGTGGGAGTTGAAGAAAAGTCCTGCCGGTGCCCATCAGTGGGAGCCTATCGATATTAAAGAAGAAGATAAGCCGGTTGATGCAACCGACCCCTCTATTCGTCACAACCCCATCATGACCGATGCGGACATGGCGATGAAGATGGACCCGTCGTACCGTGCCATTTGCGAAAAGTTCATGGCCGATCCTGAGTACTTTAAGCAGACCTTCGCGAAAGCGTGGTTCAAGCTGACTCACCGTGATATGGGACCGAAAGCGCGCTATATCGGCCCGGAAGCACCGGCGGAAGATCTGATTTGGCAAGACCCGGTGCCTGCTGGCAGCACCGATTACTGTGAAGAAGTGGTTAAACAGAAAATCGCTGAGAGTGGCCTAAGCATCAGCGACATGGTCAGCACCGCGTGGGATAGCGCGCGCACTTACCGTGGTTCTGATATGCGCGGTGGCGCCAACGGTGCCCGCATTCGCCTAGCACCACAGAAAGAGTGGCAGGGTAACGAGCCTGAGCGTCTTGCTGATGTGCTTAAGGTGTATGAGCAGATATCTGCTGATACCGGTGCCAGCATTGCCGATGTGATTGTGTTGGCAGGCAGCGTGGCTATCGAAAAAGCGGCTAAAGCCGCGGGCTATGAGGTACGCGTACCGTTCCTCAAAGGCCGAGGTGATGCCACTGACGAAATGACCGATGTAGATTCTTTTGAACCCTTGGAGCCGCTTGCCGACGGTTTCCGTAACTGGCAGAAGAAAGACTACATCGTCAAACCTGAAGAGATGTTGCTGGATCGCGCCCAGCTGATGGGCCTGACTGCACCGGAAATGACCGTGCTGCTGGGTGGCATGCGGGTGCTGGGCACCAACTATGGCGGCACCAAGCACGGCGTGTTTACCAACCGTGAAGGCCAGTTGACCAACGATTTCTTCGTTAACCTGACCGATATGGGCAATAGCTGGAAGCCGGTGGGTAACAACGCCTACGAAATCTGCGACCGTGCCACGGGCGCCGTGAAGTGGACCGCTTCGCGTGTTGACCTAGTGTTTGGCTCTAACTCACTGCTGCGCTCTTACGCAGAAGTGTATGCTCAGGACGATAATGGCGAGAAGTTTGTTAAAGACTTCGTCGCTGCCTGGACAAAAGTGATGAACGCAGACCGCTTCGACGTGGCATAAATGTTGAAGTAACCATTACTCTAAGCAACGCCTTGCTTGTTCTAACCCGCATCGAAAAGATGCGGGTTTTTTTTGGTTCGATATAACACGTAAGTTTAACTGCAGTGTCACTTACCGTTCATAAACATTGCTGATTCTTATCTCCTGGATTTGTCGGCGTTAAGCCACAGTGGTTTTTTTAAAGGGAGAGTTCTTATGGCGCAGCAGCGTTTTGTTCCAGGTAAGGTTTCAGTAGTTCTCGCAGAAGGTGACGAACCCCTTAGCAACGTCTCTAACAATGCTTATTTTGGCGATGTGCTCGAAAAGCGGTTAACTCGGCGGGGCGTGCTGAAGGGTGGCCTGGCTACGGTGATTGCCGGGTTGATGGCAACCAAACTGCCCTTTAATAATGCCTTTGCAGCACAGGATGGTGTTTCATCGCCTAGCCTTGGGTTTAAGCCAGTACCGGTCAGCGCGGCAGATAAAGTGGTAGTGCCTGACGGTTATCGTGTACAGAGCTTTATTCCGTGGGGAACGCCGATTAGTGGCGATATGCCTGCTTTTACTCACAATGGCAGCGGCGACGATCAAGCCCAGCAGGTAGGAAGCCATCACGATGGCATGCACTTCTTCCCACTAAACGGCAGTTCCACCGATGGCCTGTTGGTGCTTAACCATGAGTACGTTGAACCGCGCTTTTTACATGCCGCGGCTGCTGGGTTGTCATTAGATCGTAATGGTTTCCCTCAGCATGCGGATGGCAGCCGCGATGCTGACCAAGTCATCAAGGAAATGAATGCCCATGGCATCACGCTGGTACGTGTTCGCCAGGCTGAGAGCGGTGAGTGGGGCGTTGTGCAGGATGCGCTAAACCGCCGTGTGACTGCACAAACGCCGATGCGTCTTTCAGGGCCAGTAGCTGAGACTGACCAAGTAAAAACACACTACAGCCCTGACGGCACCATGACGCGCGGTACGATTAATAACTGTGCTCATGGCGTTACCCCGTGGAACACCTATTTGGCTGCGGAAGAGAATTGGGCGGGCTACTTCGCCAATACCGATGCTGATATTGACCGCAGGCAAACCCGTTATGGGATAGAAACGCGTGAGACAGGGCGCTACCAATGGCATCGTGCTGATCGCGAAGATGATATGTTTGCCCGTTTTGATGCGAGCAGCAAAGGGGCAAGTGCAACTGACGATTACCGCAACGAGCCGCATACTTTTGGCTGGATGGTCGAAATTGACCCCATGTCGCCGGACGCTGCTCCTGTCAAGCGCACCCACCTTGGGCGCTTTGCCCACGAAGGCGTTATTTTCGCGCCTGCGGTGGAAGGGCAGCCAGTGGTTGCTTACTCAGGGGATGACGCTCGCTTTGAGTACATCTATAAATTTGTTTCTCGTCAGCCGTACCAAGCTGCAACCGCGGATGGCTCACTGTTGGATGAAGGTACCTTATACGTTGCCAAATTTAATGAAGATGGCAGCGGTGAGTGGCTAGCGCTTGCGCCTGGTCAGAACGGTTTGACGCCCGACAATGGTTTTGCAGATCTGGCGGATATCTTAGTCAATACGCGCAGCGCTGCGGATGTTGTCGGTGCCACAAAAATGGACCGCCCTGAATGGGGAGCAGTCGACCCTGTCACTGGGCAGGTATATTTTACCCTGACCAACAACACCCGCCGTGAAGAGGGCGATGAAGACGCTGCCAACCCGCGCGCCAACAATAACTTCGGGCATATTATTCGCTGGCAAGAAGAGGGCAGCCATGCTGGTGAACGCTTCCAGTGGGATCTGTTTGTACTTGGGGGAGACCAAGAAAGCAGTCGTGATCTCGCAGGTAACACCTTAAATGACGACAATATGTTCTGTTGCCCTGACGGTTTATGGATCGACCCTGACCGCCGGGTATGGATACAAACGGACGTCAGCGAGTCGGTAATGAATACCGGTATCTTTGAAGCCTTTGGCAATAACCAGATGTTGGTCGCTAACCCAGAAACAGGCGAAATAAAACGCTTTTTGACTGGGCCAATAGGCCAGGAGATCACCGGCGTAGTGACAACACCTGACCAGCGCACCATGTTTGTTAACGTCCAGCATCCAGGAGCCACGACCCCTGCGGATGACTTTGCCGCTGGCAACTTTATTAGTCACTGGCCTGAGGGGGGAAGCGCTATTCCACGCTCTGCGACGCTGGTGATTACCCGTGAAGATGGCGGTATTGTTGGCGCTTAAGAGTGAGTAACGCCACTGTTAATAAAGGCATCCCGTTGGATGCCTTTTCTATTTTAGGCAGCCTGTTTTATTGCCATACACACATCTGATTCCGATAAGCGACTTGCGCTTGGCTGGCACTGATCGGGCGCAAACGCACCTCTGTTCCTGGTAAGCATTGAGCAAGCAGGGCACAGGCCATGGGTGTAAGTGCACCTAAGCGTGGGTAGCCGCCGATGGTTTGGCGATCATTCATCAAAATAATCGGCTGGCCGTCGGGTGGGATTTGCACGGCGCCAAGTGGAATGCCTTCGGAAATAATGCCGCTCAGTGAGCTGCGCAGCGGTGCTCCAGTGAGACGAATACCCATTCGATCAGCGCGGTTATCTACCGTCCAAGGCTGGTTAAACGCGTTGTACAGACTACGTCCGGCGAAATATGAAGCCTGCGAGCCAAGCACCATGCTGAGTTGGCAGTTTTTTTCCGGCATGGCGGGTTTTGTTCCTTCAGGCATCTCACGCTTGGCGGTAACGCCGCCGTGCCAGATGAGCTGGTCACCGGTTTGCAGCGGTTTGCCATCATCTCTGAGCCCGCCAATTTGCTCGCGGGCAGTGCAAGCGCGGCTGCCCAGTACTTCTGGCACGTCTAACCCTCCCGGAAACGCGAGGTAGGCTCGCAGACCACGGCGGGGCTGGCAGAAAATGAGCGTTTGTCCAGAGCGCAGCAGAAAGCTTGTATTGGTGGCAAGTGGCTGGCCATCGACGGTAGCGCCAAGGTCGGCTCCAGACAGTGCTAGGCGCACCTCTGCATTAGCAACCAAGCTGAGATTACCACCCATCACAATTTCCAGCGCCGCGCAGTCTGGCGCGTTACCGAGTAGCCAGTTTGCCCAGCGAAACGATATCCAGTCGGCGGCACCGCCCTGGGTGACACCCAAATGGCCCACGCCGAATCGTCCGGTATCTTGAATGAGCGCTAGCGGCCCGGCTTGCTTAACGGTCAGCATTGCTTGGCTCATGACCGCTCCTCCATCGGCGTTGTATCGCCTCCTGCTGTTGCGAATTCTTGTTTACTGATTGCTTTGAAGCGCACTTTGTCGCCAGGGCGTAGTAGAGGCTCGCCCCGCTTAGCGTATTCAAACAGCGGTACGGCGGTGCGGCCTAAAATATTCCACCCCCCTGGAGAAAGGAGTGGGTAGATAGCGGTTTGTCGATCGGCAATGCCCACACTGCCTGCCGCGACTTTGCGTCGCGGTGTTTTCAAGCGTGGTGTAGCGATGCCTTCGTCTACCAAGCCCATAAAACCGTAGCCGGGGGCGAAGCCCAACGCGAATACGCAGTAATCATGGTCGCAGTGACGTTCAATTAAAGCCTCAATGCTGATGCCAGCGCGCTTTGCCACCAGCGGCAGCTCAGGGCCAACGCTTTCGTCGTACCACACAGGTATCTCATGCAGTTGGCCGTTCTGCGACTCAGCGGGCGTTAAGTCGCGTAGGGCATTGCGAATTAGCGTCGTGACGTGGGCAAATGTGAGTTGCTGGCTGTCATAGTGCACTAGCAGCGTGGTATAGGAGGGAATTAGGTCAATGAGTGCCCCACCCAGCGCCTTGCGTAGGGTTTGATCGGCAGCGATGATCCACGCCATATTGGATTCATCGATAGTATCAAACAAGCGTACCGTTATGGCGTCCATCGCCGCCGTTTCTAAACGCAGTTTCACGCCGACTCCAGCGCTGTAAAGGCATCGCGGATAGCCCGCACGGCAGCGACTGATTCCGGGTTGTCGCCATGCACGCACAAAGTGTCGCAGGGCAGCTGCAGTGTGCTGCCATCGCGGGCAGTCAGCGCCTCGCCTTTGGCAAGTGCTACGGCCTGCGCAACGATAGTGGCTTGATGGTGATGAACCGCACCTTCCAGGCGACGAGAGGCGAGATGGCCGGTTGCTTCATAAGCGCGGTCAGCAAAGGTTTCAAACCACAGGGTAATGCCCATTTTTTTTGCTAACTGACGATGAGGCTCGGGGTCGGCGGTAGCCATTACCATCAGCGGGAGGCTGGCATCATAAGCACGAACTGCACGCATAACGCCTTCCAGTAGTTCAAGGTTGGCCGCCATATCGTTATACATTGCCCCATGGGGTTTAATGTAGCTAAGTGCTGTGCCTTCTGCTTGGCAAATAGCGGCTAGCGCACCCACTTGATAGAGCACCATATCTTCCACTTCGGCAGGCGAGCAAGCTATGGAACGACGACCAAACCCCATTAAATCCGGGTAGCCTGGGTGGGCCCCAATACGAACACCATGCTGGTGAGCTAGGGCTACGGTGCGACGCATGACATGGGGGTCCGAGGCGTGATAGCCACAGGCAATGTTGGCACAGTCAACGTGAGGCATTACTTCAGCATCTAAGCCAATTGACCAATTACCAAAGCTTTCGCCCATGTCGCAGTTCAACAGTGGGATTGCCATAATGTCTCCTAGCCGTTTTTTTTGAATTTATTAGCTTAACGTAGTGGTTAGCTGCCTATTATTCATAGCAGCAGTAACAAAATTCTGATTTTAATAATAGAGCGCTAATATTAAATAAGCCGTTGTAAAGTACCGATTATAAATGTCGGCCGACACCATCAGTTGTAACTAATTAGCTTGGTTAGCAGCATGGTTGCTTAAAACCAATATATGAACCTATCTTGTTAAGTTCCAATCGTTTTTACTGATACTGAGTATCGGAGCTTCCTATCATGCTGTTATTTATTGGAAAAATAGTTGACCCTGAGCTTGGTTACGATTATCAAATAAATAAAGCGACTTGATAAAAGATTATAAAAAAGCGCTCACGCCAGCTTTAGAAAATATCTGCAGCAGAAATAATAATCGGCGGTTAGTGAGACGTTTGAAGGAGTGAAACATGCAAATGCCGACCACGGAACAGTTTGTTAGCGTTCAGTGTGCCGCCATAGGTAACACCACCATGCTGGCCTTAAGATTGCATCACAAAGTAATGCGCTCGTTTCACTCAGTGATACATTGCGCTAGAGAGCGCCATAGCGCGCGACGCTACCTGCGTTGTGTGGCAACCTCTGCCGATATTACTGCAACCGTTGGTTAGGCAAATGTATGCTTGATTTCAAAGAGCTAGACGCTTTTGTATGGGCGGTAAAACTGGGCTCTTTTCGCAAGGCTGCCGTACGCCTGCATATTACCCAGCCCTCTATTTCTGAGCGTATCTCACGTTTAGAGAGCACCGTTGGGGAGCTGTTGCTTGAGCGCTCTGCGCGTCCAATTCAGCCGACTATGCGTGGCCGTGAATTCTTTCTGCATGCTGAGCGCATACTGCATCAGCGTGACGAGGCGCTAAAGCTGTTTGATAACGCTGAAACGTTTTCCGCTCCCTTACGGCTTGGCACTATCGAAACCATTGCCCATAGTTGGTTTCCTGATTTTATTCAGCGCCTTACCGAGCGTTATCCCAAGCTAATTATTGAGCTCACTGTCGACTATTCGCCGGCCCTCAATAATCGGTTGATAGGTAATGAACTCGATATTTTACTGGCCATGAATGGCTACCTAGCCTCAGAGCAAATTGAGTGCGATAGGTTAAGCCCTTATGAAATGGGCATGTTTGTTTCACCTCGCCATGCCGCGTTGCTAAGCGAACGCCCAGACGCTTGGTGTCACGCGTTGCCGTTTATCTCCTTTGGTCGGCAGGCCCGCCCTTATGAAGAACTGGTACGTTATCTTGCTGATATGGGCGTCCAGCAGCCGCGCATCCACAGTGTCAGCACGCTAATGACTATTGCGCGGATGACTATGGAAGGGCTGGGGATTGGCGCGTTACCTGTTGCCACCGTGCTGGATGAGTGGCGCCGAGGTGATCTATACCGTTTAGCGCTCCCCGCCCCTTTGCCGCCGATGAACTATGATGTGATCTGGCGCAGTGCAAACCACCCGCGCTTTTGTCGCAGCGTGGGCCGGATCGCCCAAGAGTGTGCCGCTAACTATGCTAGAGAACGGCGCGCTGACATGGCAAATACATGTTTTACCGGGCGTTGGGTTCAACCTGGCGCGACCCTTGCCACCCCCGAAGTAACACCTCGATTAACCTGAACTCCCATTAATATGAATAAGAGGACGCCCCCATGCATAAACATATAACAACGCCATTACTGCTAGTGACCGCTTGCAGCCTTGCTGCTGCGGCGACCGTTCAGGCGGCTGAGTGGACCATGGCAACGCCTTATGGTGATGCAAGTTTCCATACCCAAAACAACAAACAGTTTGCAGAGGATGTGGCCGAAGCCACTAATGGTGATTTAACCATTACGGTGCATAGCGGTGGTTCTCTGGTTTCTCATGGTGAAATTAAACCGTCGGTGCGCCGCGGCACGATTGATGCTGGCGAAGTTTTCCTCTCCATTCTTTCAAACGATGATCCTATTTTCGAAGTCGATACGTTGCCGGGGGTAGCCGGTAGCTATGAAGATGCCTATGCCTTGTGGGAAGCCACTAAGCCGATGATTACTGAGCTATTTGCCTATGAAGGAATGGTTCCTCTCTATGCTGTCGCTTGGCCCGCCCAGGGAATTTACACTTCTGAGCCGTTAACGGACCCTGATCAGTTTGATGGCTTGCGGGTGCGTGCGCCGAATATTAATACTCAGCGTTTCGTTGATAATTTAGGTGGCAGCCCGACGGAAACTGAGGAGTCTGATATTCCTACTGCATTTAGCACCGGTCGTGTGGATGCCATGATTACGTCCAGTTCTACCGGCAACTCAATGGCTGCCTGGGACTACGTGACCGACTACACCGATGCTAACTTGTGGCTGCCTAAGAACATTGTGTTTATGAGCCAGCGCAGCTTTGACCGTTTAGATGAAGCTACCCAAGATGCCCTAATGGAAGCCGCAGCGCGTGCTGAAGAGCGTGGCTGGCAAATGAGCCGCGAGAATAATGAGGCTAGCCTAGAAACACTGAAAGAAAATGGTATTTCGGTTTCTGAGCCTAATGAAGCGGTTTCTGCTGCACTGCAAGCGGCTGGTGATGAGCTATTTGCCGACTGGGAATCTCGTGCTGACGACGATGCAAAGCAAGCCTTAGAGAGCTATCGCGAACAGCGCGATAACTGAGCCTTAATATCTGGTCTTAGTATCTGGTCTTAATGACTGGTTTTAATGACTGGTTTTAATAACTAATGCTGGCTTTAAGGGCGGCTAATTGTGTCGCCCTTTCCACCCACGCGCTCAATGAGACTGCGAACATGATGTTTAAATTCGACAAACTCTACCGCCTCGGTGCCTGGGGTGCGGCCGCGTGTATGGTGGCTATTTGTGCACTTATCGCACTGCAGGTCACGTTTCGCTTAGTAGATGCGCTGCTGGTTTTGGTTGGCCTTAGCCGACTTGGCGTGAGCATCACCGGCGTGTCTGAGATGGCTTCATATCTGTTAGTAGGCGCCACATTTCTTGGGCTGGCCTACACCTTTGTTCATCATGCCCATATTAGGGTGACGCTACTTATCTCGCGTCTACCTGCTGCAGTCCGCGTCTGGTTTGAGGTGTTTGGATTGCTTGTTGCGGTAGTGATCAGCCTTTTGCTGGCCTACGGCTTAATTGGATTAGCCAGGGAAAGCCTTCAATACAACGACGTGTCGTCAGGCTTTTTATCTATTCCCTTGTGGATACCTCAATCAGTATTGATTGTTGGGGTAGGGCTGTTGGCATTGGCGCTGATGGAGGCACTGTGGATAGCGCTGCGCATTGCCATTCGCGACCCTGCGAGCTTCCGTGAAGTGACCGCCATCGACGACAACGAAGCGCATTAAGACGCTACTCGGGAGATACCCTCGTGCTATTACTCAGTTTGGTTACTATTTTTACCCTCGTGGTGCTGTTAGGCAGTGGCGTCTGGATTGCCTTTGCTCTAATTGGCACTGCCTGGGTTGCCCTTCAGTTTTTTAGTCCTTTTGACCCCGGCCCTATTCTTGCCTCGGATTTTTGGGGAGCGAGCTATGGCTGGGATTTAACGGCGTTGCCGATGTTTATCTGGATGGGTGAGATTCTGTTTCGCTCAGGCCTGGCTGACAACATGTTTCGTGGCTTGTCACCTTGGTTAAACCGCCTACCGGGTCGCCTGTTGCATACCAATATCATTGGTAGTGGCATGTTTGCCGCTGTTTGTGGCTCTTCGGCAGCGACCTGTGCCACGGTGGGGAAAATGACCCTGCCGGAACTCGAGCGGCGCGGCTATGACAGCAATATGGCCATTGGCACTTTGGCTAGCGCATCGACGCTGGGACTACTCATTCCGCCTTCCATTGTGTTGATTGTATATGGTGTAGTGACTGAGCAGTCCATTACTCGGTTATTTATGGCAGGTATTGGACCAGGGCTGATGATCTTAGCCATGTTCATGACCTATCTCGTGTTGTGGGCTCTGTTGAAAGGTAATCGAAACGGGTTAACCGGTGCTGATGAGTCGGGTATGAGCTTCGTTGAGAAGCTGCGCAATACCTGGTCGCTGGTGCCAATTCTGCTGCTTATTGGCGGTATTATCGTATCGATTTATGGAGGCCTTGCATCACCAACAGAAGCTGCAGCGGTGGGCGTTGTGCTGTCGATGGTTATTGCGCATTTTAATGGCCACTTTAATCGCGACATCTTTACCAGCTCGTTATTTGCCGCCGTGCGTACTGCATGCATGATCGCCTTTATTATTGCCGGTGCGTCGTTTCTCACCTCAGCAATGGGTTTTACTCAGGTACCGATGCAATTGGCACGGGCGATTGGTGAGATGGGGTTATCGCCTACAATGCTGTTAGTAGCTTTAACGCTATTGCTACTGATTATGGGCTGTTTTCTGGATGGTATTTCGCTGATTTTATTAGTGACTGCGATTATCATGCCGGTCATTAGCGCTGCTGGTTTCGATTTGATTTGGTTCGGTATCTATCTTGTGATTGTGGTGGAAATGTCGCAAATCACCCCGCCTGTTGGATTTAATCTATTTGTAATTCAGGGGCTTACAGGAAAAGATATTGTCACTATCACGAAAGCTACGTTGCCGTTCTTTTTACTGATGCTGCTAGCAATTGCCTTTATGCACCTCTTTCCAGAGATTGCGTTATATCTACCAGAGGCAATGAACAGATAATAAAAGAATAACGGTTACTATTGGCATGGCTAATCTTGACCATAAACAGAGATGCCCCGACGGCCAGAGCGTTTGATGAAGTACATGCTTTGGTCGGCGGCATCTATTAGATCGCGTTCATTGCGGAAATTGCCATCACTTAAACACGCAATGCCCATGGAAGCTGTTATATATAGCGCTTCCTGATCTACGGTTAGCATAGGTTGCTCTTTTAAATGCAGTTCAATCCGTTCAGCTAACTGTTTAGCGGCTTGAGATGTTTCATCAGGCAAGATAATTAAAAATTCTTCGCCGCCGTAGCGCCCAGCTAAATCACCTTTTCGAATTAACGACGCCAGCGTTTTACCAAACCGCTCTAAAATCAAGTCACCGGCCTGATGACCATAGCGGTCGTTCAGCACTTTAAAATGGTCTAAATCAATGAATATGACCGACATAGTGCGGCGTTGCTCGTTACAAAGAGCAAAGCGCTCTTCGAGCTGTTTTTCTAACCAAGCACGGTTAGCAAGCTGGGTAAGTGAGTCAATACGGCTGCGTTTTTCTAATGCAGCGTTGTGCAACTGTAATGTATTCAACTGCTGCTGTTGATCATCTAACCGTGCGGTAAGTGCTAGTGAGTGTTGATAAAGCAAATGTTTGGCTTCTGCTAGCAGTGCATGGCTGTCGATAGACGACGGTGCCGTAAGGTTAAGAATGTCCGTTAATAGGTCTATCTCTTCGGGTAGTCGGTGCAAGAGTGCTTCAATTGCATGTGTTGGCACTGTCTCCGCGATGGCTATCTGTTTTAGTAATAGCGCTAACGACACACTTGGTTCAGGGCTAAGCCAAGCATCAGCGATAGCGCCTGATAAACGTAAGCAAAGAGTCTCCATGTCATCGGTTACAAAGCCATCATGGCTTTGGTAAATAGCCCGCACGATGGGAGAAGGTAGGCCCCACTTCGCGGCTAACCAGGCGCCAATTCGCGTATGATCACTGCCAAAGCAGTGGCGCTCTGCGTTGATTAACTGTGCATGGGACGCTTGGTAATCAGCGTATAGTGTATCTGCTTCGTCAGGATAGGTGGTAATGATTGCCAATATGCCGATGTCTTGTAGTAGGGCAAGTGTGAACGCGCTGCCCACTTTCGTAGGGCAGAGTTGGTTAGCCAGTTTACCTGCCACTACCGCTGCAACAATGGCACGCCGCCATGTTTGAATAACCACGGTTTCTGTCGGCGGCCAGGGCAGTAGTGTGAAGCTCAGTACGGTAGCAAGTGTGGCATCCAGGCCCAGGCGTTGCGTCGCTTCTAAGCTGGTTTGTGCTGGGGGAGCCGAGCGTAGGTAATAGACACTATTAGCGACCGCGATTAGACGTGCTGTTAACCCAGGATCACGTTCAATGACACGCGCATACTCGCCCAGAGGGGCGTGGGGAGAGCGAGCGACTTCGAGTACCTGCAACGCAACGGCAGGTAACGAAGGTAAACTCGCCGTTTGCAGCAGTGCTTCCGTAAGAAAGGCGGGAAGCTCATTGGTGAGCGAAGCATAAAGCGTTTCATCTTCGGCTGAAGGGCCCGTCATGTTATCTCCAAACGTGCTGTCCAACACAGCGATCAGCCACAAGGGCATATTCTATGAGTACAAGCATGGAATCAGCATGCGCTGGTATTGCCATATGTAGGCATTGTAAATCAGTAAAATAGCTGTTTATGCTGTAGTTCGCTGTAATTTATTAAAACAGCGCTTTGCGGACAGCTGTTTCTAGAATGACAAAAGTGAGTGCGCCAATGCACACCAGGAACGAAGCGGCAGAGATCTTTCGCCAGTTGGCAGAAGGGCTGGGACGAAGCGGTACGCCTGATTTTTACGCAACGCTTGTCGAGCAACTTGCCGGTTTGCTTGGTGTTGATCATGCTTTAATCGCTGTTGTCGATACGCCTCATAGGGCCACAACGTTGGCCGTTTGGTCAAATGGCTGTTATCAGGACAATTTTTCTTATCCACTTGCTGGAACGCCGTGTGAAAACGTTTTAGGACGTGAGCCCTGTTTTTATGCCTGTGATGTCCAAGCGCACTTTCCTAATGATATGTTGCTTGGGCAGCTTAGTGCTGAAAGTTATATGGGGTTGCCTCTGTTTTCTGCAGATGGCCCGGTTATTGGTATTTTAGCGGTATTAAGTAATCAACCGATGCAGCCGGATGGCCTTGAAAATGAAATCTTACGCATTGTGGCTGCTCAAGCAGGCGCAGAGCTGAGCCGTTGCCAAGCCGAAGAAGCACTTCGCCACAGCGAAGGTGTCGCTCGCGAAAGTGAAAGGCGTTTAAATACGCTGCTTAACCATCTTCCGGGGATGGCCTATCGGTGCCTCAATGATCGTCATTGGACGATGCAGTTGGTGAGTCAAGGAGCCGAGGCGCTGACGGGCTATCACCCGGATGATTTACAAGATAATAGGCTCTTAAGTTTTGCCTCCCTGATACACGAGGCTGATCAAAATCGTCTATATCTAGCCGTACAGCAGGCAATTCAGCAGCGTCAGCCTTATCGCGTTGTCTACAGACTGCGCCATCGGGATGGCAGCCATCGCTGGATGTGGGAGCAAGGGCAGGCTGTCATGGGGAATGCAGGACAGGTTGCCTATCTTGAAGGCTTTATCTCTGATGTAACCGATCAACAAGAATCACAGCGCGTGCAAGAGGCGGTTGTGCAAGTCGCCTCCACTGTAACGTCACGAGTGGGGGATGATTACTTTCATCAATTGATTACAACGTTGGTCACTTTATTAGAAGCTGATGCTGGGTTTATCGCCTTGCTAGATCAACCTGTACCCCAGTACACGGGCTCAACAGCCGCCCGTAAAAGCACGTTGCTGCCAGCGATGACAACTCACACAGTGAGCTTAGTGGCAAGTGGTAAATTAGTTGATAATCAAACATTTATGTTGTGTGGGACGCCGGCTGAGAAGGTTGTTTTTGAAGGGGAAAGTGTTGCACAAAGCGGCCAGTCTTTTATGTTGCCAGGAACTTCGCTGGGTACCCAAGCCTGGATCGGCAGACGTTTAGATAATGCCAAGGGGGATGCTATTGGCGTGATGATGGTGTTTTATCAATCACCACTCACCACCAACGCCTTTGCAACGTCTGTGCTACAAATTCTTTCAACAGGTGCTGCTGCTGAATTAGAGCGTCGCCGCGACCATCGGCATATGCACCGCCTCGCTTATACCGATGGCACCACCGGTTTACCCAACCGCGCGCGCTTCATTGAGCTATTGGCTAGCATGGGAAAAGAAGCTACCCGGCAAAATCACTCTCTCTCGTTACTGCTAATAGATATTCGGCGCTTTAAAGAGGTAAACGATTTACATGGTCATCAAGTAGGCGACCAGTTATTGGCGACCGTAGCCAAGCGGTTGCAGCAAGCCAATTTTCCCAAGTGTGCTGTTGCGCGACTGTCTGGTGATGAGTTTACGATACTCTTGCCCAGTGTAGAGGATGTTCATCTCCAAGAAATAATGCTGCAGCTATGTGAGATTATTAAACGTCCCATTCAGCTTGAGCATCGCGTTTTTAACCTTGATGTCAGTGTTGGTGTTGCCAGTTATCCTAACGATGTATCGGACGCTGGTGAGCTGTTTAACGCAGCCAGCATTGCCCTGCATCATGCAAAACGACGTGACAATAGCGTTTGCCCCTATACACAGACGATGCGGCATGCCTTAGAGCGTCGACAATGGATGACCGAGCGATTGCATCAAGCTATTCTTGGGCATCGTTTGGAGCTCTACTTCCAACCCCAGTTTAGTCTGGCAGACAAAACCCTAACCGGGGCTGAAGCGCTTTGTCGCTGGTATGACCCTGAGTGGGGATGGGTAAGCCCTGGCGAATTTATCCCTTTGGCAGAAGAGCGTGGCCTAATCCGAATGCTGGGCGATTGGGTGTTGGAGGAAGCGGCAAGCCAGCTAGGCGTTTGGCAAGCCAAACACACGCCATTGCCGGGTAAATTATCCATCAATATTTCTGCCCAACAGTTTGCCGATCCTCAATTAACCGCGCATGTGGCTAAGTTGACCACCGGTGTACCGCCTGGTGCGATTGCATTAGAGCTAACCGAAAGCGATTTTATGCGCGATCCCGATCAAGCGGTCACGATTACTCATTCGATGCGGCGGGCAGGCTACGCGCTGTTTATTGATGACTTTGGCACGGGCTACTCATCACTCTCTTATTTACGTCGTTTCGCTGCAGATGCGTTAAAGATAGATATTTCGTTTGTGCGTGACATGCTGGATAACCATCATGATCGTGCGATCGTGCAAACAATTATCGCCATGGCCGACACGCTAGATATGAAAACCCTCGCAGAAGGTGTTGAAAGCCCGGCTCAAGCCGATTTGCTAGCAAAAATGGGCTGCAGCGAAGCACAGGGCTATTGGTTTGGTCATCCCCTACCTGCCGATGAATTTGCGGCAACGTGGTTAATGCCATAATTTTCACTGTCAGGCACCATGATCAGCAGTTTTTATCGGCAACTCCGATTTTCAGTCAGGGCGTCATCGTCTTGTCATCGTCGTTGGCATACGCTACGCGCCGCCGAACTCGTGAAAAAACGAACTCGTGAAAAAAGGAGTGCCTCATGCGCCTTGCCCTGTTTGACCTTGACGACACCCTCCTGGATGGAGACTGCAGTGACCGCTGGAATTTATGGATGATCGAGCAGGGCTGGATCAGCGACGCCGAAACCTTTATAGCCCGTGCCGAGCAGATGCAGCAGGCTTATCACGCCGGTAAGTTAAAGTTAGAGGAGTACTTAGCAATGACCTTGGCTCCCCTGCGGGGGCGCCGGGTGGTGGATGTGCAAAAAGAAGTTGAGCGCTTTGTCGCTACTCATTTGCAACCACGTATTTTTGATCAAGCGTGGCGCTGCTTGGAAGCACACCGTCAGTCAGGCGACACCCTGGTGCTCATTTCTGCGTCATCGCATCACTTGGTCGCACCGATTGCGACGATGTTAGGGATTGAACATGTGTTGGCGGTAGAGCTGAGTGTTGAACATGCGGCAAGTGGGGCGAACTACACCGGACATAGCAAAGGCGTGCTCTCTTACCGCGGTGGAAAGGTGCTGCGTTTTCAACAGTGGTTAACCGAGCAAAACATTACCCCCAGTCATACCATGTTCTACTCAGATTCTCGCAATGATATCCCGCTACTGCAGTATGTCGACTGCCCAGTGGCGGTTAACCCTGACCCCGTGCTGGCGGAGGTCGCTAGTGTGGAAGGGTGGCGGCGTTTAGACTGGCGAATGGCAGCGTCGTCAGGCGCTTCATCGGCCAACGATCTATCAGGAAAATCGGCGCATGCCTGATGCTTACTATTTACAGTTAACAGAGCAACTTCGTTATTTAATCACTCAGCATGCCACGCAGTGGGAAGGCAAGTTACCCGCAGAACGAGCGTTGGCAGAGCGCTTCTCTACGACCCGCGTTACGTTGCGCCAAGCGTTGGCACAACTGGAGGGAGAAGGGCTTATTCACCGCAGCAACCGGCGCGGCTGGTTTATTTCACCGGCTAGGCTGGTGTATGACCCCACCCGGGATGCAGGTTTTAACGACTATGTGCGCGCTCAGGGGCGGCAACCACGTACAGCGGTTCTGATGCTTGAAACCCGCCCACACCTGGCGGCTGCCCGTGCCCTGGAACTGGCTGATGACCAGCCGTTCCACCATATTCGCCGTCGCCGTTACGTGGATGATCGCGCTGTACTGGTGGAGTCGCTTTGGGTAGTGCCAGAGTGTGCGCCCGAGCTATTAGATATCTACAGCGGACAGTCGCTATGGGGGCTGTTAAGAGAGCGTTGGGGGCATCACTTGGCCAATCGCTCAATACGCATGGTGTCTGAAGCGTTGTCGCCCTTAGATGCTGAAGAGTTACTTGTTGCCCCAGGCACTGCAGGGCTGAACATTTGTCGCGCTATTTTCGACGATCAGCAGCGCCCGATTGAGTTTGATGAGGAGCACTGGCTGCATGACTCTCTGTGTATCAGCGTTGACCTTTCTGGTCAGCAATAGCGCGTGGCGATGATGGCGGCTATGTGATAACGCCCGTAAAGGGTCACAATACAACTTCAAAAATCGGTCAAACAAGCGTCATCGCACTGTCATTTAATGTCGGCAAACTCCTGGTCTATACCAAAACGCTGGGAGCCTACCATGTCGACACTTCACCGCTTTTTCCAACCTAATCAGATGGCAACTGCTTTGCTTGCGACAGCTGCCGTTGCCTTCTCTTCTATGGCTAGTGCCACTGAGTTAACGGTGTACACCGCCGTTGAGTCAGATGACCTGCAAAAATACGCCGAACGCTTCAATGCCGCCCACCCCGATATCACCATTAACTGGGTGCGAGACTCTACGGGCGTGATTACTGCGCGTCTGCTGGCGGAAAAAGATAATCCCCAGGCAGACGTTATCTGGGGCTTAGCCGCTACCAGTCTGCTGGTGCTTGAAGAAGAGGGCATGCTTGAACGCTACGCCCCCGCTGGCGTTGAAAATCTCGATCCCAAATTTATTGATGCGGCATACCGTAACGGTGAAGACCCCGCGTGGGTAGGCATGGACGCCTGGGTAGCAGCCATTTGCTACAACACCATTGAAGGCGAGCGACAGGGTGTGCCCATGCCGACCTCCTGGGAAGACCTGACCCAGCCTGAGTTTGAAGGGCATGTGATCATGCCTAACCCCAACTCCTCCGGCACCGGCTATCTGGACGTGGTCAGCTGGATGCAGCTGTGGGGTGAAGAGCAAGGTTGGGACTACATGGACCGTCTGCATAACAACATTTCCCGTTACACCCACTCTGGCTCTGCTCCTTGCAGCCTGGCGGCCACCGGGGAAGCAGTGGTTGGCGTGTCATTTGCCTTCCGCGGGGCACGTTTGAAATCCCAAGGTGCACCGATTGAAGTGGTCTTCCCTGAAGAGGGTCTTGGCTGGGATATGGAGGCTGCCGCTATCGTTGCGGGTACCGCCAAACAGGAAGCTGCACAAACGCTGATGGATTGGGCCGTTTCCCGTGAGGCTAACGAACTCTATAACGAAGGCTACGCCGTAGTGGCCTACCCAGGTGTGGCACAGCCGATTGAAAACTACCCCGCTGACATTGCGGATCGCATGATTGATGCCGATTTCCAGTGGGCCGCGGTTAACCGTGAGCGCGTGCTGGCAGAGTGGCAGCGCCGCTACGACGGTAAAACCGAACAGTAAGCACGAATCAGTTGCCCCGGCCAAGGCCGGGGCTTGGAGATGTTATGCAGACCACACTGACATCGCCGCTGACGGCTCACTCGGCGGCGAAACCCCATTTACCCTCTGCGCACCTAAGCATAGATGGCGTCACTAAGCGCTTCGGTAGCTTTACCGCGCTGGACAGCATTGCGCTACAGATTCAGGAAGGCGAGTTTGTCTGCTTTTTAGGGCCTTCTGGCTGTGGCAAAACAACGCTATTGCGCACCATTGCAGGCTTAACTCAGCAAACATCAGGTAGCCTAATTCAGCGTGGCAAGAATATTTCCACGCTGCCCCCGCAGGCGCGGGATTTTGGCATTGTGTTCCAATCTTATGCGCTGTTTCCCAATCTGTCGGTGTTCGATAACGTTGCCTACGGGTTGCGCAACCGCCGCAGTGATCGGGCGACTATTCATGCCCGCGTGGCGGAGTTACTGGCACTCGTTGATCTTAGCGGTAGCGAACATAAATACCCTGCCGCGCTTTCTGGCGGGCAGCAGCAGCGGGTTGCGTTGGCACGAGCGCTGGCGACTGAGCCTGGCCTGTTACTGCTGGATGAACCGCTCTCAGCGCTGGATGCGAGAGTACGCGGCCATTTGCGACATCAGATCAAAGCCCTACAGGCGCGTCTTGGCGTGACCACCATTATGGTGACCCACGATCAAGAAGAGGCGCTCACCATGGCTGATCGTATCGTGGTGATGAACCACGGAGTGATCGAACAAGTGGGCACGCCTGCCGAGATCTACCACCAGCCTGCTAGCGCTTTTGTGGCGTCATTTATCGGCACGATGAATTTTCTAGAGGTGACCGCACAGGCGAATAACCACGCGTTGCTAGGCACTATTTCATGCCCTTGCTTGCCGCATGCCTACGCGAAAGACCAAGCAGCTCAATTGGCCATTCGCCCCGAAGCAGTCGCGCTTAGTGTCAGCATCTCTGAGCTGAGCGGTGATGTCATGGGCATTGAATTTTTAGGTGCATTTCAGCGGGTATCGCTGCGACTTAACGGTACCGAGCAACGGTTGCTGGCTGATGTTCCCAGCCGCGATAGCGCCACACTAGGGTTGCGACTAGGGCAAACCCTGGGGATTCACTTGCCTGCCGATGCTGCCCGTCTATACCCGGCAGGGAGCAACCAGTCATGAAGGCGAGTACATCTTTAGCGACTGCATCAACGCCTTCGCTGGAAGCATTAATACGCCTGATTGTGCTGCTAGCGGGCGTGGCGCTGTTAGTGTTCGGCCTGCTGTTTCCGCTATTTGCGATGTTGGTGAAAAGCCTGCAAGACCGCAGCGGCGACTTTATTGGGCTAGCTAACTTCGTACAGTATTTTCAAACGCCAGCATTGGTCAATTCGATTGCCAATTCATTGCGCGTTGCGTTCACCACGACGGTGGTCGTCGCTGGGCTCGCTTTTTTATGCGCCTACGGCATTACCCGTACCTGTATGCCAGGCAAACGGCTCTTTCGAATGTTGGCGATTTTGCCCATTTTGGCACCTTCGTTGCTACCCGCCATTAGCTTGGTGTATCTGTTTGGTAACCAGGGTTTTTTGAGCGACGTGCTGGCTGGTCATTCGATTTATGGACCGATTGGCATTGTAATGGGCATGAGTTTTTGGATTTTTCCCCATGCGCTAATGCTGCTTACCACTGCACTGACCAATAGCGATGCACGCCTCTATGAAGCAGCAGAAGCACTGGGCACGCCGAAGTGGCGTACGTTTTTGACGATTACCCTGCCAGGGGTGCGTTACGGGCTGATTTCATGCCTGTTCGTCGTCTTTACGCTAGCCATTACCGACTTTGGTGTGCCGAAAATTATTGGCGGCCAATTTAGCGTACTTGCCACCGATGTGTATCGCCAAGTGGTGGGGCAGCAGAACTTCCAAATGGGCGCGGTGGTTAGCGTTATTTTGCTAATGCCTGCGGTGCTATCGTTCATCGTTGACCGCTGGATACAAAAACGCCAAGTGGCTCAGCTTTCGGCTCGGGCAGTGCCATGGCAACCAACGCCTAACCCGTTGCGAGACTGGACGTTTGCGCTGCTGTGTTATTCGGTTGCGGGCGTTATTCTGCTGGTTATTGGTACCGCAGTGTATGCGTCGCTCATACAATTTTGGCCCTATAACCTGTCGTTCACGCTGCAGCATTACACCTTTCAAGGTTTAGCGGGCGGTGGCTGGGGGGCGTGGTTCAACTCCCTCAAGCTGGCATTTAGCGTCGCGTTAGTGGGGACACTGGTTATTTTCTTTAATGCATGGCTGATAGAAAAGAGTGAAGGCTATCGCCCATTGCGCCAAGGTTTGCATTTTATGGCCATGCTACCCATGGCGGTGCCGGGCATGGTGCTGGGCCTGGCTTATATCTTCTTTTTCAACCAGGCAGGAAACCCCTTTAATTGGCTGTACGGGACCATGGCGATCCTGGTGCTCAACACGCTAGTGCACTTCTATACGGTGTGTCACCTCACCTCTGTCACCGCGCTGAAACAGCTAGATCCAGAGTTTGAGGCCGTGGGGGCTTCGTTAAAAGTACCGTTCTGGACCACGTTTAGCCGCGTGACGTTGCCGGTATCGCTGCCTGCCGTGTTGGATATTTCTGTCTACCTATTCGTCAATGCGATGACGACAGTGTCTGCGGTAGTGTTCCTCTATAACAGCGATACGCGGCTTGCTTCGGTAGCGGTACTGCATTTGGATGAGGCGGGCTATTTTGCTAGCGCCGCGGCCATGGCTGTGCTGATTTTCCTGACCTCGCTGGTGGTTAAACTGCTTCACGCTGCGCTTACCCACGTTCTCTTAACCAACGCTCAGCGTTGGCGTCAGGCGGGCTAAAAAGCCCGCTATGCCAGCCGCTAATGTGTGCTTATAATCTGGTATAGACCAAAATGATGAGTAATCTAAAAGTGCCTTACCTTTTAACCCCAGGACCACTAACCACCTCCCATGCGACCAAAGCAGCCATGTTGCGTGACTGGGGCTCCTGGGATGACGATTTTAACCGTGTGACTGCAGACGTGCGTGCGCAACTGCTTACCATGGCCGAGGCGGCAAGTGACACGTATGCCTGCGTGCCGATGCAGGGCAGCGGCACTTTCGCCGTTGAAAGTGCACTGGCCTGCGCAACTGACCCTAGTGGCAAAGTGTTGGTGTTAATGAACGGTGCTTACGGCAAACGGGCTGCTCAACTGCTCGCTATGATGGGCCGCCGTTATGTGACGTTGGACAAAGGTGACTACTTACCGCCGCAACCCGACGAAGTGGCGACACTGCTACAGCAAGATGCTGACATTACCGCAGTGTTTCTAGTTCATTGCGAAACCAGCTCAGGGATTTTGAACCCGCTCGACGCCATCGCTGAGGTGGTGCGCGCTCACGGAAAAACGCTGATTGTAGACGCCATGAGTTCGTTTGGGGGCATACCGATCAGTCTGACAAAAACGCCTATTGATGTGCTGATCTCTTCTGCCAATAAGTGCATCGAAGGCGTACCGGGCTTTGGGTTTGTGATCATTCGCCAGACGCTACTTGCTGCTGGTAAGGGACGCGCCCACTCGCTGAGCCTGGATTTATACGCTCAGTGGGACTACATGGAGCGCACTGGCCAGTGGCGCTTTACCCCACCCACTCATACGGTGGTGGCCTTCCAAGCGGCGCTTGACCAGCACCGGGAAGAGGGTGGTGTGCCGGGGCGCTGCGCACGTTATACCCACAATCGTGATGTACTGGTAAAAGGCATGCGGGCGTTAGGCTTCAGCACACTTTTAGAAGATCAATGGCTATCGCCGATTATCACCACTTTTTTGAGTCCTACCGACCCTGCGTTTGAATTTAAGACCTTCTACGCAGCGCTGAAGTCGCGTGGCTTTTTGATCTACCCGGGCAAGTTAACTGACGTCGAAAGTTTTCGCATCGGTTGCATTGGCCAATTGGATGCGGCGGTGATTGAACAGTTACTCAGCGTTATTCAAGACACCCTGACGAAGATGGGTGTTTCTCTCTTTTCTGAATCAAGGAGTGCCTGATGCATTATCAATCTCCCCAATGCCTGCAGGCGGTGATTTGTGACTGGGCGGGCACGCTGGTCGATTTTGGCTCCTTTGCACCGACCCAGATATTTGTTGAAGCTTTTGCCGAAATGGGTGTGGCGATCAGCCTAGAAGAAGCACGCGGCCCGATGGGCATGGGCAAATGGGATCATATCCGCACGCTGTGCAATCAGCTTGAGATAGCCGAGCGCTTTCTCCAGGCGGTGGGCCACCTGCCGACTGATGCCGATGTAACGGCGCTTTATGAACGGTTTATGCCGTTGCAGATTGCCAAAATTGCCGACCACTCGGCGGTGATTCCTGGCGCACTTGATACGCTCACCTGGTTACGAGGGCAAGGTCTGAAAATAGGTTCCTGCTCCGGCTATCCAGCGGTGGTGATGGAAAAGGTAGTGGCGCTAGCCGTTGATAACGGACTGCAGGTAGATCATGTGGTGGCCACTGATGAGGTGCCCAGTGGCCGACCACACCCTGCCCAGGCGCTGGCCAATGTGATTGCCTTAGGCATCAGCGATGTCGCTGCCTGCATTAAAGTAGATGACACCACACCCGGCATTCTAGAAGGGCGCAGTGCTGGAATGTGGACGGTCGCACTCACCTGTTCGGGTAATGCTTTGGGGCTTCATTATGACCAGTATCAAGCGCTGAGCGATAGCGAACGCCGTGCAGCCCATGAGCGAGTGGCCGCTCAATTTGCCCCCTCAAAACCGCACTACAGCATTGCCACCATCGCCGAGCTGCCAAGCGTTGTGGATGCCATTAATGCTCGTTTACAGCGGGGAGAGCGGCCTTGAGTCCAGCCGCACTAGCGTTAGTGCTGTTTTCGGTATGTATGCATGCTGGATGGAATGTATTGGGTAAGCGTCATGCACCGTCACTGGCATTTTTTGCCTTGGCTTACGGGTCAGGCGGTGCGTTGCTGCTGCCGCTGGTGTGGCTTGGGCCATCATTAGCGGCGCTACCCAACACATTTTGGGGATGGTTGGTGCTTTCCGGGTTGTGCCAAATGCTCTATATGGGCGGCTTAGCCTGGGCTTATGCGCGTGGGGAAGTCAGCGTTCTGTATCCCATCGCACGGGCGCTGCCGGTGGTGCTTGTGCCGCTAGTGTCTATTGCGCTGCTCGGCAATCGCGCGTTGGATGTGCGGGATGGCATCGGCATGGCCTTGGTGGTGGTAGGCGCACTCTGCCTGCCACTAAGCCACCCAGAGGCGCGCAGGCTATCGACCTATTTAACACCGGCCATGGGGTTTGCACTGTTGGCAGCTGCAGGCACGGTGGGCTATTCGCTGGTAGATAAACAGGCGCTGGCGTTGATGCAGATAGCAGGCCATAGCAGTTTAACCGCAGGCGCGGTGTTTATGGTGCTACAAGCAGTGATGACGTTGACCTGGGCGATTCCGCTGCTGGCGCTGCTACCCGCAGAACGTCGCCGGCTGCCCTTACTCCGCCAGCAGGGGCTAGTGATGCTGGTGGTCACAGGACTGATGATGACCTGCACTTATGGTTTGGTACTCATGGCAATGGCGCTGACTGACGAAGTGAGTTATGTCGTGGCGTTACGCCAGCTCTCTATTCCAGTCGGTGTATTAATGGGCGTGTTGTGGCTAAAAGAACCCGCTTCTAGGGCAAAAGCCTTGGGCACACTGATCATGCTGAGCGGACTTTTACTGGTGGCACTTTAAGCATGCACTAGGCTACCGCTTGCCAAACCAAGTTAATTCCCACCACGAACATGGCCAGGATTACCAGGCGATAAAATAGCGCTTCGTTGACGCGGCTTTGCAGCCACAGCCCATTGCGCACGCCGATCCATGCTACCGGCACTAACAGCAGCGACGCCCAGGCGCTGGTTACATTGACTTCGCCAAGCCACATATACGGGCCTAACTTAATGACATTCACTACCGCGTAAATAACCGTGCAGGTGGCAATAAAGGTCTCTTTAGAGAGTTTGCGTGGCATCAAGTAAATGTTTAGCGGTGGTGCGCCTGCATGGGCAATAAAGCTGGTAAACCCACAAACGCTGGCGGCAGGCAGCGCCCAGCGGGTTGAAATCGGCTTCTTCGCGACAGGCTTCAGCAACATATAAGCTGCAAACGCGACGGAAATAATACCGAGTACTAAACGTACGCCCTCTTCGCTGAGGCTACCAAATAGCAGCGTGCCTACCGTGACACCAATAAATAGCCCCGGCACAAAGCGCCAGACTTCAGCATTGGACTGTTTTCCCCACCATGCCTTCACCGCAAACACATCCATGACGAGCAATAGTGGCAGTAACAAGCCTGCTGCTTGGGTAGGGCTAATCGCCAGCGCCATCAACGGTACCGAAAGGGTGCCAAAACCACCTGCAAAGCCGCCTTTTGAAACGCCGGTCAGGTAAACAGAAAATACGATCAACACCCACGCGATGACGGAGTAATCGGGGAGCATGGAAAATCCTTGGCAAACAGTCGTTAAAATAGCCTAACGTGAAAAACCCCGCATTCGCGGGGCTGCAGAGTTTTGCACAGGTAAGCAGGGCGAGATAAATGTTAGCAGGCAAATAGAACGATGTCCCACCTGCTTAAGTGATGAGTAGTGTTGCTCACAAAATAATTACTGTCGCGAGCCCTAAGAACGATAGAAAACCGACCACATCAGTAACCGTGGTTAAAATGACGGCACCTGATAATGCGGGATCTATCTGAAATCTTTTTAACACTAAGGGAATCAGCACGCCCGATAAGTTAGCCAGACTCATATTTACAAAGATGGCCAACGTAATCACCAGCGTAATCAGCGGGTCGTTGAACCACAGATAAGAAATACCACCGACGACTAGCGCCCACACCAAGCCGTTGCTCATCCCCACCCACAGCTCTTTGTTATAGAGCCACTGTTTGTTGTTACCGGCCAGTTGGCCGAGCGCTAAGCCGCGTATCACCACAGTGAGGGTTTGGCTGCCTGCAATCCCGCCCATACTCGCGACTACCGGCATCAGGATGGCCAGCGCTACAATTTGATCCAGCACCTCTTCAAACTGTCCAATTACAAAGGCCGCTAAAAAGGCAGTGAGCAAGTTAATGCCCAGCCAAATACCACGACTCTTTGCGCTGCGGAGTATCGGAGTGAAGACTTCTTCTTCATCGCTGACGCCCGACATGTGCTTTAACGTCATATCAGCATCATCTTGGGTGATTTCTAATACATCAGCGGCGTTCAACTGGCCCACTAACAAACCGTCACTATCGCAAACCGGAACAAAAGGCAGCTCTTTAGAACGGAGTAGAGCGGCAGCCTCGCTCACCTTCATCTGGTCATTTAGCGTGAAGGGAACATCCATATACTCATCAACGACGCTCTCCTGAGGTTGTTTGATGAGATCAATGAGCGTCAGCGTGCCCAGCAGCCGCTTATCCTTATCGGTAATCATGATCTGTTGTGACTCATCATCCAGTAGGTGATGAATGCGGATATAGCGCTGTACTGCCTCCAGTGATACGCCCTGTTTTACATTGACCGTCTCTGGGTCCATGTAACGACCGACTACGTCATCTTCATAAGAATGCAGGTTCTCAACCTGGGCGCGGATCTCCTGATCTAAGCTGGCATAGACAGTCGTTTTGATCTCTTCATCGGCGACGTCGAGAACTTCAGCCACTTCCTGGGCATCTAGGCCTTTAACGATTTGTTCTACATCGCTGGCAGAAAGATCTTCAATATAGTCGGCACGAATATCTTCATCGACTTCGGCGAGCACTTCCCCGAGCAGTGTTTCAGGAATGAACTCCCACAATCGGTCGCGAGTTTTGGTTGGGAAAGACTCAAGCGTGCGCGCAGTCGCTAAGATATCAAGCTCAGTAAACAGCTCACTCAGGGCGGCAGTATCTTCTTCATCTAATAGCTTTTGAAGATAAAGTAGCTGCTCTTCAAGATTTGTGTATTTTTCCTCATCGCGCATAGAGTCCATCCTTTCGAGAATTAATTTTTAACACAACCACTTGAAAGCACTTGATGGCTCACTATGAATCTTATCGACAGGCGTAGTTAAAAGCCATGATGGTGTGTAAAGCCAGCATGACCATCATGGAAAAGTGACGCGATAGTTGATGATGTAAATAGTTGATGGTGTAAACAGTTGATGATGTAAACAGTCGGTAAGCTAAATAGTTGGTGGCTTAATTAGTGTCGCGTTTCGAACGCGACGCGAACGCCATAAGCCATGCGCTGTTGTGCAGAAACTGGCGGGGTGTCGTTGCCGATCATTTCATCGACGGCGTCTGCCCAGGTGAGTACACCGTGAGTAAAGCCAAGCGGTGCAAGTGCACGGCTGACCCACTGCGTGCCGCTAAAACGCTTGGTTTCACCCTGAGCATCGACCAGCAAACTAACTGAATCATGGTGATGCAACCGCACGATATACCAGCCCATATCGAGCCCCAGTAACTCTACCTCTGGAAGTGGAAAGGAGGTATTTGTGCGTTGTGAGAGTTCTTCAAGTGTAAGGCGCGGGGGAAGCGTTGACGACATAGCATCACCTCATTGGCTGATAATCTCCTATCCTCAAGTCTAAATTTTGTGATGTTTTTGTACAGCTTTTTGTATCGTTTTTTGAGTCATTTTTTTGTAGTGATCGTTTGTTCCTCTTATGACGTTGGATCAGGTATGGCTAACGCGCTAGCGCGAGCCAAGTGGCAATACCTGATCGATGTGATGCTGGGTGGCTCAATGCAGTAATATCGGCATGATAGATAGCCGCTATGCGTTGAGGATCAAGCACCTCGGCTGGCGTGCCGTGGGCAATGCGTTGACCTTGGTGCAACAGCCATACCCGGTCGGCATAAGTGCCTGCGAGATTGAGGTCGTGAAGCACGCAGACAATGGCTATATGGTGCCGTTCTGCCCAAGTGCGCAGCTGGCGCATTAAGCGCTGCTGCTGGCCGATGTCGAGTGCACTAGTGGGCTCATCCAGCAGTAAAAGACCACCATCTTTGGCGGTAGGTGAGCGTCGTGAGAGTAGCTGGCAGGCACCTCGCGCAATCATTACCCGCTGGCGTTCGCCGCCTGAAAGTGAGAGCACGCTGCGTTTGGCTAAATGTATCAGGTCTAAGTCATGCAGCAGTTCCGCAATCAGTGCGTTACTAGGGTTGCTGCCTAAGCTCACCAGCTCAAAGGTTTGCCAATCAAAGCCGGGCAACTCTTGCTGGGCGACCAGCGCCCGGCGATTGGCAAGCTCGCTGATTGGCCAATCACTTAGACGTTTGCCATCCAGGTGTAGCTCGCCTTCTTCACAGGGGCGAAACCCTGACAGCATGCTAAGTAGTGTGCTTTTGCCCGCGCCATTGGGGCCGACAATAGCGAGTAGCTCGCCAGGGTGAAGGGTGTCGTCCAGCGGTGCGATAGAGGGCGTGGTGGTGAAGCCCGCTTGATGTAGGGTTAGCATGCCCGATTCCGACGCATTAGAAGGTAAAGGAAATAGGGGCCGCCCAGTAGGCTAGTTAACAGCCCGACGGGAATTTCGGCCGGGGCGCCGAGGGTGCGTGCCAGGGTGTCGGCGACCGCTAGCAGTAGTGCACCGCCTAACATAGAGGCGGGTAGCAGCAGGCGATGACCAGGCCCGAGCCAAAGTCGCAGGCAGTGGGGGACGAGCAACCCAAGAAAGCCAATCACGCCGGTCAGCGCGACGCACAGCCCTACGCCCAGCGAGGTAGCAACGACCACGCGGCGTTTGAGCCGGGTGGCATCCAAGCCTGCCGCATGGGCGGTAGATTCGCCTAGCTGAAGTAGGTCAAGCTCACGAGTGCTGCGTATTAACAGCCATAGGGCAACAGCAATAAGGACAAGGGCTATGGCGGTGGTGCGCCACAGAGCGTTGGTAAGCGTGCCCATTCCCCATAAACTGAGCTGACGAAGCTGTTCATCGCTGGCAATAAACGCCAGTACGCCGCCCCCAGCGCCTGCTAAGGTGTTGATTGCCAAACCTGCTAGTAGCAGTGACATAACGGCGGCACTGCCACCCCCTTGGCGCTTGGCAATGCCAAACACCACTAAGCAAACGCTAAGCGCACCGAGAAAGCCCGCTGCAAACTGGCCGTAAAGGCTACCAGCAGCGCTGCCCTGAAATAGTACAATCCAAAGCGCTACAAATAGCCCCGCGCCGCTGGCGAGCCCAAGCAGAGTAGGGTCGGCCAATGGGTTTCTAAATAGCCCCTGCATGGCGGCACCACTGCCCGCCAGCATTGCTCCCACGGCAACCCCCAAGAGCAGGCGCGGTAGGCGTAGCTGCCACCACACTTGAACACTGAGCTCATCTGCGCTGCCATTGATGAGTGCCCAGGGTGACACGCCTAACGCGCCTGAAGCAGAACCCCAGCCAATGGCGATCAATAACGCCAGTGTAAGGCCACTTAACACGCGTGCTGTTCGACTAAGCGGTAATAAGGGGCGATAACGATCATGGGAAGCGCTGGTGATCATCGGCTGACCTGCTCTGTGCCAAGCAGTGCTTCAATATTTTGGCGCAGGGTAAATAGCTGGTCAGGCGTGCGAGGGCCAAAACCAAGCAGCGCCTGATCATCAATCACAATAAGCCGCTGTTCGCGTCCTGCGGGTGTTAAGCGCATACCCGGTAGCTGCCATAACGCGTTTTCACCGCCCAGCGCGTCTAACCCCCGCTGGGACATAATTACCAGCGTGGGTGCTTCTTTGGCCAGGGCCTCTGCCGCAACGCTTTGATACCCCGCCATATTGCCAAAAGCATTGTCGATTCCAACGGCCTCCAAGGCGGTATGGGCGGCGGTGTCGTTGCCAGCGACTCGCGGTGTTAGGCCGCTATGGTGAAGAATAAACATCGCTCGCGTGCCAGGCAGCGGGGGAAGGGCTGCCAATCGCTCAAGGGTGGCGGTGAGTGAGGTTGCCAACTCGTCACCCCTTTGTTGGCGTTGCGTGTGCTGAGCCACTGTGCGGACTTTTTCGGCAATCGAGGAAAGATCAGCAGATGCCTCAATAACATCAACCGTTACACCCACAGCCTCTAGTTGTTCCAGCACTTCTTTCGGGCCGGAATGTCCCGCTGCCAATACACGATCCGGCACCACTGAAAGTACGCTTTCTGCCGACAACTGGCGCAGGTAGCCTACCGAAGGCAGTGCGGCCATTTCTGGCGGGTGGAGCACCGTATCGTCGCGGGCAACGACCTCGATATCCGCACCAAGCGCGGCGATAGTTTCAGCGATATCGCCGCCCAAAATGACCCAGCGTTCATTAGCTAGCGCCCCGCCAATGGTTAACCAGCCAACCAATAGCGCGGCAAGTGACTGGCGTGCGACGCGTGTGGTGCTCATGCCACGGCCTCTTGGCTGCCGAGTTCAGTTAGCAACTGTCGCCACTCGGGCCGCTCCACGCGACCTTCCTGGCGCTCTGCGTAAATTTGCAGCACTAAAGAGCCCTCGGCATCAAAGGCTTCTACGCTGGTAACGCCACCGTCGCGGTTAGGCTTGCTGACCTGCCACACTTGCTCAATGGCGGTGTCATTAAGATGCAGGGTGAACTGCTCGCCAAATAGGTTTAGCCAGCCGCGGGCGCGCTGGGGCACGGGCACTATTCCAGTGCGAATCTGCACGCAACCGGGGCTTGCCACAAACAACATCAGTGGCAGTGCGCGCTGACTTGCGTTAGTTAACAAATTTTCCAGGGCATCGACGGGAAGTGCGTGCGTATAGCGGCCTTCCATTAGTTGGTTGGCTTCGAGACGCTCAAGGTGGTGGCGCTGAAGGAGGGCGAAGAATTGATGCACATCGCACATCGCCGCCCATTCGCTGGCTAGCGTTGGCGCTTCCGGGAGGGCGCGCTTTAAGCGAGGAACGCACTGGGTAAACGCGGGAGTATCCATGGTGCCCAGTGCGGCTAGCGCTCCCCAGTGGCGAGGTAGCGGATTTTCCAGCGCAAAGCTCTTATGAATGGCGCAACCATGTTGGTTGAAAACTTGTAGGCTCCAGCGCCACTGGGCTGTTTCGTTACCCATGGGCACCGGGTCACGGATCAGGCAGGCCCAGTGCCAATGGGAAAACAGCAGCCGTAAATCTAAGCCACCTGGGTCAAGCAGCAAGCCGGTTTGCGGTCCGCCGTTGAGGTCAGGGTAATCGCCGGTTTGTTCAAGCACGGCTAAACGAGAACGAGTGAGTGCTTTGACTCGGCCTAACAGAGGGAAGCGAGCTGCAACATCTTTTGGAGCGAGTGGCAGCGTCCATACGTCACGGCCTAAGCGCGCGGCTTGAAGTTCACCTTCGCTGATCGATAAGCGTTCGGCAATTTCAATTGCGGGCAGGCGAGGCTGTGCTGCTCGTGCTGCGTCAAAGGCTTCTAGAATTGCGATCTGCTGAGACTCGATCATACGTCACCTCTAGACTTAACAGGGCAGCGGGTTACCACTGCCAATTGAGAGTGGCGAACAGGCTGCGTCCGTCGCCCAGGCTGCCATCAGGCCGATACCATACTTTGTCGCCAAGGTTGGCGAGGCGCAGCGCGGTATCAATAGCAGGGGTGATTTGCCAGGCAAGGTGTATATCGTGCAGCCCATAGCCTGGGAGGCGTTCGTCGTCGCCTTGCTTGTCGAAAGCTTGAGCAAAGCGGCCTTGCCAACCGACCCGTATAGCGCTGTTATAAAGCGCGACATCACTGCCCAGCGTCATTTCCAGGGGTGTTTGGCTACCCAGAGCCTCACCGCTGTCGCGGTCTTTGCCAGATACCTCTGACAGGCCTACAAAGCTGGTCAGCATCGGGAACTCGCTAGGTTGCCAAGTAAGACGTGCGTCATAGCCCCATAGCTGGGCACGCTGCACGTTTACGGCTTGGGTAGTGCCCGCCATGATATCGACCTGAGTGTCGATGAAGTCATCTGCACGGGTGTCGAAGTAGCTGGCACGCACCTGCCAGTCACCTTGGTGCCATACCACGCCGCTTTCCCAGGTACGGCTGGTTTCAGGCGATAGGTTGGGGTTGGGAATCCAGTAGTTGTCGGGCGTACAGAAAAACGGTCCTGCACAGAACCCAGCAAAGTGGCGCTCGTTAGCGTAAAGCTCGGAAAGGCTGGGCGCGCGGAAGGCTTCGGCGTAGCCGGAGAACAGCATCAAGGAGTCGTCGGGTCGCCAGGCAAGACGAAAGCGTGGCGACACTTGGTCGTGCACGCTGTCGGCATTGTTTTGACCGCTGGCGTCATAGCGGTCGTAGCGAGCGCCAATGCCGACGTCAAACTGCCCCGCGCCGCCCTCAGTCAAGTAGCTACCTGCCGTGAGGGTGGTGTCAAGATAGGCTGATTGGGTATCGATATCAGCGTGAGGGAAACCATTCGCTTCACCGTCAGGCCGCTGGCGGGTCTGCTCCAGCTCTGCACCAAACACCAGCGTTTGTGAAAGCCAGCCATGGTCGATGCTGTGATAGCCGTCGCTCTGCAGGCCGACCCGCTCAAGAGTACGGCTAGCCTGTGGCTCGTCGATATCCTGTTGGCTAAAGGTAAGCTGTGAGGTGATTTCAGTGGCACCACTCGGTTGCCAGCGGTGGCCAAGTTGTACGTTATTGCTCTCAACGTCACGATCGCGTAATGGGTTGCTAGCGCTGGTTGATAGCTGCTGCGGGTTAGCGGGTTGGGTGGCGCGCTCGTCATAGTGCTGCCAGCTAATAAACACCCGCTGTTCTTCATTTGGCGTCCAGCCGCCTTTGAGCAGCAGGCTATTGAGGCTGGCATCTTCTACTGCTTCATCACCGCCCGCGCGACGAATATCGCCGGACTCGCTACGGCCGACAGAAAATAGCCCATCCACTTGCCCATTAGCCGTTTCACGGCGGCCAAATGCCGTTAGGCTGCCGCGTAGCTCGTCGTTAGCCGTCGACCCGCCTAGGGAAAGACGTGCACCGCTATCTTCATCTGGGGCTAATAGGTCGCTGGCCTCTACACTGGTAAAGCTAACAACACCGCCCATGGCGTTGCTACCGTATAGGCTGGAAAGCGAGCCACGGGCAATCTGCACCTCTTGAATCAGCGCTGGGTCTAGAAAAAAGTTGCCTACATGACCGGTGGTAATATCTTGGCGAATGCCATCTAAGCGAACTAGGACACCATTTTTCCCGAAGCCACGCATGCTCAGCGTTTGGCCATTCCTGCGTCCTTGGCCAGCAACATGCAGGCCAGGTTGGCGACTCAGCACGTCTTCAACGCGACTTGCGGTGGCAAGCGTTGCATCTTGGCGGTCGATGATGTCGATAATCAGCGGTGCGCGGGAAAGATCCGTCGGTGCTCGGGTGCCTGTTACCGTGACGGGATCTAAGTACGTGTCATTGGCGTAGGCGGGCAGAAGAGGAAGTAAGGTAAGGCAAAGGCCTATCGTATGAATTGGTTTCATGGGCCAGACAGTTCCAACAGAAAGTGATGGATAATGTTGCTGGCTGGGTGCGATGGGCTACCTGGCTGGCTAAAAGCGGTAGTAGTAGGTAAGCGGTTATTTTTAAAAGGTTTACGCTGTTAGGATCAGCTTGCCGCTTTTCGTGCGGCGCAGCACATAGCGTCGCTGTTCATGGTGAATAACCAACTGACCGTCTTGATCAAGCAGCGCCTGACTTGTCACCTCGCGAGATGCGCTAGGCGAGCCTTCTAGCGGAACATCTTTTTTCCTAGGCTGCATGAGAGGCTATGTCCTGTGTTAATGATAACTATTAGCGTTAATTTATCAGGTTTGGCTATCGCTCACAACCGTCTCTCACAACCGTCTCTCACAACCACCTCTCACAACCACCTCTCACAAGCATCGTGCAGTTGGTATGTTGAGGCTGTTGCTTTGAGGCATGTCGAAAGCCATCGAGTAACGAAGTGAAGTAAAACGCCACTATTACAATGAGTGACGAAAGATGGCTAAACGAGCGACTTTCGCGCAAACCGCTGGGTATGAGCTACGCTTAGCGACGCTGGTGTCGTTTTTTATTTATCTCAGTGCTTTTTTGGCTGTGGCTGTGGGTAAACGGCTCGTTTCTGGGATGAGACAGCCCCACGCTAACATTCATTGGAAGAAACGATTATGTTGGAAACAGGGAAGAACGTGCTGCTTGCAATTAGCGAACCAAGTAGCCAAGCGACTGCCGTGTTAAGCCGACAACCCAATGGCGACGGTATCCGCATTTTGGATGTGAGTGACGAGTACGCTCAGTTTTGGGGAGGAAGTCGTCACCAATGGCTTGGCTCAGCTCCAAAAATTGTTCATCACGAAGCCAAAAATCAGCGGCTTCTTAGCCGACTGCATAATGCATTAGATAGTGGCGAATTAAGCGTAGGCTGTTCGATATCAGGTCTTGACGATGGCAAACGCACGCCCAATGTGGCGGGGGGCAGTGTTATTGAATGGCGCATCACCGCCATGAATGTGCCTGGTTATACTGATAATGTCTTAATACTTGTTCAGCGTGATATTTCTAAGCGTGTTGAGAAAGAAGCCGAGCTAAAACGCTTAGCAACGACGGATATGTTAACCGGACTAATTAATCGGTCACGTTTTGACTATTTGCTAAAGCATGAAATAGGGCGTTTTAATCGTTATGTGCGCCCTTTTTCGCTAATCATGCTTGATATCGACCATTTCAAGTTAATTAATGATAACCAGGGCCATGACGTTGGTGATCAAGTCTTGGCTGCGCTTGCCAAACTGTTAGAAGATAACTTACGCGCTGCCGATTACTGCGCACGTTGGGGTGGTGAAGAGTTTATGATTTTAGCCCCTGAAACATCGCTAAAACAGGCGGTAAAGTTGGCCGATAAAATACGCTGCTGCATACGAAAAGCGCAATTTCCCTCGATCGGTAGTGTGACAGTTAGCTTAGGTGTAGTTGAAGTAACGCCTGATGAATCCCAGCAGAGCGTGATGAAACGGGCGGATAACGCCCTTTATCAAGCGAAAGAAAAAGGGCGAGATGCGGTAGTCTATTAACCTTCTGGCAAGACTAACCTCTGGCAAGTAAGGGGCTTGTGGCCCCTTTTTTTAACGGGAGTTGTTCGTAGCGGTTGCTAAGAATCGTTTTTCAGGGGCTGCTTCCAGGGGCTGTTTTTAATAACCATCCCTGATAATGCTTTTAGCTTTTGTTTAGACAGTGCCAGCTAATAAATACCGTTAACGCGTAGCGGCGAGTGAAGCTGCTTGAGAAGTATCCACTGCATCTGCCAGCATTTCGGCGGTAATCGCAGAAAGTGTCCAGCCTAAATGGCCGTGTCCGGTGTTATAGAACACCGTGGGTAAGCGGCCAGGCCCAACCTTGGGTAGCATATTAGGTAGCATCGGGCGTAGGCCTGCCCAGGGCACGACACGCTGGGTGCTCACACCTGGGAAGCACTCTTCTACCCAGCGAACCAGCGGCTGAATACGGTCATTGCGTATATCGCGATTCGCGCCGTTAAACTCTGCGGTACCCGCCACGCGGAAGCGGTCATTTCCTAGTCGGCTAGTCACCAACTTGGTTTCATCATCTAGCAGGCTGACCGTTGGCGCAGCTTGCTGAGAAGCTTCGTCATCTAGCTGCACGGTAATAGAATAGCCCTTTACTGGATAGATATTGACCCGGTCGCCAAGTTTAGCGGCAATGGCGCGGCTGCCAGTACCTGCGCAAACCACCACGCTATCGAAGCTCTGGCGTGTTGTTTCATTGTCGACCGTAGCACTCACCCATGCCCCGTTCTCGTCTGCGCCGATATCATTAATATGGTGGCCGTAATTCAGCTGTACGCCGCGCTTGGCTGCAGCGCGTGCCAAGCCATTGGTGTACTTGTGGATATCGCCAGTGGCGTCGCTTTCGGTATAGAAACCGCCATGGTAGCTGCCCGCAAGTGTAGGCTCGATGGCGCGCATTTCGTCTGGGGTCACTGCACGTCGCTCAAGGCCACCTTTCGCTAGCAGCTGGGATACCCGCGCTGCGTGATCAAAACCGGCTTTGTCACGGTAGATGTGCAAAATGCCCTGTTGCTTAAGATCGAACTCAATCTGCTCGTCTTTCGCCCACTGAAAGAGATGTTCTCGGGCAGCAATGGCTAACCGAGTAGTTTCTGTGGTGTTGTCAGCATAACGGGGGATAGCGGCGATAAATTCGGCGAACCAGCTGAGTTTATGCCAGCTAGGGCGGGGGTTAACTAGCAGCGGTGCGTCGTTTTTCAGCATCCAGCGCAGGCCTTTAATGACTGTCGGCCAGTGGTTCCACACTTCTGCATTCGACGCTGAGAGCTGCCCGCCGTTGGCAAAGGAGGTTTCCATTGCCGCATAGCGGTGTTTTTCAAAAACAGTGACGTCAAAACCACGCTTTGCTAGGGCATAAGCGCTTGTAATACCGGTGATTCCACCGCCAATAACAGCAATGCGTTGCATGATACTCTCCAGATTGTATGAGCGTCGGGCGATACCCCCAGCACACAAATGGCTAGGCGTACCCCTTCCGTCATGGAACCTGAGAGATTCACGCATCAATTGAGGCGCTTGCTCCTTCGGTGGGCTGAGTGACGCAGTCATCAACCGCTCTTCGGAACGTATTTTTGAATAGGCAGTAGCGGTCCGTTGGCCTGAGAGTTTCCGGGGTCGTTGCTCCTTCGGCGCTGGTGGCAGGCACCAGTCTCTCCCGCTACTGCATTGTTGACGTTTTAACGTGTTTGCCGTGAAAGTGAAATAGGGTAAACGTCTTAAGGGTGGACGTAATAAGCATAGGGTTTAAAAGGATAGGGTTTAAAAGGGTAGGGCGTGAAAGGATAGGGCGTGAAAGGATAGGGCGTGAAAGGATGAGGCGCGAAAGGGAGGAACAAGCTGCTTTGTCGGTATGCTTTGCAACGGCTATGTTTTCACTGACAATACCGACAACTTTTTTAGCGATGGACGAGACCCATGCAGGCAAACGGATTTTTTGACGGTACAGGCGAAGCCATTGGCGACGCTATTCGCGTGATGGTGGAATTTTTACTAGGCTTTTTCACCAATTTTTTTGGCGCGTTTGACGACTTTATCGACGGTCTTACTCGCTCTTTGGGTATCAATGCGTCGTTCTTCAGTCTATTGGTATTGGTAATTGGCTTGTGGTTGTTGTGGCGAGGTATCCGAGCATTACTACGGGGCTCCCTGTTGGGAGCCATCGTGCGCATTGTGCTAGCGGTGTTTATCCTGTCGTGGCTAATGGTCTAGGCCGCCGCCCACCCATCCAGGCTTGCGCTATGCCGCAGGCAATAATCAGCGCGCAGCCGCTTAGCTGCAGCGGCGATAGCGCCTCCCCAAATAGGCTCCAACCGAAAATCACTACCGCTACCGGCTCGCAGTAGGCCAGTGTGCCGTATAGCGCGGTGGGTAAGCGGCTTATCGCCATGACGGCACACAGCAGCGCCAAGAACCCAGGCACGAAGCCAGCCACTAAGAGCCAAGGCCACTGCCATGCTGCGGCAGTGAGCCCCTCAGGCTGCCACAAAGCAAACGGCAGGATAACCAGCGCACCGACCAGCAACTGCCAAAATGCGCAGGCGCGGTCATCCAGACGGCTTGGTAAACGACGGTTCATCAGAATAAAGCCGCTGTAGGCAAACATAGCGGCTAAGCCAAAGCCCATACCGATCACGTCTTGGCGGTTGTCTAGATTAAGGCGAAACTCCTGCATCATGGCAAACCCAAATAGGGCTAACCCAATAAGTCCCACCTGCGTGAGTGTTAGGCGCTCAGAGAACAGCAGATGAGCCACAATGGCGGCAAAAATCGGCGCAAGATACACCATCAAAATAGCGTTGGCCATTTGGGTATAGTTCATGGCTTGAACGTAAAACAGTATAAACGCCGCTAGTAATACACCACTGATCACCACGTGCCGCCCCGGCAGCGTTTTCAGCATAACGTGGCGTTTTGTCAGCACCAGATAGATCAGCAAAAATGCTGCCCCCAAGCTCAGCCGATAAAAAGTAATACTTTCGGCATTTAGCTCGGTAATCCGAGAAATAACGCCAATCGTGGCCATCCCAACGGCCGCTACCACGGCCAATATCAGGCTAGAAGGGGCGATTGCCGAGGTGGTGGGGTGTGCTGAAGAGAGTGTTAAAGAGGGTGTTGATGGGTGGTTCATAAACGGCGCACCTGCTCTTCCAATGAGTAAACATGGGCATCATCGATACCCAATTCGCGCAGCGCTTGGGCCAGGTTTAACAAGTAAGCTTTATTAGAACCACTTGGTCCATGGGCCTGGGCGATCTGTTGGGCGATGTCGGTTAGTGGTGCATCGCCTAAAAAAGCGGGATTTTCGTCAGTAGCTAAGTAGATTAGCCCTTCAGCCGTTGCTTGGGGCGGTGGTGCCTTATCTGGTTGCCCTAGAAAAGTCAGCGGCACTTTTTCACGCAGGTAGCCGTTCTTTTCACGTACATCCAGCGGTGCCAACACATCAGGAGTAATGCGATACGCCATGCCATGGCAGACAGCCCCTTGGGCACGAATTAGCGTCGCGACGCGACCCGGCGAATCAGGCGTGCCACGGTGGTCGTGGGAGCCTTGCCAAAAGCGTCGTGCCCAGCCAGTAATATAGGCAGGCTGACGTTCTAGGTAAGCAAAGTCGGCCTTCCAGATCAGCGAGCCGTAACCAAAAAGCCAGATATCGGCATGGCCATCGAAGAAGTTTCTTTGCTGGTTTAGGGCGGTGGTATCAAGCAACATAAGGCATCTATGCCAAATCAATATTAATTAACAAAGTGGCAACGCACATATGGCGTTAACGATCGTGCATCATCCGGGTTATACGATTAATTTACCAGTCAACCACCCCTTTCCGATGGAAAAATTTCGGGTGCTCAGGCAACTGCTTGGCGAACAGCCGTTGGCTTGCCCCGTTGAGTGGCTAATGCCTGAACCAGCGCCTATCAGCACCCTTGCCCGGGTGCATACCCACGATTACCTAAACGCGCTAATACAGGGCACTTTAGATCGTGCTGCTCAACGGCGTAGCGGCTTTACGTGGTCACCTGAATTAGTCGAGAGAGTGAGGCTAGAAACCGGCGGCACGCTGCTCACGCTTGAAGCGGCGCTGACCAATGGCGTTGCCTGTAATTCGGCAGGCGGCACTCACCATGCCCATGCCGATGCTGCCAGCGGTTACTGCCTAATTAATGACCTGGCGGTGGCGGCGGCCCAGGCGTTGGCCCGTGGTTGGGCTGAGCGGGTACTGATCGTTGATTGCGATGTTCATCAAGGCGATGGTACTGCCCGATTGTTTACCGGGGTGCCTGGGGTATTTACGTTTTCCATGCACGCCGCGGGTAATTTTCCAGCGCGCAAGGCCTCAAGCGACCTAGATATTGCGCTGCCTGATGGTATGAGTGATGACGCTTATTTGGCCGAGCTTGCGTCCCGGTTGCCAGGGATTCTGGCAGCTTATCAGCCAGATGTAGTGCTGTATGACGCGGGCGTTGATGTCCACCAAGAGGATCGGCTGGGCTATTTAGCGCTTAGCAGCGACGGCCTGTATGCCCGCGACCATTATGTGCTTCGCTGCTGTCGTGATGCAGATATTCCCGTGGCGGCAGTGATTGGCGGCGGTTATGACCGCAATATCATCGCACTGGCACAACGTCACGCCCAGCTGCATCGCGCAGCAGCGGATGTGCTTACTTCTTAGCGGCTTACTTCGTAGCTTGTAAGTTTAAAAACCAACAACTAACACCGATAGGTATACCGACATGCGCGCGATTTTTCTCGTCGATAACGGCTCATTACGGCCCCAGGCAACCCATAGCTTGCGCCGTGTAGCGTTTGCGCTCAGCCAACAGCTAGGAGAAACCGTGCAGGCGGCTTCTTTGCTGCACTCCAATAAAATTCCTCCTGAAGAGGTCGACGGTATCCCCGCGATTACCCTAGGCCCAGCGGCTGAGCGAAGCGCCGAGCAGGGGGCGACAGAGATCATTGTGCTGCCATTCTTCTTTGGGCCAAGCAAGGCTCTGACGGGCTACCTGCCAGAGCGCATGGCAGCACTGCAGGCGCGGTTTCCTCAAGTGAGCGTTCGTGTGGCCCAGCCGTTGGTAGATGAACGGGGCAATAACGACCTGCGTTTAGCCAAGCTGCTGGCTGACAACGTGCGCGACAAGCGCCAGGCGGGAACGACGCCACACGTAGCCCTGGTGGATCACGGTAGCCCGATTCCTGACGTGACAGCCGTGCGCAATCGCTTAGCTGGGCAGTTAAGCGTGCTACTGGGAGATGACGTTAGCTGCGTAGCAGCGGCTTCCATGGAGCGCCGTGATGGTGACGAATATCGCTTTAATGAGCCGCTGTTGGAACATTTGCTGGATACGCCGGAGTTTCAAACAGGCTCGGTGATTTTAGCGATGCTGTTTCTCTCGCCTGGGCGTCATGCGGGTGAAGGTGGCGATATCGCTGAGATTTGCGCCGCCGCTGCACAGCGCCACCCTGGGTTGAGCGTGACAACCACAGCGCTGGTGGGCGAACACGCTGGCATTGTCGATATACTCAGCACGCGACTGCGCCAAGCGCTTGATGGTGAACGCTTTCTACTTGAGCTGCCGGCTAAGTTAGGGAATGCCCGCTAGAGGGGAGGTGTAACGCTGCTCAAAGGCGCGTAGAATCGCGGGCCTTTGAACGCGCAATTACACTGTTAACCAGGGCTCACATCTTGATCGCAACCGCCAATATCACCATGCAGTTTGGGGCCAAGCCCCTGTTTGAAAATGTTTCCGTCAAATTTAATAACGGCAATCGCTACGGTTTGATTGGCGCCAATGGTTGCGGTAAATCCACCTTTATGAAGATTTTGGGTGGCGAGCTTGAGCCTTCGTCCGGTCAGGTCATGCTTGATAGCAGCACGCGGCTGGGTAAACTGCGTCAGGATCAGTTTGCCTATGAGAACGAGCGGGTCATCGACACCGTTATCATGGGTAACGTTGAACTCTGGAAAGTAGCCGCCGAGCGCGAGCGGATCTATTCGTTGGCAGAAATGAGTGAAGCAGATGGCATGGCGGTGGCTGATCTTGAAGTGCGCTTTGCCGAGCTTGACGGCTATACCGCTGAGTCTCGCGCCGGAGAGCTACTGCTAGGGCTAGGTATTCCCATTGAACAGCATACCGGCCCGATGAGCGAAGTTGCTCCCGGCTGGAAGCTGCGCGTGCTGCTCGCCCAGGCGCTGTTTTCCGACCCGGATGTACTGCTGCTCGACGAACCGACTAACCACCTGGATATCAATACGATCCGCTGGCTGGAAGATATCCTTAAAGCGCGCAGCAGTACCATGGTGATTATTTCTCACGACCGTCACTTCCTGAATAGTGTGTGCACGCACATGGCGGACCTGGATTACGGGGAGATTACCCTGTTCCCTGGCAACTACGACGACTACATGACCGCTGCCACTGCTGCCCGCGAGCGCCAGCATTCGGATAATGCCAAGAAAAAAGCCCAAATTGCCGAGCTTCAGCAGTTTGTTAGCCGCTTCTCGGCCAACGCCTCTAAAGCCAAACAAGCCACTTCACGGGCGCGCCAGATCGACAAAATCAAGCTGGAAGATATCAAGCCTTCAAGCCGGGTTAGCCCGTTTATCCGCTTCGATCAGAATAAAAAGATCCACCGCAATGCGGTGAACGTTGATGCGATCACTAAAGGCTACGACGATGAGAAGCCGCTCTTTGAGCGTTTCTCGATGACCGTCGAAGCGGGTGAGCGGATAGCCATTATCGGCCCCAACGGCATAGGTAAAACCACCCTGCTGAAAACCCTGGCGGGTGACTTGCACCCCGATGCCGGTGAAGTGAAATGGACTGATGCCGCGGAAGTGGGCATGTTTGCTCAAGATCACACCGATGACTTTCCTGTCGATGCCACGCTCTTCGAGTGGATGAGTCAATGGACCAAAGGCGGCGAGCAGGTGGTGCGCGGTGCGTTGGGGCGGATGCTGTTTTCCAGCGACGACATTAATAAATCTGTCAGAGTGATTTCAGGTGGTGAGCAAGGACGCATGCTGTTTGGCAAGCTAACGCTCACTAACCCCAACGTTTTGTTGATGGACGAGCCGACCAACCACCTGGATATGGAATCGATTGAGGCGCTGAACTTGGCGCTGGAGAACTATCCAGGCACGCTGATATTTGTCAGCCACGACCGCGAGTTTGTTTCGTCACTGGCCACGCGCATTATCGATATGCAGCCCGAGGGACTTGTCGACTTTAGCGGTAGCTATGATGACTACCTGCGTAGCCAAGGCGTGGTTTAATCGCTAAACAGGTTAGCCAATAATCTGTGTGTAGGTCGTTTCCGTGGCAGGTAGCCGGTCGACATCCAGTAAATCGCCGCTAAAGGTCTCGTGTAGTTCTTTGGCGAGTTCGACATAAACGTACATTTGCTGATTACGGCGTTTATGCAGCGGCGGTTTTACTAGCAGGCTAACCCCACGAATGGGTTCGTGGGTTTCCCCGCGCAGTAGGTCGGGCATCTCACCAGGCGGAAAGGCGTTAGCGATAGTAACTGGGTTGGAAGGCTGCTTGCCGCTGATAAGATAAATTTTCTTAACTGGGTCATAGGTGGCTTCTTTTCCCCGCAACCACTCGGCCAAACGTTCGTCTGTGGTGGTATCGGGGTGGGCAAAAATCACAAAAAGGGAGTGTTGTTTTACTTTCTCTTTACGCGCAGCAGGAGCGGGGGCCTCTGGTTCAGGCGAGGGAGATTGTGGTTCGGCTTTGGGCGTTGTCGGCGGCGTGGCGGCCTTTGCTTTAGCGCGGCGTCTTCTAGGTACCACCACATACACAAAAATGGCAGCTGCCAACAAGCCTAAGACTAATGAGGCAACAGCGAGTAGGAAAGGAAGCGAAGTGACATCCATGTGATAAACCCTGTCGATGGGCGTTTAGGCCCTGTGATTTAACCGTAGAATAGACGTATTAAGCGTCAACGCAAGCGCCACCCAAAGCCAGTAAGGCACCATTAACCAAGCTGCCAACAGGCTCACATTAGCAAATAGCACAATGGCTAGTGTAATTAATCCCAACAGGAGCACGATATCTGCCAGCGCTGTGGTGATCTGCTTTCGGCCAAAGAACAACCATGACCACGCCGCATTAACCAACAGTTGAAGGCCATAAACTATCAAGCCTGCCGTGCGTAAGGGTGTGTCATCGGCCATATAAATGCGCCATGCCGCAATGGCCATCAATAGATAAAGAATGCCCCAGGCGATAGGGAAGGCGATGTCAGGTGGCGTCCAGCTGGGTTTGCGCAGTTCGCGGTACCAGTCATCAGGACGAAAACGCGCCCCCGTGGTGGCAGTAAGGCCAACAAGCAGGAGCGACACGAGCAGAGCGAACAGCGAACCGAGCATGACTCACCTGTAGGTTAAAACGCCAGAATCAATAGCCTAGCAGCGTTTGGGCAGGCGCAGACAAAAAAAAAGCACCACTTAAGTGGTGCTTTTCATTCTTATGGCATGTTGTTGGGCAAGCTCTTTAGTCAATACGATCGTAGCCGTTATCCATAAATGGATAATCGGTATAGCCTTTTTCGTCACCACCGTAGAACGTTTCGGGGTTCGGTTCGGTAAGTGGCGCGTTCACTCGGAAGCGTTCTGGCAAGTCTGGGTTGGCGATATAAGGACGGCCAAAGGCCACCGCATCAGCAGTTTTTTCGCTAATGCGAGCTTCTGCGTGAGCAGCGTCGTAGTTGCCGCAGTAGATCAGGCAGCCGTTAAAGCGTTCGCGCATTTGTTCCCGAAAGCCGTCAGGGAAGGTGATGTCGCCACCAATCCAGTTAGGCTCATTTAAGTGCAGATAGGCTAAGCCGCGTTTGGACAGTTGCTCCGCAAGATAGAAAGCCATGGCTTCAGGCTCATCATCGGTCAGGCCGAACAGTTCGATAAACGGCGTCAGGCGAATGCCAACACGTGCTGCGCCAAATACCTCAATCACCGCATCGACGACTTCCAATGGAAAGCGTGCGCGATTCTCCAACGAGCCGCCATATTGGTCGGTACGCTGATTGGTGCCGGTGGCCAAAAACTGGTTAAGCAAGTAAGCATTGGCTGCATGCACTTCAACCATATCGAAGCCTGCGCGTTTGGCGCGAACGGCCGCTTGGCGGTAGTCATCGACAATGCCTGGGATCTCATCGGTTTCCAGTGCACGGGGCGTACTGGTAGGGTGCTGGCCAGCAGTGCCGTCTTCAAACTCAACAAAGCACTGAGCGCCTTCCCCTTTTAATGCACTAGGGGCAACAGGCTGTTGGCCATTCGGTTGCACCATTTCATGGGACACGCGCCCAACGTGCCACAGCTGCAGCGCGATACGGCCGCCTTTGGCATGTACTGCATTCACCACACCCTTCCAGCCAGCTTCTTGCTCATCTGTCCAGATGCCTGGTGTATACACATAACCCTTGGCAGCAGGGGAAATATTGGTGGCTTCACTAATAATCAGCCCAGCCCCTGCTCGTTGGCCGTAATAGGCTTCCTGCATCTTGCCTGGAACGCTGTCTGGGGTGCGTGAGCGTGTTAGGGGCGCCATGATCACGCGGTTCGGAATCGATAAACTGCCTAACTGAATAGGGGTGAAGAGCGTTTCATACGCCATGGGCAAACTCCTTTTGGAAACGGTCAATTAGATCGAGATGAATAGAATAGACCAGTTTACTATAAACTGCTAAGCAGTGATATAGATGCCGTTAGGCCGCCAGGGGCATTCGTTACATCACAGAGCTGCAACATTTGTAGATAAAAGCGCCATTTGCTTGATGCGTGTCAATTACGTGAATTTTGTTAAAAAAAGTTAAAGAGTAAAATGAGTGTGTTGTTGAACTGTTAAACCAAACCGCCATGCGCTAATGCGCCGAGAGCTATTATGTTGCGAATGACAATTAAAAAACGCCTGATCTTGATGGTTATCGTAATGCTAATACTCATGTTAGGTATTAGCGCAATGGGCTTTAGCGGAATGGCTTCCTCTAATCGCGCTGTGGATACGATTTATCAAGAAAATTTACGTGATACCCAACGCATTGCTCAGCTTAATGACCACTCTAAAGATATGATTATGGAGTTGTCACTTTCGGGGCAGCATGACCCGGTGCTGTCAGTTAGTACGCTTCACGATCACTCTGTGCAGATGCATATGGATAATATTATTCAAAATATCTCGCAGATCGATGCTATATGGCATGCGTACTCGTCTAATGAAATGTCTGCTGAAACAGAAGCGCTCGCGGCGCGTTTCCGCGAGAGTTATCAGCAGCTTTTAGTGACGGTAGCTCCCACGATGCCTCTTTACTCAGTCGGTAACTACGAAGAGGCCAATGAGATGGCCTTCACCCAAGCGTTACCTGCCTATCGTCAAATGCACGCCACGTTAAATGAACTCATTGCACAGGAAGAGCGCGAGGCTCAGGCGGGCTATGAAAATGCAGTATCACGCGCGGCAACGATGAGGAACTTAATGATCGGTGCCCTACTGGTCGCTGTTATCCTGGCGGGTATTCTTAGCTGGCTGCTAATTCAACGTATCTTGCAGCCGCTGGTACAAGCGCGTCGTCATTTTCATGCGATGGCAGAAGGCGACCTAACGCAAAAAATTCACCATGCCCACCGCGATGAAATCGGCGATATGCTTGATGAACTAGGCGATATGCAAGGCAAGCTGCAAGGACTTATCGGTAGTATTCAGGCCTCAGCGGGCGCCATCTCGAGCGCTTCAAGTCAAATTTCGTCGGGCAATATTGACCTGTCACAGCGTACTGAAGAGCAGGCATCTAGCCTTCAAGAGACTGCCGCAAGTATGGAACAGGTGGCTGCGACGGTAAAAAATAATACCCAGCACACTGGCGAAGCGAACGCGCTTGCACACACCGCTAGCCGCTCAGCGAGCTATGGTGGCGAAAAAGTCAAAGAAGCCGTCAATAAAATGGATGAACTCAATCACAGTTCAGAAAAAATTAGCGGTATTGTGGCTTTAATCGACGGTATTGCCTTTCAGACCAATATTTTGGCGTTGAATGCCTCGGTAGAAGCAGCCCGTGCTGGAGAGCAGGGGCGGGGCTTTGCGGTGGTTGCTCAAGAAGTGAGAAGCCTGGCGCAGCGCAGCGCGGACGCAGCCAAACAAATTCAAGACTTGATCACCGACAATAACAGCGTGGTTGAGCAGGGAAGCAATCTGGTGAAAGCCGTTGGGGAGTCAATGGCACAGATAGTGGTAAATATCGGTAAAGTGTCGGACCTTATGGAGGACGTAAGCCGAGCATCTGATGAGCAGACCTCAGCCATTGATCAAATGAGCATTGCGATTAACCAGATGGATGATGTCACTCAGCAAAACGCCTCACTGGTTGAGCAAACGGCCACTGCATCGGCCTCGTTGGGAGAGCAGGCGCAAGACCTTGCGAACGCAGTTGCCTATTTTAAAGTGGCGGAGGGCTATCAGCTACCGATGCCACAAAAATCAGCAAGCGTGAGTAAGCAACCTGTTTCTAGCTATCAAGCACCTACTCAAAAAGCTGAGCTTGTTGCTGACGAGTGGGAAACATTCTAACGAACCAACCATTTAAAAGCGTCGCTGCCAAGGCCAGCGGCGCTTGGCTGGCGTGTCGGTTTGTTCAATCGCGTTGGTTAGCGCCAGCATAATCGCACTTAGCTGACGGTAACAAACAGCGCTGCTTAGTACGCCAGGGCACTGCTTGAGGAGCAAGTCGCACTGCTGAGAGGCGATAAACACTTGCTCGGTGACAAGTGGCGGGAAGAGCGGTTTGGCTTGCTGGCTGCAGCGGGCTAATTCCCGCGACATCAGGGTGAGCATGCTGGTGTCTAGCCAGCAGGGCAGGGGGTCGTCTAACCGGCCGGCAATCGAGTGCTGCACTGCTTCAAAAGAGGTGCGTAAAAAAATCAACGTTTGGCGAAGCTGGCGTTGCTCACTAGTCATGGCACTTATCCATAGAGCTTACTTTTAGTAATGACTGATCGAACTTGCTATCAGGGCTTACTAACAGAACTTACTATCAGGGCTTACTAACAGAGCTTGTCGTTACCTCCACTGATTGTCACCTCAGATGAAAGCATCTATGAAAAGATAGTAGTTCTCATTTGCATCTTTGGTGACAATAACGCTGGTTAATCATACTGTCAATCTTAGGTTATTAGCGCGATGATCTATTCGTTATTGATCGGTTGCCTGATAGAGCTGCCAATCGTTGTTGGTCAGTGGCTCAGCGCCGTGTTGGGTAACCACCACGGTATCGCTTAACCCTACTCCCCACTGGCCTGGAACGCGTAGGCAAAGCGGTAAGTGGAAGACCATGTTTTCTTCGAAGGGGCGATGTAGGCCTTGGGCGATATAGCCGGTGCCTTCCACCCAGCTAGGGGGGAATTGTGCGCCTACGGCGTAGCCAAATACCCCCGAGAAAAACAGCTGGTCACGGGTGGGAGCCAGCAGGGCATCCGCTGCCCTCGCGGCATTATCAAAGGTGTTGCCTGGTTTCATGTGGCTGCACAGCGTCTCGAACAGCGAGCGGCACAAGTCGCGGGTGGCGGTTAATTCAGCGTTAGGCTTACCTGTCACCGCCGTGCGCATCATTGGGGCGGTATAGCGCTGGTAAGCAGCACCAAATTCTAAAAATATCGGTTCATTGGGCTGGATTACGCGACGCTTATGGTTAACGTGAATCACGCCGATGCGGTGCCCGCTGGTCACGATAGGCTGCAAACTCATGAACTCGCTACCGTTTTCTAGCAGTGCTTTAGCACCGATGGCCGCAATATCGTTATCGGTCATGCCTGGGCGAATAGCGGCCATCGCTGCCTCTAAGCCCGCGGCGGTAATGCGCGCACTCTCGCTGAGCATTTCAAGCTCGGCGCTACTTTTAACAATGCGAATCGTATCGAGCAGATCACCTGCTTCGCAGAAGCGCTCTTTACCCACCGAGCTGGCCAGCGCGTCCATCACGCCTACACGTAAACCGCTGCTCCAGCCGTCGATGCCAATTTGCTCGCAAGAAGTGAGTAAGTCCGCAAGCGGCGTGATGATCTCATCCAGGCTTTCCCATCGGTAACCAATGATTTCATCAACACGCGCCGTGACCACGGCTGCCCCTGTTTCGATAGAGGCCACCTGCAACACCAGCTGTGTAGGTGTGCACACTAAGCAGGCGTGTACTGATACCTCAAAAGTGTGATAGCCGGTTAAGTAGTTAATGTCGGCAGGGTCGGTGAGCAGCAGTGCATCCAGCCCGCGCTGGGCCATGGCATAGCGCACCTTATCTAGGCGCGTTTGGTATTCGGAAGGCGCAAAGGGCAACTCACTTTGGGCGAGCGTCTCGGCAAGGGCGGTGCGGTAGTGTTGATAATCCATAGCGGTCTCCGGTGGCGGCTATGGTGAGTATAAGCAGATGCGCTAGCGTTACGCCGCTGAGGTTATCAACGCTAGCGATAACGGCGAGCCGCGACTCAATCATGCCCTTTAATAAGATACCAACAGATAGCACGACATCTCGCCCTCAATGAGGCGATGCATAAAACAGGTGGTGCCTATTTTCAGTGTAATGGTCGTGTGTTTTATACCCAGCTGTTGCTTTTTTAATAACATTTATTTTGTGGTAAAAGGTGCGGTTACCTTCTATATCCCCATTTTATGCTGTTGCTTGCGCATTAGTACGCCGGTCTATATGATCAGATTGGTTAAAATAATCAACAAAAGGAAGGTGGCAAATGCAACCTCAAGCGTCTTCTGGTCATGTAGCGTCTTACTACGCGGCATCGTCAAACTCCACTTCTCAAAGGCCTATGCTGGAAGGGGACATTGAGTGTGATGTCTGCGTCGTCGGGGCTGGGTTTACGGGTGTTTCTGCAGCTCTACATTTGGCAGAGCGCGGCCACCGTGTAGTGGTGCTGGAAAGCGTGGCGATTGGCTTTGGGGCGTCTGGGCGCAACGGTGGCCAGATCGTTAACAGCTATAGCCGTGATATGGATGTTATCGAGAAACAAAACGGCGCTGAAACTGCCCGAGCGCTGGGTGCGATGGCCTTTGAGGGAAACCAGATTATCCGTCAGCGCATTGAAAAGTATCAGATCAACTGCGACCTAAAAGAAGGCAATTTGTTTGCCGCCTGTAACAAGAAACAGTGGGAAGGCCTGAAAGAGCAAAAAGCCTTGTGGGAGCGTTACGGCCATCAGCAACTGGAGCTGTTGGAAGGTGAAGAGGTCAAACGAGAAATAGGCAGCGACCGTTATGTGGGAGCGTTGGTGGATCATTCTGGTGGACACCTGCATCCGCTCAACTTAGTGCTGGGGCAGGCAGCAGCGTTGGAGTCGTTGGGTGGCAAGGTTTTTGAACACTCCCCCGTGACGCGCGTGGAGCACGGTGAGCCGGTAACGCTGCATACGCCCAAAGGCCGCGTGACCGCTCAACGAGTTGTCATGGCTGGCAATGCTTATTTGCAAGGGTTGCTACCCAAGCTGGAAAGCAAAGCGATGCCGTGTGGCACCCAGATCATTACCACTGAGCCGCTGCCTGAAGCGCTAGCTGCACGGTTACTGCCTAACGATAAAGCGGTAGAGGATTGCAATTACCTCTTGGATTACTATCGCCTGACCGCCGATAACCGCTTGCTGTATGGCGGCGGGGTGAACTATGGCGGGCAGGCGTCCGCTAGTATTGAGGCCGCTATTCGGCCGAAAATGCTGTCTACCTTTCCAGAACTTGGCGATGTCCGCGTCGATTACGCCTGGAGTGGTAACTTTTTGCTGACACTTAATCGCCTGCCGCAGTTCGGCCGCATTAATAGCAACGTTTACTACGCCCAGGGGTACTCTGGTCACGGGGTAACGTGCTCTCATCTGGCTGGCAAGTTAGTGGCAGAAACGATCAGCGGTGAAGAGACGCGCTTTGAAGCTTTTGCACAAATTTCCCACTTACCAATGCCTGGTGGGCGGTTGTTACGTGTCCCGCTTTCCGCGATGGGGGCGTGGTTCTACGCCATGCGTGACCGGCTGGCAGTTTAGCGCTCTAGAGCGAACCACTTTCTTGGCAACGGGGTGACGGAGATATTCGTCACCCCGTTTTTAGATTAAATGAGATAGCACGGTAAAGCAGGTGAAAAGTCGTAGAGGGGGAGGGTTTAAAAGCGTGCTTATTAAAAAAAGCACCTATAAAAAGCACATAGAGAGAGGCGAGGACCTCTCTCTTTTCTATTAGCTATTTATTAGTTGCCTACCAAATCATACGTGTCGTAAGTACCAGTCATACTCCATGGCGCTAACTTCGCGCATGGTTTCGGCGCGCTCTGCTTGGCGGTTGGCAATGAACACTTCAATAAAGTCTTCGCCAAGCTGTTCGCCAAGTACGCGGTTGTTATTCAACAGGTGTAGTGCTTGTGTCCAGCTGTTAGTCAGCTGAGGCGCGACTTGGTCATAGGCGTTGCCGATGATTGGCTCCGCAGGTGCAATCTGTTGAGTTAGGCCATGGTGAATAGAGGCTAGCACGGTGGCCAGTAACAGATAGGGATTAACATCGGCACCCGCCACGCGGTGTTCTATGCGCCGCGCTTCTTTAGGACCTGCGGGGACGCGTATTGCCACAGAGCGGTTGTCGTACCCCCAGGTAGGTGCCATGGGCACATAGAGTCCTTCCTGAAAACGGCGGAACGAATTGAGGTTGGGGGCCAGCAGTGCCATGGAGTCTGGCATCAGTTCCAGCAGCCCTCCTACCGCGTGTTGCAGTGCGGAGCTCTCCAGCGGTTCGTCGCCGTTTTCGGCAAAGATATTATGTCCGTTGCTATCTACCAGGCTGACGTGAACATGGGTGCCGCTACCCGCTTCTAAGCCGTAAGGCTTGGCCATAAAAGTAGCTTCAAAGCCGTGCTTTAATGCAACGCCTTTGATCAGTCGTTTGAGTAGTACCGAGTGGTCGCAGGCGCTTAACGCATCATCTGTGTGAATCAGGTTGGCTTCAAACTGGCCGGGTGCACACTCTTTTAATACAGTATCCAGCGGCAAGCCTTGCGCCTGGGCGGCACTCTGCAAGTCATTGATAAATTCAGCATACTCGTCTAACTCCAACACCGAATAAAGCTGGCTTTGAGTGGCGCGCTCGCCGCTGCAAGGAGACTGCGGTGGCTGAATCAAGTTTTCTTCGTCGCGTAAACGATCAACCAGATAAAACTCTAGCTCGAGAGCAACAACGGGGGTCAATCCTCGGTCGGAGAATTGCTCAAGAATGCGCCGGAGAATCTGGCGTGGATCAGCAAAAAACGGCGAGCCATCCATCTCCTCCATGGTCATTAATAGCTGGCCATACTGGTTGTTATTCATCCAGGTGACCGGGTTGAGCGTGCCGGGAATGGCGCGACATACGCGGTCGCCGTCGCCGCTGGAAAGCCCCAGGCCTGTCTCTTCCACGGTGTTGCCATTGATGTCCAACGCAAATACCGAAGCAGGCAAATAAATGCCTTTTTCAAACACTTTGCCAAGGTTGTCGCTAGGAATGCGTTTACCACGAATAACGCCGTTAAGATCACTGATTAACAGGTCAATGCTGGTGATGTCTGGGTGACTGTCAAGAAAGTCCGAGGCTACGTTTTGAACGTCTGAATTATTGGCAGAGGACATACGTTGTACCTTATTTTTATGCCGTTTTAGTTGTGTTTCTGCTAACAGTATCCTTGCGTCGACAGTCGTCCGTGTCAATTATTTAATAACAAAAAATAGTGGTTTTAATTTAGGAATTGTTAATTTTATTTTTTAATTGCTTGTTTATCAGATAATTGTGGTGTTTTTTCATAAAAATTCTATTTTGCTATTGGAAAATAAAACAAGCCACGCTATGTTGAAGTGACTGTTGAATAAAACATAACAACTGACAAAGTGGTTTGACTATGCAAGCAACGCATTTCCGACGCCCACTGGTGGGTGTTATCGCCTGCTGCCGAGAAGTGGAAGGCCATCCTGCGCAGATAGTGACCGATAAATATCTGGAGGCACTCTACCAGTACGACATCACGCCGGTGATTCTTCCTGTGTTAGCTGCTGATATGTTGACGCCCGAGCAGCGTACTGAGCAGGCCGTCGCTCTGTTGAGTAGTCTGGATGGCTTGATGCTAACCGGTAGTTATACCAACGTTGCTCCTGACCGCTATGGTGCTGAACGCGCCCAAGAGAATACCCGCGCTGATGCTCGGCGCGATGAAGCGGCGCTTTGCTGGGTGCATGAGGCGCTACGTCAGGCGTTGCCTCTGTTTGGCATTTGTCGCGGCTTTCAGGAAATGAATGTCGCCTTTGGGGGCACGCTTCATCAGGCAGTTCAAACGCTACCAGGCATGCTCGATCATCGTGAGCCGCCCGCTGACGATGTGGCGGGCCACTATGCTCCCTCTCATACGGTAAGCATCCGCCCGGGTGGTGCCTTGGCAGCGCTCTATAGCAGCGAGCAGGCTGAGGTGAACTCACTTCATCAGCAGGGGATTGATCAGCTTGCAACGGGCCTTGAGGCAGAAGCCTGGGCGCCTGATGGGTTAGTTGAAGCGATTTCCGTACGCGACGCTGCTGCGTTCGCCCTGGCTGTTCAGTGGCATCCGGAGTGGCGTCCTAAAGAACATCCTTTCTATGACGCACTGTTTCAGGGGTTTGCGGCGGCCTGCCGTCAGCATCGTACCCAACGCGCCGCCCAGCTTGCTGCTAGCTGAACGCTTGTTGCAACGACTTGAACAGGAACTGACCTATGCAGACCCAGGACTATCAGACGCTGGATCGCCAACATCACCTTCATCCATTCACTGACTTTAAATCACTTGGTGAAGAGGGTAGCCGCATCATCACCCATGCCGATGGGGTATACATTTACGACAGTCAGGGCAGTCGTATTCTTGATGGTATGGCGGGTCTTTGGTGCGTCAATCTCGGTTACGGGCGTCAGGAGTTGGTTGACGCCGCCACCGAGCAGATGCAGCAGCTGCCGTATTACAACAACTTCTTTAAAACCACCCACCCACCGGCAGTGAAGCTGGCCGCAAAGCTGAGTGAGCTGGCACCCGAGCATATCAATCATGTGTTCTTCACGGGGTCCGGGTCTGAAGCCAACGATACTGTGCTGCGCATGATACGACGCTATTGGGCGATTAAGGGCAAGCCGGAAAAGCAATGGGTTATCTCGCGTGAAAATGGTTATCACGGCTCTACTGTCGCAGGCATGAGCCTTGGCGGGATGGCGCCGATGCATGATCAAGGCGGTCCATGTGTGCCGGGGATTACCCATATTTGCCAGCCTTACTGGTTTGGTGAAGGGCGCGACATGAGCCGGGAATCCTTTGGCAAGCAGTGTGCCCAAGCGTTGGAAGAGCAAATTCTGGCGTTAGGTGAAGACAAAGTGGCGGCTTTTATTGCTGAGCCGGTGCAGGGCGCAGGCGGTGCGATCATTCCGCCGGACAGCTATTGGCCTGCGGTGAAAGAGGTGTTGGCCAAGTACGACATTCTGTTGATTGCCGATGAGGTCATTTGCGGCTTCGGACGTTTAGGCGAGTGGTTTGGCAGTACTCACTATGGGTTAAAACCTGACCTGATGCCGATTGCCAAAGGGTTGTCGTCGGGCTATCTGCCCATTGGCGCGGTGCTGGTGGGAGATCGCGTAGCCGATACGCTGATCGAAGACGGCGGTGAGTTCTTCCACGGCTTTACTTATTCCGGCCACCCTGTGTGTGCGGCTGTTGCGCTTAAAAACCTCGAATTGCTGGAAAGTGAACGGGTAGTCGAGAAAGTCCGCGATGAATTGGGACCCTATCTGGCTAAGCGTTGGCAGGAACTGGCTGAGCATCCGTTGGTGGGTGAAGCCCGTTCGTTAGGCTTGATTGGTGCACTAGAAATAGTCGCCGACAAGAGTACCGGCGAACGCTTCGATAAGTCTCTTTCTGCGGGCAATCTGTGTCGTGATTTGTGCTTTGAAAGTGGCCTGGTGATGCGTTCAGTGGGCGATACGATGGTGATCTCTCCGCCGCTCACTATTACCTGCGATGAAATCGATGAATTAGTCAGCAAGGCGCGTTTGGCGTTGGATAAAACCGCTGAAAAGCTGGCGATAACACACCCTATGGAGAGTGCATAATGGCGGCAGATACACCGAAAACCCTCGCCGACTGGCAATCAAAAGCTTCATCGTTGAGCTTTGAAACGCGCGCCTTCATTAATGGTGAGTTTGTCGCTGCCGTCGATGGCAGCACGCTGACCAGCATTAACCCTGCCACCGGGCATGTTCTTGCAGAGGTGGCCAGCTGCGATGCTCAAGATGCTGAGCTTGCGACGCAAGCAGCCCGTGCAACCTTTGAAAGTGGTGTCTGGTCACGTTGCCACCCAAGTAAGCGCAAGCGGGTGCTACTGCGTCTAGCCGAGCTGGTAGAGGCCCACCGCGATGAATTAGCGCTGTTAGATACGTTGGATATGGGCAAGCCGATTTCCAGCTCGCTAGGGGATTTGGCAGGCACTGTTGCCTGCCTGCGCTATCAGGCGGAATGTATCGACAAGCTTTACGGTGAAGTGGCACCTACTGGAGATCGCGCGCTAGGGTTGGTACTGCGCGAGCCAATGGGCGTTATCGCTGCCATTGTGCCGTGGAATTTCCCACTAATGATGACGTCGTGGAAGATTGCACCGGCTCTGGCGGCGGGCAACAGCGTCATTCTCAAACCGTCGGAAAAATCTCCTTTGTCAGCGCTGCGCTTGGCACATCTTGCCAAGGAAGCGGGTATTCCCGATGGCGTCTTTCAGGTGCTGCCAGGTTACGGCCATACGGTGGGCAAGGCTTTGGCGCTTTCCATGCAGGTCGATGGTCTGGCATTTACAGGCTCCACCGGCGTGGGCAAACAGCTGATGCAGTACGCGGGACAATCCAACCTGAAACGCGTGTTTCTGGAGTGTGGCGGCAAAAGCCCCAACATCGTTTTCGCCGACTGCCAACACCTTGATGCCGTCGCTAAAAGCGCTGCGGAAGCTATTTTCCACAACCAAGGCGAAGTCTGTATTGCTGGTTCACGCCTGTTGGTGGAAAACAGTATTCGCAAAGACTTTGTGGCCCGCGTGGTGAAAGCTGCTGAGCATATGCAACCTGGAGACCCGCTCGATCCAGCTAGCTTCATGGGCGCCATGGTGGATGAAGCGCAGTACCAACGCGTACTGGAGTATATCCGCCAAGGTGAAAATGAAGGCGCTACCCTGAAGCTAGGCGGCGAACCTAGCGGTTCCAATGGGTATTTCCTGCCGCCTACAGTCTTCGATGATGTAACTCCCGAGATGCGCATTGGCCGCGAAGAAATATTTGGCCCTGTGCTGAGTGTGTTTGGTTTCGACAGCGAAGAGCAAGCGATTGCGCTGGCTAATGACAGCGACTACGGCCTTGCTGCTGGAGTTTGGAGCCAAGATATTGACCGCATCATGCGGGTCTCTCGGCGTCTGCAATCTGGCCAGGTATATGTGAATAACTGGGCTGGTATCGATCAGACTGTTCCCTTCGGTGGCGTTAAGCAGTCCGGCAATGGGCGCGATAAATCGCTTCACGCGCAAGAGAAATACTGTGAAGTGAAAACAGTGTGGATGTCGCTTAGCCCCTAAACATTGCGGTTCGTGACGAGCGAACCGCCATTGAAGACATTACGTTGAGTTACCTACAGCGCCAGGCGCTGCCGTTCAAGCGGCGGCACTTGGTAACGGCTCCCCTGTGCCTAAACACCGTATCAAACATGTAATAACACGCTTTGCAATGGTCCTAGCGGACCTGCAAAACGGTTTTTTACGCGGCTATATCGCTACCAACACCAACACCAACAACAAGCAAATGCTGAGTGAGGACATTATGTCGACCGACACTACTGCTAAGGACGATCAGGAAACACCGCGGCCAAGTTTAAAAGCGACCATGATACCGATTGTGTTTATGGCGGCATCATTGGGCGTATTTATTGGCTACTTCGAGACAGATCCGCACCTGCCACTGTTTTTAAGTGCGATTGTGGCGACGGTGGTGGCTATTGCGACGGGTAGCCGCTGGAAACAACTTGAAGCGGGTATCATGCGCTCTATTGGCCTGACGACTCAGGCAATTGTCATTCTGATTATTATCGGCACGATTATTGGCTACTGGATTGCTGGTGGGATTGTGCCCACGATGATCTATTACGGCCTGAGCATTCTGGCGCCAGATTACTTCTTGGTCGCGGCGTGCTTAATCTGCTGTTTAGTATCGTTGGCTGGGGGAAATGCCTGGACGGCGGCCGGGACTATTGGTATCGCCTTAATGGGCGTTGGTGAAGGGCTAGGCCTTAATCCCGCAATGGTCGCGGGAGCCGTGATCTCAGGCGTTTATTTTGGCGACAAAATTTCTCCGCTTTCTGAAACCACCAATATGGCGCCAGGTGTGGTTGGCGTTGATCTGTTTGAACACATTCGCTATATGCTTTACACCACGGTCCCTGCGCTAGCAGTTGCTTTGGTGCTTTATACTATCATCGGCTTGAACATGACGCCTTCTGGTGATGGCGCAACACAAGTAGCCGAGTTGCAGCAGAGTCTCAATGAGTTGTTTATCATCAGCCCCTGGCTGCTGCTGGTACCAGCGGCGGTTATCGTGATGATGATTAAGAAAGTACCCGCCATTCCTGCGCTTTCTGTAGGCTCATTGATGGGGATTGTCTGCGCGATTGTGGTTCAGGACGTGCCTTTAGGCGATAGCTTCACTATTTTTGTGGAAGGCTACGCGGTCGATACTGGAAACGTGACGGTAGACGAGCTGCTGACCAACGGCGGTGTCAGCGCCATGATGTGGACGGTTTCGCTAATCATTATCGCGATGAGCTTTGGCGGAATTCTTGAGTCGGCAGGGTTCTTTCGCACGATTGTTGAGAGTCTGCTTAAACTGGCTAAGACTACTGGCAGCCTGATTGCTACAACGGTAGCAACATCAATGGCCGCTAACGTCGTGGGTTGCGATCAGTATCTGAGTATTATTCTGCCTGCCCGTATGTATGCCAACGAGTACAGGCGCCGTTCGCTCAAGCTGAAAAACCTGTCTCGCACGGTAGAAGATGCAGGCACCATGACATCACCATTGGTGCCCTGGAATACCTGCGGTGCCTTTATGTTTGCCACGCTTGGGGTCAGTGCCTTTAGCTATGCGCCCTACGCCTTTCTGGCGTTGCTGAGTCCGATGTTTGCTCTTCTTTATGGTTTTACCGGCTTCCGTATCGCCTATGAAGACGACCCTCAAACGGCGGGTAACGACGCAGGGTTGGCCGGTGCCCGTAGCGCCTGAGCGGAGTATGATGGCTGAGGCTGATTAAGATACCTATTTTTCAAAACACCACGTTAATTGAGAGATTGCCCCACAGCCGTGGGGTTTTTTTTGCGCTATTATGTGCCCGTCAATAAACCGTCAACGTAATTCACTGATTTAAATTAATTCACTTATTAATAGGGAGTGAAAAAGGCATGTCGGATGACGTGGGTGCGAGCTTGCGCTCCTTGCGCAAACAGCGAGGAATTTCGCAGCGTGAACTGGCAAAGCTGTGTGGGGTCACTCACTCAAGCCTTTCGCTTATAGAGCAAGGAAAAGTTAGCCCATCAGTCAGTTCTCTGAAGAAAATCCTAAACGCTTTCTCTATGAGCGTTGGTGATTTTTTTACGATGGATCTTGATAGCCAGGAGCAGATTTTCTATTCGGCGGATGACTTGGTTGATATCGCATCCGGTGATATTTCCTTCAAGCTGGTCGGAGCAAATCGGCCCAACCGTGCATTGGCGTTTATGGTCGAACAATATTTGCCGGGCGCTGACACTGGCCAGGCTATGATTACTCACTATGGTGAAGAGGCTGGCTTTGTAGTAGAAGGCGAGATCGAAGTTATTGTTGGGAGCACTGCTAGACGTTTAGGGCCGGGGGAGTCTTATTATTTCAAGACAAGCGTTCCGCATCGTTTCCGAAACATTGGGGATGCTCCCTGTAAGATAATTAGCTGCGCTACGCCCGGTAAGGCGTTCTGACATCATTGGCATGGCTACCGTTATTGTTTCACCATGCCAACTATTACCACGCCAGAAAGTAGTGTTGTCAAAAACACAACGCTTACTAATGCCGTGCCACTTATTAGCCATGTCACTTACACGCCACTTAGTAGTGCTATGAGTGAGCCTCTTAACTACGACAAAACGGCCAGACTTGATAAAACTTGCGGCACTGAAACTCTGCTTCGCAAGCGTTGAGCTGCGCTTGATAACGGTTAGCGCGGGCTGCCACTTGGCTGCCTGCACGCAGTACGTGGGGGTTACTGCGGTAGGAGCCTCGCTGATAACCCCCTGCGCCTTCATGGTAAGCGTAATAAAGGTGTTCAGGATTACTTAGCGAAATGCCCGCCTGTTGCTGAGAACGGCGATTATACCAACCAATAAAATCAGTGGCGTGCTTCATATGCGTACGCCGTGCCATCAAACTGCCTGCTTGGTCACGGTACTCTCCCCATACTGGGTCTTGGGCCTGGGCATAACCTTTAGCTGAAGAAGGACGGGGGCCGGGAATAAAGCCCAGGTAATATTTGCGGTCTGGGCGCACATGGCTGCGAAATGAAGATTCCTGCTGAATAAACGCCATCTGCGTGGCAATAGGCGTGCCCCATTTCTCTTCTGATTCCCGAGCATAGTCATACCAGCTCGGCTGCTCACGAAAGATTTCACAAATATTGCTCTGATCTTCAGGCGGGCTAGGAGCAAAGGTTGCGCAGCCTGAAACAACGAGTATGGCGCTCAGCGCTATCAATAGGCGGAGTGCCGTGAAGGGTAACGAGAACCTGACCCTAAAACGCTTATCGATAGAATTATCAACAGGGCGACGCATGACAAAATCCTTGTGAATAAGTTTTTATAAATAAGCTCTTATAAATAAGCTCTTATAAATGAGTTCTAGTGAAGACGTTTTTGCGGCTGCGCTTTTATCAATAGACCTAAAGCGTGCCACTAATACTTTCTAAACCTTGCGCTTAACGCAGCAGTAACTCTAAACAGCGGCGCAGCCGCTGTGCTTCACGCACTAATGTTACCCCTGATAGCATGCCCACGCCCATTACCAAGCCAACGCGTGGATCTGTCTTAGTGCATACCGTGCTTAGCGGACGAACAATGAAGTGTTCTTTGAGCAGTGCTTGGGCAAGTGCCACATCATTAACCCCTGGTGCAAACTCAACGCACAAGCTAATTGCGCTAGTCGGGGGAGACACATTGCTTACCTTGGGCAGTGAGCTGAGTTGGTCATGAAGCACCTGCTGGCGGCCTAAATAGTCGCGCTGAATACGGCGGCACCAGGCATCTAAATCACCATCAAACATAAACTGTGCCAATACCGCTTGTTCAAGCATACGGCCTTCGCGAAATAACTCGCTGCGCAAGCGATTCATCGGGCCTGCCAAGTGGTGTGGCACTACCAAGTAGCCAAGCCGCAGGCCGGGAAACATCATCTTAGAGAACGAACCTACTAGTAAATGGCGTTCCGAGTGTGGATCAAACAGCAGGTTAGTGTGATCGTCTCGGGTGAATTCGTAGTCATCTTCAACCACATAAGTAGGCGATAGCGCAGTACACAACTGCTGCTTATGCGTAGCGTTTGTAGGCACGCTAAGCGGGTAGTGATGTGAGCCGGTCAAATAGGCAAGCGCAATATTATCGGTTGTCTGCGGTAAAGCGTGCCCGCTATCGGGAAACCAAGGCAGCATCTCAATCGAAAGGCCCGCCGCCGTGAATATGTTGCGCGCCCCCCAGTAGCAGGGTGACTCTATTGCCACGGTATCGCCTACATCGGCTAATGCCATGGCGCATAGCTCAATGCCGTTATGGGTACCGTCGGTGATAATGATTTGCTCAATATCACAATGAATATTGCGCCAGCGTGCCAGAAACTCTCGGATTGCGCGCTTAAGCGGGCCATATCCGCCGGTAGAGTAAGAGAGCAGCAAAGCATTTTGTGGCACGGTGACGCTGGCATAAAGCTGACGCCACTTGCGCATTGGAAACTGCGCGATGTCCGGTATGCCAGGCACAAAGGCACCGCTTTGCACCGTGCTCGCCCCTGGCCAGCGCAACACTTGCTGAGCGCGTTTCGAAAGCTTAACACTTGGCGGTGTTGGCGCGGCAGACACTTCTTTCTTACAACTCCAGGTGCCTTTGCCATGAAACGTCGTCAGTAGGCCTTCTTCAATAAGCGACGCAATGGCACGAGACAGCGTATGTCGAGCAACGCCCAACGTTACTGCTAGCTGCCGGTGCGATGGCAATCGAGTTTGGTTTGGCCACTCCCTAGTGATCGCTTGTCGCAACGCCTGCTCCAGTCGTACTTGTTTGCTTAAACGCTCAGGTTGCTGGGCATAGCGTTTTACAAGTTGCTGTAACACGTTCTGGCGATCCATTTACATCCTCTGATTGTCATGCGGCTTAGCGTTTAACTAGTAAAGCAGAAAAGTGGTCTGGTTGAACGCAAAAGTGGTGCATTCGCCTGCCAACACATTGCTGCTAGCGTGCCTATCATGTTGCAGACCAGGAGAAGACCATGAGCTTTATCGAACAGTGGTTACACGATGCAGTGCCCACCCTGGTGGGTGGCGAGTGGCGTAAGGGCCAAAAAACCTTTGCCGTTGATAACCCCGCTACCGGCGAGACGATTGCCCGCGTTGCCGACTTAGGCGCCGATGACGCTCGCGACGCAGTGGCAGCAGCGTATGCCGCTGGGCCAGCCTGGCGCGCAACGCCAGTGAAGCAGCGCTCGGCATTGCTGCGCCGCTGGTTTGAGCTGATCAATGAGCATGCCGACGACTTAGCTCGCTTGATGACCCTAGAGCAGGGCAAGCCACTGACGGAAGCTAAAGGTGAAGTGGCTTACGGCGCTTCATTTATTGAGTTTTTCGCTGAAGAAGCCAAGCGTATGGCCGGGGAAACCCTGCCCAGCCACGGCGCAGACAAGCGCCTGCTGGTGCTGCGCGAGCCGGTCGGCGTGGTAGCCGCGATTACCCCGTGGAACTTCCCGCTAGCGATGATTACCCGCAAGTGTGCCCCGGCCTTGGCCGCAGGCTGCACCGTGGTGATTAAGCCTGCGGAAGCTACGCCGTTAACCGCGCTTGCTGCCGCTTACCTAGCACTAGAAGCGGGCTTTCCAGCCGGCACCATTAACGTGATTACCGCCTCACAACCGGCAGCGGTTGGCGACGTGCTCACCACCGACGCTCGGGTGCGTAAAGTCTCGTTTACCGGCTCGACCCCGGTGGGTAAACACCTGCTCGCTCAGTGCGCTAGCACAGTGAAGAAAACCGCCATGGAGCTGGGCGGCAACGCGCCGTTTATCGTCTTTGATGACGCTGATGTGGACGCCGCTGTAGAAGGGGCGATTGCCTCAAAATTCCGTAACGCCGGGCAAACCTGCGTGTGTACTAACCGCTTCCTGGTACAGGATGGCGTTTACGATGCGTTCGTCAGCAAGCTGACCGAGCGTGTTAGCGCGCTGAAGGTCGGCGATGGTTTAACACAAGGCAGCACCATCGGCCCGTTGATTAACCAAGCAGCGGTGGAAAAAGTGCAGCGTCACGTAGACGACGCGGTGAATCAAGGCGCGCGACTGCTCTGCGGTGGCAAGCCCCACGCGGCAGGCGAGCGTTTCTTCACGCCCACGGTGCTTGCTGACGTCACCACCCAGATGGCAGTGGCCGATGAAGAAACCTTCGGCCCAGTGGCTCCCATATTCCGTTTCCAGCGTGATGAAGAAGCGATTGCCATGGCCAACGATACGCCGTTTGGCTTGGCAGCTTACTTCTACGCCACGGGTTACCGCCGCATCTGGCACACCATGGAGCAGTTGGAATACGGCATGGTTGGCGTTAATGAAGGACTGATTTCTACCGAACTAGCGCCGTTTGGCGGCGTGAAAGAGTCCGGGTTGGGGCGTGAAGGATCCCATCACGGGTTGGATGAGTTTACTGAGCTGAAGTACGTCTGCGTTGGCGGTCTATAAGGAAAATGATGATGAATAACCAAGAATTGAACGAACTAAAAAACCGCTACGTGGCCAACGGTGCCGCCACGCCGACAACCCAGTTTGCCGAGCACGCTGAAAACGCCGAGTTGTGGGATGCCGACGGCAACCGTTGGATCGACTTCGCGGGCGGCATTGGTGTGCTCAACCTGGGCCATCGCCACCCGAAAATTGTCGCAGCGGTAGAAGCGCAGCTTAAAAAAGTCATGCACACCAGTGCGGCGGTGATCTCCTACGCCCCTTACGTGCAGCTGTGCCAAAAACTTTGTGAACTGACGCCGGTGCGTGGCCCCGAGCGTAAAGCAATGCTGGTGAATACCGGTGCGGAAGCGCTGGAAAACGCCGTGAAGATTGCCCGCGCGGCGACTGGCCGTACAGGCATTATCACTTTCGACGGTGCTTTCCACGGCCGTACCATGATGACGCTGGCCATGACCGGCAAGGTACTGCCCTATAAGAACGACTTCGGCCCTATGCCGGGTGATGTTTTCCGCGCGCCGTTCCCCAACCCGCTGCACGGTATCAGCGAAGAAGCGTCGTTAGACGCCATTCGCACGCTGTTCAAAACCGATATTGCCCCGCATCGCACAGCGGCCATCGTGATTGAACCCGTACAGGGCGAGGGCGGTTTCTACATCGCCTCACCGGATTACCTGAAAGCGTTGCGTGCGCTGTGTGACGAGCACGGTATTCTGCTGATCGCCGATGAAGTGCAGTCCGGCTTTGCCCGTACCGGCAAGCTGTTTGCGCTCGAACATAGCGGTATTGAAGCGGACATCCTCACCACCGCCAAGAGCCTGGCGAACGGCATGCCGCTATCGGCGGTTGTGGGTAGTGCCGAAGTGATGGACGCCTCTGGCCCCAATTCCCTGGGCGGCACTTACAGCGGCAACCCGCTCTCCTGCGCAGCGGCGCTGGCGGTCATCGAGGTGATCGAAGAAGAAAATATCCTGGCGCGCAGCGAACAGATGGGCAAAATGCTGGCCGAGCGCTTTGCCGTGTGGGAAGAACGCTTCCCCGCCGTCGCCCACGGCCGCCAGCTCGGTGCCATGGCAGCCTTCGAACTGCTCAACAGCGAAGGCAAGCCGGATACTCAGATGACCGGAGCGCTTTGTGCCAAAGCCCGTGAGAAAGGCCTGATCCTGCTTTCTTGTGGCTTCTACGGCAACAGCATCCGCATTCTGGTGCCGCTAACGGTTTCTTCTACGGTGTTGGAAGAGGGCTTAAGTATTATCGAGCAGTCTCTGGAAGCGCTTAGCTAAAGGTTTATTTCTGGTCAAGAAAGAACGTTTGGCAGGTGAGCAATTAGGGGGCCAAAAAGGCGGCAGGAAGGACGTTTAACTGAAGCACGAGATTCAGCTTGGCTTAACATTTGTCGATGTGCCCGGCTAGGTAGTAGCCCAGCTGATGCAAGCTGAGCGCGAGCCACGGCAACAGTGGATGCGTTACGTTCTGTTTGCTGAACACCTGGATGTCATGTTTACGCGGTAATGATGAGACAATCGTCAACACCTGGCGACTGATTGAAGAGCGCTACCGCAATGGCTATACCTCCCCGTATCACTGGGAAGCAGGCCTGTTGGTACGGGTGATCGACAGCGCTCAACGGGCAACCCTGCTGGCTCGGTAAGCCCGGCGACTGGGCAGCACGTCCACAAAACAGCGCGCCGTACACGGCGTCACTCAACCGATTCGCTTCCAAGGCTAATGGCGCGACGAGCAGTCTTTGATACGCCCCCTAACAAAGCCATGGTAAATGCCGTCGATTTTTTCGCTGATTTCCGTTAAACGCTAGATTCTTCTCTTAACAAACGCCTTAGCCGGCGTTTTTTTTGTTTTTCTTGCTTGGGGTGGTGGCTAGCGCCTGCTGTGCTGTAATTTGCTTAACAGCGCTAACAAACAATCGAGAAGGAGAACGCCAATGAAAATCGCCGTTCCAAAAGAAATTAAAAATCACGAATATCGAGTGGCGCTCACCCCGACAGGTGCGCGGGAACTTGTGGGGCGCGGCCACTCGGTCAGCGTGCAGGCTGCTGCAGGAGAAGGCGCAGGGTTTAACGACAGAGACTATGAAGCCGCTGGCGCTAAAGTAGAGGCAAATGTAGACGCGCTGTGGCAAAGCGCCGAGCTGATTCTCAAAGTTAAAGAACCACAAGCCGAAGAAGTGGCGCGTCTAACAGCCAATCAGACGCTATTCACCTACCTGCACTTGGCTGCGGAGGAAAAATTAACACAAGGACTGATGGCCAGTGGTGCTACCTGCATTGCTTATGAAACCATCACCGATGCAAAAGGAGGCTTACCGCTGCTAGCGCCGATGAGCACGGTAGCCGGACGCATGGCAGTTCAGGCGGGCGCGCATAGCCTGGAAAAAGCTCAGGGGGGCTCTGGCGTGCTATTGCCAGGTGTGCCAGGCGTTGCGCCGGGTAAAGTAACCGTGATTGGCGGTGGTGTGGTCGGTGAAAATGCCGCCCGTATGGCGCTAGGATTGGGAGCTGAAGTGACTATTCTAGATAAGTCGATTGCTCGCTTGGAAGTGCTGGACGACCGTTATCAGGGACGCATCAAAACCGTGTACTCAACGGCGGACGCCCTTGATCAGGCGGTAAAAGAGTCCGATATGATTATTGGCGCCGTGCTTATCCCCGGTGCCGCTGCGCCTAAGCTGATTACCCGGGCCATGCTAGCGGATATGAAGCCGGGTAGTGTGCTGGTAGACGTCGCTATCGACCAGGGCGGTTGCTTTGAAACCAGCAAACCCACAACGCATGCCGAGCCGACCTATATCGTGGACGGCATCGTGCATTACTGCGTAGCTAATATGCCTGGAGCGGTAGCGCGTACATCTACGTTGGGGCTTACCAATGCCACCTTGCCGTTTGTGCTGGCGCTGGCTGATAAAGGCTGGCAACAGGCGCTTAAAGACGACCCACACTTCCTACCAGGGCTTAACGTTCACAATGGCCAAGTGACTTATCAGGCCGTTGCCGATGCTTTTGGACTCAAGAGCATCGACCCAGCAAGCGCGGTGGCATGATAATCAGGACGTCAATTAGTAGTAGTTGTTACTGCGAGTAACCGAGAGTTAGTGCTAATAGAGTTAGTACTAATAGAATTAGTACTAATAGTGAGGGGGTATGTCGTCTTCTGGGCGAGTATCCCCCTGCGAATCACCTGCCTGAAGCGCCTGATATTGCTCGCGTAAGCGGTCACGCATCAGTGTACTTAGCTGCTCCAGCTTTTCTAGACGACGTTCTTGCTGGGCAACCGCCTGGTCAAGGGTGTCTAACCAGTGTTCCTGGTAAGCCAGTCGACTCTCTAAAGATTCAAGAAGTTGAGTTAGCTCAGCAGGCGATAATTCGTTTGTCATGATAACATCGTCACCTTATGTAGTAGATAGTATGTAGTATGCTCGGTACGGTTAGGAATGGGCCTAGCTGGCCGAGTATTGTCCTTCGTCTGTTACCCATACAACAAGAGAGCTTTTATCATCTATGAATCCAAAAGTTGTTTTTCGCTGTTTCTTCATCAGTGTTTTACTTGCCGCCCCCACGCCACTTCTTTTGGCGGGGATTGTTCATTTAACAAATGCCCCACTTGCTGAGCAGTGGCTAGCTGAGCTTGCTATTAGCGGCGCTAGTGGCGTTTATATTGCTGCTGCTCTAGGGTGTTTTATCGCGCTGTTTATTGGCACGTTAGCCGCTGCTGCTTTGGCTCCGCCAATGGTAGTAAAAGCGGATGTTGCGCGTACTAAGCCTGCTCCACGTCAGCCTCAAGCGGCTCCTGAGATGGAAGACGATGATGAAGAAGAGGAAGATATCATCGACCCCAATGATGGGCGTGAAGAGGGTGAGGTGAAGTGGTTTAATACCAATAAAGGTTACGGCTTTATTACCCGGGATAATGGCGAGGATGTGTTTGTGCACTTTCGTGCGATCCGGGGTCGTGGTCCACGTATGCTTGCCGAAGGTCAAATTGTCCGTTATCACGTGATTAAAAACGACCGTGGTCTGCAGGCGGATGATGTCAGTATCATTGAGTAGCTTTTATTAAATCGTTTGTATTTAGACGTCGCTTTTATTGAATAACGCTGGCGTCGCCAGCGACTAAAACACAAGACCCCGCAATGCGGGGTCTTGTGCGTTTAACGACCTGAATCGGGCCATTCAATAGCTTTTTCCTGGCCGCCAGGCAATACTTGCCAGAAGCGGTCGGGATCATCGCCTGGGTGCCAGCCACCTAGCGAGCAACGTACTTCCGTTTGCAAAGCTTCTGCAGCGTGCTGAGCGCACTCTTGGTCGGTACGCCACGGGGTGTGTTGGCTATCGAACCATAGGCTGGCAAAGCCATCGGCAGCTTTATCCACGAGTAATACTGGTACCGCGTCGCCCTGGTAGTGCCCGCGGGTTTTCCATTTGCCTTTGCCCGCGGGGCTAAGCGGTGGTGCGTTGAGGGCGTCGCGTAGCCATGTATTGATGTCGTCTATCGTTACGCTCGCCAAGTACACTTCGATATCCGGAAACCGCTCCATCATACGCTTACCTCGTTATCCGTTAACAGGGCTTGAAGCGTAGCTTCATAGATGCGGCTGAGCTCATCCAGGTCGCTGGCGCGTACGCGCTCATTCACTTTGTGAATAGTGTCGTTGAGTGGGCCAAGCTCTACTACTTGAGCGCCAAGTGTTGCAATAAATCGGCCATCTGAGGTGCCGCCGCTGGTCGAAAGCGCAGGGCGCTCGCCGGTAACGGCTTCTACACCGCGAATGGCAGCATCGACTAATTCGCCTTCTGCGGTCAGAAATGGTTCGCCGTTGAGGGTCCAGTCGATGTGGTACTCGAGGCCATGCTTATCCAAAATCGATTCGGTGCGGCTTCTTAGCATCTCATGGGTAACTTCCGTGGAATAACGGAAGTTAAACACAACTTCTACTTCACCTGGAATGACGTTAGTGGCCCCGGTGCCCGCGCGAAAATTAGATATCTGGAAGCTGGTGGCAGGGAAGAAGTCATTGCCCGAGTCCCAGTGCTCGTTAACCAATGCATCCAGTGCGGGCATCGCTTGGTGAATAGGGTTGCGCGCAAGGTGTGGGTAGGCCACATGACCCTGAACCCCTTTGATATGTAGAACACCGCCCAATGACCCGCGGCGACCGTTTTTAATCATATCGCCCAGTCGTGAAGTTGATGAAGGTTCACCGACAATACAGTAGTCCAGGCGTTCGTTGCGTTCGCGTAAATGCTCAACCACAGCACGGGTGCCATCAACGGCAGGGCCTTCTTCATCGGAGGTGATTAAAAATGCTATTCGACCATCGTGCTCTGGATAGGTCATCACAAAGCGCTCAACAGCAGTGAGCATAGCCGCTAGACTGCCCTTCATGTCTGCTGCGCCTCGCCCACAGAGCATGCCGTGCTCATCAATACACGGCTCAAACGGTGGGAATTCCCAGTTTGTGTGGGGCCCACTGGGCACGACGTCAGTGTGGCCAGCAAAGGCTAATACGGGGCCATGATGGCCTCTTATTGCCCAGAAATTTTTGACATCGCCAAACGGCAGTTGCTCGATATGAAAACCGAGCGCCGTTAAGCGCTCGATCATAAGGTCCTGGCAGCCTTCATCATCCGGCGTTACCGACGCCCGGCTAAGTAGCTCAAACGCAAGCTGCAACGTGGGCGACAGCGTTTCAGGCTCAGTTGTGGGCATGCAGTGCCTCGTTCAGCGCAATGGCGCTTTTATTGGTCAGGCACTCAATACGGCCGTTTTGTGAATTGCGGCGCAGTAATAAGTCATCTTGGCCTGCTAACTCGCGTGCCGCCACGGTGTTAACTTCCTGATTCTGATCGTCGAGCAGGGTAACTTTCGAGCCTGCGGTAATATACAGCCCCGCTTCTACGGTGCAGCGATCACCTAATGGAATACCGATGCCAGCATTGGCACCAATCAGGCAGCCTTCGCCCACCTTGATAATGATGTTACCGCCACCCGATAGCGTGCCCATGGTGGAACAACCGCCGCCCAGATCAGAGCCTTTGCCGACCATAACGCCTGCAGAAATGCGCCCTTCAATCATGCCGGGGCCTTCAGTACCTGCGTTGAAGTTGACGAAACCTTCGTGCATTACCGTGGTGCCTTCACCCAGGTAAGCGCCTAGGCGCACGCGAGCGGTGTCACCAATGCGAATGCCGGTAGGTACTACGTAATCGGTCATTTTAGGGAATTTATCGACGCAGTCGACGGATAGCGCGCGACCCGCTAAGCGTGCTTTCAAGCGGCGGGCGGGCAGCTCTTCGATATCAATCGCGCCTTCGTTGGTCCATGCGATATTGCGCAGCAGGCCAAACATCCCCGTCAAATCCAAGCCATGAGGCTTCACTAAGCGGTGAGAGAGTAGATGCAGCTTCAAGTAGACTTCAGGAGCGGTTTGCGGAGCTTGATCGCTTTCTAAAAACATTGCGACCAAGGGGCGATGGCTGGCGGCGAATGATTCAGCGAGTGCGGCCTGCTCAGAGTGGCCAGCAGCTTCCAATGCTTTTGCTAAGCGCGTGCAATCTTCGGGCAGAAAGCTGATCGATGCATTGCCGGTGGGGGCGTCTAACACCTCTTTGGCTGCGGTTACTAAGCTGTCTGCAGGATTAAGCAGCGGAGCTGGGTAGTAGATTTCCAGCCAGTCGCCCTGAGTATTTTGGGTGCCGATTCCAAGCGCGAAGCTCAGCATAACGCGTCTTCCTTTAAGTTTTGAATAACAATCAGTTGTTAAGATTCAGTGGCATATTAGCCGCTGAGAGAGTCGTAATCGCCGTCGCGGTATCCCACTAAAATAGTGTCGTCATCAACTTCTAGTAGTGGTCTTTTGAGCAGCGTGGGCTGTTCAAGCAATAGCCTACGGGCAGACGTAGCATCTAAGCTGTCTTTTTCTTCCTGGGGTAAGTCGCGCCAGGTTTTGCTGCGTTTATTGATGGCTTCTAATAGTGGTACACGCTCAAGAATGTGCTCGAGCAAACTGGCGGACAGGCCATCTTTGCGCAGGTCATGGGTCTTGAAAGGAATGCCTTTCTCTTCAAGCGCTTTGCGTGCCTTGCGGCAGGTGTCGCAGGTGTTGATGATATAGAGTGTCAGCATACAACCTCCTTATAAATCGGCGGCGTTCTAGCCGCGCTCCACTAATTGGCGCAGACGCTTAGCAGCCTCTAGCGTTGGCGCGAGTTCCGCCACTAATGCCAGGCGCAGCCGACCAGCACCTGGGTTAAGGCCGTTTTGCCCCATGCGGCCCATCAAACTGCCAGGTAACACGCTGACGTGTTGCTCGCTAAACAGCCGTTGGGTAAAGGCGATATCATCACCGTCGGGCACCGCTGGCCATAGGTAAAAGCTAGCTTCCGGTGTGGGGAAGTCCATTACTGGTGCGAGAACGTTGGTCACGGCGCTAAATTTTTCGCGGTACGCATCGCGGTTGGCGCGGACGTGGGTCTCATCCTGCCAGGCGGCAATAGAGGCGTGCTGAAGCGGTAGCGACATTGCACAGCCGTGGTAGGTACGATAGCGCTTAAACGGTGCCAGAAGATCAGCATCGCCTGCCACAAACCCAGAGCGTAGCCCTGGTAAGTTGGAGCGTTTAGAAAGTGAATGAAATACTACGCAACGTTGATAATCGTCGCGGCCAAGCTCTGCACAGGCTTGTAGCAGCCCAGGAGGGGGCGTGTTTTCATTCAGGTATAGCTCTGAGTAGCACTCATCGGAGGCGATGATAAAGTCGTGCTCATCGGCCAGTGCGATGAGTTGTTTGAATTCAGAAAGTGGCGTGACCGCCCCTGTGGGATTGCCAGGTGAGCAAATGAATACAATTTGTACATCGCGCCAAGTTTCAGCGCTTACCGCCGAAAAGTTAGGGCGAAAGCCGTTGTCTGCTGTGCAATCTAAATAGAGCGGCTCGCCCCCTGCTAGTAGGGTGGCTCCTTCGTAAATTTGATAGAAGGGGTTAGGGACAGCCACCTTGGCTGGGCGATGGCGATCCAGGGCTGCTTGCACAAACGCAAAGATGGCTTCTCGGGTGCCGTTAACCGGGAGTACCTGGCGTTCGGCATCTAATCCGGCAAGTGAGAAACGTCGCGTTGCCCATCGGGCAATCGTTTCGCGTAAAGCAGCTAGGCCGTTGGTTGCTGGGTAGCGGGCCATCTCTAATTGATGAGCCACCAGTGCTTGTAATGCCCCAGAATAAGGCGCGTGCTGCGGCTCGCCAATGGTGAGCGGAATATGCTCAAGGTCCGTCGGGGGCACCAGCGCCGCTTTCAGGGCTGCTAGCTTTTCAAACGGATAGGGGTGAAGGGCGTTCAGATCGGGGTTCATGGCGAGTCCGTTGATAGCCTAAAGGCGGTGCTGGAGGTCCGTAAAGCGGCCCATTAAACTGCCGATTATAGGCAAGCCCTGGGGCCACCTCAAACTTAACCACCAGGACTTGGTTTATTTAAACGCTTCTTGAAAGCTTACACGCCAAGCACTTCGATCAGCCGTTCGCGAAGCTGCTGCTGCCGTGTTACGTCGGTCAGTGGTTCACCGGATTTCGTGGTAATAAAGAAAACGTCTTCAACTCGCTCGCCCAAAGTAGCAATTTTTGCCGCAGAGAGGGCAATATCCTGTTCCATGAAAATACGTCCTACCCGTGCCAGAAGGCCTGGGCGATCTGGGGCTGTCAATTCTAGCAGCGTACGTTCGTTGGCTGGATCTTGTTCAATGACGACTTCTGTGGGCACTTTGAAGTGTTTCAGTTGGCGCGGTGTATGGCGCGTGACGATCTCTGGGTAGTCATCTGGGTCGTCCAGCTCTTCAACAAGGTGTCGACGCATCTCCTCAATATGCTCAGGATCGCGGATAGGCTGGCCATAATGATCTAGCACAATAAACGTATTTAGCGTCCAGTCGTTGTGCGAGGTGGCGATGCGGGCATCATGGATAGACAGGCCTAACTGCTCCATGGCAGCGGCAGTCGCCGCAAACAGATCATCTACCGAGCGGGTATGGATAAACACCTTGGTGCCACCTTCGGCCATATCGGCGGTGGGGGCGCTAATTAAGACCAGCGGCAATTCAGACGGCTGGTGGGCAAGAATACCTTGGGTCTGCCAGACAATTTCGCTAGGTGCGTATTGAAGGAAATATTCTTCGCCGAGGGATTCCCATAGTTGATCAATCTGAGCGCTATCTACACCGACGGTTTGCAGTAACGAGCGGGCTTCTGTGCGAGTTTCGCGCACCCAGTCATCTCGGTCAGGCGGATTTTTAAGCCCCCTTCGCAGCGCCCGCTTGGTTTCAGCATGTAGTTGACGCAACAGCGACGCCCGCCAGCCGTTCCAAAGGGTGGGGTTGGTGGCATTAATGTCAGCCACGGTGAGTACATAGAGATAGTCTAGGCGAGTCTCATCGCGCACGGTGAGGGCGAAATCGCGAATCACATCGGGGTCGCTGATATCGCGTTTTTGAGCCGTCATTGACATCAGTAGATGGTGCTCCACCAGCCAGCGCACTAGGTTGGTGTCGTGTTGAGAGACATGGTGGCGATGACAAAACTGCTCTACGTCGCGCGCGCCGATATCAGAATGGTCGCCACCGCGGCCTTTGCCGACGTCATGGAACAGCCCGGCAATCCACAGCAAATCCATTTTAGGCAATTGATGAATCAGTGTTGCGGCAACCGGGAAGTCGTCTTTAGCATCGGGCTTGCGAAAGCCGTGTAAAAATTTTAGTAAAAGGAGGGTATGAGCATCTACGGTGTAAATATGAAATAAGTCGTGTTGCATCAACCCAACCGCACGACCAAATTCGGGCAAGTACTTACCTAGAATACCGTAGCGATTCATGCGTCTTAGCTGGCGGGGTACATTGCCCGGTGAACGCAAGATTGACATGAAAAGCCGCTGATGGCGTGGGTCTTCGCGGTAGTGATCATCAATTTGATGACGGTGATCGCGAATTAGACGAATCGTGTCTGCACGTACGCCTTCTATTTCTGGGTGTTTAGCCATTAGCAGAAACAGTTCCAGCATGGCCGCAGGGCGCTCACGAAACAGATTGCGTGAGCGTACCTGGATGTAGCCGCCTTTCGTTTCGAAACGCTCATTCAGCTTAACGGTTTCCAGCGCTTCTTTACCGCGTAGAATAACCTCATCGAAGTGCTGTAATAGCATGTCGTTAAGCCCTGCTAAGGCGGTTACATGCCGGTAGTAGCGCTTCATAAACTGCTCAACGGCTAGGCGCTCAGGGGTGTCTCGAAAGCCAAACATCTCGGCAATAGTACGCTGATGATCAAATAGCAAGCGGTCTTCGGCACGGTCTGTGAGCATATGCAGGGCGTAACGCACTTGCCACAAAAAGGCCTGCCCCTGGCTGAGGATGCGCAGCTCGGCATCGTTCATAAAGCCATTCGCGACAATGTCGGCATAATGCTCAGTGCCAAAATGGCGCTTGGCGACCCAGCCAATCATTTGAATATCGCGCAGCCCGCCGGGCGAACTCTTAAGGTTTGGTTCTAGGTGGTACTCAGAATTGTTGTAACGGTAGTGGCGGGCAATTTGCTCTTGCCATTTTGCTTCAAAAAAGCGATCAGCAGGCCAAATGTGCTCGGCACTAAGGCGTTCACGCATCTTTTGGCGAAGATGTTCAGGGCCAGCGATGAGGCGTGATTCAAGCAGGTTGGTCATCACGGTAACATCAGCCTTAGCTTCACGTTCACAATCATTTAGTGAGCGTACGCTATGACCGATCTCAAGACCGATATCCCATAAGAAGGTAATAAAAGCGCTTAGCGATTCTTGGAAGGGAGTGTCATCGTCGTGCTCTAGCAGCAGCAACAGATCGATATCTGAGTGCGGATGTAGCTCGCCACGCCCATAGCCACCCACAGCCACCAGAGCAACACCTTCGTCAGGCCAATCGTGCTGTTCCCAGGCGATTGCTAGCAACTGATCCAGATACCACGCCCGTCCGCGGACTAAGTCGCGTATATCTGCCCCTGACCGAAACTGTTCATCCAATCTAGCTTGGAGTTCGCGCAGCGCCGCTTTAAACGGCGCTATCGGAGAGCGTGATCCGGCTAGCTCGGTACGAAACATAGCGAGATCGTACAGCGTGGTGTCCGGTTCAAACCGGTAGTGATGAAGAAGCATCAGCGATTCAAAAAACTGAAGTCTTCATCGCTGCGTGCGGTCAGCACGTCAACACCGGTATCCGTGACCAGCAGCGTATGCTCCCACTGAGCAGACAGGCTGCGGTCTTTGGTGACCGCTGTCCAGCCATCGCGTAGAACCTTGGTTTTGTAGCCGCCCACGTTAATCATGGGCTCGATGGTAAAGCACATGCCTGCTTCCAGTGGAATATCAGCATCTGGCGCATAGCCATCATAGTGAAGAAACTGTGGGTCCTCGTGGAAGTCTGCGCCGATGCCGTGGCCGCAAAAATCGCGTACCACAGAATAGCCGTGGGCTTCAGCATGTTGCTGAATTACTCGGGCGAGCTCCGACAGACGTACGCCTGGCTTTATCAGGGCAATGCTTTTGTACAAGCACTCTTGAGTGATACGGCATAGACGCTCGCCCTGAATGGTGTCGCCAATCACGAACATCACACTGGAGTCACCGTGGTAGCCATCCGTCGTTCTGACGGTGATATCCAGATTCATGATGTCGCCATTCTTTAGCTTTTTGGCGTCATCGGGAATGCCATGGCAGACCACGTGATTAATCGATGTACAGGTTGCTTTCGGAAAACCGTGATAGTTCAGCGGTGCAGGTGCAGAGCCTAAAGTGTTAACAATGTAATCGTGGCATAGGCGATCAATTTCTCCGGTGGAGATCCCTGCCTTGATGTGGGGAGTGATCATTTCAATGACGCTGGCGGCTTGGCGCCCGGCTTCGCGCATTTTCTCGATTTCAGAAGGCGTCTTGATAGGAACGTTCATGAATTCTCGATGTGGATTCTAAGTAAGTGGTGAACGGCAATGGTGAGCGGTAAATTAAAACCGTTACATGCGCTGTGACTTCATCTTGGTAATGATCTATGGTATAAAGCCGCGCGCTTTCCTGCAATCGCCATCCCACGCTTCTTTGTTGGTTGGTTATCTGCAGAAAGGCTATTTAAACGCAATGCAGGAAGTCTGCATTGTTAAACAGCAAGCCTTGAAAACACACATGCACCGGCACATGGTCCCGGGTGCCGCTGGCGACGTGTAACGACGCCACTGGTCGGATCCATGGGGTGCGTGGAGGCCTAACCCGAGTTTCAGGAGTTTTATCATGTCTCACGTTAATATGCGTGACCTGCTAAAAGCAGGCGCTCACTTCGGTCACCAAACCAAGTACTGGAATCCGAAGATGGGTAAATTCATCTTCGGCGCGCGCAACAAGATTCATATCATCAACCTTGAGCACACCCTGCCGGCGCTGAATGAAGCGATCGACGTGGTTGAGAAGATGGCGGCATCCAACAACAAAATTTTGTTTGTTGGCACCAAGCGCAGCGCTAGCAAGATTATCAAAGAAGAAGCAAACCGCGTTAACCAGCCGTTCGTCAATCATCGCTGGTTGGGCGGTATGTTGACCAACTTCAAGACCATTCGTCAGTCCATCAAGCGCCTGCGTGACTTAGAAACAATGCGCGAAGACGGCACGTTCGAGAAGCTGACCAAGAAAGAAGTCTTGATGGCAACGCGTGAGCAGGAAAAGCTTGAGCGTTCTATCGGCGGTATCAAGAACATGGGTGGCCTTCCGGACGCACTGTTCGTTATCGATGTTGACCACGAGCGCATCGCGATCAACGAAGCCAACAAGCTGGGTATCCCGGTTATTGGTGTAGTTGATACCAACTCCAACCCAGATGGCGTTGATTACGTGATCCCGGGTAACGATGACTCCATTCGTGCTATTCAGATCTACGTGAAAGCTATTGCTGACGCGTGTGGTCGTGCGAAAGAAGGTCGTCCGGATGAGTTTGTCGAAGTGACTGAAGAAGCCGCTTCTGCTGACACTGACGCTGCTGCCGAGTAACGGTTGCAGTGGTGCGGCGGTCAGTTAAAGCCGCATCATGTTTAAGAGGGGGCCTTACGCCCCCTTTTTCCCGCTTTGAGTTCGCTCAGGCGGGCCGATTATGCCGGACGCTTAATGCCGGCGAATGCTCTGCAAAGTGATACGCAACGGTCATCTACCGAGCTTATACTCTGTAGCGCGTTTAACTTTCAGCTAGAACCATTTCCGAGGTGAAAACTCATGGCAGCTATCAGCGCCTCTCAGGTTAAGGAACTGCGCGAACGTACCGGTCTTGGCATGATGGAGTGTAAAAAAGCACTTACTGAAGCCGACGGTGATATCGAAGTTGCAATCGAGAACTTGCGTAAAAGTTCTGGCCTTAAAGCCGCGAAGAAAGCGGGTCGTACCGCTGCAGAAGGTGCCGTTGTTACGCGTGTAGCAGAAGACGGCAGTTACGGTGTGATGGTCGAGATCAACTCCGAAACTGACTTCGTTGCTCGTGATGATAACTTCATTGATTTCTCCAATAAGATCGTTGACGCGTTCTTTGCGGCGAAAAACGAAGACGTTGCAGCAGTAATGGCTGGCGAACTCGAGTCCACTCGTGAGCAGCTAGTACAGAAAATCGGCGAGAACATCGGCGTGCGTCGTGCTGTTGTTGTAAACGCTGTTGAAGGTGGCCTTGTAGGCGAATACGTTCACGGCGGCCGTATCGGCGTCTTGACCGTTCTGAAAGGTGGTAACTCGGAAGCTGCTAAAGACGTTGCTATGCACGTTGCAGCGATTAATCCGTCGGTTGCCCATCCAGAAGATATGCCGCAAGAAGAGCTAGATAAAGAAAAAGCGATTATTCTGGCCCAGCCGGACATGGCCGGTAAGCCTGAGCAGATCGCTGAGAAAATGGTTCAAGGCCGTCTGAAAAAGTACTTGGCTGAGAACAGCCTGACCGAACAGCCGTTTGTTAAAGACCCGAACCAGTCGGTTGCTGAGTTTGTTAAGGCAGCGGGTGGTGAAGTGGTTAGCTTCACCCGTTTCGAAGTGGGCGAAGGCATCGAGAAAGAAGAAGTCGATTTTGCTAAAGAAGTTATGGAACAGGCTGGCCGTCGCTAAGGTCAGATGTTTTAGAAAGAAAATGGCGTGCGCGCGAGCGCACGCCTTTGTGTATCCGGCCCCTGTGAAAAATGGGGGTCGTCTCGCCCGCCTGTGTTCAGGTCTGCCTCAGGAGAGATGCCATGTCACGTGAAGTTCAAGAGTCCACCCCCGCGGTTGCTGTCAGTAAGACTGAAAAGTCGAAATCAAAATACAAGCGTATTTTGCTGAAGTTGTCTGGCGAAGCGCTAATGGGTGAGCACGATTTTGGTATTGATCCGAAAGTGCTGGATCGTATGGCGCTAGAGATCGGCCAATTGGTTGGTATTGGCGTTCAGGTGGGTATTGTAATCGGTGGTGGCAACCTGTTCCGTGGTGCGGCGCTTAATGAAGCGGGTATGGATCGGGTGACGGGTGACCACATGGGAATGCTGGCAACAGTAATGAATGCGCTAGCAATGCGAGATGCACTTGAGCGTTCTAATATTCGCTCGCGTGTAATGTCAGCGATTCCCATGAGTGGTGTGGTGGAGCATTACGATCGCCGCACTGCCATCCGCTACTTAACGTCAGGCGATGTGGTGCTGTTTTCCGCGGGCACGGGAAACCCTTTCTTCACGACCGACTCTGCCGCCTGCTTACGCGGCATTGAAGTAGATGTTGATGTCGTGATCAAAGCGACCAAAGTAGACGGTGTGTACAATAAAGACCCGGTTAAGCACGCCGATGCTGTGAAATATGACCAGCTCTCCTATGATGACGCGCTAGACCAAAAGTTAGGCGTTATGGATTTGACCGCAATCTGCCTGGTACGTGACCATAATATGCCGGTGCGGGTATTTGATATGAACAAGCCTGGTGCTCTACTAAATTTAGTAGTAGGGGGCAAGGAAGGCACGCTGATATATAGAGGGTAACCACGTGATCAATGACATCAAAAAAGATGCAGATTCTCGCATGAAAAAAAGTGTTGAAGCGCTTAACAGCAACTTCAACAAGATCCGCACAGGGCGGGCTCATCCCAGTATTCTAGATGCTGTTACCGTTGATTATTACGGTGGTCAGGTGCCGCTGAATCAAGTAGCTTCTGTTAACGTTGAAGATGCCCGTACGCTAACGGTAACGCCCTGGGAACAAGGCATGGTGCCTAAGATTGAGAAGGCGATTATGACCTCTGACTTAGGTCTGAACCCTTCTAGTGCTGGTAATGTCATTCGTGTGCCAATGCCAATGCTGACCGAAGAGACACGCAAAGGTTACATCAAGCAGGCACGTAGCGAAGCTGAACATGCGCGCGTGGCGGTTCGTAACGTACGTCGTGATGCCAACGGTGATTTTAAATCTTTATTAAAAGATAAAGAGATTACCGAAGACGATCAGCGCCAGGGTGAAGATGAAATCCAGAAGCTGACGGATAAGTATATTGCTGAGATCGATAAAGCGCTTGCCGCAAAAGAACAGGATCTCATGCAGGTATAGTTTTTAAAAATAGCTACCTGCTTTCAATCAACCACGGGGAGCCTCGCTGCCCGTGGGCCATCGCTTGGCTTTATTATGACTGATCTTTGGTACGAGAACCCATGACGTCTCCGCAGCTTCCTCAAGCGCAGCAGGAGAGCGCGCCGCCTTCTCGATCCGAGGAGGTGCCGCCATCCCATGTTGCTATTATTATGGATGGTAATAACCGCTGGGCGCGTGCAAGAGGGCTTTCTGGTGTGCGTGGCCACCGAGCGGGTGTCGAGGCCGTGAGAGCGGTTATTGAACGCGCTGCACAACGAGGCGTTCAGACATTGAGCCTTTTCGCTTTTTCTAGTGAAAACTGGAAGCGTCCGACTGCTGAAGTGAATGCGTTGATGGAGCTTTTTTTGATGGCGCTTAAGCGTGAGGTCAAAAAGCTCAACGAGCGTAATATCCGTTTGTCCATTATTGGCGAACAAAGAGGTTTTTCTCATGCTATTCAAAAGCATATTCAACGTGCTGAGGCATTGACCGCAGAGAACACTGGCATGCATCTAGTTATCGCTGCAAACTACGGTGGCCAATGGGATCTTGCACGAGCGGCTAAGCAGTTGGCGAAACAAGTAGCGGCAGGTGAGCTGGCAGCTGATGACATTGATGAGGCGTGCTTCGATGCGGCGATGAATACGCACAATGTACCGCCAGTAGATTTATGTATCCGCACCAGCGGCGAGCAGCGCCTATCTAATTTTATGTTATGGCAGCTGGCCTACGCGGAACTGCATTTTTCACCACTGCTATGGCCAGATTTCAATGGGGCGGCACTAGATGAGGCGCTTAATGATTTTTGCCTGCGTCGCCGTCGTTTTGGTATGACCGATGCACAAATAGAGGCGCAAGGTGCTTAAACAGCGGATAATTACTGCAGCCTGGTTAGCACCCTTAACGCTGATCGGCTTGTTCGGACTACAAGGTGGGGCCTTTGCACTATTTACAGCGTTAATTGTGCTGCTAAGTGCTTGGGAGTGGACCAACTTAGCTGGTGTAACTCGTCATGGAGCACGTTTTGCCCTGGTCGCAGTGATGGCAGTGTTGATGCTGGCGATGTGGTTAGGGGGGGCTGCTTTTGCCGCTTGGCCGCTGTGGCTGGCAGCTGTTGGGTGGCTGGTAAACCTTTACTGGGTGACCCACTACCCTGGCACCGTTGGTCAGTGGCAAGCCACCTCACGGCGATTGCTGATGGGAGGCTGGGTATTGCTGCCATGCTGGGTAGGATTCAATGTGCTCCGCGACAGTGGCGCAGTATGGCTGCTGTTTGTGTTGTTGCTGGTTTGGACAGCGGACATCGGTGCTTACTTTGCTGGCAGGCGGTGGGGGAAAAATAAGCTAGCACCGAAAGTAAGCCCAGGTAAGTCCTGGGAGGGTGTTTATGGTGGCCTGGCGGCCACACTGCTGTTAGCGATTGTGTTTGCTGCGTGGCAGCCCATTAGCCTTATGGGCGGCATTGCCCTCGTAGTGATCACCGGACTAGTTACGCTGGTGTCAGTACTGGGTGATTTGCTAGAAAGTATGCTCAAGCGCTATCGAAACATTAAGGATTCAAGCCAGCTCCTGCCAGGCCATGGTGGCGTACTGGATCGTATTGATAGCCTGACAGCGGCAGTGCCTATTTTTGCACTGTTCTATCTGCAGGTGATCCACTTACAGGTAAGCGTTCTATGAGTCAGTCAGCTGTTCAGCGCATTACTGTGCTTGGTTCAACAGGCTCAATTGGTAAAAGTACGCTTGATGTGATTGCGCGGTATCCAGATCGTTATCACGTTTATGCCTTAACGGCTCATACCTCCAAAGAAGTGCTCTTCACACAATGTAATGCTCACCGCCCTTCAATTGCCGTACTCAATGACCCTGCTGATGCTGTGTGGTTGCAGCATGCGCTTGCATCAGTAGGGTTGGATATTGAAGTGCTCGTTGGCCCTGAAGCATTGTGTCACGTTGCTCAAGATCCAAACGTAGATACGGTGATGGCCGCTATTGTTGGTGCAGCCGGACTACTGCCTGCATTAGCGGCAGCTGAGTCAGGAAAGCGTGTATTACTAGCCAATAAAGAAGCCCTGGTAATGAGTGGCGCGCTATTTATGGACGCCGTCTCACGCTCCGGCGCTACCTTATTGCCGATTGATTCCGAACATAATGCTATATACCAGTGTCTACCTATCGAGCATCGAGGTGGGCTGCGTCAGCACGGTGTTCGCCAGTTGCTGCTTACCGCCTCTGGTGGGCCGTTTCGCGGCTGGCAGGCAGACGATATTGCTAAGGTAACGCCCGAGCAGGCTTGTCATCATCCTAACTGGTCGATGGGGCGTAAAATTTCGGTTGATAGCGCAACGTTGATGAATAAAGGGCTAGAGCTTATCGAAGCGTGCTGGCTATTTGATGCAACGCCTGATCAGATACAGGTCGTGGTTCATCCGCAAAGCGTTATTCATTCGATGGTTGCCTATGATGATGGATCGGTCATTGCGCAATTAGGTAACCCGGATATGCGTACGCCGATCGCATATGGTTTAGCGTGGCCGGAACGCATTGACGCCGGAGTTGAAACGCTGGATCTTTTTCAAGTAGCGCGTCTGGATTTTGAGGCACCTGATGAATTACTTTTTCCTTGCTTGAGGCTTGCTCGTGAGGCAATGCACAAGGGGGGGGCAGCGCCAGCGATTTTAAATGCTGCTAATGAAATCGCTGTAGAGGCCTTTCTTGAAAAACAGCTTGGCTTCAGCGCGATTGCTGATGTAGTGGCTAGCGTAATGGCGTTGCCGTTTGAAGAGCAGGCTGACACGCTTGAACAGATACTAGCCGCAGATCAGTGGGCGCGAGAGCAGGCAGAACGCCTCGTTCATCAGCAAGCTGTTTAGCATCATCACCGTTGATCAGCGAGTCACGTAAAGGAGCAAAGAGTGGGCCTGATACAGAACATATTAGCGGTGATCGTGGTGCTTGGGTTGTTGGTAACCTTCCACGAGTTTGGTCATTTCTGGGTGGCGCGACGCTGTGGTGTCAAGGTACTGCGTTTTTCTGTTGGTTTTGGTAAACCCCTCTGGTCGACAGTTGATCGCCATGGTACCGAGTTTGCAGTAGCGGCTATCCCCCTGGGTGGCTATGTAAAGATGCTGGACGAGCGCGAAGCACCTGTACCTGATGAGCAATTAGACCAAGCATTTAACCGCAAAACCGTGTGGCAGCGTATTGCAATTGTTGCCGCGGGGCCGATTGCTAACTTTTTACTTGCGATAGTTGCCTATTGGGCACTGTTTGTTGCTGGTACTACAACGGTGATTCCTGTCGTTGGCGACGTTACGCCTAACTCCCCGGCGGCAGAGGCAGGCCTTACTCATGGCGCTGAAATTACCTCGGTCCAGGGAGATGCCATGCGCTCCTGGGAAGAGATTAATTTAAAGCTTGTCTCTATGATCGGATTCGATGGCGACTTAATACTTGAGGCGCAGCCAGAAGGGTCTAATGCTGCTCGGGTTTACCAGCTTCCCGTGAGCGACTATATGGTCCGTCAGGATCCGCCTCAACCGCTACAAAGCTTGGGAATTACGCCATGGCGTCCGAACGTTCCCGCAGTGCTAGGCCAAGTAGTAGAGGGGCAGCCGGCTTCTCAAGCGGGTCTTCGCGTGGGCGACCGTATTGTGTCGCTAAATGGCGAGCCAATTGACGACTGGATGCAGTTTGTTTCCGTTATTCGAGAGAATGCGGGTCAAACCTTAGACGTTGGTTATCAGCGTGGCAACGAACAGTCTAGTCTTTCTTTAACGCCAGCCCGTAATACGCTGGAGAGTGGCAGCGAGGTTGGTTACATTGGAGCCGGGGCGCAACAGGTATCTTGGCCCGAGGAGCAACAGCGTGAAATTCGCTATGGTCCTATCGAGGCTGTTGGCCAAGCACTATCACGTACAGGTGAGATGACGCTGCTAACGGTAGATGCTATTCGCAAAATGTTGGTAGGGCTTATTTCACCGTCGAACCTTTCGGGCCCGATTACTATTGCACAGATTTCCGGTGATTCTGCCCGGGCAGGTATGGAAGTATTTATAGGCTTCTTAGCCTATCTTTCCATCAGTCTAGGAGTGCTGAACTTACTACCGATACCTGTGCTCGATGGCGGGCATCTACTTTATTACTTTATAGAGGTTGTGCGTGGGCGGCCGGTCTCTGAGCAAACGCAAGCGGTAGGGTTGCGTATAGGGCTTGCCATGGTAGGCACCCTAATGTTGACGGCTCTCTATTTTGATCTGATGCGCCTGTGGTAATGACGCGTGTAGGGCGCTGGATGCCTTGTCATCTGCCTGCACAAATGTATATGGTGCCTATCTGGAATGATAGGCAGACCAACGCGAGCGAACTGACTGCATGAAAATCAAGACCCTTGGAATGGCGGCACTGTTGCTGATAGGTACCAGCAGTGCCCAAGCACAATCCTTTGATGTTTCCGACATTCGTGTGGAGGGACTGCAGCGGGTATCTGCCGCCTCGGTCTTTAATGCGTTTCCCGTCAATGCCAATGACCGCGTTAGCGAACAGCAGCTGGCTGCCGCGGCCAGGGATCTGTTTGCTACAGGTTTGTTTGAAGACGTTTCTCTTGCGCGCGAGGGCGACGTGCTGGTCATCCAAGTCGTTGAGCGACCGACCATTGCGCGCTTGAATATCGAAGGGAATCAGCAAATTTCTGATGAGGATTTGCGCAATGGTCTGCGCGAATCAGGCCTTTCTGAAGGACAGGTGCTGCAGCTTTCCACGCTAGAAGAGATTCAGCGTGAACTTGAAGGTGTTTATCAAGCTCAAGGGCGCTATAGCGCAAGTATTGACGTAGAAGTTGATGAAATTGATGAAGGCCGTGTTCAGGTTAATATCAATGTCAATGAAGGCGAAGTTGCTAAAATCCGGCAAATTAATATTGTTGGTAATGAAGCATTCGACGACGATACGCTGCGTGACGTATTTGAATTAAATGACCGCCCAGGGCGTATTTTTGGCTGGTTCTCCAGCGACGAGTACTCCCGCGAAGCTCTGGCGGGTGATATTGAGCGCTTACGCTCTTTCTACCTTGATCGTGGTTACGTTAATTTTGATGTTACTTCAACGCAAGTATCGATTGGTCCTGAAAAATCTGAAATTTTCATCACTTTAAACATTGATGAAGGCAACCAGTTCCAAATCGGCGATATTCGTTTTGCCGGTGACCTGCAAATTAACGAAAACGAAGCGCGCGAATTACTTGAAATTGAAAGGGGTGACACCTTTTCGCGCGGCGAAGTAAATGCGTCGACTGAAGCGCTTCGCCAACGCCTTGGCGCAGAGGGATTTGCATTTGCTGACGTACAAGGCATTCCTGAGCTATCCGACGATGGTGAAACCGTTGATATCGTCATTGCCGTGGATCCTGGTCAGCGCACCTACGTGCGCCGTATTGAATTCTACGGTAACACCACAACGCAAGATGAAGTGCTGCGTCGTGAAATGATTCAGTTAGAAGGCGCTCCTGCATCAACTGAATCGATTACCCAGTCACGCCAGCGCCTGGAGCGTCTCGGCTTCTTTAGTCAAGTTGAGGTCAGCACCCAGCCAGTCCCTGGTCAGCCTGATTTGCTAGACGTAACGTATAACGTTGAGGAGCAGCCATCCGGTTCTGTCTCTGCCAGTGTCGGCTTCTCACAAAGCGCAGGTGTCATTTATGGCGTTGGGCTGGCCCAAAATAACTTTCTGGGCACCGGTAACCGCGTTAATGTGGGCGCGCAACGTAGTGATACGTTTACCAGCGTTAATTTTGCCTTTACCGACCCCTACTGGACATTAGATGGTATTTCGCGCGGATATAATCTTTTTTACCGCGAAACCGATTACGGCGATTCCGATATCTCTACGTTCTCTACGGACGCTTATGGTGCCGGCATTAACTTTGGTTATCCGATTAGTGAACTTTCTCGCCTGAATTTTGGTGCTAGCCTTGAAGAGCTGACGGTTAAAACCTACAACGATTCTGCTTCAGAAATTATTCGTTATGTCGACGATCAAGGCGATAATGCGCAAAGCCTTAAATTAACGGCGAGCTGGACGCGTAATAATTTAAATCGCGGCATTATGCCGACAGCAGGCAATTATCAACGTCTATCACTAGAAACAGGTGTGCCGGGCAGCGATGCCGAGTACTACAAGGTTCGCGCCCGTGCACAGCAGCTGTTTCCAATTAACGATGATCAGACCTGGGCGCTGAAGTTTAGTGGAAATTTGGGATATGCCGATACACTTGGTGGCAATGATCCTTACCCGTTTTATGAGAACTTTTATGCCGGTGGCTTAGGTTCAGTGCGCGGCTTTACCTCCAACACGTTGGGTCAACGCACAACTCCTACCCGTGATGGGGGGCGTGATCGTACATTGGGCGGCAACGTATTAGTGGAAGGCTCTGCCGAAGTGCTCTTCCCCATGCCGTTTGTGGAAGATAAGCGGTCAATTCAACCCTCCCTCTTTTTGGATGCAGGTAATACCTTCTTAAGTTCTTGCTATGATGTGCAGGAGGCAGATGTTGGGCGTCAGCAATGCAGCTCTGGGGTCGACCTGGGCGACTTGCGCTACAGTGTAGGCATTGGACTGTCGTGGCTAACACCGGTGGGTCCGCTGACCTTCAGTGTGGCAGAACCGCTAAACGAAGAGAGCGGTGACGATACGCAGTTCTTCCAGTTCTCGCTGGGCCAAACATTCTAATATAAGGAGTAATATTGATGCGTAAACTGACAGCCGCCGTGTGCTTACTGGGCGCGATGACACTACCTACCTATGCCGTTGCTGCAGAAGTGGCTGTGCTCGATTGGCGCGCCGCCTTAATGAATACACAGTCAGCCCAGTCGTCACTAAGCCAGTTGGAAGGGCAAATTGGCAACCAGCAGCGTGAGGCCCAAGCATTAGGCGAAGAGCTTCAACGCTTGCAAGAGCGACTGCAGCGTGAAGGCGAGACAATGTCCCAATCTCAGCGAGACCCACTCATTGCTGAACTGCAGCAAAAAGGTAGTCGTTTTGAGGAATTGCGCCGTGAAGTGCTTCAAGCACAACAGGCTTCTGAGCAGCGTTTCTTAGAGGGCGCTGAGTCAAAGCTTGAAAGGGCTGTTGAGCAAGTGCTTGAGCGCCACAGTATTGATGTCTTGGTAGAGCCTCAAGGGGTATTGCACTCATCAACAGATCTGCCTAACGTGACCAATGAGGTTACGCAGATTTTTGATTCGCTAAACTAAAATTATGATTGATGGTGCGGCTAGCCCGCACCCATGTTTCACTGGGCTCCCATGACGCACGCTTTTCACGATCTAACCCTTAACGATGTCGCACGTCACTTGGGCATTGACTTCGAGGGTAACGCCGACCAGCCAATTAAAGGTTTGGCCACACTTAAAGATGCGACGTCGGATCACGTTGCTTTTCTAGCCAACCGTGCATACCTAAAAGATTTGGCGACTACAAAAGCAGCCGCTGTATTGTTACATCCTGAGCATGCTAAACATTGTCCTGTGGCACGCTTAGAGATGAATAATCCTTATTTGGGTTACGCCAAACTCTCACAGCTATTTGATCCATTGCCTGCTCGGGATATTCCCGGTATTCACCCGTCAGCTGTGGTAGCGGACAGCGCTATTTTAGGTGAGGGAATTTCTGTTCAAGCACATGCTGTGATTGAAGCAGGTGTAGTGCTAGGTAAGCATGTGGTGGTTGGCGCTGGCAGTGTGATTGGTGCCGATAGTGTAATTGGGGATGATACGCGACTACACGCTAACGTTACTGTTTGCCACGGCGTTGTAGTGGGAAAACGAGCCATCTTGCATAGCGGCTGTGTGATTGGCGGCGATGGTTTTGGTTTTGCTCACGACGGTGCTGGTTGGCATAAAATTGCTCAGCTAGGCGGCGTCGTGCTGGGTGATGACGTTGAGGTTGGCAGTTGTTCAAGTATTGATCGCGGTGCCTTAGGCGATACGGTGATTGGTAACGATGTCAAAATTGATAGCCAAGTACAAATTGCCCATAACGTGACGATTGGGGATCACAGCGCTTTAGCAGGCTGCGTTGGTATTGCTGGTTCTACTAAGGTGGGCAAGCACTGCATGCTCGGCGGTGGCGTTGGGCTTTCTGGTCACCTCACCATTTGCGATGGTGTGCAGGTAACGGGTATGAGCTTAGTGACCAATTCGATTCATGAGCCAGGTGTTTATTCGTCGGGTACTGGTGCTATGAACAATACCCAATGGCGTAAAAATGCGGTGCGATTCAAACAGCTCGATGAAATAGCCAAGCGCTTGTCTCGACTAGAGAAAAGCCAGCGCAGTGAGTCGTTATGAGACGTTATGCCAGCAATTTATAGGCAGGTAACTTGAGGCTGTATAGCAGCAGGTTATAATTCACTGCTTTTTTACCAGCAAACTTGCTGGTGCGTGCCTGATATTACTCAGGCCTTTTGTCATTTAGAGGTCGTTACGATGGTTATGGATATTAACGAAATTCGCGAATACTTGCCCCACCGCTACCCATTCTTGCTGGTGGATCGAGTAACGCAATTAACCGTGGGCGAAACCATCGTTGCGTATAAGAATGTTAGCATCAACGAGCCGTTTTTTAATGGCCATTTCCCTCATCACCCTATTATGCCAGGTGTTTTAGTACTAGAAGCGCTGGCTCAGGTGTGCGGAATTTTAGGTTTTAAAACAGTCAATAAACTGCCAGCTGATGGCTATGTTTATTATTTGGTAGGAAGTGATAATGTACGCTTCAAGCGCCCCGTGATGCCCGGTGACCAATTAGTGCTGGAGGCAAATGTGATTCGTGGTAAGCGTGGTATTTGGAAGTTCGCCTGCCGTGCGACGGTTAACGGTGAGCTAGCCTGCGAGGCAGAAATTATCTGTGCTGAGAGGAAGGTAGCTTGATACATCCTACTGCACTGGTTGATCCTAAAGCGCAGCTTGCTGATGATGTCGAGGTGGGGCCATTTAGTGTGATTGGGCCAAATGTCACTATTGGCGCTGGCTCTGTGATTGGCTCTCACGTCGTTATTAAAGGACCTGCCGTTCTAGGCGAGCGTACACGAATTTTTCAATTTGCTTCGGTAGGCGAGGATTGCCAGGATAAAAAATACGCTGGCGAACCAACACGCTTAATTATGGGGGATGATAACGTTGTTCGTGAAGGCGTTACCCTCCATCGTGGTACCGTACAAGATCGCGGTGAAACCACCATTGGATCGCGTAACCTGTTTATGGCGTATGTTCATGTCGGCCATGACTGCGTGATTGGCAACGACTGTATTCTAGCGAACCAAGTCACTTTGGCAGGTCATGTTGTACTCGGCGACCATGCTATTTTAGGTGGTTTGGCGGCTGTTCATCAGTTTTGCCACTTTGGTGAACATGCGATGGCCGGGGGTGGGTCTATTATTACCAAAGATACCCCCGCTTACGTGATGATCAATGGCAATCCTGCTGAAGCACGAGGCCTTAATCTGGTTGGCTTGAAGCGGCGTGGTTTTAGCCGTGATGCAATCAATGCCTTAAGCAGTGCTTATAAGTTAGTGTATCGCCAAGGTTTAACCGTTGAGCAGGCAGTTAGCGAAATGCGCAGCCGGTTCGATTTGCCAGAAGTCACCACGTTTGCCGACTCAATTGAGCGGTCTACGCGCGGTATCATCCGCTAACAACGTTGATGGCTAGTTAGCATCAACGATGGACTCAAATGCTCATATCTCTTCCTTTCTCATCATGACACTTCAGCGCGTATACATTGTCGCAGGCGAACTCTCTGGCGATATTCTCGGTGCAGGGTTGATGCATGAGCTTACGCTGATGCATCCCAACGTTGAGTTTCGAGGTCTAGGCGGCCCACGTATGGAAGCGCATGGGCTGACGAGCCGCTTTCCCCTTGAAACATTATCGGTGATGGGCCTGGTGGAGGTCGTCAAGCACCTGCCTGAACTCATTCGCGTGCGCCGCATACTGCGCGAAGAAGCACTCGCCTGGCAGCCGGATATTATGATTGGCATCGACGCGCCCGACTTCAATATTGGCCTTGAAAAACAGCTACGCGCTGCCGGACTGAAGACAGCCCACTATGTGAGCCCTTCGGTATGGGCATGGCGGCAAGGGCGTGTGAAAAAGATCGCCAAGGCGGTTAATGGCATGTTAACACTGCTGCCGTTTGAAGCTGATTTTTACCATCAGCATCAGGTGCCGGTTGCTTTCGTTGGTCATCCATTAGCGGATGAATTACCGCTTGAGAATGATCGCCAAACGGCTCGCCAAACACTCGCATTGCCTGCTCAAGTTCCTGTTTTGGCAATATTGCCTGGTTCGCGGGGCAATGAAATACGCTTTTTGGGTGATACATTTTTACGCGCTGCCGAATTGCTCTGTCAGCGTAATGAAGCGCTGCATGTGGTCATTCCCGCAGCGACCCATCAGCGGTATCAAGAAATCATCCAGCTTCTGGCAAGCTACCCTATGTTAAGCAAGCGGGTCATGCTCTTGGAAGGTCAGGCACGAGAGGCAATGGTAGCCAGCGATGCTGTATTGCTTGCCTCGGGCACCGCGGCACTAGAGGCCATGTTATGCCATCGGTCAATGCTGGTAGCTTACAAAATGGCACCGATGACCCACTGGCTGGCAAAACGCTTAGTGAAAACTAAATGGATTTCATTACCTAACTTAATCGCTCAAGAGAGTGTGGTGCCAGAACTGATTCAGGATGCGGCAACGCCAGAAGGGATTGCTGAGCAGCTCGACGAAATGATTAATAATGCAGCAGAACGCCACGCCCTAGAAGCGCGCTTTGCCGATATGCACCGTGGTTTACAGCGCAATGCCAGCCAACGTGCCGCGCAGGCTATAGCCTCTCTGGTGGTGGGCCAGCCATTGGATTGCAGTGGCGAAGTTGCCCAAGAAGGAAGCCATCATGGCCGTTAAGCCGACTGCCTACCCTCCTTTAGTGATCGACTACCATGGCGACTTTCTAGCAGGCGTTGACGAAGTCGGGCGTGGGCCTCTGATCGGCAGTGTTGTTGCATCGGCGGTAATTCTTGATCCTAGTCGCCCGATTGAGGGGCTAACGGATTCCAAAAAACTTACCGCTAAAAAGCGCGAAGCGCTGGATGTACAGATTCGTGAGTGCGCATTAGCGTTTGCTGTGGCAGAAGCCAGCGCTGCTGAAGTCGACCAGCTAAATATTTATCATGCCACTCATCTTGCTATGCGGCGTGCCATTGATGCCTTAACACCCGCAGCAGAATATTTATTGGTAGATGGTAATCGGCTGCCTGGGCATGAGCTGCCTGGGCAAGCGGTAGTGAAAGGCGATGCTCGTCATCCTGCGATCGCTGCTGCATCGATTTTGGCTAAAGTCGCCCGCGACGCACAGATGGCCGAGCTGGATCTGCGCTATCCTGACTATGGCTTTGCCCGTCACAAAGGGTACCCAACGAAAGAACATTTGGCGGCACTATCTGCCCACGGGCCGCTTGCCGAGCACCGCCGGAGCTTTGCGCCAGTTCAGCGTCAGTTAGCGCTGCTGTAAGCTTTTTCTATTTATCTAGCCTTGTTGCTGAGAGTCCCATGACGGTTCCGTTTGTTCATCTACGTTTGCACAGTGAATACTCCCTGGTTGATGGCTTGGTAAAACTCAAGTCACTGGTCAGCACCACCGCGGAGCGTGGGATGCCAGCACTGGCCTTAACCGATGAAGCTAACCTGTTTGGTCTGGTTAAGTTCTATAAAGCGGCCCAGGGTGCTGGCCTTAAGCCGATCATCGGTAGCGACTTATGGCTGCACAACCCTCATGATGAGGCTCATCCATATCGCATTACGCTGCTGGCGATGAACGATGTTGGTTATCGCAATCTCACTGAATTGATTTCTAAAGGTTGGACGGATGGCCAGCGCCACGGGCGAGCCATTCTGGACAAGCAGTGGGTGCTAGCGCAAAGCGAAGGATTGATTGCACTATCAGGCGGGCGTGAAGGCGAAATAGGTCGTCACTTGCTGTCTGAGCATGAGCGCGAAGCCCGGGAGCTGTTAGAAGAGTGGCAGCGCGCCTTTCCAGAACGTTTTTATCTGGAGTTAATCCGTACCGGGCGGCCGCTTGAAGAAGAGTGTGTTCACGCGAGTGTGAAGCTGGCGATCGCATCAAATACCCCGGTGGTCGCAACCAATGACGTGCGCTTTTTAGAGCGGGAAGACTTCTGGGCCCACGAAACCCGCGTTGCCATTGGTGAAGGCAAGGCCTTGGATGATCCTCGCCGTGAACGACGCTATACCGAAGAGCAGTACCTGAAAAGCCCTGAGGAGATGGCAGCACTGTTTGCCGATATTCCTGAAGCGCTTGAAAACAGCGTCATGATTGCTGAGCGGTGTAGCGTTGACGTGCGCCTGGGGGAAATTTTTCTGCCGGAGTTCGAAATACCCGACGGGATGACCCAGGATGAGTTTTTCCGCAAAGTCTCCCATGACGGTCTCACTGAACGGTTAGATTTTTTGTTCCCAGCTGAACAGTACCCTCGCGATAGCGATGCTTATCGCGAGATTAATCAGCGCTACCGTGACCGGCTTGAATTTGAGCTGAACGTTATTATCCAGATGGGCTTCCCTGGCTATTTTCTGATCGTGATGGACTTCATTCAGTGGGCCAAGGATAACAACGTGCCAGTTGGCCCAGGGCGGGGTTCTGGTGCGGGCTCCTTAGTGGCTTACGCGCAAAAAATTACCGATCTTGATCCGATTGGCTACGACCTGCTATTTGAGCGCTTTCTTAACCCTGAACGTGTCTCCATGCCTGACTTTGACGTCGATTTTTGCATGGAAAAGCGTGACAAGGTGATTGAATACGTGGCGAATCGCTACGGCCGCAATGCGGTATCTCAGATTGTTACCTTTGGCACCATGGCCGCGAAAGCGGTGGTGCGCGATGTGGCGCGTGCCCAGGGGCGGCCCTACTCGTTGGGCGACAAGCTCTCCAAGCTGATTCCCTTTGAAGTGGGAATGACGCTTGCCAAAGCGATTGAGCAAGAACCAGCCCTGAAAGAGTTTATTGGCAACGACGAAGAAGCGGAAGAGATCTGGGAAATGGCCCTTAAGCTTGAGGGCACCACGCGGGGGACTGGTAAGCACGCGGGGGGCGTCGTCATTGCCCCCACCAAGCTAACCGACTTCTCGCCGCTGTTATGCGATGAAGATGGTTCAGGTCTCGTGGTTCAGTTCGATAAAAACGACATCGAAGACGCCGGGCTAGTGAAGTTCGACTTCTTGGGCCTGCGGACGCTGACGATTATCGACTGGGCGCTGGAAATGGTCGATAAAGTGCGTGGGGTAAACGGTCAAGCGCCGCTCAATATCGACGCTATCCCGCTAGACGATAGTAAAACGTTTGAGATGCTGAAACGAGCGGAAACCACCGCTGTTTTCCAGCTGGAATCTCGTGGTATGAAGGAGCTGATTAAGCGCCTGCTGCCAGACTCTCTCGACGATATGATCGCCTTGGTAGCGCTATTTCGCCCAGGCCCGCTACAGTCGGGCATGGTGGATGACTTTATCAACCGTAAGCATGGCCGTGCCGAAGTCTCTTATCCACACCCAGATTATCAGCATGACCTTCTAAAACCGGTGCTCAGCCCGACATACGGCATTATTTTGTACCAAGAGCAGGTCATGCAGATTGCTCAGGTAATGGCTGGCTATTCATTGGGTCAGGCCGACATGCTGCGCCGCGCCATGGGTAAGAAAAAGCCCGAAGAGATGGCCAAGCAGCGTTCAGGCTTTATGGAAGGGTGTGCGGCTAACGGTATCGATAAAGACCTTGCTGGAAATATCTTTGATCTTGTTGAAAAATTTGCTGGTTACGGCTTTAACAAGTCGCACTCAGCCGCTTACGCTTTGGTGTCGTATCAAACTGCCTGGCTGAAGGCGCACTATCCTGGGCCGTTTATGGCCGCCGTTATGTCAACGGAAATGGATAACCTGGACAAGGTGGTGCCGCTGATAGAAGAGTGTCGCCACCTCAAACTGACGGTTACACCGCCGGATGTTAATGTCGGTGGCTACAAGTTTACCGTAGATACCGAAGGGCGCGTGGTGTACGGCTTAGGTGCCATTCGCGGTGTCGGTGAAGGCCCGATTGGGGCGATTGTTGAAGCTCGTAATACGGATGGTCCGTTTAAAGACCTGTTCGATTTTTGTCGGCGCATGGATCCCAAGCGCATGAACAAGCGTACGCTGGAAGCGCTGATTCGGTCGGGTGCGTTAGATAACTTGGGTCCGAATCGGGCGGTGTTATCCGCTGCGATGGAAGATGCCTTGAAAGCCGCTGCGCAAAACCACGCCAATCAAAACCTGGGTATGCTGGATATGTTTGGCGATGCGTTTAGCGCAGAAGAGGAAGCGACAGACCCTTACGCTGAGTATCAAAGCGCTCGTGAGTGGACGGATCGTGAGCGCCTTTCTGGGGAAAAAGATACGCTGGGCCTCTATCTAACCGGTCATCCCATTGATGAATATGAGCGTGAGCTAAAACGCTTTGTTTCTACTCGCATTAGTGATTTGAAGGCTTCGCGTGAGCCGCAGCGGGTGGCGGGATTAGTGGTAGCTATGCGCACCATGAAGTCCAAGCGTGGCGATACCATGGCGTTTATCACACTAGATGATCGTACTGGGCGCATCGAAGCTTCGCTATTTGGCGAACTATTTGATCAACTGCGGGGCCAAATTGAGTCTGATCAAGTGATCATCGTTGAAGGTGAAGTATCCAACGATGACTTTTCCGGCGGTTTGCGCTTGCGGGGCAAAGACGTGACGCCGATGGTGACCGCACGTATTCGCTATGGCGAAGCGGTGGAATTAGCATTGGATGCTGAACAGATCAACGGACGTCTAGTCGATAGCCTACGCGAGAGCCTTACGCCATACCGCGATACCGGCGGATTGCCAGTTCGGCTGCAGTATCGTCACTCAGAAGCGGTCGGTTGGTTAGCATTGGCGGATGACTGGAAAGTAGCTCCCAGCGATGATCTGCTGTTAGCCCTTCGTGATGTGCAAGGGCAGGTAGGTGTTCAGCTACGCTACCGTTAGGAAATGCACTAAACGTATACGAGCCGGTGTCAGATGGAAGACTAAATGACCGTGCGGCACGCTAATTGAAAGGGTACTGCCTTGCGTGGCAAGTTCAGGGTGCGATAATGCCCCTATACATGCCCGTTTCAACAAGGCTTCTTTTTTTATAGGCAGCTTACAGGCAGAGCCGATGAATCCTAATTATCTCGATTTTGAACAGCCCATTGCCGAGCTTCAGGCAAAAATTGAGGAGCTGCGTTTGGTTAGCTCCGATAGCCAGGTTAATCTTTCTGACGAGATTTCTCGTTTAGAGGAGAAGAGCCGTAAGTTAACCGAATCGATCTTCAAGGATTTAACGCCCTGGCAGGTTTCTCAAATATCTCGTCACCCCCAGCGTCCTTATACGCTGGATTATCTTGAGCATATTTTTACTGACTTTGATGAGCTTCATGGTGACCGTAACTTTGCTGATGACGCCGCATTAGTTGGTGGCATTGCGCGTCTGGACGATCAACCGGTGATGGTCATTGGCCATCAAAAAGGTCGTGATGTAAAAGAAAAGGTGCGCCGTAACTTTGGCATGCCGCGGCCAGAAGGTTATCGCAAAGCCTGTCGCTTAATGGAGATGGCAGAGCGTTTTAAAATGCCCATTCTAACCTTTATCGATACGCCTGGTGCCTACCCTGGGATCGATGCGGAAGAGCGGGGGCAGTCGGAAGCCATTGCCTACAATCTGGCAGTGATGTCGCGCCTAAAAACGCCGATTATCTCCACCGTGGTGGGTGAAGGTGGCTCCGGTGGCGCGCTAGCCATTGGCGTATGCGACGAGCTACATATGCTGCAGTACTCCACTTATTCGGTGATTTCACCGGAAGGCTGTGCGTCGATTCTTTGGAAGAGCGCTGAAAAAGCATCTGACGCCGCCCAAGCCATGGGTATCACCGCCGAGCGCCTTAAAGAGCTTGGCTTTGTTGATGAGCTAATTAAAGAGCCGTTAGGTGGCGCTCATAGACATCCAATGACTACCGCCGAGCGCGTTAAAGAGGCGTTGGCTAACAGTCTGGAACGTCTGCAAAGCTTTGATAGCGATGCACTGCTAGAGCGTCGCTACAAACGGTTGATGAGCTATGGCGCTCCAGCCGCCTAAGCCGCTGTTACGCTTGCTAAATGACGCCCTGGCGGAAACCCCGCCGGGGCGTACTATTTGGGTGGCGCTTTCTGGGGGGCTGGATTCTTCGCTGCTGCTGACGTTGGCCGCTGAAGTTTGTCGAGATGCAGGACGCCCACTGCAGGCGATTCATATTAACCATGGCTTGCAGGCCGCAGCTAGTGCCTTTGAAGCGCATTGTCTGGCGCTGTGTGATGCGCTTAACGTAACGCTGGTGACGGCAAGCGTCGCGGTAGACACACTCGGCGAGGGCGTTGAGGGGGCGGCACGGCGAGCACGCTATCAGGCGTTCATGACGCATATTCCCGCTGGCGATACGCTATGGCTAGCCCAGCACCAAGATGATCAAGCGGAGACGTTGCTGTTGGCGGCGCTACGCGGCAGTGGCGTGCGTGGGTTGGCGGGTATGCCTTTTCGCCGTGATTGGCAGGGGCTGACCCTGCTACGGCCCTGGCTGAGTATCAGTAGACAGACGTTGGCTGATGCAGCGCATGGGTTATCAATCAGTTGGTGCGAGGACCCAACCAACCGCGATATCGCGTTTGATCGCAACCGCTTACGCCATCAGGTGATGCCAGCCTTACAGCTACGTTGGCCTGACGCTGCACGGGCCCTTGCCAACAGCGCCCAACATGCCGGCGAGGCAGACCAACTGTTGGCGTCCTATGCCGCGGAAGAGCTAGCAACGCTAATGCGAGGAGAGCGCTGCATGGATGCTACGCTGCTTAGCCAATGCTCTTTACCGCGCCAACGACTGCTCGTGCGTACACTTTGTGAGCAGCTAGCGCTCCCAACGCCGCCGCAGAAACGTCTGGAAAGCTTGCTTTCGCAACTAGGTGCGGCAAACGATGCCCAGGTCAAAGTGGTATGGCCGGGTGCAGAAGCACGCATGTGGCAGCGCCGTCTCTACCTCATGCCTCCGCTGACGCCGTTGCCTAGTTGGGAAGTTGAATGGGACGGTGTACTGGAGCAGACAACGCCCTTAGGACCGCTGCAAGTAGCGTTGACACCACCACGCCGCGTAACGCTGCGTTGGCGACGGGGTGGAGAGGTTATTGCGTTAAAAGAGCGCGGAAGGCGAGATATTAAGCGCTTACTCCAAGAGCGGGGAATACCGCCCTGGGAGCGTGAGCGTTTGATTGTCGTGATGGATGGAAAGGTATGTTTGGCCGTTATCCTGCCGCCTGCTAATGTGCTCTGGCAGGCAGAAGGGGTTGTTATTGATTTGCCTCTACTACCAAAAACGTAAAGCCAGCCGCTGTCATATAGGCTTGTTCTTGCTCCATATCGGTACTTAGCAGTGTCGGCTCGTCGCTGGCAGGTAGCGTTATCGTCAGCGTTTCGCCTTCTGCTTTAATAGCCGGTAACGGTGGAGCAACTTCAGATCGCGAGTGATTAATAAGCACAGCAAGACGCATCAGGCGGGCAAGTTTGGCGCAGCCTTCCTGATGGGAGGCGGGTAACGCCTGCCACTCTTTGGTGGGAAACTTGCGGCGATGGGCACGCACTAAAAACGCCAGTAAGCGCTGTTCAGGGCGCGAAAAGCCAGCTAAGTCGGAATGTTCTAGCAAGTAGGCGCCATGGCGATGAAACTGGCTATGAGAAATAGCTAGGCCAATTTCATGCACATGACTTGCCCAGACAAGGTAGTGGCCTTGCTCTTGGGATAGCGCCCAGGCTTTTTTTACGTCGTTAAATAGCCGAAGGGCAGTGTCGGCAACATTTTCGGCTTGCCGAGAGTCAACATCATAAATCCGCTTCAATGCATCTAAGCTTTTAGAACGGGTATCTTCTGCGCTATTTCGGCCCGCCATATCATAAAGCACCCCTTCGCGCAGGGCTCCATCCGCGAAGCGCATTTGGGAAAGATTAAAGGCTTCAAAAATAGCGTTTAAAATGGCAATACCTGCCGGAAAAACTTTTGCTCGATCAGGTTTTAGGCCATCTAGCTCAACTTTGTCTAGCTGTTTGCATTTGAGTAAGCGTTCGCGCAGCTTTTTTAATCCGCTGCGAGTGATAACACCTTCCTGAGGCGTATCGCCATAGGCATATAGCACGCTAGCAGCGGCTTTAATCGTGCCACTAGAACCTACTGGATCCTGCCAGCCAAGGCGTTGGTAGGGTCGCTGAATATTGGCCAGTTCTGACAGGGCGGCGAGCTCAGCGCGACGCATACGTTTTTCACTGAGCTCGCCGTCACGAAAGAAACGGCTGCTGAAAGTGACGCAGCCCATGCGTAGGCTTTCAAGTGCTTTAGGCTCAAACGCTTCACCAATAATGAACTCGGTAGAACCACCGCCGATATCGACAATTAAACGGCGTCCATTCTCAGCCAATGCGTGGGCGGCCCCCAAATAGATCAGGCGAGCCTCTTCACGACCAGCAATAATTTCGATGGCGTGTCCAAGCTGCGCTTCGGCACGCTCAATAAATGTTTGGCTGTTATAGGCATCACGCAACGCATTGGTTCCAACAATGCGAAGGTTGGCACTCTCAATGTCGGTGAGAAACGGCGCAAAGCGGCCTAGGCAATCTAACGCTCGCTGCATCGCGGCTTCGCTTAAATAACCGTTTTCATCTAGCCCAGCGGCTAATTGAACCTTTTCACCCATCCTAGCGACGACTTGCAGGCGCTCATGTTGATAGTTGGCGACCAACAAATGAAAGCTATTAGAACCCAGATCAATGGCGGCTAAGCGCTGCGGTTCGGTGTTATCCAATTCAGCCGGCGACGCGGCGAGAGGGAATGAAATTTCCTTGGGCATGGGCGTTCCTTCCTAGTGGCTATGCCAAGGTTGCGGTGCCTCATTAGTATTGTCAATTGTCAAAGGCTTGCGTTTATCTCGGGCCTTGACTACCATCGAGCTACTGGCTTGATCCGAGTTAGCTTGTTTGTCTATTAAACAAGTGTATTTAAGCGAGTGTATTGCTCAGATATTTTGAGTGGTACGTATCCAATTGACATCAGCCAGATGTCCAAGTCGTCAGATAACCCCTGAAACAGCACCTTTCTGTGCTAATCAGATTAACTAGTTTGCTAGCACCCTCACGCTGAGCAGTCAATTATGCCGCTACTCCTTCTTAGGCATAGCTATGATAACTCTCTAGCGATCAGTATCTGAGCGTGTGCTTAGTGGGGTTCTGAACGCATCACTCGGCGCTTAGCCCTACTATTTAGGCCACGCCTCCTGTCTTATTCCCGGCGCTTGTCGCCTAGCTTTCATGAGCAACTTTCTAACACACCGATGAATCTCACTGAACTCAAGCAAAAAACCGTTCCCGAGCTGCTCGATATCGCCCGTGAAATGGGTATCGACAACCTAGCCCGTTCGCGCAAGCAGGACATCATCTTCGCTATCCTCAAAAAGCATGCAAAAAGCGGTGAGGATATCTACGGCGATGGTGTGCTGGAAATACTTCAGGATGGCTTTGGCTTCCTGCGTAGCGCCGACAGCTCGTACCTCGCCGGACCGGACGATATTTACGTATCGCCGTCGCAGATTCGCCGTTTCAATCTGCGTAAAGGTGATTCCATTTCCGGCAAAATCCGCCCGCCAAAAGAAGGTGAGCGCTACTTTGCCCTACTCAAAGTTAGCCAGATCAACTTTGATCGTCCGGAAAATGCCAAGCATAAGATTCTCTTTGAGAACTTAACGCCGCTATTCCCAGATGATCGGATGCGCATGGAGATCGGTAACGGCTCTACCGAAGATCTTACCGCGCGCATCATTGATCTGACGGCGCCAATTGGTAAAGGTCAACGTGGTCTATTGGTGTCACCCCCTAAAGCGGGTAAGACACTGATGCTGCAGAACATCGCGACGTCGATTACGCGCAATAATCCTGAGTGCCATCTGATTGTATTGCTGATCGATGAGCGCCCTGAGGAAGTTACCGAAATGTCACGCACCGTGCGTGGCGAAGTGGTTGCTTCTACTTTCGATGAACCGCCCGCTCGCCATGTGCAGGTTGCCGAAATGGTCATCGAAAAAGCCAAGCGCTTGGTAGAGCACAAGAAAGATGTGGTGATTCTGCTCGACTCTATCACCCGTTTAGCGCGTGCCTACAACACCGTGGTGCCCAGCTCCGGCAAAGTGCTCACCGGTGGTGTGGACGCTCATGCCCTTGAGAAGCCTAAACGTTTCTTCGGTGCCGCGCGTAATATCGAAGAGGGCGGTAGCCTGACGATTATTGCCACCGCGCTAGTTGATACTGGCTCGAAAATGGACGAAGTCATCTTCGAAGAGTTCAAAGGCACCGGTAATATGGAAGCGCACCTTGACCGCAAGCTAGCTGAGAAACGCGTGTTCCCTGCAATCAACATTCGCCGTAGTGGTACTCGCCGCGAAGATCTGCTGGCGTCTGAAGACGAAATGCAGCGCATGTGGATCCTTCGCAAGCTGCTTAACCCGATGGAAGACACCGCTGCGACAGAGTTCTTGATTGATCGTCTGAAAGATACCAAGACGAATCTGGAGTTCTTTGAAGCGATGAAGCGACGCTAAGTGCTTCATTTGCAGCCAAGCACTGGCAACAGTAATGGCTGACAGCCGGGTAAGTGCCTTGAGGAGAGTGCCTTGAAGTACCACGACTTGCGCGATTTTATTGCAGCGCTTGAAGCGCAGGGTGAACTGAAGCGGATTAAAGCAGAAGTCGACCCCTATCTCGAAATTACTGAAATTTGTGACCGTACACTGCGCGCTGGTGGCCCTGCACTATTGTTTGAGAATGTGAAGGGCCATGATATGCCGCTATTGGGCAACCTGTTTGGTACGCCTAGGCGGGTAGCGCTCGGTATGGGTCAAGATTCAGTAGAAGCACTGCGCGAGGTAGGTAAACTACTGGCGTTCCTAAAGGAACCTGATCCGCCGAAAGGGCTTAAAGACGCCTGGGACAAGCTGCCGATTTTTAAGCAGGTGCTCAGCATGGGGCCCAAAAATGTCAAGCGAGCCCCCGTGCAAGAAGTGGTGTATGAAGGTGATGAGGTTGACTTAGGCCGTTTGCCGATCCAGCACTGCTGGCCAGGTGATGCCGCGCCGCTGGTAACTTGGCCGCTGGTAATTACCAAAGGCCCGCATAAAAAGCGCCAAAATCTTGGCATTTATCGTCAGCAGAAAATCGGTAAAAACCGTCTGATCATGCGTTGGCTTTCCCATCGCGGTGGTGCGCTGGATTTTCTTGAGTTTCAAAAAGCGCATCCCGGTGAGCCATTCCCTGTGGCAGTGGCGTTGGGGGCTGATCCTGCAACAATTTTAGGTGCCGTGACGCCGGTTCCTGATTCGCTGTCTGAATACGCTTTTGCTGGGTTGCTTAGAGGCTCGCGCACCGAGCTGGTCAAGTGCGGTCATGCAGAGTTGGATGTGCCTGCGTCGGCTGAAATCATTCTTGAAGGGTTTCTCTACCCCGACGATATGGCACCAGAAGGACCGTTTGGCGATCACACCGGTTATTACAATGAAGTTGATCACTTCCCTGTGTTCACCGTGACGCGGATGACCATGCGGCGGGACGCGATTTATCACTCCACCTACACCGGCCGCCCACCCGATGAGCCAGCCATTTTAGGGGTTGCGCTTAACGAGGTGTTTGTTCCCATTCTGTGTAAGCAGTTCCCCGAAATTGTCGATTTCTACCTACCACCGGAAGGGTGCTCCTATCGAATGGCTGTTGTGACCATGAAGAAGCAGTACCCGGGTCACGCCAAGCGCGTCATGATGGGGGTGTGGAGTTTTCTGCGTCAGTTCATGTACACCAAATTTGTCATTGTATTAGATGACGATATCGATGCGCGTAACTGGGAAGATGTGATGTGGGCCATTACCACGCGCATGGACCCGGCGCGGGATACGGTGATGGTGGAAAACACCCCTATTGACTACCTCGATTTTGCGTCGCCGGTGTCTGGGTTAGGTTCCAAGATGGGGCTCGATGCTACCAATAAATGGCCAGGCGAAACGGATCGTGAGTGGGGAACGCCCATTGTGATGGATGATTCGATAAAAACCCGCGTTGATGAGCGCTGGGACGAGCTGGGCATTGATATCCCATTACCCACTCCTCGCCACGGCTAACCCAGTGGCGCAGGTCGGGCGACTTTCTATATAGAGGCTTTCATGAGCGCAAGCACGTTAACTTGCAGAACGTTAATCTGCCAGGTAACCGCCGTTGAGGATTTAAATCCCGATGTCTTTGGGGTGACCCTGGAAGGGCGGCCCGAGGCCATGCAGCATGCGCCTGGGCAGTATTTAGAGCTCAAACTAGACGATAACACTTGGGTACCGTTTTCTATTGCCAGCGCGGAACGCGGTGACGGTATTATCGAATTACATATTCAGCACTGGCCTGAGCGAGATAACTCTGCTCGCCTGCGAGAGTTATTGCAGGTAGCTAATCAGTTGACTGTTCGCCTACCCAGCGGTGAATGTGTATTAGACACGCAAAGCGAGCGTCCTCTGTTGCTAATTGCTGCAGGTACAGGCTTTGCACAAATGAAGGCGATTGTTGAGGCGGTACTAAGACAGCAGCCTGAACGGCCCATTTCACTATGGTGGGCCAATCGCGAACATCGTGATCTTTATGCGGAAGATCTGGCCTGCGAATGGGCACAGCAGTATGCCAATATTTCTTTCCAAGCGGTGACAGAGTTTCCACTGACTGAGCCGCTAGCAGAAGGCGAGCGTATCACGCATCATCAAGGGCGCATTGACTTGGTGTTAGAGAGTGATCTTGAGAACATGCTTGAGAGTGGAATGGCTGGGTCGCCCAGCGGCTGTGATATCTACTTGTCGGGTTCGCCGGGTATGGTGTACGCCTGTGTTAATATCTTAGAACGGAAAGGTATTGACAGTGAGCGAATGTTCTCAGATGTGTTTGCTTACGCGCCTCGTCCTCACTAAAATAGCTGGCCAATAACTGGTGTTCGGCATATGCCGGTAACCGATACTGATAAAAAGGAGGCTTTCATGGCCCACCATGACGACAACTTTAAAGACGAATCAGGTTTGCTTGCTATTGTGCTCGGTGTTGTTGTGCTGGTGAGTATGAGCGCACTGCCCGCTACTATTGGTTGGATACAAGCGTTTGGCGGTTGATGGTTGCCATTTTGCCTCTATGCAGGCAGGATTAACCCATTAGAAGCACTGTTCTCGACAATTAATGTGAATCAGGACGTAGCCATGCACACAGCACAATGCATTCAACACACACAAGCAAAGCCAGCATCGGCGGCTGGTGTGTGGGCGTGTGTTGCTGCGTTCTTTTATGCTGTCTATTGGTTTAGCTACGGTGTGCCCCTGGCCGACCAGTAGCGTCGCGTCATCAGGCACACCGACTAGGTTGCCTGCCGCATGCAAAGAAGCCTCGGTTGGTAGCCCAACCGAGGCTTCTTTTGTTTTAACTGTTTATTTAGGTTAATTGCTCAGATTTCACAGGACTTTCATCAAGGAGCTGCATCATGATGTACCGCGCAAACTCTCTCGCTAATCTGCTCGCCAACGTTGCTAACTATATCGGTTATGGCTATGGCTGGCGATTTAGCGACGCGCGGTCGGTGCAAGCTGCCACCTCCGACCGTGCAAGCCAGGGTGGCATGTTGTTGTTATCACGATGTCATACGCTTCCGGAGAGTTAAGTTATGAATGCCCATGTCAGCCCTGCTTGCGCAACCTTGTCAAATCTAGCGTCATTAACGAATGGCCCCACGAACTCATCGCAGCCGTTGCCTTTGCCAGCAGAGCTACGCCGCAGTGTAGGTATCGATAGCCAATTGAATGCGCAAATTGCCCATCAGCGCCAAGCGGTTCAGCGCATTTTGAATGGTCAAGATAGCCGCTTATTAGTGGTAGTTGGCCCTTGTTCTATCCATGACCCGCATGCCGCGCTAGAGTACGCCGATCGGCTGGCTGCGCTTAGTGAAGAAGTGAGCGAGCAACTGCTACCGGTAATGCGTGTTTACGTTGAAAAACCACGAACTACAGTGGGTTGGAAAGGTTTGGCATATGACCCTGATTTAGACGGCAGTGGCGATATGCCAAAGGGCATATCGCTCTCTCGTGAGTTGATGCATGCCGTAGCCTCACGGGGCTTGCCGGTGGCTACTGAGCTTTTACAACCCATGTTGGCACCTTACTTAGATGATCTGTTGAGCTGGGTCGCTATTGGCGCACGTACCACGGAATCACAGCTGCATCGCGAGCTGGCCAGCGATCTCACGGCAGCAGTGGGGTTTAAAAATGCCACTAGTGGCGACGTCCAGGTTGCTATTGATGCTATGCAGGCAGCGGCGCATTCCCACCAGCGTTTCGCAATGAATAGTGAAGGGCGGCCGGTCATGCAGGAAACCGCTGGTAACCCCAATACGCATGTGGTGTTACGAGGTGGTCATGGCGAACCAAACTACCAAGCGCATCATGTGCGAGCAGCGGTGAATACCTTACGAGACGCCGGACAGAATCCTCGCTTAATGGTGGACTGCAGTCATGCCAATGCGCGAAAAGATCACCGACGCCAAAGTGAGGTTATGCTCGACGTGCTGGCGCAGCGTAAAGCGGGCGATGCTAATTTGGTCGCATTAATGCTCGAAAGCCATTTGTATGAAGGTAAGCAAGCGCTGTCACCCAACGCGATGCGTTACGGCGTGTCGGTGACCGATGCCTGTGTGAGTTGGGAAACGACCGAACGGTTGCTTAAAACTGCTGCCGAGCGAATGAGTTAATACTGGTTATCTACGGCGAGCTTGATAATCACTTGTTTGCCCTGGTCAGCCCCGTATCATAAGGGACTACTTTTGATGATGAGGTTGGCCATGGTTTTCACTCTTGAGCAGCATGACCCTAGCAGTTATCAGCGCAAGGCGCGAATGATCAGCATTGCCATGGCAGGGCAGTTGATCGTCTTTGGGCTACTGTTCTCAATGCTTTTAACATCTGCTTTTGGCAGTAGTCTATGGCTTAATGCGCTGGGTGTGTTTCTAGGTCTATTAGCCACTAGCGCGATGTTTGCAGTTCTCAAGGATCGGCCTTGGATGACTGAAATGCGCTATGTTTGGCAGCTCAAGCATCACCTTTCCCATATTAGTGGTTACCTACAGCCACTGCGCCGGGGAGTGGAAGAAGATAATCGCGTAGCGCTGGATATTGTGACGTTTTACCATCAGGGGATGACGCAGCTCGCTGAACTCAACGGTCGTACTACCGATGATGATTCAGAACGTCTCGCTGAAAAAATGCAGATAAGGCTGAAACGCGAAGAATTAGGGCTGCCAGCCCAGGTTGACAGTTTTGATCCACAGGACTTAAAAGCATTTAAGCGCCGCTAAACGAATTGAATTTGTTTATTCAGAAGAAATGCGCTGAACGCTAAGTAGGCGTCCATTGACGATGTTTATGATAATGAAAAACATCACAAAGATAGCGGCATGAATAGTAATAGTGGTAACAACAGTGATAACAACAGGGAGCAGGATGCATGACTTACTTACCTAATCGGTTAACTGGTTTAATTGCGCTGACTGCCTCGGTTGTGCTGGCAGGCTGTGCAAATACTGGGGCAACACCTGCTGATTCTACTGCTGAAGTGTCTAAAACAACGGTACACAGCAGTGCACCATTACTGCCTGCTGTCCTGTTTCCTGGTAGCGCGTCGTACTTTGACGCCTGGGAGTGTCAGCCCGCCAACCAAAACTTGGTCACCGCGGTGAACGACGATAATTTGCGGCTTTGGTCACTGCATGGTGCCTGGCGTTTACCAGAAGCGGTCGTGGCAAGCGGTGCGCGCTATCAGGATGGAGAGGTCAGCTTCTGGAACCGTGGCGATCAGGCGCAGGTGGAAACACCGCGTGGTCAGCTTCAATGTCGACAGGGGCAGCGCCGAGCAGCAGCCACACGGGCGGATCACCCCGGCGTGATGTTCTTGGGGCGTGGTAATGAGCCAGGTTGGTCGATTGAGCTTGCCCATGATGCGCCGATCATGACCTGGACAACAGCCTACGGTAGCGAGACGCAAACGATGCCCTATATGGTGAGTGTCATGGATAACGAAGCGGGTAGGGTGGTGATTGAGAATGCCAACGCTGATCAGTTTTTCCGTGTACGTATTGAATCAGGCGCCTGTTTTGATGATATGAAAGGCCAGCCATATCCCGCCCGAGTCACATTGACCATCGGCGGGGAGCAGTACAAAGGCTGCGGCCAGGGTATTGCCCCTTAATTGGCGCGAACTTTTAAATTCACTGGTGTGTTAGCAGCGGTAAAGGAAAGGCTCGACACGCCAGTGGGGTTCGATAAAGTCGCTAGCGCATAGTGCGGTGACATTGCCCGTAGCTCTCACAGCAAGTCTGGAGAGTGTCGCAAAACGAAGGCCGCGTGATGTGTCTACTTCTTCGCTAATCTCTACTGGTTGCCAAAGGTCACCATCCCGGGTTGCCAGGGTAAAACTGAATGGATGAAACCCGGGAAAGCCAAGTCGAATATCCGTGGCGATCAACGTTTCCTGGCCATCAACCCACTGTGTGTCATAACGCAGAAATGGACCTGTAAACCATACTAGCCGTTGTCCTAGCGGCTCTGCCAGGGCACTTTCCTCCAGTGCAACGTTGCGTTTGATAGGCTCAAATATTGGCTCTCGCTGGCCATCAAACACGCTGATCAAACTCTCAAAATAGCGATCTCCGTCAATAACAGTGGCGCGCCACAATGCAATATTAAACGGTGTTGGTTGAATCAATATAGGGGCTGCTTGCAAACCAGCGTCCGCTAATGCTGGTGCTAAGCGCTGCTCAATGCTCCATTTTGTGCCTGCTGCCAGTAGCAAATATAGGCTGGATATTGCTAATCCGATCGTACAAGCCTTACGTACTTTTTTTGTGGCAATGGCGATAATCAGTGCTAACAATAGTGGCAGGGTATAAAAAGGATCGATAATAAACACGATAGGCCACGCTGCAGGTGGCATATCGAGCGGCCAGAACAACTGTGTGCCGTAGGTGGTCAGTGAATCCAGTAGCGGGTGGGTGATCAAAATGAGCGCAAAAAAGCACCACCATCTTCCCAAGGATATATCCCGAGCAGGCGCAAAACGATGACACAGCAGTGCCAAGACGGTAGCTAAGCCGGTTAGCACAAACAGCGAGTGGCTAAAACCGCGATGCTCTGTCACATTGGCCACAGCATCGCCATAGTCGAGCACAACGTCTAGGTCCGGCAGTGTGCCAAGCAGCGCGCCAATAAACACGGCTTTGCGGCCCAGTCGTTTACCTAGCACCGCACCCCCAATGGCAGCCCCAAGAGTAGCTTGTGTAATTGAATCCACGAATGTCTCCTTGGGGTGTTCCCCGACGACTAAACAATAAATGTATTATTATACAGATCTGTGAGGAGGATGTTTAAATGTCAAAAAATCGTCTAACTAAGCGTCTGGTAGCCAGTTTTTTTGCTGCGTATTCACTCAACGCATTAGCAGCGCCCACTGTTGATGTGCACAGCGACCCTAACTGTGGTTGTTGCAGCGACTGGGTGAGTCATCTCGAAGAGGCTGGGTTTGAAGTGAATCATCAGCGAGATGGCGATCTAAGATCTATTAAAATGGCTAATGGCGTTCCACCAGAACTAGCTTCTTGCCATACAGCCTTGATTGATGGCTATGTCATTGAAGGCCATGTGCCCGCATCCGATATCAAGCGACTGCTGGAAGAGCAACCAGAGGTGGTTGGGCTAACGGTGCCAGGCATGCCGCATGGTTCTCCAGGCATGGAGACAGGCCGAGTGGATGATTATGCTGTGCTCAGTTGGAGCCGAAGTAACAGCACGCCCGAAATTTTTAGCGACTACACCCAGAAATAATGAAGGGAGAGTGACATGCAGTTTTTGCATACTATGGTGCGGGTGAGCGACCTAGACGTGTCGCTAAATTTTTACTGCGATCTCTTAGGCTTAAAAGAAGTACGCCGTAAAGAAAACGAAAAAGGCCGTTTCACCTTGGTCTTTCTCGCTGCCCCAGAAGATGAAGCGCGCTCTGAACGCTTAACCGCACCAGAGCTTGAACTGACCTATAATTGGGATCCGGAAGAGTATAGCGGTGGGCGCAATTTCGGCCACCTAGCTTACCGAGTTGACGATCTCTATGCGTTATGCAAAAAGCTTCAAGATAATGGGGTCACTATTAACCGTCCGCCGCGGGATGGTCATATGGCATTTGTGAAGTCGCCCGACGGTATTTCTGTTGAGCTGCTGCAAAAAGGCGATGCGTTGCCGCCTCAGGAACCATGGGTGTCAATGGAAAATAGCGGAAGCTGGTAATTTTCAATAAGGAGCATAAGACAGTGACGGTCAAATTTGGAGCAATGCTAGCCGGTGTCGCTACCGCGCTACTGATCAGTGCGTGTAGCAGTTCACCAGAGCAAGAGAGTACAACAGCGCCGGAAAGCATGTCGCTATCAGGCGCGATAGTCGATCAGCGTTGGAATTTACTGCTAATAGGTACCGATGAGCGGGTATCGTTACCCGATACGCCATTCTTTAAAATTGAACGCGACGGCAGCGTGAGCGGTTCGGATGGTTGTAACCGATTTACCGGCAGTGTGGAGTTGGGTGAAAACCAACGTATCGAGTTTAGCCAGCTCGCCTCGACACGCATGGCTTGCCCCAATATGGAAGATGCCAAGCGGGTAACCGACATGCTCGATACGGCCTACCGCTACCTGATTGACCACGACAGGCTGGTATTTTTTGGACCAGATAGCCGTGTATTAGGCGGCTGGCGCGAAGCCAACTAAGCTTGAGATCAGTATTTGATCTCAATTAGCTAGCGTTCAAAAGGCGGATTGAAGCGGGCGATAAAGCGCGCATCAATCCGCCTTTTCCATTCTCATGCCCAGCGGCTGGAAAAGTCGAAGGCGCATCTTCTGGAAATTATATGACTGTTTCCGAACTGCGATAGTGCACTCTGGAACGTAAAAAATATCGCTCTTCGTTGCTAACTAAACCTTAAGAATTAAGGAAGTTGCAGTTTCTTTTGTCATTACCGTTCAACCATTTGGGTTGAAACAATAACATTAGTAAATTTCGAGTCAATTCGTAATGCTAAAGTATTATTGACTTGAAAAAACTGCTTTACAGTAATTCTAGGCAGAATTATTGTGGTTTAAAGGCCAGCGATAAAAATCAACTATGGTCTTTTACGGGAGGATGCCAGACTGTCTTTATTGGCTGCTGGTTTTATGTCAGGTATTCCTTTATTAAAAAAAGAATATTAGGAAAGAAAATGGTAAAGACTTTTATTGTCGGCTTCGATGGCACAGATGCATGTCAGCGTGCTGTGGACTTTGCAGTAGCCTGTGCTAAACATCAATCTGCTGAAGTGCATCTTGTGCATGTTTTGGAGTGGTCTCCTTATAAATTTATGTCTAGCGAAGAAATGCGCGAACGCCACGAACGTAAGCAACAAGAAGTGGCTAGTGCAGAAAAGTTTATCAAGCCAATTGTCGAAAAGATGCGTAAAGATGGTGTTAAGATTACCAGTGAAGTTCAGCATGGTAATCCTACCGAAATTATATGTAGAATTTCAAAGAATAAACCAGATTCGCAGATTTTTGTTGGTCGTAAGGGAGCTTCTAAGCTAACTAAGTTATTGGTGGGAAGTGTTGGTATGTCGTTGATTCAGAGTTCACCGGTACCAGTTACTATTGTACCCTAAGTTGCTTTTTACTTAAAAAAGTAATGCTCTCTATGTCGAATGTATTTCAATTGTTAATTCCCTGATCCGTGCAAGCTGCTGGAGATTCTTAGATGCATAGTCTACTAACCCGCATAATTGCGATTGCAGTACTTTTTGGTTTTTCCTCTCAAGCTTTTGCTCAAAGTGGTGGTTTGGATGAAGCAATTAGTCGTGTTTTCGAACCTATTGCTACCCCTATTGTAAATGTTATTTTTTATTCGGTACCTATCGGCGGTGTGCAATTTCCGCTTATCGTAGGGTGGCTAGTTATTTGTGGTCTTGTTGCAACTTTATTTTTTAAATTCGTTCAGTTTAGGGGGTTTAAACACGCCATTGACTTGGTACGCGGCTGTTACTCTAAACCAGGAGATGCAGGAGAGGTATCCCACTTTCAGGCGCTGACTACGGCGTTGTCTGGTACGGTTGGGCTAGGAAATATTGCGGGTGTTGCTGTTGCTGTTTCTATTGGTGGAGCGGGTGCAACTTTCTGGATGATTCTCGCGGGCCTGCTGGGAATGGCATCTAAATTTACCGAATGCATACTTGGCCAGAAATACCGAAACGAACTACCTGATGGCAGAGTTTCTGGCGGTCCAATGTATTATTTAGAGCGTGGCCTGCGAGAAGAACGTAATCTAGGTGGTTTGGGAAAGTTCTTTGCGACTGTTTTCGCTATTTGTTGTATTGGTGGTGCGCTAGGTGGCGGCAATATGTTTCAGGCCAACCAAGCTTATTCTCAAATTGTTAATGTTACCGGTGGTGCTGAGAGCTTCTGGGTTGGTAAAGGCTGGTTGTTTGGTTTAATTATGGCAGTCGTTGTTGGAAGTGTCATTATTGGCGGTATCAAATCTATTGGCCGTGTTACCGAAAAGCTGATTCCTACTATGGCTGGCCTCTACTTTATTGCTGGTCTTGTTATTATCGCTGTCAATATTGATATGGTTGGATGGGCTTTTGGTGAAATTTTCCGCGGAGCTTTCACTGGTGAAGGTGTCGTTGGTGGTGTTCTGGGCGCTTTAATACAAGGTTTCAGAAGGGCTGCTTTTTCAAACGAAGCAGGTATAGGTTCAGCAGCGATTGCTCACTCCGCAGCTCGTACTAGTGAGCCAGTGTCTGAAGGCTTTGTTGCCCTACTTGAGCCATTTATCGATACCGTTGTGATCTGCACAATGACCGCGCTTGTGATTATTATTTCTGGTGCGTTGTTAACTGACTTAACAGGAGTTGAATTGACCTCAGCAGCTTATGCGACTGTCCTTCCATGGTTCCCGATAGTTCTTGCGATTGCGGTCGTTTTGTTTGCACTTTCAACCATGTTTGCATGGTCTTACTATGGTCTAAAAAGCTGGACTTATTTGGTTGGCGAAGGTAAGGCTAAAGAGAATGCCTACAATTTCGTTTTCTGCTTATTTATCATTATTGGTGCCAGCATGAGTTTGGGGCCTGTGATCGACTTCTCGGATTCTATGCTGTTCGCGATGGCTATTCCAAATATTATTGGTATTTATCTATTAATGCCTGTTGTTAAGCGTGAGGTGAATAAGTATTGGGCTAAAATAGAAAGTGGTGAAATCAAAAAAGTAAAATAAAGATAAAAGGCGCAAGGAGGCGCCTTTTGTTATTTAGGAAAAAATAGCATTATGCGTCACTTGTTATTGTTTTTATTTGCTTTCTTACCCTTGATGATGGGCTGCGACAATATGCGTCCAACCCCTATAACCTCCGAACTATTACATTTAAGTGTTGCTGAGCTAGTTGGGAAAATAGACAGTGCTTTAAGTCGGCTTGAGTACAGTAATGGTAAGGTGGGGGTTAACCTGGGGCGCGTAGGCATGCGTATGGAATTGCGTACGTTACAGTCTTGTTTAGAGCAATTAGACTATTTTGACGGACCGCGTTTGGGTATTCTTGATGATAAGACGGTTGATGCTATTGAGCGCTATCTAGCTAATCGGGACAGCCTGTTGTAGGAGCTTGTTTTGCTATGAGTTTAAGCCTTTGGCTTGCTTTTGTGGTTGCTGCTGGGGTTATTGCAATTACCCCAGGCCCTGGGTCTATTCTTGTGTTATCAACTGGCCTACGCTATCGTTACTCTTTTGTTTTTATAGCACTTTTGGGCTTAGAACTTGCCTTGTTGGTTCACCTTGGTATTGTCGCACTCGGGCTGGGCGCTTTACTGACGGCTTCGAGTACCGCCTTTCTTGTGATGAAGATCATCGGCGCAGTTTACCTAGTCTGGCTGGGCATTCAAAAATGGCGAGCTAGCGTTGAGCCGATTGATACAAGCCAGTTCCACATTGCCGCCAACAGACAGCTGTTTCGCCAAGGCTTGCTCGTCAACCTAACTAATCCCAAGGCCGTCATCTTTATTGCTGCTTTAGTGCCACAGTTCATCAACGCCAATGCCCCTCAACTACCACAGTATCTGATCATTGGCGCAACCATGGTAGGGGTGGATGTTTTCATAATGACGGCCTATGCCTTGCTGGCTGGTCGGTTTCGTAACTGGTTTCAAGATACTCGGATGTTGCGCTTACAGAACCGTGTTTTTGGCGGAATATTCGTATCTGCTGGAACATTGCTGGCTGTGTCATCTCGCTAAACGCTTGAGCCTGAGCATCGTGAAAAAATGGGCTTCAAGAGTGTTTATCGAGCTTGATAGCGCCGGGCGGATTGAAGCGGGTTATAAAGCGCGCATCAATTCGCTTTTTCCACTCCCATACCCATTTCCCCGCGAAGCCGATCTGGCCGCGGCTGGCAATTGCGCGGCTGTCGCCCGTGCCAATCAGCGCCAGCACCCGTTTGGGTGGCTGCCAGTTAGCCAAGGGTTGTCCGTGGCAGGCGGCGCGCAGATTCCCTGCTAATACTGGCCCCTGGCGTACGGCGTATACCCCGGCTTTGGGTAGCGGCGGGTTAAACTGAGCGCAGTCGCCTGCGGCAAAAAGCTGAGGTATGCCGGTAACCGCTAATGTTCGTCCGGTAGGAATAAAGCGTTTTTCGTTTAAAGGGAGCGTGGTTTTGGATAGCCACGGATGCCCGACCGCGCCGGTGGCCCAGAGCACGATATCTGCTGGTAAAGTCTGGCCCTGGTCATCCTGCACGCCTCCATCAACCAGTTCGGTACCACGCCCACGATGCACCTGAATACCGGCTCGCTTAAGAGCGCGGAAGGTTAACTGACGGGGCAGCCAGCCAGCGTCGCCGAGCAGGTTGGGTGATGCACTAAGAAGATGCCCCTGCCAATCAATATCTGCGCGATGGTGGCGAAGCTGGGCCAGCACGCTCATCAGGGTTTCGCAGCTGGCTGCGCCGCCGCCAACGCTGACGATCTGCTGGGTCGAACCACCAGGCAACGTCTGGATACGTTCCTGCAGTGCTTGCCAGCGGTGATGCAGTGAGCTTAACGGGCGCATGGCCAGCAGGTAGGGCAAGCTGTCGCCGTGGGTCGCGGGGAGTTCCAGCGTCGAGCCGACGTTTATCGAGGCAACGTCAAAGGTGAGTATCTGGCCGTTGGCCAGGCTGACCTGACGTGCCTTGTGATCCAGGGCGACCACCGGGGATTCAATCAGCGTTGCGCCTGCTCGCTGGCAGAGCGCTGCGACATCAAGCTGGGTATCGCGTAGTGAGCAATCTCCCGCCAGCCAAGCAGGCACGCTGCCGGAGTAGGCGGCCAGGGAGCTATCGCTGACCACGGTGATCGTCACCTCAGGGTCAGGTGTCTCTGCAAAGGCTTCCAGCACAAAGGCATGGGCATGGCCTGCGCCGATCAGTAATAGCTGGGTCATGCTTGATCTCCTTGCTCTCGCTCTTTCTGGGTATTCTGATGACCCCGCCGCCAGCGGAAGTAGCGTTCCAGTAGTGTGAGAACACGTTCAGGCTTGTGGGCGTTTTTCCAAACCCCGGCGCTGGCCTTGGCCGCTTCCCCGAGAGTCGGGTAGGGGTGAATGGTGCCAAGCAGCTTGTTCATACCCAGACCGTGCTTCATGGCAATCGTAAATTCACCCAGCCACTCACCGGCGTGTTCGGCAACGATGGTAGCGCCGAGAATCTTGTCGCGGCCAGGAACGGTCAGCACCTTAATAAAGCCCTGGGTGGCCCCTTCGGCAATGGCGCGGTCGCTTTCGGCCATGGCGTAGCGGGTCACCTCAAAGGCGATGCCCTGAGCTTGGGCGTCTTTTTCGTTCAGCCCGACCCGTGCTACTTCCGGTTGGAGATAAGTGACCGCAGGCATAAAGCGATAATCCACAGCAAAGCTCTTCAGTTCGCCAAACAGAGCGTTCACGGCAGCATGCCACGCCTGGTGGGCGGCCGCATGAGTAAGCTGATAGGGGCCTGCTAGGTCGCCGCAAGCCCAAATGTTGGGTAAACGAGTTTGCAGACGTTCGTTGAGTTCTAATGTTCCTGTGTTAGTGGTGGTGATACCTAGCGCTTCCAGGCCTAAACCTTCAACATTGGCTTGGCGGCCAACGCTAACTAGCAAATAATCGAATTCAATGGTGGTGCGCTCGCCGTTATGCTCTACCACCAGCTGATGCCCCGGGCCATCTTGGCTTATTTCCAAGGCATTGGCGGCGGTCATTACATTGACGCCTTCTTGGGTTAGCGTGCGTTCAACGTGTTCGCCTACATCTTGATCCTCTCGACCTAGCAGCTGTGTCATACCTTCCACTAAGGTGACATGACTGCCTAGGCGAGCAAAGCTCTGGCTAAGCTCGCAGCCAATGGCCCCACCACCCAGTACGACCAAGCGTTTAGGCAGCTCAGTGAGTGACCAAAGATTTTCCGAAGTGAGCACTGGCGCATGCTCGATACCAGGCAGCGATGGCACGCGAGGGCGTGCGCCGGTAGCCAGCACAATATGTCGGGCGGTAAGGGTTTTATCACCGACCTTAATTTCCCAAGGAGACGTTAGGGTAGCGTGGTCCTGATACACCTCAACGCCCAGTTTGGTGTAACGCTCGACGCTATCGTGGGGTTCAATATCAGTAATGGCTTGGTGTATATGTCCCATCACCTTGGTGAAGTCGATCTCTGGCTCGCCAGCGTTGACCCCAAAGCGGGAGGCCGTGCGTACTTCATGAGCGGCATGGGCGGCACGGATCAGCGCTTTGGAGGGCACACAGCCAGTGTTCAGGCAGTCGCCGCCCATTTTGTGCTTTTCTACCAGTGCCACTTTGGCTTTTACCGCGCTGCCGATGTAGCTAGTGACGAGGCCCGCCGAGCCGCCGCCGATGACCACAATGTCATAATCAAAGCGGGACGGGCGCTTAAAACCACGGTAGGCATTGCGCTTTTGCACCAGTAGCGCAATACGGCGAGCTATCCAAGGAAATACTGCCAGCAGCGCAAATGAAGCCAAAAGCCCAGGAGAAATAATACCTCCCAGGCTTTCAAGTTCACCTAATTGGCCGCCAGCGTTCACGTAAACCACGGTGCCGGGCAGCATGCCAAGCTGGCTCACCCAGTAGAAGGTGACGGTTTTAAGCCGCGTTAGCCCCATCACTAAATTAATCATAAAGAAGGGGAATATTGGCACTAGGCGAAGGGTGAAGAGATAGAAAGCACCATCTTTATCGACGCCACGATTCACCGTTTCGAACTGGCGGGGAAAACGCTTTTCAATTGGCTGGCGAAATAGAAACCGCGAGAGTAAAAAGGCCAGTGTGGCACCGATGGTGCTGGCAAAAGAGATAATCAACAGCCCCCAGCCAAGGCCAAATAGCGCGCCACCCAACAGGGTTAGCAGGGTTGCACCAGGTAGCGATAGTGTTGTCATGACGACATACACTGCAAAGAATATGCCCGCAACCTGCCAAGGTGATTGCTGAAATGCTGTCTGGAAATCGCTGCGATAGGCTTGCAGAGTTTCCAAGGTAAAAAACGTGTGAGCACCGCTCACGTAAAAGCCGAACACGGCCAGTAGCAGCAGGGCGATAATCATCAGGCGCTGACGGTTCATGGCAGGCTCCGTTGGGGCAAGGTGGTGTTAGAAACAGAACATTCGTTCAGTAACAGTGACGTAAAGAGCGGAATCCTTACATGCTGTTTGCGTGCTTCAGCGCTTGTTGCCAGCGTTGCCAATCTTCCGGTCGGTCAATATCCCACATGGTATCGGGAAAAGCGGCGTCCAGGCCCAGCGCGGCAAGCCGCTGACGAGTGACCTTGAGCACTTGCTCGGTTCCCCATGGAATATCCTCAAACAAGCTAGGGCAGTCGTTATGAGTGCCGATCAGTCCGTAACCGCCGTCTTCGGCGGGTAGAATCACAACCGGTACGTTTTCAAGTGCTGAACTGCACCGCCTAAGCATGGCAACGGTGATGCTTGGGCAATCAGTGCCCATCACCATTGACGCACCTTGTGTACTATTAAGTGCGTGACGAACGCGCATTCCCACATCACCTTGCTGTTGAGCGGCAAGTGCTATCCCGTAGTGTGTCTGCAGTTCCATGAATAGCGGATGCTGATGCTCTAAGGAAGTCCATAGTGTGACGTGCTGCGATCCCAGTGCTTGGCAGGCGGTGGCAACGCAGTGGCGAACCATGGTGGCATGGGCTTGCGCCGCACCTTCTGGCCCCAGGTAAGGAATTAAGCGCGTTTTCGCCTGTCCAGGCAGTGGCGCTTTGGCCAGCAGATGTAAATGGGGCTGCACGGATGGCTTAACGGGCATTACGATACTCCTTGGCCAGTTGGCTGGCGCTGACGCCACGCCAGTAGCGGTAACGTAGCCGCCACATCAGGCAAATAGTTTTCCAGGCGCCGAACTTATCCCAGCGCCTGCCTGAGCTTATCACTTTGGTGCGTAGGCAGTTGGGGGAGGCAAGTGCCTTTAGCCGTTTGCTTAACTCGATATCTTCCATCAGCGGCTGATCGGGAAAGCCGCCAACGGTGTTGAATGTTGTGCGGCGGATAAACAGGCATTGATCGCCGGTGGCAATGTCTGTCAGCTGCGAGCGCAGGTTCATCATCCGGCTGACCAGGGGTAACCAGCGGCTCTGGCCTTCCAGATGAATATCAAAACGCCCCCAGCAGTGGGTGTTAAGCGCCTGGGTGATCAGTTCAACAGCCCCTGCGGGAAGCTGGGTATCGGCATGTAAAAACACCAGCGCCGCTGCGCGGGCGTGTTCGGCCCCCAGATTCATCTGTCGGGCTCGGCCGGGGTCGCTGATCAACAGCGCATCTGCCAGCGGGGTGGCCAGCGCCACGCTGTTATCACTGCTGCCACCATCGACCACAATGATCTCTGTGCCAGCTTCGCGTAGCACTTGCAGCGGCGCCAGGGCGGTCTGAATGTCAGCTGCTTCATTGAGCATGGGGATGATAATGCTGAGTGTCGGCGTGTCAGCGTCTGGGTTAGCCAAGGGCAATGATCGGCCCTCCGGCAGCGGCGGCATCGGCTTCGTCATGGGTGACCAGCAGGGTAGGCAAGCCCGCCTCGCGCAGCTGGCCAAATACCAGGGCGCGCATTTCCTGGCGCAGCGCGGTGTCCAGTTTGGAAAACGGCTCATCCAGCAGCACGGCGCGGGGTTGTGATAGCAACAAGCGCATCAGCGCTACTCGGGCCTGTTGGCCACCGGAAAGGGTCGCCGGGTCGCGGTTTTCAAAGCCTGCCAGCCCGACCTGCTCCAGCGCTTGGGCGATCTGTTGTTGCTTATTGTGAGTGCGCTTGGGGAGGCCAAAGCGCAAATTACCCGCCACGCTTAAATGCGGAAACAGCAGCGGGTCCTGAAACAGCAGGCCAATGCCGCGCTGCTCGGCGGGCAAGGTCAACAGATTCTGCTCACCCAGCCGCACCTGGCCCTGGGCGTCAAAGGCGCTATCCAGAAAGCCTGCCACAAAGGCTAGCAGGGTGGACTTGCCCGAGCCGGAAGGCCCCATCACCGTCAGCACCTCGCCGGGTGCAATCCGGGTGTTGACCTGCAGCAATGCTTGCCCCGCCAGGCGGATGCAGACCTCTTCCAGAGTCAGTGATTCAGTCGCAGCGTTGTTCACAGAAATCCTTGATAAGCATACGGTTAACGGGCTGATCCTCGCTGGGGAGCACCTAGCCAGCGGGGTAGCGTCAGGGCGATGATAAAGCCGATCAGCGGCAGGCCTGCCTGTACCAGCGCCCAGACGCCGATCAGCCGACGGTTGCCGCCAGAGGCCAAAGCGACGGCTTCGGTGGTTACCGTTGTGACCCTTCCTGCGCCAAGAAGTTGAGTCGGCAGATACTGGCCGATGCTCACCGCCAGGCCGACCGCCACTGCCGTCAGCAGTGGCGCCAGCAGCAGCGGCAGGCGAACCTTCCAGAATGCCCGGTTGCGGGAGACGCCTAGCGACTGAGCTATCTGCAACCAGCGTGGGTCCAAGCGCCGGTAAGACTCGCCCAGCGAGAGATAGACATAGGGCAGTACAAAGAGTGCATGGCCGGCGATGACCAACGACAGCTGAGGGCGAACGCCGATCTGTTCCGCGGCCACCACCAGGCCGAACAGAAAGGCGATCTGCGGTACCAACAGGGGTAAATATAACAGCCACAGTGCCCGGCGTGGATGAAGGTGCTGGCGCTGTTCGTTTTCCAGCGCGGCAACTACCAGCAGGGTGGCCAGGCCGGTGGCGACCAGTGCAATCACCCCAGTGGTGACCAGGGGCGCTGCCAGCATGGCGGCGCTGCGCTGCCAGTGATCGAGGACCAGGGATTGGGGCAAAAACTCCGGGAAGCGCCAGAAACCGGCTACTGAAAACAGCGCCAGGCCCACCAAAGCCGCAAGGGCGCTCAGGCTGGTCAAGGCCAGGCCACTACGGCCTGCCACTGTTAGCGTTGCCGCGCCACGGCGGCGGCTGCCGTTGGTTAGCCAGTGGCGGCTGCATCGGCAGATCAGCTGTTCCAGTAGCCACCAGCCGATAAGGGCGGCCAGGGTGACGCCAAGCTGGAGTACTGCGGCCGCTGACGCCATAAAGCGCCGAGTGATATCTGGGTCGTTGAACCAGCCCAGAATCGAGACACTCAGGGTCGAGGGCAGCCGTGGGCCGAGTATCAGCGCCATATCCACTACCGAGGTGGCATAAGCTATCACGGCATACACCGGCAGGCGAATCAGCGGGTAGAGCGAAGGCAGGATCACTTTCAGCCAGGCAATGGTCGGGGCATAACCCAGTGAACGCGCCAGCTGCAGGCGCTTGTCAGCCTGCAGCTGTGGCAGTGCCGCTAGGCTCATCAGCAGCAGAAAGGGCGCTTCCTTGAGCACCAGGCCAAAGGTTAATGCCAGCCCCCAGGGGTCATTGACAATCAGCGCATCTGGCGGGCTTTGCCAACCGGACGGCCAGGGGGAAATCAACCGGGCCATCAGCCCGGAAGGAGCGATCAGAAAGGCAAAACCAAAGGCCACGGCAGCATGGGGAATCGCCAGCAGGGGTGAGACCAGGCGACGTAGGCTGCGATCCAACCAGGTGCCTTGGCTGGCGGCCAGAAACAGCACCACGATCAAAAGGGCCAGCGCCGTGCTAGCTAGGCCGCTGGTAAAGCTGAAAGCCACCGAGCGCCATAGCCCCGGCTGGCTGAACAGGGCCTGCCAGGGCGCCAGGCTCAACTGCTCGCCACCCAGCACCGGCAGATAGCCAAAAGCAGGCAGCAATACCATGCCCAGCCCCGCGGTGACCGGGATCACCAGCAGGGCAATCATCAGTATCGGCACATACCGCAGCATCAATCAGTTAACACCATCATCAGTTGACACCCCTATCAGTTGACAACATAACGCTCAAGCCAGGCGTCCTGCAGCGCGGTCATCCAGCTGGGGTGAGGTTCGGCCAGGGTGTTGGAAAGTGCATCCACCGGCAGCGCTGAGGGGTGCTGCTCGCCTTGCTCGAACAGGGCCTGGTCGCTGTCGTCGAGCTGGCTGATGGCCAGCACGCTGCGGTCGCCCCACATGTCCAGCGACTGCTTTCTTGCCTGGGCCTCGGGCGACAGCAGGAAGTTGGCCAGCGCCATGGCGCCTGCCTTGTGGGGTGAATTGTAGGGAATGGCCACAAAGTGAACGTTGCCCAGGGTGCCATCTTCCAACACATAGCTGCGCACGCTGGGGGGCAGCTCATACTCCATGACGGCCACGGCCGCATCGGTGGGGTAGAAGGAAAACGCCAGGCTGAGCTCGCCATCACTCATCAGGGTGCGCAGGTTGGGGCCGGAATCGGGAAAGCTGCGACCGCTGCGCCACAGGTGGGGATGAAGCTCATCCAGGTAGGCCCATAGCGGCGCGGTGATTTCTTCAAAGTCGCTATCTTCCACCGGCTGGTAAAGCGCATCGTCCTGGTCGCTGAGTTCGATCAGCGCCTGTTTCAGGAAGGTGCTGCCGGTAAAGTCGGGAATCCGCGGGTAGCTGAATTGGCCGGGGTTTTGTTTAGCCCATTCCAGCAGGGCGTCAATGCTCTGGGGCGGTGCGTCCACCTGGGCGCTGTCATAATAGAAGGTGATCTGCGCCTTGCCCCAGGGGGATTCGTAGCCGTCAGTGGGCAAGGTGAAGTCGGTAACTACTTCCGGGTTGTTGTCCGGGTCGGTCAGGGCAAAGTGAGGCAGCGCATCGGCGAAGGGCCCGAACAGCAGATCCTGTTCGCGCATGGCGGCGAAGTTTTCGCCGTTGATCCAGATCAGGTCGATACTGCCCTCGTCGTCATTGCCAGCCTGTTTTTCCCCCAGCACCCGTGCCACCGCACTGCTGGTGTCGTCCAGTTTGACGTGCTCCACCTCGATCCCGAAGTCTGCCTGCATCTGTTCGGCGACCCAGGCAATATAGCGGTTGGTGCGCGCATCGCCGCCCCAGGCGTTCCAGTAGACGGTCTGGCCGTTGGCCTCTTCCAGCACCTTCTGCCAGTTATCCGGGGCAGGTGCGGCCACAGCAGGGAGTGCGCCGGGCAGTGAAAGAGCCAGCATGGCCGTGGCGATAACCGCCGAGAGTAGGGGTCTTGATTTCATCATGAGCCTCGTAAAAATCAGGTGCTAGAGCGTCGTTTGCAGGTTCAGCAGTTCGTTGTGAACGTGTTCGATGGCCGCTGGCGATAGATAGTGTTCGACCCGGTCGCGCACATGGGCAATCACGCTGGCATCGGTCAGCTCTGCCGACCAGTCCTGGCCGCGGTGCTCAGCATCTTTGCTGTGTAAATGCTGGGCGCGCCATTTGGCACACCAGGTCAGCGACCATAACCAGGTGGCCCGGCGACAGGCGATCAGGGTTTGTGCGCTGGGTGATTGGCCCATGCGCGCCTGCCAGCGGCGATAAAACTCAATCATCTGATCGTGGGTGAGCACCGCCTGGCTGTTCACATCCCAGGTGGTTGAGGTGTAAAGCGAGGTGTGAGCTAGATCAATCCCCGGCAGGCCATAACGGCCCTTTTCCAGATCAACCAGCACGGCCCGGCCATCCTGAGTGATGAGGAAGTTGCCGGGGTGGGTATCAAAACTGATCAGGCAGCGCTTTGAATCCGGCAGAGTAACCGGCAGGGCGTCGAGTTCGTCACGTACCCGGGCAATGGTGTCCGGGTTCAGGTCGGCCTTGTCCAGCCATTCGGCCTGGCGGCTGACCTCCTCGCGCATCGCCTGCCAGGGGTCGTTGGGGGCCAGCAGCGGCGCTGTCTGCGCGGGCAACGGCAGTTTGTGAAGACTGGCCAGCGCTTCCGCGATGCGAGGGAGATCTTCCGGCAGTTGCGCCAATCGGCCTTCGATGGCGTCGACCACCAGGCCGCCACGGGGCAGCGTCTCGCTTACCGGCAGAATGCCGTGCAGGCGGGGAACATGGCCACCGGCGCTGGCGCGCTCATAGCAGGCGGCTTCATAGGCCAGGTTATCGGCGGGGCCCAGATCCATCTGGCTCTGTTTGGGAAGCCGAGCAACCCAGTCATTGCCGGTGCGGTGAATCCAGATATGGTCGTGGGCCAAGCCGGTGTCCGCCATCAGCGAGAGTGTTTGGTAGGTAATACCCGCCTGTTGCAGGGCATTTTTCAGTGCTTGTAAACGTGCCTCAGTTGGTGTCGGCATAGCCTCATCCGCGTCGATATATGTTTAGCAATGCCAGTGAGTGGCTGTTCTTGTACCAACCTTACACGGTTATCAAGAAAAAGTGATTAAGACGCGGCAGAAGAGCGCAGACTCGTTTAATGCACGAAAATTCACAGCGCTAAATAATGGTAACGCTTTTGTTTAGCTGTATAGACGTGGGCTATACGAAAAATGGCACCTTGAGGTGTAATGCTTGTCAGTTAAGCTTGCCATAAGTGGGTTTAGAAGGGGGCCGTGTTGGATACCGGCCTGGTCTCCATAAGCATTCGGTTCACATATACATTCAATGCGTATTGTGCGATTTATTGGCAGCAAATTTTACTAGGTGCTTTAACACCTATTTTTCCACAAGCGTTTCTGCACAACCTACCCTGTTGAAAAGTTGGTTTTTTTTGCAGGTTTTAGTGGAATTTATTTCCATAAAATAATGCGTTGCATCAATAAGCAAACCTTTATGGCTGGTGTGTTTATGCATAAGTTGCAGCAAATAACGCTGAAAAGTTACGAACATGAAGGAAACAGAGTTAAAACGACTGTTTTTCTGCAAAGTTTACTACGTGCTTGAGACGCATAGGTTTTTTCTATATTCTGGAGTGACTTTTCTACTTTAGGCTGATTGGACCTTGACCATGATAGATGCAAATAAGCAAGCGGCTTTGGATTATCACGCTAAACCGATTCCCGGTAAGCTATCTGTGGAGTTAACCAAACCCACGGCTACCGCGCGTGATCTGGCGCTGGCGTATAGCCCTGGCGTTGCTGAGCCGGTTCGCGAAATCGCTCGTGAAGCGGAAAATGCCTATCGCTACACTGGTAAAGGCAATCTGGTTGCTGTTATTTCCGACGGGACCGCCATTTTGGGTCTGGGCAACCTTGGCCCGCTGGCCAGTAAGCCGGTAATGGAAGGTAAGGGCGTACTGTTCAAGTGCTTTGCAGGCATTAACTCTGTTGATATCGAAGTGGATGCTGAAAGTCCGCAGGCGTTTATCGATACAGTTGCGCGTATTGCGGACACTTGGGGTGGTATTAACCTGGAAGATATCAAAGCGCCTGAGTGTTTTGAAATTGAGAAAGCCTTGATTGATCGCTGCAGTATTCCGGTATTCCACGATGATCAGCACGGCACCGCCATTGTAACCGCAGCCGGCATGCTGAATGCGCTGGATATCGCGGGTAAACGTATTGAAGATGTAAAAATTGTCTGTATGGGTGCGGGCGCTGCGGCAATTGCCTGTATGCGTTTGTTAGTCTCTTGTGGCGCTAACAAAGAAAACCTAGTGATGCTGGATCGCCGTGGAGTCATTCACACTGACCGTGACGGTATTAATGAGTACAAGGCGGAGTTCGCCCGTGCTACCGACATGCGCACGCTAGACGATGCCATCGATGGCGCTGATGTATTTATTGGCCTTTCCGGTCCTGGGCTTCTTTCTGCCGAACAAGTGAAAAAAATGGCCGCAGATCCGGTTATTTTCGCCTGTACAAACCCCGACCCGGAGATTCATCCCGCTGTGGCTCGTGAAGCACGTCCTGATGTGATTATGGCGACAGGCCGTTCGGATTATCCGAACCAGGTAAACAACGTGTTGGGTTTCCCGTTTATTTTCCGGGGAGCCTTGGATGTTCGGGCGACACGTATTAATGAAGCCATGAAGTTGGCTGCGGTCCACGCCCTGAAGGATCTGGCCCGTGAACCTGTTCCTCAGGAAGTGTTAGACGCCTACGAGCGCACTGAAATGAGCTTTGGGCGTGAGTATATTATCCCGACGCCCGTCGATATTCGCTTGCTAGACCGAGTTTCCTCTGCAGTGGCTCAAGCAGCGGTAGATTCTGGCGTGGCACGTAAGCCTTATCCTGCCCACTATCCGCTGAAAACCATCAATGACGTTTACGGTAAATCAGTAGGTTAATTATCTGCTGATGTGTCACCCGCGCCCGCTAATTGCGGGCGTTGGTGTTTTTAGCGTGTATGTAATTGGTGTGTGTAATTAATGAGAAGGGTAGCGTACCAATCCCTCTTGAGCGCTAGAGGCCACTAAACGCCCATCACGGCGGTAAATATGGCCACGGGCTAACCCGCGGGCGCTGCCTGCCCAGGGAGAGTCAATCACATACAGTAACCAGTCATCCAAACGGGTATCTTCGTGTAGCCAAAGAGAATGGTCTAAGCTGGCAATGCGCAGTTTAGGGTCGGTGTATTTGACCCCGTGGGGAATCAACCCAGTGGTTAGCAGGTTGAAGTCTGAAGCATAGGAGAGCAAGTGGCGATGCAGTGCTGGATCATCAGGCAGCGTGCCGCCTGCTAAGCGAAACCATAGGCACTGGCCTGCAGGTGACGCATTATCTGGATTGCCCTTCAAGTGCAGAAATTCGATAGGGTGTCCTGGAAAGCGCGCGTGTTTAACGTCGCCACTTTCAATTAATGCTTCCGGCGTAGGCACGGTGGGCATTGCGCGCTGGTGGCTCATGCCCGTTTCATCGCTTTGAAATGAGGCGCTACAGAAAAAGATTGGTCGTCCTTTTTGAATGGCGGTGACGCGGCGAGTCGTAAAACTGCCGCCGTCGCGAATGGTATCTACTTGGTAGACTACCGGGCGATGAGGGTCGCCGGGACGCAGAAAATAGCCATGCTGGGAGTGTGGTCGGCGTTCATCGGGCACTGTGCGGGCGGCGGCTGCCAGTGCTTGGCCCAATACCTGTCCGCCGTATAGCTGAGGAAAGCCTAAGTCCTGGCTTTGGCCGCGAAATAGTGTCTCTTCAAGCATTTCTAGTTCTAGTAAACTTACCAGTGACTTCAGCGCATCGTTCATTCTCGGTATCCTTGGTGCTGTCTGTTTTGCCGCTGATGATGGCGAAGATATTTATGCGGCTATCACACAATTAAAACGATCGTTTTTTCTACCTTAGCGGAGTTTGCTTTGATACGCAGCGATGAATTTTATATGCACCGTGCGCTCGATCAGGCACATCTTGCTTTTGCCGAAGGAGAAGTGCCGGTGGGTGCTGTCGTCGTTGATGCCCAGGGAACCATTATAGGCGCAGGGCGAAACTCACCGGTAGCGAGCTGCGACCCCAGTGGTCATGCAGAAATTCGCGCGTTGCGAGAGGCCGGGCAGGAGCTAGGTAACTATCGCTTAGAAGGCTGTACGCTGTTTGTGACGCTTGAGCCCTGCATGATGTGTGCAGGGGCCATGGTTCATGCTCGGTTAGCGCGCTTGGTCTATGGTGCAGCAGAGCCGCGCACAGGGATGGTTGAATCAAAAGCCAATCTGCTTGCTCAGCCGTGGTTCAATCACCAAGTGGCAGTGACCAGAGGCGTGCTGGCAGCGCCAGCTAAAAAGCTGCTAAAGCAATTTTTTGCTACAAAACGTGAATCCATTACGCAGCGTTAAGGTGCCGCTATCCTCTGTGGATAAAAGCGCTAGGATTCGTCATCGTGACCTATTCCACTGGCGGAATAATATCAAAGAGTAACAGCGGCTCGTCGCTAACTAATGTCTGTTCCAACTGGAAAAATTGCTGACGACTGCGCTCAACGTACTCAATCATCTCGTAGTAACGACGAATATTGCGCACATAGATGACAGGCTCGCCGCCGCGCGCATAGCCATAGCGAGTTTGGCTGTGCCACTCCCGTTGCTGAAGTAAGGGTAGCGCTGCGCGTACATCCTGCCAGCTATTTGGGTCACCGCCGCGCATTTCAGCTATCTTACGGGCATCGTATAAGTGCCCAAGTCCCACGTTGTAGGCTGCCATCGCCATGTAGAGCCGATCATTGCCGACAATGCTTTCTGGTAGGCGATCTTTAATACTGCGTAAATAGCGTGCGCCACCGTCGATGCTTTGAGCCGCATCTGTACGATCGGCAATGCCCATCTCTTTGGCGGTTGGGTTAGTCAACATCATCAGGCCGCGTACGCCGGTAGGAGAGACGGCGTCGGGGTCCCAGTGAGACTCTTGATAGCCTACGGCCGCCAACAGCTTCCAGTCAAAGCCAGTGCTTCGAGCAGCTTCTTTGAAGAGCTCGGTATAGGTGGGCAGTCGTTCATCAAGATGGGCTAAAAACGTGCGTGTTCCGACGTACTCTAGATAGTCATCATGGCCAAAATAACGGCTGACTAACTGTTCCAACGTACCATTTTCTTGCAGCTCTTGAAGAAACTGGTTGGCTGCGTCCAATAACCCCAGCCCGCGCCCACTGGGAACCGCCCAGGTTAATGACAGTGGCTCACCTAAGAAGAAGCCGCGTTCGACGTTAGGAAAAAAAAGCCGGTTGAGACGAAACTGGTGATCAAAAATAACGGCCGCATCCAGCGTGCCGTTTTCCACCCGCGCCAGCAGCTCTGCCACTTCAAGTTCATGGGACTCTTTCCAGCTTAAGCTTGGGTAATCGCGTTGCAAAGCAAGAAGCGCTTGGCTAGTGCCTGCTTCACTCAGCGTGCCCAGTTCCAAGCCAACTAGATTTTCCGGTCCGTTGATACCGTTCAAGCCGCGACGATAGACCACCAGCGGCTGCATTTGAATAATCGAACGAGTGTAATGAATACCAGGCGAGTCGGGTAGCAGTGGCAATGCTGCAGCGCCCAGGTCACCTTGTTTTCGCACCGCAGGAAGCACGCTTTCAGGGTGATGGCTGGCATTAAGGTTTAGGCTAACGCCTAGGTAGTCAGCAAACCGATGCATTAATTCATATTCAAAGCCTGTGGGGCCTTGGCGGCCTTCGTAATAGGTGGTGGGCGTATTACGGGTATGAATAGTAATAAAATCTTTTGCAGTGATCTGAGCTAAATGTTCACCGGGCAGCTGCGAAGAGACGCGCGGAACTAACACTAGGAAAAGCGTGGCAGTCACTGCGAAATAAGCGTGTAAACGCTTCATAAAATGTCGGCAAATCAACGTCAGCATGGCGTCTTGTCGGCATGAAACAGGCTGCCACGATACCCAGCCTGAGTGACGCTGTCACCTTGTTGATTTCGTGTGGCCGCCGCTTTCCAGTATCATAGCCCCTATTAGTGTCATTAAAGAGGGCCGCGCTGCGGCCTGTTGATTTCCTGCACGAACTCTTCCTGCTTTAGAGGCTCCCAGATATGCTCGAACTGCGAGGCGCACCTGCCCTTTCTGCCTTCCGCCATGAACGGCTGCTAACGGTGTTGCGTGAACGTGTTCCCGAGGTGGAGGCGCTGTCCGCCCATTACGTCCACTTCATTGATCACCAAGACACGCTGGATGACGCCGCCCAAGAGCGTTTGGCCCAGCTGCTTGACTATGGAAGCCACGCTAGCCAAGACGTACCGGAAAACGCCCTGCGCTTTTTGGTAGTGCCTCGCTTGGGTACCCAGTCTCCCTGGTCCTCTAAAGCAACCGATATTGCCCATAACTGCGGGTTGCATCAAATCAGCCGCATCGAACGTGGGGTCGATTACCGGGTGGCGCTGAGCGGCGAACCAACTAGCGACGACCTGGAAGCGGTCAGTGCGCTGCTGCATGACCGTATGACAGAGAACGTGCTGGCTGACGTCGCTGATGCGGTCAAACTGTTTGCCCATCACGCACCTGCCCCGCTGGGCAGTGTTGATATTTTGGAAGGCGGCCGCGAAGCGTTGGCAACCGCCAACCGTGAATTAGGGCTGGCGCTTGCCGACGATGAAATCGACTATCTGGTGGCTGCGTTTGTTGAGCTTGGCCGCAACCCTAGTGATGTCGAGCTAATGATGTTCGCTCAGGCCAACTCTGAGCACTGCCGCCATAAAATCTTTAACGCAGACTGGGTTATCGACGGTGAAGCCCAGAGTCATTCGCTGTTTAAAATGATTAAAAACACTTTTGCGACGTCGCCAGATAATGTGCTCTCGGCCTATAGCGACAACGCGGCGGTGATCAAAGGAAGTCATGGTGGGCGCTTTTTCCCCACGCCTCTGGTCGGCGCTGAGGGCGAGCGGGCAAGCTATGATGCCCATCAAGAGCCGATCCACATTTTGATGAAGGTGGAGACCCACAACCACCCCACAGCGATTGCGCCATTCCCAGGCGCAGCGACCGGTTCTGGCGGTGAAATACGTGATGAAGGGGCGACCGGTATCGGCGGTAAGCCGAAGGCGGGTCTGTCAGGCTTTACCGTCTCTAACCTGCGTATCCCGGAGTTTGTGCAGCCCTGGGAAGCCTTTGACTACGGCAAGCCTGAGCGTATGCAGTCAGCGCTGCAAATTATGTTGGATGGCCCTATCGGCGGTGCCGCATTTAATAACGAGTTTGGCCGTCCTAACCTGACGGGCTACTTCCGCACCTATGAGCAGGATACGCTGAGCGACGATGGCATAGAACGTCGTGGCTTCCACAAGCCGATTATGCTGGCCGGTGGTTATGGCAATATTCGTGCTCACCATGTGCAAAAAGGTGAAATTCCCGTTGGTGGCAAGCTCATCGTGATGGGTGGTCCGGCCATGCTGATCGGTTTGGGCGGTGGCGCCGCGTCTAGCATGGCCTCTGGCGAGTCTAGCGCGGACTTGGACTTTGCCTCGGTGCAGCGAGAAAACCCAGAAATTGAGCGTCGCGCCCAAGAAGTCATCGACCGCTGCTGGGCTCTGGGCGATCAAAACCCGATTCGTTTTATTCACGATGTAGGCGCCGGCGGTCTTTCCAATGCCCTGCCGGAGCTGGTCAAAGACGGCAATCGCGGTGGTGTGTTCGATCTGCGTGCAGTGCCTAACGCCGAGCCGGGCATGAGCCCGCTGGAAATTTGGTGCAACGAAGCCCAAGAGCGCTATGTGCTGGCCGTTGCCCCTGAAGACCTGGATACTTTTGATGCCCTATGCAAGCGCGAACGCTGCCCCTATGCGGTGGTTGGTGAGGCCCTGGAGCATCATCACCTGGAAGTGCGCGACGGCCATTTTGATACCAAACCGGTCGATCTGCCGATGAGCGTGCTGTTTGGCAAACCGCCGAAAATGACGCGCTCGTTTGAACGTCAAACGCCTGAGCTGTCTGGCGTTATGCTCGATAACCTAGATCTACGCGAAGCGATGGATCGGGTGTTGCGTCTACCTACGGTGGCATCGAAAAGCTTCTTGATTACCATTGGCGACCGCTCAATTACCGGTCAAGTCGCCCGTGACCAGATGGTTGGCCCTTGGCAAGTGCCGGTGGCCGACGTTGCCGTTACCACCGCAAGCTTCGACACCCACGCTGGTGAAGCCATGGCAATGGGCGAACGTCCGCCGGTAGCATTAATTAACCCTGCTGCCAGCGCCCGTCTAGCCGTTGCCGAAGCGATTACTAACCTAGCCGCTGCGCCCATTGCCAAGCTGTCGGATATTAAGCTCTCAGCGAACTGGATGAGCGCCGCTGACCATCCTGGTGAAAACCAAGCGCTTTATGACGCTGTGCATGCTGTTGGTATGGAGCTGTGTCCGGCGCTAGGCATTGCCATTCCGGTGGGTAAGGACTCCATGTCCATGCGCACCGCTTGGCAGGAAAGTGATGAGGCTGACGAAAACAGTGCTGACGAAAAGAGCATTACATCGCCGCTTTCGCTGGTGGTAACTGGGTTCGCGCCGGTCACCGATGCAATGGCGACGTTAACGCCGCAAATCAACCTAGACCAAGACGAATCCGACCTGATTCTAATTGACCTGGGGAATGGCCAAAACCGCTTAGGCGGCTCTGCGTTGGCGCAAGTCTATGGTCAAGTCGGTAACGAGTGTCCTGATGTTGATGACCCAGAAGACCTGAAAGCGTTTTTTGAAGTCATTCAGGGGCTCAACCGCGACGGTAAACTGTTGGCCTACCATGACCGTAGCGATGGTGGCCTGCTAGTGACGCTGTTGGAAATGGCCTTTGCGGCCCACGCGGGCCTTGAGATTAAACTGGATTGGCTGATTGACGAGCCGGTGGAAGCTTTCAACGCACTGTTCTCCGAAGAGTTAGGCGCGGTCATCCAGGTGAGCCGTGAGCACACTGAAGAAGTGCTCACTCAGTTTGCTGTTGCAGGTATCGAAACATGCGGTGTTATTGCGCGCCCTCGTTATGACGATCAGGTGCGGGTAACGCTGTTTGAAGAGCCACTGTTGGAAACCACCCGCCAACTGACCCAGCGCACCTGGGCGGAAACCAGCTACCGCATGCAGGCGCTGCGTGATAACCCCGAATGTGCCAAGAACGAATTCGATAATCTGCTGGACGTCCGTGACCCTGGCCTAAGCGCTGCGCCTAGCTTTGATATTAATGATGATATCAGTGCGCCGTTTATTAACACTGCCAAGCCCGCTGTTGCCGTGCTGCGTGAGCAGGGCGTGAATGGCCAAGTCGAGATGGCTTGGGCGTTCCACAAAGCAGGCTTTGACGCAGTGGATGTACACATGAGCGACATCCTTGAAGGGCGTGTTTCCCTTGATGAGTTCAAAGGGCTCGTCGCCTGCGGTGGTTTCTCTTATGGCGATGTACTAGGTGCAGGCGGCGGTTGGGCGAAATCGGTGCTGTTCAATGAGCGTGCCCGTGAGCAATTTGCCAACTTCTTCACCCGTGATGACAGCTTCTCGCTGGGCGTGTGCAACGGTTGTCAGATGCTCTCGCAGCTGAAATCACTGATTCCGGGCGCTGAAAGTTGGCCTGCGTTTGAGCGTAACGAGTCCGAGCAGTTTGAAGCTCGCGTGGCGATGGTGCGGGTAGAGAAAAGCCCATCGATTCTGCTGGCCGGTATGGAAGGCTCTAAGCTGCCGATTGCGGTGGCTCATGGCGAAGGGCGTGCCGAGTTCCGCGATACTGCACACTTGCGCAGTATGCAGTCCAGTAGTCAGATAGCGTTGCGTTATATCGATAACTACGGCCAGGTAACGACCCGCTACCCGGCCAACCCCAACGGCTCGCCGTCAGGGATCACCGGCCTCACCACGCCGGATGGCCGCGTCACCATTATGATGCCTCACCCAGAGCGGGTGACCCGTGCGGTCACTAACTCCTGGCGTCCGGCTGAATGGACGGAGGACGGCGCTTGGCTACGCTTGTTCCGTAATGCCCGCGTATGGCTGGGCTGATACGCCCTGCCATGCTAAAGAAAAGCGGCCTGCGGGCCGCTTTTTGCTAGGGGGGAGCTCTAGGAGGGCAAAGCAGTACAGCAATGGCGAAAGTAAAATAAAACGTTTGTTTGAAAAGCGTTCATCTTCGCGCCACACTCACTTCATAGACGCGGTGATCAGTTTATCAGCGGATTAGCCCACACACGCAGCGATCGCCCATCGGTGGCGAGCCAAAGAAAGTTTCAGGGAGCCCGAATGCATCACATCTTCAATGAGCGTGTAGCGCTAACCTTTGCCGACCATGTAGCCGACGTTATGTTGTCGCGCCCCGTCCATCATAATGGTTTGGATTGGGCCATGATCGATGGCCTGCTGGCAGCCCAGCAGCACCTGCCCCAGCTTGCTGGGCTGCGGGCGGTGGTTTTAAGCGGTGATGGTGATAGCTTTTGCGCAGGGCTAGATATGGCGTCGATCATGAGCGAGGCGGAGCGGCTGCCCACCCTGCTGGCGCCTGACGACGCGGGTATCAACCCAGTTCAGCGCTTGGCGCTAGGCTGGCGCGAGGCGGGCGTGCCCGTGGTGGCTGCTCTGCATGGGCATGTTTACGGTGGTGGCCTGCAGATAGCACTGGGTGCCGATATACGCATTCTTCACCCTCACGCGCGCCTGGGGCTGCTGGAGATCGACTGGGGCATTATCCCCGATATGGCGATTAGCGTGACAGGCATGGGGCTGCGTCAGGATGTGCTTCAAGAACTGGCGATAAGCGGGCGCAAGGTATCAGGGGAAGAGGCGTACCAGCTGGGGTTAGGCAGCCGCCTAAGTGATGTGCCCCAGGAAGCAGCTCGTGAAACCGCAGCGCTTATCGCCTCGCGCTCACCTCGGGCGGTGGCGGCTGCTCGTGAGCTGTTCGCTCGCGCGCCGGATCTAGCCCATGGCGAGCGGCTGGCCCTTGAAGCGCATTTGCAGCAGCAGCTGTTGGCGGGTGCCGAGCATCGCGAGGCGGTAAGCGCACGGATGGAGCGTCGCGCCCCGCGCTTCGACTAATATGTCTTCATTCAGCTCGTCCAGCAGCGCTAGTTCCGCTTCGCCGCCCAGCTTGCGCCCTTACCAAACAGAGGCAGTCAAGCGGGTGGTGGAGCACTTCCGCGCGACCAGTGCGCCCGCGGTGGTGGTATTGCCTACCGGTAGTGGCAAGTCGCTGGTCATTGCTGAGCTTGCCAGGCTTGCCCGTGGCCGCGTTCTGGTGCTGGCCCACGTACGTGAGCTGGTCGAGCAAAACCATGCTAAATATCAAGCCTATGGGCTTGAGGCAGATATTTTTAGCGCGGGTCTCAAGCGTAAAGAAGCCAGCCGACAGGTGGTGTTTGGCTCGGTGCAGTCGGTGGTGCGCAACCTAGAGCGTTTCAGCGATGCAAGTTTTACGCTGCTAGTGATAGACGAGTGCCACCGGGTCTCGCTGGAAAAAGACGCCAGCTATCGCCAGGTGATTGAACATCTTCAGCATCACAACCCGCAGCTAAAAATTCTCGGTTTAACTGCCACGCCGTTTCGGTTGGGGCAGGGGTTTATCTACCACCGTCACCACCATGGCATGGTGCGCGGTGATGACGCGTGCTTCTTTGCCGACTGCGTCTTTGAACAGCCGCTACGGCTAATGGTGAAACAAGGCTTTTTGGCGGAGCCTAAACGGCTGGATATGGCCATTGAAGGCTACGACTTTTCCGCCTTGGCTCCTGCCTCCAGTGGGCTGTTTCGTGAGGAAGAACTCAACCGTGTTGTTGCCGGTAGCCGCGTTACGCCAGGGATTATTGCCCAGGTGGTTGAGTATGCCGCCGCGCGTCAAGGGGTGATGATTTTTGCCGCCACGGTCGCCCATGCCGAAGAAATTATCAGTTATTTACCCATCAACCAGTCAGCGCTGATTACCGGTGCGACGGCCTCTCACGAACGTACAGCGCTGATTGAGGCGTTCAAGGCGCGTGAACTTAAATTTCTTGTTAACGTCGCCGTGCTGACGACTGGATTTGATGCGCCCCATGTGGATTTAATCGCCATTCTGCGGCCCACAGAATCGGTAAGCCTTTATCAGCAAATTGTTGGCCGAGGGCTGCGTCTTTCGCCGGATAAAGCCGACTGTCTAGTGTTGGATTATGCCGGAAACCCCTGGGACCTCTATGCGCCAGAGGTCGGCGAGCCAAAGCCGGACAGTGACAGCGAGCCAGTACAGGTTGAGTGCCCGGCCTGTGGTCATGCCAATCTATTCTGGGGTAAACGTGATGGTGAGCTGGTAATTGAGCATTTTGGCCGTCGATGCCAAGGGCTGGTAGATAATCCCAATCCACCTGCTAAGCCAGGCAAGGGCAGGTGGGGCACCAATCAAAAGCAGTGTGACTTTCGTTTTCGCTTTAAAGTCTGCGAGCAATGTGGCGCTGAAAATGATATTGCCGCCCGCCGCTGCCACGGTTGCGAGCAATTGTTGGTAGATGCTGACGATAAGCTCAAAGATGCGCTTAAATTAAAAGATGCCAACGTGCTGCGAGTCAGCGGTATGCAGTTAGAGGCCATCACGAATGGGCGAGGGCTGCCGCGATTAAAAGTGACCTATTACGATGAAGATGGCGCCAGCTTGGCCGAGTGGTTTGCGCTGGAAACGCCGGCTCAGCGGCGGGCATTTTATGCGGTTTTCTTACGTCACCATTTGCGTGCGCCAGGGACTAAGTGGCAGCCTGCTTCGCCAGCTGAGGTGGTCGAAGAACAGCGCCGCCTACGCCACCCAGACTTTGTGGTGGGCCGTAAAGTTGGGCGGCACTGGCAGCTTCGCGATAAGCTGTTTGACTACCAAGGGCGCTACCGTAAAGCCGCCGAGGCAGGCTAGGTGCCGCCACGGCTTGCACGCTGTTACACTGGCCATCATGGATGTTTAACTGATAAAGGAATACGCCCTGCGTGAGCGAGACGCCAAGCGCTACCGTTGACCATGACTCTCTCGACGCCCTCGCCACAGCACCCATGGCGGAAGTGCTAGGGCGTCTGTTTGATGAGCCCATCATGCAGCTGCCGGAGGATCTGTATATTCCACCGGAAGCGCTGCGCGTGTTTTTGGAAGCCTTCGAGGGGCCGCTTGATCTGTTGCTCTATCTGATTCGGCGCCAAAACCTGGATATTCTCACGATTAACGTGGCAACCATTACGCACCAGTACATTGAGTACGTCGAGCTGATGAAAGCCATGAAGATTGAACTGGCCGGTGAGTACCTGTTAATGGCAGCGACGCTGGCGGAAATTAAGTCGCGCTCACTGCTGCCGCGCCCGCCGAAGGCGGAAGGCGAAGAGGAAGAAGATCCCAGGGCTGAGCTGATTCGCCGCCTGCAAGAGTACGAGCGTTTAAAAGAAGCAGCCGAAACGTTAGACACGCTGCCTCGGGTTGGGCGTGACTGGTTCAGCGTTCAGGCAGGGTTGCCACCGCTGGAAGCGCGAGTGATTCACCCTGACGTGGGGTTAGACGAACTGTTAGGGGCGCTGTCGGACATTCTGAAGCGCGCTGAGCTGACACAGTCCCACCAGATCAGCCGCGAGGTGCTGTCTACCCGAGAGCGCATGCTGAAAATTATGGAGCAGCTAAGTCACGACGCTGAGCACCAACGCTATACCCCCTTTGAAGCGCTGTTTACGTTGGAAGAGGGGCGCGCTGGCGTCGTAGTGACGTTTATGGCCATTTTAGAATTAGCCAAAGAAGCCATGATTGAAATTGTCCAGAATGCGCCGCTGTCGCCCATTCATGTGCGTGCGCGTCAAGCGGCCTTGGCAGATAGCGAAGAGAGCGCGTTTGTAGACGTAGACAGCGAAGACGATGCCTCTGAGTCTGCGTTTGACGAAGTGGTGTTTGAAGAGCCAGCGTTTGAACCTGACGAGGAGTCGCCGTGAGAGACACCACGTTAGACGATATTATTGAAGCAGCGCTGCTTGCCGCTGGCGAACCGCTTTCCTTAGAGCGGCTTGAAACGCTGTTTTTAGAAGACGAATGCCCGCCCAGAAAAGCGCTGCGGGATGCATTGGCTCGTCTTGAACTGCGCCATGAAAACGGGGCGCTGGAGCTGGTGGAAACGGCATCCGGCTTTCAGCTACGTATTCGGCCACGGCTTTCGCACTGGGTGTCGCGGCTATGGGATGAGCGGCCGCAGCGTTACTCACGGGCGCTGCTAGAAACGCTGGCGCTGATTGCCTATCGCCAGCCAGTAACGCGAGGCGATATTGAAGACGTGCGCGGCGTCAGTGTTAGTAGTTCGATTATGCGTACGTTGATGGAGCGAGGGTGGGTTCGCGTAGTAGGCCATCGAGATGTGCCCGGACGCCCCGCTGTTTATGCCACTACTCGTAGCTTTTTAGATGATTTTGGCCTGAAAACCTTGGATGCATTGCCGCCCATGCATGAACTGGTCAATGCTGATGATCGCGATACGGATATTGGGCAAGATGAAGCGCAACCAGCACTGGACGAAACGCCTGAAACCGTGCAGGATGCGCCACCCCAGAGTGAAGAGATAACCTCAGCTGAGAGTGTTGCTGCTGAGAGTGTTGCAGCAGAGATTGTTACAACAGAGATTGTTACAGCAGAGATAGCTGATAAACACGCCGAGACGGCGTTAACCCAGCCGCTGAGTTTCGCCGATTTAGAGGCGCGCCTAGCGGCACGTGCGCAGCGTAACGACGATGATGCGCGCACGCAGACTAACGATGTGAGGTCAGACGACCATGAGTCAGAGTAATAACACCACGCCCCCGACCAGCGAAAAGCTGCAAAAAGTATTGGCTCGGGCAGGGCTGGGTTCTCGCCGAGAGATGGAAACTGCCATTTCCGACGGCCGAGTAAAGGTGAATAGCCAAGTCGCCAAGCTAGGTGACCGGGTAGAAGCCCGCGACAAGGTAAGTTTTGATGATCGCCCCGTGTCACTGCGGCCCGAAGAGGAAGTGCCGCGCCGGGTGATTATGTACAACAAGCCAGAAGGCGAACTGTGCACCCGTAAAGATCCAGAAGGGCGTCGCACGGTGTTCGAACGCCTACCGCGCCTGAAAGGCGAGCGCTGGATTGCCATTGGCCGCCTGGATATTAACACCAGTGGCTTGTTGCTCTTCACCACAGACGGCGAGCTTGCTAACCGCTTAATGCACCCATCAACCCAGGTAGAGCGTGAATACGCGGTGCGGGTGATGGGTGAGGTCAAGCGCGAACACATTGTTGCGATGGTCGACGGCGTGATGCTAGAGGATGGCCCGGCGCGTTTTACCGACGTACAAGAGTTCGGTGGTGAAGGCATTAACACCTGGTTTCACGTGGTGATTTTAGAAGGTCGTAACCGCGAAGTGCGTCGCCTGTGGGAATCCCAAGGGCTCACGGTTAGCCGCTTAAAGCGGGTGCGCTATGGCAATATCTTCCTTGATAAGCGCGCCAAAGCAGGCGAGTGGGTAGAGCTTTCCCAGGACGAGGTCGATGACTTGGCCACGTTGGCAAATCTAGAAACCCGCAAAGTGCCCGCATTAACGCCAGATGAGAAGAACCGTTGGAGCCGCGATAAGCACAAGCGCCGCCCGGTTCAAGCTATGCGCAAGCCAAAGCCTAAGCGTGGTTAATAATTAAGTATGGTTGGTAGTAGTTCGAAGAAGTGTTTTTGACGGATGTGTATTGGTAAAAGGTAAAAAAGGCTTGCTATTAGCAAGCTCTATCCGTACTATATGCATCCGTTCGAGGGGGTCGTTAGCTCAGTTGGTAGAGCAGTTGACTTTTAATCAATTGGTCGTAGGTTCGAATCCTACACGACCCACCAAATTTAACGCCCTTGGTAGCTTGCTGCCAGGGGCGTTTTGCTATTTGGTGATGAAGCCAACTAACGCACACTTTATGCTTGCAGCGGGCAACGATTTAACACCACAATAGTCCTAGTTATAGCTACCAATGATGTCATGGTAGCGCTGTCCACTTATGGTGGGCAGAGCGATGAGTCCCCGCGAAAGACGCAGCGGCTTATCGCATCGAGTGCGGCGTTTGCAAAGTGCACACGCCGTGACCGGTGTTTAACAGGGGGATTCCCTGTTCGTCACAGTGGTAGACACGATGACTATTATGACTACTCAAGCTGAGCTTAGCGCTCCGCTCCCCAGCCCATATTGCCCCACTCGTATTCCTGCGGAAGATGAGGCACGGGTGGCTGAAATCAAGCAACTACTCAACGCAAATAATGCAGTGCTTGTCGCTCATTACTATACCGATGATGCCATTCAACAGTTGGCTGAAGAGACGGGTGGCTGTGTTGCAGACTCTCTTGAAATGGCACGCTTTGGTGCACGACATGATGCGACAACGCTGGTCGTTGCAGGTGTGCGCTTCATGGGAGAAACGGCGAAAATTCTATCGCCAGAAAAACGCGTTTTAATGCCTACTCTGGAAGCGACCTGTTCGCTGGATATTGGCTGTCCTGCCGATGAATTCAGTGCTTTTTGTGATGCTCATCCTGACCGTACCGTGGTGGTATACGCCAATACCTCTGCCGCCGTGAAAGCCCGTGCTGATTGGGTTGTTACCTCCTCAATTGCGGTTGAAGTTATTGAGCACCTTCAAGCGAAAGGGGAAAAAATACTGTGGGCACCGGATAAGCATTTAGGCGGTTATATTCAGAAAAAAACCGGCGCAGATATGCTGATGTGGGATGGTGCTTGTATCGTTCACGAAGAGTTCAAAGCGAAAGGTATTGAAGATCTCAAGCGCCTTTATCCGGAAGCTGCGGTGCTGGTGCACCCTGAGTCACCGGATGCAGTCGTTGCTTTGGCTGACGTGGCAGGCTCTACTTCGCAACTGATTAAGGCTGCACAAACGCTACCTAATGACAAATTAATTGTTGCCACTGACCGCGGCATTTTCTTTAAAATGCAGCAGGCCGTGCCCGATAAAACCCTGTTTGAGGCGCCCACAGCGGGCAACGGTGCAACCTGTCGTAGCTGTGCCCACTGCCCATGGATGGCGATGAATGCTCTGGATAACCTCGCGGGAGCGCTGCGCGACGGTAGTGGCGAAATTTTTGTTGATGACACGCTGCGGCTGCAGGCGTTAAAACCACTAGAGCGAATGCTGAGTTTCAATGCCTAACGTATAAACTCACTATGATAGCTCGAAGGGTACAGCCCGAATGCGATAGGCATTCGGGCTTTTTTAGAAATGTCAAAACTTGTCTAATGCCTCGCGATAGTCAATGAACGCTTCCCTGCGTTGTTCAATACGCGCTAATACCTGCTGATCGTTCTCTTGCTGTGCGGCATCTTTAGCGATATTTAACTGGCGAATACCGCGGTCAACTCTACCGGTTAGCTGTAAGTGCTCTGCTCGTGCTAAGTGACCCCAACCGTTATAACCACTTCGTCCCGCTGCTTCGGCAAGTAGGTTGAATCCCTGGGGGCTTTCAGGGTGCTGCGCAGTAATATCACGTAGCAATTCATAAGCAGCCTGTGGGTCGCGCTGCAGCTGAGCTTCGGCTAACACCAATTGCGCCGGTAAGTAATTGGGCATGATTCGCAGTAGACGCTGGCTACGCGTAATAGCTTCCTCATAGCGTTGGGCTTCTAACGCAACTGTAGCGGCAGAGGCAGGTAGCATACCGTAGTCGGGTAATTCACGGGCCAGTTGATCGATAGTTTGCAGCGCGTTGTCAGTTTGGCCGTTTCGAGCTGCGATTAGCGCCGATAAATAGCGCTGCGCTTGCTCTTCACCATTTTCTTGGGCAAGGCGTGATGCAGCTTGTTGCGGTGTGTTGTGGTAAATGCTCAAAAGTGCGCGAGCGCGCATCATGTCGTATAACGTGTCGCTAGTATAAGTGTCGGCAATTGTTAGCTGTGATGCGCGTGCCTGAGCATCGCTTAGCCGGCTATCGCTCACTGGGTGGGTAAGTAAGAATTCTGGTGGGGTGCCGCCCTGGAGCCGTGCCATTCGCTGCATAGCACCAAACATTCGTACCATCGCATCTGGGTTGTAACCGGCACTTGCCATTGCCTGCAGACCAATACGGTCAGCTTCTTGTTCAAAACGTCGTGAATAAGACAATTGATCTTGAATTAGCGCCGCTTGAGAACCCATGGCAGCGGCCATGCCTGCATCACCGCCACCGCTAGCGGCAATGAGCATGCCTGCAAGCATAGCGGCCATCGCGGGTAGCTGCGTTTGCTCTGCTCGTGCACTGCCCCTGGCGTAGTGTCGCTGAGACAGATGGCCTAGCTCATGGGCGATAACCGACACAAAGGCTCCCTCATCTTCAGCAAAGGCGAATAATCCAGAATTGATGCCTATGACCCCGCCAGGAACTGCGAAAGCATTGAGAGAACCGTTATCAACCATCACGGTCGTTGTGCGAAGGCTGCCAAGCTGACTATGAGGAGCAAGGCGTGCAACTAGGCTATTTAGGTAGTCATTTACGATAGGGTCTTGCCATTGTGGTGCCTGAGCACGAAATTGACGAAGCCAAGCGCGACCTAGACGATACTCCTCGTTGCTAACAGAAGTTGAAGCGCCGCCTAGGCTAGGGAGCTGATAATCGTCGAAGCCAAGGCTGGGCGAGCTAACGCTGGCGATGCTCAGCATAAGTGCCAGTGCATAGGTTCGGCGAAAAGGTACGAGTCGAAGGTGCGGCATGGCATCCTCATTGGTGTTCCTGAGTTCAAGTAATATACGCAGCAAACAGCGGTGTGACATTGATTCAGGCAGGGAAGTGCCGTTAAATCAAATTCTCAATGAGGATTTGAAAGAAATAGTGGTTGTAACAATACCGTATTCGAGCAAATATTTTTCAGGAGAGGGTATGTCCGAGCAAACAGATTCTAGGCCAGTTAATAGCCTTCAGCCAGACACCGTGTTAGATGCCACCGGATTACATTGCCCGCTACCGCTATTAAAAGCCAAGCAGGTACTGGCTGGGATGGCCCCAGGTCAACGACTAGAGGTGAGGTCAACCGATGCTGGCTCATGGCGCGATATGGCATCATTTACTGAGCTAAGCGACCATACGCTTGAAGGGCGCGAACAACGCGGCGATATTTACTACTTCTGGATACGCAAAGCAGGGATATCTCGCTCATGACCGTGCGTACCATTCTGAAAAGTTGGGTAGAACGCTACTTTTCAGACGAAGAGGCGTTAATCCTTTTGCTTGTGTTAGTAGCTGGATTTGCAGCCATTATTTGGTTTGGCAGAATGCTAGCGCCGTTTTTCACTGCGCTTGTGCTAGCGTTTTTGCTGCAGGGGGTAGTGAGTGCGCTGACCCGGCGCGGGGTGCCTCATTTGCTAGCGGTTATTGTTGTGTTTGTAGCATTTGTTAGCGTGTTATTGACGCTTGCTTTCATCTTAATGCCACTAATCTGGAATCAGCTTGTTGGCCTTGTTCAGGAAACTCCCCGAATGTTTGCTAGTGGCCAGGGGTGGTTAGACGACCTACAGGGGCGCTATCCAAATTTAATAACCCCCGATCAAATGCAAAGCTGGATAGGCGTTGCAAGCCGAGAAATCAGCCAGCTAGGGCAGCGTGCATTAACACTTTCACTGGCGTCGCTGGGCAACATTATGTCGCTGATTATTTATCTCGTGTTAGTGCCGATACTGGTATTCTTTATGCTCAAGGATCGCCAGTCATTGGTAGGTTTTACGCTGTCGCTGCTACCACAAAAGCGCACGCTGTTGACCCGCATCTGGCATGAAATGGATCGTCAAATTGCGAATTACATACGCGGCAAATCGATTGAAATTATTATTGTTGGTACGGTTTCTTTCTTTACCTTCGCTTTCTTTGGCTTGCCTTATACCGCGTTATTAGCAGTGCTTGTGGGTTTCTCTGTGCTGGTGCCTTACATTGGAGCGGCAGTTGTCACTATTCCTGTGGCGGCGGTCGCAGGGTTTCATTTTGGAATCAGTGAGCAATTTGCTTATGTGCTGATTGCCTATGGTGTGATTCAAGCACTTGACGGGAATGTGCTTGCACCAGTGTTGTTTTCAGAAACGAATAATATCCATCCCGTTTCAATTATTGTTGCGGTGCTGTTTTTTGGCGGTATTTGGGGGTTTTGGGGCGTTTTCTTTGCAATCCCCCTGGCTACATTGCTAAAAGCATTGGTTTACGCTTGGCCAAGAGGGATTGAAGAACGAGAAGGAAAAAAGCAGCTACCAGTGGTTGAACATTAATAGGCGCTATCTACTCGTAATGCATGTGAACGAATAAGAGAAACGAGCGGAGATGGCATCCACAAGGGATACGGCAGTCTTGGTCTTGTTAGCTGGCATTTAATGCTTCTGCGGCTGCCAATACGTCATCAACGTGCCCTGGAACTTTAACGCCACGCCACTCTTGAGCAAGCTTACCCTCACTGTCAATCAGGAAGGTGCTACGCTCAATGCCAAGGTGCTCTTTACCGTACATTTTTTTGAGCTTGATAACGTCAAAAAGCTGGCACACAGTTTCATCCTTATCGGAGATAAGCTCGAAATTGAACTCTTGCTTCGCCTTGAAGTTCTCCTGAGCACGGATACCGTCTCTAGAAACGCCGATAATGACTGTGTTGGCAGCATCGAAACGCGGTTTGCGGTCTCTGAAATCGCCACCTTCGGTAGTACAACCGGGTGTACTGGCTTTTGGGTAAAAATAGATAACTACCTGTTTACCGCGCAGTTCAGACAGCGTCACCGTTGTATCACCGGTGGCTGGGGCGGAAAAGTCAGGTACCAATTGGTTAAGGCGCACTGACATGTAAAGCTCCTTTAATGGGATAATATAGTGAGTTGATTACACGCAAGTAACGCGCTTATGTCAAAGCGAATAAGCGCCTAATAGCGAAGGGCTATAAAAACTCTCAGTGCTTTGCGCTGTACAGGTTCGAGTCGCCTGAGTACCATTTGTTTTTTGTAGAACCCCTTGGAGCACAGCAGAAGGCGAAAGGCATAAAATGGCAGCTAGTCGAATTGCCCCACTATGTATGCTCAATGTATGCCCATGCGATACCCAGGCTAATGGTCGTGGCTACTCGATTTCTTTGAATGAATATCGTTTGCCGCGTAATTTTATAATTTTGTAGGTGAGGAACAAGCGGATGATCACAGGCAGCATTGTCGCCCTGGCGACGCCGATGAAGATCAATGGCGACATCGACTGGGAGGCGCTTCGTCGTCTGGTGAACTTCCACCTCGATAATGGCACTGATGCCATCGTTGCAGCGGGTACCACCGGCGAGCCTACTACCATGTCATTTGCCGAGCACTTCGATGTGATTCGCAGCGTGGTAGAAGAGGTGAATGGCCGAATTCCAGTGATTGCCGGCACCGGGGCTAACGCCACATCAGAGGCGGTTGAGCTGGCACGCTATGCCAGTGAAGTGGGCGCAGACTATTGCCTATCGGTGTGCCCTTACTACAATAAGCCGACCCAAGAAGGGCTATACCAACACTTTAAAGCCGTTGCTGAAGGCAGTAATCTTCCAGTAATTCTGTACAACGTTCCTGGTCGTACCTGCTCTGATCTCTACAATGAAACGGTAGTGCGCTTGGCAGAAGTGAAAAATATCATTGGTTTGAAAGATGCGACGGGGAACCTTGAGCGTGCCGAGGATCTAATTACTCGCTTGAAGGGCAGCGATTTTATGCTCTACTCCGGAGACGATGCCACTGCCTGTGATTTTATGTTGATGGGTGGCCACGGTGATATTTCCGTTACTGCGAACGTAGCGCCTAAAGCAATGCATGATTTATGTGCTGCAGCAGTGGCCGGTGATGCAGACAAAGCGCACCAAATTAATACGCGTTTGATGCCGTTACATACTAATTTAGGCATCGAAGCTAACCCAATCCCAGTTAAGTGGGCACTGCATCGCATGGGGTATATGGACGCAGGGATTCGTCTGCCGTTAACTTGGTTGTCTGAAAAGTACCACGCCACTGTGAGTGAAGCGCTGCAGTTGGCGGGCGTCGTAGAGGAGTAATTCGACGCAACCCCTCTGTTACCCGGTGGTCGTTGTTGACTCGCCGGGTACTCGATCTGTTGACTGTTAAGGTGGCTCGATGCGCCCTGTTCTTGAAAAACGCTTGCTTGAAAAACGTGCGCTTAAATGGATACCGCTGGCACTCGCAACAGCTGTTGTACTTGCCGGATGCTCGCGCGATGGTTACTACCATGACCGCAATTTAGACTACACTGAAGCCGCCCCAGCGCCCCCCCTAGTACTTCCTGACACGCGCAATACCCAGCGTTACCGCGATGCTATGCCTGTGCCGCAAGTTACTGCACAAGATACGCGTCCTCAACAGGCCGCTGAGATTTCTGCGCCTCCGTCATTAGCGATTGGCAGTGGCTTAGAACCAGAGTTCGTAGAGCGTCGTCAGGTAGGTAACCAGACATGGCTAGTAGTCGCGGCAGACACGGGAGCCGTTTGGCCACAGTTAGAAGCGTTTGCGCGTAGTCGCCAGCTAGGTGTACAGCAAAGTAATGCAAGCCAAGGCGTTATAGTGACCTCGCAAGCCACATTGACGCTGCAGAGTGCGTTGAGGTCGGGCAGTAGTGAGGTACGCTGCGAACAATCAGGGCAAAGCGTAGCAGCATGTCTTGACGCGTTAGAACAGTACCTAGGTGCACGTAGTGCCACCGCTAGCGCTTCTTCTTGGACAGCTCAACGACTTGCAGAACAGCAAACGCCTCAGTTGCAACAGCAAGGCGACGAGTGGGAAGTGGTAATTCCTCAACCGATAGATCGTGTTTGGGCGGAACTTGATCATTATCTGGAACTTGATTTTAGTGTAGAGGGCGAACGTGACTTATTAGCAACTTCCGCTGATAATTATGAGTTTTTGGTTGAGTATATGACGGAGACAGAGCGGGGACGTAATCCACTGCAGATCGTCTTTAGCCCCGATGTACGCCGTATGTCACAGCAAATTCGTCTTGCTCTTCAGCCTAACGGTGATAAGACGATTCTGCGCGCCATTAATGCCAGTGAACGTAGCTTTAGTGCTGATGATCAGCGCGAGCTGCTTGAGCGTGTCTCCGGCTATCTACGTTAACGTCTAATTTTGTAACCTTTTCGGAGTCCCCATGGAAAAGCGCCAAGAGCTCTATGCTGGTAAAGCAAAATCTGTTTATACCACCGACGATCCAGATTTGTTGGTACTGCATTTTCGTGATGATACCAGCGCGTTTGATGGCAAAAAGAAAGAGTCACTGGCCCGTAAAGGCAAGGTGAACAACATCTTTAACGCATACATTATGCAACGTCTACAAGAAGCGGGAATCCCTACGCATTTTGAAAAACAGCTTTCGGATAACGAAAGCTTAGTAAAAAATATGCAGATGATTCCTGTTGAATGTGTAGTACGCAACATTGCGGCTGGCGGTTTGGTTAAACGGTTGGGCGTTGAAGAGGGGATGGCACTGTCTCCTCCGACCTTTGAGCTGTTCTTAAAGAATGATGAAAAAGGCGACCCAATGATTAATGAGTCGCTAGCAGAAACCTTTGGTTGGGCAACCCCAGAGCAACTGGCAAAAATGAAGACACTCACTTTTAAAGTGAACCATGTCCTCAAGCAGCTATTTGCCGAAGGTGATATTTTGCTTGTCGATTACAAGCTAGAGTTTGGCATCTTTAAAGGCGAGGTTGTACTCGGCGATGAATTCTCTCCGGATGGTTGCCGTCTATGGGATGCCAACACCCGTGAGAAACTTGATAAAGACCGTTTCCGCCAAGGGTTGGGAGGCGTCATTGAGGCTTATGAGGAAGTCGCTCGGCGCATTGGTATTCATATTGACTGAATAGCATAGCCCCCCATGGTTGAGTGGCTTTAACAGCAAAACCCGCTTAGGAAATCAATTTCCAAAGCGGGTTTTTTGCTATTGTGTAATGGCTTTCGCCCTCAATTCAATAGCTCAATAGCCCCTCTATTTGCTTACGGTTGCCTCAGTCATTTCGTCAAGCGCCTGTAGTCGGTAGCCATATCCATAAACTGAAACAAGATTCCAGCCAAATTCTGAAGTTAGATTCAGTTTTTTGCGTACCCGGTGTATGTGGACATCTAGCGTGCGTGTGCCCGGCGGGTCACTTTTCCCCCAAACATATTCATATAAGTAAGAGCGTGAAAGCGGACTGCCAAGCTGGTTGAGTAGAAGGAATGCCAAACGAAATTCCTGCCGAGTCAACGTCACTTCTTCACCGTCTACATAAGCCGTTTCACGGTTGGCATTCAGCTTAATACGGCCAAATTCAAGTGCTTGCTGTTGCGCCACGCTAGGTGTGCGTAATGAGTGGCGGCGTGTGGAAGCATAGGCTCTTGCAGCAAGCTCACGGGGTCTGAAAGGCTTGCTAATAAAGTCATCAGCACCTGCATTCAACGCCTGAATGACATCTACTTCCTCCTGCCTCAGGGTAACCATAATGACGGCAGGAAGGATCTGCAGATACGTTTTCATCCAGTTGAGCAGAGCGATGCCTGTTCCATCAGGCAAGTGCCAATCAAGCACCACCAAGTCGAACGTGTTACGACTGGCGGTATGTATGAAGGCTTTACTGGTTTCAAAGGAGAAGATATTAGCTTCGATGCCTCGTTCGGCAAACCCATCCAAAAGCGCCTTTTCAATGCGCTCTGAACCCACCTTCTCATCTTCTACTATTGCAATACGCATAGGCCATATCCAAGTCGTGTCTTGTCAGTGAAAGTAAGCAGCATGCTGTGTAGGTCTATCCATAGAGTTCAACGAGAACAAAAGTGCGGTCGTCCGATATGTTTTCCTCGATATCAGCAATACAAGCGCAGATAGTTCTGTTAATTAGTCGTTTGTGTTATCTGAATCATAGGGTGGCTCGTCTTAATGTAACAATAAGATAAAATTACTAATCTGCTCATTTATCGTTGAAAATGGTTTATTTTAGTGATTAAACATCAGTTCAACTGCAATTTTGTTAGCGTGCTTGTAGAAAAGCCGACCATAAGATAGACGGTTTCCGTGCGTTATCTTAAGGATAAACTATCGAAAAATTAAGCCCGCCTAGTAGTAAAACGCTAGTACTATAGTTGTCGCAGATTTCTCCCAAAAAATCGAGCAACAATTTTTCAAATTAAGATCATGCAAATATCAAACGGTGAGTAAGCTAACCTTTATGCTTTCAAATGTTAAGTACTGTCAAAAAATTGCGTTGCTTAACATTCGCTCTATTGGTGTAAGAGGAGCGTGACGGAAATAGAACTAGCGCTAAGCAAGCTATCTAAATTAGAAATATAATACCTTAATTAATCCAAACGATGGACACTAAAGGTTACCCAGCAGCTGATTATGGCATGATAGCACCATTCATTGAGTGCGTTAATGGAGGTGACATCAGTGATTGTCCATGGTCTGTGACTGCTTGATTTTATCCACACAATTAGAGTTAAGAAATCCACCACGCTGTGATAGCAGTAGTGAAAGCCGTTTTACTGTTTCAGCACAGAACTTGTTTGTGAACAATAGTTAATCTGAGAGTATGGTAGGGCAGAAAATAAAACTATAAATAATCATTAAATATTAAAACAGTGTTTCTAAATTAAAAAGGCACTGCCAAAGACAGTGTTGTATTTGAGTTCTGCAACCAGTTTGAGGTGATTATTTAACTCTTTGTAATATTTTACTGGTATTTTCTCGCGATTTTTTATCGAAATGAAGTTTTTTATAACTATTTTTTAAATATCTATGAGTGTTTTTATTTTTATTATTCTAATAAAGGTTAAATAATGTTTTTATGTGTTTGTTAATAATTGTGTATATCTTGGTTAAATATGAACAATAATTTCACTGTATTGAGTTAGCACTAATCTAAGTACGAGAATGAACCCACTAAATAAACGCCTTGAACGGTATTAACTAACTTCTGTGTTTTAACACAGGGGCGTTAGTGCTTTGGAAACCGCATATCACGCAGTGCAGTGTTGCTTACTCAGGTGGCTCTGCGCGTTGGTAGTCAGTGGTTGCCCGGTCGGATGGATGTTGCCAGGTGAGGTGTTACGCCTCAACGCTTCAGCACCACACCGAAATGGCCAAGGGAAAGATAGTTGTGCGAGGTAAATGCGCCTCCTCACTGAACAGTTAGTGGAGTTCTAAGCAATGAATAACGTATTTCGCTTAATCTGGAACCGTACGCTTGGCCGGTTAGTGGTAACTTCTGAAGCGGCCCGCAGCCGTGATAAAGCCGCCACCCGGCAAGGGCTCGTTGGCCAACTGCCAGCGCCGCAAACCTCCTCCAGTATTTCTGCCTTGTTGCGCCCAGCCGTTATTGCTGTGGCACTTGCCTCACTGCCATTCTCCATTACCGATGTGGATGCAAGAGTTTTTGCCGGCGCTGCTAATTGTAGTAATGCTAACACGGGGACAGTTGATGGGACGGCTTACGGTTTAGCGGGTAACCCCATAGATGGTAGTGGAACTTATTCAACGATTGCTGGGTGCGGCTCATCAGGTACTGGTTCGTTGGCTGCAACAGCGGTTGGCTCGTTTTCAAGATCCAATGCAGGTGGGGCAGCACTTGGCTTTAATGCGCAAGCAGGGAATTTTGCTACCGCCTTGGGTGCTCAGTCCAGAGCAAACTTTAACCGCGCTGTTGCAATAGGGGCCAGAGCAGAAGGTGGCGCTGACTACTCAATTGCCATTGGTGGCGGGTCTAGCGTTGCAGGTGAAACGACAAGGGCATTAGGGGTGTCATCCATCGCGGTTGGTAGGAATGCGTTGTCTGTAGGCGATCAGTCCATCGTCTTGGGTGTTAATGCCAAGGCTTACGAGAATGGAAATGGAGGTGTTGCCATTGGTGCTGGTGCTAAGGTGGGAGAAAACGAACCGCCATTGGCATCAGTTGATGTTCCCACTGGTGGTGTAGCGATAGGGGTACAAGCGCAAGCAGCTCGTGTTACTTCCACTGCAGTAGGGGCAGGCGCAAAAGCGACTGCAGCGAACGCCATCTCTATTGGCGGGAATAGAGATGTTTCTTCCATTGCAAGTGGAGTGAATTCCCTTGCTGTTGGCATTGATGCTACTGCCAGCGGTAACAGCTCTATTGCCTTGGGTTTCTCAGATGCGACGAAAGAGAGAGCGATTGCTATAGGTCCTAATGCTGCAGCGTCGTCTGAACGTACTGTAGCCCTAGGTAGCACCGCTAAAGCCATAGGCTCTGAGTCAGTCGCTATCGGGCGGAACAGTACCGCACAAGATGAACAGACGATTGCCTTGGGGGTTTTTGCGACGGCAAATTCAGGAGGCGCAATTGCCATTGGGCATAATGCGAAAGCCGAGTCGCGTTTTAGCCCGCCGATTGCAGGGCCCGAGTTTTTAATGCAATCAGTCGCGCTGGGTGCCGGTGCAGAGGCCACGTCTGGAACCGCCATCGGGGCTAATGCAAAGGTAGGTGACTCAACTGGCGGACTTGTTACAGGCACGGCGGTTGGCGGTGGTGCGCAAGCAGGTAATGCCGCTATTGCGTTGTCAGGCGCTGAATACTGGCCTGCAAAGGCAGAAGGGAATTCTTCTATAGCCGCTGGCACAAATGCAACCACAACCCTGGCTTCTACTTCTGCGATTGCGTTGGGTGCTACCACGCTTGTGGATGGCAAGCACTCCATCGCTATGGGTCGTCAGTCCCAAGTATCAGGTGAGAGAAGTATCGCCCTTGGCCAGGATGCCAAGGTGGGTACCTATGATACCAATGGCGATGCAACTGGCTCTGCCAATAGCGCCATTGCGCTAGGCGATTTTGCCAATGTACAGGGCAATAATGGTATTGCTATTGGTAAGGAAAGCCTTGCCTCGGTTGAAAACACCATCGCCATGGGTACCGGCGCGCAAGCCACGGGTAAAAATGCCATGGCGCTGGGCTCAGGCAGCCGAGCAACAGGTTCCGTTGCCATTGGTAATGATCCCACCGACCCCACTGTTGCAGCTAATGGTGGTACTGCCGTCGGTGATGGTGCGCAAGCCACTTGGCGCGTAGACAATAATAATACAGATACAACATTATTACCCACCCCTTATGCTGAAGCTGGTGTAGCGCTAGGCAAAAATGCCCTTGCCAACCGTTCGGGAGCCACGGCATTGGGGACTAACACTGAAGTGACGGCTTTTGGCGGTGTTGCTTTGGGTAGTGGTTCAAAGGCCACGATAGCAGCAAACGTAGCAGGCTACGTTCCCGCTGGCGCCACTGCTACTGAATCAGCTAATGTTGCAGGCACGATCGCAACACGTGCTGCAGTAGACATCGGTAGCCGTCAAATCACTAGCGTTGCCGCTGGTACCGAATTGGATGATGCCGTTAACGTCGCGCAGCTAAGGGCCAGCGAAACCCACTACTTCAGTGTCAACGATAACGGTACGCAGCAAGCCAACTTCAATAATGACGGCGCTTCTGGGGTTAACGCCCTGGCGGCGGGCACCAATGCAAGCGCTTCAGGGGAGAGTGCAGTTGCCGTCGGTGATGGGGCAGACGCTGGTTCTTCAACCATTTCTGCTGGTGCGCTAACTGGTGTTACTAACCCCAATGGTTATGCAGTCGGTGATAATTTAGCTTCAACTGCTGTTGGTGCAGGCGCAAAGGTAGTCTCTGGAACAGCCATTGGTTTTGACGCGGTAGCCGGAAAAGATGTCGGCGGAGCTACTGTCAATACTGGTACAGCCATTGGTGGCGGTGCGCAGGCGACAGGAAATGCTTCTATTGCCATCTCGCCTGCTGCTTACGCGCCTGCCATCGCTGAAGGCGATAGCTCCATTGCTCAAGGTCTTGATGCGCGTTCCCCAGGAAGTGGTTCAGTAGCAATTGGTGCGCTTACTAGTGCTGCTGCTGATGGCGGTATTGCTCTTGGTGCTTCAGCGGCGGTTGATGCGGCAGCAAATAGTGGCATTGCGCTTGGTAATAGTGCGAACGTAACAGCAACAAACGGCATGGCATTGGGCGCTAGCTCAAAAGCTAATGCTGATGCCGGTATTGCTCTTGGTACTTCAGCGACGGTTGATTCAACAGCAACTAATGGCATTGCGCTTGGTCTTAGTTCGAACGTGACAGCAGTTAACGGCGTAGCCTTGGGTGCTGGTTCAGCTGCCACTGTTGAATCAGGTGTAGCTGGCTACGTTCCCACCGGTGCTACCGTTGCTGATTCGACTAATATTGCGGGCACCGTTGCCGCTCTTGGTGCGGTTGACATTGGTAGTCGTCAAATCACTAGCGTTGCCGCTGGTACCCAATTAGATGATGCCGTTAACGTCGCTCAGTTGGTCGCTGTTGAAAATATAGCGAATACCGGCTGGGATGTTCAGGTTAATGCTGAAACCGCGGATAACGTCGCACCGGGTGAAACGGTTCAGTTTATCGATGGCAAGAATATCGAGATAAGCCGCAATGCCGATCAGGTGATTGAAGTTGCGACTGCTGACGAAGTTGAGTTCACTCAGGTAACAATTGGTGACGCTACCAATAACACCGTTATCACTAGTACGGTGGATGGCTTGGACGTGGGGGGTGACAAGATCACCAACGTGCAAGCGGGTGATCTCAGCGCGACATCGACGGACGCCGTTAACGGCAGCCAGCTGTTCGCGACGAATACCAACGTGACGAATAACACCACCGAGATCAATAAAGGTCTCAACTTTGGTGACGGTGCGACGTCAAATAACTACGCGTTAGGCGACACCATTAATGTTAACGGTGATGCCAACGTTACCTCTACCACCACGGCAGACGGTGTACAGCTTGGCCTAGCGGACGTGCTCAGTGTGGGGTCTACCAACCCTGTCTCGATTGATGGCGATGCCGGCACGATCAGTGGCCTGACCAACACCACCTTCGACCCGAACGCCACTTACACTGGTGGCCAAGCAGCGACCCAGGAGCAGCTGACAAGCGTTAGCAATGTTGCCAATGCTGGCTGGGATGTTCAGGTTAATGCTGAAACCGCGGATAACGTCGCACCGGGTGAAACGGTTCAGTTTATCGATGGCAAGAATATCGAGATAAGCCGCAATGCCGATCAGGTGATTGAAGTTGCGACTGCTGACGAAGTTGAGTTCACTCAGGTAACGATTGGTGACGCTACCAATAACACTGTGATCACCAGTACGGTGGATGGCCTGGACGTAGGGGGTGACAAGATCACCAACGTGCAAGCGGGTGATCTCAGCGCGACATCGACGGATGCCGTCAATGGCAGCCAGCTGTTCGCGACGAATGAAAATGTCACGACCAACACGACCAACATCACCAACAATGCTGCCGAGATCGACAAAGGCATTAACTTTGGCGACGGTGCTACATCGAACAAGTACGCGTTAGGCGACACCATTAATGTTAACGGTGATGCCAACGTTACCTCTACCACCACGGCAGACGGTGTACAGCTTGGCCTAGCGGACGTGCTCAGTGTGGGGTCTACCAACCCTGTCTCGATTGATGGCGATGCCGGCACGATCAGTGGCCTGACCAACACCACCTTTGACCCGAACGCCACTTACACTGGTGGCCAAGCAGCGACACAGGAGCAGCTGACAAGCGTTAGCAATGTTGCCAATGCTGGCTGGGATGTTCAGGTTAATGCTGAAACCGCGGATAACGTCGCACCGGGTGAAACGGTTCAGTTTATCGATGGCAAGAATATCGAGATAAGCCGCAATGCCGATCAGGTGATTGAAGTCGCGACTGCTGATGAAGTTGAGTTCACTCAGGTAACGATTGGTGACGCTACCAATAACACCGTGATCACCAGTACGGTGGATGGCCTGGACGTGGGGGGTGACAAGATCACCAACGTGCAAGCGGGTGACCTAAGCGCGACATCGACGGATGCCGTCAATGGCAGCCAGCTGTTCGCGACGAATGAAAATGTCACGACCAACACGACCAAC
>NZ_JHQL01000001.1:352624-1013351 GCF_000712975.1 Vreelandella neptunia | reverse complement strand
ACACTCGTTTCGTTATCACTGCGACCAGACCCCTTGGGTGTTATAGGGTCAAGCCTCACGGGCCATTAGTACACGTTAGCTCAACGCCTTGCAGCGCTTCCACACCGTGCCTATCAACCAGCTGGTCTCGCTGGGCCCTTCAGGAGGCTCTAGGCCTCAGGGATGTCTCATCTTGAAGGGGGCTTCCCGCTTAGATGCTTTCAGCGGTTATCCCGTCCGCACATAGCTACCCGGCAATGCCACTGGCGTGACAACCGGAACACCAGAGGTGCGTCCACTCCGGTCCTCTCGTACTAGGAGCAGCCCTTCTCAAACATCCAACGCCCACGGCAGATAGGGACCGAACTGTCTCACGACGTTCTAAACCCAGCTCGCGTACCACTTTAAATGGCGAACAGCCATACCCTTGGGACCGACTTCAGCCCCAGGATGTGATGAGCCGACATCGAGGTGCCAAACACCGCCGTCGATGTGAACTCTTGGGCGGTATCAGCCTGTTATCCCCGGAGTACCTTTTATCCGTTGAGCGATGGCCCTTCCATACAGAACCACCGGATCACTAGAACCTGCTTTCGCACCTGCTCGACGTGTCTGTCTCGCAGTCAAGCACCCTTATGCTCTTGCACTCACTGCACGATGTCCGACCGTGCTGAGGGTACCTTCGTGCTCCTCCGTTACTCTTTGGGAGGAGACCGCCCCAGTCAAACTACCCACCACACACTGTCCTCGATCCGGATAACGGACCTGAGTGAGAACGCCAATGATGCCAGGCTGGTATTTCAAGGTTGGCTCCGCTCGAACTGGCGTCCGAGGTTCAAAGCCTCCCAGCTATCCTACACAGGCAACATCAGCGTCCAGTGTGAAGCTATAGTAAAGGTTCACGGGGTCTTTCCGTCTAGCCGCGGGTACACCGCATCTTCACGGCGATTTCAATTTCACTGAGTCTCGGGTGGAGACAGCGTGGCCATCATTACGCCATTCGTGCAGGTCGGAACTTACCCGACAAGGAATTTCGCTACCTTAGGACCGTTATAGTTACGGCCGCCGTTTACCGGGGCTTCAATCAAGAGCTTCGGCCGAAGCCTAACACCATCATTTAACCTTCCGGCACCGGGCAGGCGTCACACCCTATACGTCCGCTTGCGCGTTAGCAGAGTGCTGTGTTTTTACTAAACAGTTGCAGCCACCTGGTATCTTCGACCGGTTCGGGCTTGGAGAGCAAGTCTCGTCACCTTACGCCGGCGTGCCTTCTCCCGAAGTTACGGCACCATTTTGCCTAGTTCCTTCACCCGAGTTCTCTCAAGCGCCTTGGGATTCTCACCCTGACCACCTGTGTCGGTTTGGGGTACGGTCGCACATGATCTGAAGCTTAGAGGCTTTTCCTGGAAGCGTGGCATCAATGACTTCCTGACCGTGGTCAGTTCGTTTCGTGTCTCGGCCTTAGAGCATCCCGGATTTACCTAGGACACAAGCCTACTCACTTTCACCAGGACAACCAACGCCTGGCTCACCTAGCCTTCTCCGTCCCCCCATCGCAATCATGTCCGGTACGGGAATATTGACCCGTTTCCCATCGACTACGCCTTTCGGCCTCGCCTTAGGGGCCGACTCACTCTGCTCCGATTAGCGTCGAACAGAAACCCTTGGTCTTCCGGCGAGGGAGTTTTTCACTCCCTTTATCGTTACTCATGTCAGCATTCGCACTCGTGATACCTCCAGCGAACTTCTCAATTCACCTTCATTGGCTTACACGACGCTCCTCTACCGCTCATCCAGAGGATGAACCCGTAGCTTCGGTACCTGGTTTAGCCCCGTTACATCTTCCGCGCAGGCCGACTCGACTAGTGAGCTATTACGCTTTCTTTAAAGGATGGCTGCTTCTAAGCCAACCTCCTAGCTGTCTGAGCCTTCCCACATCGTTTCCCACTTAACCAGGATTTCGGGACCTTAGCTGACGGTCTGGGTTGTTTCCCTTTTCACGACGGACGTTAGCACCCGCCGTGTGTCTCCCACGCTTGCACTCACCGGTATTCGGAGTTTGCCTCGGGTTGGTAAGTCGGGATGACCCCCTAGCCGAAACAGTGCTCTACCCCCGGTGGTGATACGTGAGGCGCTACCTAAATAGCTTTCGAGGAGAACCAGCTATCTCCGAGCTTGATTAGCCTTTCACTCCGATCCACAAGTCATCCAAATCTTTTTCAACAGATCCTGGTTCGGGCCTCCAGTTGATGTTACTCAACCTTCACCCTGCTCATGGATAGATCGCTCGGTTTCGGGTCTATATCCAGCGACTGTGTCGCCCAGTTAAGACTCGGTTTCCCTACGGCTCCCCTAAACGGTTAACCTCGCCACTGAATATAAGTCGCTGACCCATTATACAAAAGGTACGCAGTCACAGAACAAGTCTGCTCCTACTGCTTGTACGCACACGGTTTCAGGATCTATTTCACTCCCCTCTCCGGGGTTCTTTTCGCCTTTCCCTCACGGTACTGGTTCACTATCGGTCAGCCAGGAGTATTTAGCCTTGGAGGATGGTCCCCCCGTCTTCAGTCAAGGTTTCTCGTGCCCCGACCTACTCGATTTCACATGATCAGATTTTCGACTACGGGGCTATCACCCGCTGCGGCCGAGCTTCCCAGCTCGTTCGTCTAATCAGTCACATGCTTAAGGGCTGGTCCCCGTTCGCTCGCCGCTACTAGGGGAATCTCGGTTGATTTCTTTTCCTCAGGGTACTTAGATGTTTCAGTTCCCCTGGTTCGCCTCTTACGCCTATATATTCAGCGTAAGATACTCATCTTATGATGAGTGGGTTTCCCCATTCAGAGATGCCCGGGTCACAGGTTGTTTGCCACCTCGCCGAGCCTTATCGCAGGCTACCACGTCTTTCATCGCCTCTGGCTGCCTAGGCATCCACCGTGTGCGCTTCATTGCTTGACCCTATAACCCGAAGGAGTCTGGGGTTCGCAATGATAACGATTGCCGGATACGCTTGAGACGTATCACAAAACAATTACGTATAAACACTTCAAAGAAGCGTTTATGTCAGCATGATATACATTGTTAAAGAGCGAGTGATATGCGCAGGGATAAGTGGGTGCATTTTCACATTAATAAAAGAAAAAAAAGGTTTTTAAAAGAAAGGTCTTTTTTATTTTTTCAATAAGAAGAAAACGCTTATCAATGCGTATCAACAGCATTCTGATCAGGTAATTCATTGTGAGCGCTTACCGCGAGGGATGATGCATCGTTTAAGGAGGTGATCCAGCCGCAGGTTCCCCTACGGCTACCTTGTTACGACTTCACCCCAGTCATGAACCACACCGTGGTGATCGCCCTCTTGCGTTAGGCTAACCACTTCTGGTGCAGTCCACTCCCATGGTGTGACGGGCGGTGTGTACAAGGCCCGGGAACGTATTCACCGTGACATTCTGATTCACGATTACTAGCGATTCCGACTTCACGGAGTCGAGTTGCAGACTCCGATCCGGACTGAGACCGGCTTTTCGGGATTAGCTGACTCTCGCGAGCTCGCAACCCTTTGTACCGGCCATTGTAGCACGTGTGTAGCCCTACTCGTAAGGGCCATGATGACTTGACGTCGTCCCCACCTTCCTCCGGTTTGTCACCGGCAGTCTCCTTAGAGTTCCCGGCATTACCCGCTGGCAAATAAGGACAAGGGTTGCGCTCGTTACGGGACTTAACCCAACATTTCACAACACGAGCTGACGACAGCCATGCAGCACCTGTCTCTGCGTTCCCGAAGGCACCAAGTGATCTCTCACAAGTTCGCAGGATGTCAAGAGTAGGTAAGGTTCTTCGCGTTGCATCGAATTAAACCACATGCTCCACCGCTTGTGCGGGCCCCCGTCAATTCATTTGAGTTTTAACCTTGCGGCCGTACTCCCCAGGCGGTCGACTTATCGCGTTAACTTCGCCACAAAGTGCGCTAGGCACCCAACGGCTGGTCGACATCGTTTACGGCGTGGACTACCAGGGTATCTAATCCTGTTTGCTACCCACGCTTTCGCACCTCAGTGTCAGTGTCAGTCCAGAAGGCCGCCTTCGCCACTGGTATTCCTCCCGATCTCTACGCATTTCACCGCTACACCGGGAATTCTACCTTCCTCTCCTGCACTCTAGCTTGACAGTTCCGGATGCCGTTCCCAGGTTGAGCCCGGGGCTTTCACAACCGGCTTATCAAGCCACCTACGCGCGCTTTACGCCCAGTAATTCCGATTAACGCTTGCACCCTCCGTATTACCGCGGCTGCTGGCACGGAGTTAGCCGGTGCTTCTTCTGCGAGTGATGTCTTTCCTAATGGGTATTAACCACTAGGCGTTCTTCCTCGCTGAAAGTGCTTTACAACCCGAAGGCCTTCTTCACACACGCGGCATGGCTGGATCAGGGTTCCCCCCATTGTCCAATATTCCCCACTGCTGCCTCCCGTAGGAGTTCGGGCCGTGTCTCAGTCCCGATGTGGCTGATCATCCTCTCAGACCAGCTACGGATCGTTGCCTTGGTGAGCCATTACCTCACCAACTAGCTAATCCGACATAGGCTCATCCGATAGCGGGAGCCGGAGCCCCCTTTCTCCCGTAGGACGTATGCGGTATTAGCCTGGGTTTCCCCAGGTTATCCCCCACTACCGGGTAGATTCCTATGCATTACTCACCCGTCCGCCGCTCGTCAGCATCTAGCAAGCTAGATCTGTTACCGCTCGACTTGCATGTGTTAGGCCTGCCGCCAGCGTTCAATCTGAGCCATGATCAAACTCTTCAGTTTAAAATCATTGTGATGCTTACTCGTCATCCAACAACATAATGTTGACGAACAACAAAAGCGCATCAAACTTGGCTCAAGGTTCAAACGAATTCATTTCAATTTACATTGTCATGACCGCTTGCCTTGATATTTGGTGATTTATCACCCTCATCGGCAAGCGCCCACATGAATTACCTGATCAAATTGTTAAAGAGCTGTTTCGCTGCGAGGCTGTCTTATCAGCCGGCTAACCGATGAACTGGTTTGCCTCAGCGAGGAAGGCGTATTCTACGCATTTCCTGGTGTTTGTCAATCACTGTTTTCAGTGAGTGAAGCGAGCGGGTTAAGAAAGCGAGATAACGATGCCTTCTCTTTTATTGCGCTAACTTCCTGACAAACCGAAGGTTTTCACCTTCTATCACCGCTGGTAACGCTGTGCGTCCCCGGCAGCGGATGCGTACTTTACGGATTCGCTGCCGTCTTGGCAAGAGGGTTTATCAAAAAAACATAAAAAAAGCGGCAGGCGTTGTTCATAGAACAATCCTGCCGCAAACCACCGATCAGAACGCCTGACCAGAGAGTGCTCGGTTACCCATACAGATTTATCTGTGTCACTGGAATTTCAAAAGCCGTATTTCTCACTGCGTACTTCGAAACCTAAATTTCAAATCCTAAGCCAAAATCTTCACTCGACATCGCCATAAGACTTCCCGCACCGGACTGGATCATTTGCGCGTGAGCCTTTGTACGCGGCAGCAAGCGCTGATAGTAAAAGCGGGCAGTGTTCAATTTAGCGGCATAAAACGCTTTGTCATCACCCTCTAATGCCACCGATGCTTGCTTAGCTGCACGGGCAAAAAGGTAAGCCAACGTGACATAACCGGAGTACATTAGGTAATCGACGCTTGCCGCCCCAACCTCTTCGCGATCCTGCATCGCTTTCATGCCCACACCCATGGTCAACTCGCCCCACTCAGCGTTTAGCTTCGCTAGCGGCTCAACAAACTCTTTTAACGCAGGGTTATCAGCTTCCGTCTTACAGAACTTATGGATTTCTTTGGTGAACACTTTTAGCGACTCACCCTGACTCATCAACACCTTGCGACCAAGCAGGTCTAGCGCCTGAATACCAGTGGTACCCTCATAGAGACGGGTAATACGCGCATCACGCACCAACTGTTCCATCCCCCACTCTTTAATGAAGCCGTGCCCACCAAAAATCTGCACGCCTTCATTGGTGCACTCAAAACCGACTTCAGTGAGAAACGCTTTCACAATAGGTGTTAATAGGCCGAGCAAGGTTTCAGCCTGCTCTTTCTCTTCGCCAGGCTTACCATGCTCAACAATGTCGAGCATCTGAGCGGTGTAAAGCACTAACATGCGGCCACCCTCGGCGAATGCCTTCTGGGTCAGCAGCATACGGCGTACATCCGGATGCACAATAATCGGGTCTGCTGGCTTCTCAGGGGCCTGGGCTCCAGAAAGCGCACGCATTTGCAATCGGTCTCGGGCGTAACTCAGCGAGTTTTGGAAACTGGCTTCAATTAAACCTAGCCCTTGAATACCTACCCCAAGGCGCGCTGCGTTCATCATCGTGAACATACACGCCAAACCTTTATTGGGCGCACCAACCAAATAGCCCGTCGCAGCGTCAAAGTTCATCACGCAGGTAGCATTGCCATGGATGCCCATCTTGTGCTCAAGCGAACCGCACGTTACGCCATTACGCTCGCCTGGGTTACCTTGGGCATCGGGCATAAATTTGGGCACGACGAATAGAGAAATACCCTTCGAGCCTTCAGGAGCGTCAGGCAGTTTAGCCAACACAAGGTGTACGATGTTCTCCGCTAGATCATGGTCACCGGCAGAGATAAAGATTTTGGTACCAGTGATTGAATAAGCGCCGCTTTCATCAGGCACTGCACGTGTCTTAATCAACCCAAGGTCAGTACCACAGTGTGGTTCGGTGAGACACATCGTGCCTGTCCAAACACCCTCTACCAGTTTGGTAAGGTAAGTTTCTTTCTGCTCATCGGTACCGTGATGCCTAAGCGCATCGGCAGCACCATGAGAAAGCCCTGGATACATACCCCACGCTAAGTTAGTTGCGCAAATCATTTCAGAGAGCATCATCGCCAACGAATGAGGCAAACCCTGCCCACCCTGCTCAGGGTCTGCCGCCAAGCTTGGCCAGCCACCTTCTACATATTGCTGATAGGCTTCTTTAAAGCCCTTCGGTGCTTTAACGTCACCACCTTCGAGCAAACACCCCTCTTTGTCACCGCTTTGGTTAATCGGCAATAACACGTCGCGGGCAAAACGCGCGCCCTCTTCCAAAATCGCATTCACAACGTCTGGAGATGCATCATCGCCATTGGGTAGCGCGGCGTAATGGCCGGGGTAGTCAAACATTTCGTCCATAACGAAACGCATGTCACGTAGAGGGGCTTGATAGCTGGGCATGTCACTTCTCCTAAACAAGGGGCTGAAAGCAGTCATAAGCGTCAATCACATTGAGTTTTAACAACCACTTTCAAACACATGTTTGAAAGTTAGCGCGCGCACCGCCTATAGTCAAGCGGTCGTTTTAATACACCCCTTAAAACAGCTACAACTTTGGTCGACCACATAGTAGCTTTCTGATTTATAAAATAAAAAAACCTGCCAGCAAAAATGCTGACAGGTTAATAAACGACGCTTATGTCCCAATTCCAGTTACTGCATTCGAATGCCTCCATCCAACCGAATCACTTCACCGTTCAACATTGGGTTAGTAATAATATGTTCGGCCAGCTGGGCAAATTCACCAGGCTTACCCAATCGCTTGGGAAAAGGCACCGCAGCGGCTAACGCTTGGGCCGCGTCATCAGGAATCTCACTCATCATAGGGGTTTCAAACACACCCGGCGCAATCGCCATAACGCGAATAGCATGACGGGAAAGCTCTCTGGCCGCAGGCAAACTCATGCCCACTACGCCAGCCTTGGAAGCACTGTAAGCACACTGGCCAACCTGCCCATCGAATGCGGCTATAGAAGCCGTATTAATAATTACGCCCCTCTCGCCGCTTTCATTAGGGGCATTTTTAGCCATGGCTGCGGCCGCTAATCGCATCACATTAAACGTGCCGATTAGATTGATGTTGATCGTTTTTGCATAGCTTTCCAGGTCTGCAGGATTACCATTACGATCCACAAGCTTGGCTACACTTACCACGCCAGCACAGTGAATAACGCCAGAAAGACCGCTTTCACCACCCATTGCAACCGCTTCGTCAATCGCCTGCTGCATTTCATCAGCAGAAGTAATATCAGCCATGCAGGCCTTTGCACGATCACCTAAGCGCTTGGCGTGATCCACCACGCTGTTGTTCATATCGCAAAGTACAACCTTCCCACCGGCAGCCACTAAACGCTCTGCAGTTGCCGCACCTAAACCTGAAGCAGCCCCTGTAATTAAAAACGTACAATCCTTTACCTGCATTTCAACTTTCCTTTAATTATTTGTCGTTGCGTGCTTGCTCAGTGGCTTGGGCACGAAGTTTAAAGCGCTGAATTTTACCACTAGGCGTTTTTGGCAGCTCATCGACAAACTCAATTACCCTAGGGAACGCATGGGTGGAAAGACGCTCACGCACCTGCTGGCGGATTTCATCGGCAAGCGCCTCGCTAGCTTCATACCCATCACGCAGCACGATGTAAGATTTAATCACCTCACCGCGAATCTCGTCCGGCTGCCCAACCGCCGCAGACTCTGCAACCGCTGGGTGTGTCATCACGCTGTTTTCAACGTCCGTGGGGCCGACCCGATAGCCTGCAGTGGTGATAATGTCGTCATCACGTCCGGCAAATTGGAATGAGCCGTCTTCATTGCGAATAACCACATCACCAGTTAGGTAGTAACCATTTACAAAGGGGTCTTTTTCTTGCCAGGTATAACCCTGGAAGAAGTGGGCTGGTGAGTTTTTAATGTCAACCGCAAGCACACCCGGCTCACCAGGTGGCAGCTCGTTATACTCTGCGTCCAAAATGGCTAGACGGTAACCCGGCATCGGCACACCCATAGCGCCTACATGCTTGGGGTGATCAAGGGAGTGATGGTTATTACAGGTCATGCCGGTTTCTGTTTGGCCATAGTGATCCATGACCGGACAACCCAACGACTTCTCCACCCAGGTCACTACTTCCGTATTGAGCGGCTCGCCTGCTGAGCTTGCCGCGCGAAGCTCAAGCGTTTGGTGGGCATCATCGAACAGCCCTGATGCTTTCATTAAACGGTATGCCGTAGGAGCTGCCGCGAAATTAGTAATATGGTGGCGCTTCATAAACGCCAATGCACCTTCTGCACTGAAGCCCGCCTCGCAGAAGTGCGTGGTAACACCGAGCAGCAGCGGTCCGGCAATCGCATAATAAAGCCCGTATGCCCAACCAGGATCCGCCATATTCCAAAAGCGGTCATCGTCACGAAGATCGACTGCCAGCTCCATATAGAGAGCAAACGCTGTCATCCCGGAAAGCGGCACTGCCACGCCTTTTGGCTTGCCCACTGTGCCTGAGGTAAACATCTGAAGAAAAGGTTTTTCAGGGGCAAGCCGGGGTGGCTTTTCGCTCATTGACGTATGCGTCAATGCAGCCTGCCAGTCATGGTCATTAGGGTGTTCGCTGGTAGAACCACCTACCGCCAAAACAGGTGGGCACTGACTTAGCCCGTCAAACTTATAGCGGTTAGCGTGATCAGTAATCACCAGCTTGGTATCAGCGCGCCCCAAGCGATAATCCACCGCATCGGGGCCAAACGCGGTAAACAACGGCTGGTAGACCGCACCAATTCGCCAAGTAGCAAGCACAGCTACTAGCAGCGCTGGTGAGCGCGGCAGCATACAGGCTATGCGATCGCCCTCGCCAAGCCCCTGCGTCTTAAACCAGCCAGCAAGCTTGCCACTCTGCTCGTCTAGCTCTGCGTAAGTCAGGGTATGCGTTTCCCCATTGATATCTTCCTGTACCAGCGCAAGCACATCTCCTCGCCCCTGGCGCACATGACGGCCACAGCATGCTTCAAAGGCATTAAGGTAACCATCTTGATGGTCATCTAGCCTGGCAATCATACTGTCAACCGTAAAGCTTTCCAGGAAGGTCGAATAGGTGGGTAATGAGGCTGATGTTGCTGTCATGATGGCTCTCTTATGTTGTTAGTCGTGAGCAGTGGTACGCAAACAGACAGGCCAGGGTTCCGAGCTTACGCATTATTATTGTCCGTTTACGTTAACGGAAACCTTGCAGTTGAGCTAACGCTAAAAGCATTTACGCGGGAGCGCAAGCAATCAGCGTTCTAAATAGATTAGACGTTGGTCGATCGAAAGGGTTAACGCGCCATAATCATAGCGACCAGTTCATCGGCTAAATCGTCGGGGGTTCGCGGCCCGCTGGGGTCGTACCAACGCACCGTCCAGTTCAGCGCCCCCAAGATAAACCGCGACACCAGAAAGCGGTCACCGTGAATAAGCTCTGCTGCCAGCGCATCGTCAATAACGTCTACCCAGAGTGCTTCGTAGGCATCCCGCAGGTGGCTTAGGTGGGCACTCGCATCAGGATCTAATCGCCGCCATTCAAATAATGCGACCACATGGGCATTGCGATCAGCAAACAGCGTTTCCAAATGCGCTCGTGCCATAGCATGCAGGCGCGCCTCAGGATCATCGTCGCATTTCTGAAGCGCTGCTTTGGCAATGCTAAGCGCATTCTGAGTGCCCTCCTCTATCACCGCAGCCAATATCTCCTGCTTATCTTTAAAGTGATGAAACAGGCTGCCAGACTTAATGCCCATTTCTTGCGCCAGCATACGCACTGTGGTGCGGTCAAAGCCTTCTTGGACGAATAGCTGAGCGGCTAAACGTGTCAATTCCTTGCGGCGAGGAGATGCATTCATTACATTCATATTATTTACACTAGCGCTTGCTTGGTTACTTAGGAGAAGACCACAGCCCTGCCAACGGGTCAACGCATCCCTAGCCACTCTGCAAGATAATCACAATAAATCTGTCAGGAGACGTACCAATGAGTAATGCCACCGACGTTGTATTTTTATCCGCGACCCGCACGCCTATGGGCGGAATGATGGGTAGCCTTTCCAGCATGACCGCCCCAGAGCTTGCAGCCGTTGCAATCCGCGCAGCCATAGAGCGCGCCGGTATCGAGCCAGAGACTGTTGAAGAAGGCATCATCGGCTGTGTACTACCTGCTGGGGTAAAACAAGGACCAGCCCGCCAAGCTATGCGCCAGGCAGGCATTCCCGATGCCAATGGTGCCACCACCATCAATAAACTGTGCGGTTCTGGCATGAAAGCTACCATGCTGGCCCATGATTTGATCAAAGCAGGTACCGGCGAAATCCTGCTCGCGGGTGGCATGGAGTCGATGTCTAATGCCCCTCACGTACTCACTAAAGCACGCGGCGGCTACCGTTTAGGTCATGGTGAACTGAAAGACCACATGTTCCTTGACGGCCTAGAAGATGCCGAAACGGGCAAGTTGATGGGCGTTTTCGCCCAGGATGTTGCGTCAGAACGTGGCTACACCCGCGAACGTCTAGACGATTTTGCCATTGCGTCTTTAGAGCGCGCCATGGACGCCACCAATAAAGGCCACTTAGCGGCTGAAATGGCTCCCGTAACAGTGACTACCCGCCAAGGTGAAACGCTGGTCGAGCATGACGAACAGCCTTTCCAAGCCAAACTGGATAAAATTCGCCAGCTGCGCCCAGCGTTTGCCAAAGACGGTACTATTACTGCTGCCAACGCCAGCTCCATTTCCGACGGCGCCTCGGCGCTTATTTTGGCCAGTAATAAAGCCGCTAAACGGCACGGCGTAAAGCCGCTTGCGAAAATGCTTGGCCATACCACCCATTCTCGTCATCCCAGCGAATTCACTATTGCGCCAGTAGGGGCCATTGAAAAGCTGATGAAAAAGCTTGGCTGGGGCGTTAACGACGTGGATCTCTTCGAGATTAACGAAGCGTTTGCGGTCGTTACGTTAATGGCAATGGATGACCTTGGCTTACCCCATGAAAAGGTTAACGTGTTTGGCGGCGCCTGCGCCCAAGGGCATCCGATTGGTTCGACCGGTTCACGGGTAATTGCAACACTTATTCATGCCCTACGTACCAAAGGCGGCAAACGCGGTATTGCTAGTCTTTGTATTGGTGGCGGCGAAGCCACCGCAGTAGCAGTTGAGCTTATCGACTAATACGACTTACCAATCTACCCGCGTCTTGGCGCACTAATCATGCCAAGGCGCGATACTCATTCTGTACTTCACGCGCGTCTAAAGTTGCCAAGGTCTCCCAATCTGGTGATTTTACCGTCACCAAAGCCTCTGCTTCTTTTTTAAGCTCTTCAGCCATACGGAACTGACCGGCATATTCACGCATCTGCAAGGCTTCCTGCGCTAGCCCTTCGGCGCTTTGTGCTGCCTGATTAACAAGCCTTAACGTATCTTGGGTCGTCATATCAATTTGCGCCACAGCACTATTTACCTCGTCGATACCCCGTCGCTGCTCTTCAGAAGCACGGGCCATTTGCGCCATTAACTGCTCTACCTGAGTGGCCGCCTGCATAATATCGCGCGTATGCTCGCCCGCTTGATGGGACAGCTTGCTACCCTTTTCGACGCTTTGACGTGATGCTTCAATACGTGACCGGATCTCATGTGCAGCATTCGCACTGCGCGTTGCTAGCGCCCGCACTTCACTGGCGACTACCGCAAAACCTCGTCCGTGCTCACCCGCACGCGCTGCTTCAACTGAAGCGTTCAAAGCAAGAATATTCGTTTGGAAAGCGATGCTTTCAATCATTGAAATAATGCTTTGTATTTCTTCAGAATGGTCATTGATGGCCTGCATCGTAGCAATAAACTGGGCGATTATCTGGTCACCCTGCTGTGCTTTGTATGAAACATCAGTGGTTGCGTGATTCACATGCGCAGCACTCTCTGCATTCTGGCTTACCGTGGCGGTTAACTGCTCAAGACTTGCCGCCATTTGTATAAGCGCAGCCGCCTGGGAATCAGTTTGCCCTGCCAATTGCAGACTTTGGGCCTTCATTACCTGGCTATCGGTATAAACCTGCTGACTGCTGTTGTTGAGGTGGTTAACTGTCGTCTTCAACGCATTCTGCATACTTGCCAATTCGCTAAACAGGCGGCCGATTTCATTCGCAGCATGAGCCTCTACTGGCGTTGATAGGTCGCCCTTAGCGATACGCCTAAAATGTTGCGTTATGGTATTTAGAGGCCGAAGAACGTTTTTACGTACGCCCCACACCACAAACGCAACGGTTAGTAGCGCCAAACAAACAACCCCAAGCACTCCCCAAAAAAGTAGTGATGATACTTTTTGAAAACGATTGAGCAACCCAGCACCACGGGCAACGGAATAATCATAAAAAGCATCGGCAGTACTCACGAATTTCTGGCTGCTCTCATCCACTCGGGATTCACCAGAAAGGAAGCCACGAACATCGCGCTCTTCCAACATCATCATTTGCAAACTTAAATTATTATTAACCAATGAGCGGAAATCATTCGCTAACTGATCCACTAGCTCAAGTCGCTCTTCCTCAGAAAAACTCGAGTGGAAAGCATTAAACCGGGCTGAAGCCGCACTCAATAAACTTTCTGCTTCTTCTAGTAAAGGTTCTGGACGATCAAACGATGGGGTGCGAATTAGTTCTGCAGCTCGGTTCATTTGTATGCGAGCACGCAGCAGCTGAGTATAGGCACCGTTCAGCTCGCGCACCTGCGCCATATCTCGCTGCTGTAATGATGTGAATGCCTCTCGGCCGAAATGATTGGCAAATAGGCCTAAGCTACCGATTGCTAGCACTAAAAAGCTAAAGGTAACTAATACCAGCGCCCAGCTCGCTTTAACGCTTAGATTATTGATCATGCGCATATAAGGCTCTCAACAAAAGCTTTCCAACTAAGGCTTTTAACCACGTGATTGGCGGTTAGCGTGCAGTGGCAACCAAAGCTGCAGACGTCGACGGATCTCTAATAGCGCTTGTTCATATGCATCTAATTTACTAATTAACCTTGGATCACGAATATCCCAGAAGAGCACTTCTTCCGCATGCCCCTGCCAATCTCTACACACCTGTTGCGCCTTGTCGCAAAGCACAATAACAAAATCAAAGTACTCATCCTCAAACTCATCCAGTGACTTACTACGCAACCCTTCCGTAGAAAGCCCTTGTTTACGTAGCGCCTCTAACGTTAGCGCATGGGGTTCGTCTGGCTCGGAACCTGCACTAAAAGCATCAAAATGATCACTTGCCATCTGGCGAAGCAGCGCCTCCCCCATCAAAGACCGTGCAGAATTGGCATTACAAAGAAACAGCACGCGACGCTTTGGCATAAATAAAAGACCTCTTGATGAGTTTAATTTCAGCAATTTACGCTCTCAAGATGACGCATTTATTGCAGTCTACTGGTTACTAGTACAAATATACGAAAAAACATATATCATAAGTATTAATAATCACTCTTACGATGTAAAAGGAACACCACTAATGGCATTGCTTGATGACTTACCAAACGTGGACAGCAGTATGTTTAAAGCGCCTACTCCTGAAACATTGATGCTCCCTCCTAGCGACCAGCCTACGCCTAACATCTTATTGCTCTACGGTTCACTGCGAGCGCGTTCATTCAGCCGATTGGTGGTTGAAGAAGCCGCTCGGCTACTCACTGCAATGGGGGCTAATGCAAAAATTTTTGATCCTCGTGGCTTACCCTTGCCGGATGCGGAAGATGCAAGCCACCCGAAAGTGGATGAGCTGAGGACACTGGCACAGTGGTCTGACGGAATGGTGTGGTGCTCGCCTGAGCGCCACGGCGCAATGACTGGCATTATGAAAGCACAAATTGACTGGATCCCGCTTGCGCTAGGCGGCGTTCGCCCTACCCAGGGTAAAACCCTTGCCGTGATGCAAGTATGCGGCGGCTCCCAGTCATTCAACACGGTAAATCAGTTGCGCATTTTAGGTCGCTGGATGCGCATGGTGACGATCCCCAATCAGTCATCAGTGCCTAAGGCCTTTATGGAATTTGATGACAATGACCGTATGAAACCTTCGCCGTTTTATGACCGCATTGTTGATGTCATGGAAGAGCTGGTGAAATTCACCCTGCTGGTTCATGAGCGTAGCGACCTGCTAACCGACCGCTACTCTGAACGCAAAGAGAGCGCCGAAGAAGTCTCTAAACGCGTCAACCAGCGCGCCATTTAAGAAAGGAGTGATCTTATGACAACTCAGAGCAATGCTTCCCCCACTATTGCTGATATGGGACTGTTTGAACGCTACCTTTCTGTATGGGTAGCGATTGCCATTGTCGCTGGGATTGCACTTGGGCAGTTCGCTCCTGCCGTGCCAGAGGTGTTATCGCGGTTTGAGTATGCCCAGGTATCAATTCCGATTGCGGTATTAATCTGGGCGATGATTTTCCCCATGATGGCACAAATTGACTTCAGCGCGATTGCAGGGGTGCGTCGCCAGCCAAAGGGCTTGACCATTACCACCACGGTCAACTGGCTAATTAAGCCTTTCACCATGTTCGCCTTAGCTTGGCTGTTTTTCATGGTGATATTTCGGCCCTTTATTCCTGAAGAACTGGCCAGTCAATATCTAGCGGGTGCCATATTATTAGGCGCAGCACCTTGCACCGCGATGGTATTTGTATGGAGCTACCTCACCCGTGGTGATGCGGCCTACACCCTCGTTCAGGTGGCTTTGAATGATCTGATCATGCTGTTTGCCTTTGCACCGCTGGTGGTTTTTTTACTCGGCATCTCGAATATCCAGGTACCGTGGGATACGGTTATTTTATCCGTGGTGCTGTACATTGTGATTCCACTTGCAGCGGGCTATTTCACCCGTAAAACACTGATCACCAAGTATGGCACCGAGTGGTACGACAACGTGTTTATGAAGCGTGTCGGCCCTATCACGCCCATCGGGCTAATCATTACCCTGGTGCTGCTATTCGCCTTCCAAGGCGACGTCATTCTGAATAATCCGCTGCATATCATATTGATCGCCATTCCGCTGATTATCCAAACATTTTTGATCTTCTTTATTGCCTATGGCTGGGCTAAAGCGTGGCGTGTGCCACACAACATCGCAGCTCCTGGTGCAATGATTGGTGCCAGCAACTTTTTTGAACTGGCGGTCGCAGCGGCCATTGCCCTGTTTGGCTTACAGTCAGGTGCCGCGCTCGCTACGGTGGTGGGTGTTCTAGTAGAAGTACCACTTATGCTCGCGCTAGTGCGCATTGCTAACAAAACGCGTCAGCATTTTCCTGAAAACGCACCGTAAAGAGGCACTTGAATGGCCCATTACTTAATTTTCCTTGGTTCAACAAGAACCTCCACACCGCCCGCCCCCGCCCGCTTAGGCGAGCGGGTATCCAAGGCGTGCAAACGTCTACTTAGCTCGCTACCCGATACAACGGCAGAGGTCATAGACCCGCTAACGTTAGATCTTAACGGCCCTTTTAAGCCGCATTTTGCTTACGCAAAAAAAGCGGTTCCCACAGACCTTGACGCCCTTGCGGGTAAAATTGAGCACGCCGATGGCTACGTGATGGTCAGTCCTGAATACAACCACACCATGAGCCCGGCACTAAGCCATTTGCTGAATCATTTTGGCGCGTCACTGTTTGCCTTTAAGCCCAGCGCCATCGTGACTTACTCCATGGGACAATGGGGAGGCGCGCGTGCTGCGGTTAGCATGCGCGCATTTCTCTCTGAGTTGGGGTGCCTGCCAGTGTCCGCCATGATTCATATACCCAAAGCCCAGGAAGCGCTGAGCGACGATGGGCAATTTGTACAGGAACAGGAGCGCTGGGAAAGCTATTTTGGCCGTACGTTAGGCCAATTAACCTGGTGGGCAGAGGCAGCCAAAGCGCAAAAAGCCGAGCAAGATCCTGCAACGCTATCGCCTACGTTTAATACGTCGCCCGCTCAGCGCAATGCACCTACGGAGTGAGCGATGAAGCATGTGATTGAAATAGACAGCGACGCCATCGACTTCATCAAACAACAAGGCAGCGCCGTCACTGTTCGTCTTTCCCCTCGCCACGGCTGCTGCGGAGGGCTTGCCAACCTAGCGGTAGCCGAAGCGCAATCCCCAAATGCCACCCAACACTACCAACATCATGTTCAAGAGAATATTTCGATCTACATTGCCCCTGAACTGGCTCATCAAGGGCTGCGCATTGGCGTTGAAGGCTGGTGGAAATTTCGCCATCTTTATGTGGATGGCACCGTTATTCAATCAAAATAGATGACACAAAACATAAAGGCAGGATTGCCTTAACGAAAGCATTGACTAGATAATATACGCATAAACATATATTGTTATAATCATATTTCATTTAGACCTATGCGAGGTATCCCGTGACGGAATCTAGTCCTACCTCAACTTCCTCCTTTGCCGGTCGCTTGCTTTATCTCGCCAAGGAGAACCCCAACCAAGTACGCTGGCTCGCTGCCGTAGTGGGAATTTTTCTGCTGATCTATTTCCTGCCCGCTGGAACAGCGCGCTTCGACAACGCCGTGTTGGAAGGCATTCGATTGACACACTGGTACGCACAGGAACACGTCATTCTCTGCCTACTGCCAGCCTTTCTGATCGCTGGCGCTATGGCTGCCTATCTAAACGAAGGCGCCGTGATGCGCTACCTAGGGCCTAACGCCTCAAAGCCTGTCGCTTTTGGCATGGCTTCGGTTTCTGGCACGCTGCTGGCCGTTTGTTCTTGCACCGTACTACCGCTTTTCGGCGGCATTTATCGTCGGGGCGCAGGTCTGGGGCCTGCCATTGCCTTTCTTTATTCAGGTCCCGCCATCAATATTATGGCGATTGTGGTAACCGCCAAAGTACTTGGCTTGGAGCTGGGGTTAGCCAGAGCTATCGGCGCGATTGTATTTGCCGTGGTAATTGGCGTCATCATGCACCTAATCTACCGCCGCGAGGAGCAGGCCCGTGCCACTAAAAATAGCCGTGGCTTCAGTGGTGAGCTCTCTCGCCCTTTAAGCCAAATCGGGTTTTTTTTTGGTTTGATGGTGGGCATCCTGGTCTTCGCTAACTGGGCGGCAGCCGACAGCGCTGTCTGGATGACCCTTCATGCCTATAAATGGCATATCACTGCCGTACTTTCCGGGCTTTTCGCACTGCTACTGATTCGCCGCTGGAACTGGCCGCTTCATCAAGTAGCGGTGCTGGCAAGTGCCGTCGCCATCGCCGCCGTACTAGTTCCCAGCGTACCTGAACTGGCGTTCGCGGTCGGTATTATCGGCCTTATGCTGATTGCCACTCTGCGTGACGAAGACCGTGAATGGGCAGAGCAGAGCTGGGAATTCACCAAACTGATCATGCCACTGCTACTGGTTGGGGTATTCGTAGCTGGTCTGCTGTTAGGCCGCCCCGGTGAGGAAGGCCTCATCCCTTCAGAGTGGGTGGTACTGGCAGTAGGAGATAACGGCTTGCGCTCTACCTTCCTTGCCTCGTTACTGGGCGGCTTTATGTATTTCTCGACCCTTACCGAAGTGCCCATCGTTCAAGGCCTGATTGGTAACGGGATGGGCAAGGGCCCAGCGTTAGCCCTGTTGCTGGCAGGGCCTGCCCTGTCGTTACCCAACATGCTAGTGATTCGCACCATCATAGGTACGCAAAAAACCCTGGTTTACTGCACACTGGTTGTCGTAATGGCAACACTATCAGGCTATTTATATGGCCAGTTTTGGCCTTAACTAACAAGTACTACCGCAACGATGTTGTGGTAAGAAAACGCTCAAACTGACAGGAGTGATGTCATGAAACTCAAGATATACGGTAGCGGCTGCAAAAAGTGCCAACAACTGACCGACAACGCACAGGAAGCGGCCAATGCCCTCGGCTTAACGGTGGATATCGAGAAAATTACTGATGTGAACGCCATTATTGACGAAGGCATTATGCGCACGCCTGCGCTAAGCATCGAGGACGATATCGTCATTGAGGGTAAAGTAGCCAGCGCAGAAGATATTCAGAAACTGCTCAAAGCATCATAATGTGTCGATGATACAATCCTACTGACTAGGCACACGGATAAGCAGTAACACTAGCGTCGCTCCGAGCATTAACAGTGCCGTCAGCCACAGCGCACTGGCACCACTGTGCTCAATCAGCAGGCCAAATAGCAGTGGTGCGAGTGCTTGAGACGCACGTGCGGGGGCAATAATAAGCCCTTGCCGCCGACCGAACCCTTTAGGGCCAAATAACGCTAGCGGCAACGTGCCGGAAGCAATGGTCATCATACCGTTGCCCGCACCATGCAGTAACGCAAAACCGGCAGCAGGCATACCAACGGCTGTTAACAGTGCGGCACCTAACGGATGCAGCGTTGTTGCCACGCGTGCCGCCACTAACGGATGGCAGTGCCTGAGCAGTATAAACTCTCCCATGCGCGCTGCTACCTGCGCAGGCCCCACAAGCGCGGAAGCAGCAATTGCGACTGAAAGTGACGCACCACTCTCCTGCAGAAGCCTTGGAAGATGCGCCGCCATCGCCGTCGACACAAACCACCCAGCCGCAAACACATAGGCTAGTAGCAGCATAGTTAAGCGGGGACGGTCTGGCCTTGGCGCTCGTTGATCGGCCTCACTAAAAACGGCGTTGCTAGCCACTTTAGGCAGGCTGAAATTCAAGGGCATACCGATCAACACATGCGCTAATGCCCAGCTAGCGCAGGCCACGCGCCAGCCCCATTCGTTTTCCAACCATGCGGTAAGCGGCCACCCCACCGTGCTGGCAAAACCAGCAACCAGCGTAACACCGGTAATCGATGCCCTCGCTTGACGCCCTAATAATCGGCCTAAGGTGGCAAAGGCAGCATCGTATAGCCCCATCGCCATCCCAATCCCCGTCACCAACCAAGCAAGTATTAGCGAGGGTAAACCCTGGGACACGGCCATTATGCCAAGACCCAGTGCCAATACCCCATTAGAGGCCATCAACACGCCTCGCCCGCCTTGCCTATCGATCCATCGGCCAACGGAAGGCCCGAGCACTGCCGTCAGCAGTAAGGCTGCTGAAAAAGCGCCAAATACCCAGCTAGTTGAGACACCTAACTCTTTTGCTATTGGGACTGCAAGAATAGCGGGCAGATAATAGCTGGAAGCCCAGGCGAGGGTTTGCGCACTGCCTAATGTGAGCGTTAAACCAACCCTGGGCGAGCGAATCATGCGGTTTGTTTAGGCAACGCCAGTGCCATCAATGAACTGGCTGCCACTAAGGCCGCCGATACCCAAAGACAGGCACTCAGCCCATACGCCATATATAGCCAGCCTGATAGCAAGGTTCCCACCAACCGCCCCATGGCATTGGCCATATAGTAGAAGCCAACGTCCATCGAGACGCCATCGGCACGGGCATAATGAACGATCAGGTAACTGTGCCAGCTGGAATTAATCGCAAACAGCACACCAAACGCTAAAAGCCCGACCACTAGCCAAGCCACCTGCTCTAGCGGTAGCAACGCCAATAAAATTGCCAACACTGCTAGAGCAGCTGCCCAGCCTGCGGTTAGCGCGCGAGCATCCCCCTTAATCAGCCGAGTTAGCTTAGGTGCCTGGGTTTGGACCCCGCCGTAGCCAATAATCCATGCTGCCAGTAATCCCCCCACCGTCCAGTGGGTCCAGCCGTGCTGGTCATATAAAAACACCGGCAACGCCACTACGAACCAGACATCCCTTGATGCAAACAGGCAAAAACGCGCCGCTGAAAGCACATTAATCGCGCGGGACTTGGAGAAAATTTCCGAAAACTTAGGCTTTACCTTCTGGCGCCCTAAATCAGCCTTCAAGCGCCAAAAAGAGAGTAAGAGCACCCCACTAAGCATCACCGCCATGGCAATCACCGCACCACGGAAACCAATCAGCGTTAGCAACACCCCGCCAATAAAAAAGCCGAGACCTTTCAATGCATTTTTAGAGCCGGTCAGCATCGCTACCCAACGGTAAAGCGCGCTATTGGCATTGGCACTCTCTTTAGGTACCAGCACTTTAACCGCACTTTTAGCGCTCATTTTGTTTAGGTCTTTGGCGATCCCAGACAACGCCTGAGCCGCCATGACCCAAACAACCGTAAGCATTCCTGCGGGCACCATCAGCATAGCAAGGGCGATAATTTGCAACCCAAGCCCCACATTCATCGTGCGGTTCAAGCCTAACCGCGCACCCAGCCAGCCGCCCACCAAGTTGGTCACTACGCCAAAGGCTTCGTAGAACAGAAACAGCATGGCAATTTGCAGCGGCGAGTAGCCCAACTGGTGAAAATACATCACTACCAACATGCGCAGCGCGCCATCGGTAATGGTAAATGCCCAGTAGTTACCGGTGATTAGCATGTATTGGCGCACCTCGAAAGGCAGCGCTCGAACCCGGCTCAGCAGGGAATCACTCACCCCCATCGGCTCCACCCACTTTCATAGCGAGTTCAGCGGTACGGTTGGCATAACCCCACTCGTTGTCATACCAGGCGTAAAGCTTAAGCTGGGTGCCGTTGACGACCATGGTGGAAAGCGCATCGATAATGGAGCTGCGTGGGTCAGTGCGATAATCAATCGATACCAGCGGGCGTTCTTCATAACCCAAAATACCGACAAGCTCTCCCTCCGCGGCCGTCTTCAGCGCTAGATTAACTTCTTCCGCCGTGACCGCGCGCTCAAGCTCAAACACCATATCAGTGAGCGATGCGTTGGCCAGCGGCACGCGAATGGCATGACCATTTAGCTTGCCTTCCAGCTCGGGGAAAATTGCGGTGATCGCTTTCGCAGAGCCGGTCGTTGTCGGAATCAGACTCATGCCACAAGCGCGAGCACGACGCAGGTCTCTATGCGGCGCATCCAGAATGGTTTGAGTGTTGGTAATGTCGTGTACCGTGGTCATCGAGCCATGGCGAATGCCAAAGGTTTCCTGAATCACTTTCACCACCGGTGCCAAGCAGTTAGTGGTACAACTAGCGGCGGTCACAATTCGATGCTGAGCAGGATCGTAAAGGTGATCATTAACGCCTACCACCACGTTCAGCACGCTAGCATCTTTAATTGGTGCACTCACCACCACCCGCGCAACCCCTTGGTCAAGGTATGCTTGAAGTGTGGCGGTTTCTTTCATTTTACCCGAGCACTCAATGACCACGTCACACGCTGACCAGTCACTGTCAGCAATCATTTTATTGGCACTAAATGAAACAGATTTACCATCTAAAACAATCGTATTGTTAGAGGTGGTGATCCCATTACCAGGCGACCAGTGACCATGTACCGAGTCAAATTCAAGCAGGTGGGCAAACGTTGCCGCATCGCCACCCGGGTCATTAATACGGATAAGTTCTACCGCCCCAGTTTCAACCCCAGCCCAGAGACTGCGCAGCGCCAGCCGACCAATACGACCAAACCCGTTAATACCAATACGTAATGCCATGAGGCCTCCTGTTTAGTTAAACATATGGATGAATGGCTAGATAAGCGAATAGGTGAACAGTACAAAAATCGTAATGCAAACATACGAAAAAACATATATAAAAAACTAAAAAAATGCCTGCAGGTTAGCTTAGCGCTAGCTTGCAGGCAGTACTTAGTTAACCGTAGCGACCAGAGATATAGTCTTCGGTTTTCTTCTGTGCAGGGGTTGAGAACATTACTTTGGTATCGTTGTACTCGATGATTTCCCCTAAATGGAAAAACGCCGTGTAGTCAGCTACCCGTGCAGCCTGCTGCATATTATGCGTGACTGTCACGATGGTGAACTGCTCTTTCAGTTTATCCATCAGATCTTCAATCGTTGCTGTAGAGATCGGATCTAACGCAGAAGTAGGTTCATCCATTAAAATGACATCCGGCTGAACCGCAATTGCTCGTGCAATACACAGGCGCTGTTGCTGACCACCGGACAAGGAAGTACCTGGTTCCTGTAGCTTATCCTTCACTTCATTCCATAGGCCTGCATCGCGCAACGCTTTCTCAACAAGCTCATCTTGATCTGCTTTACGACTTACTAAGTCATGCATGCGCGGTGCGTAAGCAATATTTTCGTAGATCGACTTAGGAAAAGGATTCGGCTTCTGGAACACCATCCCTACCCGGCGGCGTAGCGCCACTTCATCCATTTTTGCAGCGTTCACATCACGGCCGTCCATTTCGACCAAGCCTTCTGTATGGACGCTAGGGATCAAGTCATTCATGCGGTTTAAGCAGCGCAAAAAGGTCGACTTACCGCATCCCGAAGGGCCAATCAGCGCGGTCACGTTCTTCTGGAACAGGTCGATGTTTAGACCTTTCAGGGCTTGGCTCTTGCCGTACCACAGGTTGAGGTCGCGAACGCGAATACTGAGGTCGTGGCACGCTTGCTCGTTACGTGTATAGGGCTGACCAACGTCTGGTGCATGCTGCTGATTCATAACGGGTGCTTGGCTATTCATAGTCATGTCCTCTATCGCGCTGGCCTACCAGCGACGCTCAAATTTCTTACGTAACACAACGGCAAAGGCGTTGAGTGAGATGAGTATGGTGAGTAGCACCAAAATACCGCCGGCTGTTTTTTCCACAAACGCCTGCTCAGGCTCACCTGACCAAGTAAATATTTGCGCAGGCATAACGGTGGCCGCTTCAGTAAAGGACGCACCGACATCAGGAATAAATGCCACCATACCGACAATAATCAGCGGTGCTGTTTCACCCATCGCCTGAGCAAGCCCGATGATGGAGCCGGTCATAATGCCCGGCATTGCCAAAGGCAAAACGTGATCGCGTACGACTTGCCAGCGCGAACACCCCACCCCAAAGGCAGCATGGCGAATAGAATCTGGTACGCTACGCAACGCGGTTCGCGTCGAGATAATAATAACTGGCAACGTCATCAGTGCTAGCGTCATACCACCGGCCAACGGCGACGAACGCGGAACCCCGAAAAAGTTGATAAAGATCGCTAAGCCCAGCAAACCAAATAGGATCGACGGGATTGCGGCCAGGTTATTGATGTTGATTTCAATTGCCTGGGTGAAGCGGTTATCCGGCGCAAACTCTTCTAAATAAACGGCGGTCATTACCCCGATAGGAAACGAGATTAATAGCGTTACGATCATCGTCATTACGGTGCCGACCACGGCTGAAAGGATACCTGCGTTCTCAGCGATTTTTGAATCACCGGATCCAAAAAAGGTGGTATTGAAGCGCAAGCTCACTTGGCCCGACTCCAGTCGCTCGTCTATAGCGGCCTGTTCCTCTTCGTTTAGACGGTGGCGATGCCCTTTAATATACTGATCAGCTTCACTATTAATTAATAGCCATCTTTCTTCGGTGGTACCGAGCATGCTTGGATCATTGCGCATCTGAAGAGGGATAGTGCGCAATTCAGTACGACTTACCAATGGCACTAGGTCTTCGGCAATAGCCTGACGGGCATCGGTGGAAGCCTCTTCTGTATAATTCAACTCGGTCAGAACGTACGCCTGTTGAAAGGCTGGTAAGCCTTTGCTCAGCATGTCAGCAAAGAAGAGCACCAGAAACAGGCCTGCCAAGCCCAACGATCCCATCGAGATCCATTTAAGGCGGGCAGACTTACGGTGACGCCGCTTTAGCTGCTGGCTGATTTCGTCAAAAGTATGGCTCATCGAAACAGTTCCTCAGCGTTACAGGTTATTCACGCGGTATTTTTCGCGGAAACGACGGATCATTAGTACGGACACCAGGTTCAGCGCGAGCGTTACCGCAAACAGCACAAGCCCAAGGGCAAAGGCCGACAAGGTTTCAGCGCTTTCAAACTCTTGGTCCCCTGTTAAAGCCGCCACAATTCGCACGGTCACCGTGGTCATATCTTCCAGCGGATTAGCGGTGAGATTGGGCCGCATACCTGCTGCCATCACCACAATCATGGTTTCGCCTAGCGCTCGTGACATACCCAAGAGTGCCGCCGAAATAATCCCGGGCAGAGCAGCAGGAATGACCACGTCTCGAATGGTTTCACCTTTGGTCATGCCTAATGCCAGCGACCCTTGGCGCATACTATCGGGCACAGAATTAATCACATCGTCAGACAGCGACGAGATAAACGGGATAATCATGATACCCATTACGACACCTGGGGCGACTGCGTTATTGTAAGAAGCATCGAGCCCAAAAAATCCGGCGATATTGACAATAATGGGCGCTACCGTAATCGCGGCAAAAAAGCCGTAAACCACGGTAGGAATTCCCGCGAGCACTTCCAGTACTGGTTTAGCGACAGTGCGCACGCGCTGAGGGGCGAACTCCGACATGTAAATCGCGGAGAGCAGGCCGATAGGAACAGCGACCAGCATAGCGATAGCGGTAATCATAAAGGTACCGGCAAATAGCGGTATCGAGCCAAACTCAGCCCCACTACCATCGCCACGACCCGCTGACGCTAAAAAGCTCGCGCCTGGATTCCAAGTAGTGCCGGTAATGAATTCCCAAAAGCTGTGCATTTGGAAAAAACGCAGCGCCTCGGAAATAATCGAGAACAAAATACCAAACGTAGTGAAAATCGAGATTAACGCTGCTCCGGCCAAGACCATGCGAATGACCCGCTCAATGGCCTGCCGGGCGTGAAAATCAGGTTTAACTTGGTTAAGACTTACCATCAGCCCTATGGCTGCAATCACCAAACTCGCGGACAATAAATAGAGCGTAGGAATATCAGCGCCCATTAAAAGCAGTACAAAAGCCCCCAACGTACTCACTAGTACAGCTGGACCGGCAGTTGAGAGCACGGTAAACCAGGCGTATTGATCTGGCTGAGCAAACATCGCCGTACCCGCACTGCGTAACCGGGTGGCTTTTGAACGGCCAGCAAAAAACGCTAGCAGCCCCAGCAGTAGTAACGCACCGCAAAAAATCAGAAGAAGCTGGTTAGTCTGCATCGAATTTCTCTCGCATTACTTAATGAAATCGTATTGACGACTACTTTGGGGTAAAAACATTACAACAATGTGACAGAGGCCAATATTCGCCGTCATAAAACGAAAGGCCGACAGCTTTCGCTGCCGACCATTTTCATTTCTAACTCAGCGACTTACTTAAGAACGTCTGCTGACATTGTAGTGCGATCAGCAACCGCTTGACGCCACTCTTCACGCTCTTCTTCCGGCAGTACGATCAAGCCGATATCGCGAAGATAGCCGTCACTGCCAATCATCATTTCGCTCATAAACATGTCGGCGTAGTCGTACATCGGCGGTACTTCTTCAGCGTGCTGGTTCTTGACGTAGAACCACATTGAACGCGAAACAGGATAATCACCCGAGCTAATAGCCTCTGGCGTTGGCTCAACGCCGCCAATGGTGGCACCGTTCAGCGTATCGGTATTCTCTTCAAGGAAAGAGTAGCCAAAGATGCCCATTGCGCCGGTGTCTTCGCTTAAGCGCTGAACGATCAGGTTATCGTTCTCACCAGCGTCGATATAAACACCGTCAGAACGAATTTCAGTGTAGGCTTCTTCATACTCGTCCATCTCTTCGGAAGCCACTTCCATGACAAGCTCTTCAAAAGCGTCACGGGTACCAGAAGTCGTGGGCGGACCATAGATAGAGATTTCACGGTCTGGCAGCGATGAGTCAATCTCGCTCCAGTTAGTGTAGGGGTTGTCGACTAGCTCGCCATCAACCGGCACCTGAGCGGCAACTGCCATGAAAATCTGCTCAAGCGTCAGGTCAACAACATCATTTGTGTTGGACTGACCCAGTACGATACCGTCAGAACCAATTTTAGCTTCGGTGATGTCGGTAACGCCATTCTCTTCACAGCGCTCAAATTCGCCCAATTTCATGCGGCGTGACGCATTGGTGATATCGGGCGTGCCTTCGCCAACACCATTACAGAACAGACGCAAACCACCACCCGACCCTGTTGATTCAATAACAGGGGTAGGGTTACCGGTAGTGGCACCGAACTCTTCAGTAACGTAGCTGGCAAACGGGTAAACGGTACTGGAACCTACGATACGGATCTGATCACGTGCCTGGGCAACACCGGCAACGCTCATTACGGCAGCCGCGATCACGGTCGTTTTTAGAATACGGTTCATGCGAAATACTCCTGTCGATGTAAGGTTTTGGCCTTCGCAGGTCGTACTTTGCACCGCTTCGATGACAACTTTGTGACACAGCATGACTTAACAGAAAAATTTTAGTCCGAAATACCGCATACCCCGTACTAAATTAACAGCCCCAACGCCGCTAGCGTGCATAGTCCAAGCGAAGCTCCCTGCAACAATCGCCTATCCAACCGATGAGCAATCGTATCTGCCAACGCGTTACCAACTAGCACTGCAGGTAGAAATGTTAAAGCCAATTTAAAATGCCAAGCAGACACCTGACCTGCTAACCCTAGCGTTGCCAGCGTTAAAAGAGACGTCAAAATAAAGAAAGCAGCTAAATTGCCGCGTAGACGATCCGCTGGGAAGCCATGCATTAGCAGGACAATAGGAGGGCCACCGATGGCAGCCACCGTGCCGAAGATACCTGATAGAACGCCAGCTAGGAACAGCGTCACACGGTTCACAGGGGGATGGAAACGAAACAGTGTTACTGCTACAGCAAACAGCACGATAGCAGCGATCAGCTTTTCCAATATTACTAACGGAGCAGCCAACAATAACCAAATACCCAATGCGTTCCCCGGCAAGCGGCCAATTAATGCAACGCCTATCGCATCAAGGCGTACTTCTTGCCAATAGTGGCGCACCATTAGTAATGAAACGGTGAATCCAAACAGCACTAAAACAACCGGCACCAAGCGTGGCTCTAGCATTAGTAGTAGCGGCGCCCCTACCACTGCTAAACCGAAGCCTGTGGCACGCTGTACGAAAGCTCCCAGCATCAATACGGCTGAGCAAGAAAGCCATATATCAAGCGGCATATCCATCCATGACAACAGGTTATTCATTAAATCGACCATCTTGCCCTTACGCTAGAATCATTCAACAGAACAACATTAGTACGAAACATCGTACGTAGGCTTACTTGTCAGTTTTCTAACGCCGATATTACCTAGCAGCGCGGCTACTAACATTGTGAGCACCATTGGCCACAGGTGCTCTACTTGGAATAAACCCACCATCACCCCAGCAATAGCCCCACAGCTAAACTGGATGCCGCCCAGCAAGGCAGTTGCTGTGGCACTAATATGTCCAAAATGATCGAGTAGCGCAGAGATGGCATTTGGCGTGATCAAGCCAATCATGCCGGTAAACAGCATGATCAGCGGAACCACTACATAAAGCGACGCGAGATTAAGGGCTGTCACTGTTACCAGCCCTAGCGCTGCAATGAGCTGAATGGTTAACCCAAGTCTTAAATTCTGCTGAGGCGAGCGCTTACGCAGCAAATGAATATTGACGCGATTAGATAACGCAATCACAAGGACATTGACGCCAAATACTAGTGGGTAAACGCTAGGCGATAACGAGAAGTAGTCTAAGTATAAAAATGGAGAAGCCGTTACAAAAGCAAACAGCCCAGCGAATGAGGCTGCGACGGCGCATATATAGCCCATCCCCTCTTTATGACGCAGCACGCTAGCGTAGTTACGTATAACTTGGCGCGGCGAAGCAGCGGGCAGGTTCGTATCTCGCGTCTCGGGTAAACGCGTGCCTAACAGCCAAAGCAAAAATCCTGCATAAGCGGCCAAAAATACAAAGATCAACCACCACCCGGCAACGTGTAGCAAGAGACTGCCCACCGCAGGAGCGACCAATGGTGCTAGCATCATAATCATCGCCATTGTTGACATGACCTTAGCGGCTTCACGTCCGCTAAAGCAGTCGCGCACAATCGCTGCCGAGTTAACCACACAGGCACCTCCGCCCAGCGCTTGAATGAATCGCCATGCCAACAAGGAAGACAAACTATCCACGGTAGTGATCATTAGGCTTGCAAGCATAAACACCACCAAACCGCTGAGTAAAACAGGCTTACGCCCAATCCGATCTGACAGTGGTCCAAAGCACAGCTGACCTATTGCAAAACCAAATAAGAACATACTGATAGAGAGTTCAGTATGATGAATACTCGCATTGATATTTTCAGCCAGTATCCCCATGGCAGGTAAATAAGCATCAATTGCAAACGGCGCAAGCGCTGTATTGGCCGCCACCAACAGCGCCACCCGACGAGGATCAAGTTCCATAAATATCCTTGAAGTGGGCACTAAACAGCAGAGAATGCCGCTGAATAGATAGGACGCTAATTATAATCGATTTCAATTCGTTTGTCGGTCTCTGTTCGCTGCGCAATGGCCTTGCTAAAGTAGTCCGATGATTACGATCTCAACCATTACTATCTCAACCATTACGATCTCAACGACAGCTATCTAAAAGACAACTAAGGAGCGGTGCATGGCTACTAGCCTACTAACTCAATTAAAAAAGATGACTACGGTGGTCGCTGACACCGGCGACCTTGAGGCTATCCGCCGTTTTCAGCCGCAAGATGCCACCACCAATCCATCACTTATCCTGCAAGCGGCTCAACAAGAAGATCGACGCGCACGCCTGGCTAGCATTGCTAAAGAAAGCATCAATCTCGAAGATGCAGTAGATCGTGTCGCTGTTGATATCGGTAGCGAAATCAGCGAGCTGGTACCCGGCTATGTATCAACTGAAGTCAGTGCCCGACTATCGTTTGATCGTGATGCCACTATTGCCAAGGCGCACTCACTGATTGAGCGCTATGCACAGCATGGTGTGGGACCTGAGCGTATTTTGATCAAAATGGCCTCGACCTGGGAGGGCATCCAAGCCGCTCGTCAACTTGAGCGTGATGGTATTCGTACAAACTTGACCTTGTTATTTGGCTTTGCCCAGGCGCAAGCCTGTGCAGATGCTGGTGCAACGCTTATTTCACCGTTCGTGGGCCGTATTCTCGACTGGCATAAAGCCAAAAATCCTGACACAGATTTTAGTGGAGCCAATGATCCGGGCGTGCAGTCTGTCAAGCGTATTTACGAGTACTACAAAGACCATGGCTACCCTACCATCGTGATGGGCGCAAGCTTCAGAAACGTAGGTGAGATTCAAGCATTGGCCGGCTGTGATCGTTTAACGATATCCCCTGCATTACTCAACGAGCTAGACGAACTTAAAGGCGATTTGCCGCAACAGCTTATTCCCCCCCAAGCTGCTAGCAGCGTACCGAGCGAGGCGTTATCTCAGCAGGATTTTCGTTGGGCAATGAATGAAGATGAGATGGCGACGGACAAACTGGCAGAAGGCATACGCAAATTTATGGCTGACCAGCGAAAACTTGAAGAGCTGCTTAGCACACTTCGTAATAGCTAATTTATCTACTTTTTGCCTTGTGGAACTAGAAGCTACTGATACAGAAATAGGCTACTGAGACAAAACAGAAGGCAACACAATCAAAAAGGCCCTCTAGGAATGTTTTCTTAGAGGGCACTTCCTTAATAAAGATCGAGTTTTTTGCAATATGTACGCTGATGACGTGTTAATGGGCTGTGGTGTTTTGCGCTTCGAGCATTTCCACAAGCGGTTGAAACTGTTCGCGGTTGTGCTCGTTCATATGCATCAAAATTCGATGGGCCTCTAAAATACGCTCACGCAATCCTTCCTCATCAGCTGGCTCAGCAGGTAAGTCTTCGAGTGCCAACGTTAATTTTGACGCTTGCTGCAAAGGTGCTTCCATCAACGTAAAAAAGCGTGCAAACCCCATCACATCCAGCATTTGCCGCACGTCAGGGTTATCAGCAATGATGGTGGGAGGTTGCTCTAAACGCCCTTTTACTGCCATTGCCACTTTGGCAAGAAAACCCAACGCTGTCGAATCAACATTCGTTGCTTCTCGCAGGTCAATTAGCACCGCCGTCAGCCCTGGCGTTTCCGCAAGGCGTTGAGCTTGGGTATCAAGGGTAGCGCACAGCGTTAAGCGTACATCACCGCATAATTTTAAAACAAAAACACCGGAATCGAACGCCGCTTTAATGCGGCCTTCTTCAATCAGCATGACCAAATCCGCTCACCATCATGATTGTCAGGTCATCGGGTAAAGCATCGCGGTCCTGGTTCGCCTCATCATCCGCATCGCCTTCTATAAGAAGCGAGTTGGTATTAGCTAACCGATCGCGCAACTGCTCAAGCGTGACACTTTCGCTTACTAATTGCTCAAGTTCCTTGAGCCGCGTGTCGAGCGTCTTACCCGGCAAGCATTCCAATACACCATCTGAACACAGCCATAAATGAAAATCGGCCGGTAAAGCACAGCTGAGCGAAGGATACTCTACATCTGGAAAAAGACCTACTGGCATTCCCTCACCTTCCAGACGCGCTAGTTTACCACCCGATACCAGCAACGGCATAGGAAGCTGCGCGCCAAGCGAATAGTGAAGCTTACGAGCCTCATGGTCAATAACACCAACAAATAAGGTCGCGTGTTTACCAATATCCGTGTCCTGCAATTCTCGGTTTAATGCCGCCAACCAATTTGGCGCCAGCTGTTCTGGCGATTGCCCATCCCACTCATTCAACCAACGGTTACACAGATATTTGAGCAGCACAGTAACGAACGCAGATGACGCGCCATGGCCTGACACATCGGCAAAATAAAACGCGCTGTAGCGGTCGTTATAACGCTGATAGTCAAGGAAATCACCTGATAAATACAGCGAAGGCGCAAACCAATAATCGTAATACACTCCGTTGATGACTTTGGGATGAATCGGCAGTAAACGCCGCTGAATATGTCCGCCGCTCTGCTGATCCATTCGCAGCAAGGCCAAGTGCGTTTCCAGGCTTTCGTTTAGTTCCGCCAACCGCTCTCGGTCTCGATCTCGCTCCTGAGCCAGAGTGTGAAGCTCAATGGCTTTGCGAATCATCCGACGCAACAGTTCCGCGTGACGTAGTGGATGAACAATATAATCCACTAAACCAACGTCAACTGCCTTAATCAAATCAGCATCTTGACGAGAATCGCTAACAACCAGAGTGGGCAAGCGATTGGTAAGCTGCGACCAGTGTTGGCGCGGCACTGCCCTTGCATGAGCAACAATCAGTGCAGTATCAGCGGGCAAATTATCAATATTCTCCGCTGCAAATACCCATAGGCCATCACATGTGATCGCTTCCGCTAACGCATCACGCTCTTGCCCCGGCTCATCGATCACCGCGATCAACTGCTTAGAATGATCCATATTAAGCCTCAATCGGCGAAATCGTCGTCACCAAAATCGGTATCATCGAATTCAAAATCGTCCATGGCAAATGGGTCATCCCCAAGTTCACCATCATTAATTTCAAATTGACGGCGTTGTAAGAAGGCATCGCGAATAAAGCGGTAACGGTCGCCACTAATCAATGCTTCTTGGTCAAGCAACCCAGCACGAATATGGATAATATCCAGTGCCGTCAAGCCAGCTCTAAGCGTATGGTCATCCATATAGGTAATAGGATGGGCAGCAATATCAAACGGCAATCCGGTGGTGTCTCTTAATGTGCGAGGACCTAGCAGTGGCAGCACTAAATAGCGCGAGTCCTCCCAGCCCCATACCGCCAGCGTTTGACCAAAATCTTCTTTATCAGCGTTGATTTCCATCAACGTAGCGTAATCTAACAGCCCGCCTATACCAACGGTCGAGTTAATTAAAAAGCGTGAAGTAGCTAAACCTGCATTAGCAGGCTTGCCCTGGAGCAAACTGTTTAATGCAGTGCGTACTTCACTTAGGTTAGAGAAAAAATTACCGACACCAGTTTGTATAGGGCCAGGAGTAACCGTTTGATAACCTTGTGCTAACGGCTTGAGCGTATAACGATCTAAAACGTCGTTAAAAACAAACACCCGACGGTTAAACCCTTCCCAAGGATCTTCGGGATGAGCTTGTTCACTAACATTAGGTCCTGAACTGGCGCATCCGCTCATGCTTAATATGGCTAGTAGCAAGACAGGCAATCCCTTGTAGCGCCAACTAAGTGCGCGTTTATGCTTTGCTAATAACCCAAGCATGACAATTCCTCTTTCAGCATATGGAGCGTGTTGTTGGTAGCGATTCACGCTTAAAACAATGAATAAAACACCACTATCAGTGACGACGTAACACAACGCTACCGGCACTGTAGCCGGCGCCAAACGAACAAATCACCCCAATATCACCGCTTTCAAACTGATCACGATGCAGGTGAAAGGCAATAATTGACCCCGCTGAGCTGGTATTAGCATAGCGATCCAGAATAATCGGCGCTTGTGCTTCACTGGGTTCAACGCCCAATACTTTACGCGCAATTAGGTCATTCATATGACGGTTAGCTTGGTGTAGCCACATGCGTTTCAAATCGCTTCCAGACAACTCTAAAGAAGCTAAATGACTTGAAATCAATTGAGCTACCATAGGGCACACTTCGCGGAAAACCCGTCGCCCTTCTTGTACAAACAGCTTATCTAGCGCCAGCGGATCGCTGTCAGTAACGCGATTCAAAAAGCCCGCGTTGTTACGGATCGCGTTAGAGAACTTAGTCACCAAACGCGTACCCAATATTTCATACTGCTCATTTGCCACCGCACAGTCACTACTTTCTAGCACCATAGCTGTACAAGCATCACCAAAAATAAAGTGGCTGTCTCGATCTGTAAAGTTGAGATGGGCTGAACAAATTTCTGGGTTTACAATGAGTGCCCGCTTAACGCTACCTGATGCAATGGCATTGGCCGCTGTTTCCAGTGCAAAGGTGGCAGAACTACATGCTACGTTCATATCAAAACCATAACCACCGGCACCAAGCGCTTGCTGTACTTCGACGGCTACGGCTGGATAGGCACGCTCCAGGTTTGAACACGCCACAATAACAAGCTCAATATCAGCAGCATCAACTTTGGCTGCGGCCAACGCTTGACGTGCCGCTTGAATCGCCATGTCACACTGGAGAGACGGCTCGTCATTACTACGCTGTGGCAGTTTAGGCCGCATACGCACTGGGTCAAGAATTCCCGAGGCGTCCAACACGTAACGGCTTTTTATACCGGAAGCTTTTTCAATAAACTCGCTGCTTGAATGTGACAACGGCTCTCGTTCACCACGTGCAATTGCATCAGCATAATGAGCATTCTGGCTGTCCACCCACGCGTTAAATGCTTTCACCAACGACGCGTTATCAATGGCGTGTTCCGGTGTGTAGAGTCCAGTACCGGTAATCACCACATGTGTCATGCCTTTCTCCTTTTAGCAGCTTGCTGAGAGTCGCTGGCTGTCAAACAATATTGCTATCTTGGTACATCAGCTTAATGCACAGCCCTATTATCGTATTACGGCAGGCGTTAAACGCTAACAATCTCTTCCCAACGCTTTTCAAGGCGTTTTACCGATACCGGCATTTTAGTGCCTAACTGCTGAGCAAATAGAGACACTCTTAACTCCTGAATCCACCAGCCGAAGGCCACTAACTCAGGGTCTTCCGCATCGCCTCGACGTTCGCTTTTACGGCGCGCATCAAAGCGTGTTTCTAATGCTTGGACATCATGCATTAACATTTGGTCGCGCCCTCGCTCTCGTGCTGCTTTTTCAAGCCGGATCAACGCAGCCTCGGTATAGCGAGGATACTCCGTTAACCACTCGCCTGCATCGCGAATAAAACCAGGGTAAACCAAGCGCTGCATCTGCGCGCTGACATCACTGTAAACAAGCGCCAACGCAAAGTTGAGCTTGCCTTTTAAAATTTTAGTTACTGCCAGATGCCCTTTAAGCGCTGCCTCGACATGGGTCAACAATATCTGCGCATGCGCTAGCAAACTTGCTTCTGAAGCTTGCATACGTTCTTTAAGAGCTCTCTCAGAACGTGGCAGGGGATGTTGAGCCACTACTTGAGTAAACACTGCTAGCAGAAGATCATCAACCAACGCGTTCTTGCTTCCTACCTTGGCAAACAACAATGCGCATTTTTCCACGCCAGGCAAGCGTTTAATCGCTTTAACCTGATCCGGCTGTTGTGCGATCGCTAAACGTGCCACACCCATTTGATGGGCCGCCGCAGCTTTCGCAGGATGGTCAAAAAGCGCTACTTTGAAACGCGACTCTTCAGCCACCAGCGCCGGGTAAGCTTCAACACGTATACCCGCCTGGGTCGTCACTCGAGATTCAGGCAGCGGCTCACTAGGCAAACCTTCAAGCGTCGGGGCCTGATTAGCCTGCTCTGCTAACGCCTGGGCCCCCATACTGGCGGCTTCTTCAAAGCGTCTTTCCAGGGCGCGCACGTCACGCCCCTGGCCTAGCGTTTTACCAGCGTGATCGACAACGCGCACATTCATGATTAAATGGGGTGCTAGCAGGTCTAAGCGCCAGTCATCAGGGTGTACCCGTGTGCCCGTTCGACGCCGAATAAACTCACCCAATGCCTCAGTTAGCGGGCGCTGGTCCGGTGTCAGCGTCTCCAGCGCAGCATCCACCCAATCGGGAATAGGCACCACCTGCCGACGGATGCTTTTTGGCAGTGATTTAAGTAGTGCAATACACTTTTCGCGCAGCAGCCCGGGCACTAACCATTCAAGGGCATACACAGGCAACTGCGGCAACATGGCAGCGGGCACTGTCAGCGTCACCCCGTCATCTTCTGCATCAGGATCAAAGTGATAGCTGACTGGGTAGGCAACACCTGCCAGTGTTAGATGATCGGGATATTGCGCCTGAGTAACGTCGTTAGCATCGCGCGCTTTCAGCGCCTCGATATCAAATTTTAGTAAATCTGGAGACTCACGCTCTGCCTGCTTACGCCAGTGTTCAAACCCTTTGCCATTAACGATATCGTGAGGAATGCGTTCGTCATAAAAAGCAAACAACGTCTCTTCATCGACCAGAATATCGCGCCGACGTGCACGATTCTCAAGCGCCTCAACTTCTTCAACCAGCGCTCGGTTATGGGCAAAAAACTCTCCCTTTGTCTGAAATTCGCCCTCCACTAGCGCTCGGCGAATAAACAGCTCCCGCGACTCTTGAGGCGCAATAGGGCCGTAATGCACCCGGCGGCGAGCAACAATGGGTAGGCCGAACAGCGTTACTTGCTCGAACGCAACTACCTGGGCACGTTTCATTTCCCAGTGAGGCTCGCTGTAGCTGCTTTTCACTAAGTGTTGGGCTTGAGGCTCAATCCACTGGGGGTCAATTTTCGCCACTGTACGGGCGAACAATTTAGTAGTTTCAATCAGTTCAAACGCCATTATCCACTTAGGCGTTTTTTTCGCCAGCCCTGAACCGGGGTGAATCATAAACTTACGATTACGCGCCCCCAAGTACTCGCGGTTTTCCAGCAGCGTACCCAGGTTAGACAGCAGCCCAGATAGCAGTGCTTGGTGCAGCTTGCCAGACGTTTTGCGACGCACTTGCTTGGCCTGCTCTTCACTTTCGTCTTCATCTTTGGGTGGCGGAGCAGGTACCACAATCTCCATATCGCGCAGCAGCTGTCGCAACTGACGGAACGTATCATGCCATTCGCGCATACGCAGGTAGTTAATATAGTGCTCACGGCACCAGCGACGCAGTTGGTTACCCGAAAGCGTCTCGCGGGCATTTTCGATGCCGTGCCACAGATTGAGTAGCGCGACAAAATCAGAATCCGGGTCATGCCAGCGCTGATGCGCCTGATCTGCCGCTTGGCGTTTGTCGGCCGGTCGATCCCTAGGATCTTGTATCGCCAGGGCTGAGACCACAATCAGCACATCCCGCAGGCTACCCCGCTCAGCACCCGCCAGCACCATGCGCGCTAGGCGTGGGTCAATGGGTAGCTTAGCTAGCTTGCGCCCCAGCGGGCTCAGGCGCTGCTGGTTGTCTACCGCCCCTAGTTCAAACAGCAAACGAAAGCCATCTTTTACGAACCGGCTGTCGGGTGGGTCAACAAAGGGGAATGCTTCAATACTACCAAGCTTCAGCGCCAGCATAGAAAGAATGACCGACGCTAAATTGGTGCGCTGAATTTCTGGGTCGGTAAACCCTGGCCGCGACAAGAAGTCTTCTTCATCATAAAGACGAATGCACACTCCTTCCGCAACACGGCCGCAGCGCCCTTTACGCTGATTGGCACTGGCCTGGCTAATCGGCTCAATCGGCAAGCGCTGTATTTTTGCACGGTAGCTATAGCGGCTGATACGCACCAAGCCTGGGTCAATCACATAGCGAATCCCCGGCACAGTGAGTGACGTTTCAGCCACATTAGTAGCCAACACAATGCGCCGCCCACGATGGGAAGCGAAGATGCGATTTTGCTCTTCATTAGAGAGCCGAGCGTATAGCGGCAGAATTTCAGTACCGGTTAAGTCAGCCCGTCGCAGAGTATCGGCCGTCTCACGAATTTCCCGCTCCCCTGGTAGAAACACCAGCACGTCCCGTGGGCCATGCAGCCAGCCTTTTTCACGTTCGATGGATTCGATTTCACGCACTGCATGCAAAATGCCCTCTTGCAACGTGCGATCCTCTTCATCCTCTTCGCTGCGCGCCAGCGGGCGGTAGTGAACCTCTACAGGAAAGGTACGCCCAGACACTTCTACCACTGGCGCAGGCGTCTTAATACTGCCAAAGTGGGCAGCGAAGCGGTTCACATCAATGGTGGCAGAGGTAATAATGACTTTTAAATCTGGACGTTTCGGCAGCAGGCGCTTTAGATAACCTAACAAAAAATCGATATTAAGACTGCGCTCATGCGCTTCATCAATAATCAGCGTGTCATAACGCAGCAGCAAGGGATCATGCTGGGTTTCTGCTAGCAAGATCCCATCCGTCATTAACTTGACGAGCGTATTAGGAGAGCTTTGGTCATTAAAGCGCACTTGGTAGCCCACCTGCTCACCAAGCGCTACGCTCATTTCTTCCGCTAACCGTCCGGCCACACTGCGTGCCGCCAAGCGCCGGGGCTGAGTATGTCCAATAATGCCTTTTCGACCACGTCCAAGCTCTAGGCACATCTTAGGCAGCTGAGTGGTTTTCCCTGAACCCGTTTCCCCCGCCACGACCACTACCTGATGGTCGCGAATGGCCGTTAAGATATCCTCACGCCGCTCTACCACGGGCAGTTCTGCAGGATAATCCAGCGCCACCTTCAATGCTTCACGATTAGCCAGCAGACGTTTAGCTTTCTCTAGGTCACGCTGAATCTCCTGTACGCCGCGGTCAATCGGCTTGTTATCCCGCTGACGCCTTTTAAGGCCATCCACACGGCGTGCTAACCGCTGAGCGTCACGCAGCATCACGTCGCTTAGCGCTTTTTCTAAAACATTAAGTGGTGGAACTGCTTGTCTTTCAGCATGTTGTTGGGTTTCTGCGTGGGGAGAGTGCGTGTCGGTGGTCACGTTAGGCTCGGCTTCCATCTCAGAATAAAATCGGCCCACTGCATGAGTGGGCCGACCATTGTAACGCTTTCACTAACAGGACACCTAACCGCAGCGATTAGCCAGTGCAACAGGTGCTTAAGCGTCGTTAGTTTCCTGATCGCGGAGCTGGCGACGCAGCACCTTACCAACGTTGGTTTTAGGAAGCTCATCACGAAACTCGACAAACTTCGGCACTTTGTAGCCGGTCAGCTCTTTTTTACACCACTTACGCAACGTCTCGGCGTCTAACTCACTGTTTTTGGAAACAACAAACAGTTTAATCGCTTCTCCTGAATCTTCATCCGGCACGCCAACTGCCGCAGATTCCAGAATGTCAGGGTGAGCAGCGACCACATCTTCTACTTCATTTGGGTATACATTAAAACCAGATACCAGAATCATATCTTTTTTGCGATCAACAATTTTGATGTAGCCGTCGTCTTGCAATATGGCGATATCACCTGTGTGAAACCAGCCATCTTCATCAATGGAGTTACGCGTTTCATCTTCCCGCTGCCAATAGCCTTTCATCACCTGCGGCCCTTTCACGCAGAGCTCACCGGGTTCACCTAACGCCAACACATCATTTCCATCCGCATCAACCACTTTAACAGCAGTACCTGCAACAGGCTTACCGATGGTGCCAAGCTGGATAGCGTTGGTCGGATTAAAGCTAACAATGGGCGATGTTTCCGTTAGCCCGTAGCCTTCCGCAATTGGACAACCTGTCGTTTCTTCCCAGCGTTTAGCAGCCGCTTTGGTAAGCGCCATGCCGCCTGAAATGGTCAGCTTTAGCTTTGAAAAATCGAGCTGTTTAAAGTCATCTCGGTTACACAGCGCATTAAACAGCGTATTCAGACCAATAAAACCGGTAAATGGCAACCCCTTAAGCTCTTTAACAAAGCTCGGTAAATCGCGAGGGTTAGTAATCAATAGCGAGTGATTGCCTGTTTCCATGAGGAACAAACAGTTAACGGTAAACGTATAGATGTGATAAACCGGCAATGGTGCAACTACGAGTTCTTCACCGTCAGTTAAGTGTTCACCAATGGCGGCACGGGCCTGAAGCATATTGGCCACTAAGTTACAGTGGGTCAGCATAGCGCCTTTAGGCATGCCGGTGGTGCCACCAGTGTATTGCAGTGCTGCTACATCATCCATGGTGCGTTGCACCTCGGTATGGTGTAACGACGCGCCTTTTTTCAGTGCATCACGAAAGCCAACAGCGCTAGGTAACGAATAGGCAGGCACCATTTTTTTGACGTGTTTAACAACGGCGTTGATTAGCCAACGCTTCGGCACGTCGTGCAGATCGGCAAGTTGAGTCACCAATACGTGTTGGATATCTGTTCTATCCAACACTTTCTCAAGTTTATCTGCCATGTTGGCTAAAATCACAATGGCCTTGGCATTTGAGTCTTTAAACTGGTGCGCCATCTCACGCTCAGTGTAAAGCGGGTTGGTATTGACAACCACTAGGCCCGCTCTTAATGCACCAAACACCGCCACTGGAAACTGCAGCACATTAGGCAGTTGAATAGCTATCCGATCCCCAGGAACCAGATCGGTTTCATGCTGCAACCAAGCTGCAAAATTGGCAGAAAGTCGATCAAGATCGGCAAATGTTAAGGTTTTTCCCATGCAGCTAAAGGCTGGTTTGCTGGCAAAACGTTTAACCGCTGAGTGAAAGACATCCGTAACTGAATTGTACTGTTCCAAGCCTTCAAGCGCTGGACCACGTAGTACGTGGGCATTGGCGTGTTCGCTCATGGGCAATCTCCGCTATCCGTGTCGATATTTGACCGACTTGTTATTGTTACGTGACAAAGTGGCAAGCCTAAAAAAGCCAACCATATACGACAGGCAGCATGCTGTAAAACGATCGATTGAAACTGGCGTTTCAACTTTAGCTTAAAACGTACCTTCGCTACTGTCGCTCACGCTGTGTCGACCTCCTATTTGCTATGACCATAACGCGCGTAGATTTCTCCTTCACGCCATACCAATAATTCACCAGGCACCATACGCTGCCACGCTTCATTTTGAGTAAGCGGCTCAGTGGCGATCACAGAGACAATATCGTTAGGCGTCGTATGTTCGATAAAGTTAACCGTCAACTCCGCATCAGATAGCTCTGCCTCACCAAAGGGCGCGCGGCGGGTAATGTGTGCCAGTTTGGTTGAGCAATAGCTGTATAGGTAAACCCCATCAGATAACAGTAGGTTAAAAACACCTAACCCGCGCAACTCTTCGCACAACTCGTGCAGCCGCGACCATAATAGTTGTGGAGACGCTGGCGGTGTGGGAAAGCAGCGACGTAGCTCCCCCATTAGCCAGCAAAAAGCGTGCTCACTGTCAGTAGTACCTACCGGGGTATACACGCCTAGCGGCAGCTGTTGCCAATCACTTAACTGGCCATTATGAGCGTAACACCAGGGCCGCCCCCACATTTCACGAGTGAACGGATGCGTATTTGCCAGCCGCACACCACCTACATTCGCTTGGCGAATATGGCTGATCACTACATTAGATTTGATAGGATATTCACAGATTAAGCGGGCAATTGGAGAGTCAACAGAAGGATGAGGATCACGAAATTCCCGGTAACCTCCCTCTTCATAAAACGCAATACCCCACCCATCGCGATGGGGGCCTGTACCCCCACCACGATGCAAAAAGCCGGAAAAGCTGAAACAAATATCGGTAGGCACATTGGCGCTCATGCCCAGTAACTCACACATCGGCTGGCTCCACCATCGCGCCTTGAACACGCATTAGTTAATGACTGGTTCTCGGCGGCGAGTCGGTTGCGGATCTTCTTCTACATCGCGACGTGAATTGGCCTCTTCAACTAACTGGGGCCTACGCCACCACCACAGAGCAACCCCCACACATCCACCTAAACCAACACCCAGAATTAACCAAAGCAAACCACCGCGTAACGCACTCATGCTACCCTCTAAAAAGGCAACTGCAGACACCATGGCTGCCGGCGCCCAGCCGGTATAAAACTCACCCTCTTCTATCAATGGCAACCGATATCCTGCTGGTATCCACATCGCCCCCGCCACACACCAGGTGATGAGCAAGCGTGGTAGACGAGGCAAGAACGCCATCGCAAAGTAAACAGCGACTAGCACTAGCAGTGAAAGGACGTAATAACTTAACCACAACAGTGACATTGAGTCTTCAAACAGCATAATACCCCTCATGTGGGTGGAGACACCCGACGTTGATTTCCCGCTATGGTACCTATCAATTTATGAAAGCACAGCCTGGTATGCACGAAGGCTCGCCTGTCGCACATTATTATCGCGCTAATTCTCCAGAATGGCACTGGCTTGAAGAGCGTGAAACGCCCGATGTAAGACTTTTTTTGGACGCTGCAAACCATCAGCATGCTGAATGGTTTGCTCCTTTACGGCCGCTTGCTGAAACACTTTATCAAAGCCACTTAGCGCGCCGCGAGCTGGCGATCACCAGTCTTAAGACAGCGCTGGACCATTTTACGTTCTGGAACAACACTGCCGCCGAGGATGATTACCCTTGCTGGTGGCGACATCCTAACGGCCAGCCTGATGCACACGAGTGCTTTCTTGACGTGCGCGATCGTGCCGCTGACCAGCCGTTTTATGATATGGGCGATATGGCGCTTTCTCCTGATGAGCAATGGCTCGCCTGGACAGAAGACACTCAAGGAGATGAGCGCTTTACCCTGTGGCTAAAAGCATTGCCAAACGGAAAACCACAACAGTTACTTAGTGACATCGGCGCAAGTGTTTGCTGGGCTGAAGACCAGGCGGCTAATGGTGCAACATTGCTATTTACCCGTTTTGACGATACTCAGCGACCAGACTCTATCTGGCGTGTATGGATACCGTTTTCAACGCCAGAGCGCCTTGCCGAACCAACCTTAATCATGCGAGAAAACGATCCAGAATTCTGGATTGGGATTGGCAAAACGCGTTCGAAAGCATGGCTTCTGATTGAAAGCGGTTCAAAAGATACAACAGAAATTCATGCGGTGCCTGCAAACCAACCCCAGGCTTCACCACTATGCCTACACGCCCGCCAAGCAGGTGTTGAAGTAAGCATTGAACATCGCCCTGGTACGTTTTATCGCTTACAAAACCTTGCAGGCCCTCATTTTCAGCTCGACTTCATGCATATTACCCAGCACAGTGCCGATGCTCCTGAGTGGCAGCCACTGATAGCCCACCGTGCAGCTACCACCTTAGAAGGAATCGATGCGTTTGAGTGGGGTTTAATCATCGCCGAGCGAAGCCATCAAGATGCCCAGGTCATGTTACGTCGCTTAGTGCTAGATAAAGATCACAACCTCTCACTGGATAAGCATATAGAACTACCTGAAACACCCTGCTCGCAGCTGCTAGAAGATTCGCCACACTTCAATGCAAATACATTACATCTACGTGAAGAGTCATTCACTCGCCCCCCCAGCTGGTATGCGCTAAACCTTGATAGCGGTGAACGCACGCTGCTAAAGCAAGTCCCTGTTTACGGCCAACTGCTGCCTGAACAACTAGTCAGCCAGCGCATATGGGCAACCAGCGCTGACGGCGAACGCGTACCGGTATCCATCGTTATGCGTGCTGACTTAATTGGCCAACCACTCCCAACGCTGCTGTATGGTTACGGCGCTTATGGTGAAGCGCTTGACCCCTGGTTCTCAATTGCCCGGCTTGAACTACTCGAACGTGGCGCAGCATTTGCAGTAGCCCACGTACGCGGCGGCGGTGAGCGAGGCGAACCGTGGTATCTCAACGGCAAAATGGCCCACAAAGAGAACAGTTTTAATGACTTTTTAGCGGCCCGCGATGCGTTAGTAAACGCAGGATTTAGTCAGCCAGAAAGGATCGTGGCCTGCGGAGCAAGTGCAGGCGGCTTGTTAGTTGGCACCTGCATCAATCGCAGGCCTGAGGCGTTTTGCGCAGCGGTGTTAGAGGTGCCATTTTTAGATGTATTACGCACCATGCAGAACCCAGAATTACCCCTAACTACCGCCGAATATAGTGAGTGGGGTAACCCTGAAGACCCAGAAGTAGCCGAACGTATCCGTGGCTACTCGCCTGTCGACAACATTCGCTCTCAGCACTACCCAGCGCTGTGGATAGAGGGCAGTTGGTTTGATACTCGCGTCAGTTACTGGGAGCCCGCTAAATTTTATGCCCGCGTTACCGAGGCACAGCAAGGCAGCTCGCCTGTATTGCTACATACCGACATGACCAGCGGCCACGGCGGTGCATCGGGTAGGTTCAAAGCTTGGCGAGATACTGCCCGCCAAGACGCGTTTATTCTCTGGGCTCTTGGATTAGTCTCTGTGGATACGACACACCAGCAACCCTAACGCTGTTCCAAAGCGCCACAGATATTTGACCTAGCGGAGGCCTTTAGCACTAGAAAAATATCAAGACTTAACCTAGATAACGTGTAAAGCAGCGCTTAGGCGCTGCTTTTTTGTCAGCAAATTATTTTATGGAAATACTTTCCATAAAATAATTTTTACGCCATACTACTCATATACTCATTAGACAAATGTCTAATGCACAATTTGATCTAACACGTAATTAGGAGAACACCATGAACTATAAAGAACAGTTTCCAACGATTTGGGATACTTCGCCAAAAACACGCGCGTCTACACAGCAGCTGGCTACGTTAAAAACAGCAAAAGCACCACAGCCTTTGCCGTTTAAAGAAGCATTTTTAACCATTTGGGATAGCACAAAAACCAAAACCGCCAGCTAACATGTTGGTTAGCCAGCGGTCAGACACGTGCCAGGGAGGGCGACTTATGGATTTAAGTCATCGGCAATACTGCGATAATATGATCTTCTAGTTGGCGCTCAGGTACATCGTCCTGGGAAACCGCAAAGCTTCTTACGCTAACGCCTTTTCTGTGAACGCGCTCCGCATCATTACTAAGTAATGGATGCCATCCTGCTAGTTTGCGCCCTTCAGCAACACGCCGATAGCCACATGTGTGCGGCAGCCAAGTAAACTCTTTGACAAGTTCAGGCGTCAGTTGCGTACAGTCGGGTACGCTATCGAAGCGATTTTCATAGTCACTGCACTGACAGCTGTGAATATCCAGTAACCGACAGGCAACGTTAAGCACTGCCAATTCTTGCGTTTCATCGTCGTGGAGCTTCAACAAGCAACATTGGCCACAGCCATCGCATAACGCCTCCCACTCTTGGGGCGTTAATTCTTCTAGCGAGTATCTTTCCCAGAAGCGCTCACGCATAGCCGCCACCATCATTGATTCCCTTTACTTTCACCATCTTTAAATAATCTCCACCCTCCGTAGTACCACCACTGCTGGTTAGCGTGGCACGGCACTCTTGCCATAACACTGAGAAGTCGGCTGCTAAGCATGGGTAGTCTTCGTAAAGCCAAGGCACTAACTCTGCTAAACGGTTAGGCCCCGATAGCCGTTGGCCAACGCCTGCTACTGCACGACAGGTAAAGTCAAAATCAGCGTATCGGTGCAACCAGTCATGCTTAATCATGAGTGGCATCATGGTAGACAGGCGTTGCGGCGCAGGCCAAGCCTGTAACAGCTGATAGCAGCGCTCAATTAACTGATGCTGCTGCTCTCCCGCCTGTTGACGAGCAAGAAAATGATCCCACACGATATCTAACGCAATACCAACATAACGCCGCTGAGCGCGTGGCGCGCGCCGCTTTGCCTTTAAAACGTTTGGGTGCCGGTCAATCCAAGCATCCACGCGGCGATGATGACGTATGCCACTAGCAACCTCTGGCGACCAAGCCGTGAGGTCTTGCCCCTTCACACCGTCAGCAATCAGATTTCCGTAAAGGAACTCATCACTTCCAGAATGGGCAAGCCAAGCATGGGCAAGAAAGTTCATAACAAAAGGTTCATAACAAAACGTTCATAGCAAAACATTCATTCGCGGTTAGCCGCTTGCGCACGGTGAACATCCAGCAAATAGGCTTCTTTCGCAGGCGGCATTTGTAGATAAAAGCCTTGCTCTTGGATGGCGGACATCACATCGGCTGCGTTCACCCGAGCCAGCTTTTTGTCGGCGGTCAATATCATTGTCAGTACCGGCACTGGCTTACCAAAGGTTTCCATTAGCGCCTCGGGTACGGATGACAACCCTTTCTGCTTGTCTATATAGAGGTACATCTCGTCTTTACGTGAGCTTTTTAAAATTTCACAAAGCAGTTTCTCGCTCATTGCGATGACTCCTCAAGCGCCTGATAAATTTCTTGAGTTAGGTAAGTATGACGCCAGCCACCAGGAGGCGTTAGCGGCTGATTAGCGAGCCGCTGCATCACCAGCCCCTCAATATCTCGCCGCCGCAATAGCATTTCCGGCGCTATTTGCAATTCAGCCGCCTTATCAACCACCACTTTTTTTAGTGCTTTAAAGCGCCGCTTAAACGCAGGATGCATTGGATCTGGCCAACGCGCAGGCAGATTATCTTCAGGGCAGTGCTGAGCCTGCTTCACCAGCGCTAACAACGTGTCGCCCTCTTTTTTAATCAGCGGCGGTTTGACTCCCTCAATCTCGGCCAACTCATAGCGGTTTTTGGGCATTTTTTCCGCTACCGCAAACAATAGTTTATCGCTGACTAACCAGTTACGCGGTAAATCACGGCGCCGGGTTTCCCCTTCCCGCCAAATGGTCATTAAACGGTAGGCCTCAAGCTGATGGGGATCAAGACGCCATAACTGCCGCTGGCGCGTATACCACTGGCCGTCGCTTTCAACACTGCGTCCCGCCTGCTCAATCAGGCTGGCACACTCATCGTCAAGCCATTCACGTCGACCTAGTTGCTCAAGCTTTTCAGCTTGTAATCTCCACACTTTCAGCAAATAAATAACATCTAACGCCGCGTATTCACACTGAGAGGGCGTCAAGGGACGTTCTAACCAGTTGGAACGCGTTTCTTCTTTAGGCAGCGTTTCTCCCATCCAATGCTCTACCAGTTTTTGATAGCCCATGCCGGGGGTTTCACCTAAAAAAGCCTGCGCAACCTGTGTATCGATAAGTGGTGTTGGTAATACGCCTGCCCAATGCTGGAAAACCTCTAAATCTTCACTGCACGCGTGCAGTAGTTTAATGGCGCTATTTTGCAGCAAGTCACGAAAGGCAGCAGTACAGGGCGTGCTCAACGGATCGACTAAATAAGCCGTATCACCCGTGGTGAATTGAACAAGCGCTGGCACCGGAAAAAATGTATTTTCGCGGAAAAATTCAGTGTCGAGGGCAATGACACTGGCACCGGCGACTTGCTCGCAAGCAGCATCTAAGGCGTCAGCACTATCAATCCATTGATACAACGGGGGGGCTAAAGAGGACAAAGCACACTTCCGGGTTGGCACAAGCGCATAAGCGTTTGCGTTTTTTGTAAGGGTCAATCGCTGGCAAAAGGCTGGCGACCATTAAAGGCGCGGCTTAGCGTACCACCGTCGACATACTCAAGTTCCCCCCCCATGGGCACACCATAGGCGAGCCGAGAGAAAGAGACACCGTAATGAGAAAGTTGGGCAGCAATAAAGTGTGCTGTCGCCTCGCCTTCCACAGTGGGATTGGTGGCAAGCACTACTTCACGGATGTTGCCCTCTGCGATGAGGCTTTCCAATAAATCTAAGCCGATGGCATCAGGGCCAATACCATCCAGAGGAGAGAGATGGCCATGTAACACAAAATAACGACCATGAAAGCCGCCCGCCTCCTCAATAGCAAGTTGATCAGCAGGTGACTCCACAACGCACAAGAGTGAATCATCACGACGGCTACTTTCGCACAGCACGCAGATATCCGCTTCGGTCAATGTACGGCAGCGCTGACAATAACCTACTTCTTCAATGGCCTGCTGAATTACCGCCGCCAACCGCTGTCCACCTGGGCGTTCGCGCTCTAGTAAATGCATAGCCATACGTTGAGCCGTTTTCGGCCCAACGCCTGGCAATACGCGAAAAGCGTCCATCAGTTGCTCAACAAGCGGGGAAAAACGCATGGTTTAGAACGGCATCTTAAAGCCGGGTGGCAAGTTTAAGCCTGCCGTTGCTTCTTCCATCTTCGCCTTGGAATTTGCTTCTACTTTGCGAACAGCGTCATTCACGGCCGCGGCAAGCAAATCTTCCAGAAGCTCTTTATCTTCTTCAAGAACACTGGGGTCAATGTTGACATCGATGACATCATGGCGACCATTCATGGTGATTTTCACCATACCCGCGCCCGCTTCGCCATGTACTTCTGCTTTCGCAGCTTCTTCTTGAACCTGCTGCATCTTCTCCTGCATTTCTTGGGCTTGCTTCATTATGTTGCCCATTCCACCTTTAAACATGCGCTTATCTCCTTAAGGAACAAAAATATGAACATTGCGAGTCAACCATCGCGGCTAAGCACGTTTGTCAGACGCAGGTTTAACGGTTGACTCAATGAGCGTAGCCCCAAATGCCTGCTGTAGCTTCTGTATATTGGGGTCGCGGTGTAATAGATCAACTGCTAATAAGTGACGCTCTTTCTGCTGACGCTCTTCCTGCTGACGTGGCGTTTCAAGCTCTGGCGCCAAATCAGCCACTGTAAATTCGACACGCCGCGGTAACCCATAGCTGCTTAGCGCGCGCTCAATACGGCTATTGTGTACATCAGCTTGCATAGCAGACTGACTGGGATCAAGCCGTAGCACTACCTTCTGACCATCATCACTTTCAAGCTGACAGTGTGCTGCCAAATTACGCGTAAGACCGCCCAACCCAAGCGCACTAAAGCATGCCAGCCACCCAGCATGATCGAGACAATCACCATCCGTATCCTGGGAATTGGCAGCATTAACAGGTACATCAGAGGAAACTGGCTCTGGCTCTGGCTCTGGCTCTGGCTCTGGCTCTGGCTCTGGCTCTGGCTCTGGCGCAAGCATAGCCGCACTCTCTACCTCATCAAGCGACCATGGCGGCGCCTGGTCTGACGAAAGAGCATCTAGCGCGCTGGATGCCTCATCAGTGGCTGGCTTATCAATGTCTGATTCAGCATTCGCCTGCGCAGCAGCGGGGTCAGGTGCGTTAACCTGACCCATTGGCGACGCAGGCTCAAACTTTTTTGCCACAGGCTCTGCAGCAGCACTTGCCTGTGTCGCAGGAGGGACATCCGACACGTCAGACGCTGGCGGCTCGCGACGCAGCGGTAGCGGTGTGGTAGGCGGTTTTGGCACTCCCTGAGGACGAAATGCCAACATACGCAGTAAGGTCATCTCCAAGGCACTACGTAGATCAGGCGCATGCACCATATCGCCACGCCCCTGAATACCAATCTGGTAGTAAAGCTGAATATCTTCAGCGGTAAAACGGTTTGCTAACTGTTGAATAAGCGCTCGATCACCGTGGCTATTATCCACGGCATCAGGCACCATCTGCGCTACCGCCAAACGATGCAATACCGCGCTTAACTCATCCAATACGGCTGCAAAATCAGGCCCTTGCTCCGATAACTGCGCAACCTCAGCTAGCAGTCGCTGAACATCCACATCTGCCAAGGCTTCCACCAGTGCCAATACGTGGCGATGATCCAAGGTACCCAGCATGGCAGCAACATCTGCATGGCGAATCGCACCTTGGCCAAAGGCAATAGCCTGATCGGTTAAGCTCATGGCATCGCGCATTGAACCTTCTGCGGCTTTACCTAACAGCCACAAAGCACTTTCGTCATACTCAACGCCTTCCTCACCCAGAACATAGGTTAGGTGTTCCACCACCCGCTCTGGGGGCATATGTTTCAAGGTGAATTGAAGGCAGCGTGAGAGTACGGTGGCAGGCAACTTCTGCGGATCAGTAGTGGCCAGCAAGAACTTCACATGGGGCGGCGGCTCTTCCAACGTTTTTAACAGCGCGTTAAAACTACTGGTCGACAGCATGTGTACCTCGTCAATCAGGTACACCTTGTAGCGCCCTTGAGTTGGCGCATACTGCACGTTATCAAGCAACTCGCGGGTATCTTCAACTTTTGTTCGCGAAGCAGCGTCAACCTCAATCAAGTCAACAAACCGACCTTCATCTATCGCCTGGCAGCTGTCGCACTGACCGCAGGGCGTCGAGGTAATGCCTTCATCGCCGCGACCATTAGCGGTGCAGTTGAGGCATTTAGCAAGAATACGCGCAAGGGTTGTTTTACCCACACCTCGGGTGCCGGTAAATAGATAAGCGTGGTGAAGACGGCCCTGGTCAAGGGCATTGACTAAGGCGCGTTGAACATGGGCCTGGCCCACGAGCTCGTGGAATGTACGCGGCCGCCATTTGCGGGCCAGAACCTGATAGCTCATTGAGCACTACTTCCTTTGGCGGGCTAACTGTCGATGCGAAAAGAGCACCATTCTAGCGGCTGCGCTGCAGCCCGCCAACCGCCCAGCTTATAGACTGGTAAACCAACAGTCTCATAGACTAGCAGCTCTAACGACTGAGCGACATGGGGCACTAATCGTTAAGCGTTGTCGCCGCTCTCAGCAGCGCCAACGCGTTGGGCAGCTTCTTTAATCAGCTTCTCAAGTTCACCGCTTTGATGCATCTCGACTACGATGTCGCAACCGCCTACCAGCTCGCCTTCGACCCATAGTTGCGGAAAGGTTGGCCAGTTAGCAATTTTCGGCAGTTCAGCGCGAACGTCTGGATTATCCAACACGTTAACAAAGGCAAAACGTTCGCCGCAGCTCATCAGCGCCTGTACTGTTTGCGCGGAAAAACCGCACTGCGGTAGTTGTGGCGTGCCCTTCATGTAGATGAGGATAGGGTTTTCGCTAATTTGGCGCTGAATATTTTCGGCAGTCGTGCTCATGATGTGCTCCTAGAAACAAGGAATGTTATGGCGCCAGTTTACGCAATTCGTTAACTGGCTTTAACCCTTTAGCCGAAGATTACCTTTTATTGCTGTGCAAGTTAATACTTGAGCAAACTACTCGGCCTTACATATAGCGACTCATTCTACGCATGCCAGGCGCGTTGCGCATCCCCCCTAGCATCGCTAGGATAGTGTTTTTGCGCGGAGAGATACCATCATGGCGACACGCCATTTCTTAACCTTGCTGGATTTAACCCCAGATGAGCTGGCGTACCTGATTCAGCGTGCGATTAAGATCAAAACCGAGCTAAAGGCTAACGGCCCGGTGTACACACCGCTGCCTAACCGCACGCTGGCGATGATTTTTGAAAAATCATCCACCCGCACCCGCGTATCGTTTGAAACCGGCATGGCACAGTTCGGCGGCCATGCGCTCTTTCTCTCCCCCCGCGACACACAGTTAGGGCGCGGCGAGCCTATCGAAGATACTGCCCGAGTGCTGTCTGAAATGGTCGATGCGGTAATGATCCGCACCTTCTCCCACGCGGGACTAGAGGCTTACGCAAGCGCCAGCAGCGTGCCTGTCATTAATGCCTTGAGTGACGACTATCACCCCTGCCAACTATTGGCGGATGTGATGACCTGGACCGAACTACGCGGCAGTGTAAAAGGGCGCACGGCGGTTTGGGTGGGGGATGGCAATAACATGTGCCACTCTTGGATTAATGCTGCTCGCCAATTTGGCTTCCATCTGCGCATTTGCTGCCCGAAAGGGTATGAACCTCGCGCTGACATCATGGAAGCGGCCAGCGACTGCATCACACTGCTGCACGACCCACAAGAAGCCGTCAAAGGGGCCGACTTGATTACTACAGATGTGTGGGCATCCATGGGGCAGGAAGAAGAACAGGCTAAGCGTGAAACCGATTTTGCCGGATTCCAAGTCACCGAAGCGATGCTCGACAGCGCACAACCTGACGTGCTTTTCCTACACTGCTTACCTGCTCACCGCGGTGAAGAGATTAGCACCACTCTGCTAGATGACCCGCGCGCTGTCGTATGGCAAGAAGCAGGCAACCGTCTGCACGCTCAAAAAGCCCTGATTGAGTTTTTACTGCTCGGTAAAATTACTGACGAATAGCCAGAAAACCCAAACGTTCATTTGACGAATAAATAGTTAAAAAAAAGCGCCCATTACCATGGGCGCTTTTTTGGATTCTATCAACAATGTCAGTAATGCCAACAATATTATTAACAATAACAAATTGGTGGAGCCTAGCGGGATCGAACCGCTGACCTCAACACTGCCAGTGTTGCGCTCTCCCAGCTGAGCTAAGGCCCCACATACTTTTAAGCGACGTTTTCAAATCGCTTCTTATAACGGCGAAAAATAGTACGCTGACAGATCGCTTAACGTCAAGCTAATGATGAACAACGATCAACTAAATTCTCCTTTGATAAGAGCTGTGGCACTCTATACCTTGCAACCGTGGCTTTCGCCCACCACTACGATGATTTTATGCAGGAGCCAGCACCTTGATCAAAGTTTTAATCGCCGATGATCATCACCTGGTGAGAACCAGTATTGCTCACCTGCTTAACGAAGAGTGCGATATCAAGATCGTAGGCGAAGTTGACGATGGTGAAAGCGCAGTCACTGAATGCCGTCGCTTAAAACCTGACATTGTTGTGATGGATATTCGCATGCCTGGCATCGGAGGCCTTGAAGCAACTCGACGTATTCATAGAACAATGGAAGACGTTAGGGTACTGATCTTAACCGCGCATATGGAAGATAGCGCATTACGACTTATGCTAGAAGCAGGAGCAATCGGCTTCCTTAGCAAAGGCGCTGACGCAACTGAAATGACCGATGCTATTCGTCAAGTCTTTCACGGAAGGCGCTATGTTAGTAAAGAGATCGCTCAGCGACTGGCGCTTTCCCATTTTACTGATGAGGACAACCCCTTTCAGCACTTGTCGCACCGAGAGCTACAAATTGCCCTTATGATTGTAAATTGTCAGCGCGTTCAGGATATTTCTGACCGTTTGCACCTTAGCCCCAAAACGGTTAACACTTACCGCTATCGGCTATTTGACAAACTACAGGTAGCCACTGATGTAGAGCTTACCCACTTGGCACTGCGCTATGGTTTAGTCGAGGGCTTTGACGCCATCATGGGATAGTCCTACCATCGCAACTTCTGTTGATTAGAAGCGCCGATGCCAGCTATGACTTTTGATGCTAAGCAGTTTTTAAGTTCTGTTAGCACCTCCCCAGGTGTTTATAGAATGCTGGATGAGCACACCAACACCTTATACGTTGGTAAAGCTAAGCGCCTAAAAGCGCGCCTTGCTAGCTATTTTCGCGGCCAGCTTAACGCCAAAACTCAGGCAATGGTGGCACGCATTGCTGATATCCAAATCACTGTTACTCGCAGCGAAACCGAAGCATTGCTTCTAGAGCAGACGCTCATAAAGGAACTACGCCCACCGTATAACATCCTGTTAAGAGACGATAAGTCATACCCTTTCATCTTTGTTACTGATCGGCACGCCTACCCCGCACTTGAATACAAGCGAGCACGGCAGCGCAAGGGAGATGGACGCTATTTAGGGCCCTATCCAAGTAGTGGGGCAGTGAAAGAAAGCCTAGCGCTCATGCAGAAAATCTTCCGCATCCGCAACTGCGAAGACAGCGTATTTGCCCACCGCTCTCGCCCTTGCCTGCAATACCAAATTCAGCGCTGTAGCGCGCCTTGTGTCGACTACATTTCGGAAGCGGATTACCGACGCGATGTAGAGCATGCCGTTATGTGCCTTGAAGGCAAAAGCGAACATGTCACCCAACTACTTAGCGAGGAGATGGAAACAGCCAGCCGTGCCTTAAATTTTGAAGAAGCAGCAAGGTTACGTGATCAGATACAGCAGCTGCGCCAGCTGCAGCAACGGCAGTTTGTCGATAATGAACATGGCGATGCCGACGTTTTTGCACTTGCCCAACGTCCTGGCGCGCTTGGCATATCAATCCTTAGCGTACGCGATGGACGTTTACTGGGCGCTCGCCATCATACGCCCAAAAACGACCTAGATTTGCCGCCTGACATGCTGTTGACAGAGGTCGTTAGCCAGTACTACTTCGGACAGCCTCATAACGTACCAAGTGAAGTTATTACCAGTCATCCACTTGAAGACAGCACACTGATTGCTGAAGCCCTTTCTCAGCAAGCAGGAAAACGCGTTCGCGTTACCAGCCAAGTTAGGGGCCATCGCGCTCAGTGGCAGCACCTAGCAATGACTAATGCTGAGCAACAGCTTTCTTCGCAGCTGGCTAATAAAACCCAACTTACTCAGCGATTTGAAGCCCTTCAGAAAGCTCTCTCACTAGACAAAATACCCGAGCGCCTAGAGTGCTTTGACATCAGCCACAGCCATGGGGAAGCAACCGTGGCTTCCTGTGTAGTGTTTGACCATCAGGGTCCACGCAAGAGCGATTACCGTCATTTCCGCATAGAGGGCGTTGCCGCAGGCGATGACTATGCAGCCATGCAGCAAGCCTTAACACGTCGACTCAAACGTGTGAAAAGTGGCGAAGCCGTGGCACCTGACATTTTAATCGTTGATGGGGGCAAAGGTCAGCTCAACATGGCCCGCGGCGTACTAACCGACCTAGCGGTTACCAATGTCATTTTGCTCGGCGTTGCCAAAGGCACTACTCGTAAAGCAGGCCTTGAAACGCTCTTTCTGGAAACCACCGACAACCCACTCCCCCTTGACCCAGCTTCGCCGGCACTGCACCTGATTCAGCATATTCGTGACGAGTCACACCGCTTTGCTATTGCCGGCCATCGGGCCCAACGTGACAAGGCACGACGCACCTCAACACTTCAGGATATACCCGGCATCGGCCCTAAAAGACGGCGCGAACTGCTACGCTTCTTCGGTGGCTTACAGGGCGTTCAAAAGGCCAGTCGCGATGAACTAGCACGTGTACCCGGCATTAATGCCTCGCTTGCCGAGACTATTTACCAATCTCTCAACGGATAAACCTGTTGTTAACGTGGATGCTAGGCACTAAGGGGGATAGAATGTTCTCCACTACTTCGTCTTCTATGATTCTCCGGCAAGGATCGCGCCCTGCGATGAATATACCTAACATACTGACTCTGGCAAGAATCGCCTTCATTCCACTACTGGTAGTACTTTTTTACTTACCTTTTAGCTGGAGCATGCCTGTGGCTGCAGGCCTATTTGCGCTAGCCTCCGTAACTGACTGGCTGGATGGCTACCTAGCCCGCCGCTGGAATCAATCCACGCCATTTGGCGCGTTTCTCGATCCCGTGGCTGATAAGTTAATGGTCGCGGTTGCCTTAGCGCTGCTTATCGAGCGCTTTGACACTCTGGTATTAACTCTACCCGCGCTGGTCATTATTGGTCGTGAAATCGTCATTTCAGCACTTCGCGAGTGGATGGCGGAAATGGGCAAGCGCGGAATGGTCGCGGTTTCTTGGATCGGCAAGCTTAAAACAACGCTACAGATGGTTGCTCTCCTCATACTATTGGCCTTCCCACCAGGGCATGAGCTTGCACTCATTGGCGTTGTTGTTCTCTACGCCGCCGCCATTCTTACGCTTTGGTCAATGGCCCAATACCTCAAAGCAGCCTGGCCACACTTGAGTCGCTCTATGTAATGACTTGTTGCATAACAGAGGCTTCAGATAAATTCATTAATTGACAAGTGCGCAGCAATGCGTATAATTCGCCCTCGAGTCAAGCGGGAATAGCTCAGTGGTAGAGCATCGCCTTGCCAAGGCGAGGGTCGGGAGTTCGAATCTCCTTTCCCGCTCCAACTTGGATAATGTGGTAAAGCAAGAGAGGGTCGTGAGCTGGAACGCCAGTCCGATCAAATCTACTTTTCCGCTCCAATGACTTGTAAGGCTGGATGGCAGAGTGGTTATGCAGCGGACTGCAACTCCGTGTACGCCGGTTCGATTCCGACTCCAGCCTCCATTTTAAGTGTGACGACGAATAGCAATCTTTCATCGATACACTGCCCGGATGGCGAAATTGGTAGACGCAAGAGACTTAAAATCTCTCGGAGGTAACTCCGTGCCGGTTCAAGTCCGGCTCCGGGCACCATATACTGCAACACCCCTTCCTACTTGTTTCCAGTTTATTTATTCATCGCACGTTTGGTCAGCCTATTAGGCGATAGCAAACTATCAGTTGTCTTAGCCTATAAAGAACGTATCCAGTAGCTTCTATTGGTCACTTTTTAGCATCTGTTAGCCAGGCTGGTAGCTCTGCCTCATAAGCCCATCCCCCTATCTATTGCATGCCAGTCTTTCGCCTCTATCTATATGCACTGAAAGCAATTTTTCGCGCCCACTCATCGCCAAGCGAAAGCAGTCACGCTATGATGCCACTTCTGTTATCTATCGCGTAAAAGGCGTTTAGCGTTTAGCACCTACCGCGTTATGAATGTGAAAAGAGGATCGGGTCCCATGAGCACGCCAACATCCGACGTACTTATTATCGGCGGCGGCGTCGCCGGCCTAACCCTAGCACTTGAAGTTGCCGATCATCTCTCGGTGACGTTAGTGAGACCCGCCCTGGACGACCAAGGAGCCAGCCGCTGGGCGCAAGGGGGAATAGCCGCCGTTCTCTCACCGGATGACGACCTAGAGGCACATATACGAGATACACTCATTGCTGGCGATGGCCTGTGCGATGAAGATGCAGTCCGCTTTACTGTCACTCATGGCCCAGACGCCATTCAGTGGCTAATCAACAACGGCGTACCCTTTACTCCAGACCCAGACCCCAGCGCTCGCTACCCCTTCCATTTAACCCGCGAGGGAGGCCATAACGCACGCCGCATTATTCATGCGGATGACGCGACTGGTCGCGCGGTAGTCGATACGTTATACGAAAAAGTAGCTGCACATCCCAACATTATTCAGCGCAGTGACTTGACCATCTTGCATTTGATTAGCGATACCGAAGGACGCTGCATTGGCGCGGAAGGCGTCGATCGACAGCAGCACCAACAGATGCTGTTTGCTAAGCACGTTGCTCTGGCAACCGGTGGTGCAAGCGGCCTTTATCGCCATACCACTACCCCCTCGCCAAGTAGTGGAGAAGGTATGGTAATGGCGGCTGAGTTGGGCGCGAAACTAATGAATCTTGAGTTTCAGCAGTTTCATCCTACTTGCCTGTTTGATCCAGAAGGGCCTGCTTTTTTGATTAGCGAAGCCGTTCGAGGAGAGGGTGGGCGTTTGCTAAATGAAGCTGGGCATCGGTTTATGCCCGATATCGATTCTCGCGCCGAGCTAGCCCCTAGAGACGTGGTTGCCCGAGCTATCGATTCACAAATTCAACAAAGTCACCAAGGGCATGTCTGGCTAGACATCAGCCACCTTGGAGAAACGGCTATCCGTCATCACTTTCCTACCATTTTGGCTCATTGCGCCTCTCGGGGAATTGATATTACCTGCCAGCCCATTCCAGTCGTCCCTGCTGCTCATTACAGCTGTGGTGGTGTTGCTACCGATCATCACGGCGCAACTCACGTCACCAATCTCTATGCTGTTGGTGAAATTGCTTATACGGGACTGCATGGCGCCAATCGTATGGCCAGTAATTCATTACTAGAATGCCTGGTGTACGCAAGAAGCTGTGCAAAGCACTTGCTAGCACAGTCACAGAAAACACAGATACAGAAAACACAGCCACAGAAAACTCAGTGCAAAAATTTGCCAGGCGATCACACTGATGCATCACAACGATCAGAGCAGTTGCCAGACCAGCAAGAGATCGCAATTCCAATGCCAGCACTCACTGCTTTACGCAGCGAGATGCGCGCCATTATGAGCCAATATGTTTCAATTGTTCGTAGCAATCACGGTTTAAGTATCGCTTACGATAAGCTAAGCGACCTTGAAATGCAGCTTGACGATATAGATGAAAAGCGCAGACATCCGGAAAGTGTGCGCTTGCAACAAGCGCTCTGGCTAGCGCAGTTAACGGTATTAGCAGCGCTTCAAAGGCATGAATCACGTGGGTTGCATTACTCAATTGACTGGCCTAAACACCAACAAGACACCATGGCATCCGAGTCGTCACTTAAGCAACTATCGCCCAGGACGATGGCATAAGCGCCTCAGCGCTCGTTGGCTATGGGCTGGCAAGCTATCAGGCCATAGCCAAAGTCTCTGTGGCCCAACTCGAAGTCCGATTAACCAAGGTCCTACGTAGTCCGCATTAACCGGTTGTTCGTTTTCAAGCTCACCTTCTTCTGACAACCACTGAGCACTAAGTTGATAGTCGCTTTTTACAACCCTCAGCTCGCCCGTAGGTTGATAGCGATACTCTCGGCTTAGCAACAGCAAGGCGACTAAAGCCGATAGTATCGCGACCCATAAGCCTATCAGCCATGCCGCCATTGCACATAACCCAACAGCCAGCAAAGCGTGGAAAGCGCTCTGTATTTTAGAGCGTGCGATAAGCAGAGTTATCGGTAGTTTCTGCATGGTCCACAATCATCTTCACGATGCGCTTTAACGATGGCTCCTCGGGCCACTCACGACGCATCAGCCATCCAAAGAGGTCTTGATCCTCTTCTTCAATTAAACGCTGATAGGCTAGCTGTTCGTCCTCACTCAGCCCATCAAAACGGTGCTCGAGAAAAGGAATCAGCAATAAATCTAGCTCCCACATGCCACGACGGGAATGCCAATAAAGGCGCTTGCGCAGTATGGCTGCAGGGGAAGTATCGTCGTTCAACGTCAGCCTCTCCAGTTACAAAATGAGTTGTCAGTATACCTAAGCCACGGGGTCGCGCCAGCGCCTTGCTTCGCCTATGCTGATATTCATTCTAGTACCTTGTTTTATCTGAATTGTTTTATGCTGCCATGCGCAGTATGCTGACCTTGCTGTTATCGAGGTCGCACGTGCGTCACGGCCTTTAAAGTTCGCAGGGAGCCAACCGATGACCAAATCTGAATTAATCGAACAAATTGCGATGCGTCAACCGGAGCTATCCGCCAAAGAAGTGGAAACGGCGGTGCGTATTATTTTAGACGACATGACCGATGCGCTTGCAAGTGGAGGGCGTGTTGAAATCCGAGGGTTCGGCAGCTTTTCATTACACTACCGAGAGCCGCGTACTGGGCGCAACCCAAAAACGGGAGACCCAGTCGACTTGGATGGTAAGTACGTGCCGCACTTTAAACCTGGCAAGGAGCTTCGTGAGCAGGTAGATGCTAGCCGAGCACTAGGCTATTAGTAAGCTTACCAAGGTTATGCAACGTTGGCGTCGTCAATAGCAAGAGTGTTGATATGATCGGGCTATCCTACTTTATGCGGGATGACGCCACGCCACGACTAATACACAATAGAGCCATTATGAATGTCACTGACTAGGAAACTCTCATGCGTTGGATCAAAGGGCTGATTCTGGCCATCATATTGCTGGTTGTTCTGCTGGTAGGTATTTTATTTGCCGTCAACAACCAACAAACTATCGCCTTAAACCTGATCTGGGCAGAACTACCGCCTGTGTCCCTCTCGGTTTGGTTACTGGCTACGTTAGCTCTTGGCGTCATTTTAGGCATGCTCGCCATGCTAGGCGTTTATATACGGCTTAAAGCGCAATTAGCTCGAAGCGAGCGCCATAATAAGCAGCAGCAAAAAGAGCTGGATCGCTTGCGTACCCAGGAGCTTAAGGAACTGGCATAAATGTTCGATGTCGTGCTGCTAAGCGTTCTATTGGCAGCCATCGCCATCGGTTTTGGCCTGGGTGTTCGTTATACATCCCGCCGCTTGCGCCCCCCTTCCTCGCGCACGATAGGCTTATCGAAAGAGTACTTCGTCGGGCTTAACTATCTGCTTAACGAGCAGCCCGACGAAGCGATCAACACGTTCATCAACGCACTAGATGTCAACAGCGACACGGTAGAAACCCATATCGCGCTAGGCAAGCTGTTTCGTGCACGTGGTGAAGCCGACAAAGCCGTAAGGATTCATCAAAACCTTCTGGCTCGCCCTGCCCTTTCCACTATAACGAACGAACATGTGCAGCTTGAACTAGCGCGCGATTTTATGGCGTTAGGCGTTCATGACCGTGCCCAGCGACTGCTGAGAGCGCTTCTCGACAAATCACTCAGTGACCTCTATCGTCAGGAAGCCAAACGATTATTGATTGATTTACTTGAGCGCGAAAAAGAGTGGCAAGAAGCCTTCGACGTGGCGCAATCATTGATAAAGCAACAACCTGGCATGCGTCGCCCGGCTGCTCACTGGCTATGTGAGCTCGCTCAGGAAGAGATACAACAAGCAAGTAGAGCGCTCGCCCGCAAACACTTAAAAAAAGCACTACAACTCGATGAGCGATGCGTCCGCGCAACATTACTGCTTGCCGAGCTAGAGATGGATAATGGGCATTACACGCGTGCCATTGAACGACTGAGCCATATTCCCCAACAGGATATTGCTCACATTCCCACCATGCTACCCGCCCTTCAGCATGCCTATGAGCGTAATAACGACATTCAGGGCTTTGAAACGCATCTTTATCGGCTGCTGTGGCAAGCACCGTACACCAGCATCATTATCGCTTTAGGAGAACTCGTTCATCAACGAGATGGCGTAGATAGCGCTATTGAACGAACGGGCGAATGGTTAAGGGAGGCACCCAGTCTAGGAGGGCTCGATTACTTAATCGACCTTTATCATGAAAGCCAACGTCTAAGTGGAAAAACACCGCCAGACACCCGCTTATTGCTTTTAAAGCACCATACCGACGCTCTTTTAGAGGGCAAGCCTCGCCATCGTTGCCGCCGATGTGGCTTTGCAAGCGATAACTTGGCTTGGCAGTGCCCGAGCTGCCGACGCTGGGGCACCATTAAACCTATTACAGGTGTCGATGGCGAGTAATGAATCAGCCCTCCAGCTCAGCTTCTATAGCTGCAAGCGCCACCATAGGTTCTTCTGCTTGAGTGACTGGCCGTCCAATCACTAAGTGAGTACTGCCAACGCGCATTGCATCACTGGGTGTCATAATTCGCTGTTGATCATTAGCCGCAGCAAAGCTAGGCCGAATACCTGGCGTTACTTTCAAGAAATCGTTACCACAAAGCGACTTAATTTGCGCCGCCTCTTGAGCTGAACACACTACCCCACCTAATCCGCTCTGCTGCGTTAAGGATGCTAAACGTAAGACATGCTCTTCTGGCGTATCATCGATGCCCGTCTCACTTAAATCCTCAGCTTGCATACTGGTAAGCACAGTAACGGCAATAAGATGCGTGTTTAAGCCATGGTCATCTAAGCGCTTAGCGGCCGCCTCCATCATTTTACGGCCACCGGACGCATGCACGTTAACCATCCAGACACCTTGCTCTGCCGCTGCCTGTACCGCACCTGCTACGGTATTCGGAATATCATGAAATTTTAAGTCTAGGAAAATTTCAAAACCACGGCCATGCAAGGCTTCTAACACCGCAGGGCCACTACGCGTAAACAGCTCTTTACCGACCTTCACCCGGCAGCGCTTAGGATCAAGCTGATCTGCCATGCACAAAGCCGCGTCAAGAGAGCAGTAATCCAAAGCAATAATCAAAGGGGAATCAGTAGACACTGCGTTTAACTCCATTTTTCATTTCCCAACATTATAACAGCCAATTTCACCTTGCTGTGTAGGCGATTGACCATTATCAGATAGCAAAAATCTTACAAAAATCATCGTTAATGTCTTACAGCACTCATCCTATAAACGTATTAATTTAGTCAAGGCAAAGAGAACTAGAAGTAACAGGGAATAGATGGGATAGGGAATAGATGGGATAGGGAATAGAAGCAACAGGGAATGTTTTGCGTATGCAAACCACCGCAACATTTCACTGCCTAACATAATTACCTATGGTAAGGCGACTCCAGGGAAAACAAGAGGATACTAATAATGCCAATAACTCTCAAAGGACTATTCGCTGCTCTATTTTTGAGCTTAAGCTTAGGCATATCAAGCCTTGCTTTAGCACAGGATATAACGCCCATTAATGTGAACACGGCAGATGCGGAGCTGCTGGCTGAACTACCTGGTATTGGCCCGAGCCGTGCGGCAGCCATTATAGAAGAACGCGAGAACAATGGAGCGTTTGCAGATGCAGATGACCTCACCCGGGTTAGCGGTATTGGCCCTGCCACCGTTGACCGCATGCGTGATCAAGTGACAGTTACCGAGTAATTAACGTACGAGTAATTAACGTAATAGCTATTATAAGCAATGGTTGAAGCCGCTTGGGAGACCCAAGCGGCTTTTATCATCAAGGCTGCATAGCCACTATCTCTTAACTGCTATCTCTTAACTGCTATTTCTTAACCACTACATCATGCCAACACATTACTAGTGCTTAAGCACTGCTTAAAAGCGATATTAAAAACTATCGCCTGGTATTCGTACCGCTCCTTCCATCAATACCCGTGCGCTACGGCTCATCACCGCTTGATCTATCTGCCAACGCCCGTCCGTTAGGCTTGCCTTGGCCCCGACTCGCAAGGAGCCAGAAGGATGGCCAAAGGTAACCGCTTCCCGCTCATCTCCGCCTGCGGCTAAGTTCACCAGCGTGCCTTGAATAGCGGCAGCTGCACCAATCGCCACCGCTGCAGTGCCCATCATCGCATGATGCAGCTTACCCATTGAAAGCGCTCTCACCACCAAATCGATATTTTCTGCACTCACCGCTTTACCACTGGAGGCGGTATAGCTAGCCGGTGGGGCAACAAAAGCCACCTTCGGCGTATGCTGTCGGCTGGCCGCTTCATCAACGTGCTTAATCAATCCCATACGCACCGCGCCGTGGGCACGAATAGTCTCGAACATAGCAAGCGCCTTGGCATCGCTGTTAATCGCTTCTTGTAACTCACAGCCGGTATAGCCGATGTCCTGGGCGTTAACAAACACGGTGGGAATACCTGCATTAATCAGCGTCGCTTTTAAAACGCCAACCCCAGGCACTTCCAACTCATCTACCAAGTTGCCAGTGGGGAAAATGGCCCCCTCACCGTCAGCAGGGTCCATAAAAGCCACGGGGATTTCTGCAGCAGGAAAGGTCACGCCATCCAGCTCAAAATCGCCGGTCTCTTGCACCTGACCATTCACAATAGGCACTTGAGACACAATGGTTTTACCAATATTGACCTGCCAAATACGCACTTCAGCCACACCATTTTCCGGCACCTTGGCGGGATCAATTAACCCATTAGCAATTGCATAGGGGCCGACAGCTGCTGACAAGTTGCCACAGTTACCGCTCCAATCTACAAACGGCTTATCAATAGACACTTGCCCAAATAGATAATCCACATCGTGATCCACGGACTCGCTCTTGGAAAGAATAACCGTTTTACTCGTGCTGGATGTCGCCCCACCCATCCCATCAATCTGTTTTTCATAGGGGTCGGGGCTTCCAATCACCCTCAGGAGCAGCTTATCCCGCGCCTCTCCTGGCACTCTCGCTGCCTCGGGCAAGTCGTTTAGGGTAAAAAACACCCCTTTACTGGTGCCGCCTCGCATATAAGTGGCGGGAATACTAATTTGCGCAACATGAGACATAAACAACGCTCCCTAACCATTTTCGATGACGATGCCTAATGACCATGCTCAATGTCGTTTTCCAATGACCATGTTCACTAACCGCATGCCGAAAAAAGAGCCCGACGCTTAGCGACGGGCTCTTTCATTAATCGCCTTGGCGCTACACGTTACACGCCTGCTTGGCTACGCCGTGGTGGATTCAAGAAAATCCTGGGCGAAACGCTGCAATACCCCACCGGCAGAGTAGATCGTGACCTCTTCAGCAGTATCAATGCGGCAGATCACTGGCACACGTTCAGTGGTACCACTTTGACGATGAATAACCAACGTCAGCTCTGCGCGAGGCTGAGGAACACCTTCTACGTCGAAGACTTCCGTACCGTCCAGCGCTAGGGTTTTCCGTGTGGTGCCTTCTTCAAACTGCAGCGGCATCACACCCATACCAATTAAGTTGGTGCGGTGAATACGCTCAAACCCTTCAGCTACAATCGCCTCAACACCCGCTAGCGCAACACCTTTCGCCGCCCAGTCACGCGAGGAACCCTGACCATAATCCGCACCAGCAATAATGATCAGCGGCTGTTTACGTGCCATATACGTTTCAATGGCTTCCCACATCCGCGTCACAGTGCCTTCTGGCTCAACCCGTGCCAGCGACCCCTGCAACACTTTACCCTGCTCGTCGTGCACCATTTCATTAAACAGCTTGGGGTTGGCCAAGGTCGCCCGCTGAGCCGTCAAATGGTCGCCGCGATGGGTCGCGTAGGAGTTAAAGTCCTCCTCAGGCAAGCCCATCTTGTGCAGATACTCGCCAGCCGCACTGTCCATCATGATCGCGTTAGAGGGCGACAGATGGTCAGTGGTGATATTGTCCGGCAAGATCGCCAGCGGACGCATGCCTTTCAAGCCACGCTCGGCAGCCATGTTGCCTTCCCAATAGGGCGGGCGACGAATATAGGTGCTCTGGGGCCGCCATTCGTAAAGCGGGCTCACCTGGGTGCGTGCGCTCTTGTCGAGGTCAAACATTGGGATATAGGTTTGACGGAACTGTTCCGGCTTCACGGAAGCCTTCACAATCGCATCGATTTCGCTATCGTCGGGCCAGATATCTTTCAGCGTTACTGGGTTACCGTCTTGGTCGGTGCCCAGTACGTCTTTCTCGATATCAAAGCGAATCGTACCCGCAATTGCGTAAGCAACCACTAAGGGCGGCGATGCCAAAAATGCCTGCTTCGCATAGGGGTGAATGCGCCCATCGAAGTTACGGTTACCGGAAAGTACTGCCGTGGCATATAGGTCACGATCAATAATTTCTTTCTGGATCACCGGATCTAACGCACCGGACATACCGTTACAGGTAGTACAGGCGTATGCCACGACACCAAAGCCAAGTCCTTCCAGCTCATCCATCAAGCCAGCGTCTTCTAAGTACATCTTGACGGTTTTCGAACCCGGCGCCAGCGACGACTTTACCCACGGCTTGCGGGTTAACCCTAAGCGGTTAGCATTACGGGCAATTAAGCCTGCTGCCACCATGTTACGCGGGTTAGAGGTATTGGTGCAGCTGGTAATAGCGGCGATAATGACCGCGCCATCCGGCATTCTGCCCGCTTGCTCGTCGGCCCGCGCTTTATCCAGGTCAATCGCTATACCGCGCTGGGCAAGCTCCGAAGTGGGCAAATGCGCATGGGGGTTGGAAGGCCCTGCCAAGGTGCGGGTAACGCTGGAAAGATCAAAGCGCAGTATCCGCTCATACTCAGCAGTTTTTAAACTATCGGCCCACAGCCCTGTGTGCTTGGCATAGGCTTCCACCAAGGCCACCTGCTCATCTTCACGACCTGTGAGTTTGAGGTAGTCAATGGTTTGGTTGTCGATGTAGAACATCGCCGCCGTAGCACCGTACTCTGGCGTCATGTTGGAAATGGTCGCCCGGTCACCAACGGTTAACGCGTCAGCGCCTTCTCCGTAAAACTCCAGGTAGGCACCCACCACGCGCTCTTTGCGTAGAAACTCGGTAATCGCCAGCACCATATCGGTGCTGGTGATGCCCGGCTGCAGCTTGCCGGAGAGTTCTACACCGACGATATCCGGCAGGCGCATCATCGACGCGCGACCCAGCATCACACTTTCAGCTTCAAGACCGCCAACGCCGACGGAAATGACGCCCAGCGCATCGACCATTGGCGTGTGGCTATCGGTACCTACACAGGTATCCGGGTAAGCAATATGCACGCCTTGTTCATCAGGGCGGCACTGCACCACCGGTGACATTTTTTCCAGATTAATCTGGTGCATAATGCCGTTACCCGGAGGAATAACATCGACGTTCTCAAAAGCCACTTTGGTCCAATTAATAAAATGGAAGCGGTCATCATTACGGCGATCTTCTACCTGGCGGTTTTTTTCGAACGCGTCTTTCTCAAACCCTGCGTGCTCAACGGCCAATGAGTGGTCAACGATCAGCTGCGTGGGCACCACAGGGTTTACTTTCGCTGGGTCACCACCCTTTTCAGCAATCGCATCGCGTAGGCCTGCAAGGTCTACCAACGCGGTTTGCCCAAGAATGTCGTGACATACCACCCGCGCCGGGTACCAGGGGAAGTCCAAGTCTTGTTTACGTTCAATGAGCTGCTTTAGGGCATCGGTTAGCAACGCTGGGTCGCAGCGACGAACCAACTGCTCGGCCAACACCCTGGACGTATAGGGTAGCGTCGCGTAGGCGCCAGGCTGGATATCCTCAACGGCTTGCTGCGCATCGAAGAAATCTACCGGCGCACCTTCTGCCGTTACGCCTGGCAGCGGCTTGCGATAATTCGTGTTCATAATGCCTCTCACTTAATCACGGCCCGTTAAGGCTTAGTCACGCGCTTCGATGGGCACCCACTCGCTCTTCTCAGGGCCAGTGTAGTCGGCGCTGGGGCGAATAATGCGGTTATTGGCACGCTGCTCAAACACGTGGGCTGCCCACCCTGTCAGGCGGGACATGACGAAGATCGGCGTAAACAGCTTGGTCGGAATATCCATGAAGTGGTAAGCACTGGCATGGAAAAAGTCCGCGTTACAGAACAGCTTCTTTTCGCGCCACATGACTTCTTCACAGCGCACAGACACGGGGTAAAGCACGCTGTCGCCCACGTCTTCAGAAAGCTTCTTCGACCACTCTTTGATAATTTCATTACGCGGGTCGGACTCGCGGTAAATCGCATGACCAAAGCCCATGATTTTCTCTTTGCGCTCAAGCATACCGAGCATTTCACGCTCAGCTTCTTCTGGCGACGTCCAATTCTCAATCATCGCCATGGCTGCTTCGTTAGCACCGCCGTGCAGCGGACCACGCAGCGAACCAATCGCGCCGGTAACACAGGAGTGCATATCGGAAAGCGTCGAGGCACAAACGCGCGCCGTAAACGTTGACGCATTGAACTCATGCTCGGCGTACAGAATCAGCGATACGTTCATGACGCGCGCATGCAACTCAGAAGCAGGCTCGCCACGCAGCATATGCAGGAAGTGGCCGCCTACCGAGGCATCGTCGGTTTCAGTATCAATACGAACGCCGTCGTGGCTGAAACGGTACCAGTAGCAAATAATCGAGGGGAGCACTGCCAGCAAACGATCAGATACATCTTGCTGCTGGTCAAAGCTCTCCTCTGTTTCTAGGTTACCTAGCATGGAGGTACCAGTACGCATCACATCCATTGGATGCGCATCTTTCGGAATTTGCTCCAGCACAGTTTTCAATGCATCAGGTAAGCCACGCAGCCCTTTCAGCTTAGCAATATAGCTATCAAGCTCAGCTTGGTTGGGCAGTTTGCCCTTCAGCAACAAGTAAGCAACTTCTTCAAACTTGGCCTTCTCAGCCAGCTCTTTAATATCAAAACCACGGTAGGTTAGACCAGAACCCGTTTTACCTACGGTACACAGGGCAGTGCTCCCGGCGCTTTGCCCACGAAGTCCTGCGCTGTTTTGCGGTTTGTCAGCCATGATGTGTCTCCTGTTAGCTCTTTTTATAGGTTTTAATTATCTAAATGGGTAAGCAGTCATTAAGCGTCTTTTTGCTCAACGAATAGCGCGTCCAGCTTTTGCTCGAAATCGTGATAATTCAAAAAGTCGTACAGCTCATCGCGGGTCTGCATAATGTCCACGACCTCTTTTTGATGACCGTTATCCAGAATGCTTTGATACACCTTCAGGGCGGCGGCGTTCATTGCACGGAAGGCAGAAAGCGGATAGAGCACCATACGGCAGCCCACCTCACCTAACTCCTGCTGAGAGAACAGCGGCGTCGCACCAAATTCAGTAATGTTAGCCAGAATCGGGGCGTTTACGCGCGTGCAGAATGCGCGATAGTCATCTAACGTGTGCACCGCCTCAGCAAAGATCGCATCAGCACCTGCTTCCACGCAGGCATTAGCACGTTCGATGGCCGCGTCTAGGCCCTCTTTCTGGAATGCATCGGTACGCGCAATCAGATAAAAATCAGGATCTAACTTGGCATCCGCTGCGGCTTTAATACGGTCGACCATCTCCTGCTGGGACACAATGGCCTTATTCGGGCGATGTCCGCAGCGCTTTTGAGCCACTTGGTCTTCAAGGTGAACGGCAGCAACGCCTGCGCGCTGCATCTCTTTAACGGTACGCGAAATATTAAACGCGCCGCCCCAGCCTGTATCAATATCTACCAGCAAAGGAACATCAGTGGCACCGCAGATACGATGCGCATCTTCCACCACGTCGTTCATACTGGTCATACCCAAGTCCGGCAAGCCAAAAGACGCGTTAGCCACGCCACCACCAGACAGATATATCGCTTGATGCCCTACCCGCTCGGCCATCATCGCAGTGTATGCGTTAATCGTGCCTAAAATTGGTAGAGGGCGGTTCGCTTCTAGCGCAGCACGAAAGCGAGCACCTGGCGTGAGAATAGATGAAGTGGACATTGACGTTGCTCCTTTGAAAAGCCTGGCGGATAGGCGTATCGAACTAATCCGCTGATGACGTTGTTTGTTGTTCAAGAATAGCGGCATAGCGGTCGGCGACGTTTGCGCGAGAAGCACTGACGTGACGACGCATCAGCAGCTCAGCGAGTTCGGCATCCCCGGCCTCAATCGCATCGACGATGCGATGGTGCTCTACAAAAGCGCGCTGAGGGCGTGAACCACTAGCACTAAACTGGGTGCGGTAAAGACGTACTAAATAGTAAAGATCATCACACAGCAGGTTCATCAGCATTTTATTGTGGCTGCCTTGAACAATGCGGTAGTGAAAATCGAGATCGCCTTCACGCTGGTAGTAGGCTTCACCACGCTTGAGATCTGCCTGTCCCTCATGGAGCGCAAGCACTTCTCGCAGCCCCTTGATCTCGTCGGCAGACATATGTTCCGCCGCCAAACGTGCAGCCATGCTCTCCAATGCTTCACGCACATCGAAAAGCTCAAGCAGCTCTTTCATAGAGAGTTTGACAACGCGAGCGCCGACGTGGGGAACACGTTCAATAAGACGATGTGCTTCTAAACGCCGCATAGCTTCCCGCAGTGGGCCGCGAGAAATACCATATGTTTTAGAAAGCCCCGGCTCAGTAATTTTGCTGCCTGGCGCCAGTTCTCCACGTACAATAGCGTCTTGCAACTGATGAAATACCCGCTCAGCCAGCGTTCGAACTTCTGGCGAGACCTGATCATTGGGCGTATCAGCGGTTGATCGAGAAAGCGTAGTCAGTGAGGTCATGGCTAATTGTCGACAATTATGGGGTAGGAGAACTTTAGCCTGCCCTATTTGTGCCGTCAACTAGTCAAAATGCTCGATTTTATTCATCTTTCGTGTAACCCAGCATTTCACAACCACCTTAATGTCAACAATCACCCCTGCTTCGTTAATCAAATTTTACCCATCGTGAGAAATGCGTCGGCGTGTTCTGCTGGTGTCATCGATTAACGACCTCTAAAATGCACTGCCTTTCACTGGCCAGGCGATTGCTTCATGACATCGGCGTTGACCATTAAAGCCCTGCCCTACTCTCCTAACCCCTTGGAGACTTTTTCTTGTCTGCGACAACGCCCTGGGGCGGTACTACTTGATAGCGGCCGTCCTAAAGCAAGCGGACGCTATGACATTATTAGCAGCGACCCACTAGCCACGCTAGAAGTGTTGCCTAACGGCAAGACCGAGTTTCATTCAGCCCACATGCGACTTCCTGAAGTGCTGACAGGTGATATGGCGGCACAGCAGCAATGGATGCTTGAACAACTGCCGCGCACTGATATGAGCTGCGATCTGCCATTTTTAGGCGGCCTAATGGGTTACTGGAGCTATGACCTGGGTCGCAACCATCTTGCAATTCCCAGCCGTCATCCAAGCGTTACCCAACTACCGTTGGCACGCCTAGGGCTTTACGACTGGTGCATTACCATTGATCACCAAACCCAAACCGCCTGGCTCGTTGCTTGCGCTACTCGTCAGCAGCAGGTGCTAGAGTGGTTGGCATGTCCTCCTTCAACTACCGGTGAAGATTTCATACTCACCCAGCCATTTCAGGCCGAACTTAGCCAAGCGGATTACACCGAACGCTTTAATGCTGTTCAACGCTATATTCGTGCAGGGGATTGTTATCAAATCAACCTTGCCCAGCGCTTTACAGCGCGCTATCAAGGCGATGAATGGCAGGCCTACCTGCGCCTGCGTAAGGCAACGCCAACGCCTTTCTCAGGCTTTATGGCATGGAAAAACCAAGCTGTGCTGTCGCTTTCTCCCGAACGCTTTCTTCAGTGCAGAGAAGGCGTGGTGGAAACGCGCCCGATCAAAGGCACACGACCAAGGGGGCAAACACCGGAAGAAGACCAGACGCTTGCCGAGCAGTTATTGAACAGCACCAAAGACCGTGCGGAAAATGTCATGATTGTTGACTTACTGCGCAATGATTTAGGCCGGGTATGTGCACCAGGGTCTATTCGTGTGCCACAGCTATGTCAGCTAGAGAGCTATCCTAACGTGCATCACTTGGTTAGCGTGGTCCAAGGGCAGCTTGCCAAGCATCGCTCGCCGCTCTCACTGCTCACTGCTGCTTTCCCCGGTGGCTCTATTACTGGCGCACCTAAAATACGCGCCATGCAAATTATCGACGAGCTTGAACCCTGCCAGCGCAGTGTCTATTGCGGAAGCCTAGGCTACATAGATATCCGGGGCAGTATGGATACATCGATTGCAATACGAACCATGGTAGCTGATGCAGGTACGCTGCATGTTTGGGGCGGCGGGGGCCTGGTCGCCGACTCAAAAGCAGAAGAAGAGTACATCGAAACACTGGATAAGATTCGTCATCTCATTAGCGCATTGGAATAACCAGCAAATTTTTTAAATCAAAAAGAAATATAAAAGCCAAACCAAACGGTATTGGGGCTAAGCACCCTCTCTTTGATAGCCTAGTGTCATACTTGACCTTATGACAGGAGGCAGCATGTCTTCAGCGCTTGATGGCATTAACCGTGATTTTGCCAATAACCCCCAAGACCTTATTGAATGGGCGTTTAACCAAGGCAAACGCCCTATTTGCACCACCAACTTTCGTCCGTTTGAAGCGGTAATTCTGCATATGGTGACTCAGGTACGCCCAGATATACCGATCGTATGGATGGATAGCGGTTACAACACAGCGGCCACCTATCAGTTTGCCGATGCACTCATTCAGCGCCTCAATTTAAACATGGTGAGCTTTATTCCCAAGAGAACCCGTGCTCACCGAGAAGCACTTGAAGGGCCAATGCCAAGTATTGACGATCCACGCCACGCGGCTTTTACCCAAGAAGTAAAAATTGAGCCGTTTGAGCGAGCGCTGAGAGAAATGCGACCTGACGTCTGGTTTACTGCACTCCGAGCAGAAGACACCCCAGAACGGGCCAAAATGCAGCCTGCCAGCCGTAATAGCGATGGCCTTTTAAAAATCGCCCCGCTATTACAATGGACAGCAAAAGAAATGTACTACTACCTTGAAGCTCACGGCCTGCCTAACAACTTTGACTACTTCGACCCCACCAAAGTGGAAGATAAGCGCGAATGCGGCTTGCATTTACAACACTGAAAATGAAAGGTAGGTGGTAAATGGTGAATAGCGCGCAAGCTTCTTGCAGCTGGCGTGCTATCCATCTCATCATCTAATGCTCTTGTTGGTGCTTTTGGTATTCTTAGTGCTCAGGAAGATCGATCTCTTTAAACAGCTCATGTTCAAAACGTGGGCCTGCTAGCAGCGCTTCATCGACTAAATCACGGGTAAGGTGAGGCGCAAAGCGGGTTAGGAAGTCGTACATATAGCCGCGCATGAAAGTGCCACGACGGATTCCAATTTTAGTCGTTGAGCTAGCAAACAGATGACTTGCATCCAGCGCTACCAAGTCTTCATCTAGCACTGGGTCAACTGCCATGTGGGCGACAATGCCAACGCCCATCCCCAGGCGCACATAGGTTTTAATCACGTCAGCATCGGCGGCGGTTAATACCACATTAGGCGTTAACCCCTGTGCTTTAAACGCATCATCTAACTGCGAACGACCGGTAAACCCAAACACATAGGTTACCAGCGGGTGTTCAGCCAACGCTTGGAGCGTCAGCGGCTTATCAATTGATGCAAGTGGATGATTTTTGGGCACCAGTACACAGCGATTCCAACGATAGCAAGGCAGCAGTATCAGATCAGTAAATAGCTCTAGTGATTCTGTAGCAATAGCAAAATCGGCTTGGCCTTCACTGACCATTTGGGCAATTTGCTTCGGCGTACCCTGCTGCATATGTAACGCCACATCAGGATACTTAAGCGTGAATTCACTGATGATGGGGGGCAGCGCATAACGTGCCTGGGTATGGGTGGTAGCAATCGACAAACTGCCCCGCCGCTCGTCACTGTGTTCTTGGGCAACTTGTTTGATATTCTCGGTCAGCTTTAACACCTGCCCGGCCAACTCGATGATTGAAAGCCCCGCAGGGGTGACACGAGTAAGGTGCTTTCCACTGCGTGCAAAAATCTCGACGCCTAGCTCATCTTCTAACAAGCGTATTTGCTTAGAAATTCCAGGCTGCGAGGTAAACAAACTCTGCGCGGTGGCTGACACATTCAGATTATGTCGATTGACTTCCCAGATATAGCGAAGTTGCTGTAGCTTCATATCCCTCACCTTATTATCTATGCAGGAAGCACATTGACGCGCATCCTCACGCTACTGTCGATTTGCCTCACCCAAAAAGTATTTTGGATAACACGCCTCATGCATACAATTTTGAATAAAAAATCTTCTTATAATTCACTTATAGTATAAAAAATAGACGTTACGAACACCCCTTAATTTTTAATCATTGTTGTCAAAACGGCATAGGAAATTTGCCAGCACTCTCCGCGCCCGCTAACATCTGCCAACTTGGCGCGGTGAAAGTGCGCTAGTAAAACGCGTAATGACCGTTGCTCCATTTGAGGCAACGAAACAGTAAGAGCAACGCAAACAGGAGAAACACATGGCTAACAATGTTGATGTCACCAACGCCAATTTTGAGCAAGAAGTCCTCAACGCCGAACAGCCAGTCCTGCTGAAGTTTTGGGCCCCCTGGTGCGGTCCCTGTAAAGTAATGGCACCTGTGGTTGATGAAGTTGCTGCAGAACGTGGTGATAACTTAAAAGTGGTTAGCGTGAACGTTGACGATGCGCCTGAAATTGCAGCAGAACAAGGCGTGCGCGGCGTTCCTACCGTGATGCTATTTAAGTCCGGCACGAAAGTAGCTTCGCTAGTAGGCGCCCAATCTAAATCTCAGCTAACCCAGTTTATCGATCAAAACGCCTAACCCGCGCTAAGGTTACCGCTGGCACAGCCAGCGGTAACCCTTTTGTATCCCTATCAATTCTTATATCCCTATCAATTCTTATATCCCTATCAATTCTCGTATCCCTATCATAAACACAGCCCATTTGTTGCGTACTTTTTATTTTCTGCGCATTGGCAGGGGCAAACGCTTTTTCAGCAGGTATTTAAACAGCATTACTGCTTACTAGTGGCTACTCCTGTCGCCGCTTCCAAGGTGGGAGTCGCGCATCACCAAAACGTTTTCGGCGCTGCCCTCCCGGCCCCAATAAATGGGCAATCCAGCGAGTTTGGGGGTGGCTATCTAAAGCAATTTTCAACGTCATCGTCAATACTACCGACAACAGCATCCCCGCAGCCCCAAAGATCCATCCCCATACAACCAACGAAAGAAACGCAACAAACGTCGACAACCCCAACGCTTGCCCCATCACTCTTGGTTCAATCAAGTTACCTAAAACAAAGTTAATTACCAGATAAGCCGAAGCGAGTAAAATTGCCTGCAATGCTCCACCATCTTGAGATACCAGCAATAGTAGTACGGGAGGAATCGCCGCCAAGGCTGAACCGATATTGGGGATAAAGTTGAGCGCAAAAGCCAGCACCCCCCACAACAGCGGGAACTCTACCCCCACCATTAAGCAAGAGAGCCACACCAACACCCCAGTGGCTAAGCTAATCACTGTTTTCACCGCCAAGTAGCGCTTCAGCGTTAAGCTAAACTCGCTAAATCGCTTTAGGCTTGGGGCAGGATTCTCAAGCGCGCGCGATACTTTATCTCGAAAGTTCAGCGTTTCAAACAGCATGAAAATTACCAACAACCCAATAATACTACCCTGCATAAATAGGTTGCCAATCTCGCCTAATAATGCGGTCACCCATGACCCATCGTCTTCCATTGCAAACATATTACTGAGCTGATCAGGATCAATAGCGAGCCCACGACTAGAGAGCGCATTCAACAAATCCCAATAGTGCTCATACAGACGCGACTCAATATCCGGCAATGCCTCTACAAAGGTGCTAAAGCTGTTCACTACCAGCAGGCCAATTAAAGAAATAAAGCCCAACAGCACCATCAAAGTCAAAAAAGCAGAGGCCCGCATGCTTAGGCCAACACGGTGAAGCCACTGGACAGGTGACGTACATACAACGGCAATAAATACTGCCAGCAAAAGAGGCACCAACAGATCAGCCCCTGCTTTCATACCCGCAACAATCACCACCAGCGCGGCAAGCGCCAAGGTCGCATTTAAGGGAATACTGCGATAATCCTCGTCCGACAACTTCGACATAGCCTTTTCCTTAGCATGTTATCCCTACATCATGGCTGCTTGGGCAATATTGCACAAACCATGACAACATTAAGCAACTGTTTTTCGTCTACTCTTAGTCACTGAACTTTATTGCACTTCACCCTTCCAAGCATCGTCATAACATAAGTTAGTTAACTCTAATCATTGGCTCTCTCAGCAAGGAAGTGACCTATGTCTTCAGTTCCCCACTCTCTCAAACGTTTGCGCTATGGCGTGATTGGCAGTGCCCTTTTCGCGCTATTAGCAACATCTACAGCTAATGCTGCTCCTGCCACACCGCCCAGCTTAAATGTTCAGGCCCAGTCATGGGTGGAAGTAGAGCCCGACAAAGCCACTCTCTCGGCACGATTGTGGGAAAACACCCCAGCGGTCTCTACTCTGGAAGACACCGACAGTGACGAGCTAAGCAATGCCCGCGAACGACTTGAAAAGCGTGCCAGCGAGCTAATTAAAGCTATGGAGGAGATCGGCATTGAACAGCGTGCTATCAACGCTGGGTCGCTTAACATCTACCCTGAACATGTCGCAGGCCCGCGCAATAATAACGACGAACAAGAAACGTTAATACGCACCCGTTTAGAGCGTCCTTTCAGTGTTGAGCTTACCAATATAGGCCAGTTAGGCGAGGTATTTGACGCCCTGATAGGTGCCGGTGTAAACACACTGGATGGCGTTCAGTTTGACCTGCAAGACCGCGATGCGGCTACCGATGAAGCGCTTACAAAAGCACTTGAAAAAGCCCGCCATAAAGCAGATTTGATGGCCAGCACACTGGGCGTAAGACTTGGTCAAGTACAGCGCATTGAAGAAACCCAAGCCCCCATCTTCCAGCCCCGCATGATGGCCATGCGCGCCGAGAGCGATTCGATGGGTAGTGGTTCAGCTAGCGACTACCGCCCCGGCACCATTCGCATTGATGCCGGGGTCAACGTCGAATGGACGCTTAGAGGGCAAGACGCTCGAGCCCGCCCAGGTAGGATCGCAGGGGAGCAGGAACAGCAATAGAGCCATCTGCCTGCTGGTGGTTTTCAAGTACCGCCAGCAGGCAACGCCCCACCGCCAACCCAGAGCCGTTCAATGTATGCAGTAACTGTGGCTTTTTGACATCAGGATGACGGAAGCGCGCTTGCATACGTCGTGCCTGGAAATCTTCACAGTTAGAAATAGAAGAAATTTCCCGGTACGTTTCTTGACTAGGCAACCACACTTCCAAATCGTAGGTCTTCGCCGCACCAAAGCCCATATCGCCGGTACACAGCGTAACTACGCGGTAAGGTAATTCCAGCGCCTGCAAAATTGCTTCAGCATGGCCGCGCATCTCTTCCAGCGCTTCATAACTCTTTTCTGGCTCGACGATCTGCACCATTTCTACTTTATCGAACTGGTGCTGGCGGATCATGCCTCGGGTATCGCGCCCGTGAGAGCCTGCTTCACTGCGAAAGCACGGTGTATGGGCAGTCAGCTTCATTGGCAAGGCTGTCTGATCGACAATTTCATCACGCACGAAGTTGGTTAACGGCACTTCCGAGGTCGGAATAAGATGATATTCCCGCTCGTCATTAAGCTTAAATAAGTCTTCGCCAAACTTCGGCAACTGCCCAGTGCCCATCAGCGAATCACGATTCACCATATACGGCACGTAACACTCTTCGTAACCATGCTGCTCGGTTTGAGTATCCAGCATGAACTGCGCCAGCGCGCGGTGCAGGCGCGCAATCGGCCCACGCATCACTGCAAAGCGCGCTCCGGTCAACTTAGCCGCTAGCTCAAAATCGAGATAGCCGGACCTCTTACCAAGATCCACATGGTCCAGCACCTCAAAATCAAATTCACGCGGTGTGCCCCAGCGGTGAAGTTCAACATTATCGTCTTCGTTCTTGCCTTCCGGCACACTCTCATGGGGAAGGTTAGGAATGCCGCTAATCGCGTCGTCCCACTCTTCCTGCACTTCGGCCAGTTCTTTCTTGGCGTTATCTAAACGCTCGCCTAAATCGCTCACTTCATCCAGCAACGGCTGAATATCTTCACCGTTAGCCTTCGCCTTACCAATCGCTTTTGAGCGCATATTACGCTCGTTTTGCAGCTGCTCGGTCTGGGTCTGCAACTCACGACGGCGCGATTCCAGCGCTTGTAATGCCGCTTTATCGAGTTCGAAGCCCCGCCGGGCCAGTTGTTGCGCAGTCGCATCAAGATCACCGCGCAGCAGTTTCGGATCGAGCATGAGTTATCCCTTGGCCTGAAATCAGTGGAACACGGCAGCACCGCCCGTGATGTAAGACGACTATTGTAGGCAAAAGCACAAGGCACGGCTATGGGGAGAATACCGGGGAGTTATTAACTGAAACAGCACATTACAAAAAGTAGATTGGAAAACGATACCAAGGGTTAGTTTGCTCAATAAAAGCATCTTCTAGGACATATGCTCCCCCTCACCACACTGTATGTGCTATTACCAATCGGCATAAAAACATTGGTTCACTAGTCAAAACTGATAGAGTGCCCGCCAATCTGTAGCGCGAAACACTGATAATGGACGTTAAACAGGAGAAACATAGTGCAAGAAACAGCGAAAAAGGGAAAATTTGCTTGGTGGCGTAGAATCGCGCTGTGGAAAAAAATTTTGGTGGGGTTGGCACTAGGGGTATTAGCTGGGGCACTACTAGGTGAAACCGCTAGCATCTTTAAGCCACTCGGCGATATTTTCATTAATGCCATAATGATGCTGATTGTCCCCCTAGTGTTCTCGACGCTGGTAGTGGGCATTACCTCAATGCGTGACCCGCAAAAAATGGGACGCATTGGTGCGCGTACCATTACGCTGTATTTGATCACCACCGCCTTTGCTATCAGCATTGGTCTACTGCTTTCCACCCTGTTACAGCCAGGGGTTGGCGTCAATTTAAGCTTTGATACAGAAGTGGCTGCAAACGAAGCTCCCTCCCTAATCTCTATTTTAGTTAACTTGGTGCCACGCAACCCTCTCGACGCCCTGGCTAATGGCAACATTATGCAGATCATTGTATTTGCCATTGGCTTAGGTATTTCGCTAACGCTGATTGGCGAAAAAGGCGAGCCGGTTATGAAGGTTTTCGATAGCTTTGCTGAAGCTATGTACAAGCTTACCGGGATTGTCATGGCCTTTGCGCCTTTTGGTGTATTTGGCTTAATCGCTCACGTTTCAGGCCAGTACGGCTTAGAAATTCTGTTGCCACTGGCTAAACTGATCGGTGTGGTGTATCTCGCCAGCATTCTGCATGTGCTAGTGGTTTATTCTGGCTTTATTTCACTCCTTGGCCGCTTAAACCCGGTGCGCTATTTGCAAGGCAGCTTGGACGCCATTGTGGTGGCATTCTCCTCTGCCTCGTCTGCAGGCACGCTGCCGGTGTCGATTCGCTGTGCGCAAAAAAACTTAGGGATTTCAGAAGGGGTATCTGGCTTTGTGCTGCCAGTGGGCGCAACGATTAACATGGACGGCACCGCCCTTTACCAAGGCGTAGTAGTGCTGTTTATTGCCCAAATGACCGGCACCGATTTAACCATGATGGATTACGGCATGATTGTGGCCACCGGTACGTTGGCCTCGATTGGTACCGCGGGCGTTCCTGGCGCAGGCCTGATAATGCTGTCGATTGTAATGGCACAAATTGGCCTGCCCCTGGAAGCCATTGCAGTGGTTGCCGGTATTGACCGAATTCTAGATATGGCCCGCACCAGCGTAAACGTGGCGGGTGATTTGATGGTCACAACTCTCGTGGGCAAAAGCGAAGGTGAACTAAACGAAGAGGTTTATAACAACAGCCGCGCATAGACTCACTATCAATATTACTTAGCGCCTGCGTTCTTTTGTGCGGCAGGCGCTTTTTTTATGGCCTGCTACTATCCTGTTAGCATGTTGGCAATACCCACTCACCATGCGAACCCTTATGCCAACTGCCTTTGAACAAACCCTAACGGCCATTGATGCGCTTCACGCTCAAGATCCGCGCCAAACCACTCTTGTCGATGACACTACCCTGCCCCAGGAACTTGCCTACGCCCAGCGTATGAGCCATTGGCTTGATCCGCTGCAAAACAACCCCAATGAACTGCTGCGTTTGGCGGTACGCGCCCAGCATCTCCAACGCTGGTTGGTGCCGCGCAGCGATTACCCTGAAGGGCGCATTGGCTATTTGTCCTGGCGTCGCGATCAGAGCGAGCGCGCTGGCAACACTACTGCCCAACTGATGCGCGACGCTGGTTACAGCGTTGCAGACGCCGAACGAACCGCAACCATTATCCGTAAGAAAGGCCTAGGTCGCGACGCCGATGTGCAAGCACTGGAGGACTGCGCCTGCCTGGTATTTTTAGAAAACTACTTTGCAGATTTCTCGCGCAAGATTGACCAACAGCACATGGTGCGCATTGTGCAAAAAACCTGGGGCAAGATGTCTCCTCAGGCACATACACTTGCCTTGGCGCTGCCTATGAACGAGCCCTGTGCTGCGCTGGTAAAAGAAGCGCTGGGCGATGCATAAACCTCACCTCCAGGATGCAGAGCCGTGGTAGCTGCGGTAAAGTAGCGCAATCCCCTATCCGCTCCCAGCAGTGACGGCTTGATCAACTATGATTGCATCTTTGGATTCGCGTACGGCCCCGTTTAAACGCCTGAGCACGCATTACGTGCGTTTTCTAGACGCCTTGCGCGCTCGTGGCTTTGAAGGCGAAATTGCCCCGGACTATGCCAACCGCACGGTGCTGGCAACGGATAACTCGATTTACCAGCGCTTGCCCCAGGCTGCGGTGTTTCCTAAGCATGCCGAAGACCTTGAGCGCCTTGCCAAGCTGGCTGCTGAGCTGCCCCACCGCGATATCGTGCTCACCCCCCGGGGCGGCGGCACCGGCACTAACGGCCAGTCGTTGACCGACGGTATCGTGGTGGATGTGTCCCGCCATATGAACCAGATTTTAGAGATCAATGTAGAGGCACGCCGGGTACGCGTTCAGGCGGGCGTGGTGAAAGATCAGCTCAACGCGGCATTGAAGCCCCACGGGCTGTTTTTTGCACCGGAGTTATCCACTTCTAATCGCGCCACCATCGGCGGCATGATTTCCACCGATGCCAGCGGCCAGGGCAGTTGTGAATACGGTAAAACCCGTGACCACGTGCTAGCGCTCGATACGGTGCTGCTGGGTGGCCAGCACTTGCACAGCCGTGCGCTTAGTACTGAAGAAGAGCAGGCTGAGCGCCAACAAGAAGGCATTCTCGGCCGTGTGCATACCACCGCTGCTGAGATTATCGACCAACAGCGCGATTTGATTGAGGCAAAATTTCCGCCACTCAACCGCTGTTTAACCGGCTACGATTTAGCTCACCTGCGAGAGACGCAAGGCCAACTGAACCTGAACAGCCTGCTGTGTGGCTCGGAAGGCTCGTTAGGCTTTTTGAATGAAGCAGTATTGAACGTACTGCCGATCCCGAAGCACTCAACGCTAGTGAATGTGCGCTATGCCAGCTTTATGGAGGCACTGCGCGATGCCAAAGCCCTCATGACCGCCAGCGCTCGGCCCACCTCGATTGAAACCATCGATGACACCGTGCTGCAGCTGGCCATGGAAGACTTTGTCTGGGACAGCGTAGCTGAGTTTTTCCCCGCTACCGGCCACACGCCAATTCGGGGCATTAACCTGATCGAGTTTAATGACGATGATCCTGAGCGTTTGGCGGAACGGGTTCGCTCCTTTACCGAGCACCTTGGCCGCGATGTGACCGTCGAGCGCTTAGGCTACACCCTGGCCGAAGGCCGCCCGCAGATTCAAAAAGTCTACGCTATGCGTAAACGCTCGGTGGGTTTGCTGGGTAACGTGCAGGGCGAAAAGCGCCCGATTGCGTTTGTGGAAGACACCGCCGTCCCGCCGGAACACCTAGCTGACTTTATCAGCGAGTTCCGCGCCGCGCTGGATGCTCGGCAACTTTCCTACGGGATGTTTGGCCATGTGGATGCGGGAGTGCTGCACGTGCGCCCGGCACTGGATATGAAAGATCCCCAACAGGAAAAACTGATTCGTGAGATTTCCGATGAAGTGGCGGCTCTAACTCAGAAGTACGGTGGGCTGTTGTGGGGCGAACACGGCAAAGGCGTGCGTTCTGAGTATGGCCCTAAGTTCTTTGGTGAACTCTACCCCAGCCTGCAGCGCGTCAAAGCCGCGTTTGATCCACATAATCAGCTAAACCCCGGCAAAATTGCGTCCCCCGCAGAAGATCATGACCTGATCGCCAAAGACAGCGACCCTGAACTGTTAAAGGTCGATGGCGTTACCCTGCGCGGCCAGTTGGATCGCACCATCGACGAACGCGCCTGGCAGGCCTATGACGCTGCGGTGTACTGCAACGGCAATGGTGCCTGTTACAACTACGATGTTGATGACCCCATGTGCCCTTCCTGGAAGGCCACCCGCGACCGCCGTCATTCGCCCAAAGGCCGTGCCAGCTTGATACGTGAGTGGCTACGCCTGCAGTCTCAGGCGGGCATCGATGTGGTGGAAGAGTCGCGCAAGAAGAAAGCCGAAAACGGCTGGGGCTTTGTTAAAAGCTTTCCCCGTCGGGTGATGAACACCGTTAGCAAACAGCAACACCACGACTACTCTCACGAAGTTTACGATGCCATGGCGGGCTGCTTGGCGTGTAAATCCTGTGCGGGCCAGTGCCCGATTAAGGTCAACGTGCCGCAGTTCCGTTCGCAGTTTTTAGAGGTCTACCACGGCCGCTATCTACGCCCGCTGCGCGATTACATCATCGGTGGCACCGAATTCATGTTGCCCACCCTCGCCAAGGTCGCGCCGCTATATAACGCCCTACTCAACCAGCGCTGGGTAGACAGTCTGATGCGCAAAGGGTTGGGAATGAGCGACTCCCCGCAGCTTTCCCGTGCCAGCGTAAAGAAACAGCTAAGGGCTTGGGGCGTTGCGGAAGCCACTCCCACCTCGCTGGTGCTGCTTACCGAGCAGCAGCGCGCCAACAGCGTGATTATTGTCCAGGACGCCTTCACCAGCCACTTCGAAGCCAAGCTGGTGATGGACGTGGTGGAACTACTGTCGCGGTTGAGTCTGCGGGTGTTTGTGATGCCGTTTTCTGCTAACGGCAAACCGCTGCACGTGCAGGGCTTTTTAGGTGCCTTTGAGCGAACGGCAGAAAAACAGGCCAAGCGCCTGCGGGCGTTGGCAGAGTTTGAAGTGCCGATGGTGGGTATCGACCCTGCCATGACGCTGACCTACCGCCAGGAGTACATCAAAGCGCTAGGGGTAGAGCAAGTGCCTAACGTGCTGATGCTACAAGAGTGGCTAGCCACCCGTATTAACACGCTAGCGCCTAGCCAACTGAACTTAACCGACCCAGGCTTTAAGCTGCTTTCCCACTGCACCGAAAAGACCAACGCACCAGGCAGCCCCAAAGCCTGGCAACAGGTGTTTGCGGCGTTTGGTTTAGAGCTGGAGTTAGCCACCACGGGCTGTTGCGGTATGTCCGGCACCTACGGACATGAAACCCGTAATGTCGACACTTCTAAGACGATCTACGCCCAATCCTGGCAGCCCCAGGTGGAAGCCGAGGAAAACGCGGGCAAGCTTCTCGCCACCGGCTACTCCTGTCGTAGCCAGGTGAAACGCTACTCAGCACAAACGTTGCACCACCCGCTTCAAGCGCTGCTTGGGTGCTTAAAGCGGGCAGGCTAGTGCATGCTATTAACGTTTCAAACAACTAACGTTTCAAACAATGTCAGTTAAAAGAAGAGACGCTTAAGGGCCTGACCCGGGTCCTCTTCGCGCATGAAGGCTTCACCGACGAGGAAACCATTCACGTCATGGTCACGCATAAGTTCCACGTCATCCCGAGTTTGGATGCCGGATTCCGTGATGATCGTGACGCCTTCAGGGATTCGCGGCAGAAGATCTAAGGTGGTGTTAAGGCTGGTATCAAAGGTATGCAAATTGCGGTTGTTAATACCCACCAGCTTTAAATCCAGCGCCAGGGCTCGCTCAAGCTCAACAGCGTCGTGCACCTCGACGAGTACATCCATGCCTAACGCATTGGCTTGCTGATGCAGATCACGCAGCTGGGCGTCGTCTAGGGCAGCGACAATCAGCAAGATGCAGTCTGCACCGATAGCTCGCGCCTCGGTCACCTGGTAGCCATGGGTAATAAAATCTTTACGAATCACGGGCAGATCGCACGCATCGCGGGCGGCGATCAGAAAGTCTTCATGGCCCTGAAAAAAGTCTGCATCGGTCAATACGGATAGGCATGCTGCGCCGCCTTCGGCATAGCTTTTAGCAATATCCGCAGGATGAAAATCTTCACGCATGACGCCTTTAGAAGGCGAGGCTTTTTTAATTTCAGCGATGACTGCTGCGTCGCCTGCGATAATGCGGGCATTCAGCGCGTCAATAAAACCACGGGGAGCACTCTGCTTTTCAGCCAGCGCCAGCAGGTCTGCCTCGGTTACCGCCTGCAGGCGCTCGGCGACTTCTTCGTCCTTTCGGGCCAAAATGCGCGTTAAAATAGTTGGCGTTGCCTGGTCAGTCATTGGATTTTTATCCTTTAAAGACGCTAGTAAAGTGCGAAAGCTCTTTTAGCTTTTCAAGCGGCAGTTTAGAAGCTTGAGCATCCTGCGCGACTAATACGCCCTCTTTTAAGTTATCCGCTACGCCTGCGCAATAAAGCGCCGCGCCAGCATTGAGCGCCACCATATCAGCAGCCGCTCCTTCACCACTTAGCGCAGATTTTACTAACCGCAGGCTGTCTTCTGCACTGGTCGCTTTTAGCGCGGCAAGGCTTTGGCGCTCAATACCCAACTCTTCTGGGGTAATGGTGTATTCAGTAATGTTGCCATCTTTCAGTTCAGCCACCCGCGTGGGTGCAGCCAACGAAATTTCATCTAAACCATCTTCAGAGTGCACCACCAGCACGTGACGACTGCCAAGCTTTCGAAGCACTTCCGCCATTAACGGCACTAGCTCAAGCGAGTACACGCCCAGCACTTGATTAGGTGCACCGGCAGGATTAGTTAAAGGGCCAAGGATGTTAAACAGCGTGCGCACGCCCATCTCCCGGCGCGGACCAATAGCGTAGCGCATGGCCGGGTGATGGTTGGGGGCAAACATAAAGCCCACACCGACCTGCTCAATACAGCGCGCCACCTGTTCAGGTTTGAGATCAAGGTAAATACCGGCGATATCGAAAAGGTCTGCACTGCCTGAGGATGAAGAAACGCTGCGGTTACCATGCTTAGCCACATGAGCGCCCCCAGCGGCCGCCACAAAGCTAGCCGCCGTAGAAACGTTAAACAGGTTCGCACCATCACCGCCGGTACCGACAATATCTACTACGTTATCGGTGTGTAGCTCTACCCGCTTCATTAGCTCGCGCATAACCTGGGCCGCCGCGCTAATTTCCTCGGCGCTCTCGCCTTTCATGGCCAGCCCCACCAGCAGGCCACCAATTTGCGCATCGGAGGCTTCGCCGGTCATGATCTGGCGCATTAGCGCGTGCATTGCATCGAAAGAGAGGTCTTCGCGGCGCATTACCGCATTAATTGCATCTCGCATTTGCATGAACAGAAAAGCCCCTAAAGCGTATAAATTTGGCAGTTAGCCGCGTGTTAAAAAGTTGGCCAATAACGCATGGCCTTGGCGCGTGAGAATCGACTCAGGATGAAACTGTACCCCTTCAACATCGAGGATACGATGACGAAAGCCCATTATCAGCCCTGGCGTAACATCATCGTCTGCGGTCCAAGCGGTGACTTCAAAACACTCCGGCAAGCTTGCTTTATCTACCACTAACGAGTGGTAACGGGTCACTTCTAGCGGGTTTTCAAGCCCATTAAATACCCCTTGCCCACCGTGCACGACAGCAGACGTTTTGCCATGCATCACTTGGGGTGCACGCACTACCCTACCACCGTAAACCTGGCCAATCGCCTGATGCCCAAGACAAACGCCCAAAATAGGCAACTTACCCGCAAAGTGAGCAATCGCTGCCAGCGATACTCCCGCTTCATTAGGGGTGCATGGCCCTGGTGAAATAACTAAATGGGTAGGCGCTAAGGCGTCAATTTGTTCAAGGGTAAGCTCATCATTACGGTAGGTCACCACCTCGGCTCCCAGCTCGCCGAGGTACTGGACGATATTGAACGTGAAGCTGTCGTAATTATCGATCATCAACACACGTTGCACTGCCTGCACTTGTGCCATCGCCCCGCTTACTCCATCACATGAATCAAACCACTTTGCAAAGATGATACCCCAACCCAGGCACCACTTGCAGTGACAAGGGGCGTATGACGCATTCACATTTTATTTAGAGGGTACTAACTAGGAGCTCACTAGAGGTGCTAACCGACACGCCGCGTATTTGAACTCCGGTATTTTGCCGTAGGGATCAAGCGCTGGGTTGGTCAGCAGGTTGGCTGCCGCCTCTGCATAAGCGAACGGCACAAACACCATGCCATCAGGAATTTTTGAGTCCATTCTGGCGGTGAGCGTAATCGTGCCGCGTCGCGTTGTGATCGTCAGCTTTTCTCCTGGTGCAACGCCTAGGCGATTTAACTCGCCTGGGGAAAGACTGGCCACGGCGTCTGGCTCCAGGGCATCTAATACGTGGCTGCGCCGAGTCATGGAGCCGGTGTGCCAATGCTCTAGTTGCCGACCAGTGGTTAATACCGTGGGGTAAGCGTCATCTACCGGTTCGTCTGGCGGTAACGGGCGCGTAGGGGAAAATTTAGCTAACCCACCTTTGCGTGGAAAGGCGTCGCTGAACACCACATCCTGGCCAGGTAAATCTTCCGCTGGGCAGGGGTACGTTACCGAGCCTTCCCGCGCCAGCCGCGCCCAGCTGATGTGATTAAACGACGCCATACCTTGCTGCATCTCTACGAACACTTCCTGGGGGTGGGCGTAATTCCAGCTAAGCCCAAAGCGCTTGGCAATCTCCTGGATAATCCACCAATCGGGCTTGGCGTTTCCCGGTAGCGGCAGCGCCGCGCGGCCTAACTGCACCTGGCGGTTGGTGTTGGTCACAGTGCCGTCTTTCTCAGGCCAGGCGGAAGCTGGCAGAATGACATCGGCAAACTGGGCGGTTTCAGTGACGAACAAATCTTGCACCACCAGATGTTCAAGTTTGCCAAGGGCGGCTCTGGCATGAGTCAGGTCTGGGTCAGACATAGCGGGGTTCTCACCCAGGATGTACATACCGCGCACACTCCCCGCGTGGATAGCATCCATGACTTCGACCACCGTCAGCCCTGGTTCGGCACTGAGCGGAGTATTCCACAGCTCTTCAAAGGCAGCCCGCAATTGGCGATCACCCACCGGCTGATAGTCGGGCAACACCATGGGAATAAGCCCCGCATCGGATGCGCCCTGCACATTATTTTGTCCGCGCAGCGGGTGCAGACCAGTGCCTGGACGGCCTGTATGACCGCACGCCAGCGCCAATGAGATCAGACAGCGCGCGTTGTCGGTGCCATGGGTATGCTGAGAAATGCCCATACCCCAGAAAATCATCGCTTTCTCGGCGTTGGCGTAGCCCCGCGCCACCTCTCGAAGAGTCTCTGGCGCGACGCCACACAGCACGCTCATAGCTTCAGGAGTGCTATGAGCAACGCTGTTTTTCAATGCCTCAAAGCCTTCGGTATGCGCTTGAATATAGGCGTTGTCATAAAGCTCTTCGGCAATAATGACGTGGAGCAGCGCGTTGAATAACGAGACATCGCCGCCTGGCGTAAAGCGAACGCTCAGGCTAGCGTAAGCATCTAATGCCTGCCCGCGAGGATCGAGAATAATAATCTCAGTGCCGCGTTTGGCAGCTTGCTTGAAGAAGGTGGCCGCAACAGGATGGTTTACCGCTGGGTTACAACCCGTCAGGATCACCACATCTGCTTCCAGAGCCTGCATAAACGATGCCGTTACCGCCCCAGACCCCAGGCACTCCATCAGCGCAGCGACAGAACTGGCGTGACACAGCCGGGTGCAGTGATCAACATTATTGCTGCCAAACCCCGTACGCACCAGCTTTTGAAATAGCCAAGCTTCTTCATTGGAGCATTTAGCGCTGCCAAAGCCCGCCAAGGCTTCTGGGCCATGGGCGGCCTTGAGGTTCCTTAAGCCGCTGGCGGCCACGTCGAGTGCTTCTTCCCAACTGGCCTCGCGGAAATGACTGAGCGGCTTGGCAGGGTCAAAGCTTGGGTCGAGACCTTTAGCCACCCCCGGTTTGCGCAGCAGCGGCTTGGTTAGCCGTGCCGGATGGCTAACGTAGTCAAACCCAAAGCGCCCTTTCACGCACAGACGACCCTGGTTAGCAGGGCCGTTGCGCCCTTCTACATACGCCAGGGCGTCGTTATTCATATGGTAGGTAAGCTGGCAGCCCACGCCGCAGTAAGGGCAAACGGAATCAACCTGTCGCTGACTGTGTGAATCGCCGTGGCCAGCCGAACTCACCAACGAGGCAGGCATCAGCGCTCCCGTCGGGCACGCCTGAACACACTCGCCACAGCCAACACAGGTGCTATCGCCCATCGGGTCGTTAAAATCAAACACCACCGTGGCTGCCGCGCCGCGCTGAGCCAGACCAATCACGTCGTTGCTTTGCACCTCACGGCAGGCGCGTACGCACAGGTTGCAGGTAATACAAGCGTTTAAATTAACCTGCATGGCGGGATGGCTGGTATCTGGCTGTTGAACTGACGGCGCCACCACCGCGTGGCTAACAGGGGTTTTCCGGCGCGGTGGCAGCCATGCCTTAACAGCATGTTCATCCACTGAAAGCTGCTCGGCAGTCTTCCAAAAATGGCTGGAACGGTCGGGGCTTTCCGCTCGACTGGGCTGATCCGCCATGAACAGCTCCAGCACGGTTTCACGGGCCTGCACCGCGCGGTGAGAGCTTGCGCTGCGCACCACCATGCCCGGCGCTGCTTCACGTATACAGCTGGCCGCCAAGGTGCGCTCGCCGTCAATCTCGACCATGCAAACACGGCAGTTACCATCGGCACGGTAACCTGGAGCCTCTTTGAAACAGAGATGGGGGATGGTTTCTCCTGCGCGCTTGGCCACCTGCCATAGGGTTTCACCGGCATAAGCAGTCACTTCGTGGCCATCCAGCGTTAGCGCAAATTCAGTACTCATGGCGCGCCCCCTTCCACCGCATCGCTGACAATAACCTGCTGCTGGGCAAGCGCCGGTCGAAAATCTTTTAGCAGCCCAAGCACAGGATTCGGTGCAGCCTGGCCTAACCCGCAGATCGACGCGTCCTGCATTACTTGGGCCAGCCGAGTCAGCGCCTGTACATCCCAACGCTCGCTTTCAAGCAGGCTCAACATCTTTTCAGTGCCTACCCGACAGGGAGTACACTGACCACAGGATTCATCAGCGAAAAAGGCCAATAAATTAGTCGCAACGGCCTGTAAGTTATCGTACTCGGAGAGCACGATAATCGCTGCTGAGCCAATAAAGCAGCCGTGAGCATGCAGGGTATCGAAATCCAACGGAATATCCGCCTTGCTGGCGGGCAAAATCCCCCCAGATGCGCCGCCGGGAAGGTAAGCGGCAAGGGTGTGCCCTTCTGCCATGCCACCGCAATACTCATCAATCAGTTCACGCAGAGTGATTCCAGCAGGCGCGAGATACACACCCGGCTTGTTGACTCGACCGGAAACGGAAAAACTGCGCAAGCCACTTCGCCCATTGCGCCCGTGCTCAGCAAACCATGCTGCCCCCTTTTTCCAAATGCGTGGTATCCAGTAAACCGTTTCAACGTTATTGACCAGCGTCGGGCGGTTGAACAGCCCTTGCTGAGCCACATAGGGCGGCCGATGGCGAGGCTTGCCAGGTTTACCTTCTAGAGACTCAATCAGCGCCGACTCTTCCCCACATATATAAGCCCCTGCACCACGGCGCATGACGATAAGCCCTGGCTGTACGAGCTTGGCTTCTTCAAGCTCGGCAATCGCTTCATGCAGCACGCGGTGAAGTCCAGGGTATTCATCGCGCAGGTAAATATAGAGTCGCTCGGCATCTACCGCCCAGGCGCTAACCAGCGCACCTTCCAGAAATTGGTGGGGGGCTTTTTCAAGGTAGAAGCGATCTTTAAAAGTGCCGGGTTCACCCTCATCAGCGTTAATCACACAGTAACGCGGCCCTGCCCCTTGGCGCACCGCCTGCCACTTCTTAAAAGTGGGGAAACCCGCGCCGCCAAGTCCACGCAGCTGAGATTGCTCTAAGAGTGTGCTCAGTGCATCGACGCTTACTTGGCCGCTGCGGCACTGGGCCAGCAGTTGAAAGCCGCCGGCTTGCTGATAAGCCGTTAGACGCTGCCACACAATCGCTTCTGGATGAAAGTGGCCGGTATCAACCACCGCCTCGACGCCATCTGCCGTGGCGTACAGCACGTGGTGATGGCCAACTTCAGCTACTGGGGCGTGGTTACAGCGGCCCATGCAGGGCGCACGTATGATCCGCACGCCGTCAGGGTCGACGCGCTCCTCAAGCGCTTGTTGTAACGCACTGGCGCCTGCCAGCTGGCAGGAGAGCGAATCACACACGCGAATAGTCGTAGCAGGCGGTGGCGCTTGGTGGTCGTGTACCACATCAAAGTGAGCGTAAAACGTCGCTGTCTCGTACACCGCTGCCATCGGCAGGTTCATGTAGGAGGCTAAGGCGCGTAGCTCGACCAGTGATAAATAACCGTGAGCATCCTGAATAGCGTGCAAGTGTTCTATTAATAGGTCGCGGCGTTTAAGCGTGGGGTTGCAGCGCTCATCTCCCAAGAGGTCGCGTAGCGCTACTAGCGCCACAGGTGCCACAGCGCGCCCCTGAGGGAAACCACGACGTCGGCGTGAAGTCATACCAGTTTGTGAAGTCATTACACACTATCCAAAGGAGCTGTCTATAAACGCTGGGCTAGGCCATATAATGGCTAAGCTTTGGCTGAATATACAAAGTAACTAACCCTATTATCGACCATGTTTATTTTGCGTATTTTGCAGCCTGTTTTAACAGCATAGAGGCTAACCCCACAGGACGAAACCCGTTGTTGCATCAACGCTACGGTGCCGAGAAGTCAAACGGCCTGGCAACAGAATGAAACTGGCAACGTGCCTGTACTATCTTTATTATCTGCCGACTTTTTAATGCGTTAGGAGCGTGACATGGACAATCGAGCACCTTGGATAATCACGCTCGTATTGATGACGACTGTCAACAGCACTCACGCGCTGGGCGACACCTCGTTTAACGTTATCGCTTCGTTTTCAGTCATTAAAGATTTAGTGAAGCGTGTGGCGGGCGACAGCATCAACATTACCACTATTGTGCCAACAGGTGAGGATGTGCACCGCTGGGAGCTTCAACCGCCAAATGCCTTGGCCGTTGAAAAAGCTGACATTGTTTTCTATAACGGATATGGATTAGAACCATGGATACGCCATATCGAAGCCATGGCAAATGATTCACTAACGCTGATAGCCCTTGCAGAAAGCGCCAATTACGAGACGCTAGCAATCCCAGTAGGCCACTATAAGGACAGCACTGATCCGCATATGTGGATGGACCCGAAAGGGGCGGCCGCTTATGTTGATGTGATAGAAAAAACGCTTATTGAACACTATCCCGAGCAAGCTGATGCGTTTACCACGCGTGCCGATGAAACTCGTGAAGCACTAGCGCAGCTCGATCATCAACTTAGTGAACGCTTGGAAGGCATTCCGCACACAAATCGTATGCTCACCACTAGCGAGGCCTCTATGGCCTATTTTGCCCGCGCGTACGACTTTGAGTACGCGGCCATTTGGGGCATTGGCAGTGAGACGATTGGCAGCGCACAAGCAATGGAAGCCATGAGTATGCGACTTTCACAAAAGCGCCCTCCTGCACTTTTCTATGAAAGTACATCGCCCTACATCCACATGGATGCGCTTGCCCGAGAAACTGAGCTTGCGCTGGCAGGGCCTTTATATATAGATACTTTAAGTGATGCCGATGGGCCTGCCTATAACTACCCTGCTATGTTGCGCCATAACACAGAGTTACTACATGAATATTTAGGCGGTGCACGGGCTGAAGAGTAGCCCTAGCACCGCTTAACTTATTCCGTTAGCGCTAGCAATGAGTCAATAATCAGATCCGGCTGGCTATGCTCAATTGGTTCGCCATGGTTATAGCCGTAAGGTAGCGCCACGGTGGCAAAGCCAGCAGCCTTGCCAGCAGCAATATCGTGGCGTGAATCTCCTACCATGACACATGCTGAAGATGGAATATCCAGCTGTTGGGCCACATGAAGTAGCGGTAGCGGGCTGGGTTTTTTCTCGGCAAGCGTGTCGCCGCCAATGCAATATGTAAAAAGTGTTAACAGACCAAAATGGCTCAAAATTGGCGCAATAAAGCGCTCTGGCTTGTTAGTAATCAGTACCAGTGGATAGCCTGCCTTATGCAAATCGTGTAGCGCTGTTTGCACGCCTGGATAGAGCTGAGTTAGCGCATTAGGAGCAGCACCATAATGGCGCATAAAAGCTTCATAGGCGGTGGTTTGCAATACCTGCCCTGGCGCTTCTGCTAACGCCCAGGTCAGCGCTCTTTCGACTAGCACCTGAGCACCATTACCCACCCAGTCTCGCACGCGCTCTTCACCAGGTAGAGGCAGTCCAACATCACCAAGCGCATGCTGAACCGCTACCGCCAGGTCTGGCACTGAATCAATCAACGTGCCATCTAAATCAAACGCAATTAATCGCTTACCCTGCAAAATGGCGTGCACGTGGCTCTCTCCCTAAACTATTGCCATTAGAATATTCCAATACAGATCAGACGCATCCGCTGTTAACTTTTATTATCTTACCTGCTTAGCGCGTCGTCAGACACGCGAGAAAGTTCTATGCTGTTGCTATCTTAGGCAAGGAGAAAGTAATGGCCATTCCTCGAATTGTGATTGTGGGCGGCGGTGCCGGTGGACTTGCCCTAGCAACACGCTTAGGGCGCACGCTCGGCAAAAAAAGGCGCGCCGAGATTGTGCTGCTCGACCGCAATGCTACTCATGTATGGAAACCACTGTTACATGAACTCGCTACCGGCGTGCTGAACTCCAGCATGGATGAAGTGGATTATCGCGGCCACTCTTCCGCACACCATTACCGCTACCAGCGTGGTTCTTTAAATGGCCTTGATCACGCACAAAAAATCATTCACCTAGCGCCAATTAAAGATGAGGACGGCATTGAAGTACTTCCAGCCAGGGAGCTTAGTTATGACTACCTCGTATTAGCGCTGGGCAGTGTTTCCAATGACTTTGGCACCACAGGCGTTGCTGAGCACTGCCATTTTATTGATTCACCCCAGCAGGCCAAGGCGTTTCAGCGCGATATGATCAATACCTTTTTGCGCTATACCGATCCAGAACTGCGCCAGCATAAAGAGCTGACCATTGGCATAGTCGGCGGCGGCGCAACAGGCGTCGAGCTTTCCGCAGAACTTCTAGATGCTTCGCGCTTGCTTAACGCCTACGGCGTAACCGCGATAGACCACCAAACGATTAGCGTACACCTCATCGAAGCGGCGCCACGCCTGCTGCCTGGCTTATCAGAACGTATTAGCGAAACCGTGCAACAAGAGCTCGAAAATATGGGCGTAAACGTCCATGTCGGCACCGCTATTCAGGAGGCTGAGGAGTATCGCTTAGTGACAGGCGATGGCGAGATTATCGAAACTGACCTAAACGTGTGGGCGGCGGGCATCAAAGCGCCGCCATTTCTGGCAGAACTTGGCCTGACAACTAATAAAAAGCATCAGCTTAGCGTTCATCAGACGCTGCAAAGCGTGGATGACCCGCATATTTTTGCCATGGGTGATTGCGCTAACTGCCCTCAAGGCGAAGAGGGCTCCGTTCCACCCAGGGCCCAGGCAGCTCATCAACAAGCCAAGGTGCTTGCTAAAAACTTAGTTCGGTTATTGGATGACAAACCACTTAACGACTTTGTCTATCGCGACCACGGCTCGCTAGTGTCGCTTGCCCGTTACGATGCGGTGGGAAACCTAATGCGCAGCTCTGCGTCTCGTGGACTATTTTTGGAAGGCTGGTTGGCGCGCCAAGCCTATGCATCGCTTTATCGAATGCATCAGCTGTCTATTCATGGCGCACCCAAAACGGGACTCGCGTGGCTGGTTGATAAGCTAAATCGCTACTTAAAGCCCCGTATGAAATTGCATTAAGTTGTACGCTTAGCCATTAACCTTTGCCAACTCAGCGCGCATTTGTTGAATAACCGTGTTGTAACCGTGCGGGTCACTTGTTTGGTGAGTGTTGAAGATAGCCGAACCAGCTACAAAGGTATCGGCACCCGCAGCGGCAATGTCAGCGATATTCTCTACTTTAACGCCACCGTCGATTTCTAATCGGATCGGGCGACCCGACGCATCAATACGTGCCCGCGCTTCGCGCAATTTATCTAGCGTACCGGGGATAAACGACTGGCCGCCAAAACCTGGGTTAACGCTCATCAACAGCACCATATCGATTTTGTCCATGACATAATCGAGGTACGAAAGCGGCGTCGCTGGATTGAAGACCAGCCCTGCTTTGCATCCACTATCACGAATCAGCTGTAGCGAGCGATCAACATGCTCAGAGGCTTCTGGATGGAAAGTAATATAACTCGCCCCAGCCGCACTAAAGTCGCTAATCATACGATCTACGGGTTTGACCATTAGATGCACATCGATGGGCGCTGTCACGCCATGGTCGCGCAGCGCTTTGCACACCATCGGCCCGATGGTCAGATTCGGCACATAGTGATTATCCATGACATCGAAATGGACAATATCGGCCCCAGCAGCCAACACATTGTCGACCTCTTCACCAAGTCGCGCGAAATTAGCGGAAAGAATCGAAGGGGCAATCAGAAAGTCCTGCTCGGCGCTCATAATGCGTTCCTAGGTTAACAGGGGAAAAAGAAGATATATCTTACCAGAGCCACCTAGGAAGCCCACCGCCCTGTCGTTAAAGCTCAGCCGTCAAAGAATGAATATCTTTAAATACATATTCCCAAATAGAATATAAAACATAATTGTAATTCCACAATCACAGGTTTAACCTTAGCATCATTGCGATTAAATCGCCCCCAGATGTAAGGAGCCTGTTGTAATGACGCGATCTACTTTTTTCCGTACTGGCCTGCGCCGCAGCCTAATAGCCACCGCTGTTGGCGCTACTATGGCTGCCACCGCTGTTTCTAACACTGCGATGGCTCAAGAGCGCGAGTTACTGAACTCCTCTTACGATATTGCCCGTGAACTGTTTTCAGCTATCAATCCGGAATTCCAAGCGTGGTGGCAAGAAGAGCACGGTGAAGAGATTGCCATTAGTCAGTCTCACGGCGGCTCTTCAGCGCAAGCGCGCGCGATTATGCAAGGAATGCGTGCGGATGTAGTTACTTTCAACCAGGTAACTGATGTTCAAGTGCTTGCGGATGCGGGCTTAGTAGCAGAAGACTGGCAAGACGCATTCGACAATAATGCATCTCCCTACTACTCCACTACTGCGTTTTTGGTCCGTAAAGACAATCCAAAAGGCATCGAAAGTTGGGACGACTTAGTGAAAGAAGACGTGCAAATGGTCTTCCCGAACCCTAAAACGTCCGGTAACGGTCGCTACACCTACTTAGCTGCCTGGGGCTTCGCCGATAACCAATTTGACGGTGATGAAGAAAAAATCCAGGACTTTATGCGCACCTTCCTGCGCAATGTTGCGGTGTTTGATACCGGCGGCCGTGGTGCCACCACAAGCTTTATCGAACGCGGCATTGGCGACGTATTAATCAGCTTTGAATCAGAAGTGAACAATATCCGCAGCGAATACGGCAGCGACGACTACGAAGTCATCGTGCCGCCGGTCAGTATTCTGGCAGAGTTCCCCGTTGCGGTGGTGGGTGAAAATGCTGAGCGTAATGGCAATAGCGATCTTGCTCAGAGCTATCTTGAATACCTCTACCGTGAAGATACTCAGCGCTTGCTGGCAGGCTTTAACTATCGCGTTCACGACGAAACGGTTGTGGCTGAATTTGCTGACCAATTCCCCGATACCGAACTCTTTGAAGTTGAAGATGTGTTTGGCAGCTGGGAAGAAGCAATGGAAAACCACTTTGAAGGCGGAGCCCTACTTGATCAACTGCAACGTCGTTAACGGAATCTCATGAGCCAGCTAGCAATATGGCGGTCCGGCAGTGCTCGCGTGCTGCCGGGCTTTGGCCTGTCTATGGGGATCAGCGTCCTCTTCATTTCGCTGGTACTCCTTCTCCCGATCACTGGTCTATTTGGTCAGTTAGCAGGGCTGAGCCTTGCCGAATACTGGGCCATTATTACCGAAGGTCGTGTGGTGGCCAGTTACATGGTCACCATAGGAGCAGCGGCTGTCGCGGCGCTGGTTAATGCAGTATTTGGCTTACTACTTGCTTGGGTACTGGTTCGTTATGAGTTTCCTGGCAAGCGTCTTCTAGATGCCTTAATGGATTTACCTTTTGCGCTCCCCACAGCGGTAGCAGGTATTACTCTAGCCACACTGTATGCGGGTAACGGCTGGATGGGCAGCTTATTAGAGCCGCTAGGGTTCCAAGTAGCCTACACCTGGGTAGGCATTGCACTGGCCATGACGTTTACCAGCATTCCGTTTGTGGTACGCACTGTGCAACCGGTGCTGGAAGATTTACCCGCAGAAGTTGATGAAGCAGCGATGTCTCTTGGCGCAACCGATGGCGTAGCGTTTCGACGAGTGATTATGCCGCACCTGTGGCCAGCTCTCGTTACTGGCACCGGGCTAGCCTTTGTACGCTCACTAGGTGAGTTCGGGGCGATTATTTTTATCGCAGGTAATATGCCCTACGAAACCGAAATCACTGCGCTGATGATTTTCGTCAAATTGCAGGAGTATGACTACGCTGGCGCTTCTGCAATTGCCTCCGTTGTGCTCTTTGTGTCACTGGCGCTGCTATTGGCGATCAACATTTGGCAAGGTCGCTTTGTACGCCGCTTGCATGGAGGAAAAGGCTAATGCGCCGGATTGGTGATGCACCCGCTGTGCGGCGTTTACTCATTGGCACCGCCCTGTTGCTATCAGCGTTGTTTTTACTGCTTCCGCTAGTGGCCATTTTTGCCCAGGCGTTTTCCCAAGGTGTGATGGTCTTTTGGGCCAACGTTAGCAATACGTTCACCCTACATGCGATTGGCCTAACGCTTGTTATTGCGTTATTGACCATACCGGTATGCCTGGTGTTTGGTGTCGCTCTAGCGTGGCTAGTGACCCGCTTTAGTTTCCCAGGTCGGCGTATTTTGCAAACGCTGATCGATATTCCCTTTGCCGTATCACCCGTAGTGGCCGGGCTTATTTACCTATTACTTTATGGCCGCAATGGTTGGATTGGTGGCTGGCTAGACACCCACGATATTCAACTGATGTTCGCTTGGCCCGGTATTTTAATGGTGACTATTTTCGTGACCTGCCCGTTTGTGGCACGTGAACTAATTCCGCTCATGCAGGCCCAAGGCTCCCGTGAAGAGGAAGCCGCCGTGACCCTCGGCGCGGGTGGTTGGACTACCTTTCGGCGTGTCACGCTACCTAACATTCGCTGGGCGCTGCTCTACGGGATCATCCTCACCAACGCGCGTGCGGTGGGTGAATTTGGCGCTGTGTCGGTGGTCGCCGGGGCTATTCGTGGGAAGACAAACACCTTACCGCTGCACCTAGAGCAGCTTTATCAGGATTACAACGCGGTGGGCGCATTTGCTAGCGCCGCGCTGCTGGCCCTTATTGCCCTGTTAACCCTTGCGGCCAAGGCAGGCCTGGAATGGCGCGCAGCGCGCCAGGAGGCATATTTATGAGTATTCGCCTACAGAACATCGCCAAGCACTTTGCCAACACCCAAGCGCTTGAGCCGATCAATCTGGATATCCATGAAGGCGAACTAGTCGGCCTACTTGGACCGTCTGGCTCAGGAAAGACGACACTTCTACGTATTATTGCCGGTTTGGAGAGCGCTGATCGCTCTCCTCAACCCGGTAAAATATTGTTCGGCGATCGCGATGTAACTAACGTTCACGTGCGCGATCGTCGCATTGGGTTTGTCTTCCAGCACTACGCGCTATTTCGCCATATGAGCGTTTACGACAATGTGGCCTTTGGCTTAACCGTAATGCCTAAAAAGCGCCGTCCTTCCAACGGTGAGATACGCGCTCGCGTATTTAGGCTGCTGGAAATGGTTCAGCTGCAGCATTTAGCTAACCGCTTACCTGCGCAACTTTCAGGTGGCCAACAGCAGCGCGTATCACTAGCCCGCGCCCTGGCCGTTGAGCCTGACGTATTGCTATTGGATGAGCCGTTTGGTGCGCTGGATGCTAAGGTACGCCAGGATCTGCGACGCTGGCTGCGTCGACTGCATGAAGAACTTAACTTTACCAGCGTATTTGTGACCCACGACCAAGAAGAAGCGCTTGAGCTTTCTGACCGGGTGGTGGTAATGAGCAACGGGCGCATTGAGCAAATTGATACGCCTGAAACGCTCTATCGGTCCCCCAAAAACCGTTTTGTATTTGAATTCCTTGGCGACGTTAATCACTTAGAAGGCAAAGTACACCAAGGTATACTTACCTGTGGCGACGCTCATCTCAATGTTGACTTACCTGATGGTAACGAAGAGTTATTGCTACGCCCTCATGAAGTGCGCCTTGCCCAGCAGCCTAGTGCAGAGAGCCACTTACCGGTAACGATTACTGCCATTTCACCGGTAGGTGCTGAAGTACGTGTTGAGCTAGAAGCCGACTGGCTAGCTAAGCCATGGCTTGCAACAGTGCGCCATGCTGATTTTGAGCAGCTTCAGATGCGCCGTGGACAACGCTTGTTCGCGCATCCACGTCAGTGGCACCGTTTTAAAGAAGAAACGGAAAAGCCGAAGCAGCAGACCCGCGCGGCCTAAGCGTTGGTAGCACCTTACGCAAACGCAGCGCTATACTGGCAGTTAACTAAGCCTTTTGTTTGGCTGTCGTATTCGGTCAGTCAAGGGCATGCTTGTAAAATACTGAGCGTAGGCTCAGCGTTTTGATACCTACTAGTTTGTCACCTATTTTCGGTTACAGCGGAGAATTGTATGCGTCGGCGCCATTTTTTACACCTCACTGGTGCGTTGCTTACCAGCATTTTGCTAGCGGGCTGCGCTAGCCCTCAATACCTTCAGCTAAGCCCAGAGCGTAGCGCCAGTGTCCCGCAAACAGGCGCTGGCCAACAGGTCACTGTCATCGCTACCGATGCTCGGGAAAGCGAAGTGATTGGGACCCGCGCGGGTGGCAGTATGTCTACTTCGCAGATTACCGTGAGTAGTCATGAGTTAATTCCACAGCTCCAAGCTGAAGCAGAACGCGCTGTGCGTGATATGGGCTTTAATCCCACACGCGAGGCTGCTCAAGGTCGTCCAAGTATTACGCTTGAGCTGGCAAACCTTAACTATGCCAAAGGTGATAGCGGCCAGCCGTTGATTGACGAAGCGCGCCTTGAAGGGGTTTTCCGGGCAATTGCTCAGAATAAGGGCACAACCTATACGGGCACGTACACATCACGCCGCACCCAGGGCTATGCCATTAAACCCGGTGAAGATGCTAATACACGTATGTTAAACGACTTGTTAAGCGATGGTTTAAACCGTGCGTTTAGTGACCCTGAGCTTGGTCGCTTGCTCGCCCGTTAAACAGTTCATACCGACGGTTTATACTGAGAAAAACTGCCCGCTTGGCGGGCAGATTCATATGCGTGGCCCACGACGCTCTAGCGCCCAAACGCTTTCACTGCGCCCCCGCTCGTCTGCCGGTTTGTTCTCAACCAGCTCAATGCGAAAGTTGGGCACAAACAAACGCTCAATTTCACTATTAGGCACGCTGTAAGGTGGGCCGGCATTACCATCATCATGGGTTAACCCAACTAGCAGCCCCCGGGCTCCTGGGGGCACTAACTGAGCAAGATGAAAGGCATAGCGTTCTCGGGTGGCGGGAGGCAGCGCAATCAGTGAGGCTCGGTCATAAAACGCACCCACTTCTGCCGCCTGTTTGATGTGCAAATGAAAAAAATCACCGCACCACAATTCAACGCTACCCTGGCGTGAGACATTGAACCCTGCTTGGGTATAGCGTGAGACGCCTGCGTTTCGCTGCGCCAGAAACTGCTCTATGGCTTCCGGTGCCAACTCAATACCTAGAACGGGGTGGCCTTCATCTGCTAACCAACGCATATCAAGGCTTTTACCACATAACGGCACAAGCACTTTGGCCCTAGGCGTTACGTTAAGCGCGGGCCAATGCTGCACCAACGCTGGATGCGTATCAGACAAATGAAATCCGATACGTCCTTCCTGCCAACGTTGACGCCAGGGATTTTCCATTGGACCTACCTCACACTCAAAATTTACCCGTAACGCTTGCTGTAGAAACCACTTTAAAACCAGCGGTCTCTCTTTTTACGACGACGTGGTAAATGGGGAACAATCAGGCCGACTAACAAACCAGCACCGGCCACCCCACCGCCGTACATGAAATAGCGCATCAATAAATCTTCTTCTTGCGTATCTAAACGCGCCTGCAATGCGCGCACCTGCTGGCGAGATTGCTCAGCTTCGTTATCTAGCTCGCGATTACGCGCTTCTAAATCAACGATACGCTGCTCACGTACTTCGAGCGTTTCTGTCATTGAAGAGACACGCTGCTCCCACGTATTGTTGATTCCGTCCAGCTCTTGTGTCAGTTGATCTACTTGCGTTTGCAATACAGGCAGCTGCTCACGGGCGCTGGGAGTTTGTTGTAACTCACTGCTCAGCACCCATACAGCATCGCCGCCGTCGCCACGGACGCGAGTATAATCCCCGCTCCTTTCAAGAACTTCAACTTGCTCGCCCGCATTCAGCGTGCCAACAATGCGGTAACCATCCGTTGGGCCGCTACGCACGTAGGTGCTTAACTCATCGCTGACCCAGGCCTGGCTATCAGACTGGGCAAATGCAGGGGCTATCCCAGCGCTCAGCAACACACCAACGGCGGCGGCGTAACAACTATTACGAAGTTTATTTACTTGCATGACGTCATGTCCTGATCATAAAACGCGCGTAGCCGACGAAGCCAATCGCGCGTATCGCTCAAAGCGGTGCGCTTGTCTTAGGCGCTTACCCTTCCCCACGAGGCGGTAACGGGAAGGGACGAGGAAACTCTGCGACGCGGGCATCACTCTTGACAGCTTTTAAAGGGCCTTCACGTTCAACTTCATCAATGCGCACAATAGCGTTAAGCGGCAGGTAACTGCGCTTAACACCTTCAAAGGTGCGCTGTAATTTTTCTGCCCCTGGATCGACAACAACCCGCGACGCATCGTCAAAGACAAACTCCTCGACTTCAATAAAGCCCCAGAGTTCGCTTTGAAAAATTTCTCTGACGTATAAATCCCAGATTTCACCCTGCTGGTGAACCACCACACGGTAGATCGGCTTGGCCGCCATCTTGGCCTATTCCTCTTGCCACTTGAACATAATGTTGAGGCGCCTAGCCTAACATACTCAGGGGTTTGCTCTTTACTACACACTATGAAAAGCACTTATTTTTAGCCATTTTCACCTTCAGAGGCTGCTAATTAGCCGTCGGGAGGCCCTATCGTGTATGGTGAAGTAAGTGGTATGGCAACTTTATTCACTCACCCACAGGAGTCACCATCATGCAAAAGGATCCCAATAAGGGCTATATCGCCCTACTAGGTTGGAGCCTCAATGCGATCGAAGCGGCAGAGAATTTTGACCGCCGCTACATCGTGGTTGCACCCGACTGGGCCGAGGATTACTGCCAAAAACATGATATTCCCTACGTTCCCTGGAATTTTGAGCGTCTCAACGATCGTTCTATCGAAATTGCTGAAACGTTAAAAGAGAAAGGCGTCGATGTTGCAATCCCACTTTATGAAGAGACCGTAGAGTGGGCGGGCGCAATTAACTCTGTCTTGCTCGATAATCCGCGCATTTATGGCCAGTCGTTACTACTTCGCGATAAAGCGCTAATGAAACGCCGCGCACAGCTTGGCGGCATTCGCGTAGGCATTTTCGAAGAAGCCCACGATAAAGATGACGTTGTCCGCTTCCTTAAACGTGTTAACCAAACGCTACTCAAGCTGGATGGCGATCCTAACGACCCTATCCACCTCAAAGCGTTTGATAAGGCAGGGTGTCTTGGTCACCGGGTGATTCGTACACCGGATGAAGTTGATACGATTCCCGATGAAGAGTTCCCGGTGTTGATGGAATCACACTTGGATGGTTGGGAATTTGCCGTTGAAGCGTGGATCCATGACGGTAAGATCGCTTTTCTGAATATCTCAGAGTACGTGACACTTGGCTACTCGGTATTTGTGCCCGCATCTCCTGAACTTGAAAAATACCGCGAGCAGATTACAGCGCAAATTGAAAAACTGATCAAAGCGTTTGATATTGAGTTCGGCCTTATTCACCCCGAGTACTTTGTGACCAGCGATGGTGAAATGTACTTTGGCGAAGTGGCCTATCGTCCACCCGGCTTTAAAGTATTTGAACTTCTTGAGCGGGTGTATGGCTTTAACGCCTACCAAGCTTCGATGCTGGTCTTCGACCCCAAAAGCACCAAAGAGGAAGTTGCGGCTTTCTTTCCCAAAGAAGTGGTGGACGCAGATGGGTTCGCGGGCTGCTTTGGCGTGTATCCCCGCCGTCGGGTTGTTAGCCGCTTAGAGATCCCTGAAGAAACAGAGGATCACCCGTACTTTGAATCTCACGAACTGACATCACCGGTTGAAGAAACCGTCACTAAACGTACAGCGTTTGGTACCCATTGGGGCTTGGTCTACTTTAAAGGTGAAGATGCGCACACACTACGCGATCTTCTTAAACGCCAAGAAGACCTCGACTTCTATGTATAATCCCCGTTACGGCTGGGATAAGGAGTCAACGTGACGACCAATCAAGAGGCATCTTCTTATGAAGATGGCAAGCTTAACGGACTTTTGAAAAAATTTGATGAGGCGGTGCGCCTGCTTATGCAGGCTCCTGCTTTTTCTAAACCGGCAAAGCTGCCTCGCGTAATGGATACTGCGCGCAGAATCTTGATGCAAGAGGGTGGCTGCGCCGCCCTCGAATCTCGCGCGGCGGATTTTGAATCCGCCGGAGTGTTTGCAGGTTCAGACTGGGAAACACCGCAGTTTCTAGTACCTACACTAACTACTTTTTCACTTAGAAGTGCTGACCCTAACGTGGTGGTAATTGAAGCTCTGAGTGAATTGAGGCTTTTAGCAGTTGCCAAAGGTGATTACCTTCACGCACTGGTATCTCAAGAGCACGCTCACCACTATTTAACCCAAGTAATGGCCATTAATTTATGGCTGTTATTTAACGCACCAAGTGAGGCCGAACGAGAAACTCAGGGACGCTTAGCAACTATCCCTAGGCAATTGTTCAAACATTTAGCCGAGCGCATTGGTTACGAACATGTGATTGATCAACTTATTGATGAAATATGGCGCATTTTAAAGCAGCGCCCAATTCAAGTTGATGCCATCAAACAGATGATTACTCAAATTGCGCTGTGCCAAGTCAATCCAGAAATTGATTTAGGCGCAAGTGGCCAAGGGGCTGATAGACTGGTCAGTTCACTTTTTGGGCCAACGCAAGCTTGCCGTGAAGACCCTGGCGTAGCTCTTTATCGTGAACGACTGGAACGTATGGATAATGCTGCTTTACAAGCAGAATCTACCGGCTTCGCCCGAGCCATGCACGACACAGGGTTAGTATCACCCTACCATACGGTTCTTATGCGTTATTTGTTGGAAGAGGGAGACCACCTGCTATCAGAAGCCCTAGGCCTCTCATCAACAGGACGAGATTGCCTTCTGTGCTATCGTGAGTTGGTACATGCCCTGATTCGCAGCGGTGTTTACCCAGCTACTGCGCAGGCGGTCTATGGCTTGGCACTGCTACTTGAGCGGGGCATTCTCTATCAGCCTCCGGTTGCCCCAGCGATGTGGCGACAGCTAAATTTAAAACTTTCAGAATGGTCAGAAGCGCGATTGAACCTTGCCTATGGAGTCGACGCATCACCTCGCGCACGCCTCATTGAAGGTGTGCTATGCATGCTGGGGCTGCCGTTAGGTGTAGGGCAAGGCAACAACCCAACTTGCCAGTCAGCAAGAGCGCTCTCCATGTGGGCCTACAATGATCCGGACTATTTGTTACAAATGGTCGCCTGGGCAGCACGGGATGACGAAATCATTATGCATTTTGAAGGTCAGGCAATCTCTTCAATGGAGAGTGCATCTGGCGTTGCATCTGAACTGCCGATGGATCTAGACCCTGCTTCGTTGATTGTTGTGCCCCATTTGGATCGCATCTATGCAGAGATGGGTAGACGCTGCATTGGCCGTGAAGGCGACCCTCACCGCTGGGTCAACCCAGAGTTCCATGGTTGGTGGTCAGGCCGTGGATTTAGCATTAACGTTGACGTTGCCACCGGCCAACTAAGTGGCGTAGATAACTTTATTCGTCACTTTTATGCCAGCTATCATCCCTATTACAATGGTAACCAACCGCTGATTCATCCTCAGCCAGCAGGCATCGCCGTCACTGACAGTGCCGCTCGGTTTATTGGTTGGCATGCAATAACGATTTTACGCGCGTCTTTAGATCCAAACGATGTCATGAGGATCTATTTTTATAATCCCAACAACGACAGCGGCCAAGATTGGGGAGATGGCGTTAAGGTAAGTACGTCTGGTAACGGAGAGCGCTTTGGCGAGGCTTCTTTACCCTTTGAACAATTTACCTCTCGGCTATATATCTACCATTATGACCCATTAGAGCGAGGCGAACTGGCTACCGTAACGGATGATGAACTTGAGTCTGTAAAAAGCTACCTGCATCGCAGCTGGGGAGCTAGCCGCTTGCCGCCGACAGAGCTTCAGGCAGACGAAGGGCCACACACACCGTAGCAAGGACTCGCCAGACGCGCTGAATAACTGCCACATTGACGACAATGACTCAATTGACACGATTAGACCAACTACTGGTCAGCCAAGGGCTGGTCAGTTCTCGCACCCGTGCGCAGCGATTAATTCGTAACGGACGTGTGTCGCTTCAAGATGGCACGCTACTCGCTAAACCGTCTGAAAAATGGCCGCAAGATACTTTATTGCATATCGATGAAGACCCTGAAGAGCGCTATGTTTCCCGTGCTGGTTTGAAATTAGAGGGCGTCCTTAACGCACTGGATAGGCGCCTGGAAGAGCTTATTGTGTTAGACGTTGGCCAATCAACGGGGGGGTTTACCGACTGCGCATTGCAGTTTGGTGCCCGTCATGTGATTGGCGTAGACGTTGGTCATGCCCAGCTAGCCGAGCGCTTACGTGACGACCCGAGGGTCACTTGTCTTGAAGGCTTAAATGCCCGTTATATGACGTCCTCGACAGAGCTTCAACAAACCGTGGCTAAACATCCTATCGACATCGCCGTAATGGACGTTTCGTTCATTTCTCAGACACTGATTTTGCCAGAGATTGCCTCCCTTCTTCCCACTGGGGGGCAACTGCTTTCATTGGTAAAACCACAGTTTGAGTTAGAACCAGGCGCACTAGATAAGCGCGGCATTGTGCGTGACGCTAGCCGTTATAGCGACGTAGAGCAAAAGATACGCGATGCTTGTACTGAGTGCGGCTTAGTCATTAGCCACTGGCAGGAAAGCCCGATTACCGGCAGCGATGGTAATCGGGAGTTTTTACTGCTCGCGAGTAAACATGAAAAACCAAGCGCTTAACACCAACGCTGATGCTAACCTTAAACCTATCGATTAATGGTAATTAGCGGTTAGCAGAAGGCAGTTGGTTAGCTGACTGCACTTTAACAGACTCACCTGGGTCACGGTGCAGCCACACGTCCATTTGTTCGAAGGCCACCCGTACCCCTGCTTCACGGAACAGCTCGTCAACTCGGCAGTTAACTTCGTCAGCAGCAAACAGGCGGTCAAGCAAATCGTTAACGAAAATACGCACCTCAAAATTCAAGCTGTGCGGACCGTAGTTCAGACAGAAAACCTGAGGCTCTGGATCTTCTAGCACGCGAGGGTTTTCATCCGCAGCTTGACGCAGTAGTGCGTGCACTAAAGGCAAATCAGAGCCATGAGCAACCCCATAAGTTAGCACCACGCGGGTCACATTATCTGACAACGACCAATTGATGAGCTGATCCGTTACAAACGTTTTATTTGGAATGATGATTTCTTTTCGGTCAAAGTCAGTCACGGTAGTGGCCCGTATGCGAATTCGGCTCACTGTGCCATGAAGATTACCGAGCGTGATAGTGTCGCCAATGCGAATTGGGCGTTCAAATAGAATAATCAAGCCGGAAATAAAGTTGGCAAATATCTCTTGAAGCCCAAAGCCTAAGCCGACACTTAGTGCAGCCACCAGCCACTGCAATTTATTCCACGAAACGCCCAGCGTCGCCAACGCCATCACAACCCCCGTACCCACAATGGTATAAGAGAGTAGTGAACTGATGGCATAAGCGCTGCCCTGCTTTAATGACAGGCGTGAAAGCACCATCACTTCCAACAAACCAGGCAAGTTACGCGCCATAATAAAGGTAATAGCAACTACCAGCAGCGCCGTAAATACATCGGAAAGCGATAGCGCGTCACCGACTAAATCACCCTCTTCCGCATCCCATATGGCTACTTGATCCAAATACCCCAACACGGCCAGCAGGTCTGACCACACAAGATACAGCAGGGCACTGAAGCCGATTAACAAAATCAACTTTGATAAGCGTAAGGATTGCGAGTTGATCTTTTCCATATCTAAAGGTGGCTCTTCAACGACCTCCAACCCACCTTCTGCCCCCTCTTGCACTTGAGCACGACGCCTGGCAAGCGCACGTCGATACGCTAACCGGCGGGCCGCCACTGCTAGGCTACGAACAACGGTAGCCTCAACCACGACCCACAAGCCCAACAGATAAAGCGTTATCGCAAAGCGAGCCACCAGTTGCAAAGCCGTATACTCATAGCCCCAGAGCACCAGCCCTAGCAGCACAAGCGGTACCGACGCCATGGCAAGCCCTAACACCAACCGAAAGAGTCGCACACCGAAAAACGGTACATGAGCTAGGATTAACAGTGCCAGCCACCAGCTCATGGCTATTAAACCTGCGGCAAAGAGACCGATCGCCACCGGGCGTAACGCTAGCGGAGTTTCCATTTGCCCTGAAAGCGCAGCAATAGCAACCACCGGAACTAACGCTACCCCCAATCCACCCAGCAGTTTACGCAACCGCGATGTATAAGCTGGCGCCCAAGTAAAATGACGCTCTGCAACACCATCGTGGACAAGAAGACGACGCCCTAAAGCCACAACCGCCCAGCTTAGCGCCAGCTGCATTAGCGCGGGTGAAACGCTACTTGCTAATGCTCCTTCAGCTTCACTTAGAGCAACACCAATCCCTGCCAAACCCAGTGGGCCTGGCGATGCCAATAGCACGTTTAAAAGCACAGCCTTTGTTGTATGTAACTGAGTATCACTTTTCAGCCGGCCTATTTGTGAATGAATTAGCTCAAGCCGTGACTTAATTCGTCGGCGCAGCCCAATCAGCATTACGCCAAGTAAAACAACCGGCGCGCCACTTAGCATTTGCCAAGAGAAGCCTTGCCATTGAGAGGGCAAAATTGCCCGCCACTCACCTTCTCGCCACTCCAGTTGAAGGTTATGGGGAATTTGTCGTAACCAATTGAAATCCAGAGGACGGCTATTCGCTACCCAGAATAGCTGCTCATCGATAGTTGCCCGTAAATCTCGCGTTGTTGTTAATAACTGTTGTTGATTTAGCTGTAGCTCAATCGCGGCACTGAGCAGGCTGCCATAGGACTGTTCAAGCTGCTCTACTAATTCACGGCGCGACTGATAAAGCCGCGTTAGGGAGTCCACTAGCCCTGGCGTGACATCTACCCCTGCTTCCTGCAAGCGCTGAGCCGCCAAACGATCGCTTTGGCGTAGCTGATCACGCTGTCGAATCAAGTCAAATTGCTTGAGACGCAGATCGGCAATCTCATCCTGCAAATTACGCTTTGGCGCAACCAGAGGTAATGACTGTCGCTGCTCTCTTAGAATACGTGATAACAGCTGGCTACCACGAATAGCGTCAATTTGCTCATTAAGGCTGCGCTGAAGTTGCCGCACATGATCTAACTGGCGCTGGGCCTCAATATTTTCACGTATAATGCCATTCGCTCGATCCGTGGCCCGCAGCAATTCAAGACTCAGTGCTTGGTTAGTTTGCTGGGCATTGAGCACCACTGGATGCCCTTCTGCGATCAGCGGATCATTTTTTGCTGCATCCGCAATGGCCTGCTCAGAAAGCAGCCGCCGCTGGCGGTCAATGACACCTTGCAATAAGTTAAGCTGCTGCTCCTGCTGATCTATTTGTAGTTCAATAAGCTCCCGCCGCTCTTGTGCCAGCTCACGTAACCGACTATTAGCACTCAGTTCGCGTTGATTGAGGCTAACTTCCTGCTCAGCAAGGGCACGCTCAATGCGCCACTGAATTAATTGTGCATCGTTGCGCGCTGACAGCTGCCGATCGCCTAGCAGCGCTTCTCGCTCATCCGCTTGGCGCCGTAAACTTTCAGCGCGTTGCAGCGCATCTGAAATGGCTTGCTGAGCACGCTCAGGCAGCGTTTGTGCTGCCAATAGCTGCGAGTTAACTTCAGCCAATTGGCTTTGCAACTGCTGAAGCTCTACCACAGCTTCTGCTTGCTGTGCTTCTAGCTCCTCCAGCGGCATGTCACTAAGGTTACCTAGCGACAACTGCTGGCTTTCCTCTTCAGCGGCATTTAGCTCGCGTTCTAGGCGGAGCAGTATTTCAGGTGCCTGAGCAACCCGCTCTTCTAACGCGCTAAGGCGTTCTTCAACCGCGTGGAGACGCTCGTAGCTTTGTAATGCAGCAGACAAGGCTTCTTTAACCTGGTTCTGCTCTGTGGTCAGCTCACTTTCTTGAGACTCAAGCTCAGCTAATCGTTCAGATAACTGTGCCTCAGAGGGGACTTGCTCAAGCAGCGGTGTTTGCGCGTATCCGGCACCAGTAAATATTAACAATAAATAAACACAGAAAAGCTTAGAGAGGTGCTTAGAGAGTACCTTCAGCGCGTTTATAACCACGTTACCTATGCCTCATCGACATGAATACTACCCCAACTAAGAAGCCTAACCACGAAGACCATTTGTAAGGTGATCATTGTCAGGCGTTCTGGCGTCTTACGCAATCTAACGCGCTTGCTGAACAGGATATATTGACTTACACGATGGGCGTGTTAGAAGAGACTGTGATAATTGCCTTCTATTTTTTGCGAGCCATGTTGATGGTCATTCGAAAACTGCTGTTAGCTAGTTTAATTGTACTGCTAGGCACTGAAAATGCCTTTGCAGAGTCACGCGAGGAAATTGAAGCGCGCATCCGCGCACTCAATACCGAGCTTTATCAGCTGCGCCAGCAGCTACAACACGTTGAAGAACCAACAGCAAACGAGTTCACTTTCCGCCCCCAGCTACTTCCCGAAGAAGAGGCACTTGAGGACCTCAGTGATCGCCGTCAGCTGGAGCAGGAATCATCACGCAACCCGTTTGCGATTACGACTCACCGTACCAACTATCTTTTGCCCGTTAGCTATAACACCAATCAGAATACCGAAAACTTTCGCAGCATTTCTGAAGACTCCGCACCTAATGATGTCGAAGTGAAATTTCAGTTTAGTGCCAAGTTCAACCTAGCTCAGGATGTGTTTGGTGATATTGGCGACGTCTATTTTGCTTACACACAGCGTAGCTGGTGGCAAGCCTATAACACCGATGCCTCCTCCCCCTTCCGGGAAACCAATTACGAACCTGAAATTTTTATTGATTTTGATAACGCGTGGAGCGCGTTGGGCTGGGTCAATACACGTAATCGCTTGTCCTTTATCCATCAATCCAATGGCCGTTCAGACCCGCTTTCACGCAGCTGGAATAGAGTCTATTTGGAAAGTACGTTTCAGCGCGGTGATTGGGCACTTTCATTAGCGCCACATTGGCGTGTCCCTGAGTCTGAAAGCGACGATGACAACCCAGACATTGATCGCTTTGTTGGCTATGGCGACCTACGTTTGGCAAAACGACTTAATCGTAACCACGAAGTAGCTGGACAACTGCGTGGCAACCCGAGCGCTGGCAATTACGGCACCCAGATAGACTACAGCTGGCCTGCGTTCAACAATGTCCGTGCTCATGTGCAGTATTACTACGGTTATGGAGAAAGCATGATTGATTACAACAATCGCGTCCATCGCCTTAGCATCGGCTTTAGTTTGAATCCCTTGTTCAGTGCGACTGGGCTGAACCGTTAGCGCTTGAGGTTGTCTTATAGTTAACGGCTGCTATGCTTGAGCTGTACTTATTTATATTCACTCGTCAAAGGATGACATCATGGCCAAACGTAATACTGATACTTCTGCTCGTGCTGACCAGCTGAAGGAAGACCTCCGCCACCTGAGTGAAACTGTCGAAGAGTTGATGAACGCTACGTCCAAAGATGCCAGTGGCGAAATGCGCGACCTTCGAGAGCGTGCTGAAAAGCGCTTGAAAGATACACGAGCGCGCCTAGAAGCACGTGGTGAACGACTTTATGAGGACACCCGTGAAACATTATCTCAGCAAGTTGACTGCTGTGATCGTTACGTACATGAAAACCCATGGGCTAGCATTGGTATTGGTGCTGCCGCGGGCTTAGTAGTGGGTATGCTTCTCGGTCGTCGCTAATGGCGTTAGGGCCTACACAACGCGTCTTCTCTGCTGCCAAACGCCTGCTGAAATCATTAATTGCCAATGGTGAAACTCGGCTCCGTTTGGCGGTTCTAGAATTAGAAGAAGAACGTGCTCGTTTACTCACCCTGCTCTTGCTGGCAGGGGCTAGCTTATTGTTACTGCTATTAGGCGTCGCGACACTCACTGCGCTGGTGGTAGTGCTGTTTTGGGATACCTATCGGCTTACTGCGATCGGCGTTAGCGCAGGCGTGCTTATTGCCATCAGTTTTTTGTTGGCAGTAGCAGCCATGCGTCAAGCGAAGCAGCATACGCTACTAAAAGAAACACTTAAGCAACTTGCCGCTGACCGTGCTCTGCTGGAGGTTAATGAGGATGACTCGTCCCAACACCGTCAATAAACCTCTTAGCCGAGCAGAACGTAAAGCTTTGCTGTTAGCTGAATTAGAACAGCAACGTATCGATATTTTAGTGGATAGCGATACGCTGACGAACGCTGCTTCACCCTTAGACAGTAACTGGCGTAGGCTCAAGCTGCCCTTGTATATAATCGGTGGCGTTGCTGCCGTGCGTATTTTTCGCCATCCTGGTGGCGCAATGGCCGTTGGCAGAAAAGCCCTAGCAAGCTATATGCTGGTACGTAAGCTGAAGTTATTAGCCAAAGTGGCGAGCTAGCTATTTACTGTCAACACACTCCGCTATTAGCTCGTTGAAAGGCGTTAAGCTGGGCCGTTTTATAAGCGTTTTTTTATACGCTATTCAGTCACGGCCCAGTTTTCTTTGCTTATTAGCATGATTGCCCACAAGCGACACCGCTCGCCCAAGCCCACTGAAAGTTATATCCTCCCAGCTCCCCCGTTACATCTAGCACTTCACCGATAAACCTAAGTTGTGGAAGGTCTTTTACTTCAAACGTTTTTGATGAAATGGTTTCCGTACTTACCCCTCCCATGGTCACCTCTGCTGTACGCCAACCTTCCGTGCCGGATGGTTTTAACTGCCATCGGTTTAATCGCTGTGCCCAACTATCAAGCGCATCGTTGCTGTACTCTGCTAAAGGGTTGGCAAGATTGGCATCCGGGTACCATTCCAACAGCGCTTGTGCAAAACGCTTTGGAAAACGCTCCCCCAGCCAAGTGGACAGCTGGCGTTTAGGCGCCGTACGGCGTGCGTAGCGCAATGCGTCAGCCGCCTCTTCACTGGGCAGTAAATTAATATCGATAGCATCGCCTGGTTCCCAAACGCTGGAAATTTGCAGCATCGAAGGGCCTGACAAACCACGGTGAGTAAATAGCATTGGTTCATTAAAGCGTCTCCCGTTACAGCTAACCTCGCACGGCACACTAACGCCAGAAAGGATTGCCGCTCGCTCTTTCCAACTATCGCTCAAGGTAAACGGCACCAATCCAGGGCGAGTAGGCAAAATCTCTAATCCAAACTGACGGGCGATCTCATAACCGAACCCTGTCGCCCCCATCGTGGGTATCGACAACCCCCCGGTAGCTACCACTACCGTACCCGCATCAATACTTCCCATCGAGCTAGTTAAGCGCATGCTATCCCCAACCCTTTCTACTTTAGAGATTGAGGTACTAAGCGACACTTTAACGCCTGCCCATTCACATTCGGTGAGGAGGACGCGAACTATTTCTTTAGCAGAGTTCTCACAAAAAAGCTGCCCTGGGGCTTTTTCCACATACTCGACGCCATGTCGCTCCACCAGCGATACAAAATGCTCAGGGCGATAACGTTTTAATGCGGAAATGCAAAAATAGGGGTTTGAAGAGTAAAAGTGCTGAGGCGTGGTATCCAGATTGGTAAAATTACAGCGACCGCCCCCAGACATCAAAATTTTCTTGCCTGGCTTATTGGCATGATCCACGACCAGCACACGACGCCCTGAATACCCTGCTTGAGCAGCACACATTAAACCAGCGGCACCTGCACCAATAACGACGACGTCGTAGACCATATATTAGGCTCCCAGGATAAAAAAGAGAGGCATCTTAACAGGTAAATAGCGCTCAATTGCTGTACATTAAAAAGTAGATGTACAGATAACGTACATTTATTTAAGAAAATAGCATCGCCTGCCCTTTTATGCTCTGACGCGGCAGAGTTCTAAGTGATACTACTACGCACTTTTGATAATGCTGAGACGCCTATGTTTGTTTGTAAACGTATCTTTTCTGTTTTATTAGTTACCTTGTTAGGGACTAGCCCTTTATTGGCACAATCCCCCCCCAGCGTTATCGGTCACTACGCCGCCATAACCACCTGGTCTGATCCACTTGAAGCGTTAGGCACTCTAAATGCTGATGAAAGCGTGACACTTTCCGCTACGGTGACTGACACGATTGCTGAAATAAATTTTGAAGATGGTGAGCAAGTAGAACGCGGAAGGCTGTTAATTCGTCTGGAAGATGCTGAAGAGCAGGCTCAATTAAGGGCTGCCCAAGCGCTTAATGATGAACGTCGCAATGCATTGGGCCGAGCAACCCAACTGCAACAACGTAACCTTGCCCCTCGTGCTGATGTAGAAGATACCCAGGCTCGTTTACGCCAATCGCAAGCCGACGCACAAGCGTTAGAAGCCAGGTTGTCAAATTATCGCTTACATGCCCCGTTTAGCGGGCGTGTTGGCTTTCGCAACGTTAGTGTCGGTGCGTTAGTGACACCCGGTACGGCGCTTGTCACACTTGATAAATTAGATGTCATGAAACTCGACTTTACAGTGCCTGAAGTATTTTTGGGACGTTTGTCCACTGGCCTCAAGCTAAGTGCTACGACGGCAGCATTCCCTGAAGAAATCTTTAGCGGTGAAATTTCCAGCATTGGCACTCGTATTGATCCCATAACCCGCAGCGTTAGCGTTCGTGCTGAAATGGTAAATCCAGGGCTTCGTCTGCGGCCTGGTATGTTAATGGAAGTCGTGGTTCAACAGCGTATTCGCGATACGCTTGTTCTACCTGAAGCAGCGATCGAACCCAGTGGCAACCGTCACTTTGTTATGTTAATCGAGCGACCTGACGATGTGCCCCGGCTAGAGCGTCGAGAAGTCATGATCGGTGAGCGAAGAAGCGGTGACGTAGAAATACTTGAGGGTATTAGCGCAGGCGATTTGATAGTGATTCATGGGTTACAGCTCGCTCGAGATGGCCAAGAAGTCCGTTTATTAGGCATCGCCGATGAAGAAACGGGTATTCGCTCGCTGTTAGAGGCTGACCGCTAATGCGTTTATCCGACATTTCAGTTCAACGCCCAGTGCTGGCAATGGTGATTGCTGCTCTGATTATCGCGTTTGGTTTACTGGCACTGAACCGGCTGCCGCTACAAGAATATCCAACGGTTGATCCTCCCATCGTTAGTATTGATACCCGTTACCCTGGCGCATCAGCAAGCGTTGTTGAAACACGCATTACTCAAGTGTTAGAGGACCGTATTGCCGGGGTAGAAGGCATTGAGTTGATTACTTCGCAAAGCGAGGATGGTCGTTCGCGAATTGAAATTGAATTCGCTATCACTATGGATATCAACGCTGCTGCCAATGATATCCGCGACCGTATCTCAGGGGCGCTGCGCAACCTGCCAGATGATGCTGATAATCCTGAAGTCACCAAAGCTGACAGTAGCGAAACGATTGTTATTTGGCTCAGTCTCTCCGGAGCGGATTACTCCATTACCGAACTGACAGATTATGCAAATCGCTTTCTGGTAGACAGCCTATCGGTGCAGCCCGGCGTGGCAAGGGTACGTGTCGGCGGCGGACGTGATTACGCAATGCGCGTTTGGCTGGACCGCAACGCGCTAGCAGCTCGAGGACTGACCGTCGGAGATATCGAAGATGCTCTACGTGCTGAAAATGTTGAGCTACCCGCAGGGTCAATTGAGTCTGAAGATCGCCAATTTATCGTACGCTTGCCACGTAGCTTTGCGACCGCTGATGATTTTCAGCAGATTGCGTTAAATGAGGGTGCCGATGGCTACCTAGTACGATTGGGCGATGTCGCTCGCGTCGAGATAGGCTCGGTAGAGGATCGGTCTGTATTTCGTGCCAATGGAGTCCCTATGGTGGGATTGGGCATGATCATGCAATCAACCGCAAATGTAGTGGAGTTATCTGAAGCTGTACAACAAGAGCTTGAACGGCTCCAAGGTACGTTGCCTGAAGGCATGTCATTAAGTCTCAACTTCGATGCCTCAGTGTTTGTTTCCGGTGCCATCGAGCAGGTAGTAATGACGCTGTTTATCGCCATGGGCCTGGTCGTTGTGGTGATGTTTATGTTCTTAGGAAATCTACGCACCACGTTGGTCCCTGCCGTGACAGTGCCTATTGCTGTCATTGGGGCTTTTACCGCCCTGGCAGCCATGAATTTTTCGATTAATCTACTCACGCTATTGGCGTTGGTGCTGGCGATTGGACTGATTGTTGATGATGCCATTGTAGTGCTTGAAAACATCAATCGGCGGATGCACGACTATGGAGAAACTCCCCTAGTCGCCGCATTTAGAGGCACACGCCAGATCGCCTTCGCGGTTATCGCTACCACGCTAGTTCTAGTGGCCGTTTTTGTCCCCCTCAGCATGCTGCAGGGGGATATTGGTCGGCTATTTTCAGAGTTCGCACTTACCATGGCGGCAGCAGTTGTTGTCTCAACACTGTTAGCCCTTACCCTTACGCCAATGATGGCTTCTAAAATACTCAAGCCAGGCATGCACGATAGCCGCATTGGTAAAGCCGTTCAGTGGTTGCTAGCGGGCACCCAGCGTCGGTACCAGCGCGCATTAGAAATCGTACTAACACTTAAGTGGCTAGTCGTCGCACTATTTTTCCTATTAATAGCAGCCACTGCTTGGCTAGCAACCGAGCTGCCTAATGAATATACCCCACAAGAAGATCGTGGCAATTTCATTGTTCTTGTCAACGGTCCTGAAGGTGCAACATTCGACTACATGATGGACTACATGGATGAAATAGAGACTAGGCTGACCCCCTTTGTAGAAAGTGGTGAGCTTGAACGAATCGTGGTTCGTGCACCACGCGGTTTTGGTAATATCGAAAATTTTAACAGCGGTTTTATTATCGTTAACATGGCCGACTGGGGCAGCCGACGTAGCGCTTGGGAAATCATGGCCGATATTCGCCAACAACTACGTTCACTACCGGGTGTCCAAGCCTTTCCCGTTATGCGTCAAGGCTTTGGACAACGCACACAAAAACCTGTGCAATTCGTACTTGGAGGTGGCACTTACGAAGATTTAGCACGCTGGCGAGACACATTGATTACCCACGTTCGTGAAAACAACCCACGCATTACCGCGATCGAAAGTAATTACGATGAAACACAACCTCAGTTACGCGTAGATATCAACTACGAACGCGCTGCAGCGTTAGGCGTTACTGTCACTGAAATAGGCCGCACGCTTGAAGTACTGCTAGGAGGGCGTAACGTTACTCGCTACGTGGATGACGGCGAGGAGTATGATGTCATTCTTGAGGGCGACCGCAGTGGCCAAAACAGCCCAAGTGCGCTGAACAACATTCAAGTGCGCTCAGCGCGTTCAGGAGAACTGATTCCACTGGCAAGCCTAGTAAGCCTGTCTGACTTCGCTGGTGCTAGCACATTGAATCGCTTTGATCGTGTTCGCGCCATTACCATTGAAGCCAACTTAGCGGATGGTTACCCGCTAGGTGAAGCGCTTGAGTACTTACAGCAAACTTCTGAGAGCGTACTGCCTGAAGAGGTACAAACAAATCTTGCAGGCCCTTCCCGCGACTTCCAACAGGCCAGTGGTGCCACTATGTTTTTATTAGTGCTCGGTGCTGTGGTGGTTTTTCTGGTACTCGCTGCTCAGTTTGAAAGCTTAATTCACCCCTTTGTCATTATGCTGACTGTTCCACTCGCTATGAGTGGTGCGCTGCTTGCGCTGCTGCTTAGCGGGCAGTCACTTAATATATATAGTCAGGTAGGCTTAGTACTGCTCATTGGCCTTGCCGCTAAAAATGGCATCTTAATTGTTGAGTTTGCCAACCAGCTACGCGATGAAGGACAGGCGTTTCGCTCTGCCTTAATTGAGGCATCAGTAACACGCCTAAGGCCAATCCTAATGACAGCGGTAACCACCATGGCAGGCGCAATACCGCTGATATTATCAAGCGGCCCTGGCGCAGAATCACGGTTGGTTATCGGCACAGTTATTATGGCAGGTGTCGGCTCTGCGACCGTGTTTACTCTGTTTGTAGTCCCCGTCGCTTATGACCTTCTTGCACGCTACTCAGGCTCTCCAGGGGCAGTTAAACGCCAGCTAGAAGAAGAGATAGCCAGCGCCCCCACTGCTCATCATAGGCCGCTTGATACTCCCGAGCGTTAACGCAAGACCATGCCAAGATGGCAAGCTCCCTCGCCTACCCTCAACACACAAAAGGCGCCACACAGGCGCCTTTTTAGATCATGAAGATAAGCTAACTGACGTATTAGTCACAGTCACCAATACGCTCACCCTCAATGACGGTCTTCATGCTCAGCTCACCCATTGGCGACTGTGTGAATATATCCACATTGCCTTCAATCTGCTCACCCATAAAACGCATTTCGCCATCGATAGTCGCTTCACCGCCATCGGCACGGCATACCATGCTGTAGGAAAGACCATCGGCATTCATATCCTGGTTGAGCAGCTCGCAGCCCTCTTCCTCTTCAATGAAGCCAAACTCAGCGCTGTCTAGCTCTTCTTGGGTGATGCACTGACGCTCGGTCTCTGTTTGATCTGGGATTTGCATGTCGCCACTCATGCTGGTCACGCTGACAAACTCCCACTCGCCAGGCGTGACGTTAGGGGTTTCTGCCTGAGCAACCATCGGGAAGGCCAAAAAGGCCGCTACTGCCATGTATCGTTTCATCATCGCACTCATCTCTAGGTGGCTTTAAGGAATACGTTATTATCCTACCTGATTCATTACTCACATGCCCTACCGAGCAGGCACGCTGCTACACTATTACCTTATGACTTATTATTGTCGGGAAGGTTATTCTCAGGCCCCGAATACTCGTCACTGCACGCTGCCAACCGCCACGCCCAGGACAATGGCGCTTGAACCAACCCATTACTATTTCACTTCAGCGCTTTTCACAGACTGAACCTTTCATAGACACAGACTGAACCTTTCATAGACACAGACTGAACCTTTCATAGACTAAGCATTAACGATCACATCAAGGGGAAATAGCCATGCAAGATGACGCGCTTGTAAATCATGACTTTTACTGCCCCTACTGCGACACACCCCTGACGTTTGTGATTGACACCTCTCAAGGTAGTCATGACACGTGGGAAGACTGTCATCAATGCTGCGCACCGATTCAATTACACATTATTGTTTCGCTGATGACCGGTGAGCTAGAAGCAGTACTCATCGGTCGAGACGACGATGTGCTTTAGTTTGAATACTCTAACGCTAGTACCTAAGCGCTATCGGCTTGGCGCAGTAGCGCTTTACGTTTTGCTTCACCACGGCGCATGAAGTACCACGCAATAAATGTCGCAAGCGATACCGCCAGAATAATCAGTGTTGCCAGCGCATTGATCTTAGGCGATACCCCCATGCGCACCGATGAAAACACCACCATTGGTAACGTATTCGCTCCTGGGCCTGACACAAAGCTGGCAATTACTAGATCATCTAATGAAAGGGTAAATGCCAATAACCATCCTGCTGCTAATGCAGGTGAAATAACCGGCAGCGTAATAAAGAAGAAAGTCTTCACCGGCGGCGAGCCTAAGTCCATAGCGGCCTCTTCAATTGAGCGATCAATTTCACGCAACCGCGCTGCCACAACCACCGCCACATAAGCACTACAAAACGTCGTATGCGCGATCCAGATAGTCGCCATACCGCGATCCGCCGGCCAGCCAATCAATTGTGCCATCTGCACGAATAACAATAATAGCGATAGCCCCGTAATAACTTCCGGCATTACAAGCGGCGCAGTCACCATACTCGACAGTGCCGTCTTTCCCCTGAAACGGCCATAACGCGTCATTACAAACGCGGCTACCGTCCCCAAACATACCGCCATACTGGCCGCGAAGAAGGCAATTTTTAGGCTCGTCCATACGGCAGAAAGGATCTGCTTATCACGGAATAATTCGCCATACCATTGCGCGGAAAACCCAGCCCATACCGTCACTAACCGTGAGGAATTGAAGGAGTAAACCACTAACACAACCATCGGCAAATAAAGAAACAACAGGCCCAACACCAACATCACGGAAGAGAAGCTTGGGCGTCGACGCAGTCTCATCATTATTCAAGCTCCCGTGATTGATAGCGATGGAACCAAACAATGGGAATTAACAATAGCAATAGCATCACCATGGCTAACGCCGAAGCCACAGGCCAATCGCGATTTAAGAAGAACTCTTCCCACAGCACTTTGCCGATCATCAACGTATCGGGCCCCCCTAGCAGCTCAGGGATAACGAACTCTCCCACTGCAGGAATAAACACCAGCATAGAGCCTGCAATAATTCCGCCCATAGAGAGCGGCAGTGTGACCTTAATAAAGGTATTCAACTTACGCGACCCTAAATCAGAAGCGGCTTCTAACAGTGAGTTATCCAACCGCGTTAGATGGGCATAAAGCGGTAGTACCATAAACGGCAAGTAGGCATACACAATGCCGATGATGACAGCAAACTGGGTGTTCATCATGCGTAATGGTGAGTCAATCACCCCTATTCCCATTAATAGGTTATTAATCAATCCGCTATTACTTAAAATACCCATCCATGCATAGACGCGAATCAAAAACGAGGTCCACGACGGCAGCATCACTAACAGCAACAAAATAAGCTGCCAGCGCCCAGGAGCACGCGCCATCGCGTACGCCATCGGGTAACCAATCAGCAAACAGGCGACTGTTGCTACAAACGCGGTTTTTATCGACCCCCAGTAGGCCGCCACATAGAGAGAATCTGACAACAAAAACAGATAGTTGCCCAGATTCAAAAAGATATTGAGCGTTTGGTCAGCATACTCAACGAGCGGCCCATAGGGAGGGATAGCAATTGCCGCTTCTGAAAGGCTTATCTTGAGGACTAGCGCAAACGGCAGTAAAAAGAACAGCGTAAGCCACAAAAGAGGCAGCGCGATAACGGCACGGCGTCCTAGTTGCAGCCGCTTTACGAAGCCTGTAATGCGAGCTGGCATCATGATAGGCAATCTCCTGTCAGCCACTGAGACATTAGCGATTCAGCACAATAGCGCTGTGGTCTTCCCAATAGACATAAACGCTATCCTCCCAGGTTGGGCGATCACCACGTCGCTCCGTATTGGCCATACTCACTTTTATCATTTGCCCAGAAGCGGTACGCACGTAGTAAAGCGAGTAACCTCCCAAGTAAGCAATATCATCCACTTTACCTGCTTCCCAGTTGTACGCAGCGGATGGCTGCTCACGGGTTAGCCAGATTTTCTCTGGGCGCAGTGCAGCCCATACGCGTCGATCTACCGCCTGCGTTGTAATGCCATGATCAATGTAGATCGGACGAGACAAGGCGGGTGATGCAATACGACAGTGATCCGCAGCGTCTTCGACGATCTCACCTTCGAAGATATTTACCGTACCGACAAATTCCGCCACCATTCGACTCGCCGGACTTTCATAAATATCGACCGGTGAACCCACCTGCTCTATCCAGCCGTCAGCCATAATGGCGACTCGATCAGCCATGGTCATGGCCTCTTCCTGATCGTGAGTCACCATGATGCAGGTAACACCCACTTGCTCAATAATCTCGACGACCTCGAGCTGCATTTCAGTGCGTAGCTTTTTATCAAGCGCCCCCATCGGTTCATCCAGCAACAGTAATTTGGGACGTTTGGCCAGCGAGCGTGCGAGCGCTACCCGTTGACGCTGGCCGCCAGACAGCTGGTGCGGCTTGCGCTTAGCGAAGCGCTCCATATGCACCAGCTTGAGCATTTGCGCCACACGTGCGTCGACTTCTGAAGCGGTTAGCTTGTCCTGCTTGAGTCCAAACGCGATATTTTGGGCTACCGTCATATGAGGAAATAACGCGTAGGATTGGAACATCATATTGATTTGACGCTTATGTGGCGGCATAGAAGTGATCTCTTCACCACCTAGCAGAATCCGCCCTTCGCTGGGCGTTTCAAACCCCGCGAGCATACGCAACAACGTCGATTTACCTGACCCAGACCCACCTAGCAAGGCGAAAATTTCACCGCGCTTTACCTGCAAATTAACATCATCGACTGCAAGCGAATCGTCGAAGCGCTTACTTAAACGCTTTACCTCAAGCACGATATCTTCTGCAAACCGTGGTGTTTTTCCCTGGGCACGCTGAGCGGCAGCAGGAATCACCGAAGGAGAAGATGACGACTCGTTCGACAGGGGCGTAGTGACCATTCGCCACTCCCATCAAAGGGCCCGGAAACCGGGCGTTAAAAAGTGACAGCGAGCCTCGCAGACGCTTGGCTCGCTGTTAGATGCTGGCTAAATTAACGGCCTGATTTGACGCGGTTCCAGATACGCGTACGCGCGCGCTGAACGTCTTGAGGCTTCTCTACCGCAACGTAGAGGTTCTGCATGACATCCGTTTCAGGATATACGGCAGGATCATTTAGCAACTCGTCAGACAGGTACTCATTTGCCGCTGCATTAGGGTTGGCATAGCGCACATATTCACTAATTTCAGCCGCAATTTCTGGCTCTAAAATAAAGTTGATAAACGCGTGGGCATTTTCAGTATTCGGCGCATCTGCTGGAACGGCCATCATATCAAACCACAGCGCAGCGCCTTCTTTGGGAATGCTGTAAGCAATGGTGAAATCACGTCCCGCTTCTTCAGCACGGTCGGCCGCCTGGAAAATATCGCCAGAATAACCTGCTGCTACGCAGATATCGCCATTTGCTAGGTCGGAAACATAACGAGACGAGTGGAAATACGTAATGTTGTCGCGGATGTTAGCGATTAGTTCGCCAGCCGCTTCAAGATCTTCAATGTTTTCACTCAGTGGGCTAAGGCCAAGGTATGCCATAGCGGGAGAAAGCATTTCATCACCAGAGTCTAGCATGGCTAATCCACAGCCAGCATCGCTAAGCTGTTTAGTAATGTCTGGATCGAATAACAGTGCCCAGCTATCCACGGGCGCATCATCACCTAAAATGTCGGTGACACGATCAACATTGTAACCAAGGCCATTGGTGCCCCACATATAAGGCACAGAGTACTCGCTACCGCTGTCGATACCTTCCAGGTTACCCATTAACTCAGGATTAAGGTTGTCCAGGTTGGGTAACAGCTCATGGTTCAGCGGCTGATAAACGCCAGCTTTTAACTGACGCGTAAAATAATGTGTAGAAGGAACCACTACATCATAGCCAGAACGACCCGATAAAAGTGCCGCATCTAGGATTTCATTGCTGTCATACACATCGTAGATCACCTCAATACCGGTGCGCTCGGTAAACGTTTCAAGCGTTTCAGGGGCGATATAGTCAGACCAATTATAAACTCGCACTTCATTCGCTTGGGCACTGGCAGCCGCTACGGCAAAAGAGAGGGCCGTAACGGCCACTGAAAGTTTGTGAATATTCCCCATCTCACTACTCCTTATAAAAACCGATATCATAAAAATAGTTGTGGATTGCCACATCGTTCAGATGTTCAGCTTATGCCAAAACGCCTAAACAGCTATGGCGACTATGCCAGACGAGCGAATTCTGCGGTGCAGCGACGCCTATCGCAAGTCCATGTGAAAAATTCTTGTGATCGGCTCACTGCACCCCCACTTGTAAGGTAGCTAAATATTAATAATGCACACACATAGCCTTAAGCTATTGCATATATTTATTTTTACAATTTTAGCTATTAGTCGTAGTTGGTTAAAATAAAACTCAATATTTTCCACTGTCATTCACTTATTTTGGAGACGTTATAGATGTCCTTGATCAATACTGAAGTAAAACCGTTTAAAGCGACTGCTTATCTGAACGGCGAATTTATCGACGTTACTGAAGCAGACATGAAAGGTCAGTGGTCTATTTTCTTTTTCTACCCAGCTGATTTCACCTTTGTTTGCCCGACAGAGCTTGGCGATCTGGCTGACAACTACGCTGAATTTAAAAAGCTAGGTGTTGAGATCTACAGCGTGTCTACTGACACCCACTTTACTCACAAAGCTTGGCATGACAGCTCTGAAACCATCGGTAAACTGCAGTACCCGATGATCGCCGACCCGACCTTGCAAATTTCTCGCAATTTCGACGTATTGATCGAAGAAGCGGGTCTTGCTGAGCGCGGCACCTTTGTTGTTGATCCTGACGGTAAAATCCAGATCGTCGAAATCAACGCTGGTAACATCGGTCGTAACGCTGAAGAGTTGCTGCGCAAAGTGAAGGCCGCTCAATACGTTCGTGAGAATCCGAACGAAGTATGTCCGGCTAAATGGAAAGAAGGTGAAGAGACACTTGCTCCTTCTCTAGATCTCGTAGGCAAAATCTAAACCGCCTACTGCTGCCGATACAGGGTAGCCCTTAAGGCAGCGCGACACCCGGGCGACCCCGGGTGTCTTTCTTTGAGTACCCGTGTTAACGCAACCATCGTTTTCCCTATCGCTCTTTCTCATGATGCTGTCTTTCATTTCAACAGCAGCGAGCGTTTTAGGTTGAGAACTCATTACTGCTGACTGCGAGGAAGCCACTGTCATGCTGGACGCCAATTTAAAAAATCAGTTGAAAGCTTATTTAGAAAAAGTGACTCAACCGTTCGAGATCGTTGCGTCCCTCGATGACGGCGCCAAGTCACGTGAGTTGCTAGGCTTGCTCGAAGACATCAGCAGCCTAAGCGACAAGATTACACTGCAAACTGACGGCCAGGATAATCGCACGCCGTCATTTGCCATTAACCGCCCCGGCGAAGAAACCGGCGTGGTATTTGCGGGCATCCCGATGGGGCATGAGTTCACCTCGTTGGTGCTGGCACTGCTACAAGTGGGTGGACACCCCCCCAAAACGTCCGAAGAACTGCTAAATCAAATCAAGGCACTCGACGGTGAAATGCTGTTCGAGACGTATTACTCACTCTCCTGCCAGAACTGCCCAGATGTTGTTCAAGCGCTCAACTTGATGGCAATTTTCAATCCGAACGTTCGCCACGTCGCCATCGACGGCGCGCTGTTCCAGGATGAAGTCGAAGCCAGGGAAATCATGTCGGTTCCCAGCATCTACTTAAATGGTAAGCCATTTGACCAGGGCCGCATGACCCTAGAACAGATTCTCGCTAAAGTGGATACAGGCGCTGCTGAGCGTGAAGCCAAAAAGCTAAGTGAAAAAGCGGCTTTTGATACGCTAGTGATTGGTGGTGGCCCGGCGGGTGCATCCGCTGCGATTTACTCAGCTCGTAAAGGCATCAACACCGGTGTCGCTGCTGAGCGTTTCGGTGGCCAAGTAGCAGACACCATGGGCATTGAAAACTTTATTTCAGTCAGCCATACCGAAGGTCCCAAGCTAGTTAGCGCCCTGGAAGAACACGTCAAAGAGTATGAGGTTGACGTAATGAATCTTCAGCGCGCGACGACATTTAAAGCAGCTGAAACCGAAGGTGGTTTACACGAAGTAATCTTCGAGTCAGGCGCTAAATTAAAGAGTAAAACGCTCGTGCTGGCGACCGGTGCGCGCTGGCGCGAAATGAACGTACCCGGCGAGCAAACGTATCGCAACAAAGGCGTTGCTTACTGCCCCCACTGCGATGGCCCGCTCTTCAAGGGTAAACGCGTAGCAGTGATTGGTGGCGGCAACTCTGGTGTTGAAGCGGCGATCGATTTGGCCGGCATTGTGGGCCACGTCACTCTTGTCGAGTTTATGGGTGAAATGCGTGCAGACGCCGTGCTGCAGAAAAAGCTTAAGAGCCTGCCCAACGTAGACATTATTTTAAACGCTGAAACCACAGAAGTGACGGGGGACGGTAGCCGTGTTAACGGCTTAACGTACAAAGATCGCAACACTGACGAGCTTAAGACCATCGCTCTGGAGGGCATCTTTGTACAGATTGGTCTCGTGCCTAATACCGAGTGGCTGAAAGGCTCCCCTATTGAAATGACACCGCGCGGCGAAATCATTGTCGATGCTCATGGCATGACATCAGTACCTGGCGTATTTGCCGCAGGTGACGTTACCACCGTGCCGTACAAGCAAATTATTATCGCCATGGGTGAAGGTGCAAAAGCATCACTTGGTGCGTTTGACTACTTGATTCGCCACTAACCTGATTCGACATTAGCTAGCCTGCTGGGCGGATCCCCTACCGCCCTTTAGGTTGTTCCTTTGACGTAAAGACCGTGACGTCACGCCCGCTGCTCAGCGGGCGTTTTTTTACCCGTATGGCTAACCAGCGCGACCACACACGGGGCAAGCAGGATCGCGAGGCACTTGGAAGTGGCGCCACTGACCACTCAGGCCTTCAAAAGTGGAAAGGCCTTGGTGCGGCTTCCCTGTGCCGCTCAACAGCTTAAAAGCCTCTATCGCTTGAAAACAGCCGATCAATCCAACCAGTGGTGCCATTACCCCGCTTTCAGCACAGCTCAAGGCTTCATCTTCGCTGTCCCCTGGCGGGTATAGGCACGCATAGCAGGGGCATGTAGGGTTACGAGGATCAAAAACCGCTAACTGCCCAGAAAAACGAATGGCCGCTCCAGAGACCAGTGGTACGCCGGCCTGATGAGCGGCAGCGTTAATCGCATAGCGGCTCGAAAAACGATCCGTGCAATCCAACACCACATCTACCGCTGCGACCAGCGCCTCAAGCGCCTGGCCATCAACGTGCTGTTCCAAAGCGATAACATGGCACTCAGAGTTAAGCGCCTGCATGCTCGCTTTTGCTGAACGCGCTTTATTAGAGCCGATACTTGCCTGTTGGTGAGCAATCTGGCGCTGCAGGTTTGACACCTCTACAGTGTCGGCATCCGCAATGGTTATCTTGCCAACGCCAGCGGCCGCTAAGTAAAGAGCCACTGGGGAACCAAGCCCACCCGCACCAATAATGAGAGCATGAGCGCTTCTAAGGCGTTCCTGCCCCTCAATATCAACCTCAGGCAGCATAATTTGGCGGCTATAGCGTAGCAGCGCCTGATCATCCATCATTAGGCTACTTATCCTCAAATTCCTCGAAATCAGGTACGTGTAAGCTGAAGCTCTCTTTCACTTCCTCCATTACCACGTAACTTTTAGACTCTTTTACTCCCGGCAATGTCAGTACTACGTCGCCTAGTAACTGTCGATATGCCGACATCTCAGGAATTCTACATTTTAAAATGTAGTCAAATTGGCCGGACACCAAGTGACACTCTTGGATTTGCGGCAGTTTCTCAACCGCCCGACGAAACTCATCAAATACAGCAGGTGACTGAGTTTCCAGGCTAATCTCCACAAACACCAACAAATTGGCTTTCAGTGCTTGTGGATCAAGTATAGCTTGATAGCCGCGAATGATGCCCGCACGTTCAAGGCGTTTAACACGCTCTAAACAAGGGGTAGTGGATAAGCCGACTTCAGCGGCAAGATCGACATAGGAAATTCGCGCGTTTTCCTGCAAACAGCGCAAAATTTTAAGATCGATTCGGTCCAGCGTTCTATTTTTTGGTTTCATGGCAGGATCCAATACTGATGAATCAGGCAGTTATTAAAGGTGCCCTAGAGTAACCCGTTCATGACCTCCAACGTCTTGCATACTTTCAACGTTTTGAAAGCCTGCACACGCTAACGCATGACGCACGCTGGCCGCTTGTGTATACCCGTGCTCTAGAGCTAGCCAGCCGCCTTGAGAAAGGTACTCGCGGGCCGTGGTAATCAAGTGCAGTAAATCAGCCATGCCATCAGCACCCGCCACCAGCGCAGATCGTGGCTCAAACCGCACATCCCCCTGACACAAATGCGGGTCGTCAGCAGCAATATAGGGTGGATTACTCACAATAATGTCAAATACAGTCATTTGAGTAGACGGTGCAAGCTCACTAAACCAATCGCTAACCTTGAACTGAGTATTAACGATTTTAAGTGCTTGTGCGTTGCGTGTGGCAAGCGCCACCGCTTCTGGGCGAATATCTACTCCCATTACCTGCCAGTTGGGTTTTTCACTGGCAAAGGCAAGTGCAATAGCACCCGTACCGGTGCCCAGATCAAGAAACCTTCCCTCTGATGCCTGGGCACGCGCTAACACCGCTTCTACCAGAGTTTCTGTATCAGGCCGTGGAATCAGCGTATCTGGCGATGTTGCCAATCGCAGCCCCCAAAACTCACGCTCGCCGGTCAAATAAGCAATCGGCATTCCCTGAGCACGTGCAGCTACTAATGCAGCGAATCTTGCATGCTCCCAGACAGGGCAATGGCGGTCACCCCAAGTATATAGCCACGTACGGTCATGGCCCGTAACGTGGCTGAGCAGCACTTCGGCATCAATTCTAGGGGAAGGCGAACCTACCGCCTGCAGTCGAGTCGTCGCTTGTCGCAAAAGCACATCGAAAGTCAGCACATCAAAGCTCATTAAGCGTCCTGAAGGGCCGACAACTGTTCTGCTTGGTATTCATGAATCAGCGGTTCAATCACATCATCAAGCTGCTCACCGGTAATGACTTCCGTTAGCTTATAAAGCGTCAGATTAATACGGTGATCGGTAATACGACCTTGGGGGAAATTGTAGGTACGAATGCGCTCACTACGATCTCCTGAGCCTACTAAGGAGCGGCGAGCGTCGGCTTGCTCTTGGCGCTGTGAGTCAACCGCATTACGTTTTAGCTTCGCTGCCAGCAACGACATCGCCTTTGCGCGGTTTTTGTGCTGACTGCGCTCCTCCTGACACTCCACCACCACGCCGGTAGGTAGGTGAGTAATACGGATAGCGGAGTCTGTAGTGTTAACGTGCTGCCCCCCCGCGCCGCTTGAACGGTAGGTATCAACGCGCAGGTCTGAAGGGTTAATATCAATATCCCCCACGTCGTCCACTTCAGGCATCACGGCTACCGTGCAGGCAGACGTGTGTATCCGGCCTTGCGATTCTGTCGCAGGCACCCGCTGTACGCGGTGCGCGCCAGACTCAAACTTCAAGCGTGCATAAACTCCATCGCCTTTCACCCGAGAAATAACTTCTTTGTAGCCGCCCTGCTCACCGTGGCTTGCGCTGACCACCTCAACGCGCCAGCCGCGCTTTTCAGCATAGCGGGAGTACATACGAAACAAATCGCCAGCAAAAATAGCCGCTTCATCTCCCCCCGTTCCTGCACGCACTTCTAAGAAAACGCCGCGGCCATCATCGGGGTCTTTAGGTACCAGCAAGCGCTTCAGCTCGGTGTCCAGCGCTTCTAGCTGCTCTCGCCCGTCACTGATTTCCATTTCCGCTAGCTCGCGCATATCTGGGTCGCTATCGCGGCTTAACTGCACGGCTTCTTCGATGCTTTTTTCCACCGCACCGTAACGCTGCCAGGCGGCCACCAGTTCTTCTAATTCAGCGTACTCTCGGGAGTAGTCGCGAAAACGCTGCTGGTTATTAATCACCTCAGGATCAGACAGCAGCATTGCCAGCTCTTCGAAGCGGTCGGCAAAGCTATCTAGGCGTTGGCGCAAAGTTTCTTTCATGCGGGTGTATCATCCTTCTGGCGTTTTACCGCGGCCACTGGTTGCTCAAAAGCAGGCTTAGCAGGCAGTAGTAGATTGGGCGCGGCATTCAGCAATTCGTTATTTTCTTGGGATGCAGCGTCGCGCAGGGCAAGTGTAGGCTGGTGCATCAAACGGTTCGCCAGCTGGTGGGCTAAGCGTTCAATCACCTTGGCAGGATCTTCGCCCTTTGCTAACCGCTCAAGGGCTTGCTCGCGAGAATGGTCACGAATGGCCTCACCGTGACGTCGATAGTCGCGAATGATTTCACCGCCATTACGAATTCGTCGTTCGTGCTGCCAGCTGCCCACCCCATGCTCTATGAGTGATTCGGCCTGATCGGCGGCGACCTGACGGTGACGACGGTTCTCCTCAATGACCTCTTGTAAGTCATCAACGGTATAAAGAAAAACATCTGCCAGTTCACCCACTTCGGGCTCAATATCACGAGGTACTGCAATATCGACCATAAAGACCGGGCGATGGCGGCGCTTCTTCAGCGCACGCTCCACCATCCCCTTTCCAAGAATAGGCAGTGGCGAGGCAGTAGAAGAAATGACGATGTCCGCCTGCTCTAACGCCTCTGGTATTTCTGGCAGCGTAATAGCGGTCCCCCCAAGTGGGGAAGATACTTGCTCAGCGCGCTCACGGGTCCGATTGGCTACCGTAAGATGTCGCACGCCCGATTCATGAAGATGGCGCGCGACCAGTTCAATGGTCTCTCCTGCGCCGATCAAAAGCGCTTTGGCACGGCTAAAGTCATCAAAAATACGGCTCGCCATACTGACAGCCGCATACGCGACTGAGACCGGGTTTTTACCGATACCCGTTTCCGTGCGTACTTGCTTGGCCACCGCAAACGTGTGCTGGAATAACCGCTCTAGTTCGCCCCCCAGCCCGTTGGCTTGGCGGGCCTGCTGATAAGCATCCTTTAACTGGCCAAGTATCTGTGGTTCACCCAGCACCATAGAGTCCAGGCCAACGGCAACACGCATTAGATGGCGCGCAGCATCGTTGTCAAGATAATGGTAAGCGCAGCGGGTGAGGTCTTCGACGCGCAAGTTATGAAAGCGCCCAAGCCAATCCAGCACGGCGTGCTCACCAGCGGCATCCGTCACACAATAAAGTTCGGTACGGTTACACGTCGAAAGCACTGCCGCTTCGCTAATTTGTGGCAGGTTGCGCAGTTCCGTCAACGCGCTTTCTAGCTGCGTTGGCGTAAAAGCCACCTGCTCACGTACGGCCACACTGGCAGTACGATGATTTATTCCCAGGGCAAGAAGCGTCATGCGTTATGCGTCTTCGCTAGTGGATCGGTCGTCACGTCACTTATCGGTCTAAAGGTCCGAAACTTGCTCAAGCAAGTTTGAGGAGTGGGTAAATACTAGGGTAAATACTAGGATAGATACTATGAACAGGTACCATGGATTGCACCACCCTACTTCGTTTTCAAAGTGAAATATTCTATCACAGCACAGCATGTTCTGGCGCACACCACTTTGCCGCAGGCAACCAAGCCGCTATGCTGAGCATTCGGCCACCTGATCGAGAGACGCATGCCCCTTCGCGCGACACTACTGGGTCACCCCCTATCATTACTGGGTTTACCCCTACTGCCTTTGGCCGCAACGCTATTATTGAGCGGCTGCCAGCTGTCACCCTCTTCTCAGGAGAACGGGTTTCAGGATAGTGCTTACGATCCCATGCACTCCGCACCGCCAATTACACGTGGGCTGGACGCTGAAGGACTCGGCTCGCTGCTGGCAGCAGAACTTGCCGGACAGCGGGGTGATTATCGCTATGCCAGCCAAGGCTACTTGGAAGCTGCTAGGCGCTATAGCAATGCCGCACTGGCCGAACGTGCTACCTTTGCCGCACGCTTTGGTAATGATGTGGCATTAATGGAAGCCTCAGCGATACGCTGGCGTGAACTAGCACCCCAAGCAGAACTTCCAAACAGATTGCTGGCAACGCTCTCGTTACAACGAGGCGATTGGCTGGATAGCCTAGAGCAACGCTTAGCAATTACTCAAGCAGGAGGCAACGGCGAAATAGCCGCTTTTTCTGAGGCTGCCGTGGCTGAAGAGGCACCGCTGGACCTGTTAGTTCAGCCACTGCGCGATTATCTTGCTAAGCCTGGCGCTCAGCAAAATGAATTCCATAGTGATGTTTTGCTTGGCGCTGCATTGATCGAGTCCGCCCTGGGGCAAACGCGTCAAGCGCAACAGTATCTAGATCAAGTAACCCTGCACTCACCCGCTTCTGCCGCTCTGTGGCTGGCTAAGGCACGTCTGGCACTAGAGACAGGCGATCATCGCGATGCTAAACGAGCCGCTCAACAAGGGTTAGATTTAGCACCTGATGATGTCCGTTTTATATTAATGCTCGCCCAGGCCGAAATTCGTCTGAACAATATTGCTGCTGCAGAAACACAAACCAACACCCTGCTAGAAACACATGGTGGTAATGAAGAGTTGCGCATTGCTCTCGCCCAACTTTACCTGGAAGAAGGTCATAGCGAGCCCGCGTATCGGCTACTACAGCCCCTTATTGGCCAGGACCGCGTGCCCGACATAGCCTACTTTTTACTGGGAGCTATCGCTCAATCCCAAGGTGAAGTTGATAACGCGCTGCTTTATTATCGGCAAGTACAAGGTGGCAACGAGTTTCTACCGGCCAGGGCCACTGCCGCACGCATGCTGATTGAAAATGATCGCCTGCTAGATGCTCGCGCTATGCTGCGCATTGAGCGAATGCGCTATGACAACTACTTCGGCGATCTGGTAATGCTAGAAGTACAGCTACTCGATGAACTTAATCTGCAAGAAGAAGCAACGGCATTGCTCGATAGAGAAATTACCCGTACACCAGACGACACTAGCCTGCTTTATTTAAGGGCAATGCGTGCATGGGAAAGGGGCGATGTACAGGCCATGGAGAACGATCTACGTCAAATATTGCGTACTGAGCCTGATAACGCCGAAGCATTAAATGCGTTGGGCTATACGCTAGCCGACCTTAACCTCCAAGGGCGTCTTGAAGAAGCCCGTGAGTTAATAGAGCGCGCTTATGAAGCAGACCCTAACAACCCAGCAGTTCTCGATAGTATGGGCTGGGTTTATTTTCGGCTTGGTAAACCAAACGATGCACTTGCCTGGCTAGAAAGCGCCTATGCGCAAATGCCAGACCAAGAAATTGCTGCTCATTTAGCGGAAGTACTTCACGCACTAGGGCGCAGTGAAGAAGCGCGCCAACTCATTGAACGATTTCTTCAGCAGGCAAGATATCACCCGCAAATCGATGACTTACTTAAGCGTCATCCTGAACTAACGCCGTTAAGCACGCCCTAATACGACATTCTTATATAAAGACAGTTTACGCAGTACTGACATGGAGCCAGTTTATGTTGATCAATTCTCTGCCCGCGAGCCGCTTAGCCATATACCGTCGCTCAACCCGTTTGCTAATGGCCAGTATTGCTCTGTTTGCGCTTGCAGGCTGCGCCACTCAAGCGCCTGTAGATGATGGCGGACGCCAGGCTGGGCAATGGGAACGCCAACAGCCAGACGTTGAAGCCTTCGACACCTGGACACTGGTGGGCAAAGCAGGGCTCCGCACCCCCCAGGAAAACACCAGTGCTAACCTCGATTGGAATCAACATCCTCACTATTTCCGCATGCTGATCAGTGGCCCCTTCGGCGGCGGACGCAGTGTACTCGAAGGACGCGAAGGACGTTTTTCGCTAACCACTAGTGATGGCCGCTTTGAAGCAGAAACGCCGGAAGCATTAATGGAAGAGCAACTCGGCTGGGCACTGCCAGTTCGCGCTATGCCTGATTGGGTACGCGGCCTGCCAGGCAAGCACGCCAGCTATCAGTTGGAAACAGACGAACTCGGCTTCCCTAACCACTTGCAGCAAGACGGCTGGGAGATTGATTACCGTGACTGGGAGCAAGTAGAGGGCATATGGCTACCTCGTCGACTAGTAATGAACTACGGCGACCTACGGATTACGTTAGTCGTAAATCAGTGGCAGTCCACTGACCAGGATAACTAGGCCAGCAGAGAGATCACATGCCTGCAAAAATCTCGTCGCTGACCCTGCCTGCGCCCGCTAAGCTAAACCGTATGCTACATATCGTGGGCCGTCGCCAAGACGGCTACCACGAGCTGCAAACGCTTTTTCAGTTTATCGATTTATGCGATTACCTTACCTTCACGCCACGCGCTGACAGCGTGATTACGCTTTCAAATGCGCTTAGTGGCGTTGCCCATGACGATAATTTAATTGTACGAGCAGCACAATTACTGCAACAGGCAAGTGGCGTTCAGCAAGGAGTCTCTGTTGCCATTGAAAAAAAGCTACCGATGGGAGGCGGCCTTGGTGGTGGAAGCTCCAACGCAGCGACTACCTTAGTCGGTTTAAATCATCTGTGGCAGCTCGGGCTAAGTAAAGAAACACTTGCGGAGCTGGGGTTGACGCTAGGTGCCGACGTCCCGGTGTTTATTCACGGCCATAGCGCTTGGGCGGAAGGGGTTGGCGAAAAGCTTACTCCTGTCACACTAGATATGCCCTGGTTTGTAGTAATCCATCCAGCTGTTAGCGTCTCAACACCTGCAATCTTCCAAGACCCAGAATTGACACGCGACAGCCTCCCCATTACTATGGCGCGCGCACTGCAGGGGGGAGCGCCGGAGTGGCGTAACGACTGCGAAGCTATCGTCAGAAAACGCTATCCGCCAATTGCGGAAGCACTAGACTGGCTCACGCAGCATGCACCTAGTCGGTTGACCGGTACCGGCGCCTGTTTGTTTGCGGCTTTTGATTCACAACAAGCCGCGCAAACCGTCGCACATATGGCAAGTCAACATTGGCATTCATGGGTAGCGCGCGGACTCAACACCTCTCCCCTACAAGATGCTCTGGGCCGCTGAAAGCGCCCGGTCATCGCATTAGGTTTATTGCTGGGGTATCGCCAAGTGGTAAGGCACCGGTTTTTGGTATCGGCATTCCCAGGTTCGAATCCTGGTACCCCAGCCAACCTAATTATGATCTGCGTTTTCTCCCCTGATCCCCAACACTGCAAAGGTGGCTGCGCGTGTCAAAATTGATGGTTTTCACCGGGAATGCCAATCCCGAACTCGCTCAAAAGATTGCCGAGAGCTTAGACAGCCGTATGGGTAATGCTACGGTCGGTCAATTTAGCGACGGCGAAATCGCGGTCGAGATCAATGAGAACGTGCGTGGTAAGGATGTATTCATCCTGCAATCCACCTGTGCCCCCACGAACGATAACCTGATGGAACTGATTCTGATGGTGGACGCCCTGCGTCGCGCCTCAGCTGCCCGTATTACGGCAGTCGTTCCCTATTTTGGCTATGCACGCCAGGATCGTCGTGTCCGCTCTGCTCGCGTTCCCATCTCAGCAAAAGTAGTCGCTGATATGATGGTAAAGGCAGGCGTTGATCGCGTCATGACGATGGACCTACACGCTGACCAAATTCAAGGTTTCTTCGACGTGCCGGTTGATAACGTTTACGGCTCGCCCATCTTGCTGGATGACATTGAGCGTCAGAACTATGACGACCTTGTTGTCGTTTCCCCTGATGTAGGCGGCGTTGTGCGCGCCCGAGCTATCGCCAAACAACTCAACGCTGATCTTGCCATTATTGATAAGCGTCGCCCCCAGGCCAATCAGGCCCAGGTGATGCACATCATCGGTGAAATCGAAGGCCGCACCTGTGTGGTTGTTGATGACATGATTGATACCGCTGGCACGCTCTGCAAAGCTGGCGAAGCGCTGAAAGATCACGGCGCAGCACGCGTTGTCGCTTATGCAACACACCCGATATTGTCTGGCCCTGCAGTCGACAATATTACCAACTCGGTGCTGGACGAGGTTGTCGTGACCGACACCATTCCGCTTTCCGACACTGCCCGTCGTAGCGGAAAAATTCGCCAGCTGAGCGTTGCTGGACTCATTGCGGAAGCTATTCGCCGGGTCAGCAACGAAGAATCCGTTAGCGCGATGTTCCATTAATCGCCTAACGTCATAGCCCCCTACTGGGGCCCTGGAGACGTCGTCGTCTGGTCGCGGACGGCGGCGTTTCCTTACTTAAACCAAGAGGCAAATTAAATGTCTGATTTTATCCTAAAAGCCAGCGTTCGTAACGACCTGGGGAAAGGTGCGAGCCGCCGCCTGCGTCGTGCGAACCAACAAGTACCGGCCGTTGTTTATGGCGGTGAGAAAGGCGCTCAGTCTATCTCTGTAGAAAAAACTGCTTTCTACAAAGCGATTGAAGACGAGTCCTTCTTCTCTTCGGTGATCAAACTGGTCATCGACGGTACTGAAGAGCAAGTGGTTGTTCGTGACCTACAGCGCCACCCCTTCAAGCCGTTGCTAACTCACGCTGACTTCTTGCGTGTTGACGCCACTCACGAAATCACCATCAACGTGCCGCTGCACGTCATTGGTGAAGAGAAGTGTGTTGGTATCAAAGATCAAGGTGGCGAACTGCATACCCTGGCCAACGAAGTCGCGATCAGCTGCTTGCCGAAAGATCTTCCGGACTACCTGGAAGTTGACATCAGCAACGTCGAGCTAGGCACTACCCTTCACCTATCTGACCTGACCTTGCCAGCAGGCGTTACGTCTGTTGACCTGTCTCATGGTGAAGAGCATGACAACGCTGTTCTGAGCATCACCAAAGTGAAAGTACGTGGTGGTGATGACGAAGATAGCGAAGGCGAAGGCGAAGAAGAGCCAAGCGCTGAGTAAGCGTTAGTCACGGTGTTGCTAGCTGATGCTTTTCAGCACCGTCTGGGCCATGCCTGCATGGCCCAGGGATGATAAAATCAAGCGCTTCGGCGCTTGATTTTTTTTTGCAGTCAGACATACGTCGAAAATTTCGTCTAGAAATTTTTTATGAGGTGGGACAATGAGCCAGGTAACGGCCATTATTGGCCTGGGCAACCCCGGTGCAGAATACGATGCAACTCGCCATAATGCAGGCTTCTGGCTGGTAGATGCTATTGCACGCAGCGCACATACAGAGCTTCGTCCGGAAAAGAAGTTTTTGGGCCTATACGCCAAAGCGCGGGTTGGCGACCATGAACTGCACCTTCTCAACCCCACTACGTTTATGAATCGCAGCGGCGCTGCTGTCGCAGCGCTCACACAGTTTTTTAAACTAACGCCTGACAATTTACTGGTCGCTCATGATGAGCTAGACCTTCCGCCAGGACAGGCACGCTACAAGACCGGCGGTGGCCATGGCGGCCATAACGGCCTGCGGGACATTATTAGCGCGTTAGGCAACCAGAAACAGTTTCATCGGGCAAGAATTGGCATTGGCCACCCTGGTGAAGCACATCAGGTCGTTAACTATGTGCTTGGCCGACCCGGCAAAGCTGAACGGGAAGCCATTGAAAGCGCCTTGGATGAGTGTCAGGCCACGTTGCCACTTGTACTCTCTGGCGACTGGGCTAAAGCCATGAACCGCCTTCATAGCGTAAAATAGCAGCACACTTTATAAGCAACCTTAAAATCAGGCGTTCTAGCACGCCCTTTTTCAATATTGGCAGGCGCTTCCCTTGTTGCGCTGCCCTAGCGGCCAGGAAGTAATTTATGGGTTTTAACTGCGGTATCGTCGGCCTACCTAATGTAGGCAAATCCACACTTTTTAATGCGCTAACAAAATCTGGTATTGATGCAGAAAACTTCCCGTTCTGCACCATTGAGCCGAATGTAGGCATTGTACCGATGCCTGACCCGCGTCTTGATAAACTTGCAGAGATTGTTAAGCCGCAAAAAGTGCTGCCGACAACAATGGAATTTGTCGATATCGCAGGCTTGGTTGCAGGCGCCTCCAAAGGCGAAGGTTTGGGCAACAAATTCTTGGCCAATATTCGCGAAACCCAGGCGATCGCCCATGTGGTGCGCTGCTTTGATAACGACAACGTAATCCACGTTGCCAACCAGGTAGACCCACGGGCGGATATTGAAACGATCAACCTGGAATTGGCGCTTGCCGACCTGGATACTGTCGAAAAGGCCAGCCAACGTCTTGTTCGCTCAGTGAAAGGCGGCGACAAAGACGCCACTGCTACCAAGGCAATTCTTGACCGTATCCAGCCACACCTCGCTGAAGGGATGCCGCTGCGCAGCTTTGGTCTTGATGAAGACGAGAAGCGCCAGATCAAGAGCTTCGGCTTCTTAACGCTCAAGCCCACCATGTACATTGCCAACGTTAATGAAGACGGCTTTGAAAACAACCCTTACCTGGACATCGTAAACGAGATTGCGGCAGAAGAAGGTGCCGCCGTCGTGCCGGTATGTAACCAGCTAGAAGCTGAAATTGCCGAGCTGGATGACGAAGAACGCAGCATGTTCCTCGCTGAAATGGGTATGGAAGAGCCAGGGCTTGATCGCGTCATTCGCGCAGGCTATGCCCTGCTTGGTCTACAGACATATTTCACCGCGGGTGTTAAAGAAGTCCGCGCTTGGACAGTAAAAGAAGGCGCCAGCGCACCAGAAGCGGCAGGCGTAATTCACACCGATTTCCAGAAAGGTTTTATCCGCGCCGAGGTGATTGCTTACGAAGACTTTGTCTCACTCAATGGCGAACAAGGGGCTAAAGACGCAGGCAAATGGCGCTTAGAAGGCAAGGATTACATCGTGAAAGATGGCGATGTTATCCACTTCCGTTTTAACGTCTGATTAAGCAATCGTTTGACACAAACGAAAGAAACACTTGACGGGTGGCGAGTCACTGAGTAATATTCGCCCCCGTTGAATGGCTACGTAGCTCAGCTGGTTAGAGCACATCACTCATAATGATGGGGTCCCCTGTTCAAATCAGGGCGTAGCCACCACACGAATATTAAAGGCCCGCTGACACAGTCAGCGGGCCTTTTTCGTTAACGGGCCTTTTTTGTTAGTAAGCAGCCATGCTCAGCGCAACTCAGCACGGTTCAAAAACACCGTCAAAGCCCGAGTCAAATAATCCACGTCTCGGGAACCTGCTGTTTCACGCACAGAATGCATTGCCCACTGAGGGAGGCCCACATCAATTGTCGGCACGCCCACCTCAGTAGCAGTAATCGGCCCAATAGTGCTACCACAGCCCATGTCTGCACGAGTAACAAACGACTGCACGGGAACCTCTGCCTCGCGGCATACATCTCGAAACAGCGCCCCCGTCACACTATTAGTGGCATAGCGCTGATTGGCATTCACCTTAATAACCGGGCCACCATTAATCGTAGGACCATGACGCTCATCGTGTTTATCCTGGAAATTAGGGTGTAACGCGTGAGCATTATCACAGGAAATCATAAGCGACGATTGAATCAACTGAATCAGCGACTCTTCAGTAGCGCCACCCACCTGAACATTCAAACGTTTCAGCACATCGCCCAAAAATGGCCCCTGCGCACCACAGGCGCTGGCACTACCTACTTCCTCATGATCATTGGCGACTAGCAAGGCACCTTGGCTCGCATCGCAGGCTAGCAGTGCTTCAAGACCGACAAAGCATGACAACAGATTGTCTAGCCGCGCACTAGCAACCAACTCCTGACGTAGACCTACCAACGATGGCGGTTGTACATCGTAAAATCCCAGCTCAAAGTCGACCACCTCCACAGCGCGCAAGCCGTGCTGCTCTTCTAACCACTCAGCCAACACGTCGCTTAGCTGTGCACTGTCGCTCTGCATCACGACGGGCGACATTTGCGTTTGCGGGTTAATCTCCCGACCAGCATTCACGTCACGGTCTAGATGAATCGCCAGACTAGGCACTATAGCAATCGGCCGATTGACGTTTAGTAGCACGCTTTCTAAACGACCATCGGCATGGCGCACATGCACGCGACCTGCCAATCCCAGGTCGCGATCAAACCAAGGAGCCAATAGCACCCCCCCATACACCTGCACCCCAAACTGTAACCAGCCTGCTGCGTATTGAGTAGCATTGGGCTTTAATCGTAGCCCCGGGCTATCCGTATGAGCACCTAACATACGCAGGCTGGTTAACGTTTTAGCCGGCAGTTGAAAGGCAATGAGTGACGAATCATTGCGTGTCACGTAATAGCGCTTACCTGGCTCAAGCTGCCAGCTTGCCGTCTCTTCAAGGCGCATAAAGCCCGCCTGCTCCAAACGCTCCGCCATGCAGCGTGTCGCATGCCATGGCGTGGGCGACTGGTGCAGAAAATCACATAGCCGCGTTACACGATCCGCGTTGAAAGCTTCGGACATAGAAATCCTCATAACAGTAATGATTGAGTATCACAGGGTAAATGACCTGCTACAATGCTCCCTCGGCCTACGCAACTCATAGGCTATCTGCGGGTCTAGGGAAGAATGAGTGTACACAAATCCGGGAGAGCTTGACTGATGAGCTTGTTTGCAACGCTTTCGCGCTCGGTCGCCTTTGCTGTGATGCTGGTAGTTGCCAGCCCAGCAGCGCTGGCGCAACTTGAGCCGACCGACGAACAACGCCAAGCGGCAGTGGAAATAGCTGATTCACTTCGCTACGGGCATTATGCCGATATTAACTTCGACGAGCAGTGGTCAGCGGAAGCTTTCCAACGCTATCTAGATATTCTGGACGGCCAGCGCTCCTACCTATTGCACCGCGATATAGAGCCTTATCGCCATTTAGAGCGCGATATGGCGCAAGCGCTGTTCGATGGCGACCTTGACGATGCGTTTGCACTTTATAATCGCCTAAGCGAACGCCATACCGCACGCCTTGAGTGGTTACTAGAACGTCTTGATGAAGGACTTTCATTCGAGTTCGATAGCGACGAACGCTTAGAGGTCGATCGCGAAGAGGCCCCATGGGCAACTCGGGAAAGTGAATTGGACGAACTGTGGCGCAAACGGCTTAAAAACGATGCGCTAACACTTGCCCTGACTGACCAAGATGACGAGCAGATCGAAGACAATCTGCGCCAGCGCTACGAAGGTCAACTTTCCCGTCTGCGCCAATCAGAGTCTGAAGACGTGTTCGGACTAATTATGGCAGCCGTCTCCAGCACTATCGACCCTCACACCGGCTACCTCTCTCCTCGCCAAAGTGAATCATTTGATATTCAAATGAGCCTTTCACTTGAGGGTATCGGCGCACTGCTTCAAGCCGACAGTGAGTACGTCAAAGTTTCTAGCTTAGTTCCCGGCGGGCCAGCTGACCGTGCCGGCGTGCTTGAACCTGCCGATCGCATTATCGCTGTAGGCCAAGAAGACGGTGAAATGGTCAACGTAGTAGGAATGCGCCTAGACAACGTCGTTGACCTGATTCGCGGCCCGAAAGGCTCTGTTGTTCGCCTAGATGTGGTGCCGGCTCAAGCTGTAGACATGACTCGCTCACAAATCGTCGAGATAACCCGCGATACGGTTAGTCTAGAAGATCAGGCAGCCAGCAGCGAGGTGATTAATATTGAGCGAGACGGAAAACCTCATCGTATCGGGGTGATTGATATTCCAACGTTCTACGTTGACTTCGATGCCTGGCAGGCAGGCGAAGATGAGTACCGCAGCACCACCCGAGATGTTGCTAGAGAAATTGAAAATCTCAAGAAAGAAGGCGTGGAAGGTATCGTTCTGGATCTACGCAACAATGGTGGTGGCGCACTGCAAGAAGCCAATTCACTCATCGGCCTATTTATTGATCGCGGCCCCACCGTCCAGGTTCGCGACGCCCAAGGGCGCATCCAGCTCTATGGCGACACTGAAGCAGGCACAGTTTATGATGGGCCACTGACCGTACTGGTCAACCGCCTCTCTGCCTCAGCATCAGAAATCTTTGCAGGCGCTATTCAAGACTATGGCCGCGGCATTGTGGTTGGCACCCCCACCTTTGGCAAAGGCACCGTGCAAACGCTGAACGATCTTAGCCATGGTCAAATCAAACTGACCCGCGCTAAGTTCTACCGTATTTCGGGTGACAGCACCCAAAACCGCGGCGTTGAGCCAGATATTATTTTCCCTAGCCTGATCGACCCTGAACGCATCGGCGAAAGTAGCCTCGATAACGCCCTTGCTTGGGACACCGTGCAGAACGTACAGTACCGCCGCTATGGCTCTCCTGAGAACGCGCTAGCCGCACTCTCCTCCCAACACGAAGAGCGCGCCAAGGAGAACCCTAACTTTCGCTACCTAGAGCGCCAGTCTGCCTTAGCCCGACAGCTACGCGAACAGCACACCAGCGTTAGCTTGAACCGTGATCAGCGTCAACGAGAGCTGGAAGCTCAAGAAGCAGAGCAGCTTTCTCTCGAAAACCAACGCCGCCGCGCTTTAAACTTACCTGAGCTAGAAGAGTGGATGGATGCCCGCGGCGATAACTCTCAGTCCGAGGGTAGCGAAGCAGACGAGGCTAACGAAGATGATAAAGAGGAAGATATGCCAGCTGATCGCGCCCATGTGCTAGAAGCTGCTGAAATCTTACTCGACTATGCCCATCTTCAAGGCACACAGCGGATGGCTAAACGTTAAGCGAACGGCTAAGCGCTAAGCTGTCATTACTAAAAACGCCGACTTTTGGGTCGGCGTTTTTTTATTGGCTAACAATTAGCACAATGCAGCTCGCCGCGCCGGTCGGTCGCCCATTTTAGCTAGCCGCAGAACTAACGCCTGAAGGCGCGTGGCACTGCCTTCAGCACCAGCGTCAATAATAGCCTGCGCCCACCCAGGCAGCCTAGGCGACAAACGGTAGTAAACCCACTGCCCTTCCCGCTGATCGACAAGCAACCCACATTGGCGAAGCTGTGCTAAATGACGCGATACTTTAGGCTGCGACTCTTCCAGCGCATAGGTCATTTCGCACACACACAGCGATTGCTCTTTCGCAACCAAGAGCACCAGCATTAAACGCGTTTCGTCGCTTAGACACTTAAAGACCTGTAGCGCATGCAAACTGGCAGCTTTTCCCACGGGCACCTTCCCAAATAGTAAGTATCCGACACAGTCTATATGCCTCTAACCGTTAGGCACAAAAAATCACCCAAAATGCCATGGCACACTGAGTATTATCACCTACAAGGTATTATCAACGGATAACGAAAAGATGAGGCTGTCGACTTCAGCTGTAAGACTTCAACTATAAATTGCGCGAGAAATCTTATGCAATAAGCGAAGCATACGGAAGATAAATAGAGGGAATAAAGAGAATAGAAAAACTAAATGGCTCCCCGAGCAGGACTCGAACCTGCGACCCAATGATTAACAGTCATTTGCTCTACCAACTGAGCTATCGAGGAACATTATGATTTGCTGCTGTGTTTAGAGCGGAGCCACTGAAATCAGAATAAAACCTGCTTCAGTATGTTGGCTCCTCGAGCAGGACTCGAACCTGCGACCCAATGATTAACAGTCATTTGCTCTACCAACTGAGCTATCGGGGAACGTTTACCGCAAACGGCAGTGACAGCAGAACAGCAATTTGGCTCCTCGAGCAGGACTCGAACCTGCGACCCAATGATTAACAGTCATTTGCTCTACCAACTGAGCTATCGAGGAACTGCTCAAACACGGTGCGTAGTATACTGATAGAAACGCTCGGGTCAAGTATCGATTATAGGTGAACGCTAGCCCCAGGTTTCTTGTATCCGTATAATGCGGTCATTCAACGGCGACGCGTTACACTGCGCTAAGCTGCACCCATGTTTTCATTCATCCCTCGTCCCCCGACGACTCATAGATGACAGGTACCGATGGCGAAGAAGCTCTTTATCAAAACGCACGGCTGCCAAATGAACGAGTACGACTCCTCGCGTATGGCAGATCTGCTCGGCGAATCTCACCAGCTGGAATTGACTGATAACGAAAAAGAAGCTGACGTTATCTTGTTAAATACTTGTTCTATTCGCGAAAAAGCGCAGGACAAGGTATTTCATCAATTGGGTCGCTGGAAAAAGCTCAAAGACGCCAATCCAGACCTCGTGATTGGTGTTGGCGGCTGTGTAGCAAGCCAAGAAGGTGAAGCGCTACGTAAGCGCGCGCCTTTTGTCGATATGATTTTTGGCCCACAAACGCTTCACCGCGTGCCAAAAATGTTGGACGCACGCAATAACAATCAGATTGCTGCGGTCGATGTCACTTTTCCAGAAATCGAAAAGTTTGATCACCTGCCGCAGCCCAAATCTGATGGCGCAACCGCCTTCGTTTCTGTCATGGAAGGCTGCTCGAAATACTGCACATTCTGTGTCGTGCCTTATACCCGCGGTGAAGAAGTCTCCCGTCCCTTTGAATCAGTTATTGATGAAGTGATTCACTTGGCCGATCAAGGGGTGCGAGAAATTAACCTACTTGGTCAAAACGTGAACGCTTACCGTGGTGAAAACGACGATGGCGATGAGATCGACCTCGCAGAGCTGATCGCCTGCGTTGCCGCAGTGGATGGCATTGATCGCGTCAGGTTTACGACCTCTCATCCGGTCGAGTTCACCGATAGTCTCGTAGACGCCTTTGCCGATATCCCGGAGTTGGTGAGCCATTTACATCTACCGGTACAATCTGGCTCTGATCGTATTTTAAGTGCCATGAAGCGTGGCCATACCGCTGAAGAGTATATCGAGAAGATGGAGCGTATTCGTGCCAATCGCCCGGACATTAGCTTCTCTTCTGACTTTATCATCGGCTTCCCTGGCGAGACGGAAGAGGATTTCGAAGCAACGATGGACCTGATTCATCGCATTGGCTTTGATCACTCGTTCAGCTTTGTTTACTCGGCACGCCCAGGCACGCCAGCGTCTGGCCTACCGGACGAAACGCCAGAAAGTGTCAAAAAACAGCGGCTTGCCATTTTGCAGGAGCGAATTCTTCAACAAGCAGCGCAGATCAGCCGACGCATGGTAGGCACTACTCAGCGCGTTTTGGTATCCGGTTTCTCACCGAGAGACCCCGGCCAACTTTCAGGGCGCACCGAAAATAACCGTGTGGTTAACTTCCGTGCAGCCAACCCTACAGAGCTGATCGGCTACTTTGTTGACGTGGAGATCACCGAAGCGCTGCCCAACTCGTTGCGTGGCGAACTCGCTTCTCCCGAGCGTTATTAACTGCTCGCTTATCCTAGGTAATTGCCCCGGCGAGGCCGGGGCAGTAAGCTGAGTCTCACACACATCAACTAACGGGTTTTTTACTCTTGAGCCAGCCATCACCTCAGGCCAATCGCATTATCACACTAAGCCTTGAACCCAATGACCCGCAGCGACTAGCTAGCCTGTGCGGCCAGCAGGACGAGCACCTAAAGCTGATTGAAAGCCGCCTGGACGTGACCTTGCGCAATCGCGGCAATGTGTTTCAGCTGGCCGGGGCCGCTAACCGCATCAAAGCTGCCGCCAATGTGCTTGAGCATCTTTACCGTGAAACAGCGGCAGAAGAGCTTGACGCAGACACGGTTCACTTATTCCTTCAGGAATCTGGCTTAGAAGCGCTAGAAGAAGATGATGATAGCGAAGGCAGCAGCGACGACGTGATCATGCGTACTCCGCGCACAATGATTAAGCCCCGTGGTCTTAATCAGCAGCGCTACGTACAAAGCATTCGCGAACACGATATCAATTTCGGTATTGGGCCTGCGGGTACGGGCAAAACGTACTTGGCGGTTGCCGCGGCGGTAGAAGCGCTAAATCAACAGGAAGTGCGACGTATTCTGTTGGTACGCCCAGCGGTAGAAGCCGGTGAAAAGCTTGGCTTCTTACCCGGCGACCTTGCCCAAAAAATTGACCCTTACCTGCGCCCACTTTACGACGCACTGTACGAGATGATCGGTTTTGAGCAGGTCGCCAAACTCATTGAGCGCCAAGTAATCGAGATTGCCCCGCTCGCCTATATGCGTGGGCGTACGCTGAATAACTCTTACATCATTTTGGATGAAAGCCAAAACACCACGCCGGAGCAGATGAAGATGTTCCTGACGCGAATTGGCTTTGGCTCAACGGCGGTGATCACCGGCGATATTACCCAAGTGGACCTTCCACGCGGACAGCGCTCTGGTCTTTCGCAGGTGCTGGATGTTCTTAAAGAAACCCCTGGCATCGGCGTCACTCACTTTGCTGCAAAAGACGTCGTGCGTCACCCGCTGGTTCAGCGCATCATCGAAGCCTATGATGAGTTTGAATCGGAGCAGGAAGTGCAGGAACGCGCTCGGCGTGAAGCGCGCCAGCAGGAGCGTGAGGCCCGCATGCAAGCGCTTGAACGCGCAGGAGAGGCACCACGATGAGTGACATCGTGATTGATCGCCAGGCGGCCATCAACGAACCGCTACTTCCTTCCTTAGAACAGCTCACCCACTGGGTGGGCTGTGTCTTTTCACGACATCCTGATGACGAGCGTCTAGAACTGACAATTCGCTTTGTGGATGAAGCAGAAAGCCAAGCTCTCAACAGAGATTACCGTGGTAAAGATAAATCAACCAACGTGCTCTCATTTCCTTTTGAGAACCCACCCGGTGTCTCTTTACCATTACTGGGCGACTTGATTATTTGCCATGCCGTTGTTGCCCATGAGGCCAGCGAGCAGCAGAAGCCTATTGAACATCATTACGCGCACATGGTGGTACACGGCACGCTGCACTTAATGGGCTATGACCATATTGAAGAGCAGGAAGCAGAAGAAATGGAGCAATTAGAGCGTGAGCTTCTAGCTACTCTCGATATTCCTGATCCTTATCATGAGTAAGCTGTTACCCTGGCCGATAAATTGCTTTTAGGGTGGTGTAACCCTTCACTCAGTGATAAAACGACAGACTGTTTAGTCGCTGCCATCTTCACATAGCTATTTTTAAGTGCTGCATTGACGTACTGTTTGCACACAACGATTTGCATATAACTGTTCGCACGTAATAGAGAGATTAGACGCAATGAGCGAAGACCGATCGAGCAACTCAAATCAAAAATCCTGGCTCGAGAAACTCTTTGGCGCCCTTTCCGGAGACAGTGACGAACCTAGCTCGCGCGATGAGCTGATGACATTTTTACGCCACACCGCAGGGAAACTGAAGCTCGATCAAGACGCCATTATGATTATCGAAGGTGCGCTTGAAATCAGTGACCAACAGGTGCGTGAAATATTGATCCCACGTTCACAAGTCTCAGCCATTACCCTTGATCAAACCAGCGATGGCTACCTGCCATTAATTCAGGAAACAGGGCACTCCCGCTACCCGGTCATTGGCGAAAACCTTGACGATGTAAAAGGCATCCTACTTGTTAAAGACCTGCTCCCCCTGCTCTCGCAAACGCAAGAAAGCCGCGATGCCTTTAAGCTAGAAGACGTACTGCGTCCAGCAATGTTTATTCCAGAGTCCAAACGCTTAAACAGCTTGCTGAAGGAGTTCCGTGATACCCATAACCACATGGCAATTGTGGTAGATGAGTACGGCGGCACAGCCGGTATTATTACCATTGAAGATATTCTGGAACAGATTGTTGGGGATATCGAAGATGAACATGATACCGATGAAGAGGACGATATTCGCACGCTGGAAAACGGCCACTTTGCGATTCGTGCTCTTACCCCGATTGAGGACTTCAACGAGCGCTTCGGTACCGAATTTTCTGATGATGAATTCGATACTGTGGGCGGCCTTGTGATGCAACAGTTTGGTCACTTACCCGGACGTGGTGAACATACGAGTTTAGGTGGCTGGCGCTTCATCATCCTTAATGCTGATAATCGGCGTATTCGATTGTTGGAAGCTTATCGCGACGATGAGAGCAATAAGGCCACCGATGGCGATGATAACGACGACAGCTAGCCAACTGACTACTTCAACCTGCTGATAGGATATCACCATGGGGTTGACGCCCACCTTTGCACTTCAACTGCTGGCTGCACTCGTAGCCGGCGGTTTTACCACGCTTACCGCTTCACCATTTGAATTATGGTGGCTAGGCCCAGTCGCCATCGGGCTTCTTTATGCTGGTTTGCATTCATTAACTCCTTCGCAAGCGGCGCTAAAAGGCTGGCTATACGGCATAGCGCTATTCGCCAGCGGCACATCTTGGGTATATGTATCCATCCATGATTATGGCTACACTGGTGTTCCTCTCGCTGTCTTCCTCACCGCTCTGTTTGTCACGGTATTGGCGCTCTTTTTCGCTGGCACTTTTTGGCTTTATCGACGTTTTTGTAGCCCGCGCTTGGCCTTTCTCACCTTCGTGGGTGCTTGGGTGCTGGGCGAAGTGCTGCGCACTTACCTGTTTACCGGCTTTCCTTGGCTGCTGGTCGGTTCCAGCTATGTTGACTCGCCACTCGCCAACTGGGCACCAGTAGGCGGCGTTTACCTGCTTTCTCTACTGGTCGTGCTCACTGGCACCTTAGGCGCTGAACTGCTACGACGCCAATGGTGGGCAGCACTACCATTAGCCGTCATTTGGCTGCTCCCTTTGGCACTGCCAACACTTTGGACAACGCCAGCGAGCGAGCCTACCCGCGTTGCGCTACTTCAAGGTAATTTGCCCCAGCTATTAAAGTGGACCCCTGAAGGCCAGCGCGTAGCAGCAAATACATACAGCGATTTAACCCGCCGCGTCGCTGATGAGGCAGATCTTATTTTATGGCCCGAAACCGCTCTGCCAATGATAGATAACCAAGCTCGCCCGGTGTTGGAACGCGTACAAGCCAGCTTACCGCCCAGCACCGCGCTATTAACCGGCATTGTCCAACTTGATGAAGACGACCGTTATTTCAATAGCGTAATTGGTGTTGGCAACGTCGAGGGCAGCTACCAAAAAGAGCACCTAGTGCCGTTTGGTGAATACCTGCCGCTTGAAAGCGTGTTGCGTGGCGCTATCGACTTCTTCGATCTACCGATGTCGAGTTTTTCTAAAGGCGCCTCCGAACAAACGCCAATGCAGGCAGCTGGCGTCACGATTGGCAACGCTATTTGTTATGAGATTATCTACCCACAGTTGGTGGCACGCCGCGCAGCAGACAGCGACGTGATTGTGACGGTATCTAATGACACTTGGTTTGGCGCGTCCATTGGCCCTCATCAACACTTGCAAATGGCCCGTCTGCGCGCGCTAGAGAATGGTCGCTATGTTGTGCGCGCTACCAGTAACGGCATTACCGCGATTATTAATCCTCGTGGCGAGCTAGTAGATAGCGCAGCGCAATTTGAAACCACCTACCTCATTGGCGAATTTTACGCCATGGAAGGGCTAACACCGTTTAACCGCACTGGCAGCTGGCCTGCGTGGCTATTCGCTGGCCTACTCCTGTTACCGGGCTTGATACGCAGGCGTTAAAGACAAGGAGGCAGCTTTTAGCAAGCGATGTCGACATAGCCGCCCTTACTCATCAGTAAAATTATCGCGAGCTAAAGTTTCCTCCAACAGAAAGCAGAAGTTTTAAGTATTATCTATGGTGTTTTTATAGCTGATCCTTATAAACACGACCACCTTTCATAATCATACGCAAGTTGCTCTCTGGATCATTCAGAAAGTCAAGGTCACTGCTTGGATCACCATCTACGACTAGGAGGTCAGCTAGGGCTCCTGGCTCAATGCGCCCAAGAACACCAGGATAGGGATTACGCGGTCCTGAAAGTGACAATAAATCACCGTTATGTCCCGTTGCCATTGCCAGCACTGTTAGCGGATCATAAAAGCGCGTTAACTTTGCCAAATGCCGAAGTTGGTTCGGGGTGTTTTTAGGGCTAAAGAGTATGTCAGTGCCCCAAGCAGTTTTCACATTAAACCGCTGTGCCATTTCGTAGGCGCGAACAGTACCTTCAGCCACTTGGCGCTGAGACTCTCGGCGTGCCGCATCAGGATAAACGTTGGCATCTTCATCTTGCAGGAAAGGCTGTAGACTCCACCACGCGCCCTCCCCAGCCATCATTCTTACCGATTCTTCATCAGCCAATTGGCCATGCTCAATAGACTTAACACCAGCCCGCAAAGCGCGCTGTATACCTCGCGGCGTATAGACATGCACCATCACATAAGTGCCCCAATCATCAGCAGCCTCGACCGCGGCGCGTAATTCTCGCTCCGTAAATTGGGTGCTATCTAAAGGGTCATAAAGCGACGCTACGCCTCCACCCGCCATCAGTTTGATCTGTGAAGCACCTAGCATTAGCTGCTCACGTGTGCGTCTGAGCACTTCAGCTTCGCCATCCGCAATCACTGCAACCCCCTGACGCTCTGCTTCACTTAGCGGTGTTGTGCTGCCCCGTGGAATGTCGTGACGCATTCTGAAGTCACCATGTCCCGACGTCTGGGAAATCATTGCGCCTGCGGGAAACACTCTAGGGCCGTTAACAATGCCTTCATCAATAGCACGCTTTAACGCAAACGATGGCCCACCCACGTCCCTAACTGAGGTAACACCACGCATTAAGGTTCGCTCTGCTTCCCGTGCTGCCACCAAATGCACGTAGCCAATATCAGCGGTCATGGCTTCCATTTGGGAGATAGCCGCTAAGGTGGTGTGCCAATGGGCATCAATCAAACCAGGCATCAGTACACGACCGCCACAATCAATGACATCAACACCTTCTATCTCGCCACTGCCATCAAGAATAGCGTCGATACGACCACTTTCTACTCTGATTGATACGCCATCACGCAGTGGGCCACCGCTCCCATCGAATAGCCTTAAATTCGTTAATAGTAACGGCCCATCATGCGCTTTCGGCTGCTGCCCAACAGCAAAGGGCACATGCAGTCCTGCAAATAGAGCCATCACCGCCGCCGTTCCTCCAATCATTTGTCGACGGGTTATTTCTGCCATAACGCGTTCATGGAAGCGTTGTAAAATCGGAGACCCACAGCAACAAGCACCATGACTATGATGCGTATGAGGCTCTGTCAGCATCGGCGAAAATAAAGAACGAGCGTTAGGTGGCATGGCTAGAGCCTCGGTTAACAGTAATTAACAGTAAAAGGACAAGCAACTTTATTACTCTAAGTCGACTCACCATCAGTTAGCAGTGATTAATATATACCAAACTGATTAACGAGCAATTACATAACAGTCTCTTTATCGAAAAACCGCAATAAAATTTAGCTCGCTAATATAAAAACGATTATTCCAAAGCCGGCACAACGAACCACCCACCCAATAAATTATCTACAAACCATTTTTGGCTTATTGCACTTAACACCTAAACTATGGTTTAACCCTTATAATAAATAAAAAGAGGTGGTGAGTTGTGAAAAGCTCAAGCATGTTTTTATGGGCATCATTACTTATGGTAGCCATAGCGTTACCTAGCCAGCACGTTCACGCGCAGCCACTAGCTCTGGAAGATGCTTGGCAACAACTCCGCAGCCAAGACGATGACGTTGCAGCAGGCCAAGCTGCCCAGCAGCGCGCGGTTGCGCTTCTTTCTAACCGCAATAATTTACTACTCCCTCAAATAGATCTAATTGGCTCTTATACCCACCTAGATAACCCAATTGAAGTGGATGCACTTGCTCTCAACCCGCTTAGTAGCGTCGCTGACTCCCTGCCAGGCCAGCGATTAGTCGATCTTATTGGCGGCCCTAATGCCTTTCGTACACCGGTCACTAACCGCAACGTTGCCCGAAGCTCGTTAGCGATGTTTTGGCCGCTCTATACAGGTGGAAAAATCAGCTCTGCACGGGAACTATTAACATTAGAAGAGAGGGCAGCATCGCTACTGCTTGAAGACGTTTACCGAGCCCGTTTTATGGATTTAGTAACCGCTTATTACGGGCTAGTAATGGCTGAGCGAGCGCTTACTACTCAACAACAAGCTGAAAACACCCTTGCCCACCATTACCACTCTGCCCAAGCGCTTGAAGACCAATATCAAATTGCGCGGGTGGAGCGCTTAGCCGCTGAAGCAGCCTATGACCGTTCACGTATCACTACGCGCGCCATCCGCGAGCAGCGTGATAGCGCCCAACAAGCATTAGCCTCTTTGGTTCACTATACGCCTTCCAATGCGCCAGGGTCTGGCGGTCATTCATCAGGCCCTACGCCTACATCTCCCCTGTTTACGCTCGCATCGCTGCCACCGATTGGGCATTTTCAACCAGGGCTAGCCGACCACCCTGTCCTTAGATTATTAGCAAATAAACAGGCTCAGGCGGAAAGCGTCGTTGATGCAAGCCGTGGGCTTTACCATCCGAATGTCTTTATGTTTGGCAGTTACAACCTCTATGAAGATGACTCGTTAGCTAGCGATCTCACACCCGACTGGTTGGTTGGCGTTGGTGTCAGTATGCCACTGGTAGATCGCAGCGGACGGAGTGGCAAGGTACAGGCAGCGGTGAGCACAGTATCGGAATTACGGTATCGCCAGCAGGCCGCTTCCCGCAAGCTAGAGCTGTTGCTTGACCAGCAGTATCGCGATGCCAATCAAGCGCTTGAAGAGTATAGCGACCTCGCAAGTACAGTGGCGCTGGCAGAAGAGAGCCTACGCCTGCAAACGCTGGCTTTCTCAGAAGGAATTGGGCGAGCGCTTGATGTGATTGATGCCCAAACCTTTCTATCCACGACCCATACACGCCGTGATGCTGCCGCTTTCCGGTTCGTCATGTCGTTTGCCCAATTACTCAGTATTACAGGTCAGCAAGAATCACTATTTGCTTATCTTAGCGAAGGGGACCCCATCCCGTGACCACGCGCAGATTTCTCATCCTGGCCATATTGGCAGGGGTCGCCATCGCAGTATCTGTTGTTTTCTGGCGCACCTATAGCACGCCTCCTCTTCGCCTACAGGGCCAGATAGAAGCCCGACAATATATGGTGTCTTCAAAAGTCCCAGGACGGCTTGCCGAAATTGAGTTTCGCCGCGGTGATAGTGTCAATGCCGGAGATGTCGTATTTCGAATCGATAGTCCTGAACTTGAAGCTAAACTGACGCAAGTCGATGCACTCGATACGATTAGCCGCTCACTGGCGCAGGCGGTTGAAGGCGGCACCCGTGAGGAGAAAATAGCCGCAGCACGCAGCGAATTTCAGAAAGCTCAGGCGGCTGAGACCATGGCAAGAACCACCTATGAACGTACCCGCGTATTAGCCGAACAAGGCGTTGTGGCCCGTCAACGGCTTGATGAGGCTTTTACACTGCTACGGGTAGCGGAGCAGACGCGGGTAACCGCCGCAGAGGTGCTTAGATTAGCAGAGGCAGGCCCTCGTGAAGAAGCACGTACCGCCAGCCGCGCTGGCGAAGATATAACGACTAGTCTACGTGATGAAATCACTGAACTACTTGAGGACTCGCTAGCAATTGCACCTCATAAGGGCATTGTCAGTAATGTATTACTAAACCCAGGTGAGCTCGTCCCCCAAGGTTTCCCAGTGGTGATGATCACCGACCTAGACGAAGCATGGGCTCTGTTTAATGTTCGTGAAGATCTGCTACGGCACTTTTCGCCAGGTACAGAGATCGACCTCGATATTCCCTCTCTTGGTCATCAGGCACGCTTTAAAGTCAGCCACATCGCAGCGCTTGGCGACTTTGCCACTTGGCGTGCCACGGTGCCCGGTCGTGGCTTTGATATGCGCACGTTTGAAGTGGAAATGCACCCCATTGAGCCAGTACCTGGCCTAAGGGCAGGCATGAGCGTATTGCTTGATTTACCTTCTGAGGAAGCGCCGACAGGTAGCCAGCATGGAACCGACTAGACTGAATGGCTGGCAGGCGCTACGCAGCCAGCCGTGGCTGCTCGCTCTGGTAGGATGGCTGCCCCCTCTGCTGGCTCTGCTATTTATTGCCGTGTTTGAAACAGGCACTCCACGATCACTTCCCGTAGGCGTTGTCGATTTAGACCATACCTCTGAGTCTCGTTCACTGCAGCGTTATTTAGATGCCAGCCCAGCATTAGATATGCTTCACCCTTACCCTTCGGCAAGCGAAGGGGCCGAAGCGCTACAACGTGGTGAAGTCTTAGCACTATTGATCATCCCACGTAACTTTGGCCGCGACTTGCGTCTTTCTCTCAGTCCCGAGGCCGTGGCTTTTTACAATAGCCAATACCTGCTAGCCGGAAAATTCATTTCCTCCGCACTAACCCAATCAAGCATGAGTTTTGCCGCCGAAGCGGGCGTTGTATTACGGCTTGGTCAAGGCTATGCATTACCACAAGCAGTAGCAGCGGCGGCCCCTGTGCGGCCACAAATCACCTCCCTTTATAACGCGGGAATGAGCTATGCGCGTTTCTTGGTGACAACAATCACACCCGCCCTATGGCAAATTGTAATCGTCGTTGCAACGCTGCTGACGCTTTGCTGGCGGCTCGAAAAAGCGCCGCTACCCACCACTTTCTCCGCCAGAAGTGTTTCACTCTGGCAACTACTAACACCCATTTCGCTGCTGCTATGGCTGCAAGGCGTCATCCTGCTTGGCATGTTTTACTATTTTCTTGGCTGGTCACCAGAGGGCAGCGTGGCTTGGCTAATGGTTGGTATGGCGCTAATGGTACTTGCCGTTCAAAGTATGGCGACGTTGATTCTAGCTACCGTTGCTAACAAAATCCGCGCGCTAAGCTTATGTGCTGCTTATCTAGCACCAGCCTTTGCCTTTATGGGAATTACTTTCCCAAGAGGCGATATGAATATACTGGCGCGAACCTGGGGCAACTTAATGCCCTCCACCCACTATATTGAACTCCAGGTAGCGGTGGCTGACCATGGGGCACCGCTGGCTACTCTGCTACCGCCCTTATTAATATTGCTGCTGTTCCTGCTGCCTTTACCCTTCGCCATTCATGCCTTGCCAAAACAATTAAACATCAACCCTGCTGAACAGGTGTCCTCATGAATGCCTGGCAACGGTGTTGGCAAGCGTGGCAGGTAGAGATTGCGAATATATTTGCTGATCGGGCCGTGCTGCTCGTAATTGTCGGCGGCTTACTATTTTATGCCGTTCTTTACCCTCTTCCCTATCATAAGAGCGTGCCGGGAGAACAAGCAGTGGCGGTGGTGAATCATGATCACACTCATCTGGCCCGGCAACTTATCCGCATGGCAGATGCAGCCCCTCAAATTCGAGTCGCCGCCCAGCCGTCCAGCATGGCAGAAGCAGAAGCCTTACTGGCCAGCGATGCTGTTCATGGGCTATTAATTATTCCTTCCGGTTTCGAGCGTGATATTTATTTAGGACGCCCAACCAGCCTCTCTTTTGCTGGGGACGCCAGCTATTTTCTAATTTACGGCAATGTGGTTGAGGGCTTGCTGACAGCCGCGACGACACTCAGTGTGCAAACCCAACTCGTTGGTAGCTTAATGAAGGGAGAAAGTCCTGCACAGATCCCTGGACAAATTATGCCGATGCGGCTCATCACTAAGCCCGCGTTTAACCCCACGTCGGGCTACATTAATTACATTGTGCCCGCTGTCTTTGTATTAATTCTGCACCAAACGCTACTCATTGCCGCAGGTAGCGTAACCATCAAAGATCGCGCGCGCAGGCGTCTGGGGCAAACCGCGCCATCGCTCGCATTAGCGCTGCCGCTTCGCCTCTTCACCTTTCTGCTTATCTACCTATTATTTGCCATGCTCTACTTTGGCTTTTTCTTCCAGCTTTATGGTGTTCCCCATGCGGCTGCGCCTAGTGAATTACTCGCCTTCAGCGTGCTATTTTTCATAAGCGCCACGTTATTCGCCATTTGGCTTGGTTATCTGCTTCCGCGACCAGAACTGCCCACTGTGCTGGTTCTTCTTTCGTCACTACCGATTGTCTTTACCGCTGGTTTTGCCTGGCCTGCCGAAAGTCTACCCAAATGGCTAGATATCCTAACCCTACTGATTCCAGTTAAACCTGGCATACAAGGTTTTTTAGCGATGAATCAAATGGGTGCCCCGCTTCTCAGCATTGGGCGCGAAATTAGCGTACTGATTGGATTATGTATTCTGTATGGCGGATGGCTTTGCTGGCTCGCTTGGCACCAACGCAAGCAGTCACATTGCTGAAAGGGTGGTTTGAAAGGTAGCTTGAAAGGTAATAACGCAAATGGCGGTGATGCCTTATTAGATCACTCCAAATAGGACATCACCGCCATTTTCTACTGCTCTAACTGTTAACGACAAACGCAACGTTTGTTCGTTAGCCTATCATGCCATGGTGGCAAATCATTCTGCGGCGGGAATTTCGCCCAACACCTCAGGAATCGTCATTTTCACATAGCGCCCGGGCGCGCTTTCAATCACGCTTAGTTCACCTTCTCCAGGCTGACGCGCGGGCACCATTTTTTCCGGGTCAGGATCAGCATAGCCGTTCTCCGTTACCCATGCCTGCCAGTGTGGCCACCAGGAGCCTTCGTTAAAGGTGGAGCCTTCTTGCCATGCTTCATGGGTGTCGGGCAGCGCATCGTTGGTCCAGTAGCCGTATTTATTCTTGTGGGGAGGGTTCACAATGCCCGCGATATGGCCAGAACCACCCAATACAAACGTCACCGGCCCTTTGGGTAACAGCGCGCCATAATACGTACTGTTCCACTTAGCGATATGATCTTCTTTCGTCGAAACGAAGTAGCACGGCGTCGAGATTTTACGAAGGTCAATCTTCACCTCGTCCAGCTCGATACCACCTGGTTCTACTAAACGGTTTTCCAAGTACATATGGCGCAGATACCAGGCATGGGTACCAGCAGGCAGGTTAGTCCCATCAGTATTCCAGTACAGCAGGTCAAACGCGGCGGGCGTTTCGCCTTTCAGATAATTATTGATGTAGAACGACCAGAAAAGATCATTCTCACGCAATAAATTAAAGGTGTAGGCCATCGAGCGGCCGTCTAAATATCCTTTCATTTCCAGCGTATTTTCAATTCCCTCAACCACCCGTTCGTTAAGGAATACGCCAATATCACCAGGATCACGAAAGTCCTGCAGCGTCGCCATATAGGTCACTGACTTCACTTTTCGACCACGCCGAGTGCTTGTCAGATAGGCCACCGTAGAAGCAGTTAGTGTGCCGCCCACACAGTAACTCAACAGATTGACTGACTTCTCACCACAGGCTTGCTCAATGGCCTCCATCGCGCTGACGGGGCCCATTTGCATGTAATCAGCCCAGGTAATATCGCGCTGTTCTGGGCCAGGGTTACGCCAAGAAATCAGAAATACCGTGTGCCCTTGGTCCACCATCCACTTAACCAGCGAATTATCTTCTCGCAGGTCGAGAATGTAGTACTTATTGATCCATGGGGGCACGATCAACAGTGGCGTTTTAAAGGTTTTTTCCGTGGTGGGGGTGTATTGAATTAACTGAATCAGCTCATTTTCATACACCACGGCACCTGGGGTGACAGCAATGTTATCGCCAACACCAAAGGCACTTCGATCGGTCATGCGTACGTTAATACCCTCGGCGGAATTCGCCAGGTCTTCTCGCAGGCGCGTCAGGCCATCTACTAGGTTTTGTCCACGCGTCTCAATTGTACGACGCATGACTTCGGGGTTAGTCGATACAAAATTAGTAGGCGACATGGCGCTTACTAATTGCCGAGCATAAAACGCTAGATTGCGTTTCTGTGTCGGGTCTAAGCCATCCAGATTTTCAATAAGCTCCTCTAACATCTGCGAAAACAGTAAATATTGCTGCATAATCGCTAAGTAGTAAGGCTCTTGTGTCCATGCTTCATCTTTAAAGCGGCGGTCGCCTTTTGCAGGCGTTATCAATGGCGTCACTTGCTCACCAGACATCGCCCGCACACCCTGCTGCCAAAGTAGCCACTGATCTTGCAGTAGGCGGGACTGAGTTTGCCACAGCAGGTTAGGGTTACTCATGAGCGACTGTGCGGCGGCTTCAAAGCTTTCACGCATATCACTGTAAACGGAGTCAGCAGCTTCGCTGGGTGCTATCCGTGACAGTAAATCCTCAAGCAGGCCTTTGTACTGTTCACCAACATCGCTTAGCTGCACTTTCCATGCTTCAAGCTCTTCTTGAGAAACACCTTGAGACGGCATTTTCCACCCTGACAGCATACTCACTCTCCCCTCACCTGCTTGGCATTGTCTGCCCAGGCACATCATCCAAAAGAACGCGGCGCCTTCAAGGCGCCGCGAACATCGTTACGTTTAGCTTTTACGTGAAGATTGGCTAGTCGATTTCGCAGGCTGTTCACTTTTCGCAGCAGAGGTGGCTTGCTCGCTCATTTTCTGCCCAGCTTCGCTGAACAGCTTTTCCATTTCGGATTTGAACTGCATGCTCATCTCACCCATGACGCGGGCATCTTCCTGCATCTGCTGAGAAAGCTCATTCATCATTTCGGCTTGTTTCGTACCAAAATCACGCAGGCTTTCAGCATCGTTAATTTCCGTCGCACTGCGAATGCGCTCGGTGCCCATCTGGCTGTAGCGTTTCATTGCTTCCAGCTGATACTGGGTCATTTTTTCCATATTGTTGAGCATCAGCGAGTTCATCTTGCGCATTGGCTCGAACATTTGGCGCGTTTGGGTACTAAAGGCGTCCATCATTTTATCTTGCATAGTGTCTGCTCCTATCTCTCATTCCTTGGCATGAGCCTGGAGTGGCTCATCACACGGCAAATTGCTGCACTGCAAAAAGAGTAAACGCTGCATTGCTGCTTTGCAACATTCCTAGCAGCACGCTCGACAACGCTACACATTTCACACGACAGTTCTACCCTTTAGCGCGAGAGCGCGAAGAAGCTGTTGCTTTCGCTTTGGAACTTCTCGCACTTGATGCGCTTTTACCTGACGCTGCATTGGCAGCCTCTTGGGAGTCATCCTGATTCGTGTCGCCAGCCTGGTCGGCACTGCCACCTGAGGTTCCTGCTTTACGCAACATATCCAACATCATCTGCTGATACGTACCGAAATTAGCTAGCCCCTGAGAAAGTCCTTGTTGCATCATCGGCTGCTGCAGGAAAGGACGCATTAGACTCATAGGGTCATAGCCATCCACCCCAGATTCCATTTGCCGCTGAATATTTTCCAGCAGGCTTTGCTGAAACGCCTCAACATCCGGCAGCCCTAATGATTGGCGAAACTCATCCGGTGTCAGGTCAAATTCAACGTTAATTTTCATAGGCGACTCCTTAACCATCTTCCTAGAGTGTAGCAGCGTTACGCTAAGCGCACCGTGCTGTTATTGTTGTTCTAAACGCGGTGTATCAACGCTAACATCGCCATTCTGTCCACGATGACGTAACCAATGGTCTAGCAGCGTAATTGCCATCATTGCTTCAGCGATAGGCGTCGCGCGAATACCGACACAGGGGTCATGGCGACCCTTTGTTATTACCTCAACTGGTTGGCCATGTACATCAATTGAACGCCCGGGCGTAGTAATACTTGACGTTGGTTTCAACGCTAGGCGGGCAACGATCGGCTGCCCACTGGAAATTCCGCCTAACACGCCACCAGCATGGTTTGACAAGAAGCCCTCTGGGGTCATCTCGTCACGGTGTTCACTACCCCGCTGGGCAATGCAGCCAAACCCTGCACCAATCTCTATCCCTTTTACCGCATTGATGCTCATTAAGCCATGCGCCAGATCAGCATCTAAGCGGTCAAAAACCGGCTCACCCAGCCCAACCGGCACACCGTCGGCAATCACGGTAACTTCCGCGCCCACCGAGTCTTGGTCACGACGCAGCTGATCCATATAGGCTTCAAGCTCAGCCACTTTGTCCGGATCGGGGCAGAAAAAGGCATTTTCGCTCACTGCATCCCAGGTTTTGAAGTCGATTTTAATTGGCCCCAACTGGCTCATATAACCACGAACTTGTATCCCTTTTGCGGCCAGCACCTTCTTAGCGATCGCGCCAGCGGCAACGCGCATCGCGGTTTCCCGTGCGCTAGAACGACCGCCGCCCCGATAATCGCGATGACCATACTTGTGATGGTAGGTGTAGTCTGCGTGGGCAGGCCGGAATTGATCTTTGATTTTAGAGTAGTCTTTGGAGCGCTGGTCGGTGTTCTCAATTAGCAGACCAATGGACGAACCAGTGGTTTTACCTTCAAACACACCAGAAAGAATCCGCACCTGATCCGGCTCTTTACGCTGGGTGGTATGCCGAGAACTGCCTGGGCGGCGGCGATCTAAATCGTGCTGAAGGTCCTCTTCACTGATCGGTATGCCAGGCGGGCAGCCGTCAACAATCGCGCCTAAAGCAGGGCCGTGGCTCTCACCAAATGTAGTAACGGTAAATAGCTTACCAAAGGTATTGCCAGACATGGGCGTTAGTTCCTCACGCAAAAGACGCCGCATGGGCGTCGAGTTCAGCGGCGCTCAAGGCAAAAACACCCTGGCCGCCACGCTCGAATTCAAGCCAGATAAAAGGCACTTCAGGAAAAGCAGCCTCTACATGGCGGTCGGAATTGCCAACTTCAACAATCAGCCATCCCTCGTCGGTTAAGTGCTGGCGCGCCTCGCACAGAATGCGTCTCACGATATCTAACCCATCGTTACCAGCCCCCAGCGCCAAGGCAGGCTCGTGGCGAAACTCGGCGGGCATGGTGGCCAGATCACGTGCATCGACATAAGGCGGGTTTGATACGATCAGATCAAAGCGCTGGCCTTTCAAACCATCAAACACGTCGGACTCGACGGCCCGTACGCGATCACCAACGTCATGACGCGTGATATTTTGACGCGCAACCGCTAAGGCATCCTGGCTAATATCCGCCAGGGCGACCTCACTGGTCGGCAGCACCAACGCGGTGGCAATGCCGATACAGCCAGAACCGGTACATAAGTCCAATACTCGGGCAGGCGGTTCTTCTGGGAACCATGCTGCAAAACCATCTTCAATCAGCTCGGCAATAGGCGAGCGCGGAATTAATACGCGTTCGTCAACGCTGAACGGGAACCCGGCAAAAAAAGCTTCACCCAGTAAATAAGGCAGCGGGCGGCGAGTAGTTACCCGCTCTCGCGCTAAACGAATAATGCGCTCGCGCTCTATTGGCAACAGGCGTGCGTCTAGCACAGCAGGATCGACGTTCCACGGAAGGTGCAGTGCGCCTAAACACAGCGCAACGGCTTCGTCCCAAGGCGATTCGGTGCCATGCCCATAATGCAATCCCGCCAGATAAAACTCACTGGACACCCAGCGTAAATAATCGCGTAATGTAAAAAGCTCGCTCACTACTACCGACTCCGGCAGCGAAAGCATTGAGTGGGAGGTCTCATCATTAAGGTGCGTGGTCACAGCGGCTCCTGGCGTATAAAGATTGATGAAAAGATTGTACCTTTGACGCCGTCTGGTTCACAGCACGCGGTTCACAAGCGTGCGTTTCACAACAACATTCAGCTCGCTATCCTGTGTGTTTCTCAATTATGCTTGTTTATTGACACTTTTCTTAACATTTAACTTCTCGATTTGAGCTAATCATGACGCGACACCTGCCCAACGACGACGATATCAGTGCCTTTCGCCAAGCGCTGCAGGCAGCAGGCGTACGCCGTATTGCCAGCAACCAAGCCAACCCAGGCAAGCCCAAACGTAACGATGATGCCCAACAGGCACGCCGGCGAGCTGCGGTAGAAAGCAACACGCTACAAACCAGCGGTCGCACATCTGACGGCCGAGTAGAGGCAGTACGCCCTTCAGAGTATCTGGAATTTAGCGTTCCGGACCTGCCCTGGCGCACCTTTAGCCAGCTAAAGCGCGGCCAAACCGCTTGGCAGGCTGGGCTGGATTTACACGGCTATACCCTAGAAGAAGCTCGGATTGAGCTTGAAAGTTTTTTACGCGACGCTGCTGCACAAGGCATGCGCTGCGTTCTGGTAGTTCACGGTAAGGCCTGGGGTACCACATCGGACTTTCCGGTACTTAAAAGCCATACCAACGCATGGTTAAGAGAGTGGCCCGGCGTCTTGGCGTTCTGCTCCGCCATCGATATCGATGGCGGCACAGGGGCGGTGTATATTCTGCTGCGCAAGCGCGGGCAGTAAGCAGCTATTTCACTACGCTTACTCGGTGGCATCAGAGGCAATACCAGGCATCCGTCGCTCCAGTGCTTCATCGGCAAGATGCCGACCCAGCCGAATTAATTCGTTGGCTCGGTGAAACTCATAAGTGCTGCAAACAGTTTTGGGAATTTCAATCAATACATCTGGCGGATAGCCTGCGATTTTATACTTCGCGAGCGCCGCCTGGGTGATATCAAACGACTCTAAAATCATATCGAGCTTGCCCCATTCACGCTTACCACGCAGGTCAACGGTTTCATCAACGTCACTCTCTTCACCATTGCTACCCCCCAGCCCGTCCCACAGCCGCCGTGTGGTGGCACGAACGTCATCCATCCAACCGCCAATATTAGCATCGCGATCGCGTTCTAACGCGGTGCGGCTATCGCTCTTATCTTCGTGGGGTAACAGCTCCTCTAACGTGATGGGTTGCGGACTGTGCGCCGTCACGTTAACCGCTACAACAAAGTCCGCTTCATGGGCGGCTAATATCGGCATCATCGGCAGTGGGTTCAGTAAGCCGCCATCAACGAGCACCTGGTCCCCCACATGCACTGGGGTAATAACGCCAGGCACGGCAATAGAGGCTCGAATTGCCTGAAGCAAGGAGCCGTTTTGAAACCACACTTCACGCTGACGAACCAGATCCGTCGCGACGGTCGTTACCGGAATAGGCAGCTCTTCAATCAATCTTTCGCCAACCAGCTCTTCTAACTTGTTCATGACCTTATTAGCCCGCATGGCCCCCATCGGACTCCAGGTCACATCGACCAGCTTTAGCACGTCTAAATAATCCAGCGTACACACCCACTCGCGGTACTCAGGCAGTTTTCCAGCCGCATAGATACCGCCAATAAGCGCGCCCATGGAACAACCCGCAATCGAGATAATCTCGAAGCCACGTGCTTCTAATGCTTCGATAACACCGATATGGGCGTAGCCCCTAGCTCCTCCACTCCCCAATACCAACGCAACCTTATTGCCATTATTTAAAGGAAGGTTTCCCAAAGGTGTATCAGCAGTTTGCGTCACTTTTTTCATTGTCATCTTCCTAATGCTGAACAACAGATAACCGTTACACTTGTTGCCGGATTATCTCAGCCACGTGCTCAACCGCCTGGGGTTCAAGGTGCAGATGATGGCCACCCGCTAGTACATGGCGCGTTAACTGGGGCACCGCTTGGCGTGCTTTTTCCGCCCAGTCCCGCTCGCCTAAAATACCCCGCTCCCCTTCTATCAATAGCACCGAGGCTTGAATCTCCGCCAGTAGTGCCAACACCTGCTGGGGTGTAAAGCGCACCAAAGAAGGCTTTAACAAACGGCTATCAGTGCGCATTTGCACATGCCCATCGGCGGTAGCTTGCGTGTTACGTTCGACAAGTGGCGTAGCGGTGATGCTGTCCAGCGGCGTGACGCCTCCGGCTACCCGCGCAGCGACTGCGCTCTCAATATCCGGATAACGAGGGGGCCGGGAAAGCGGCCGCCGATAGGCTATCAACCCTTTACGCAGTTGGCTGGCTGTCTCTTCAGCCGGTGTGTTTAACGCACCTAAACCATCTAGCAAAATAAGCTTATTCACCCGCTCGGGGAACGCTGCGGATATGAGGCAAGCCACGGCTGCCCCCATCGAGTGAGCAAGTAGCGTTGTCTTTTCGAGCGCTAATGCTTCCAAGGTATCCAGCACATCGTGAGTGTAGTCCCATAGTGCATAGTCGCTTCCTACAGGTGCATGGGCCGAATGCCCGTGACCACGAAAGTCGATCGCAACAATACGAATATCCAATGCTTTTACTAACAGCGGCGCTAACCGTGTAAAGCTTGCAGCGTTGTCTAACCAACCGTGCAGTGCCACCCAAGTAGGCGCAGTGCTACGCCCCCAGCTAAGTGCTGCCAGCCGCCCATTCGCCAGGGAAAGCGGCTGCGCAGCGGTACCGACATGAGTCGATTCATTCATAAACAGGATCTCTTTAAAGCCGGATAACCAAGCAATGTCATATTCGTCAGATGACGCTCTAAGGCGTAAACGTTACCATGCTAAGCGCAGCGCATCTGCCGCTTTTATGGGGGGTTCGCTGCTTGCTACTACTTCGTAATGTGTTGAATAACGATGACCAACAGGAAAATGGCTATGAAACCACGTCGTGATACCCGTGCTCGCAATCTTGTGTTCTTAATTACCGTGATAAGTGCACTGGTGGTTGGCATGTGGCTCGCTCGCTAAGCCAATAGCACCCGCAAACCAATATTCCCCTGGTACCCTGCGCTGAGCGTCGCTTGCAATTTTTTCCCCATGAATAAATACTGCCTATATACTGTATATAAAAACACTATTTATTCATGAGGATGCCGTCGATGCCGTCTCAACCCACTTATTGTGCAACAACCATGGTTGCGACAGCCCTGCCGTTAACCTCTCAACCGCTGCCCTTTCCAATGCTCTACGGCCGCGCTGGGTTTAGCGGCTTCCCTTCACCTGCCCAGGATTACGAGCCACGCACACTAGATCTCAATGAGCGGTTGATTAAACACCCCAACCACACGTTCTACCTCACCGCCACAGGCGACAGCATGGAAGGCTGGGGGATATTCGAAGGTGATTTGCTGGTGGTAGATCGCAGCATACCGCCCCGTTTAGGGCATATCCTGGTCGCCATGTTTGAAGAGGAAGTACTGATAAAGCGTTATGCGCTCTATCAAGGCACGCCACATCTTTGTTCGGCACATCCTCACTACCCACCACTCCCCCTAGCAGAGACGGACTGCCAGCTATGGGGCGTGGTACGCGCTGTGGTGCATGAGTATTTGCCATGATTGGCCTTGTTGATGCCAACAACTTCTACGTGTCATGCGAGCGGGTGTTTAATCCTGCGCTTGAAGGCAAGCCCGTTGGCGTGATGTCGAATAACGATGGCTGTGTGATTGCCCGTTCGGCCGAAATGAAAGCGCTGAACATCCCCATGGGCACACCCTCTTTCCAACTAGAAGGTTTGCGCCGGCGGGGCGTAATTCACCTGCTGTCCTCTAACTACGAGCTGTATGGCGACATGTCCGCACGACTCGCCCAGCTACTGCGGGATGCCTGCCCCGAGGTCGCGCCTTACTCTATTGATGAAATGTTTATTTACCTGGATGGTTTCAGCGACGCTCAATGCCAAACGCTCGGGGAAGTCTTACGCCGCCGCATTCGCCGCTATTTAGGGCTGCCTGTCTGTGTAGGGCTAGCACCTACCCATACGCTAGCCAAGCTCGCTAATCACGTTGCCAAAAAGCAGCCTCACTACCAGGGCATCTGCCTGCTCACCGCCAATAGCCCAACCACGGCTGCGCTGCTTAAACAGCTGCCGGTGAATGACGTATGGGGCATCGGTAGACGCCTAGCAGAACGGCTTGCGGTGGGTGGTATTCGCACGGCGTGGCAACTGCGGGAGTGCGATCCAAAGCAACTTCGCAAACGATTTTCAGTGGTGCTTGCGCGTACAGCACTAGAGCTACGTGGTATCTCCTGCTTGGAAATGAACGCAGTCGAGCAGCCGCGTCAGCGTATTATGACGTCGCGCTCTTTTGGTCAAGCAACCGGCGTAAAAGCGGAATTACACGCAGCACTGCGCCGCCATGCCCAGCGTAGTGCCGAAAAACTGCGCCAGCAGAAAAGCCTTACCCGCGCCGTGCTGCTGTTTCTGAACACCAACCGCCATCGTAAAGACCAGCCTCAACTTTCGCCTAGCGCGATGATTCCCCTAACGTCACCAAGCGACGATACCCGCGTCATTTTAGAAGCCGTACGCGAAGGGCTTGAACAGATGTACCGGCCAGGTTTTCAGTTTATGAAAGCCGGCGTCATGTTATTGGACTTAGTGGATGCGCAGCAGTATCAACTTTCACTGTTACAGCCCTCACCCAAGGCGCACCCGCACTTGATGAACACCGTTGACGCCATTAATCAGCGTATGGGGCAAGGCACCATTCGTTTTGGAATGACAGAGGCGGAAGCACCGTGGCAGTTGCGCTGTGCGCACCGCTCCAACCGTTACACCACCTGCTGGGACGAACTCATGGAGGCAGGCACTCACCCTGGCGCCATTGCGGCCGCCAGGGTGAAGCGTGAACAACAGCAGCTAGCGCGAGCGCAGCGCTTGGCGCAGCCGCGGGCTTAATGCCTCTCCGATCAGCGCAAATATCACTAAGATCGCCAGCAGTATCGGCCAGTGAACAGCAAACGACACTGGGTAAAGGCCCAGCGCATCGACAAAAATGACCAAGATACCCAGCGGACTCACGTAACGCACCATGGCTAGCCACAGTGCATAAGGCAACGGCGCAAGGCCCAGCTCGTCGCGGAAGGTTTCACTTTTCAGCACAAACCCCGCCAGCAGCACCATGCCCAAACCTCCCAGCGGCATCATCCAGCGCGAGGTCAAATAATCCAGCCAGTCAAAGAAGTGTTTACCCGCGAGCGTCCAATCAGCGCCCAGGTTAAACGACAGCATCGCCAGCGTGCTGATCAGCCATAGCACGATGCCCGTCGCCCAAGAGGCCGACTTACGGGTCATGCCTTTGTTATCGCATAACCACGACACCGTAGCTTCCACCATCGAAATAGACGAGGTCAGCGCTGCCATTGAGAGCATTAAGAAAAACAGAATGCCAAATAGCGTGCCCATTGGCATCGCCTGGAAAGCCAGCGGCAAGCTCATAAAAATAAGCCCAGGCCCTTCACCAGGATTCATACCGTTAGCAAAAATGACCGGGAAGATTGCCAACCCCGCCATGAGTGCAACCACGGTGTCAGCAATGGCCACGCTTACCGTGGTACGCCCAATCGAAGCACCTTTGGGCAAGTAGCTACCGTAGGTAAGAATCGCACCGGATGCCAACGACAGTGTGAAAAAGGCATGGCCCAACGCCGCGAGCATCCCTTCACTCGAGAGACTTCCTGCGTTAAACGAGAACAAGAAGCTCACGGCCTCGCCAAACCCACCAGAAAACACCCCGAAGATAATCAGTAGAACGAGCATGAGCACTAGCCCGGGCATCATCCAACTGACATTTTTCTCGATACCTTCCTGAACGCCTTTGCCCACAATTACCATGGTCAATACTGCCACCAGGGTACTCCAACCACCCAGGATGAACGGGTTGGCGTTATTCGCGCTAAATACGGCGGCCATATCGTCAACGCTGCTGCCAGCCAGTCCGCCGGTGAGCATTTTCCATAAATAGGAGAACGACCAACCTGCGACCACGACATAAAACGACAGAATCATAAAGCCGCAAAGCATCGCCATCCAACCAATCAGCGACCAAACAGAAGAGCGACCAGACTCATTGACGACACGCCGTATCGCATCGATAGGGCTGCCGCGCCCACGGCGACCAAAGGCAATCTCGGTCATCATCACCGGTACGCCGACGGCTAGAATGCACGCCAGATACACCAGCACAAAAGCTCCGCCGCCATACTCCCCGGTGATATAGGGAAATTTCCAAATATTGCCCAGCCCCACCGCCGAACCGGTGGCTGCCAGCATAAAGCCCCAGCGGCCCAGCCACTGAATGCGAGGTTGCCCAGAAGACGCCATGACCTTCCACCTTGTCAGAAAAAAGCGCCTATCCTAGAGGATTTTGTCGACAAAGCCCAAAACTCTTGCAGCCATCAACCAACTATTACGCCACCGATAGCGCTTTGGCCTGGGCATCTAGCCGCTGGGCGGTTTGGTCTACCTGACGTAGCCAAACTAAAAGCAGCGCCCCTAACGTGACAAAGCCGCCCGCCAGCCATAAGCCCAAGTAGTAATTGCCAAAAGACTCCGCCAACATGCCGGTCAGCGCAGGGGCAACAATTTGGGCGGCACCATAAGCCAGTGTCATCTGCCCCATTAATCGGGCAGGGCTTGATGGGTATAGCCTACCCGCCATGGTGAGCACCAAACTGACACAGCCCAAGAAGGTACCTCCATAAAGCACTGCACTTAACAGCACACCTATTAAGCTTGATGTCATCGCAGGCAATACAATGCCCACCACCTGAACCAGCATGGCCACAATGAGTGCGCCTAAATAACCAATACGTCGCGCCACTAGGTCCCATAGCATCACCGCAGGAGCCGCGGCCAACCCTACCAGGGCAAATGTCCAGTTTCCTGCGCCAGCCAGTAGCGGTTCACGCTCGACAATCGTCACAATAAACGTCGCACTAATCACATAGCCATAACCAGCACAGAAATAGGCCGGTAGCATAAGCCGCATAAAGGTACGACTGGGTGGCTTGGCCGGTGCATCATGATGAGCCGCGCTACCAAGTACCGGCTTAACAGGCCGTGGCAGCCATCGCCAAGCAGGCACTAACAGCACTGCGGCTAAACCACTAAACCCCCACCACTGGGCCTGCCAGTTAAGCGACAGTGCGAGCATTAGCTCAACCGCCAGCGCCGCCACCACAATACCAATACCCACCCCAGCAAAATGAATGCCTAATTCACCCCGCTGTCGGTGCTGAATCAGCCAGTGCAAAATCAATCCCGAAGCCAGCAGCATAGAACCGCTACTCGATAGCCCCGCAAGAAAGCGAAGCCCCGCCCATAGCCAGAAGTGATCGGTCAGCGCCATACCGGCAGTGGTTAACACCGCAAGCACCAGGCCAATTCGAAACAGCGTGTCTTTGAGATACACCGAGCGAATTGATGCTGCCAGCACCGCGCCTAACATGTAGCCCGCATAATTAAGCGCAGCCAGCCAACCACCGTCGGCGTCGTTAATCCAGCTCTGCTGCTGCATTACCGGCAGTAGTGGGGTATAGGCAAAGCGCGCAATACCAATACATAAAATTTGGCTAAAAATGCCCGCCAACAGCACTTTAAAGCGCTGCGATTTAAGGCTAGCGGTACTCATGAACACTCCCCCGTCAAGGTACTTTCGTTTTTATCGTCGTCGTTGTTATATTCATTTTTAATGAATCAATCATACGCCGAAACGTCCATGGCACCATCGCCCAAACGTGGCATGCCCAAGCAGCGCATCTGCTTCAAGAATCTGGCAGACTAGTAAGCGGTAAACACCACCCAACGGAGAGTGCTTAACATGAGTAACAGCGCCAAACCCTGGACGCAGCCAATGCCCGACGCGCAGTTCAATATTATGCGTGACATTCTTGCCGCCCCTAGCCCAGTAGGCCTGGAAGGCGCAATGACTTACGGCGTTCTAAAGCCTTACTTTGAAAGCTTCGCGCCAAGTGACTGGCATCTTCATCAATTTAAAGGCAATGCTGGCGTGGTGCTGGACACACATCCTGGCCGCGATGACATGTTCAAAGTCATGATCATCGGCCATGCAGATAAAATCCGCATGCAAGTTCGCTCGATTGGCGACGACGGCAAGATCTGGATCAACACCGACTCCTTCTTGCCTACTGTACTTATCGGCCATGAAGTGAAGCTGTTTAGCGAAGACCCCAACGCCCCCGGCAGCTACCGCTGCATCCAGGGCGGCACGGTAGAAGCCCTGGGCGCTATTCACTTTTCTGACCCCGCCCAGCGCGATGGCAGTAAAGGCATCAAAAAAGAGCAGATCTACTTAGACTTGCAGATTCATGGCGAAAATAAAAAGCAGCAGGTATTAAACCTTGGCGTTCGCCCCGGCGATTCGATTATTTTCGACCGCCCTATTCGCCCTGGCTTTAGCCCCAACACGTTCTACGGCGCTTACCTGGATAATGGCTTAGGCTGTTTTGTCACCGCAGAAGTGGCGAAGTTAATCGCAGAAATGGGCGGCACCAAAAAAGTACGCGTGCTCTTTGCCATTGCTAGCTACGAAGAGATTGGCCGTTTCGGCAGCCGCGTATTAGCAGGCGAACTCAAGCCAGACGCACTGATTGGCGTAGACGTTAACCACGACTACGTGGCCGCCCCAGGCATTGGCGACAAGCGTATGCAGCCGTTGGAAATGGGCAAAGGCTTCACCATGGCGGTCGGCTCTATTGCCAGCGAACAGCTCAATCGCATTATTGCCAGTGCCGCCAAAGAGCAGGATATTCCCCTACAGCGGGATATCGTCGGCGTTGATACCGGCACTGACGGCATGGCGGGCGTGCTGGCCTCTATTGATAGCGCAGCGACCTCGATTGGCTTTCCGATTCGCAACATGCATACCATTTCCGAAACCGGCAACACCCAGGATGTGCTCGCTGCGATCCATGCTTTGACCCACACGCTCAAAGCGCTGGATGCCCTACCTGATCTGGAGCGCGAATTCCTGGACAACCACCCACGGCTTGACCAAGCTAACCCGCTTAGCCACCAAGGCAGTGACAAGCCTGAAAGCGACAAGCCTGAAAGCAGCGAAGACAAAAAACACGCGAAGTCAAAAAAGACCAAGAAGAAGTAGGTTCAAGAAAAGTAATATAAAAAAACCCCGGCCAATAATGGCCGGGGTAGCAGTATTTCCTCCGTAATCCTTCTCCACAAACCTCCTTGTTTGTGCATCCCTGGTATTAAAAGCCTTCCTTGCTTACTCCTGCTCCTTACACCTTTCCTTGTGTTATCGCTTACCATGAACTTTATATATGACAGAATCATTAACCTAGGATAAAAAAGCCATATTTTGTTAATTTTTTACTCGCCAGTACAGAGAAACTAATCGTTTAGTAAACACGATAATTAAAAAGGGAATACGCCACTGAAGCCTATTCCTGCGACGGCAACAATCACAACAACGATAACAACAATAGTAGTAGTCGATGGCATTTTTCTCTTCCTTTGAGAATTGAGTGTCGTTAAAGCGTAGTCGTCATTGGCGTATTTCGCACATCCAACATTTTATAATGGGTCCTCTTTGCTGAGCGCTTTCCCTAAACTGGCAAAATAGTCACTGAAACGCGCATTAATGCGTTCGCGCTGTTCGCCTTGCGGATACAGACCGCGTGCTGCTTCCGGTGAGGCTTTGGTGCCTTTGACTAGAAAATGGTTTTTTATGCTGGCGTCTTGCACGAAGGCTTCAAACGCCCGAGCGCATAGCTCTTCTGGCTTGCTGTAATAAAGCTGGCCATGCGCTTTATCCATGGCTGCTGAATCATTGAAAAGCGCGCTAGGCTGCTGACCGTCGGGATGTAGCAGAATAGCGTGGAAACAGGCTAGTAGACGTTGATTAAGTGGGTGATTAAGCGGCGCTGCATTCGCTAGCCATGCCACCGAGGCAAAGGTACTAGCAGACACATTGTTAAAACACTTCTGGGCAATATAGTGATCAAACGCGTGAAACCATTCATGAGCAATACTACCAGGCCCGGCATTCTTGGCGAGCGAAAAGCTGCGCTGACTGGGATCGTAATGCGCAGAAACGCCAGGCCTGCCGCCGCTGCCGTACTGTAGTGCTAACGAGCCACGCAGCGAAATCAACGCTTCATTGCCGTGCAATATCAGCATTAAATCGCACAGCGCATCGTGAAAAAGCTCTGCGGCACGGTCGCGTTCGGAGCGGGACACCCAACGACCTATCTCAATTGAACGAAAATCGAACTGGCGGCGAATCAGTGCAAAGCTGCTCGCACCCTCGCGGCGATGCATTGGCCCTTGGCGGTAAAACTCTCGTGCGTCAATGCTCACGGCGTGCTCGCTAACCTAAAAATGAAGTTCACCGCACTATTTTATCGAAGGCAAAGAACAAGCGCCAAAGGCTATTCGGCAAGTTTATCTAAGGTGTCTACCCTGATACATAAGCAGTAAAAGTTCAGTTGTACTTTATTGCACACCGGTTGCACAACAGGGAGGAAATATGGCGACGGCACATGTTTATCGTATGAAAACGGATGCACACCAGTGTCCCTTTGGGTTGAAAACCGTTTCATTGCTGCAGCGTAAGGGCTACGAGGTACACGATCACCCGTTAACGTCCCGCGAAGAAACGGATGCCTTTAAAGCGAAAGAACAGGTTGATACAACGCCGCAAACCTATATTGACGATGAGCGTATCGGTGGCTATGAAGAGGTACGCGAACATTTAGGCTTAAGCGTGCCTAGCGCTAAAGAAACGTCTTATCGGCCGGTTATTGCCATTTTTATCACCGCGTTATTAATAGGCTTAGCAGTTAGTTGGCTAGCTCATGGCACGTTATTCGCCACACGGTTGCCTGAATATGCAGTGGCCACGGCCATGGTGTTGCTTGGATTACAGAAGCTTCAAGACGTGGAAAGCTTCAGCACCATGTTTCTCAACTACGACTTGCTGGCCAAACGCTATGTACCGTATGGGTATGTTTACCCCTATGCGGAAACCCTGGCAGGGATCTTGATGCTGGCAGGTGCGTTAATTTGGCTAGCAGCACCGCTGGCGCTGTTCATCGGTACGGTAGGGGCCGTATCGGTGATTAAAGCGGTTTATATCGATAAGCGAGAACTCAAGTGTGCCTGTGCAGGTGGTAATAGCAATGTGCCACTGGGCTTTGTGTCGCTGACAGAAAACCTTGTGATGGTCGCCATGGGGCTATGGATGCCGCTGAAGAGTTTGCTATAACGCGAAAGGATATCAATGCAGACAGATAGACATACAAGCGCGCCTTGTAACCCGAAAAGCACGCCCCAAGGTAAAGTAAGTAACGCAAGAAGCTATCGCACTCTTCACGATTAGGAGTAAGAAGATGAGCAAGCGTATTTTGGTTGTGCTGACATCACACGATCAGCTAGGAGATACCGGCGAAAAAACCGGTTTTTGGTTAGAAGAGCTAGCCGCGCCGTATTATGTTTTTAAAGATGCGGGTGCTGAGGTCACGCTTGCCTCGCCAAACGGTGGCCAGCCGCCGCTTGACCCAAAAAGTGACGTAGACGATAGCCAAACCGACGAAACGCGGCGCTTTAAGCAAGACGATGAAGCGAACGCAGCGCTAGCCGCAACGCATCGCCTTAGCGACATGAGTGCTGATGATTTTGATGCGGTGTTCTATCCCGGTGGTCATGGCCCACTATGGGACTTAGTCGACGATAAAGACTCTATCCAACTGATTGAAAACTTTATTGCCCAAGGTAAGCCAGTAGCGTCAGTGTGCCATGCGCCGATCGTATTGATTAACGCAAAAAACAGCAGTGGTGAACCACTGGTAAAAGGGCGTCAAGTGACAGGCTTTACCAATGGTGAAGAGGATGCAGTTGGGCTAACCGATATCGTGCCGCATTTGGTAGAAGATGCGCTGCAGCAGTGTGGCGGCATTTACAGCAAAGCTGATGACTTCACACCGTACGTGCGTGAAGACGGCCAGTTAATTACCGGCCAAAACCCGCCTTCCTCTGCGGCGACCGCTGAAGCACTGATGACATGGCTGGCACGCTAAGCAGAGCGTTTGTTCAACGTAAGACATCATTTAACGTAAACAATCAACGCGGCGGGCATATTGCCCGCCGTTTTTTTAATCAAAAACGATAGCTTAGCGAAACGCCTGTGAGCGTTTGCCAGTCGCTGCCCAGCTCATCAACAATTGGGCTATCCGCAGCACTGCCCGTTAGGTGCGTTGTGCCCACGAAACCGGTGGCTGTCCATTCAGGCGTTAAGGAGTAACTAAGGCTGGCATTCACCCCCATTCGCCAATAACCACCATCGGGTGTGTAGGCAGCCACACCACTTTGCGCACTGTCCTGCACTGAAACACCAAACAGCGATTCGGTCCACTTTTCATTTGAATAGGTAACACTGGGCGTTAGCGTGAAGAGCGTGCGTTCGCTAATCGGCATGCGCAAGGCAGCGTTAGCCGAAAATTTAGCGCCTTCTACATCGCCGCTCACCGGCGTGCTACCTGCGACGCTGTAACGCCAGAAGCCTTGCTGATAGCTAACCCGCAGACCTAACGTTGCCCCACCATCTACTTTTTCAAATTGGCTGATATCACCTTCATTATCTCGCCCAAAGGTATAACCAATAAATGGAGAAGCGGTCCAATTACCGTTGCGGATAGCGTGCCACTCAATACCGTTGCGGACGTTGATCGAGAGCTGGTCGCCATAGGTCAAGTTAACAACCGGCCACGCTTGTGTATCGTAGTCGTCGCTGCCTAAGTAATCAGGCGAGTAGGTGACGCCTGCACCTATGCTACCTTCCCAACTGTCTGCCAAGGCTGGTGTGGTTAATACGATGCAGAAAGCAGCCCCCAACAATGGGGTAAGGCGCTTGCGGGTAGAAAAACGTGAAGTAGCACGAGCAGGGAGTATTGTCACAGAAGGCATCCTTTTATATAGCAAACGTGCGTGATTGTATGTTTTTGAATCAAGCCACTGCAAGCGAATAAGGAGCCACTGTGCCCCATTGCACGAAACTTTTTTCTGTTTCATATCCCAGGTTAGATAACTCAGCGGCTATAGGGCGCACTGTGTGCACATAGCGCAGGGAAAGCGTTACAAGGAAGTGCAGGCAAGGAGTGCTTGTGGTGCACAAGGACGCATGAACAGGATGTTCGTGAAGTAGGATTAAGGAGGACCTGATAAAACCCCGACCAGAGATGGACGGGGTTTTTTTATGGACAACTGCCACGTCTTTCTAACAAGCGTGATGATAAAACAGTGCGCTGAGCTTGCTCATCGGGGTAGATACCGCCGTTTGACAAGTTAAGCAACGCAGCATAGCGCTATCTTTTCCAGTGCCTTCCAGGCGAAACCGTTTTAAGTAGGGTGTTGTCGAGAACTCTGCATTACCACAATGTCGGCAGATAATATCCACACCACGCACTGTCGGGCTGATCATGATATGTCGCACGCTGACCTCCTACCACAAGGGAGTTAATGGGTTCAGTCGTGGTAACGTCCGTGTAGATCTGCATCCGTGACGATGCGTTAAAAAGTATAAACAGCAAATAGCCAGTCTGCCATTTATTATCAGGCTTAGCGTAAACCACGCAGGATATGCGCCACTTGAAGCCTGCGTTGTTCGTTTAACACCAATGAATGGATATGATGGCTACTCAATGTTGCCCATAAGGACGCTGCCGTGACGGACGCTACGCATTCAACTGAACAGCATATCGCTTCACTGCGGCCCAAGCTTATCGCCTTCGCGCGCTTACAATTGCGCGACAACGCCGCCGCTGAAGACACGGTGCAAGATACGCTGGTCATCGCCCTAGAGAAGCACCCAACCTTCTCGGGGCGCTCGGCGTTTGAAACGTGGGTGTTTGGCATTTTAAAAAATAAAATACTTGAGCGATTCCGCCATGAGCGGCGCTACTTCTCTTGGCAGGAAGATGAGCTAAGCGATGAAGATTCGTTTGAAAAACTGTTTCAAGAGAACGGCCGATGGCAAGCAGCGAGTAAACCCGCACACTGGGGCGACCCCGGCCAAATACTCGAAAATGCCGCGTTTTGGCGTGTGCTCGACACCTGTTTACTCGTGCTACCCGATAACACTGCACGGGTCTTCACAATGCGTGAATTTATGGGGCTAAACACCCAAGAAATTTGCGAAGCGCTTACCCTTAGCGAAGCCAACTGCTGGGTGATCTTACACCGTGCGCGCTTGCGACTTCGTGCCTGTATTGAAAAAGGCTGGCTAACGTAGCCGACAAACCACGCACTAGGGTTAGTTACTAACCAATATCGAACGTCGTCTTCACGCCGTTTGTAAGGAAATGAAGGTAAACCGCACCAACGAGTAAGGCGATATAGCCTCTATGGGCATTTCTCCCATCAGTAGAGTGGACGCCTACCCATCGCTGTGAAAGGGCCACCTTATGATTATGTGCCGCGAAGCAACACGCTTAATGTCACTCAAGCAAGATAGAACGCTCACCTTTCGTGAGAACACCGCCCTACGGTTTCATCTTTCAATGTGCGGTGCCTGCCGCGCCTGCATGCGCCAATTCGGCCTTTTACACAACATTGCTAGTCACCACCCCTCCTTACCAAACGACGCGACTGAAAAGGGTGACCATCATGGCTCGCATTAACCGTTTCAAGGCGGTATCAGCGATCGTCGTTAGCCTATGCAGCGCGCCGCTATTAGCGGGCACGGCACTGGGTCAGGAAATACATTTCACCCCCAATCAAATCATGACCTGGGCGACTCGCAGCTTTGAAGGCGACACTCGCTATGCGGTTGTTGAAAAGTCAGGGCGTCGGGTGCTAGAAGCGGAATCTCAAGGGCAAGCATCAGCGCGCTACCTTGAACGTGACATTGACCTGACTGAAACCCCCTACCTGCACTGGTGCTGGCAAGTGAGCAACACCTACCCTGGTCTTAACGAAACCACCAAGTCAGGCGATGACTACCCTGCGCGCGTGTATGTCGCCTATAAAACTGGGCTGCTGCCTTGGCAAGTAGAGTCTGTGAACTATGTATGGGCCTCTGCCCAGCCCAAAGGTGCCACATGGCCAAATGCCTTTACACAGCGGGCACAGCTGATGGCGCTACAGAGTGGTGAAGAGCGTGTGGGTGACTGGGTCGCAGAGGTGCGCGATGTACGCGCAGACTTCACTGCCCTGTTCGGCAGCGCCCCTAGTCATATTGATGGCCTTGCGTTAATGAGCGACGGCGATAATGCAGGTGTGAATGCAACCGCCTGGTTTACCCATTTAGGCTTCTCAAGCACTAACGAAGCCCCCTCCTGCCCGCAGTCACGGCAGTGATGAGTCTACCATTCGGCAAAAGCCCGTTCGTAAAATGCCCAATGTGCGAAACACGCCAATGACAGCCACGCTTCAATAACACTCATTTCTCAAAGGAAGAGAACAATGCCATCGACTACTACCATTGTCGTTATCATTGTTGTGATCGTCGCCGTCGCTGGGATAGGTTTCAGCGGCATACTACCCTTTTAAAGGGAACTGACACCAGCCCACCGCGGCCACCTCATCGCCGAGTAAGGGGTGATTGAGAGCGCGCGGTGGGTGGGTTGCTAAAGAATGCAACTGACACGAACGGGCGTTAGATCACTGTGGTATAACGCCATTACTTAGCGACAGCCTTTTAAGTAGCGAAGCGGAGAAAAGCTGTCCAGGAGAGCCCCGTTAAGACCGGAGCAAAATGGAATGATTTGTTAAGCATTGTCGCGGATGTATTGGAGTAGAGCCTGACACTCATCTCGAACTGTCTCTATGGCTATTAGATTGCCAAGCATGTAGCCATTTTCGTTCTGAATTGACGAGGACATGTCACATTGGACGCCTTGCCCACTACCCTTGAAGAAATCTTCTTTCTTACGCCCCCTGCCTAAAAAATATTCATCTGAGTGTTCACGCATGTCACGAACATCAACCGCATCTTGGGTTGCGATAATAAATGACTCCAGGCTTTCCTTTAATTCTTTTGGAGTGTGATGGACTAGCTGCTTTGCAAAGCGAACACTCATGACAGTAGCCGTGAGAGCGTAGTGTTCCTCAAACATTCGCCGCCGATGGAAATCATCATCAAATGAAAATGGCTTATTAGCGCTATGCAAAAAAGAGCTACACCGATGAACTGCTTCTGCAAGCCAACTATTTAAGAAAAACTGTGTTGTATCCTTTTGCTCGGCATCCATGAGACTTTCCTTCTTGAGTGTTTAAAACTGTCAAAACGCACAGCTTTTAGTAACTCGGGCGGCTTTTTATCCAGAGTAGATATATGCGCTGAGAGTATATATTTACGTGGCTTTTAGCTTTATATCTTGAGCCCTATCGTGCTGAGAAGAAAATATGAATCAATAGGCCTTCTAATAAGTCCAATCACGGCGATAGGTGATAGCTTTTTCGTTTTGGCTTCATCTTTGCTCACCATTCTTAAGATGACAATAGCGAAGCACACTACACTTGTCACCTTGCATAGGCAAAAACAGGGCTTACAGCAAACCGCATGTGGTTAACTTAAATGGTAGGTACAAAAAAGCCCGCTCATTGCTCAGCGGGCTTTTTCTATATTCTGTGGCGGAGAGGGAGGGATTCGAACCCTCGAAGCCTTTCGACTTACACACTTTCCAGGCGTGCTCCTTCGACCACTCGGACACCTCTCCACTTTTTTGCTCGGTTGTGAAGGCGTTGCCTTTCCCAACAGAACGGCGCATATTCTATGGTCTAAGGCCTAAAATAGCAAGCCTTTTAAAGATTTAAGCACCAGGTAAAGATTTAAGCAACAGGTAGCACGGCGTAGCGCCCGCTGGCTTCCAAGCAGAGCGTGTCGCCACAGTAGAGCTGCTGGGTGAGTGCAATGCTGCCCTTCCCCCGCGTGTGCAACTTTTCTGCTAGCTGTTCTGGGCCTTGGGGGTCACTGGGGGTGCAAATGATGCGGTAGTCACTAGTGACTGGCGCAAGAAAGCGCTGGCTGGCTTCGGCTACCACCACATCTTGCGCCCGCCCCTGGGCACGCAACCATAACGTTACCCAACACCAGCCCTGCAGCGTGGTTTGTGCCGTTAGCGCACCGCCAAAGCCTGTGCCTTTGTCGTTTAGGTTCGGGCTAAGCGCCAGCAGCCACGTCAAAGCCCCGCCCTCTTGGGCGGCGCTTTGGGTCACGCTTTGAATCCCCAGCGCGCCCACCATGGGAATCGCTTCCCCTAGCCACTGCTGAAAAGCGACAAGGTCTTCCTGGGTCTCAGGGAGTGGCAAACGGGGGTAAGGCACTCCCGGCTGACGTGGCTGGGCCATCACGCGCTCCTCATTAATCCCAACGCTCTACAAAGTCGTCCACCTTATGGTGAGGTAGCGGCTTATGGCGACCTGCCAGGCTGCCCAGATAGATAAAAGCAACTACCTCGTCATCTTCATCTAGCGATAGGCCTTTTCGCACCACAGGGTCAAAGGCATACTTGCCGCTGCGCCACATGGCACCCAACCCTAAGGCGTGGGCGGCCAGCAGAATGCCGTGGGCGGCGCATCCGGCAGAAATCACCTGCTCGATTTTCGGCACTTTCGGAATATCTGGGGTGACCTTGGCAATCACGGCAATAATCATCGGCGCACGCAGCGGCTTTTTACGCGCGGAATTGAGCGTGTCGTCGCTAGCACTGGGGTCTTCTTGAAACTCCGCTTCCGCGAACAGCTCGCCCAAGCGTTCGCGCCCTTCGCCGCTAAATTCAATAAACCGCCAGGGGCGCAGCTCTTTATGGTCTGGGGCGCGCAGCGCAGCTTGGTAGAGGGCGCTGAGCTGGTCAGCAGTGGGCGCAGGCTCGGTGAGTTTCCCCATAGAGCTACGTTCGTGAAGCAGCGTGAGTGCGTCCATTAGACTCCCCTGGTGTTGATGGTTGGGCGTTACTTTAGCGCAATGGGTTACTGCCTTGCTAGGCGTAAAGGGCTGGGCGGCGTTAACCCAGGCGTTGCACGCCATGGGCTGATATCAAGCCCACCACGGCGTACATAGCGGGCCAACACCAGCAGCTTTTCAGGCTTGAGCTGCATCAGGTCGGTAAAAATATGCTCGACACAGTGCTCGTGAAAGTCTTGGTGCTGTCGATAACCGATGAGATAGCGCAGCAGCCCTTCCCGGTCAATTTTAGGGCCTTTGTAGCGAATTAATACGCTGCCCCAGTCGGGCTGACCGGTCACCGGGCAGTTAGATTTAAGCAGATGGGAGTACAGCGTCTCTTCGACGATCTCTTCGCCTACCACCAAATGCGCGGCGCTGGGGGTGTAGTCGCTGATGTCGATATCCAGGTCATCCAGGCATTCGCCCGGTAAACGCTGCGGGTTAAGCTCGCTGTCGTCTACACCCAATAGCGCTACGCTCACGGCGGCACCCGCCGCGGCAGCTAAGTCGCGAACAAGCACACGTTGCACCGCTTCTTGGCTTTCAAAGCGCGTTTGGTTAAGGCTATTGAGATAGAGCTTCCAGGATTTGGACTCAATCAGATTGGGTGAATCAGCAGGCAGGCGAAAGCGGGCAACCGCCACAATGGGTTTACCACGGCTGTTCAGCCAAGAAACCTCAAACGCGTGCCACTCATCTTCCCCTACAAACGGCAGATTATTATCCTCAATGCCCAATGGTGCACGGTTCGCCGCACGGGGAATAGGATACAACAGCCCAGCGTCATACTGCTCTGGGTAAGCGGAATCGCGCCCCAGGGGCGCGTGTTCTAAGGTATCGGGGCGATTTGCCATGACGTGTTGCTCTCTTGATTAATAGCGTCTACTCAGCGCCCTTTTAATAGGCGCCGTTATATCATTAGCTGCGTATGCCTTTGCCGCGCTCTAGCATAGCGAGCGCCACCATAAACAAAGCAGTAATAAAGGCAACAATGGCGGCCAGTGCCCAGCCTACTGGAATATCGGAAACGCCCAAAAAGCCATAGCGGAAAACGTTCACCATATACAGTATCGGGTTAAGCATAGAGACGCCCTGCCAGAAATCGGGCAGCATTGAAATCGAGTAAAACACCCCGCCTAAATACGTTAGTGGCGTCAGAATAAACGTTGGCACAATGGAAATATCATCGAATTTATTAGCAAATAACGCATTAATAAAACCGCCAATGGAAAACAGCGCCGAAGTAAGCACTACCACCAACACCGTGAGTAGCGGATGTTCAACTGTTAAACGGGTAAAGAACAGCGATACCAGCGTGACAATTAACCCCACGCCCAAGCCTCGGGCCATACCACCCAAAATAAAGCCCAATAAGATTACCCAGTTGGGCATGGGTGAGACCATCATCTCTTCAATAGAGCGCTGAAACTTGTTCGAAAAGAAGCTCGACGCCACGTTGGAGTAGCTGTTGGTGATCACCGACATCATAATCAGCCCTGGCACGATGAAGTCCATGTAGCTGAAGCCGTCCATATCGCCAATGCGCGAACCAATTAAGTTACCGAAGATGATGAAATACATCGCCATGGTGATTGACGGCGGTAGCAAGGTTTGCGGCCAAATCCGCGTAAAGCGCTTAATCTCTTTAAGTACTAGGGTCCACAGCGCGATGAGGGTTTGCGTTGCATTCATGCCCGCGCCTCCTGCCGCTCGCGCTGGTCAATGGCTTGCTGACTGCTTTCCACCATGGAAACAAACATCTCCTCTAAGCGGTTGGCGCGGTTGCGCATGGAAACCACGGTTAGTCCCTGCTCACTTAAGGCACTGAACACATCATTAAGCTGCTGACCACGATGAATCACTAACGCCAGCTGGGAAGGCTCGATCTGCTGAATTTCAAACCCTTCAATAACGGGAGCTTGCGCAACCGGCGCTGCAAGGTCGAGCAAGAAGGTTTCAGTATTTAGCTCTGCCAGCAGCTTGCGCACGCTGGTGTTGCGCACAATTTCGCCGTGATTAATGATGGCAATATTGCGGCACAGGCTCTCAGCTTCTTCGAGGTAGTGCGTCGTGAGAATAATGGTGGTGCCTTCATCGCGATTAATACGCCGCATGTATTCCCACATACTGCGGCGCAGTTCGATATCCACGCCTGCCGTAGGCTCATCAAGAATCAGCAGTTTTGGGCGGTGCATTAGCGCACGGGCGATCATCAAACGACGCTTCATACCGCCAGAAAGCATACGCGCACTGCCGTTGCGCTTGTCCCATAACCCAAGGTCAGTGAGCAGTTGTTTAGCACGGGGCAAGGCTTCTTTGCGGGTCATTCCGTAGTAGCCCGCCTGGGCCAGAATGATATCAATGACCTTTTCAAACTGATTGAAATTGAATTCCTGGGGCACCACGCCAAGCTGGTACTTGGCTTTGGCGAAGTCTTTATCAATATCGATGCCAAAAATCGATACCTTACCCGCCGACTTCTGCACTAGCGAGCAGACCACCCCCAGGGTGGTCGACTTACCCGCACCGTTGGGTCCTAACAAGGCAAAAAAATCGCCCTGCTGGACGTCTAAATTAATACCTTTTAACGCCTGAAAGCCGTTGCCATACACTTTTGTAAGGCCACGGATAGACAGTGCCGGTTCGGCCATGAATATGTCCTGTCAGCAAATGGGAAGCATGAGAAACGAGCTAGATAGGAGGATATCGGGGCAATCGTATATTTTTTCAAGCCGCTTGAAAGACAGACACGCAGAAATATCGCCACTTCAGGTGCGATGCGGTGTTTAAACAGCAAGGGAGGGATGAACAAGATGTTTGTTTGGAGCGGGAAAAGAGATTCGAACTCTCGACCCTCGCCTTGGCAAGGCGATGCTCTACCACTGAGCTATTCCCGCTTATAACAAACAGTACTATTAACGAACCATACTACAAGAGTGCGAGATGGCGTCCCATAGGGGGTTCGAACCCCTGTTACCGCCGTGAAAGGGCGGTGTCCTAGACCACTAGACGAATGGGACGTTTTGGAGCGGGAAAAGAGATTCGAACTCTCGACCCTCGCCTTGGCAAGGCGATGCTCTACCACTGAGCTATTCCCGCTTAACCTGTGTTACTCGCAAATCGGATTGGCGTCCCATAGGGGGTTCGAACCCCTGTTACCGCCGTGAAAGGGCGGTGTCCTAGACCACTAGACGAATGGGACGCTGTAAGCATATTGAATGCTTGGAGCGGGAAAAGAGATTCGAACTCTCGACCCTCGCCTTGGCAAGGCGATGCTCTACCACTGAGCTATTCCCGCAATTCCGATACCTTAACGACTTTCTATCTAAAAAAACAAGTGGCGTCCCATAGGGGGTTCGAACCCCTGTTACCGCCGTGAAAGGGCGGTGTCCTAGACCACTAGACGAATGGGACGTTTCATTGCCTCGTCGAGGTGGCGCGTATATTACTCAGCCCTTAATGTGCTGTCAAGCACTCTGAAATCGAAACGTTTTTACCTGCCATCAACAGCACTTTCTTAACACCCTTTGCACGCTCAAAAAACGCTCAAAGAGAGTGCTTCGTTTGTGCAATACGCCTCTTTTAGGTGCATATAAATACATACTTCACGGCTTACTAATGCGGTGTGAGTAGTTGTTCTGCCATTACGGAGACCGACAAACCGTCTAAAAATCTTTTATTTACTATAAAATCGATTTTCTGGCATACCCTTTGCTACCTCATAACTGATCTCACGGTTTCTTTCTCCTAGTCTCTTCCCCTAGCTATGAGGTGTTATATGTCCTTTACCCGTCGAAAGTTTCTTACCACCGCCGCCCTCTCTTCCACTGCTGGCTTGGTGCTGGGTGCGCCTGCTATCGCTAAGGCACAGCCCGCAGAGCGTTTTAACTGGCGTATGACGAATGCTTACAGCCCAGGCTCGCCGTTTTATGTGGAAGGCCCTGGCAGCCCCACCGATGTCATCGCCAAAATTAATGCTATGTCCGGCGGACGCTTAACGATTCAGCACTTCTCTGCGGGCGAGCTGATTCCCGCACTGGAAGGCTTTGAAGCCGTACAGAGCGGCACTATTCAGATGAACGCTGCCAACAGCTATTTCTGGTCTGGCACCACCTTTGCTGCGCAATACTTCACTACAGTGCCATTTGGCATGAGCTTTATGGGCCATATGGCATGGCTGTATCACGGCGGTGGCTTAGAGCTATGGGAAGAAGTCTACGAGCCTTACGGCATGATCGCCCTTCCCCTAAACAATACCGGTGTGCAGATGACCGGCTGGTTTAGAGAACCTATTGAAGATATTGGCCAGCTAAACGGTCTTCGCATGCGCGTGCCGGGGCTAGCTGGCAAGGTGTACTCGGCTCTTGGCGTGGATGCACGGGTACTACCCGGTGGCGAGATTTTCCCTGCGTTAGAGCGTGGAGTTATCGATGCCGCTGAATTTGTTGGCCCTTACCAAGACCGACGCATGGGGTTACAAAATGCGGCCAAGTTCTACCACACCACTGGCTGGCACGAACCTTCCACTACCGGTGAGTTGCTAATCTCCAAACAGCACTGGGACACCTTGCCAGACGACCTGAAGATGATTGTAAAAAGCGCCTGCATGGCTGCATGTTTAGAGAGCGTGACGTGGTCAGAAGCCGTTAACGGCGAAGCCATGACCGACTTGGTTGATAACCATGGAGTAACCGCCAGCATGCTGCCTGAGCCAGTCGTCAACGCGCTGCGGGAAGCCACCATGGATACGTTAGCTAGCGAGGCTAATGCCGACCCAATGGTGCGCAAAGTGCACGATAGCTACATGGCATTCAAAGCGAACCATGATCGCTGGGCAGGTGCTAGTGAGCGCGCTTGGTTAAACGACATCATTGGAGTCTGATATGCAAACCGTGGAACGTATTGTCCACGGGATCGAGGCGGTGGTCCGGCTATTTGGCGGGATCGCTGCCTGGCTCTGCGTGGTGCTGGTTGCGTTAGTGGCTGGCGATGTGGTGATGCGCTATTTGTTCAGCGTTGGCGCAGTATGGCTGCAAGAACTTCAGTGGCATTTAATTTCGCCCATTGCGCTGTTTGGTATGTCATATCTGCTGTTTGTTGGTGAACAAGTACGTGTGGATGTCTTTTACGAGCGCTTCCCTATCATTTTGCAGCGAGTCATTGAAGTGATTGGCGGCCTGTTGCTGCTCATGATGGGGCTTTATATTGCTTGGTTAACACTGCCCTGGGTAGAGCAATCTTTCTTACGCGGCGAAGCCTCGCCCAACCCTGGAGGCCTGCCACTACGCTGGCTGCTTAAAGCCCTTATCCCGTTTGGTTTTCTTTTGCTTGCGCTACAAGGCCTAGCCCATGCGCTACGACAAGGGTTTGCCCTTCCTAGCCGAGGTGAATAATACATGTCTCCTAACGAATGGCTTGCGATCGGCATGATCGCTGCCTTTTTTTTACTGCTCTTAATCGGTATTCCCGTCGCTATCAGCATTGCCGTCACCGCCTTTATATTTGGCTATATAGGCTTTGGCCCGATGCTGTTTAACCTACTGCCTTCACGAATCTACGGCGTGGTAACCAACTACACCTTTATGGCGATACCGCTGTTTGTGTTTATGGGAGTGATGCTTGAAAAGTCGAAGCTTGCTGAAGAGTTGATTGATGTGATCGGCCATCTGTTTGGAGGACTTTCCGGCGGCATGGGTGTGGCGATTATTTTTGTCGGCGTACTACTGGGAGCCGCAACCGGCATTGTTGGAGCAACCATTGTAACGCTTGGCCTGCTCACGCTGCCCACCCTACTGCGACGCGGGTACCCTAAGACGTTGGCCACCGGCATGATCTGTGCCTCAGGGACATTGGGGCAAATTATTCCGCCCAGCCTAGTGCTGATTTTGTTAGCGGAAATTTTAGGTGAGTCAGTGGGTACTATGTTTGCTGCAGCCATGGTGCCGGGGTTAGCACTGGCAGGTATTTATATTATTGCTATTTTAGTGGTTGCTCAGCTGTACCCTGGCATGATGCCTCCGATTCCTGCGGAAGAGCGCGCCCAGCTGAGTAAAAAACAGCTGCTCATTAAAGTAGTCACCGTTGTGGGTCCGCCGGTTGGTCTGGTATTTGCCGTGCTTGGTTCGATTATTGGTGGTATTGCAGCACCGACCGAAGCCGCCGCCATGGGTGCACTTGGTGCTTTACTGTTCGTGGCCTGTTCAGGCCGCTTGACGTTAACATTGCTCACCGATGTCGCTAAGGCAACCCTGGTTATCTCTGCCATGGTGTTCTTTATTTTGATCAGCGCACAAGTGTTTGGTCTCGCCTTTCGCGGCTTGGGCGGAGAGCACCTAGTTGCGCGTATGTTTGATTGGGTACCCGGCGGCGAGCTAGGCGCACTACTGTTTATGCTGCTATTGATGTTCGTGCTTGGTTTTTTCCTGGAATGGATCGAAATTAGCTATATTGCCCTACCTCTTTTTCTTCCCTTTTTTGTACAAATGGGAGTCGATATGGTGTGGCTGGGCATATTGGTGGGCTTGGTACTGCAAACGTCGTTTCTTACCCCGCCGTTTGGCTGGTCACTCTTCTTTTTGAAGGGCGTCGCACCCAAAGAAGTCTCTACGCTGGATATTTATAAGGGCGCACTCCCCTTTATCGCTCTGCAGTTTTTAGCCGTTGCACTGGTATTTCTATTTCCAAGCATTGCCACTTGGCTACCTGACGCCATTGGCTGGTAATCCTAATCAATAACAAAGGAAGGACGATGCTCCACACTCAACGTAGTTATGGCGGCAGCTGTGTTGCCCCCCACCATCTTGCTGCAAGCGCAGGGCGTGATGTGTTGAAACAAGGCGGCAACGCAGTAGAGGCGATGGTCGCCGCAGCGGCTGCGATTGCCGTGGTGTACCCGCATATGAATGCGCTAGGGGGTGATGGTTTCTGGCTGATTCACGAACCCGGTAAAGCCCCTATCGCTATTGATGCCTGCGGCCCCGCTGCGGGGCTTGCTAATAGCGATTTTTATGCTGGCGAAGCAAGTATTCCTGAACGTGGCCCAAAGGCCGCGCTAACCATGGCGGGTACTATTAGTGGATGGCAAGAGGCGCTAAAAGTAGCGGCTAGTTGGGGAGAGTCGCTCCCCCTTTCCACGCTGCTCGGCGATGCCATTCGTCATGCAGATGAGGGTGTGGCCGTCACCCAGAGCCAGGAAACACTGACTGCCAAGCACCTGGAGCGCCTAAGCCAAAGCCCTGGCTTTAGCGATGCTCTGTTGATTGACGGCCAGGTCCCCCGTGAAGGCCAGCGTCTTCGACAGCCACGTCTTGCCGCCACGCTAAAACGGTTGGCAAGCGCGGGGCTGGATGATTTCTACCGCGGTGAGCTGGCCACCAGCATGGCACGGGATTTAGAAACACTTGGCAGTCCACTGCGCTTAGACGATTTCCACGCCTACCATGCTCAGCAAGTCACACCTCTTCACGTACGCCTGCAAGACGCTACGCTGTATAACCTGCCCGCCCCTACCCAGGGTATGGCGTCGCTGATGATTTTAGGTATTTACGAACGTATTAAAGCGGCTGAGCCAAACGGCTTTGACCACCTGCATGGCCTTATTGAAGCTACCAAGCGTGCCTTTATGTTGCGTGACCGCTACGTAACCGACCCTCGTCGTGTGCCGGTTCCCTTGCAACAGTTGTTGAGTGAGGAGCGCATTAGCGCAGAGGCCGCTGAAATCAGTGCCGAACAGGCGCTACCCTGGCCCCATGAACCCGCACCTGGCGATACTATTTGGATGGGCACCGTCGATAGCGAAGGTCGCTCGGTCAGTTTTATCCAAAGCATCTATTGGGAGTTTGGCAGCGGCGTGGTGCTACCAGAAAGCGGCGTATTGTGGCAAAACCGCGGGATTAGCTTTTCACTTAACCAAGATGATTTACGTGGCCTTGCCCCAGGCCGCAAGCCCTTCCATACCCTTAACCCGGCACTTGCCACCTTTAATGATGGCCGCACCATGGTGTACGGCACCATGGGCGGCGAAGGACAGCCACAAACCCAGGCGGCGGTTTTCTCTCGCTATGCCCTGCATGGCATGCCGCTACAGCAAGCGGTAACTGCTCCGCGCTGGCTACTGGGCCGTACCTGGGGAGACTCTAGCACCAACCTTAAACTTGAAGACCGCTTTGATGACCGTTTAGTCGCTGCACTTGCGACGGCTGGGCACGATGTCGAAGTATTACCTGACTCATTTAGCGACACCATGGGCCATGCAGGAGGCATTGTTCGGCACCCAGACGGCTTAATTGAAAGCGCCCACGATCCTCGCAGCAACGGCGGCGCGGCTAGCGTGTAAACAACCAACTGGCGGTTTTCTTACTGTTCACACATGCTGAATCTAGGCAGGCTATCGATTCGTTACGTTATTGTCACTCTACCTAGTGATACGCTAGCCTGCTTAGTAAGCCTCTGTTTAACGGTAACCAGAGGGAGAGGAGACCCCCATGGCGAAAATAGAAAAATCCCCCGACGAATGGCGCAAGCAACTCACTCCAGAACAGTACCGTGTAGCGCGTGAAAAAGGCACCGAACGCCCCTTTACCGGTGATTATCAAGTCAGCGACTCCCAAGGTATCTACCACTGTGTGTGCTGCCATGCCCCGCTATTTGAAAACGAGCATAAATTCGATGCGGGCTGCGGCTGGCCAAGCTTTGACCGCCCACTGGGAACACGTTGTGTTGAAGAGCACAGCGACACCTCTCACGGTATGCGGCGCACTGAAGTAGTGTGTTCGCACTGCGATGCCCATCTAGGCCACGTATTTCCTGATGGCCCACCAGATACCACCGGGTTGCGTTACTGCATTAATTCAGTGTCGCTAGAATTTCATCCTGACGAGTAATTATCACTAAATCCTCGATCAACCCCAGCAAGGCGGGCGCCATCTGCTAGAATGGCAGCCCGCTTTTTTATGCCCATTTTTGCTTGTATTTGTTTTGCGCTCATTAGGAGAGACTCATGCTCGGCTGGTTCCCCGGACATATGAACAAGGCCCGCCGCCAGATTAAGGACGCGCTGCCCGAAATTGATGTCGTCATTGAGGTTCTTGACGCGCGTCTGCCCTACTCCAGCGCCAATCCGATGCTGGCCGAGTTAACGCGTCATAAGCCCGTCTTGAAGATTTTGTCGCGGGCAGATCTTGCCGACCCTGAACGTACCGCAGAGTGGGTAGCGTTTTTTGATGCTCAAGAGGATACTCGCGCACTGGCAATCACTACTACTAATGTCCGCGAACTAAAGAAAATTCCTAAACTGTGCCACGAGCTGGCAGGTGCAGTGCGTGCTGACAGGGATGTACGCGTGATGGTTATGGGTATTCCCAACGTCGGAAAATCGACGCTAATTAACGGACTGGCAGGCCGCAAAATTGCCAAGACGGGGAATGAACCCGCCGTCACTAAGCGCCAGCAAAAGGTGCGCATTGATGGTCGCGTCGCGCTGATCGATACCCCAGGAGTGCTGTGGCCAAAAATCGAAGACCAGGCCAGCGCCTACCGTCTAGCTGCCAGTGGTGCCATTCGTGATACCGCAATTGAGTATACCGATGTGGCCATCGTTACCAGTGCCGAGCTTGCCAAGCGCTATCCAGCAGAGCTAACCGCTCGCTATAAACTGAAAGCGTTGCCCAGCTACGAAGCCCCCATCACCCAAGAGATAGATGCTGATGGCCCACAAAAACCGGATTTCTTAGCCATTGCCGGTTTTGACGGCCATGCCATTTTGAAAGAAATTGCTGGCAAACGCGGCGGCTTACGCCCTGGCGGCGAGGTTGACATACACCGCGGTGCCGAGGTTTTGCTTCATGAACTACGCGATGGAAAGCTCGGTCGGCTTACCCTAGAAACCCCAGACGATATTCCACCGCCGCCGATACAAATCGACGAAGACAGCCACCTACCATCCGACGCATAATGGGCAAATTATTGGTAACACTAACGGCCACAGGAAATTTTGGATAATAAACCCCATGGACACCCCGCAGCCTAAAGAATCGCACACACTTAAAAAATCACACAAACTGCATAACGTCTGCTATGACATTCGTGGCCCAGTACTCGACCATGCCAAGCGCCTGGAAGAAGAAGGCCAACGGATTTTAAAGCTGAATATTGGCAACCCTGCACCGTTTGGCTTTGAAGCGCCGGAAGAAATCCTGCAAGACGTGATGCGCAACCTGCCCACTGCCCAGGGCTACTGTGATTCTAAAGGCTTGTACTCTGCGCGAAAGGCGATCATGCAAGAGTGCCAGCGTAAACAGATACCCAACGTCGGCATCGAAGATATCTATATCGGCAATGGTGTCTCTGAGTTAATTGTGATGGCTATGCAGGCGCTGCTCAACGATGGCGATGAGGTGCTTATCCCTGCGCCCGACTATCCGTTGTGGACCGCTGCAGCGCATTTATCTGGTGGTCACGGCGTTCACTATCTGTGCGATGAACAAGCTGACTGGGCGCCAGACATGGCAGATATTCGCGCAAAAGTTACCAGCCGCACCCGGGCCATTGTGATTATTAATCCCAATAATCCCACTGGCGCGGTTTACCCGCCAGAGGTAGTACGGGAAGTGCTGGAGATTGCCAAAGAGCATAACCTGGTGGTGTTCTCCGATGAAATCTACGACAAGATTCTTTATGACGGCGTAGAGCACACCGCCACCGGCGCATTAGCGGATGATGACCAGTTAGTCATCACTATGAATGGCCTATCGAAAAGCTACCGCTGTGCAGGCTTCCGCTCTGGCTGGATGACCATTTCCGGCACGTTAGCAAAGCAGCGCGCGCACGATTACATTCAAGGGCTAACCATGCTGGCTTCGATGCGCCTGTGTGCCAACGTGCCCGCCCAACATGCTATCCAAACCGCGCTGGGTGGCTACCAGTCAATTAACGACTTAATTCTTCCAGGCGGGCGGCTACTGGCTCAGCGGGATATCACGGTAGAAAAGCTCAACGCCATACCCGGGGTTTCCTGCGTGACACCTAAAGGCGCGCTTTATGCCTTTCCCCGCCTGGACCCGAAAGTGTTCAATATAAAAGATGACCAACAGCTAGTGCTGGACTTACTGCTCCAGGAGAAAATACTGCTGGTGCAGGGCACCGCGTTTAACTGGCCAGAACCGGATCACGTGCGCATCGTCACCTTACCGTGGGCAGATCAGCTTGGTGATGCACTTGACCGTTTTGCCAATTTCTTGTCCCGTTATCGTCAATAAAACAGCCGTCGATAAAAACAGCCGCCAATAAAAACGGCGTCTTGAAACTGACGTTAACAGCACGTATCTAAACTGTCATTCCACTAACGCTTTTTTAATGACCTTTGAGGGAGAACCTGCACCATGATGCGAATTGTGCTGTTTTTAGCCACTAACTTAGCGGTGTTGCTGGTTGCCAGCTTAACGCTGCGCCTGTTTGGGGTGGAAAGTTACCTAAGCAGTCAGGGCATCAACTTTACTAGCCTGCTGATTTTCTGCTTTATCTTCGGCATGGTCGGCTCGCTGATATCGCTGTTTATTTCCAAGTGGATGGCAAAGCGTTCAACTGGCACCGTAATTATTGAAACACCGTCCAATTCAACTGAGCAGTGGCTGTTGGATACGGTGGCCGAACTTTCCCGCGAAGCGGGTATTAAAACGCCAGAAGTGGGTATTTTTCCGGCTCAGCAGTCCAATGCATTTGCCACCGGCTGGAATAAAAACGATGCACTAGTCGCTGTATCTGCTGGACTACTAAACCGTATGCGTCCTGAAGAAGTGCGCGCGGTGCTGGCCCACGAAATTGGCCACGTAGCCAACGGCGACATGGTGACACTGGCGCTGATTCAAGGCGTTGTGAACACCTTTGTGATGTTCTTTGCCCGTGTGGTGGCACAGTTAGTTGACAACTTCTTAAAAAGCCGCAGCGACGGCGAAGGTGGCCTTGGTTTTATCGGTTACTTTGCCGTAGTGATCGTGGCAGAAATTGTCTTTGGTATTGTCGCTTCTGCAATCGTTGCTTGGTTCTCGCGCTATCGCGAATACCGTGCCGATGAAGCAGGTGCACGCTTGGCAGGCACCGGTGCAATGGTGAATGCGCTGGCACGCCTGAAAGCGGAAACTGAAATGCCTGACCAAATGCCTGACACGCTGCGCGCAATGGCTATTACCAAAGGCCAGACGCGCTCTCTGTTAGAGCAGCTATTTGCCAGCCACCCGCCGCTAGATGATCGCATTCGTGCTTTAAAAGAAGCGGCTTACCGTCAGTAACACATATTCGCCGCATAACCCACAAGGCCCGCAAATGCGGGCCTTGTGCTTTCTAAATCACCTCACTACCAATACCACCGCCACCGCACACCTATGCGCACTGGACTTGAAAACCAGCCGCTAGCAATGGCGCTTCCAGCACCGTTGCATCGTTTTCTAGCAACACGCGCAGCGTGGCAAACTCTCGACGCAGGGGATAGTTTGATCGACAATCATCAAAGCCCTTTTTGATTCCCTGATGAAACACGTGCCGCTGCAGCATATCGTGGTCACGGCGCACATCGTATACCGCTCGCACACAAAGCCGCAGCGCATCTTCTACTGGCAAAGCCTGCTGCAACGTTAGCTCAGCAAGCGCTGGTAGCGGGCAAAGTTCACTAAAACGTAACGGACTGGGCTGACCTATATGCTCAGCGAACGCTTGTTGAATCATCCACGTTCCGCGCAATTTGCCATCAAGGCTATGCCCTGCAATATGGGGGGTCGCCAACGCGACTAAATCACGCAACCCAGCATCTATCTCCGGCTCATCTTCCCAAACATCGAGAATAGCCGTGATATCACCTTTACCCGCCAAACGACTACGTAGCGCTAAGCCGTCAATACAGTCGCCACGTCCAGCGTTCAGCAACACAGCCCCTGGGGCTAGGTCGTTAATGCGCTCGGCGTTAAGCAGCTGATAGGTAGTATGGGGACCATCTTTTACTAGTGGCGTATGCAGACATAGCACATCACAGCGCTCGATTAGAGTATCAAGTGAGAAAAACTCGCCCAGCGCACCTGTTGCTTCTTCCTTCGGTGGATCACACACTAAAGTAGCCACACCCAGTGCTTGTAAGCGCTGCTGTAGGCGCCCACCTACATTGCCAGCACCCACAATCCCCACCGTGCGCGTCAGCAACGACCACCCTTCACGTTCACTCACCAGCAACAGGCTGCTAAGCACATAATCCACCACGGCATCGGCATTGCAGCCAGGAGCGCTAGCAAAACCAATACCACGCTCGTTTAATAGCGCATGGTCGATATGGTCAGTGCCAATGGTGCAGGTACCCACGAAACGAACAGGGCTTTTTGCCAGCAGCGCCTGATTTACCTGAGTAATCGAGCGTACGATCAGCGCGTCGGCATCGGCTACATCGACAGGACGAATCTCACGCCCAGACAGACGCTGCAGTGTGCCAAACGGTTCAAAACACTGATCAGCAGCGGGGATATTCGCATCGATAACAAGTTTCATAGGCGTTTTCGTATCCGGGCTTTACAATACGCCCGCAACGGCTTGCTGTGCAGGCGTGATCAATAAGCAGTTAAGGAGATGGGTGTGATCGTACGCTGGGAAACCGACCATGACTATGTGTTGGTTCATATTCACCAGGATATGTTTGGCGACTGGATTTTCAGCCGCGCCTGGGGGCAAATCGGCACCCAGTTTGGCGGACTAAAGCACCAGTTGGCAGATACTCTGGAACAAGCGCAAATGTGGATGGAAGATGAGGCCACTATCCAGACCTCGCGAGGATTTCGCAAGGTGCTAGAAGCAGCCGATCATACGCCTGAAGGACAGGAAGCTATGCGGCAGCTGTCACTACTTGATGCACTGTAATGCACGCTTCCTGCCTGAGCCATTACGTTTAACCTAAATAACGCCGCCCGCTGCGCTGGTGCGCCCCAATGGGTGGCGCACTTTCGGGCGGGGTGGTGAGCGCTGCAAGAGACGCCTCGTCCAGCCAACCGCGCGCTTGTAACCATGCGCTCAGTCGTTCGATATCAAAGCCTCTGTCCAGCTCTTCTCCGTTACCATCCATCAAGACCGGAATGCGTACGCCATAACGCTTTACCAGGGCGTCGTCGTCGCTAATTTCGATGCGATGAAGCGACACTTCTTGGTTAGCCATCGTCACCAGCAGTGATTCTAGCTGGGCGCATAAGTGGCAGCCTAAAGTTGTGTAAATCGATAGCTGAATCATAACCGGTGCGTTATTTCTCTCTACTGTTTATGCCGTAATACAAACACATGGTGCAGGTTGGTTCGACGCTGAAAATCCGGGTCAAAGGTGCGCGACGTTATGTCCTCCACTGCGTAACGCTCACTGAGTTCTTCGGCCAGCTTAAAACGCCGTTGGTTGTTTGAGAAGACTAAAGTACCGCCCGGCGCTAGGCGCGCCATGGCAAGCTCCACTAACCGAGGATGGTCACGCTGCACGTCTAGGGTGTCGCGCATTTTCTTGGAGTTAGAGAACGTCGGCGGGTCCATAAAGATCAGATCAAATTCGGCATTCGCAGTTTCAAGCCAGCGGAAACAGTCATCCCGCACCACGCGATGCAGCCTCGGGTCGAGTTTATTCAACGCAAAGTTATCTTTCGCCCACTCAAGGTAGGTATTGGACATATCGACGCTGACGCTGTCGCTTGCCCCCCCTAAGGCTGCCTGCACAGTGGCTGTGGCGGTATAGCAAAATAGATTCAAGAAGCGCTTACCGCTAGCCATCTCGTTAAGCATGCGACGTACGGGACGATGATCCAAAAACAAACCGGTGTCTAAGTAATCACGCAGGTTTACCCATAGCCGCGCATCGCCTTCGCGCACTTCAAATCGTTCGCCGCTGGCATCGCGCTTTTGGTACTGAGCAGTGCCAGTTTGGCGCTCACGACGCTTGATATAAATCTTACTTGGGTCAACGTCGAGGGCCTCAGGCATCACTTCCAAGGCGTCAAACAGGCGCTTTTGAGCCTGAGCAGGGTTAATGGAACTAGGCGCTGCGTACTCTTGAACGTGCACTCTGTCACCATAACGGTCGACGGCCAGCGCATACTCCGGCATATCGGCGTCATAAACGCGATAGCAGGTCTCACCGCTCTTCTTTAGCCACTTTTTCAGACGTTTTTGATTTTTTGCCAAACGATTGGCAAACATCTGGGCATTTTCCGACACTGCAGGCTTGGCACTGGCGGTTACTGCCGACACCATTTCACCGCTGTCTGAAGCAGATGAGGCGCTTTCACTGTCTGCTTGGCTGGCCGAGCTTGCTGTGTGATGGGCAATCTCCATCAGTAGCAGTTTGGCATCCAGCGCACCGTTTTTCAGCGCATACTGCTTATGAGCCCGTAGCCCCAGGCGATGGCCCAAATCGGGATTGCCGGTAAAAAGCGCCAACGTCCAGCCAGGAAACAGTGCTTTTGCCTTTTCACCCAGCTGGGCATACAAACGCACCAGCTCAGGTAATTCGCCTAAGCGCTCGCCATAAGGCGGGTTAGTAATTAATAACCCACGTTCAGCAGTAATAGTCTCTGGCCTAGTTAGCTGGCTAAGGCTCTGCCCATGCAAGGTAATTAGCGCAGGAATGCCAGCACGCATGGCGTTGGCTTTTGCCGCCGTCAGTGCCGCCGGGCTCTGATCAAAGCCCACTAGCGCCGTTTTACAGCGTTTACGGCCTATCGAAGCCCGCGCCTCGGCTTCGCGCTTTAGCTCTTTCCACACTGGCTCTTCGTGCCCTGCCCAGCCTTGAAAACCGAAGCGCTCCCGATTGAGATTGGGCGCTTGATCAGCGGCCATTAGCGCCGCTTCAATCAATAGTGTGCCTGCGCCACACAGTGGGTCTAACAGCGGCTCACCGGCTTTTGCGCGCTCAGGCCAGCCAGCACGTACTAGCAATGCCGCTGCCAAATTCTCTTTCAGCGGCGCATGGCCCACATCGCGGCGGTAGCCACGACGGTGCAAACTTTCGCCTGAAAGATCAATTCCCAGGCTTAAATTAGCACGGTGTAAGTGGGCATAGATGCGCAAATCGGGCGTTTTGGTATCAACATTGGGACGCTCCTGACCTGCTAACTGTAGCGAATCAACAACGCCATCTTTCACCGTTTGGGCACCAAAGCGAGTATGGCGAATGTGATCGCTACGACCATGGAAATCGACCGCCAACGTTTTGCCTGGCGTTAAATGCTGTGTCCAGGGCAGTCGGGCAACCACGTCACGTACCTGCTCGGCAGTATCGATCATCGACTCCCGAGCCAACAGCAAAATAATGCGGTTAGCTAACCGTGACCACAGGCATATGCGATAGGCGGTTTCTAGATTAGCGGAAAAATAAACGCCCGCCACGGTCGTTTTACCTGGCTCGGCTCCTAGCGCTGACAGCTCATCAGCTAAAAGGCTTTCAATGCCTTTAGGACAGGTGGCAAGGAGGTTTAAAGGGGCAGTTTGGCTCGACTCGGTCATGTTTATCGCCGCGCGTAAGAGCGCGATATTCCTATATATGGCAAATGAGTTTACGTCTTATGACAATTTGATGGTCGACAAGTGACCCCATAATGAGCTAACAATAGGAGTGTAGCTACTGAAAAACGCATGCGTTGTTTGTCAGGGGTCTATTAGCAAACTTGCTTTCAAGATCTCTAGCTTGTCGAGTCTGCCGCTTTGCCCGTTCAGCACGTGAGTGCTAGGCACTAGCGTTGAGTGGCGGCTTGCTGAAGTTATCTATCGAAATAGCGCTGATGCAAAGACGACATTTTTGCCCAGTTTGCTTTTCTTATCAAAGGCTTTCGTGAAAAGAGGTTAGCCAATGAAACGACAAAAACGTGATCGCTTCCAACGGGCTTATGTTCACGGCTATAAAGCGGGCATTACGGGTCGCTCCCGAGATGACTGCCCCAGTCAAGATGTTAATTTACGCGAGTATTGGATGAGTGGTTGGCGTGAAGGTCGCGGTGATCAGTGGGATGGGATGACCGGCGTCTCCGGTATCCATAAAAATCCCTTGGTAATGACCTAGTTATTTTACCTTTCAAACATGACATTCGGAGTACGGAGCCCGCTGACAAGCGGGCTTTTTTATTGCCATCGCGCCCCTTGCGAGCACTGGCTGACCTATCACCTTAACGATGCTGCTTAAGCGCCAAGGCGCACGTTTTTACTAACCCAGGCCCTTGGTAGATCAACCCCGAGTAGAGCTGCACCAGATCTGCACCAGCAGCAATTTTTGCAGCGGCGGTCTCACCACTATCAATCCCTCCGACACCTATAATAGGTAACGTTGGCAGCTGTGCACGCAGCAGACGAATGACCGTATTTGACGCTTCAAAAACGGGTTTTCCAGACAATCCACCTGCCTCTGCTGCCTGTGGATCACTTTTTACCGCCTCGCGAGATATCGTGGTATTGGTCGCAATCACACCATCCAACCCGTTACGCGCGATACTACCCGCCACCAACGCCACCTCTTCTTCGCTCATATCTGGGGCGATTTTAACCAGTAGCGGCACCTTGCGGCCTAACGCATCATCCAGCGCTTGGCTGCGCGAACGAATAGGACCTAGCAGTGCATCCAGCTGCTCACCGAACTGCAACGTTCGCAGCCCTGGTGTGTTAGGCGAGGAAATATTCACTGCAATATAATCAGCCACACCGTGCACCGCATCTAAGCAAAGCAGGTAATCATCAAGCGCGTTTTCCACAGAGGTGGCTAAGTTTTTACCAATATTAATGCCCACCACGCCCTTGTAGTGGCGCTTTTTCACCTGGGCGACAAGGTGCTCAACCCCTTTGTTATTGAACCCAAAGCGGTTAATGATCGCCTCGTGACCTGCAAGCCGGAACAGGCGCGGTTTTGGGTTTCCTGGCTGCGCTTTGGGGGTAACGGTACCTACTTCTACAAACCCAAAGCCCAACGCGCCCAACGCATCCAAATGATCGGCGTTTTTATCTAGCCCTGCGGCTAACCCTACCCGATTACTAAAACGCAGCCCCATTAGCTCAACAGGGTCACTCACAGGCTCACCATATACCCGCTGCACACCGCCAACCCGATGCAGAGTATCTAACGCACCCAGCGCCAACCCATGAGATGTTTCAGGGTCGAGTCGAAATAGCAGCGAACGGGCGAAGTTATACATCAGCGAGGTTCTCCAGAGCAGTGGGCATGAAGCAGGCGAACGAGCACGCTACTTGTGAACAAATAGACAGCATAGCGCGCGGCGCGCAGAGTATAGCGTAAATCAAGTTATCTTCGCAGCGTTGAGCAGCGAGAAAGGCGATGCAGTGGAAAAGCGGTCTCAAGAGCGGTCTCAAGAGCGATCTCAAGAACAGTCCCAAGAACAGTATCAAGAACAGTCACAAAAAACCGCGCCCTGATTAGGGGCGCGGTAGGTGGTGTTACTCATCGAGCAAGTGGATAGCGAGCTTGTGACTTACGCTTCGCTATCACTTTCAGCAAGATCGACCAATTCACGCACGGCAACGGCAAATAGTGCAAAGCCAACTTCACTACCACCGCGCACTTCATCAATCAAACGACACCAACGACGGTGTAGCTCTGCGTGCTGTTCAAGCCACTGGGCGACCCGCTCTTGGGTGTCGCGGCTACCCGCTTCCAACTTCAAGACACTGGTGGTTAGGGCAAGCTGCTGACGGTCAATGTCATCACGGAAGGTTTCTCGCGCTTGTGCCTGCCATGCATCGCGCACTTCAAGCTGGGTCACCTGCTGGATCATCCAGGGTAGCTCTAGACGACTACCGATTTCATAGAATACTTCAGCCACACGCTGAGGCTTCTCATTGGCAACCCGCGCTGCGTGAATAATTCCCAAACCTGCGTAGAGACTGGGCGCCGCAGCTACGGTAGAGGCCAGCGCTTCCGGCACCCCGGCCTCTAGCAGCTCGTCACACCGCTTACGCCATGCAGACTGCTCTTCTCCGCTAAGCAGTTCACCAATACCTTCTTGCAGTTGAGCAAGACGAGGACCGAAATACTCAATTGTATCTTGAGTGGACAGCCCCAAATGCTGACGCAGGAACCAGCGCGTTGCACGGCGAATCATGCGCATTAGGTCAAGCATCATCGAGTACTGAACACGGTTCGGCACTTGGTTATCCAGCGCCTCGATTTGCTCCCACAGAGACGTGAGGTTAAACGCATCTCGAGCGACCACATAAGCGCGAGCAATATCAGCACGCCCTGCGCCAGTTGAGTCCATTAGGCGACGAACAAACACAATGCCCATATGATCGACTAAGTCGTTGGCTACCTGAGTAGCCACTATTTCACGCTTTAGGCGGTGGTCATACATTTCTGTCTGATAGCGCTGCGTCAATACGTCAGGGAACAAGCGCTCTAGGTGACGGTGAATGTAGAGATCATCCGGCACCTCAGAGTTGATCAGATCGCCTTTAAGAGTGCTCTTAGCGTAAGAAATCAGCACCGAGAGCTCAGGCAGCCGCATGCCTTGGTCGTGACTGGCACGCTCTTTAAGCACGTCATCGGCAGGCAAAAATTCTAGTTCACGATCAATTTGGCCGGCTGACTCAAGCTCACTAATAAAGCGACGGTATGGCCCCATGCCTTGGTGAGACAGTATTTCTGACAGATCCAGCGCTTGGGTTTGACGATAGTTATCGAGAATTACCAGGTTGGCGACTTCTTCGGTCATATCGGCTAACAGCTGATTACGCTGCTTGTCGGTCATATCGCCACGTTTAACCACTTCATCGATCAATATCTTGATATTGACCTCATGGTCAGAACAGTTAACGCCACCGGCATTATCGATAAAGTCAGTATAAACGCGCACCCCTTTTGCAGCCGCTTCCATACGACCACGCTGGGTCAAGCCCAAGTTGCCGCCCTCACCAACAACGCGGCAGTTCAACTCGGCGCCATTAATGCGCAGCGCGTCATTGGCTTTGTCACCTACGTCTGCGTCGGTTTCATCGGAGCTCTTCACATAGGTACCGATACCACCATTCCACAACAGATCGACCTTAGCCATCAGCATGGCACGGATCAGGTCATTGGGTGAAAGGCGCGTCTCTTCGATACCAAACACCTGCTGCATTTCCGGAGATATTGGAATGGATTTAGCACTGCGGCTAAAGACACCGCCACCCTGGGAGATCAGTTCAGCACTGTAGTCTTCCCAGCTGGAGCGAGGGAGGTTAAACATACGCTTACGCTCAGCGAAGGCAGCTTCTGCGTCAGGGTTTGGATCGACAAAAATATGCAGATGGTTGAATGCGCCTACTAGCTGGATTTTGTCCGACAACAACATACCGTTGCCGAAAACGTCGCCAGCCATATCGCCAATGCCAACCACAGTGAACAAATCTTGCTGGGTGTTTACGTCGAGATTTTTGAAATGACGCTTGACGGACTCCCAGGCACCACGCGCGGTAATCGCCATTTTCTTGTGGTCGTAACCGTTAGCACCGCCAGAGGCAAAAGCATCACCGAGCCAGTGGCCATACTCTATGGATATCTCGTTTGCGATGTCCGAGAAAGTTGCGGTCCCTTTATCGGCAGCTACCACGAGGTAGCTATCGTCGCCATCATGGCGCACCACATTTTGCGGTGGCACAACCTCTCCACCCACCAGGTTGTCAGTGACATCCAGCAGTGCGCGAATAAAGATTTTGTAACAAGCGATGCCTTCTTTCTGTTGGGTTTCACGATCAGCATTTTCTGGCATGCGTTTGCATACGAAGCCGCCTTTAGCACCCACCGGCACGATGACTGCGTTTTTCACCTGCTGGGCTTTCACTAGGCCTAGCACTTCGGTGCGGAAGTCTTCGTGACGATCTGACCAACGTAAGCCACCGCGAGCTACTTTGCCGCCACGCAGGTGGACACCTTCTACACGTGGCGAGCAAACAAAGATCTCAAACGCCGGGCGAGGCTTGGGCATGCCGGTGACTTTCGACGGCTCCAATTTATAGGCGATGTAATCTTTGAAACGACCGCCATCAGCTTTCTGGTAATAGTTAGTGCGCAAGGTCGCTTGAATAAGCTCCATAAAACGGCGCAGCAACTGATCGTCGTTTAGGCTAGCAACACCTTCTAGGTGCTCGTTTAAGCGCGCAAGGCAGTCATCTAAACTGCTTGGCTGACGCGCGGGATCGAAACGTAGCCGGAAAAGCTCAACGAGCGCTTGGGTAATAGCCGGGTAACTAGCCAAAGTGGCTGCGATATAGTCCTGCGACATACCAAAGCGAATTTGCTTAAGGTAACGGGCGTAACCGCGCAGCATGGCCACTTCGCGCCAATCAAGACCAGCACCAATAATCAGACGGTTAAAGGCGTCGTTATCGGCCTCTCCTGCCCATATTCGCTTAAATGCTTCGCTGAAGGTGTCACGCATTTCGCTTAAATTCACACCTTCACGACTATGCTCTAGCTCGAAATCATGAATCCAGTAACGTTGCTGCGGGGCATTAATGTCGTAGGGACGTTCACCAATAACGCGCAGTCCCAAGTTTTCCATCATTGGTAGCACGTCAGACAGCGGAATCTGTGTTTCACGATGGAAAAGCTTAAGGTTCATGCCACCTGCTTGCTCTTCCAGGGGGCGATAAAGCGACAGCGAGAGGTCATCACCACTATCTAGGGTCAGTAAATGCTGAACATCAAACACCGCGGTGCGAGCATTGAAATCTTCTCGATAACTGGCCGAGAAGGCATTATGGAAATGGTCCATTTGGTGATTAGCGCGCTCTTCACCAAAGCCTTCTATCATTGCTTCTTGAAGCTCATCGCGCCAGCTGCGCGCCAAACGTGCCACTTTGCTCTCTAAGCGCTTAAGATCGTATTGGCTTGGCCCTTCCCCATTAAAGCGCAGAATAAGCTGAATACGAGCTAGCACCGACTCTGACAAGTAGGTATTGAAATCACCAAAGCGAGCGTCTAACTCATCACACAGCATTGCTTGTATACGCTGACGCAGGTCAGTAGAGAAAACGTCTCTTGGTACAAATACTAAGCAAGAGTAAAACTTACCGCTGACGTCCGCGCGAATAAATAAGCGCACCTGGCGGCGTTCACGAATATTGAGGATACCAAGCGCAGTGCTGGCCAAGGATTCCGTGCTGATCTGGAACAGGTCATCACGAGGATACACTTCCAACACTTGCAGCAGCTGTTTGCCGTTGTGCCCCTGAGGGTTAAATCCAGCAATATCCATCACGGCTTTTAACTTGCGACGCAGCAGCGGAATATTACGTGGCGATTCGTTATAAACCGTGGCAGTGAACAAGCCAAAGAAGCGCCGCTCGCCAATCACATTGCCGTCATCGTCATAGCGGTCGACGGTAATGTAATCAGGATACGTGGGGCGATGCACCCGGGAGTGATGCGCGCTTTTAGCAAACGACAGTAGCTGAGGCACTAGCACGTAATCGTCATTCTCACCAATGCCTTCTTCAGTGCGGATACGCTCACGGTAGCGTGGCTGGTCAAGGCGGAAAACACCTAACACACTGTTGGGGTCACGCTGCAGCTCTTTGCCTTCTAGCAGATACTCGTCATAACCCAGGAAGGTAAAGTTGTCTTTAAGTAACCACTCTAAAAACGCAATAGCTTCTTCATGATCATCAGGGTCAATTTGCGGCGGACAGTTTTTCTCTAGCTCTTGAATAGCCTCAGTAATTTGTCCACACATGCCATCAAAGTCACTAACCGCCGTTCTCACATCACGCAATACTTCGTGAAGGTTATGCTCGATCTTGGTCAATGACTCAGCATCAGAATGGCGATCAACTTCAATGACCATCAATGATTCGCGCGCTTCAGGCGCGTTTTCATCTCTTGGTGAAGCGAGTTTTTTGAGCTGGTGCTGATCATCACGAGCGACAGCGAAGACGGCATTTTGAATAGCGTGAACCGTTAGGCCACGACGATTGAGTTCGATTCGAACCGAATCAACCAGAAATGGCATGTCTTCGTGTAAAACAGCAACAAAGGTGTGAGTTGACTGCCAGCCATGCTCTTCAAAGTCAGGGTTAAAGATGCGTACTTTGGGACTTTTTAAGTCATGGTGCTGCAGAAACTGCCAAATCGATAGTGTGGCCCCATACAGGTCGTCTAAGCGTCGATCTACCAAATCTTCCACGGGAACGGTGGCATAAAAATGGCGAGCAAACGCTTCAATCTCTGCTGAGCGCTCCGGCTCCAGTCGCGCATCCAATCGCTCTTGTAGCTGCTTTAAAAGGTCTCGCCGACTCTCTTCGATCGCAACGTAATGCATCCATCACCTCGACTGCCTGGGGCCACTATTTAGGCCAAAAAACGAAGGACAATAGGCCTTTAGGCCAAACTATCCATTAGCTTACGCTACCGATGCTCGTCCCCCTAACCATCTGACAGGTTATTCATGGTGTATGCCGCTTGTGCATCATAAGTACTATTGACAAGCTTTTATTGCCCACTGTTTTTGCGCGTGAGTAATACACCGCATTCACAATGTTCTGTGAACGGAAACTGATCAAATAACGCAAACCGTTCAATATGGTGTGTTTTAGTCAGTATGGTTAAGTTTTCAGCAAGCGTCGCTGGATTGCATGAAATATAGACGATTTGGGCGTATTCGCTGATTTGATGGCAACTTTCCGCGTCCAGTCCCGCTCTTGGTGGGTCGACTAGTACGGTTGAAAACTCATACGCATCCAACGCCATCTCCGTCACTCGGCGGCCTGTTTTCTCGCCTTTTAGCGCCAGCGCGAACTCCTCAGCGGACATTCTTGCCACCTGGGCATTGGTCACGCCGTTAGCCTCCAGGTTGACGTTAGCACTGGCTACCGAGGTGCGGGAAATTTCCGTTGCCAGTACGCGTCGGAAGTTCTCTGCTAACGCAATGGTAAAATTACCGTTACCACAGTAAAGCTCCACCAGGTCTTCATCTTGTCGTCCGGCGGTAGCCTCTCTGGCCCAGCTAAGCATGGTCTGGCAGATATGCGCGTTTGGCTGAGTAAAGCTGTTTTCGACCTGCTGGTAAACCAGCTCGCGGCCATCAACGGTTAAGCGTTCCCACACGTGATCACGGGTTAGCACTAGGCGCTGTTTGCGAGAACGACCAATAATCATGATGCCAAGCGCTTCTTCCAGTGCGCGGGCCTCAGCTTCCCAGGTATCACTTAGTGGGCGATGGTAAATCAGCGTGACCAACGCCTCACCAGACAATGTGGTTAAAAACTCAACCTGAAATAAGCGGCGGCGAAGTTCATCGCTGGCAAGAAACGCTTCTCGCAGACGCGGCATCAGCGCATTGATATGCTCACTGGCGACAGGAAACTGATCCAAGCGCACAACCCGCTTACTTTTGGGATTGTCCGGATCGACCTCAAACATAGCGTAAAAAAGGTCATCATCTTCATGCCAGATGCGAAACTCACAGCGCTGCCGGTAGTGACTGGGCGGCGAAGGGTAAACTTCAAGCGTAGGTGTGGTGAACGCCGCAAAGGTCTTCTCCACGTAGGCTTGCTTTTCAGCAAGCTGTTCAGCATAACGTTCGGGTTCTACAGTGGGGATCGCCAAGGTGGCTCCTCTTTGAAGTCAATAACATGAATAAAAATAAACAATCTAACAGGGTGACTACACTACATTAGGAATTGTTAATCGTTGTGGCGCTTGAAAGCCAAAGCGTGCCAGTCCGTTAGTAAGCTGCTCTGCTGGCGCTGTTGTAAAGCAACGCCCATCGTGGGTGTGGTTATCTAAAATAGTTGCCACTTGGCCTACTCGACGGGCAATGGCGTCGCCAGAGTCTACCCACACCAGCGGTACCGGCGACAGGCTAATTAACTTGGGCTTCAACAACGGGAAATGAGTGCAGCCCAGCACCACAGTATCGAGCGCTGGGTTAGCCTGGGTAGCTTGCCATAAAGGCATCAGTGCTTGGTTTAATCGCTGCTCATTTATCGGCGCCTCTGATAGCCACGCTTCTGCTTCCGTAACCAGCGCATCTGCCGCCACCTTAGTGACTAAGCAGTCACTTGCGAAGCTGTTAATCAACGCCTGAGTATACGGCCTGTTGACGGTCGCCGTTGTGGCGAGCAACCCGATATGACGCGTTTGACTACTTAGCGCGGCAGGCTTGATCGCAGGCACCGTACCAACAACCGGAATATCCAGCGTTTTTCGCAACCCCTCTAACGCCAACGTACTGGCAGTATTACAAGCAACCACCAAGACACTTGCCTGGCAGGCGTCTACCGCTGCTTTGCACACCGCCACAATACGTTTAGAAAGCGTCACATCATCGCGAAGACCGTAAGGCAGCCAAGCGTTATCACAGGCATAACACATTGCTAAATGGGGGTAGTGTCGGCGAAGCGCCTGAGCAACGGAAAGCCCGCCCACACCTGAATCAAACAGCAGTACAGGTCCCAACATCACTGTTTACCCATTTCATATGCTATAGGCACGTCTAACCTCTCAAACCGCCAATAAAAACGGGGCGCTAGTTTAGCATGCCCCGTTCCACTTTGACTGTTTGCCTTACACGCTATAACGATGGCACTTCAGCACCCCGTAATTCGGCATATAGCTCTGGGTAGGCTTGCTGTAAGCGCTCTAATTCCTTTTCGGCACCCTCGGGCAATGCTTGACGCAATTCTTCCATATCCTCTTCGCTAAAATGTTTGTCAATCAGAGGGAACAGCCCCTCTCTTTCATGACGGAGGTAGGCACGGTGTGCATCAAGATACGCTTTCAACGCCTCAGCAAAGCGATCCATTGGCAACACGTTATCCATTAAGATCATGTCGATATCATCGGATAAGCGGGAAAGGCGCGGCTTTAATTTACGATAGTCGCTGGCCATTTGCTCCATCAATGGAAGGTGTTCTGGCGCTTGCTCCTGCAGGCGCTCAACGCAAATTTTTTCCAGCGGTGACGCAAAGCCATCCATATAGGACAAAATGTAGTCCACTACTTCCCGCATCAGCTGAAAATCGGGACGCTCACCGCTCGCTAGCGTTTTGTGTTTAAGCTGTAACACATGGAGCATTCGCGCCATGTTGGCATGATCTAGACGCAGTTGGTTTAACATCTTGCCGTCTCCTTTGTAAGTGCCTTACCTTTCGCCCATACCTTACCAACGCTTAGGCACGTGAGCATGAGCTGGGTTCAACTACACTGGTGTTAATCTTTACCATGCGCCCTTTGCCATCACCAAGGCAAGCAGACGATTATCAATCGGTTATGCCCAAAGGTAGCCTGACGTTACATTATTTACCACAGATACGTGTGAATCGTTGGTTGTTCAACAACGACACTTACGCTGGAAGTTTAGGTGGTTTGTTTATTAGGGAACGTTTATATGGATTTGTTTGACCGCACGCCCTCTACTGCGACCACTGTGGGTGAAGAAGCTCCCCTTGCCTACCGTATGCGCCCACTGACCCTTGACGATTTTGTCGGCCAGCAGGCATTAGTGGGGCCTGAAAAACCCCTACGTCGAATGGCAGAATCCGGGGTCGTACGCTCAATGATTTTATGGGGGCCACCCGGCGTGGGGAAAACCACGCTAGCAGAGTTACTAGCACGTGCTTCTGGCGCTCATCTTGAGCATTTAAGTGCTGTCATGGCCGGCGTGAAAGAAATTCGTTCAGCAGTAGAGCGAGCCCAACAACGCACATCGCCTACACTTCTATTCTTAGATGAAATCCACCGTCTAAACAAGAGTCAACAAGACGCGTTGCTGCCCCATGTGGAGTCTGGCCTGCTAACATTGATCGGCGCAACGACAGAAAACCCCTCTTTTGAAGTTAACTCGGCGCTACTCTCCCGGGCTCGGGTCTATGTACTTAAACCACTGAGCCATGACGAACTTATCCAGGTGCTATCCCAGGCGTTAAACGACCCGGAGCATGGGCTAGGAAAACGCAGCATTGAGGTGGAAGAGGGAGTATTAGAGGCGCTTGCTCATGCTAGTGCAGGCGACGCACGTCGCGCGCTGGGACTGCTAGAAACGGCTTGTGACTTTACTGTGCAACATGGTGATAAAGAGGTACTACATAAAGCGGTATTAGCCGATGTTGTAGGTCATCAATCAAGCGCCTTTGATAAGCAGGGTGATGCTTATTACGATTTATTATCAGCAATTCATAAATCGATTCGTTCATCACGTCCTGATTCAGCGCTACTTTACATGGCACGTTTTTTACAGGGCGGCGGCGACCCGCTTGATATTGTGCGCCGCTTAACGGCGATTGCCTCAGAAGATGTAGGAAATGCTGACCCACGAGCACTGCCCCTGGTCATTGCTGCTTGGGATGCCTATTTACGTTTAGGCGACTACGAGGGCCAGCGTGCGATTGCCCACGCCGCCGTTCATCTAGCGGTTGCGCCAAAAAGCAATCGTATTGACCGTGCCTGGAAGGCTGCACAGCAGTTTGTGCAGCAGCAACCCCAACTGGAAGTTCCCAACTACCTTCGTAACGCCCCGACCAAATTGATGGAGCAGTTGGGGCACGGCCAAGGGTACCGCTACGCGCATAACGAACCCTATGGCTATCCTGCTGGCAGCGCCCATGACTGTTGGCCAGACGAATTGCCCAAAATGCGCTTTTATGAACCGAGCGAATTTGGTCAAGAAAAGCGCTTTGGCGAGATAATGGCGTGGCGGGAACAGCGTGATCAGGAAGCTGATCAGGCACCCTAGGGTGCCTGGTCCAATCATTGTGCAGAGTACATTATTGCAAGCAGTGTATTACTTTTCTCACAGCTTTTTTTACAGCTCTTCACGGATAACATCAGTGCCATCAGGAATATCAAAATTGAATAAGCTACGGTCAATACTACCGTTACGGGTAATATCGCTGAACGTAATTGCAGTACGCTGGCCGGTACTATCCATCATCCACAGTTCAGTTAAAGTCTGATCGTCAAAGACCATGCTTAGCTCTTCAAATAGCGTATCCGCTGAGATAGGAATCAGCGTAAACACGTCGTCACCGTCCTGCTGTTCATGAAATACGTCATAGCTAGCAGTTAGATCGTTTGCACTGCCTGAAAGCAACAGCGCTGGGGTATGTGTGACTCGGTCATCCATCGCTTGAACGGTGACCTGCTCAAGATCCGGATCGTAAAGATAAACATCTTCTCCATCAGAAACTACCACTTGGGAGTAAGGCGCTTCCACTTCCCAGCGCAGCATGCCAGGACGCGAGAGCCACATTTCCCCACGGGCGCTTTGTAAGCGCTCGCCACCACCGTCTAAAATCTGCTGTTCAAACGTCGCTTGATAGTTTTCTAGCGGGTCAAGCCGCTCAGTAAGACGCTCTGCGGCGTCATTGGCCCACGCCATAGGCGCTGCAAAGGCTAGCCCTAGCGCGCTGGCTGCTAACGCTAACGATGATGAGCGTCGAATATGGGTATCGCGCATTATTTTCTCCCTAGGCAGTCATTGCCGGATAGCGGACGAGGCAAGGAGCGTGAAGACGATCCGTGTAGCCTCTCAGACGCAAAACGCGCCGCAGGGTTTCACCTACGGCGCGATTTTCACGCTTATTGCATTATTGAAGCAAACGCCAGACACTTGTTAAAAGATAAGTCAGTGGCCTATCGGTGGCGGCGCCAGCACTTCGCGGGCACCGTTAGACCCCATAGAAGTAACCACGCCAGCACTTTCCATTGCTTCTACCAAGCGTGCAGCGCGGTTATAGCCGATTTTAAAGCGACGTTGCACGGCAGAAATAGAAGCTTTGCGCGTTTCAGTAACGAACTGAACGGCTTCATCGTAAAGCGCATCCTGCTCTGCATCATCACCATCTACGCCCTCAGCCTCAAGACCCGCCAGCGCATCTGCAGTCACACCACCTGACAGAATTTCTTCGATGTACTCAGGCGCACCACGTCGTTTCCAATCATCTACGACCCGATGCACTTCGTCATCGTCTACAAAAGCACCATGTATCCGGTTAGGCGGCCCTGAGCCAGCGGGTAAGTACAGCATATCGCCATGGCCAAGCAGGCTCTCTGCGCCACCCTGATCCAGAATGGTACGCGAATCAATCCGTGACGATACCTGGAAGGCCATACGCGACGGAATATTCGCTTTAATTAACCCTGTTACCACATCAACCGATGGGCGCTGGGTAGCCAAAATCAAGTGAATTCCCGCTGCACGCGCTTTTTGTGCTAAGCGAGCAATTAGTTCTTCAACTTTTTTCCCGACGATCATAAACATGTCGGCGAATTCGTCGATCACCACTACAATGTAGGGCAGCTTTTCAAGAATCGGCGGCGTTTGATGCATTTCCCAAGGCTGCGGCTCCCAAAGCGGGTCAGCCACCTGGGCGCCTGCGTTTTTAGCCTCATCTAAACGCCCATTAAAACCTGCAATGTTACGCACCCCCATCGCCGCCATTAGCTTGTAGCGGCGCTCCATTTCCGCAACACACCAACGCAGACTATTAGCAGCTTCTTTCATATCAGTGACCACTGGCGCCAAAAGGTGCGGAATGCCATCGTAAACCGACAACTCCAGCATTTTTGGGTCAACCATGATCAGCTTAAGCTCATCAGGGGTCGCTTTTAGCAGCATGGAAATCAGCATGGCGTTAACACCGACTGACTTGCCTGACCCTGTTGTACCCGCCACCAGCAGATGGGGCATCTTACCGAGATTGGCGACAACGGGCCCTCCACCAATGTCTTGCCCCAACGCCATGGTCAGCGGCGAGCTTTCCTGTTGATAGCGGTCAGAGTCGATCACCTCACGCAGACGGATCATTGCCCGATGAGGGTTAGGTATTTCAATGCCGACCGTTGGGCGTCCTGGAATGACTTCAACCACACGCACACTCTTAACCATTAATGAGCGCGCAAGGTCTTTGGCAAGGTTACTGATTTTAGAAACTTTCACCCCAGCCGCCGGTTTAATTTCAAATCGGGTGATAACCGGACCAGGCCATGTATCAACGACTTCTGCCTTAACCCCATACTCACGTAGCCGCACTTCTAACAGCTCTGCCATATCAGCCAGCTGCTGCTCCGTATAGTTAGGCTCATGCGGCTCAGGAGGTGTCAACAACTGAAGACTAGGCACATCCCCTTCTGGCTCATCGAGCGTTTCAAATGCTGGACGCTGGCTCTGCAGATGCTCAACAGTCCATAGGGTAGGAGTACTGTCTGGCTCTTTTTCCTCAGAAGCCCTCAAGCCTGGTGAGCCAGCCTCGGGCGATTGTGCAGAGAGCGTTGGCTCTCGGCGTGTCGCGGTGCTGGCTGGTGTTACTGCCGACGGGGCGTCGTCGTCTTCCTCATCATTCCATACTGGCTCAGGCACGACTTCGGGCACTCTTTCAGAGCGTGGTTCAACGGACGGCGAAGGGCGAACGTCATCACCTGGAGGCGTTATAGCAGGTGCTTGTTCGCGTTCAGGCAAGCGCGTGGAAACGGGTGCTATATCATCGCACTCATGGTCATCGTTCCACTGAGGTGTACTTGCATCGCGCTGCTGTATTTCATGCGCTGACTGAGACATCGGCGGTGACTGATGCTCTGTGTCATCGCCTGAAACGTCTGAAGGTGAGTGCAATGAAAGCTCTTCTTCTCCGGGTAAGCCAGGAGCAGGTCGTGACGCTGGCTGTTGATCTGCGAGCTCATCGAAAGCAGGCTCTTTAAACGCAGGCTCACTCGGCTCACGTTCAGGCTCAGACTCTTGAGTGGACAGCGGTATCGAAGGCGTTGGCTCGCTGTCTTCATCGTTGATGCGCACCGCAAAAGCATCTTCACGTGGCGCGCTGTCCGGCCTTGCCAAAGTGCGTTCTATCTCTTTTTCTTTTTCCACCTCTTTTTCTAGGTCTTTTTCTAGGTCTTTTTCGTCCTTATGATCTCCATTACTCTCAGCTCTATGTTCGGCAACGGGCTCCTTTTTAGTGTCTGTTTTAGCTGAAGGCTGTACTTCAGCGAATGCTGAAGACTGTCCAGCCTCAACCGAAATATCTTGAGAAGCGTTTATATCAGGCGTTGGCTGTTCACGCTTAGGCATTGCTTGGGCTGGCAACGCTCCCGAAAATGCAGCCGCTTCCCATGGAATAGACGTATCTGTCGTGGCAGAAAAACTAGGCTCACGACGTGTTTGGCGGTTTTCTCGTGCAGGCTCCGGCTGGCGATGTTCGTCTTCTAGGTTAGAGCGCTGCGTATTACTTTCTTGCTTTGTTGTTTTAAACTCGGTGAGCGGCTTCTCTTTTACTTTTTGAGAGGCAGCCTTTGCGGCAGCTCGCACAGCGGCACGTTGTGCACGCTTTTCACGCCCTTTAGCGCGCCGAGCGCTGAACCAGCCCCCTACTTTACATAGACGACGACCAAGCTCATCAGCCACCTGTAACCACGACATGCCGCTAAACAGCGGAAAACCGATCAATATTAGCGCAGCAGAAATAAGGCCCACGCCACCACTGCTGACTAGTGGTTTTAAAGTATTTACCAACCCCTCGCCTAATATCCCCCCTGATGCGTAGGGCAACAGACTGTCAGGATGGTAAAAATGGAGCGCTCCCAGCATAGTGGTGCCGAACATAAGCAGTACCAACCCAGCAGAGTGCACGGCAATCGCCACTGGGTCGATTTCAAATCGTACCTGGCGCGACCTCATTAACCACCAAGCAGCATAACCAAACATGCCCGGCCACCATAAAGCGCTGGCACCCAGCAGTGAATAAAGCACATCCGCAAGCCAGGCCCCTACAGGGCCCATCCAGTTCTGAACATCCGTTTCTGGCCCTTGATAAGACCAACCTGGGTCAGCTGGGTCATAACTAAACAGTGCTAATAACAAAAATACACATAGCGCAAGCAGCACCACGACTACGCCTTCGCGCGCCGCCCCCTGCAAGCGCAGGCCAAACCGGCGAGCTTTCTCCTTTGCCGCCGTCACTCGCCCAGTAGTGGCCTTTGATGATGGTTGACGCGAGTTACGTTGCGTTCGCTTGTCTACCGCCTTATTTACTTTCAAGCGATTCTCCCTTTACACCTTAATGGTGTCTTTAATCCACTTGCGAGTTTGCATCATACCGAGCATCCTTTCGCCGTCACAGAGCTTCTATCGAAGTGTCTAGTAACAGGAGCAATCAATGTTACCCTGGCTTTCATCGCCACAGCCTATCTTTCCTTCTACCGACCTAGCTCTCGACTCCCCTAACGGCCTTCTTGCCGCCGGCGGAGAGCTTTCTCCATGCTGGCTAATCAGTGCTTACCAGAAAGGTATTTTCCCATGGTATAGCGACGATGAGCCTATTCTATGGTGGAGCCCCAACCCACGCATGGTATTGCAACCAGAACAGTTTAAGCGACGTCGTAGCCTTGTGAAGCGATTGCGTCATGGTGGTTTTATTGTCACCTTGGATCAACAGTTTGAAAACATTGTTAAAGCATGCGCTGCGCCACGCCCTGGTGAGCCCGGCACCTGGATCAATCAAGATATGCGTGACGCCTACCAACGCCTGCACGAGCTAGGTATCGCACATAGCATTGAAGTACATCTTGAAGGCCAGCTAGTGGGAGGGCTTTATGGCGTAGCAATGGGGCCTGTCTTCTTTGGTGAATCGATGTTTTCGCGAGTGCCCGATGCTTCTAAAATTGCTCTCGCCCACTTAGCCCATGCGATGCAGCACCATGAGGGTAAACTTATCGACTGTCAGATGCATACCCCCCACTTGGCAAGCCTTGGTGCGACAACAGTCGCCCGCACGTCGTTCATCAACTATCTTGAAAAGTGGTTGCCTGACAAGGCATTTAACTTAACGACTATGACCAATGAAGCGCCTACTGTACCTGGATCGCCGTGGCTCGACGCCATCGCTTCGACTCATCACCCAGAATGGTAAACGTATTCAGATTAACCAAGGAGGCAAGCCGTGAGTAGTAACGCTCCTCGCCGCCCTGTGCGGGATTTGCGCTTCTTCCTAACCGTTCCTCATGCTTGCAGCTACCTTCCAGGCAAAGAGGCAACCACCCTGTTTCTGGATCCCCAGGAATCTCCCGTTCCCGGCGTTTATGACTCGCTTTCGTTACTAGGCTTTCGCCGTAGCGGACGCCATTTATACCGCCCCCACTGTGAGGGGTGTAATGCTTGTCGCTCGGTACGCATTCCCGTCAGCGACTTTAGCGCTAATCGTACCCAACGCAAAATTCGTCGCATCAATGCCGATATTGTTACGCGCATAGTACCTGCCCGCTATGAGGCTGATCATTACACGCTTTATGCAGACTATATTCGTTTACGTCATGCTGATGGCGACATGTATCCTCCGAGCAGAGAGCAGTATCGTACTTTTTTAACGCTTGAAGAACCCTATGCGCATCTTTTAGAAATGCGTCTAGAAGGAAAGCTCGTCGCAGTAGCAGCCTTTGATCAGCTTGAGCATGGACTATCAGCTATTTATACGTTTTTCAGTGTTGATGAGGGCTTGGAAAAGCGATCCTTGGGAACCTTTGCTATTCTCAAGCTAATAGAACTTTGCGGTGAAAAATCGCTACCTCACTTGTACCTTGGGTATTGGATTGAGGAGTGCCGAAAAATGCGCTATAAGCGGGCGTTCACCCCTATTGAAGTACTCGACGGACGCCATTGGCGGCCTTTAATTTACTAAACTTGCCAGCTTTTTTGCCTTGCTGGCAGGCTTACGGCACAATATAGCGCTGCTTACTGGGTAACCGTCACCTGACGACGCCCATTGAAGTGACTGATTAGACCAAACCATTACGTTAAATAAGTGAGGATCTGCCTATATGGCACGCGAAGATCATATTGAAATGGAAGGCGTTATTGTTGATACCCTTCCCAACACCATGTTCCGTGTTGAGCTGGAAAACGGCCACGTCGTTACCGCTCATATTTCAGGCAAGATGCGCAAAAACTACATCCGTATCCTGACAGGCGACAAGGTAAAAGTAGAGCTGACGCCCTACGATCTGTCAAAAGGCCGTATTGTTTATCGCTCGCGCTAAGACTTGGTAACGCTTTCAAGCAAACACTGCCCGCGCATGCACGCATCCCGTTTTTAAATGCAGTGCAAACATAGCGTAAGTACGGCGCCGCTCTCTGGAAACGACAACGCCCCGTCGATGACAGGGCGCTGTGCTTTAGTGAAGTAAGAGCGTGAGGTTTTAGGTGTAAAACTTAGTCAGCCTTAGCGCCCTTTTCAGGGCGCATCCGCCATCTCCGACTCCGTTGATAAATGCAGCTCACCTTCTTCAAGGTTAACATGCACAATACCGCCTTGATCAGCCAGCTCGCCAAATAGAATCATCTCAGCCAACGGCTTTTTCAGTTTCTCCTGGATCAAGCGGGCCATTGGGCGTGCCCCCATATCGGGGTCATACCCCTTCTCTGCCAGCCAGTCTCTCGCCATATCATCGACTTCAAGCTGCACACGCTTTTCGTCTAACTGTGCCTGCAACTCGATTAGGAATTTATCGACAACGTTACGCACAACCGACGTTTGCAGCGCATGGAATTGAATAATGCCATCCAAACGATTGCGGAACTCAGGCGAGAAGGTGCGGCGAATCACTTCCATCGCATCCGTTGAGTGATCCTGGTTCTGGAAACCGATAGAGCGCCGTGATGCCTGCTCTGCCCCAGCATTGGAAGTCATGATTAGGATAACGTGACGGAAATCCGCTTCGCGGCCATTGTTATCTGTCAAACGACCGTGATCCATGACCTGCAGCAGCAGGTTGAACACTTCAGGATGCGCCTTCTCAATCTCATCTAGCAGCAATACACAATGCGGCTGCTTGGTGACAGCTTCAGTTAGCAGCCCACCCTGGTCATAGCCTACGTAGCCTGGCGGGGCACCAATCAAACGCGAAACCGTATGGCGCTCCATGTACTCCGACATATCAAAGCGTACTAGCTCAATACCCATGATATGCGCCAACTGCTTAGCCACTTCGGTCTTACCAACACCAGTTGGACCAGCAAACAAGAAACTCCCCACCGGCTTATCTGGCGATTTCAAACCTGCACGGGAAAGTTTGATAGCAGCCGACAGGGTATCGATGGCTTCATCTTGTCCGAACACCAACATTTTCAGGTCGCGATCAAGCTTTTCAAGCAACTTACGGTCCGAACTTGAAACACTTTTGGGCGGAATACGCGCAATAGACGCCACTACCGCTTCTACCTGCTCAACATCAATTGTATTCGCCCGTACTTCTGGCGGCAGCATACGCTGATGCGCGCCCGCCTCGTCAATCACATCGATAGCTTTATCGGGTAGGTAACGGTCATTAATGTAGCGATCAGCTAAGCGTGCGGCACTTTCTAAGGCGCCATCGGTGTACTTAAGCTCATGGTGCTCTTCAAAGCGAGACCGCAATCCTTTAAGGATTTTGATGGTGTCATCCACCGAAGGTGCCAGCACATCCACTTTTTGGAATCGACGAGCCAGAGCACGATCTTTCTCAAAAATGCCGCGGAACTCCTGGAATGTTGTTGAACCAATACAGCGCAACTCGCCGGATGAAAGCAATGGCTTCAACAGGTTAGAGGCATCCATTACACCGCCAGACGCTGCACCAGCTCCTATTACGGTATGGATTTCATCGATAAAGAGCACGGCATTAGGCTGCTTGCGTAATTCACTAAGCAGACTTTTCAGACGCTTTTCAAAATCACCGCGGTATTTGGTACCCGCCAATAGCGCACCCATATCCAGCGAGTAAACCACTGCATCGGCGATAACGTCAGGCACATCTTCTTCAACTATACGTTTCGCCAAGCCTTCTGCAATGGCAGTTTTACCAACGCCAGCTTCACCAACTAGAAGTGGGTTATTCTTACGACGGCGGGCAAGAATTTGCACCACACGCTCAAGCTCATGGTCACGGCCAATCAATGGGTCTATTTTGCCTTGACGCGCCTGCTCATTCAGATTGGTAGCGTAACCGGTTAACGGATGCGCAGCGCCTTCTGCACTACCCTCTTCAGCATCTTCACTCTCTTGGGAAGATGGCGAAGGCGCAGGACCATGACCGGAGACTTTAGAAATACCATGAGCGATGTAGTTAACCGCATCTACGCGCGCAACGCTTTGCTGTTTTAGGAAGTAAACCGCTTGGCTTTCCTGTTCAGAGAAAATAGCGACCAGTACATTAGCACCGGTAACTTCGCTCTTGCCAGATGACTGCACGTGGAATACCGCACGTTGCAGTACGCGCTGGAATCCAAGCGTTGGTTGTGTTTCGCGGTCCGCTTGGCTTTCAGGAATCAATGGTGTGGTCGAATTAATAAAATCCTGCAGATCGGACCGCAGCTTATCGAGATTCGCCCCACACGCCTTCAACACGTCAACTGCTGACGCATTATCCAGCAACGCCAGAAGCAGGTGCTCAACGGTCATAAACTCGTGGCGCTTTGAGCGAGCCACGGTGAAGGCCGTGTTCAGGGTAAGTTCAAGTTCTTTGCTCAGCATGGCAGTCCCCTTTTCGCTACTACCTAGGGCGTGTCGCCACCTAGGGCTTGCGTCGGATCAGTTTAATCGACCGGCACTTTCAACATCGGGTACAAACGGCGCACTTGCAAGGCCCATCGCTAATTTTTTTCAACGCTTTCAGTCGGCAGCTTCGATATCGCTCATTAAAGGATGCTCGCATTCGCGGGCATATTCGTTTACCTGGTAACTTTTCGTTTCAGCAATATCCCGTGTAAAGATACCGCATGTCGCTTTGCCTTGGGTATGCACTGCAAGCATCACTTGTACCGCTTGCTCGCTATCCATATTAAAAAACCCTTGTAATACCTCAACAACGAATTCCATCGGCGTGTAATCATCGTTATGAAGTATCACTTTGTACAAGGGTGGCCGAGCTAGTTCAGGATCAGCCGGTTGAACGGCTAAGTCATCATCATAATCAGGCGCATCAGGCCGAGTCATCCCTGCATGCAGGGTAGCCACGATGTATGGGCTGTCTGTAATAGGCATAAGCAGCAAGGTTTATCGTCTCTTAGCTGGCGGGTGGTGTCTTACGGCGCTTGAGTCATCCATCCTAGGCTTCAATGACTCGAAATCTCATTACTCCAGCTTGGCTTACCACAGTAAGACGCCCAATCCCAGCAAGGGTTCATGGAAAATATAAAATTAGCATATTACATAAGACAAAAAACCCTCGCCCACTAAGGCGGGCGAGGGATATCACAGCGTTTTCATACGCGTTGCTCAGCGGCAGCGCAGATTGCTTGTGATTTAAGACCTTAACCGTTAGCGACCATTGCAAGGGCTTCGTTGAGCGTCTTGCTCGGGCGCATGACTTGGCTCGCTACTTCCCCATTCGGGTGGTAATAGCCTTTAAGGTCAACAGGCTGGCCTTGCACGCTATTCAGCTCGTCAATGATCGTAGCTTCATTTGCTTTCAGCGTTTCTACCAAGCGAGCAAAGCGTGTTTTCAGCTCAGCATCTTGATCCTGGTTTGCCAATGCTTCTGCCCAATACAGCGCCAGATAGAAATGGCTGCCACGGTTATCAAGCTCACCCACTTTGCGTGAAGGTGACTTGTTGCTTTCTAGGAACTTGCCGTTAGCTTCATCCAACGCTTTCGCCAGCAGCTTAGCACGGTCATTGCCAAACCGTTTGGCAAGGTGCTCCAAAGAAGCAACTAGCGCCAAGAACTCACCCAGGCTGTCCCAACGCAGGTGGTTCTCTTCAAGCAACTGCTGAACGTGCTTAGGTGCGGAACCACCAGCGCCTGTTTCAAACAGACCACCGCCATCCATCAACGGCACGATAGAAAGCATTTTGGCGCTCGTACCCAACTCAAGAATCGGGAATAAGTCGGTCAGGTAATCGCGGAGAATGTTGCCTGTCACCGAGATCGTGTCGAGACCACGAATCACACGCTCAAGGGTGTAACGCATCGCCCGAACTTGGGACATGATGTGGATTTCAAGCCCATCAGTGTCGTGATCCTTGAGATACGTTTTGACCTTCTTGATCAACTCGTTTTCGTGCGGACGGTAAGGGTCGAGCCAGAAGACGGTGGGCATACCAGAGTCACGGCAGCGCTCCACGGCCAGCTTAACCCAGTCGCGAATCGGCGCGTCTTTAACCTGACACATACGCCAGATATCGCCCTGCTCTACGTTCTGCGATAACAGCACTTCGCCGGTATCTAGGTCAGTGATGTTCGCCACGCCATCTTCTGGCACTTCGAAGGTCTTATCATGAGAGCCGTATTCTTCAGCTTTCTGCGCCATCAGACCAACATTAGGTACGGTACCCATAGTGGCTGGGTCAAACGCACCGTGCCATTTACAGAAATTAATCATTTCCTGATAGATACGCGCGAAGGTCGACTCAGGCATGACGGCTTTGACGTCCTTGAGACGACCATCGGCACCGTACATCTTGCCGCCAGCACGAATCATCGCTGGCATAGAAGCGTCTACAATCACATCGCTGGGCGAGTGGAAGTTGGTGATGCCACGAGCCGAATCAACCATTGCCAGCTCTGGGCGCTTGTCATGGCACGCATGCAAGTCACTAATGACCTCATCACGCTGAGATTCCGGCAAGGTCGCAATCTTGTCGTAAAGATTAGCGATACCGTTGTTAACATCGACCCCTAGCTCTTTGAACAGCTCACCGTGCTTTTCAAAGGCGTCCTTGTAGAAAATTTTAACGCAGTGCCCAAACACGATGGGGTGCGAGACCTTCATCATGGTTGCTTTAACGTGCAGTGAGAACATCACACCGGTCTTACGCGCATCTTCGATTTCACGCTCGTAAAAATCCAGCAGTGCTTTCTTGCTCATAAACATGCTGTCGATGATTTCGCCGTCAAGCAGCTCGACTCGTGGCTTGAGCACCTTGGTTTCACCGCTGGCGGTGATCAGCTCCATTTTGACGTTGCGGGCGCGATCCAGGGTCATCGACTTCTCACCATGGTAGAAGTCGCCGCTATGCATGTGCGAAACATGGGTACGCGATGCTTGGCTCCACTCTCCCATCGAGTGCGGATACTTGCGTGCGTACTCTTTCACGGCCTTTGGTGCGCGACGGTCGGAATTACCTTCACGCAATACGGGGTTAACTGCGCTGCCTTTCACTTTGTCATAGCGCGCTTTGATATCTTTCTCTTCGTCGCTGCTTGGGTCGTCCGGATATTCGGGTAGTTTGTAACCCTGTTCTTGCAGCTCTTTGATCACAGCACGCAGCTGCGGCATAGAGGCACTAATATTTGGTAACTTGATGATATTGGCTTCGGGAACCTTAGCCAGAGCACCCAATTCAGCCAAGTGATCTTCGATACGCTGCTCTTCGGTCAAGTAGTCTGGGAACAGAGAGAGAACGCGAGCCGCCAGGGAGATATCACGGGTTTCCACCTCGATACCAGCAGCGTCGGTGAATGCATCAATAATCGGTAGCAAAGAGTATGTCGCGAGCGCAGGTGCCTCGTCGGTGAGCGTGTAGATGATCTTCGGCGTTTTAGACATTTTGCGTTAACCTCTTTTTTCTATCGCTGTGATTATAAAGATCCTGAGCGACGCGACTCATTGAACGAGAGACCATGCCGCGAAGCAGGCGGGGCCATATAATTGGCTTTCCCGGTTATCAATCGGTGGTTCTTACGGCAGTTCTTTCTATAGTTTTGCAGTGATAATAATGGCAACTCCAGCGCGATTTGACCGCTGTTTGAGAGCTAGCCCGAAGTATACCAGCGCTGCATTTTAATCGCATGAGAGATTGTCGACAAATCAAGGGCGACCCCTAAACGAAATTATGAGCACCCTATATTTATTGCATAAACCCTATCGCATGCTTTCCCAGTTTACTGATAAGCAAGGCCGAGACACATTAGCCAATGTTATCGATATGCCTGGCGTTTACGCCGCAGGCAGGCTTGACTACGACTCGGAAGGCCTTTTGCTATTAAGCGATGATGGAAGCCTTATCCACCGTATTGCCCACCCGCGACACAAACAGCCCAAAACTTACTGGGTGCAGCTCGAAGGGCAGATTGATGATGAGGCAATGAGTGCCCTGAAAAACGGCATCACGTTAAAAGATGGCCCCACCCAGCCAGCAAAAGCGCGGCGCATTGAGCCACCTGCCATCGCCCAACGCGACCCAAGGATTGACCCTAAGCGCCACCCAACCACCAGTTGGATAGAGTTAACCATTACTGAAGGCCGCAACCGCCAAGTTCGTCGCATGACCGCCCACGTGGGCTTTCCCACGCTGAGGTTAGTACGCGCAGCCATTGGCCCATGGCAACTTGGCGATCTGGCCCCTGGCGAGTGGCGCAAAGAAACACTACACGCCCCACGCCCCACTAAAGCACCAAAGCGCAGCGGCACTCCTCGGCACAGGCACTCAAAATGAGCAGTAAGACAATCAAAAACGCCATCATCAGAAGCACCGTTGCCTGCGTGATTCAGCGCGACGACCGTTTTTTGATGGTGGAAGAAGCCCGCGGCGGTAGGCAAACCGTTTTTAACCAACCGGCTGGGCATGTAGAGCCTGGCGAAGGGCCGATGGCAGCCATTTTGCGCGAAGTGCAGGAAGAGACCGCTTGGCAGGTGACGCTAACCGACTATTTAGGTCTTTACGTATTCCACACGCCAGAAGGCCTTACCTTTCATAGTCATGGTTTTATAGCGACACCAGACGTCATGCTCTCGTCACCCATTGATAGCGATATCACCGCCACTCACTGGCTCACATTGGATGACATTAAAGTCCTCGGCGATGCCGGTCGGCTGCGCAGCCCCCTAGTGCTTAAACGAATCGAAAACGCCATTAAGGGCCACTGTTACCCTCTGGCTGTGATTCATGAGTGAAGCACTCGAAGCACCAAGCCTCCATCGTGTATAATCAGCGCCCAATTGCACACTACTTCAACTGAGGATGCCAATGACATCCACCCATGGCACGTCTATTCCTGAAGCGCCCGAGACCCAAAAAGTAATCGTTGGTATGTCGGGCGGCGTTGACTCATCGGTTTCTGCTCTCCTTCTACTCCAACAAGGGTACGAGGTTGAGGGCCTGTTTATGAAGAATTGGGATGAAGACGACGGCACCGAATACTGCACGGCAAAAGAAGACCTTGCCGATGCAGAGGCCGTGTGTGAGAAGCTGGGCATCAAGTTGCATACGGCCAATTTCGCATCCGAGTATTGGGATAACGTCTTCGAGCACTTTTTGGCCGAATATAAAGCGGGCAGAACGCCCAATCCCGATATTCTATGTAACCGAGAGATCAAATTTAAGGTCTTTCTAGACTACGCTGAAATGTTAGGCGCCGATAAAATCGCAACCGGGCACTATGTTCGACAAGGAGTTCGCGAAGGGCGTCCACGCCTGCTAAAAGGTGTGGATAGCAATAAAGATCAAAGCTATTTCCTACACGCTGTGCCTGAAGCGGCAATTGCCCGTACTCTGTTTCCTGTTGGTGAGCTGGAAAAACCTGTCGTTAGAGCCTTGGCAGAACAGCACGATCTTATTACCGCCAAGAAAAAAGACTCTACTGGTATTTGCTTTATCGGTGAGCGCCGCTTCCGCGACTTTTTGCAGCAATACCTGCCCGCACAACCCGGCAACATTGAAACGCCCGAAGGCGATGTCATTGGCAAGCATATGGGACTGATGTACTACACCCTGGGACAGCGTCAAGGGCTAGGCATTGGTGGCTTAGCCAACTATTCGGAAGACCCATGGTACGTGGCGGCCAAAGACCTTGAGCGCAATGTATTGATTGCCGTCCAAGGCAAGCATCACCCCCTGCTGTTTACCAATGCATTGGCCACTGAAGCCATGGACTGGGTAGCAGGTGAACCGCCAGCCGCACATGGCCGTTACACCGCCAAAACCCGCTATCGTCAAAGTGATTGCCCGTGTGAAGTCCATACGTTGCCCGACGGCACTGTTGAAGTGGTGTTTGATGATCCTCAGTGGGCGGTAACACCTGGCCAGTCATTGGTACTTTATGATGATGATATTTGCTTAGGCGGCGGCGTTATTCGCGCCATTTGGAACACCACGGAGACCGCTGCATGAGCGCTACCCCTATTCATCGCGCACCAGATTCTCAAGCCACGCGTCAAGCACTAGCGCTGGCCGGTGTCTTTCAATCCGCTAGTTTAGTAGATGAACTCGCGCGCACCGGGCAAGTCGATCCCCGTGCCTGGGAAACACTCATCAATGCAACCGTGGACACCAACCCAGCAAGCTTTGAGGCTATTTATGGCGGCCACCCCAACAATTTACGCCGCGGATTAGAAACACTCGAAGCCCTGGTTGGCCGTAAACAAGCTAATCCTGTGGTTCTCCGTTACGGTTTTTCGCTGCTACTTTTAATGAATAAACTGCGCACCGACCGCCATATGATGGAGTTACTTGGTCAAAAGCTTTCCCATGTACAGGGACAGGCAGAGCACTTTGGCAGCACCCATGAAAATGTGATTGCAAGCCTCGGTGATGCCTACCAAGAGACCATTTCGACGTTTAAAACCCGCATCGTGGTTCAGGGCGATCCCTCTTTACTGCAGACTCGTATGATGCCTGAAAGGGTGCGCGCCTGCTTGATGGCCGGCATTCGTTTTGCGCTGTTATGGCATCAGCAAGGCGGCCGTCGCTGGAAGCTTGTTTTCCAGCGTAAAGCGTTGAGGCGGGCGCTTGATAGCCTTGGCTAACGCGCCCACCGCTCATCTAGGCACTTCGAGCCATTTTTTTGAACTATTGTTTTCGGACCATTGTTTTCGAATCATTGTTTTCGAACCATTATGTTCGAACTCTTGCCTTTAGAACCACTGTCTTCAGACCACCTTGGAAACCAAGCCATGCAACTCTCTGCTTTGACCGCCCTCTCCCCCGTTGACGGACGCTACGGCGCAAAAGCCGCCGCCCTACGGGAGCACTTCAGCGAATTCGGTCTTATCCGTGCTCGCGTGATTGTGGAAGTGCGCTGGCTGCAGCGCCTTGCAGACCACAGCCAAATTGTCGAAGTACCGCCGCTATCAGTCGAAGCGACGGCTTTTCTTGAGCAGTTGATTCGTGACTTTTCTGTCGAAGATGCCGAACGCATTAAAGAAATAGAGCGCACCACCAACCACGATGTCAAAGCGGTTGAGTATTTCTTGAAAGAGAAGATTGCGGGGCAACCCGAGCTCAACGCGGTCACTGAATTTATTCACTTCGCTTGCACCAGCGAAGACATCAACAATCTTTCCTACGGCGTTATGCTGGCGGATGGCCTAAAAGCCACTCTGCCCACCCTGCATGAAGTCGCCGATGAGATTGCTAAATTGGCCATTGCGCACGCGGCTCAACCGATGCTTTCGCGCACCCATGGACAAACTGCCAGCCCCACAACGCTAGGCAAGGAAATGGCCAATGTGGCCTATCGGCTTAAGCGCCAGCTCAAACAAATCGAACGTGTAGAAATACTAGGTAAAATTAACGGTGCTGTGGGTAATTACAACGCCCACCTGACAACCTACCCAGACATTGACTGGGAAGCCAACGCACGCACCTTTGTGGAAGGCTTAGGACTAAGCTTCAACCCCTACACCACACAGATTGAGCCCCACGACTACATTGCCGAGCTTTTCGATGCAATTTGCCGCTTCAACACCATTTTGATCGACTTTGATCGCGACGTATGGGGCTATATTTCGCTGGGCTACTTCAAGCAGCGCACTGTTGAAGGCGAAATTGGCTCATCAACCATGCCGCATAAAGTTAACCCGATTGACTTTGAGAACTCGGAAGGCAACCTGGGCCTGGCTAACGCGGTGCTAAGCCACCTAGCTCAAAAGCTACCGATTTCACGCTGGCAACGCGACCTGACAGACTCCACGGTGCTGCGTAACTTAGGCGTTGGTTTGGCCTACGGTCTGATTGGCTATCATGCCAGCCTCAAGGGGATCAGCAAACTGGAAGCGAATCCTGAGCGCCTAGCCGAAGACCTGGATAACAGCTGGGAAGTACTGGCCGAGCCAATTCAAACGGTTATGCGTCGCTATGGCATCGAAAAGCCCTACGAAAAGCTTAAAGAATTAACCCGCGGCAAACGTATTGATCAAGCAGGCTTTGCTGCTTTTATTGATACGCTTGAGCTACCCGAGTCGGTTAAAAATGAGTTAAAAGCCCTCTCTCCTGCCAGCTATATTGGTAATGCGAAGGCTCAAGCCGAAGCACTTAACCAGCGGCTTGCTGCACTCTAAACGACGCACTGCGCCCTTAGTAAGACGCAGCGCTCATTTGAACTAGGATAACGCCATGAGCCAACACGATAAGCCACTCACATTGTTGGGCGATTTAACGCCCGAAGACTTCTTGGCCAATTACTGGCAGCAGAAGCCGCTGCTGATTCGTGGCGCTATCCCCGACTTTATTAGCCCCATCGACCCCGATGAGCTAGCCGGGCTTGCCTGCGAACCCGGTGTAGAAGCACGTCTTGTGGAAGAAAAAGGGCCTGATGGCCCCTGGCAGGTTTCACACGGCCCGTTTGACGACGCAACCTTTGAGCGGTTGCCGGAAGGCAACTGGAGTCTCCTGGTTCAAGCCGTTGATCACTACGTACCATCTATCGCTGCACTAATGGATGAATTTGATTTCCTTCCCCGCTGGCGATTGGACGACATCATGGTCAGTTATGCGCCGCCTGGCGGTAGCGTCGGCCCACATATCGACCAATACGATGTTTTCCTATTGCAGGCTAGCGGCCACCGACGCTGGCAACTAGGCGGCAAGCAGCCAGACAATGCGCCCATTATCCAAGGTATCGATCTACGTATTCTTGAAACCTTTGAGATTGAAGCTGACTCTGACTGGACGTTAGCACCAGGCGATATGCTCTACCTTCCCCCTGGTTGGGCGCACCATGGCGTTAGCCAAACCGACGACTGCATGACTATCTCGGTAGGGTTTAGGGCACCATCAGCGGATGAAGCCATTACATCCTACGCAGACTATCTCGGAGAGCAGCTTTCTGACTCTCACCGCTATAGCGATGCAGGCATGGCACCTGCCAGCCAAGTCGGTGAGTTCGATGATGCTGCCGTTGAGCGTATGCGCCAGTTCGTACTTTCCACTTTGGATAATCCTGAGCAAATAGCTCAGTGGTTCGGTCGCGTCATGACCCAACCGAAATATATTGACCAAGTAGCGCCCCTTGAAGTGCCAATGACTGAAGCTGACCTTGTTGCTCAACTACAACACGGTGAACCACTGTTTCATATGCCAGGTTCCCGCTTTGCTTGGCGAAGCGATGCCAACGGCACCACGCTCTTTGTAGACGGCGACGGACATCCTTGTTCAAAAGAACTTGCCAAGCGGCTTGCCGACCCGTCACCCATGTATGAAGACGTACTCGCCATTGATGGGGCGGCAGCCCTGATAACACAGTTAGTAAACACTGGAAGCTTAGGCTTTATGGGCGAAGAGGATGACGAGGAGTAGCGGTGACGACGATAACAATCATTAACGGTGATTGGAGTACGCTAAAGGACGAAGCCTCCGAAATACGCCGCGTGGTGTTTATCGAAGAGCAATGCGTACCGCAAGAGGAAGAATGGGATGGCCGTGACGAAGAGTGTCGCCATTTCATCGCCTATCTTGAGGGTCAGCCAGTGGGAACGGCACGACTGCTACCCGACGGCCATATTGGGCGTGTTGCGGTAGTAGATGGCGCGCGTGGCGCTGGCATTGGCTATCAACTCATGGAAGCTGCCATACAGGCTGCCCAAGAAGCTGGCCATCACCATGTAGCACTGAGCGCTCAGTTACACGCCCTGGCCTTTTATCAGCGCTTAGGTTTTATAGCGCATGGCGACATCTTTATGGATGCTGGAATACCTCATCGGGAGATGTCACTAACGCTGTAATCTTCCTTTTTCACCACCGTTGCAATCAAACAATGAAAGCGCTATTAACCATGTGGCGCTTTTTTTGCCCTATTTACAGCTCATCTGACGAAAAACGACTACACAAACAGTGCGTTTTACTACGCTCCTGTAGTCGAGCTACAACCCCTTCTGCCCCCAAGTGACAATTGTTGAACCTGCCGTTCTCGTTGATAGTTATTGCACCGCAGCGTTATGGCGAAAACTTTAACGTCGCCAAACTGAAAACGCTGTAATCGACGTTTAAAGAAGCGCCTCAACAACAGTTACTCTTTGATGCGACGTTTGGCTAAGAGACGTTTTGCTCTGAGACAATTGGCGTAGAGACAGCGCGGTGAATTTCGATAATGCTGAACACATCTTCGCAGGTGCAGCATAAGAATAAGCTAACTTGCGAATAGCTATCACGACCCCGGAGGAAACAGCTTATGTCAGGACTGCTCGACGATATCAAAGCAATGGCCCAACTGCGCGAAGCTCAAGGCGGCAAATGGGAAGCGATCAAACCTGAATACGCTGCACGCATGCGTGCTCAGAACCGTTTCCATACCGGTTTGGACATTGCACGTTACACGGCAAAAATTATGCGTGAAGACATGGCAGCCTACGATGCTGATACGTCTAAGTACACGCAGTCTCTGGGGTGCTGGCATGGTTTTATTGGCCAGCAAAAAATGATTTCCATTAAAAAACATTTTGGTACTACCAAGCGTAGCTACCTTTACCTTTCAGGCTGGATGGTTGCTGCCCTGCGCTCTGAATTTGGCCCGCTGCCCGATCAGTCAATGCATGAAAAAACGTCGGTCGCTAATCTAATTGAAGAGCTTTACACCTTCTTGAAGCAAGCAGACGCATGGGAACTTAACCACCTTTTCCGTGCCCTGGATGATGCTAAAGAAGCAGGCGATAGCGCTAAAGAACAAGAGCTGATCAGCAAAATCGACAACTACGAGACGCATATCGTACCGATCATTGCTGACATCGATGCTGGCTTTGGTAATGCCGAAGCAACGTACCTGCTGGCCAAAAAATTCATCCAGGCGGGTGCTTGCTGTATCCAGCTTGAAAACCAGGTTTCCGATGAGAAGCAGTGCGGCCACCAAGATGGCAAAGTCACCGTTCCCCACGAAGACTTCCTGGCTAAAATCAATGCAGTGCGTTACGCCTTCCTTGAGCTTGGCATTGAAGATGGCGTTATCGTGGCGCGTACCGACTCGCTAGGCGCAGGTCTTACTCAGAAAATTGCAGTCACCAATGAACCCGGCGATCTGGGCGACCAGTACAACAGCTTCTTGGATGGCGATGTCATCGAAAATGCTAGCGATATCAATAACGGCGACGTAGTCATCAAGCAAAATGGCAAGCTAGTTAAGCCAAAACGGTTGGCATCAGGCCTCTACCAGTTCAAACCAGGTACCGGCGAAGACCGCGTTGTGCTTGACTGTATCACCAGCCTGCAAAACGGTGCCGACCTGCTGTGGATTGAAACTGAGAAGCCCCACGTTGGCCAAATCGCCAGCATGGTTAATCGTATCCGCGATGTTGTGCCTGATGCGAAGCTGGTTTACAACAACTCACCCTCGTTTAACTGGACGCTGAACTTCCGCCAGCAAGTATTCGATGCCTGGGAAAAAGAAGGCAAAGATGTGTCTGCTTACCAGCGTGACAAGCTGATGGGTGTTGAGTACGACAACACCGAGCTTGGTCAGCTAGCAGATGAGTGGACACGTAACTTCCAGCGTGACGGCGCTCGTGAAGCAGGTATCTTCCACCACCTGATCACGCTGCCGACCTACCACACGGCCGCACTCTCCACTGACAACTTGGCAAAAGGTTACTTTGGCGACGAAGGCATGCTGGCCTACGTTGCAGGAGTACAGCGCCAGGAAATTCGTCAGGGCATCGCTACTGTACGGCACCAGGACATGGCTGGCTCTAACATTGGCGACGATCATAAAGAGTTTTTCCACGGTGATGCAGCCCTTAAAGCCGGCGGTAAAGACAACACCATGAACCAGTTCGGCTAAACGCAACGTTAAGTTTGCAGAACACAACAGGGGGCTAAAGCCCCCTGTTTTTTGTCGTTTTATATCAAGAACACTCTTCCCTTACCTTCCTAAACTCCTTCCATTAAGCATCGTGCCGGTTTTTACACATTGCTTTCTTAATACTTGTCTACACTTTAACAAGTGATCTTTTTTCTGGTTAGCTAGTCAAATCTAATCGCTTAGGTTATCTTTAGCGAACACTGTTCTATAACTAACCAACGCATCGCCATCGCAGCTGCCCTGCAGCCATGCGGGTCAAGACACACTGGAGGTTTGAATGAAACGTTTACTACCGATTGCAGCATTGAGCATTCTCACGCTGGCAGGCTGTGCAAACACTGCGCCTTATTCAGGTGATGTATATCGTGGCAATCAAGCGCAAACAGGCCAAAGCGTCACCTATGGCACCATCGTTGCGGTTCGTCCTGTACAAATCCAGGCTGACAGCCGTACAGGCAACTTGTTGGGCGGCGGCGGCGGCGCTGTCATCGGCGGCCTGTTGGGTAGCCAAGTAGGTGGCGGCTCTGGTCGTCAGTTAGCCACCGTCGCGGGCGCATTGGGTGGTGCCATTGCTGGTACTGCGGCAGAAGACCGCGCAAACCGTATTAATGCATTAGAAATGGAAATCCGTCGTGATGATGGCACCGACGTCATCGTAGTACAGAGCGCTGACCGTCAGTATCAAGCCGGGCAACGTGTTCGCTTGATTGGTAGTGGCGCTAACTTAAGCGTAGCTCCCTACTAAGCACACTTGACCAAGCACTCCCATTCAATAATGTAGTTAGCGCTGTAACAGAAAAATGCCCGGCCAAATCAATTTGGCCGGGCATTTTTTCGCCTTTGTTGACGATTAACAAGGCATGTTTTAGTCAGTCACTTGAAAACTTAGTAGATCACTTGAATGCATTAGTGGGTCACTTTATTGCTGGCCCAGTTGGCAAGTTTAGCAATAATCAAGCCGATGATGGCCAGCAAGATAACGACAAGAAGGATGTCGACAGGGCGAATCAAGGTAGTTGCCCCCAGTACAGCTAATGCTATTACCCACAGATAGCGGTTCTCCCCATGGGTTTTTAATACGCCAGGTAGCATTTTATCCAATCCCTGGCTTACACCATTATCCCAGCGTTTATTCGCAAAGTAGGCAATTAGCACAAAAGCAATAACCCAAATCAATAAGATCGTCATAACCAACTCCAGTGAAGGTTGTCTTAGGGGGAAAAAAGATTGTCGTAGGGTATCCCCGGTTACCCCGTGGCGCAATAGCGCCAAAGGTGTGGTAGGTGGAAAAAGCCTGCTTACCCCCTGACAAGCAAGCTCTCACGCGTTACCATGTTGGGACATGCACTCACCGAAAGGTTATTAAATGCAAATTGCGCAAAACTCGGTTGTCGCGTTCCACTACACCCTGACCAATGATGCAGGTGAAGTGCTAGACAGTTCCGAAGGCCGTGAGCCGCTGACGTATCTACACGGCGCTGGCAATATTATTCCGGGTCTGGAAAAAGAACTCGAAGGCCGTGCCGAAGGCGATAAGCTGAACGTAAAAGTAACCCCAGAAGAGGGCTACGGTGAAGTTCAAGAACAGCTGATGCAAGAAGTACCTCGCGATGCGTTCCAAGGTGTTGAAAGCATTGAGCCAGGCATGCAGTTCCAAGCTCAGACTCAAGGCGGCCCGCTGATGGTTACCGTCAAGAAAGTAGAAGGCGACACAGTTGTGGTTGATGGCAACCACCCACTGGCTGGTCAGCACCTTAACTTTGACGTTGAGATTGCGACCGTTCGTGAAGCAAGCCAGGAAGAAGTCGAGCACGGTCACGTGCACGGCGAAGGCGGCGTAGAGCACTAAGTTGCTGATCGCGTGCTTAAAGGGCGGCCTAGGGCCGCCCTTTTTAATGGGCGCTCCTCCACTTTTCCTCTTTACTCCTCTGGGATAATCACTAACTGACCATAGCGCACGCTACGTGACGATGTCACTTCATCAGAAAACTGCTTTAAAGCGCTACCCTGTCCCTTTAATAGCGCCACTTCCAGACAGCTATCCTGATTAATATGCACATGAAGCGTCGATAGCGTTAGATCATGATGATCATGAGAGTGTCGGGTTAAGCGTTTCGATAAATCCCGCGCTGCATGATCGTAAACATAAACGAGCGCCCCCATGCACGGCGCTTCGGGCGCAACCTCCTCTTTGGCTTGCTTTAACCCACTCCGTGTTAAATCGCGTATCGTCTCTGAGCGGTTTTGGTAGCCGCGTGCATGCATCAATGCATCAACCTCGCTCAGCAGGTCTTCATCCAGCGTTACCGTTACTCGTTGCATACTCTCTCCTCAACTCACTATGCCACTACACTTCCCAAGTGCGGCGCCGCCGTGACTTCCAGCCCTCAAAGTATGATGTTATTGTAAAAACATCATACAGTCGGTTTCTGGGGTGCCTAATGCGTCGCACTATCTTACTGGGTCTGGCGGCTACGTGCGTAGCGCTTAGCTCCCCCGCCTTCAGCAAAGATCAATTAATTTTGGCGATAGGTGGTGAACCCGAACAGGGCTTCGACCCACTGTTGGGCTGGGGCCAATACGGTAGCCCGCTTTTTCAATCGACGCTGCTGACACGTAACCATGATCATTCTCCGGAAGCCGGCTTAGCAACCGCATGGGCACTGTCAGAAGATCGACTCACCTGGACGCTCACTCTTCGCGATGATGCCCGCTTTGGTGACGGCACACCGCTGACTGCCAAAGATGTTGTCTACACCTTTAATGCCGCTAAGCAAGCTGGCGGCCGAGCCGATTTAAGCGCTCTAAACAAAGCCAGCGCCATTGATAACACAACCGTAGAAATCTCTTTAAACGCGCCGCGTATTACCTTTATTGATCAGCTAATGACGCTCGGCATCGTTCCTAACGCTAGTAGAGACAACGGTTATCGAGAAGATTACGGCAGACGACCGCTTGGCTCAGGCCCTTATCGCCTAGTCGAATGGCAAGAGGGTGAGCAACTAATCGTTGAGCGGAATCCCTATTTCTATGGCCCCTTACCGGCCTTTGAACGACTAGTGTTTGTATTTACTGGCGACGAGTCTACGTTAAGTGCGGCCCATGCCGGGCAGCTTGACCTTGCTGCGGTACCACCAGCGCTTGCCACCAACCTGCCAAGTCATATGCAGCGCATCGTCATGGAAAGCGTTGATAATCGAGGTATTTTATTTCCTATGCAGCCTGCCACAGGCGAGCAGGCCGCGTCTGGCGCTCCTATCGGTAACGATGTAACGTCTGATCTCGCCATTCGCCAAGCTATCAACCTGGCACTGGATCGCGAAACGCTAGTAGATGTTGCTCTGAACGGTTTTGGCCGTCCCGCGTTTGGCCCTGCCGATGGGCTACCCTGGAGCCTTGATGACGAAGCCTTTACAGCACCTGACAGTGATCGTGCCAATACAATACTTGATGCAGCTGGCTGGGAGCGCCGTTCCGACGGGCTACGCTATAAAAACGGCCAGCCCGCCCGTTTTCGGCTGACCTACTCCGCCAGTGACACCACTCGCCAACTACTCGCTCAGGTAAGCGCCGAGATGGTACGCCCCCTGGGCATTGAGATGCAGCCGACTGGCCTTCACTGGGACGAAATACAGCGTGAAGCATTGCACCAAGACGCCATTGTATTTGGCTTTGGTAGTCACAGCCCACAAGAAGTGTACTACCTGTTTCATAGCCAGCACGCGGGGTTTGGCTTCTATAACAGTGGTTACTACACAAACCCAATAGTGGATAGTCACTTAGAGGCTGCTCAAGCAGCCGCGGGAGCAGAGGAAGCTAACCGTCACTGGCAAGCCGCCCAGTGGGATGGCAATACAGGCTATGGATTTAGAGGTGATGCTAGTTGGGCATGGTTGGTTAACCTCACCCATGTGTATGCCGCCAACACCTGTCTGGATCTTGGAGAGTTAGGCATTGCTCCTCACGGCCACGGCTGGCCGATTACCGCCAACCTGCTTGAGTGGCGATGGACGTGCGGTTGATTCAGACACTAGCAAGCCGCCTACTACGGCTAGCGTTGGTATTGCTATGCGTCGCTGCAGTGTCATTTGGGTTAGTCATGCTCTCACCAATTAACCCTGTGGATGCCTACCTTGGCCCACAAATGGCACAGGTCAGCCCTGAGCAGCGCGACTTGATCGCTGAAAAGTGGGGCTTTGATGCCTCGCCTGCCGTTCAATTTGGTCATTGGCTAAGCCAATTGCTAAGTGGCGAGTTAGGTTGGAGCCATATCTACAATCAACCGGTTAGCGAGGTTATCACTCAGCGTTTCCAACGCTCGTTTCTCTTGCTGGGTAGCGCTTGGCTAATGTCGTTGGCTGTCGGCTTTGCGCTGGGCATCATCGCGGGTGCGAAAGAAGGTTCATTACTTGACCGGCTGATTAGTGGCTACGCCTATATAATCGCCTCAACACCTGCTTTTTGGCTTGGCATGCTGGCAGTAATGCTGTTCTCCGTTTATCTCGGCTGGACCCCAACCTGCTGCGCCGGGCCTGTAGGCGTACTCAACCAAGACGTTAGCACGCTGACGCGATTACACCATTTAGTACTACCGATAACGACACTGGCTCTGCTAGGTATTGCCACCATCACCCTTCATACCCGCGCACGCATGATAGCGCTGATGAACTCCGACATTGCCCTCCACGCTTTCGCTCAAGGGGCCAGCCGATCTGATATCGCCTGGCGTCATGGCCTACGTCATGCCAGCCTCCCAGCACTAACACTCGCTTTCGCATCACTGGGTGAGTTGTTTGGCGGCTCCCTATTAATTGAGCAGGTATTTGCCTACCCAGGCCTTGGTCAAGCCACCATTGAAGCAGGACTTCGCAGCGATGTTCCCCTACTTCTTGGGATAGCACTGTTTACCGCGCTGTTTGTAAGTGTCGGAAACCTGATCGCAGATAGCCTGTACCCACTTATCGACCCGCGCATGGCAAAGGAACAGCCATGAGGATGAACCAGCCACGCTTAGCTGCCGCTGGCTATATTGGTCTTCTACTGATATTGCTGATGTGGCTAATAAGTAGCCAATGGTGGGCAGGTCATAGCTCAGCACACATGCAGTTTGATGCGCGCCTTATGCCGCCGAGCACCGATCACTGGCTGGGCACCGATGCTCTTGGGCGTGAGCTGTGGGCGCGAACTCTGGCTGGGTTAAGGCTCAGCTTCTGGGTCGGGCTAAGCGCTGCCCTACTCGGCACACTCATTGCGTTAACGCTCGCCACACTGGCTACACTCTCAACCACGTTAGACGCTCTCGTTAGCCTGCTGATTGACACGCTGTTAAGTGTCCCACACCTTATACTGCTACTGTTGGTGGCGTTTGCGCTGGGCGGCGGCACACAGGCGGTGATTATTGCGGTGGCACTTACTCACTGGCCAGGGTTAGCCAGGATACTGCGGGCGGAACTCTTTTCCCTACGACAAGCCCCCTATATCGCCATTTCCCAGGCACTAGGAAAAAGCCGCCGCTTTATTTTAGTACACCACTTACTCCCCCATGTACTCCCCCAGTGCATTGTTGGCGCGCTGTTGTTATTTCCTCACGCCATTTTGCATGAAGCCGCACTGACTTTTCTGGGCGTGGGTTTAGACCCTACCCAACCCGCTATTGGGGTATTACTAGCCGATGCCATGCGCTACTTAACCGGGGGGTTTTGGTGGTTAGGGGTCTTCCCGGGCCTAGGGTTACTGCTGATGGTGCTATCGATTGATCGTTTAGCGGCGCAATTGCGTCGTGCCCTATAACGGGAGGAAATTAGCATGCTGCGGTTAGAAAACCTGACGCTGCAATTGCCCTACTACAAGCACTGGTGGAGAAGAGAGTGGTCCACCTGCATTGATAACCTGTCATTAAGCCTACAACCCGGTGAAATACATGCGGTGATCGGCGCATCGGGCGCAGGAAAAAGCCTGCTAGCCTATACGATTATGGGGTTACTGCCGGAAGGGGCAAAAACTAGCGGGCAGCTATTTTTTAAAAATACACGGTTGACTACTGAGCGCCAGCGCCAGCTAAGAGGCCGCCAACTGGCCCTCATTCCGCAATCGCTAAATGCTCTAGACCCTCTCGCTAGCAGCCAACGGCAAGTCAGCTGGGCAGCTCGTCGAGCAGGGCAAAGCAAAACAGCCGCTTGGCTCAGCGCAGAGCGTGCACTAAATCATTATCAGCTAAATCAGCACGCCCAACGGGCATACCCCTACCAGCTTTCAGGCGGTATGGCGCGGCGTGTTTTAGCCGCCATGGCTCAAATAGGTAACGCTAGCCTGATTATTGCCGACGAACCTAGCGTAGGCTTGGATCCTCAGCAGCGCGATCGTGTATTGGCTTCTCTTAAGGCGCTAGCGCTTGAGGGTAAGGCAATCATGCTAATTACCCATGATTTGCGCCATGCGTTACCCGTTGCCGACCACGTAACCATACTGCGCAAGGGACAGTGCATTGAAACCACCCCTGCCAGTGCCTTTCAAGGCACTGGGGAGCAGCTTAAAAGCGCCTATGCCAGCGCGCTATGGAACGCTCTACCCGACAACACCTTTAGTACTCAGGTACGTGCTGACGAAAGCACCACCCATGCTGATGCCATCGACCTGCCTAAGGAGCTAACCGTTGCTTGATGCACGAAACATCACCTTTGGCTTCCATTCACAAGCACCTCTGTTAACGCAACTTTCGCTATCGCTTGAACGGGGAGAGTGGCTGGGACTAAGCGGTGACTCAGGAGCAGGCAAATCTACGCTAGGAAAACTCTTAGCTGGCTTACTGCGGCCACAACAGGGTGAGATTTATGCCGACGATAAACCATTGCTCTCTCGTGGGCTGCGGCCGGTACAGTGGCTGCCGCAATCACCAGAACTTGCGGCCAACCCACGTTGGCGAGTAAAGAAATTACTCTGCGAAGCATGGTGCCCTCCTAAGTCGCTGATGCAGGACTTTGGCATCCAACCTGATTGGCTATCTCGTTTTCCAAGCACCTTATCTGGCGGAGAATTACAGCGGGTATGCGTATTGCGGGCCTTAGCCCCAGGCGTGCGCTATCTGATCGCTGATGAAATCTCGACTATGCTCGACCCTATCACCCAAGTAGAACTATGGCAGGCGGTAAGAAAGGTTGCAGAACGCCAGCGACTTGGCGTGTTAGTAATTAGCCATGACGCGGCGCTGCTAGGGCGATTGTGTTCTAAACGCTTCCATTTAGCCCAAGGTACGCTTAGTACCGTTCACGATGCTCGAAGCGCCATAAACCAACGCTAATGATTAACGTGACGCAAAGCAGTAGCCAAGACCCTATCGCGACGCCCTGCCACTGCGCCCAGCGCCAAAATGGCTCTAGCCAGAACCCGCCAACACTTGCCCCAAGGTAGTAAAAGACCAGGTAAAGCGCTGAGGCACTGCCCCTAGCACCTTGGGCATAGCGGCCCACCCAGCTAGAGGCCAGCGAATGCGCTAAGAAAAACCCAAACGCGTTAATGGTGAGACCAACAATAATCAGCGGCAGTGAATCGACCAGCGTTACCGCTGTCCCAAGCATCAAAATAATGATGCCTATGCTCATACAACTCGCAGGTGAAAAACGTCCGGCCAACCGGCCTGATACCGTGGACCCGAATGTCCCTCCCAGATACGTAAGAAAAATTAGCCCCAAACTGCTAGCCGCCAATTGATAAGGCTCGCCAGCCAAACGAAAGGTAATATAGCTGTACTGATTAATGAAAATTAAAAAATTAATACCGCCCAGGCAATAAGCCGCTAGCAGCACCGGCGTGCGCAGATGCCCGAGCAGATCACCAGCTGCTTGGCGAAATTTGAAACGCTTGGGCGTAAAAGCTCGGCTATTGGGTAACAGGCGCCAAAAGACCGCGCACCCTACTACCGTCATAATACCTACAGCTAAAAACGCTGCTGAGGGACCACCTAAGGCAGCCGCGCCCCCTCCCACGATACGACCGCTAATACCGCCCAACGAGTTAGCACCTATGTACAAGCCAACCGCACTGAGTAAGGCATGTTGTTCAAACTCATCCCCCATCCAGGCAATAGCAACGGCAGGCAGCCCGCCCAACACAAAGCCTTGCAGTAAACGCAGCAGTAATAAACTTTCAAAGGTAGGCGCAAACGCTAACGCAATAGAGAGGCCGCCTGCCATTAGCAGCGTAATGCGCATAATAGTTTCACGGCCAATCGCATCAGAAAGGGGACCAAATATGAGCAGCGCAAAGGCAAGGGAAAGTGTAGAAACAGACATCAAAAAACTGACACCCAAAGTAGATACCCCATAGGTATCCTTTAGCCCGGGCAGCAGCGGTTGCGGGACATATAAGTTAATAAAAACAAGAAACGACCCCAAACAAAGGGCCGCTGTCGCGCGCCACCAGGCGCGCGTTTTAGCTTCAATCATGCGATGTCCACGTTATGCAGCACTGATAGCAGACATTTATGGCGTGTAGCGACTACCTAGCTGGGCAAGGTTGGTCGGCTCTAGCGCGCGGCGAGACTGCCAATAGTAGCGCTGCCAGTAGCTATTATCCAGACGGGAAATCATTACTCCCTTGGAAGAAGAGGCATGTAGAAAACGGCCATCTCCTACATAAATGCCCACATGATTATATTGACCTGGGGGGCGGAAGAAGACCAGATCGCCCGCCTGCAGCTCTTGGCGGTCGATCGGGCGTCCCTCATGTACTTGATCATAGGTTGAGCGTGGCAACTCTAAATTGAATGTGTCACGAAAAACATTTCTGACCAAAGCAGAACAATCAATGCCTTGCTCCGAGGTTCCACCAATACGGTATGGCGTCCCAGCCCAGCGCTGGTGCTGTTCTAACAGTGCTTGACGAATGATCGTAGGTGGCGGCGTCTGAAGGCTACGCAGTTGGCCAGTGGCGTTACTGACCGGAGACATTGCGAGGTTTTCACCTTTTGCCAATCCCGGCAGCGCCATTGAGAAATAATTCTCGGGTGGCTCCATGCCCTGGCGTGAGGCAGAGCCCGCACAACCAGCTAAAACAGCGACAACAGCACAAACACTTACAACACGGACAGCGGTCACAGCGGGGTGTGGCGACGCAACCATGTGATTAACCTCGTAAAAGTAAAATTGTTTAAACAAAAAAAAGGATGAAAAAACTCATTTTTTCAAACCCAGGACTATAAGCTAATTACTCTATGTTTGGCGAGCCTCAATGCAAGATTCGCTGATCGCCTGGCAGCGTATCAATATGCAGCGGTGCAAAATGACGCGGTTTATTACCTGGAAAATCAAGACTCGCCCAAGGGCCAGCCAATATAGGCGCACCACATAACCACGCGACTAATGCCTGTCGAAACCCCGCCAGAAAACTTTCTCGCTCAGGTGTGTCGCCCATAAAAAATGAAAAACCAGCGTACATTCCCGCTGAATACTCTTGCCAGCCAGAATAGTGGTCAGCCGCCAACTTATAAGCCCGATCCAACACGTCAGCAAACGCTTGGCGGTCTAACCAACCCAGCTGGCGCGCGGCAATTGCGAGATCAACTAATTGAGCAATGTCCCAAGCAGCCATATCAACATCATTACAACCATCTTCATTACTTTGTACCCTGCGTAAACGAAGCAGATGATGACGCTCCTCCTCGGCACACTCACCCGACTCTAAAATAGCGATTTCGGCATCTAAACGTTCAGGGTTAAGTGTGTAAGGCGCATAGTTAATCTGGTACTCCTGACGATCCCCAGATTCCAGCATGAAGGTCAAAAAGTCCTGCATGTCATCAGCACTCGTCAGATGATAATGGCTTTCTACCCACTCACGGATATCAGCACACTCTCTGGGACTCTCCACTTGAGGCTCGCTCCACACGGCACTATTGAGAGGCCCAACCAACGACATGGCCGTAAAATGACTAAGCGTTGGCCGCTCGCCAGGTTCACACCATGCATCAGGACGCCAATTCAACCAATGAAAAAGACTACCGGGGTCTTCTAAGTGCCAGGCAATTTCGTTGATTAATGAATCGTGCTCCGGCTCTGGTAGGCAGCTTTCCCAGGCAAACCATGCTTCTAGCAAACGCTTTGGCGTGGCATAAAAGCGACACAGGCAACTCCGCAACGCACTGGCATGCGTCATCAGTGGTTCACGCTCAAACAGGCTACTATCCAGCGCCATGTGTAGGTAGAACGCAAACTTCTCTGCCATATGGATAGTAGCAGCGTGACGGCTAACCCCTTTTACGGCGTTACGTTGCTTTAGCTCGTCAGGCGTAGGTTGACCAAAAGGTGTCTGCGACGGCGGCATTACGCCATGAACGGCATCTGCGGCAAGCTGATTAAGATGGTGGGCCTGGGCAGGCAGCCAGTAGCGCGCTAGTGCTTGGTGCCCCTCGTCAGCATGCAGACCTAACGAATCCTGAAGATAGACCGCCGCCTCAGCACGGCGCTGCTCTGAAATAGGCGCTGATGGATTCAACTGACGTAGCATCACATCAGGCTCTCGCACGCTAGCCAGGGCCAATAACCAATGATGAGAAGTATTTCTCCACTGTTTAATACGTTCGCGAGAAGCGCTCAGCGTTGGCTCATTCAACAATGCTCCTAGCGGACATTTCCACGGACTGTGAAGCGCCTGCGTCAGCAGCTTATGTCGAGTACTAGGCGTCATACCACGCCGGTCTACTCCTTCAAATAGGCTTTGGCCGCGCATGTAAGCTTTCAGCACCGCATACCAATCATGGTAGCGCCGACTTATTAAGTCAGCCGCATGCGCTGCGAGATCATCAGCCTCCGCTTGGCTTAACCAGCCACAGCAAGCGCCTGCCCATGCCAACTCCACCAGTCGTAGCCAATCCCACGCGGCCCACTCCAATGGCTCCCCTTGACTAACAAATGTGGTCAACACAGGTGCATAAGGGGCATCTGCAACAGCACTCCGCTGCCACTCTTGGCGTTGAGCATGATCCATCGTGAGCAGTTCACGGGCCTCGATGTCCCAACTCTGCCGCTCTCCCTGGGCGCTTAGCCACAGCATTACTTCAAGCAACTGATCCCGGTCGTGAACTTGCCAAATGCGCGCCAGCCACTGGGTGGCATCAGGCCAGTCAGCAGTACTTGCTGGATAGCTGACTATAGAACGAAATAGTGCACATAGTCGCCACGGCTGTGCTGACGGGTCTTCCGGCCATAGCGCCTGCGGTTCAGGCAACTGAGCCAAGGCGGTTACAAGGGCTTCCCACGTAATGCCTTCGCCTTCACTTTCTAAATGCGCTAATGCTTGGCAGGCATCAATAAACCGGTCATCTGCACCTGTTTCCCACCCTTTCACGCCAAGCGCACGGCGCAGATCGGAAAGCCAAGCACGCAGGTCACTGTAATCAGACGTAATACGGCGGGTAATATGGTGTGCCCACGTTTGCGCCTGAGATTGTGTCAGCCAGCCTGCTGCGCCTGCTAGCGCTGTCCACTCTAGCGCCCCCAATAGTCGATCAGCCTCACTGGCTGGGGCATCGAGGGCGAAAAAGAGTTGATCAGCCAGCTCGCCACGGTGTGCAATACCTAGCTGTAGCAGACGTTGTTCGGCTGCTCCCGCATCCACCGTTAGTGGATGCGGCGTAAAGGCCCAATCGCACAGCACAAGCTGTTGAGCCCACCAGGCATTCAGTGCATCGGCCAAAAGACACCTCTAAGAAACAGGAAGCTATTAATAAACGCTATAAAAAAGGGGAGTAGCCTACTAGGAGAGGCCACTTAAAAAAAAAGAGACGTCGCTATAGCGACATCGTCAAAAGGGCATCGCTAAAAGGACATCGCCAAAAGGACATAGTGTAACGGAAAGTGGCGCTAAGGCCGATAGAGAAGAAGCGTTAAAACGAGGCTAAAACCAAGCGCTCAAAACAGCGCTGCCCGGCACAGGGCCGGGCAGCAAATAATGCACTAGGTTGGCTACGCTAAGCGCTTTTAACTTTACTGATTATCCATAACAACACAACTGCACCGACAGTTGCGGTCACCAACGAGCCGATAAAGCCACCCGCTTGCAGACCTAACAAGCTAAATAAAAACCCGCCGAGCAGTGCGCCAACAATACCGACACCAATATTGCCTAAAATGCCAAAACCACCGCCACGCATGATGTTGCCAGCGATCCAGCCAGCCAAACCACCAATAATCAACCACGCAATAAAGCCCATAGTGCCTCCTTGATGTTCACTTTCGTCAGGGTTTTACCTATAACATCTTAACTGCAACGTTTTATCCGCAGTGTTTTACGTATAACTATTGCTTGTCCTACCATAGCACACGGCGCAACTGTTCTGCCTACTTGATGCCCGCTCTTATAAGGAAACCCTATGATTCCCGATTCTCTCAAGCAATTACTGTCTGATATAGACGGCCACCAACAGGTAACTTGGCAGGGGCGCGACATAGTGCTTTTCAAGATGGCTTGGGGAGAAATGGCGGTGAGTCTACAGGGCGCACAAGTATTGCACTTTCAACCCGACGGTGACACTGGCTGGCTTTGGGTTACACCCACGCCACAGGCGCTTCCTGGCGCGATTCGTGGTGGTATTCCGTTGTGCTGGCCCTGGTTTGGCGATGAGCGTTATGCCGATGAAAGTCCTGACCGTAACGGCCCTTTCCACGGGCTTGCTCGTCACGCTCAGTGGCGCTTAGATGCGGTTGATGATCATGCTGAAGGTATTGAAGTTCACCTCTCTCCTGTTGACTCCTTACATAGCCAGCTAACCGCGCGCGTCATCATTCAGGCTAACGCCCAACGCTTGAACGTCGAATTGATCAGCGAAAATATTGGTGAAGCACCGGTCAAAACCAGCGGTGCACTTCATACCTATGTGGCTGTCCATGATGTACACCAGTGCCGTATAGAAGGGTTGGCTGGCGCACGTTACCTAGACAAGCTGCGCGGCTTTGCAGAAGACCAACAGCAGGGCACACTGGCCGTTCGCGGCGCCGTCGACCGTATTTATCACACCAACGAGACCGTACTGTTGAACGATGGAAAGCGCACTCTTCGTATTGCCAAACAATCCAGCGATTCAACCGTAGTGTGGCACCCAGACAGCGATTTGCCCACCGATACGCCTGCCGACGCGGCACGTCATTTTTTGTGCGTCGAAGCTGCTAACACCCGCCTAGACCCAGTATGGCTAGTCCCCGGTGCACAACACCTGCTAGGTACGACATTAAGCCGCGGTTAACCCTCGGTTCATCAACGCTTTGTTATGATCAAGGCAACCAAATATTTTCACGGGAGACACGATGGATCCACAGCAATGGCTGGAGGCTGCCACGCTTGCCTTTAACCTCATCGGCATGGTGGTATGCTTAATTGGTTTAACACTTGCTCAGAAAATGAAGCGCCGCTGGCCAGGGTATAGCCTCGCAGTGGTGGGGTTTATTATCGCCACCTTACCCATGCTTTCCCAGGTTGTATTAATAAGGAATTGATAGGATGCGCCAGCCGTTAAGTCGCGAACTGAGCAATTTATTAGAGCGAGGCCGTGACCGGCAATTAAGGCTGGCCGTGACGGGCCTGTCTCAAGCAGGAAAAACTGCGTTTCTAACATCGTTAGTTAACCAGCTACGCCACGCGGGAGTGGAAGCTCAGTTAGATTTACTGCCTGCTGCCCGAGAGGGCCGTTTGCTTGGTGCACAACGTCTTAACCAACCCGACCTTGGTGTGCCACGCTTCCCCTATGACCCTGGCATGGCGGCGCTGCGCGACACCCCACCGCGCTGGCCAGAGCCCACCCGTGGCATCAGTGAACTGCGCTTACAGCTGCGTTACCGCCCTGCCCAACAAGGCTGGTTCACCCCAGATATTGCCCACTTAACCCTCGACTTATTCGACTACCCAGGCGAGTGGCTGCTGGATTTACCTCTGTTACAGCACGACTTTTACAGCTGGTGCCAGGCGCAGTCATTGCATGAAGGACCGCACCGGAAGGTGTTATTCAACGAATGGTTAGCGGAGGCGGAACAACTAGACCCTGCCGCCGAGGCCGATGAAGCTAAACTGGCAGCGCTCGCAGATGCCTATGCCCAAGGCCTTCGCCGGGCCAAACAGGCAGGATTTTCAGATCTTCAGCCAGGACGTTTTTTGCTTCCAGGCGAGCTAGATGGCGCGCCAGTACTGCAATTCTTCCCGCTACCTGAATTAAATGCATCGAAAGAAACCTTGGAAGCACTACCCGATACTAGTATTTACGCCACCTTGGCAGCACGCTTTCGCTACTACCAACAGCAAGTGGTGCGGCCCTTTTATCGTGACCATTTCCGTCGTTTCGACCGTCAGATTGTGTTGGTCGATGTGCTTGGTGCGCTTAATGCAGGGCCGGAACGCTTTGAAGACCTTTCCCGTGCGTTGCGCCAACTGATGCAAAGCTTCGATTACGGCAAGCGCAGCCTGCTGACGCGCCTGTTTGCACCGAAGATTGACCGCCTCGCCATTGCCGCCACCAAAGCTGATCACGTGACGCCCGATCAGCACGCCCATGTTGTGCAACTGCTGGAGGCGTTACTTGCTGAACCGCTTAAAGATCTGCGTTTTGCCGACATCCCGGTGAAAGCATTGTCACTGGCAGCCATACGCGCCACTGAGGCCCGTGAAGTGCTCCACGAAGGTAAACGCACCCCCGCACTAAAAGGCACCACCCTGGAAGGCGAAGATGTGCTGGTCTACCCAGGTGATGTGCCCAACCGCCTTCCAAAACCCGACTTTTGGCAGCAACAGGGCTTCGACTTTCCTAGCTTTCGCCCAATGTCTGTTGACAGCGAAGCGCTTTCACACATCCGTATGGACGCCGCTATCGACTGGCTGATTGGAGATAAACTGATATGAGCAACCCTCAGCCGCGCCGAGATTTCCAGACAGAAGAAGCATCCGTCCCTGGCCCCGAGCAGTTGCGTCAGCGTGAAAGTTTTGCCGCGACTGAATCGCATCAGCCGCTGACGACCCAGGCAGACGTCAAAGCACTTCCGGAAGCGAGCCTGAGCACGCCCCGAAAGCGCCGTTGGGGGCTGATGTTTGCCCTGGTCGGCGGTGCCACTTTGGGCAGCGTAGAACTGGCCACCGGCATTCCAGACGCCGTTGCCCAGTCACAGTGGATGTCCATGGCCTGGCAGCTGTTTGGCATTAGCTTGATCGGTTTAGGTGGTCTGTCGTTGTTGAAAGAGCTTGGCCGTCTGCGCCGCTTAAAGCGCCACGACCAATTACGCCATGACCTTGCCGAACTGCCACAGCGCTCTACTAAGCAAGCCCAATCCATGGCAGAGCAGCTGAAGCGCCAGCTAAAACTGGGCGACGATGATCCTCATTGGCAGGCATTTCAACGCGCCTGCCAGCCCCACCACAGCGGTGAAGAGATACAAACACTGCTGCGCTACCACCTACTGGCACCTAGTGACCGTGAAGCCCAACGCCTGATTACCCGTATGTCCGGCGAAACAGCCATTATGGTGGCTATCAGCCCGCTTACATTGGTGGATATGGCTCTGGTGGCTTGGCGCAGCCTTGCCATGGTCGACAGGCTCTGCCGTCTTTACGGGCTTGAGCTTGGTTACGCCAGCCGACTAAGGCTTTTCCGTAATGTGCTGCATAACATGGCCTTTGCCGGGGCCAGTGAACTCGCCACTGACGCCAGCATGGATATGCTTTCACTGGATTTGGCAGGTAGGCTTTCCACCCGCGCGGGCCAAGGCTTGGCCACAGGCCTACTGAGCGCCCGTTTAGGGCTACGCGCCCAGCGCCTATGCCGCCCGGTGGCCTTTACCGATGAAGAACAACCCAAGCTGGCCGATCTCCGCCAAGATCTGTGGCGGCAAATCAAACGGCTCGATAAAGATGCCGCTCCCACCACACGCCCTCAAAAGTAAGCACATTTCGTAAGCTAAGCACCCTCCCATCAAGTAATGCTTAATGCCTTTGTGGGAGGGCGTTTTAGTTACGCCAAACGCTGTTCAGTCTCGGCATCAAATAGCACAGCACGAGCCATATCGACGCGCAGCGACAAGCGTTCGCCGGGTGCAATGGCGCACTTAGGCCCTACCCTGGCAGTGATTTCCTGCTCACCCAGCGGCAGGCGTAGCAAAATATCGGCACCGGTCGGCTCAACGACGCTTACCTTGGCCTCCATTAACGTCCCTTCCGCCGGCTCACTTAGCCGCACATCTTCTTCGCTGAAGTGTTCTGGTCGCAGCCCGAGGATAATCGGCTTATTCAGCTGCTCCACGAGCCCCGCTGCGTTGCGTTCAGAGGGCCATGGTAGCAGGACATCGTCTTCGTCAGGCGTGGCAATCCGCAATGCATAGCCATCTCCCGCCCCTTCAAGCGTCGCGCGAATAAAGTTCATCGATGGTGATCCCATAAAGCCCGCGACGAACATATCGACCGGGTTGTTATACACCTCATCGGGACTGCCAAGCTGTAAGATATGGCCATCGCGCATTACCGCAATGCAGTCGGCCAGGGTCATTGCTTCAACTTGGTCGTGGGTGACGTAAACAATCGTGGTGCCTAAGCGCTGGTGGAGCTTTTTAATCTCGGTGCGCATATCCACCCGTAGTTTTGCGTCCAGGTTGGATAGCGGCTCATCAAACAGATACACCTTGGGTTCACGGGCCAGCGCCCGCCCCATCGCTACCCGCTGACGTTGACCACCGGAAAGCTGGGCAGGCTTGCGTTCCAACAGGTGGGAGATTTGCAGTAGATCGGCCACGCGTTCTACGGCACCGACACGCTCGGCTTTGGGCACCTTGCGCATTTCCAGGCCAAAGCTGATGTTTTGCCGCACGGTCATACTCGGGTACAGCGCGTAGGACTGAAACACCATGGCAATATCCCGCTCAGCAGGTGTGCGCCAAGTGACGTCTTCGCCGTCGATATAGATATTGCCGCTCGTCACCGGCTCCAGCCCGGCGATGGCGTTCATCAGCGTGGACTTACCACAGCCAGATGGCCCCACCAAAATAAGGAATTCACCGGAATCAATCGAAATACTGACATCTTTCAGCACCCGCTCGCTGCCGAACTCTTTGCGCACGTTGTGAATTTCTAACGCTGCCATAATGAAAATCCCATTGTAAAGCGACTGACAAACTCCACTTAGTTGGATCGGTCAAAAGCCGCCCGTAGCGGGGGTCTTTCGCCATGGATGGCGAAAGTAGCCCCCATGGATGGGTTCACAGCGCCCCCGCCGAGGGCTGCTTCTGACCGTCTAGAAATGGTTGCTGCCATTCACTTAGTTGTTATTAGCCTTTCACGGAGCCTGCCGTCAGCCCGCGCACGAAATACTTTCCGGCCAGCACATACACCACCAGCGTTGGCAGTGCTGCAATCATTGCGGCGGCCATATCGACGTTGTACTCACGCACACCGGTGGACGTATTCACCAGATTGTTAAGCGCTACCGTCACCGGCTGGGTGTTATGGGCAGAAAACGCCACGCCGAACAGAAAGTCGTTCCAAATCTGGGTGAACTGCCAAATCACCGACACCACAATAATCGGCGCGGAAACCGGCAATAAAATGCGCCAGAAAATGCGGAAGAACCCCGCGCCATCCAGCTTCGCCGCCGAGACCAGTTCGTTAGGAATACCAACATAGAAGTTGCGAAAAAACAGCGTAGTAAAGGCGATGCCAAAGACCACATGCACCAAAATCAGCCCTGCACGGGAGCTTGATAGCCCCAACCAGCCCAGGGTTTGTGCCATGGGTAGCAGCACCACCTGAAACGGAATAAAGCAGCCAAATAGCATCAAGGCGAAGACCAACTCAGAGCCTTTAAAACGCCATTTAGTCAACGCATAGCCGTTTAGCGCCCCGACCGTGGTGGAGATCAACACCGCAGGAATCACAATCGCAAAGGAGTTCCAAAAATAACCGCCGACACCTTCACAGCGCATACCGGTACACGCTTCTCCCCAAGCCTTTGCCCAGGGTTCAAGGGTTGGGTTTTGTGGCAGCGACAGGAGCGTCCCCGCGCTGATTTCACTCAATGGTTTGATAGAGGTCATCAGCATGACCACCAGCGGCAGGATATAAAACAGCCCCGCCACGATAAGTACGCCATAAAGCACAGCACGCAACAGCCGTGCGGCAGGCGTTTGCCGACGAATCACGTTAGCCATGTTTGCGGCTCCTTAATTCGGAATAAAGATAAGGAATCAGGATGGCCAGCACACCGCCGAGCATTAACATGGCGCTGGCAGAGCCAAGCCCAATCTGGGCACGATTAAAGGCATGGGTGTACATAAAGGTGGCCGGTAGGTCAGTGGCGTAGCCAGGCCCGCCACCGGTGAGCGCTACCACTAAATCAAAGCTCTTAATCGCAATATGGGCCAGAATCATCACCGCGCTGAACACCACTGGGCGCAGGCAAGGCATAACTACTCGCCAGTAGATGCGCGGCAAGCTGGCACCATCTAACTGAGCGGCTTTGACGATACTGTCATCGATACCGCGCAGCCCCGCCAAAAAGAGCGCCATCACAAACCCTGATGCCTGCCAAACCGCGGCAATTACCAGGGTGTAGATGGCCATGTCCGGGTTAACAATCCAATCAAAACGAAATGACTCAAACCCCCAGCTTTGCACCATCGCCTGGATACCCAGCTGGGGATTCAGCAGCCACTTCCACACCACCCCGGTGACGATAAACGACAGCGCCATGGGGTAGAGATAAATGGTACGCAGCGCGCCTTCTTGGCGAATTTTTTGATCCAGCAAAATTGCCAGTAGCGCGCCAATCACCAAACAGATCACAATAAACAGCACGCCAAACAGCATTAGGTTGGTAGAGGCTACCCACCAACGTTCATTGGCCATCAGCCGCGAATACTGGCCAAAACCAACAAAGTCGTAGCTTGGTAGCATGCGCGAGCTAGTTAGCGACAACACAAAAGTCCACAGCATAAAGCCGTAAACAAAAAACAGAGACACCGCAACAGAGGGTGCAAGCACCAAACGGGGTAGCCAGGCTTGCAGCCAGCCAGACGCCGTTGGCCTCGCGTGTATACGCGTTGTGGATTCGCTCATGAGATAATTCCTCGCCAGTCAGCCGCTAGCGCCGCCGTTGCGGCGGCGCTGTTACGTCACTTATTAAAAGTACGTGGGGCTTAAAAAGAGGCGGTTTCAGCCGCACTCACCAACCGTTGGGCGGCTTCATCGGCAGGCATAGTGGTATCGTTGAAGTAGTTAGTTACGACATCAAAGATCGCTCCCTGAACATCCGCGCGTACCGCCATCCCGTGAGCCATGCTGGGCACCAGGCCACCCTCATCAGCAGTGCGTTGGAAATCAGCAAGCGACTGTTGGGCACAGCTATCGAACTCACTCATATCTAGATCGGGGCGGGCAGGAATGGAGCCTTTGGCAAGGTTAAAGGCTTCTTGGAAGGTCGGCTCTAACACTAAGCGTGCCAGGGTTTGCTGGGCATCGCGCTCGGCGTCGTCAGTTACACGAAACATAGCCAAGCTATCGATATTAAATGTGAACGCATCTTCAGTGCCGGGAGCTGCAGCGCACAGATAGTCTTCACCGGCGGTGAGACCTGCGGCAGTGAACTCCCCTTTTGCCCAGTCGCCCATTAGCTGAAAACCTGCAACACCTTCAATCACCATGGCGGTGGCAATGTTCCAATCGCGGCCGGACATGCCCTCATCCATCAGCTCGCGCAGGCGCTTAAAATCTTCTAGCGCGGCGATCATCTGCTCTCCACCAAGAGCTTCAGGGTCTAGCTCCACCAGCGCTTGCTGATAAAATTCGGCGCCTTGACTACCCAGCACGACACTTTCAAACACCGTGGCGTCTTGCCACGCTTGGCCACCATGGGCTAGCGGTACAAAACCAGCCTCGCGAATGGCTTCACCTGCGGTAAATAGCTCCTCAAGCGTAGTAGGCATTTCAACACCTGCCGCTTCTAACACTTCAGGATTTGCCCACAGCCAGTTAACGCGGTGAACGTTCGCGGGTACGGCAACATAGTGGCTGTCGTAGCGCATAATATCGGCAACACTCTCGGGCAGTAGGTCGTTCCAACCTTCAGCGGTGGCGACGTCGTCTAAATCCCCCAGCAAACCAAGCTCGCCCCACTCCTGAATTTCAGGGCCTTTAATTTGCGCGGCGGAAGGCGGGTTGCCGGACATGGCTCGGGATTTAAGTACCGTCATGGCGGTTTCACCCCCACCACCGGCCACGGCAAAATCCTGCCAGCCATAGCCTTCGGCTTCCATTAAGTCTTTAAGAACATTAGCTGCCCGGGCTTCACCGCCGGAGGTCCACCAGTGCAGCACTTCCACTTCGTTAGCATGGGTAGTGCTGGCCACCATGCTGGTGCCAGCCGCCAGGGCTAACGCCAACGCAGACTTCTTAAACGTGGACAGGTCAACAACGGACATATTAATAGTGGGCATGGCTCGCTCCTGCTGTTTTTATTGTGTTGATACGCTGTGGTATCGACTGATGGCCGATCAAACGACTCACAGCAGAGTACGCCACCCAGGCACACAACGGGAGTTACCGAGTCCTGCATAGTCTTGGCAGTTTGTTACTAGTGTTAGTGGTTTATTACAAACCTGTAATACTTGTTTGGCGTGGTAGCGTTAACGTGGCCACCAGCCCCCCTTTTGAATGGTTAGATAAGACAATATCGCCCCCATGGGCGCGGGCAATATGCCTGGCAATGCCAAGCCCTAGGCCGCTGCCACCGGTGTAGCGGCTTCGCGAGGCTTCCAGGCGCACAAAAGGCGAAAACACTCGGGAAAGCTGCGTATCAGCAATACCTGGCCCATTATCATGAATGCGCAACGTCACAATCCCCGCCTGCTCTTCCAGCGTGACGGTTGCTTTCTGGCCATAAAACACCGCGTTCTCAAGCAGGTTTGCCAAGCAGCGTTTTAGCGCCAGCGGCTTAACGGTCAGTGGTACTACGCTGCCACAGAGAGATACCTCTCCACCATGTATACGCAGCTCTTCGGCAATCTCCAACAGCAGCGCGTTAAGATCTGTGGGTTGTGGCTCTTCATGCAGGTCCAGTCCTTTTACCGAGGCCAGTGCGCCTTTGACCAGCTCGCTTAATTCATCAAGCGAGGCACAAAAACGTACACGCTGGACGGGGTCATCGAGCATTTCAGCCCGCAGCCGCAACCGTGTAATGGGGGTTTTAAGATCATGGGAAATCGCCGAAAACAGCCGCTCGCGCTCATCAATCTGTTCGCGAATACGCTGCTGCATCCGGTTAAAGGCCGCCGCAGTGGCGGCCACTTCTTTAGGGCCACTCTCTTTGAGTGGCGGACTATCCAAGTCATCGCCCAACTGGCGTGCCGCTTTTGAGAGCCTTGCCAACGGTCGGGTCACACTGGTAATGCCCAGTAGGGAAAGCGCTAACACGCTGAGCAGCACCAACACGCCAACTAATAAACGCTCTTCAGACAGCCAGCGATAGCCGCTAAAAATATCCGGTACGCCCAGCAGTGTGGCCACGTAAAGCCAGGTGTCAGGGGCCAGCTCCAGTTGCACCACTAAGATCGGTGGAGACAGTGGCTCCATTAACAAACTGTGCTGCCCCCAACGGGGTGGTAAATCATAAAGCAGCACTTCGTTATTGAAGACACGCAAGGTTTCTGGGCGGGAAAACTCCACCACTACATCGTCGATGTAGAGTTGCTGGGTCAAGATAGCGCGTACATTGTCGACCACGACCTCTTTTTCCGGGCCGCTGCCAATATCTTCGACGGGAATACGCCGCTCATTCACGCTGACGAAGAAGCGCGTGCCGCCCATGCTACGCAGCTGATCCAGTACAATGTGCCGGTAATCTACCGGCAGCGAACGGAAAAACCGCATGGTCGAGGCAATACTAAAAGCCATATTGCTAGAAAGCTCATCTAACTGTTCCAGCTGGCTGGCCCGCACCTGGGAAGTCCATAGCGCATAGCTGGCCGCTTGAGCGGCCAGAACACCTGCAATCATGATGATGACAAAGCGCCCGCGTAGACTGCTGGGTAACCAGCGTGCGAGTTTGCGCTTTACGCCTTTCACGAAGCGGGTTCAACCCTGGCGGTCAGCACATAGCCAGCTCCACGCACGGTACGAATCAGCTGAGAGTGCTGCGCATCTTCCCCCAGGCGTTGGCGCAAACGGCATACGTGTACGTCAATTGATCGATCCAGTGGTGGTGCTTCACGGCCACGGGTCAATGTGTAGAGATCATCGCGGGTAATAACCGTGGCTGGCCGTTCCAAAAACACCTGCAGAAGTTGGTAATCTGCGCCAGAAAGTGCCGTACGAATGCCTTCTCGGTCGATCAGTTCGCGGGTCATGCGGTCAAGCTGCCAGTCACCAAAGCGCACCCAGCGGGCCTCTTGGGCTGACGCAACAGTTGCGACAGGCCTAGCACGGCGCAGTACCGCTTTAATCCGCGCCAGCAACTCACGAGGATTGAAAGGCTTAGCCATATAGTCATCAGCGCCTAATTCGAGCCCCAACACACGGTCGGTATCATCGGCACTGGCAGTGAGCATAATAATCGGTATGTCGCTGGTTTTGCGCAGCTCTCGGCAGATGGTAAAACCATCATCTCCCGGCATCATAACGTCAACAATCAACAAATCTGGCGTTTGCTTGGCCAGTTGCTGATACAGCGAATCCGCCCCGTCGGCGGTCAACACGTGATAACCGTGACGCCCTAAATAGTCTGCCAGTAGTTCGCGGATTTCCAAGTCGTCATCAACGACCATCAAGGTAGCAGGCGTGGTAGTCATGGTAGCAAAGCGCCCCTGGGTTATTATCACTCGTTATTATCGTTGTCGGGGCTAGATGATGGTGGAGTGGCCACCCTATCGCAAGCGGCCATCGACCAAGGTGGCAGCGCGAAGCGTTTGTTACAGCCCAAAGCGCTGCTTCAGCCACTCGGCAACGGCTGCTTCGCCATGGTGGCCGATACGTTCAGCCCCCTTTATACGATCAAATAGCGCCGGGTGGGCATTGGCCATTACCTGAGCCTCACCTGCCAGGTTAAGCATTTCAATGTCGTTTAGGTTATCGCCAAAGGCCAAACACTCTGCTGGTGTCAGCTTTAACGTTTCCAGCAGCGCCGTTAAGGCCACGCCTTTATTGACGCCACCGGCCATAATTTCCAGAGCGTCCGCAGTGGAGTAAGTAATATGCAACCCCTGCCCATGTGCTTGATGGGCCTGAACTTCCAGTTGCGCTAATGAATCTGGGTCACCCAGATAGAGCACTTTACCAACCCCCTTGGCATCCATCTCTTCCGGCGGCACGACCTCATAAGTAAAGCCAGTCGACGCATGTAATGACAGTAGATGTGGTGCCTCGGCATCGACATGCCAACCGTTTTCGCGGTAAAGGCTGAGCCGCACCTGGGGCGGGCGCGGCAACTGAATAAGTGTTTCGGCATGGGCTGGTTCAAGATGCGTCGCGCTCAACAGCGTGCCAGCAGGGTCATGAGTATACGCCCCGTTGGTACTGATCAAATGGATCGGGATATCCAACTGATCGCGAAACACCCGCATATCGTGATAGTGGCGGCCAGAAGCCAGCGCAACATGATGGCCTTGCATTACAAGCGCCCTCAACACCTCAATCGTGCTTTCATGCAGCCGGTGGTCGCTGCCTAACAGCGTACCGTCAAGGTCGGAAACGATAAGGCGTGATGTCATGGTGCACTCCTTTTTAAAAAGTAGAGAGGCTAGGAAGAAGTGGGATTTTATGTTTATTTTCGAGCTTAACCGATTTAGCTAGGCACGGGTAAGTCATTGACCTGCCAATGGTGGCCCGACTTCCTTCAGGGGATAATTGGCGCAGCCTTTAGGAATCCGTATAGTGGCAGGCTACTCTCGCCAACTGATTGAACACATGCTGCAAAACAACTCATTGCTTGCCCAGCTTAAGCAACAGATCCGTGACACCACCCCACGCGCTGAAGGGGTGATTAAAGCCACCGAAAAAGGATTCGGTTTTCTCGAAACCGATAGCGGTGAATCCTATTTCGTGCCGCCCCCCGCCATGAAGCAGGTACTGCACGGCGACCGCGTCGAGGCAGTGATTCATGAAAACGGCGATAAAAAGTCCGTTGAGCCTGAAAAGCTGATTGAAGCTGGGCTTGACCGCTTTGTTGCCCGTGTTCAGAAGCGCGAAGACCGTTTAGCTGTTGTGCCCGACCATCCGTCGATTCGCAACGTGCTGAAGGCGCGCATCAAGAACAGCCTGGATGAAACGACCATTGCTGATGGCGACTGGGTTGTCGCGCGGCTGGTACGCCACCCGCTGAAAGAGAATGATCGCGGCTTTTTCACACAAATTGACGAACTGGTGGCTAAGTCCGATGATCCCACCGTTCCGTGGCGCGTCACTCTCGCCCGCCATGCGCTGGAACAGGAGTGCCCAGACGCCGGCACCGAATGGCCACTGCATGATGAGGGTTTAACCCGTGAAGACCTCACCGCGCAGCCCTTCTTCACCATCGATGGTGAAAAAACTCGCGATATGGACGACGCGCTACACGTAGAAGCGCTGGAAAGCGGCGGTTGGCGACTGAGCGTTGCCATCGCTGACCCAACGGCCTACGTTGAAGAAGGCCATGCGGCCGACCTTGAAGCGCGTACCCGTGCTTTCACGGTCTATCTACCCGGCCAGAACGTAACGATGCTACCGGAACAGCTGGCGGACGACCTTTGCTCGCTATGGGAAGGCCAAGAACGCCCTGCCCTTGCTTGCTCGTTAGATATTAATGCCGACGGCAGCCTGGGTGATTACCGCTTTTTTGCGGCTAACGTAAAATCTCACGCCAAACTAGTTTATGACCGCGTTTCCGACTGGATTGAAGGTCAAGGTGACTGGGCTCCCGCCGATAATATCGCTGAGCAGCTGAAAGCACTGCGTGATTTGACTGAGGCACGGACCGCTTGGCGCAACGAGCATGCCCTGGTATTTAAAGATCGTCCGGACTACGTTTTCGACCTGGACGAGGCAGGCAACGTACTGGGCATTCGCACCGAAGATCGCCGCATCGCCAACCGTATGATTGAAGAGTCGATGATTGCCGCCAACGCGTGCTGTGCGGATTTCCTCGCCAAGCATATCGGCCACGGTATCTTTAATGTACACCGCGCCTTTGAGCCTGAAAAAGCCGAATCTGCCCAAGAATTCTTGGCAACTCAGGAAATCGAGGTCGCCCAGGAAGCACTGACTGAACTGGCTCACTACAAAGAGCTAAAGCGTGCCCTTGAAAGCCGTGATGATGCCTGGCTGGACGCACGTCTGCGTCGCTTCCAAGGCTTCACCAGCATGTCGGCTCAACCTGGCCCGCACTTCGGCCTAGGGTTACCGGCTTACGCCACCTGGACGTCTCCGATTCGTAAGTATGGCGATATGGTCAATCACCGTTTGATTAAGCGCGTGCTTAAAGGTGAACAAGCACCTGCAGAAGCCAGCCAGCAGCTCACTGAGCAGCTCACTGAGCGTCGCCGCCTGAACCGTATGGCAGAGCGCGACGTAAAAGATTGGCTCTACGTACGCTACTTAACGCCGGCCGCTCAGAACCAGGACGCCTTCGATGCGGAGATCATGGCGATCAACCGTGGCGGCATGCGAGTACGCCTGCTGGAAAACGGTGCCACCGCCTTTGTACCCGCTCCATTGATGCACAGTGATCGAACCAAAGTGGTCATTGATGATAAAGAGGGCCGCATTCAGATTGAAGGCGAAGAGCGCTACAAGTTAGGTGACAACGTGCGCGTTGCGCTAACAGAAGCCCGCGAAGAAACCCGTTCGCTGGTAGCAAAGCCGACGGCGTAAAACCTTCTATATATAAACCTTCTATATAAACTAACTATAGAAACTTGTTAGAAAACCAGCTAGATAACTGGTTAGGTAAACAATAACAACGGCGCCCTAAAGGTGCCGTTGTTGTTTTTTCCAGGCAATAAAAACCCATTACCTTTAGCTAGGCTGCTGATGCTGCACGAAAAAGCGCAGCATTTCCTGCGTGGCATTAGGGCCTTTAGGATCTGTATAGCTACCCTTCACGCTCCCCCCGGACCAGGCGTGGCCTGCTCCATGGATCTTCCACTGCTCCAGGCGTGGCTTGCCCGCTGAATCATAATGCGTGGTACGCGTGTAGGAATGACCAGTGGCGGCTTTTCCCTTCTCTACCGTTGGCTTATAGGCACCCTCTGCTGGACGCAATGCACCGTATTGGGCGGCAACACGATCCGCATTATTGGGGTGCACGGTGGTGTCGCGGTCGCCATGAAAGATAATAGCGGGCACATCTGATGCCCATTCGGCCTCTGGCTTTTTACCCCTATTACCAAGTGGCCCTGTGCCTCCTTGCATAACACTCAGCGCGTCGGGAAGGCTTTTTGCGACACCGTGGGGCAGCCCAGAGTGAACACCTACCGCTGCAAACAGATCCGGATAGGTCATCGCCAGCGTCGTCGCCATGGCCGCCCCCGCCGAGAGCCCTGCCACGTAAACTCGGCTCGCATCGAGCCCATGCGTATCAATAACGTAGCGAGCCATACCCGCTAGAATCGAAGGCTCTCCTCCTTCGCGCTGCTGGTCTTCTGCTTTGAACCAGTTCCAGCATTTCGAGTGATTAGCACTGATCGGCTGAGCAGGATAGAGCACGCAGAATTGCTGCGTATCAGCCAGCTGATTCATGCTGGTTCCAGCCGCAAAGTCATCGGGATTCTGTGTGCAGCCGTGCAGCATAACCACTAGCGGTAATGCCTGCCCCTTATAGCCACTGGGGATATACAGCTTGTAATCACGCGAGCCAACATGATTAGAAAAACGCCCAGCCGTAAACGCGCCCGCGCTGGCTTTCCGGCCGTGACCACATGCAGACGATGAGGCTCTCGATGTTGGCCTTGATTTCGATACAGTACCGTTTTCGTCGACAACCTCACAGGTTCCCTCAAAGATATTGCCACCCTGGTAGGGCTTGACTGGCGCTTCTTCCCCATTCGACTCAGGTATTGCGCCCTGGAGAAGTGCCATGGCTTCATGCAACTTGCCTGCGCGCGTCAGCCGCGTCGCTTCTTCCATTCGCTTATTCATGGTGGCGCCAATCATGGTTAACATCCTACTTCCGCTTAGCGGTTAAAAGTCATTCAGTGAGTTCGGTCTGCCAACGCGGCCTTCACCGCTTTGCTAGCATGTAGGGCACCTAGCACTACCACCGATTCAATTGTGGCACGGGCAAGCTCTGGCGTTACATCGTCAGCAATGCTGGCCATCCCCAGCACTTGAATCTGCAGCTTTTCGCCTGCCGACTGCAGCGCCTCCAAGTCCCCTCGAGTGTAGTGTTCAAGCCCTAGCACGAACGCCTTGCGGGTTATGGTTTGCTTAACCACTTCAGCATGTGTCGCCAATTGGTTACGAATGGCCGTGCGTATTAGGTCAGTACGGTTTGAATAAAACCCCTCTTGAACCAACAAGTCGATTTGCCCCAGGTCGACCACCCCAAGGTTAATGGTGATTTTTTCGCTGGAATCGCCGGACTTACGGCGTAGTTCATGCACGCTCATGTGTCATTCCTCGTTGCGCCCACTCTCCAGGCAAGAGTAGCTCAAAACCATTTTAAAATACCTGCAAATACATCCAATATAACTCCATATACCATCCATATGGATGGTATATTAATCTTCCCACGACATGTGTCAAGCAATGAGACGAGCGAAAGCGTTTCAACAGCATGTAGTTTGATGGGGAGTTAACACAGATGAGCGGGTAATCAACTACCTAGCTAAGCTGTCGCTGAATTGACTTATTTCTCCCTTATGGTGAAACAGTGACGCTTTTTGGATTTGGAGGTTCGCTTGCACATCGCAGATGTGACGATGTTTTATGCCCCCGCTAGCGGCGGTGTACGCACCTATTTACAAGCCAAGCACCGTGTTTTATCTGGAACTCCCCACCTGCGTACCAGCTTGCTGGTGCCAGGATCGGAGCGAGATAGTCTTGGCGATCACCACACCTTACCCGCATTGCACCTCCCCTTGGGTCAGGGGTATCGGTTCCCACTGAGAGGGTCACACTGGCGTGATGCGTTGATTGATCTTAAGCCAGACCTTATCGAGGCGGGTGACCCCTATGTAACGGCGTGGGCGGCTCTCGCGGCGGGACAAAAGCTTGGGGTGCCGGTGGTAGGGTTTTATCACTCAGATCTTCCGCGCTTAATGGGGGATCGCTTTGGCCGCTACGTTGAGAAACGCTTAAAGCGCTATGTCAAAGACCTCTACTGCCAATTTGATAGCGTGCTAGCCCCCTGTAACGCTATGGCGAATCGCTTAAGAGAGTGGGGAGTCGATAACGTTCGCGTACAGCCATTAGGGGTCGATTTAAACCATTTCCACCCCCAGCAGCGTGACCCCTCTTTCCGTCAAGGCATGGGTATACCCAGTGATAAAAAACTGCTGATCTTTGTGGGACGTAATTCCCGCGAGAAAAATATTGATGTGCTACTTGCAACGATGCGCCAACTCGGCAGCCATTATCATTTATTGCTGATGGGGCCTGGCATGCCCCATCAGGTACCCAACAATGTCACTGTCGTGGATCGCTGCTGTGGCGCGCACGAGGTGGCGAAAGCACTGGCCAGTAGCGATGCCCTGCTGCATGCAGGCACCCGCGAAACATTTGGTCTAATCGCTCAAGAAGCGATGGCATGCGGTATCCCTGTTGTAGGAGCAAGAGCCGGTGCGCTGGCTGAAAATGTGCCGCTAGGCGCAGGCATACTGTGCCAACCCCTCGACCCAAGCGCCATGGCTGAAGCTTGCACAGCCCTGTTCAGCAACGATATTGTCGCCAGCGGCCGTTATGCCCGTCATTATGTCGAACGTCTGTTCAGTTGGGATAACGTTATCCAGTCACTACTTGAGCACTACATCGACCTTTGCAATATTGAACGGCCCAATGCCCTCGCCCACCACCACTAAGCCTCAACGGCTGCTACGTTTTCGCCCGCTGCATGGTTTTATGCTGGCTGGGGCGCTCTTAATCCCACTAGTGCTTACCACTTGGCTAGGCGGCGTTGAGGCGCTGCAGCGTATTAAACAGTTTCCTTTCGAGTTAGTGCTGTTAATGCTGCTACTGGCGTTTCTGTGTTGGAACCTGAATGCAACAAGACTGCGACTAATGCTAGACGGCCGAGCGGGTCAACTCGGCCAACGTGGCGCACTGGGGATCGAGCTAGCGTCTAAGTTTGCACTATGCGCTACACCAGGAGGGAGTGGCGGCGCAGCTACTCTGCTGTTACTACTCGCACAGCGCGGCTTCCCTCCCGCCAAAGGGGCGGCAGTGTTCTTGATTGACCAGGGCTGCGACTTGCTGTTCTTTCTCGCCATGCTGAGCGGCTTGGTGCTTTTTTCACTGGTTAGCGACACCCAGTGGCCGCATCAGTCCCTAGTACAGTGGGCGCTCGTCGGTTTAGCATTCATGGCTACGCTGGTCAGTGTTGTTATGTACTATTTGCCAAGCCTGCTGCGTGCAGGCGGCGTTATAACACTCTGGCCAAGCCGTTATCGACGGCGCTGGCTAACACGCCGTTTATTACGATGCCGACATGCACTCAAAGCCACCCTCGCACTTCCACGCACAACACTACTCGCGATGATGCTGCTGACCACAGCGCATTGGTTAATGCGCTATAGCTTGCTCTATATAGCGGTGCTAGGCGTGGGTGGCCATGCCGATTGGATGTGGACATTTTTAACCCAAATGCTGGCCATGGCGGCTAGCCAGCTTAGCTTTCTTCCCGGCGGCGCAGGAGCTGCTGAAGTGGGGGTTGGCAGTTTGTTGCTACCCTTAATGGAGCGTGAGCAGGCCGCAGCAGCCGTCTTAGTGTGGCGACTGGTGAGCTATCACCTTTATTTGGCAGTAGGGGCGCCTCTCTTTATTCTTTACAGTTACCGAATGCTGCGCCAAAAAACCGACACTAAAACATCAAAAAGTTAACCATGCACCAATGAATAAGGGCGCCTTGAAAGGCGCCCTTATCGCGTGCTTCGAGAGGTCAGTTGGCTTACCAGCCAGTAACTTCTTTCAGTGCATCGCCGATCTCAGCCAAAGAACGCACGGTTTTAACACCAGCATCTTCCAGAGCAGCAAACTTCTCATCGGCAGTACCTTTACCACCAGAGATAATCGCGCCCGCGTGGCCCATGCGCTTGCCAGGAGGTGCAGTCACACCGGCAATGTAGGAAACCACAGGCTTAGAAACGTTGGCTTTGATGTAAGCCGCTGCTTCTTCTTCAGCCGTACCACCGATTTCACCGATCATGACGATCGCTTCGGTTTTCGGGTCTTTTTCGAACATTTCTAGAATGTCGATGAAGTTAGAGCCTGGAATCGGGTCACCACCGATACCGACACAGGTAGACTGGCCGAAACCATGGTCAGTTGTCTGCTTAACGGCTTCATAGGTCAGGGTGCCTGAACGCGACACGATACCGACTTTACCCGGCTGGTGAATGTGGCCCGGCATGATGCCGATTTTACATTCACCGGGTGTGATAACACCTGGGCAGTTCGGGCCGATCAGACGTACGCCCAGCTCGTCGCATTTTACTTTTGCTTCGAGCATGTCTAGCGTCGCGATGCCTTCGGTGATGCACACGATTAGCTTGATACCCGCGTTAGCGGCTTCAAGAATCGAGTCTTTACAGAACGGTGCCGGAACGTAGATCACGCTGGCTTCAGCACCGGTTTTCTCAACCGCTTCTTTCACGGTGTTGAAAACGGGCAGGCCCAGGTGAGTCTGGCCGCCTTTGCCCGGTGTAACACCACCGACCATTTGCGTGCCGTAGGCAATCGCCTGTTCGGAGTGGAACGTGCCCTGGCCACCGGTGAAACCTTGGCAGATGACCTTGGTGTTCTTATCGATCAGGATGCTCATTACTTGCCCTCCGCTGCTTTTACAACCTGCTGAGCCGCGTCGGTCAGACTGGTAGCAGCGATGATGTTCAGACCGCTAGACGCCAGTTTTTCAGCGCCCAATTCAGCGTTGTTACCTTCCAGGCGTACAACTACCGGAACGTTAACACCGACTTGTTCAACAGCACCGATGATGCCTTCAGCAATCATGTCGCAACGAACAATACCGCCGAAGATGTTCACCAGAACCGCTTTGACGTTGTCGTCAGACAAGATGATCTTGAACGCTTCTGCAACGCGCTCTTTGGTCGCGCCGCCGCCAACGTCCAAGAAGTTAGCAGGCTTGCCGCCGCTCAGGTTGACGATGTCCATGGTACCCATGGCCAGGCCAGCACCGTTAACCATGCAGCCGATGTTGCCATCAAGTGCTACATAGTTCAGTTCCCACTTCGCCGCATCCGCTTCACGCTGATCTTCCTGGGAAGGATCGCGCATCGCCTGAAGATCTGGGTGACGGTATAGCGCGTTGCTGTCGAGTCCCAGTTTTGCGTCGAGGCAGTGCAGATTGCCTTCGTCGGTAATCACTAGCGGGTTAATTTCTAACAGCGCCAGATCCTTATCATGGAACAGCTTAGAAAGGCCCAGGAAAATCTTGGTGAACTGCTTGATCTGGTCGCCTTTAAGGCCCAGAGCAAAGGCCAACTCACGCGCTTGGTAGGGTTGTGCGCCGACCAGCGGATCGATCTCAGCTTTCAGAATCTTTTCCGGCGTTTCTTCAGCAACGGTCTCGATTTCAACACCGCCTTCGGTAGAGGCCATGAAGACCACGCGACGGGTAGTGCGGTCAACAACGGCGCCAAGATACAGCTCATCAGCGATATCGGTGCAGGTCTCAACCAAAATCTTAGCAACCGGCTGACCTTTTTCGTCAGTTTGGAAGGTTACTAGGTTCTTGCCTAACCACTGCTCGGCGAAAGCTTTTGCTTCGGCCGGATCTTTAATCAGCTTAACGCCGCCCGCTTTACCGCGGCCACCAGCGTGAACCTGGGCTTTAACTACCCACATGTCACCGCCGATCTTTTTGCACGCTTCTTCGGCTTCTTCGGGAGTGTCCACGGCAAAGCCTTTAGACACTGGTAGACCATAATCAGCAAACAGCTGTTTGCCTTGATACTCGTGAAGGTTCATCGATTCATGCCATTGGTTGCATGTGACTCGAACGATGCCCCGCTACTTTAAAAGCGGGACATCCCCGTACTTTCGACTCTGATGACTAGCCTCACAGAGCCGAAAGTGTTGCGCCACCTGTCGGTGGCGCTTGGTTGTTGCTTAGCGAATTACTTACGCTTCTTACGGTTAGCCATATGAATGGCATGGCCTTCTACCGCAAGTGCTGCTTCGTGTACGGCTTCCGACATGGTCGGGTGTGCATAGCAAGTCAACGCTAGGTCTTCGGCACTGGAACCAAATTCCATTGCAATCACGCCTTGAGCAATCATTTCGCCCGCGTGTTGACCAACAATATGCATACCAAGAATACGGTCAGTTTCCGCATCGGCAATAATCTTAGCGCTGCCTTCGGTGGCATTGTTCGCCATCGCACGACCACTTGCCGCAAATGGGAAGCTGCCGGTCTTAACTTCAATGCCTTTAGCTTTGGCATCTTGCTCGGTCATACCGACCCACGCGACTTCCGGGAACGTGTAAATCACGTTCGGAATCGTGTCGTAGTTCATCTCGGCTTTATGGCCAGCGATAATATCAGCAACCATGATGCCTTCTTCAGATGCCTTGTGCGCCAGCATGGGGCCACGCACACAGTCACCAATGGCATAAACACCCGGTACGTTAGTGCGGCACTGGTCATCAACAAAGATAAAGCCACGCTCGTCCAGCTCAACGCTAACGCCATCGGCAATGACGCCTTTGGTGTAAGGGCGACGACCAACGCAAACAATCAGTTTGTCGAAGGTCATTTCCTGTTCGCCGTTGGCATCGGTGTACTTAACGATGACTTCATCGCCATTGGTTTCAGAACCAGTGACGCGGGCGCCCAGTTTAATATCCAAACCCTGCTTCTTGAGCAGTTTTTGTGTTTCTTTAGCGATTGCCGTATCGACCATCGGTAAGAAACTATCCATCGCTTCCAGAACGGTAACTTCAGAACCCAAACGGCTCCAAACGCTACCCAGTTCCAGGCCAATAACACCAGCACCGATAACACCCAAACGCTTCGGTGTTTCCTGGAATTCCAGTGCGCCGGTAGAGTCAACAATCAAGCCTTCGGTTAGCGGCGTCGGTGGGATTTCAACCGGCACGGAACCTGCGGCAATGACGATGTTATCAGCGTCGTACGTGGTGGTGTTGCCGTCTAGATCAGTGACTTCAACTTGCTTACCGGAAACCACTTTACCGGTACCTTCGATAGCGGTAACGCCGTTAGCCTTAAACAAGCCTGAGATGCCGCCAGTCAAGTTCTTAACGATCTTGTCCTTGCGAGCCATCATCTTTTTGACGTCCATGGTGACGTCACCGGCATTGATACCCATATCGTCGAAATCGTGCTTGGCTTCAACGTACTTATGCGAGGCTTCAAGCAACGCTTTAGACGGGATACAACCGACGTTCAAGCACGTTCCGCCGTGAACGACATTGCCTTCTTTACCAATCCATTTTTCAACACAAGCGGCTTTCAGGCCCAGCTGCGCAGCGCGGATAGCCGCTACGTAGCCACCAGGGCCTGCACCGATAACGATCACATCAAACTTGTCAGCCATGTTGGCTCCTTTAGCTTGGTTGCCTCCTCCCGTTTGAATCTAAATCGGGCAGGAGGCAAGGTGCGATTGCATTAGAACGCTAATACAGCAGCGGAGGCGGATCAACGCGCTCCGTTATACGTCCAGCAGCAAGCGAGCCGGGTCTTCCAGCAGCTCTTTAATAGTAACCAGGAATCGTACCGCATCTTTACCATCAATCATGCGGTGGTCGTAAGAAAGCGCTAGATACATCATCGGGCGAATCTCGACCTTACCATTCACAGCCATGGGACGATCCTGGATTTTGTGCATGCCCAGGATAGCGGTCTGAGGCGGATTGATAATCGGGGTCGACATCAACGAACCAAACGTACCGCCGTTAGTAATAGTGAAGGTGCCACCGATCATGTCATCCATGCCCAGCTTGCCGTCACGACCACGCTTACCGAAATCAACAATGGTGCGCTCAACGTCAGCAATCTTCATGCTGTCAGTGTCACGCAGTACCGGTACAACTAGGCCACGATCCGTTGATACCGCGACGCCAATATCTTGATAACCGTGGTAAACGATATCGGTACCGTCAATGGAGGCATTAACATCCGGGAAGCGCTTGAGTGCTTCAGAAGCCGCTTTCACAAAGAAGCCCATAAAGCCCAGTTTAATATCATGGGTTTTCTGGAACGTATCTTTGTACTGAGCACGCAGGGCCATGATTTCAGTCATGTCCACTTCGTTGTACGTGGTCAGCATGGCAGCGGTTTGCTGTGCCTGAACCAGGCGCTTAGCAATGGTTTGACGCAGACGCGTCATCGGAACGCGCTTCTCAACGCGATCCCCTTCTACTGCCGGTGCGGCAGCAGCTTTCGCTGGGGCTGAAGATTTCGATGCTTTTTTGGCAGAGCCGTCTTTCACTGCTTTTTGCACGTCTTCTTTTAAGATGCGGCCACCTTTGCCGGTGCCCTCAATCTTAGAAACATCCAGATCATGCTCAGCGACCATTTTGCGGGCAGCAGGGGCTAAGATTTTATCACCAACTTTCTCATCAGAGCCTTCGTCATCGGTACCCGCAGCGCTGGAAGAAGAGGCACTACTGCTCTCTTCACTTGCACCACCAGCACCTTCAGTGAAGACGGCTAGAATCGCTTCGGATTCAACTTGGCTGCCTTCTTCGGCTTTAATTTCAGCCAGTGCGCCATCAGCCGGTGCAACAACTTCTAGCACAACCTTGTCGGTTTCGATATCGGCCAGCACCTCATCGCGCTTAACCGCCTCACCTACCTTCTTGTGCCATGTTGCCACGGTGCCTTCCTGAATAGACTCAGGGAAGCTTGGGGCTTTTACGTCATGCTGCTTACCACCGCTGTTACCGCCGCTGGTTTTTTTCTCTTCTTGCTTATCGTCTTTCTTTTCGTCTTTTTTAGCATCAGAAGATGATTCTTCTTTGCTGCTAGACGCGCTGCCTTCACCAATTTTGCCCAGCACCTGCTCTGACTCAACGGTATCGCCTTCTTCGGCCATTACGTCAGTCAGGGTACCCGCTTCCGGTGCGACGACTTCGAGCACCACTTTGTCGGTTTCGATTTCAACAATCAGCTCGTCGCGTTCGACGCTGTCACCCGGCTTTTTATGCCACGCAGCCACAGTGCCTTCGGCAACGGATTCCGGAAAGGTTGGCGCTTTGATCTCAGTAGCCATGTCGTTTCCCTTATATGTTCTCTAAACCCGGTGGGCGCTTATAGGTTAAAAGCGTCTTCCACCAGCTGGCGCTGCTGTTCAGTGTGGACGGACATATAGCCAGCTGCCGGTGCGGCAGAGGCAGGACGTCCTGCAAATTTCAAATCACGTCCGAAGCCATCTTTCAGCATATCGGCCACGGCGCGCATGTGGTGCTGACTTGAGTACCAAGCGCCCTGGTTCAGCGGCTCTTCCTGGCACCACACGATGTCTTCCACATTGGCATACGCCTGGAGCACTTCCAGAAGCTCTTCTTTCGGGAAGGGGTAGAGCTGCTCAAGACGAATAATCGCCGTATCATCACGCTCGTTTTCTGCACGCCAGTTGGCTAGGTCGTAGTACACCTTGCCAGCACACATAATAACGCGAGTCACTTTCTCTGCCTCAAGATTCGCTTGATCTGGCAAGACCATGTGGAACTTGCCATGAGCGAGATCTTCTAGGCTAGATACTGCTTCTTTATGACGCAACAGCGACTTCGGCGACATCACTACCAACGGCTTACGCAGCGGGCGAATGACCTGACGTCGCAACAGGTGATAAATCTGTGCAGGTGTCGTCGGCACACATACTTGCATATTGTGCTCAGCGCACAGCTGCAAGAAACGCTCTAATCGAGCAGATGAGTGCTCAGGGCCTTGCCCTTCATAGCCGTGCGGCAACAGCATGGTTAGGCCACACAGCCGGCCCCATTTGGTTTCACCAGAGGATATAAACTGGTCAACCACCACCTGGGCGCCATTGAAGAAGTCACCAAACTGGGCTTCCCAAATGACTAAGTCGTTTGGCGCTGTTGTAGAGTAGCCATATTCAAAGGCCAACACCGCTTCTTCTGACAAGAAAGAGTCATGAATCGTAAAGCGCGGCTGACCATCAGACATGTTCTGCAACGGCACATAAGTAGAACCGTCTTTCTGGTTGTGGACAACCGCATGGCGGTGAGAGAACGTCCCACGACCAACATCCTGACCGGTAATCCGGATCGGGTGGCCCTGATCAAGCAGCGTGGCATACGCTAGCGTTTCAGCGAAGCCCCAGTTAAGCCCCATGCCGCCCGCCTGCATTTTGCGACGGTCTTCATAGATCTTAGCGACCTGGCGCTGAACTTCGACCCCGTCAGGGATATCGCACATTCGTGCTGCCAACTGTTGCAGACGCTTCATATCGAAGGTGGTGTCTGCATCGCCAGTCCACTCGTGTCCCAGGTAAGGCGCCCAGTCCACAAACAGTGAGGTATTCGGCTCTTGCACCAAGGCATTTGCTACGTGGTTACCTGCCACAAGATCATCGCGGTAGGTTTCAACCATTGCCTTAGCATCTTCTTCTGATAGTACGCCCTGTTCTACTAAGCGCTGAGCATAGAGAGAACGCGAAGAAGGATGATCTTTAATTTTGGCGTACATCATTGGCTGGGTGCCCGATGGCTCGTCGGCCTCGTTATGGCCGCGACGGCGGTAGCACACCAAATCAATAACAACATCTTTTTTGAACTGCTGACGGTAATCCAATGCCACCTGGGTTGCATGGATCACTGCATCGGGATCGTCGCCGTTAACATGGAAAATCGGCGCCTGAACCATCTTAGCAATATCGGTACAGTACTCAGTAGAACGTGCATCCAAGGGGTTCGAAGTTGTGAAACCCACTTGGTTGTTAATCACGATATGTACTGTACCGCCGGTCTTATAGGCACGGGTTTGAGACATCTGGAATGTCTCCATGACCACGCCTTGACCAGCAAATGCGGCATCACCATGGACGTTGATTGGCAGTACTTTACTGCCCTCTTCGTCATTACGGCGATCTTGACGTGCCCGCACTGAGCCTTCAACCACTGGCGCAACAATTTCCAAATGCGACGGGTTAAAGGACATGGCCAAGTGAACTTCACCACCAGGCGACATGACGTTAGAGCTAAAGCCTTGGTGATATTTTACGTCACCAGAACCACGTTCGATCACCTTTTTACCGTCGAACTCATCGATCAATTCAGCGGGATTTTTACCCAAAATATTGACCAGTAAGTTGAGACGACCACGGTGAGCCATGCCAATAACGACTTCTTTGGTGCCATAACCGCCGGAGCGCTGAATCAACTCGTCCATCATTGGAACAAATGATTCACCGCCTTCCAAACCAAAGCGCTTTGTACCTGGGTACTTAGACGCTAGGTAATTTTCCAGGCCTTCAGCAGCGGTGAGGCGCTCCAGCACGTGCTTACGCACGTCATCGCTGAATTTCGGCGCACTTCGCACCGATTCAAAACGCCGCTGCAACCAGCGTTTTTCTTCGGTATCGACGATGTGCATAATTTCGCAGCCGATGGAGCGACAATAGGTCTGCTCCAGTGCGTCAACGATCTCACGCAACGGTGCTTTATCGATACCTAGAAAAAACGAGCCAGTCTGGAACTCGGTGTCAAGATCAGCCTTAGAAAGCTGATGAAATGACAGATCGAGGTCTGGGACGGGGGTGGGATTACGCAGTCCTAGCGGGTCGATATTGGCCTTCTGATGGCCACGAAAGCGGTATGCGTTAATCAGCTGCAGGACTTTCACCTGCTTCTTATTCTCACCGCTATCCGCAGCGGCGGCTACCCGACCTGGGCGACTTTCACGACCCAGTTGGTAGAACTGATCACGAGTGGGGCTTAGTGGAACATCGTGGGAGGCACTGCCTTCAGAACGTGGCAGCTGATCAAAATAGCTGCGCCATTCGTCTGAGACAGAATCAGGATCGGCGAGGTACTGCTCATAAAGCGCTTCCACGTAGTGGACATTGCCACCACTAACGTGAGAGGAACGCCACATCAACTCCATTATGCCTTGTTGCATCTCTCGGTCACCCTGCACTGATGGGGTGGTATCGGTATCGCTGCAATCGCGCAACGACATCGCTATTGCCCTGCCGGCGGGGCGGGACATTTGCCGGCGGCGCCGACCGTAGGCCGGAAGCCCTGTTCATACTGCATTTTCGTAACGAACTACGCTACGAATTTCATTACGAACTAATATCGCTTAGCATTTACTGCACGACGCGTTTCTTTATTTGGTCATACTCAATCAGTTCATGCTCAAAAGCCGGTACTTGCGGCACCGGCTTTTAAACTTGGCTGATAAGGTAGTGCGACGCGTCGCCGCACCACCAAACCTCCCTATGATAACAAGCGAAGCGCCACGATTTAAGTAGCTTTATGCAGCAACTTACGCGGCGCTCGCATTTTTTTCATAGGATTAGGCGTTTACGTCGCATCGGCCAGCAACATTTCACGAATTTTACCAATTGCGCGGGTCGGATTTAGCCCTTTTGGACATACCGCAACGCAATTCATGATCCCGCGGCAGCGGAAAACAGAGAACGGATCTTCCAAGCTTGTAAGACGTTCACGGGTAGCCGTGTCGCGCGTATCTGCAAGGAAGCGGTATGACTGGAGCAAACCAGCCGGACCAACAAATTTATCCGGATTCCACCAGAAAGATGGGCAAGACGTAGAACAGCATGCACACAGGATACATTCGTACAGACCATCTAGCTTGTCGCGCTCTTCTGGCGATTGCAGACGCTCAATCGCTGGTGCTGGGGTATCATTTTGCAGGTACGGCTGAATACGCTCGTACTGCTTATAGAATAGCCCCATATCAACGACCATATCGCGGATAACCGGCAAACCAGGCAGCGGGCGCAAGGTCAGCTTATTGCCTTTAACGACGTCTGACAGCGGCGTAATACACGCCAAACCGTTCTTACCATTCATATTCATACCGTCGGAACCGCACACACCTTCGCGGCAGCTGCGACGGAAAGCAAGCCCGCTATCCTGCACTTTCATCAGGTGCAGGACATCTAGCACCATCAAATCGCGGCCTTTCGTATCGACCTGGAACTCCTGCATATAGGGCGCGGAGTCGGTTTCCGGATTGTAGCGATATACGGATACCTGAAGGTTAGACATGGTGACTCCCTCTCATCAGTGCAGAGATTAGTAGGTGCGAACCTTAGGCTCGAACGTATCAACAGTTTTAGGCTTGAAGTTGACGTCGCGCTTCTTCAGCTCTTTCGTGGCCGGGAAGTAGAGCGAGTGCTTCAGCCAGTTGACATCATCACGGTCAGGATAGTCGTAGCGCGAATGCGCGCCGCGGCTTTCATTACGCTCAAGGGCAGCAATCGCCGTTGCTTCTGCCACTTCCATGAGGTTATCAAGCTCTAACGCTTCAACACGCGCCGTGTTGAAAGCATTGGACTTGTCCGGCAGGTGGGCATTGGCAATACGGCTGCGCAGATCCGCTAGCTTTTTGACACCTTCCTGCATGTTTTTCTCTTCTCGGAATACACCAAAAGAGGTCTGCATGATGTCTTGAAGCTCTGCTTTAAGCTCAGGAATGCTTTCGCCACCTTCTGACTCATTCCAGCGCGTAATACGCTTCATCGCTGACTCAATATCAGACTCAGAAGCATCTAGGTATTCAATACCTTCGTTAAGCGCGCCTTCAATAAACATACCCGCCGCACGACCGAATACCACCAAGTCTAGCAGAGAGTTACCACCCAAGCGGTTGGCACCGTGAACCGATACACACGCCGCTTCACCACAAGCGAACAGACCGTTAATGATATGATCGTTGCCGCTTTCGTCCTGGGTAATTGCCTGGCCATGAATATTGGTCGGAATACCACCCATCATGTAGTGGCAAGTAGGCACGACAGGAATCGGGTCTTTGGCAGGATCGACGTGAGCGAACGTTTTCGACAGTTCAACGATACCCGGCAGACGCTTACCAAGCACCTCTTCGCCCAGATGGTCAAGCTTCAAGAAGACGTGATCACCCTTCTCGCCACAGCCTCGGCCTTCAAGAATTTCCATGACCATAGAGCGTGCAACAACGTCACGGCCGGCCAAGTCTTTGGCGTTCGGCGCATAACGCTCCATAAAGCGCTCACCGTCTTTATTGATCAGGTAACCACCTTCACCACGGCAACCTTCAGTTACCAGGGTACCCGCACCGTAGATACCGGTCGGGTGGAACTGCCACATTTCCATATCCTGCATCGGGAAGCCAGCACGTAATGCCATGCCAATACCGTCACCCGTATTGATCAAGGCATTAGTCGTAGAAGCATAAATACGGCCGGCACCACCAGTGGCTAGCACCGTGGCTTTCGATTTAACGTGGACGACTTCGCCTGTCTCGATGCACATAGCGATACAGCCCACTACGTCACCGTTGCTGTTTTTCACCAAATCAACCGCATACCACTCATTTAAGAATGTGGTGTTGTTCTTGAGGTTGTTTTGGTAAAGCGTGTGTAGCAATGCGTGGCCTGTACGGTCTGCGGCTGCGCAAGTACGAGCCGCTTGACCGCCTTCGCCGAAGTTTTTCGACTGCCCACCAAACGGACGCTGATAAATACGGCCATTATCGAAACGTGAGAACGGCAACCCCATGTGCTCAAGCTCAAAGACTGCCTTCGGGCCTTCTGAACACATGTATTCAGCCGCATCCTGGTCAGCGATATAGTCGCCGCCTTTAACGGTGTCATACATGTGCCAACGCCAATCATCATTCGGATCTGAAGAGGCGATTGCGCAAGTGATGCCACCTTGAGCAGAAACCGTGTGAGAGCGCGTCGGGAACACTTTGGACAGTACTGCTGTCTTTTTACCGGACTTAGCCAGTTCAAGAGCGGCACGCAAGCCAGAGCCACCGCCACCGATGATAATGGCATCAAACGTCAAGCTACGAAGGTTAGACATGTATCAAGCTCCCCACAGAATTTGAATGCCCCATACCAGGTACACGAAGATGGCCAGAATAATCAGGGTCTGGGCACCTACGCGCTGGCGAGTGGACTTGAGGTAATCGGTGGTGACCGTCCACAAACCGATCCAGGCGTGCGCTGCAATGGAAACAAACGCTAGCAGCGAAAAAATACGCATCCATGTTTGCTCGAACAATCCGCTCCAGGCGTAATAATCCAAATTAGGATTGAACAGCAGGTAAGCAACGATAAAAATGGTATATAAAGCCAGAATTACCGCTGAAACGCGCTGCATCAGCCAATCGGATAACCCGCTACGGCCAAAACTTGTGATGTTGGTTACCATACCCAAACTCCTGCCAAAATAATCAGAACGGCGCTGACCACAACTGTGATCTGTGCTTTTTTCACACCACCTTCAAGGGTCACACCGATATCAGCATCCATTAGCAAGTGTTTAACACCTGCCACAAAATGGAATGCCAATGCCGATAACAAACCCCAAGCAATGAGTTTGGCTAGGAAGTTAGTGGCCAGTGCGTTGCTGACACTATCAAAGCCAGCAGGAGACGATAGCGATTTACCCAGCGCCCAAAAAGCGAAAATCAGGCCAACGAAGAGGATGACACCCGTAATACGGTGTGTAATCGACGTTAGCGCCGGTAGTGGGAAATGTATCGTAGTAAGGTCTAGGTTTACGGGTCGTTTACTATTCACGGCGTTATACACACTCTCTTGGCCCGCTCTGCGACAGGTCGGGCATGGCCCGAGCGGGCAGTGGTTGCTGGAAGGGGCTCGGCCGTTGCCAAGTCGGGCACGACCACCTACCTGCCGGTCGCGCGCCGTGGATTATAAGAACCTTCGCCCCTGCTGACAAACCGAACTCAGGCTTAACTCGACTATGGTGCAAGAAAAATGCAGCCAACCCGAGTCGATTTTGCGATGCAGCATGGTTATAGTGACAGTAGATTGAGGATTTGATAAGCCTGTTGACGTGTCGCCAATCCCCTGACACTTCGTTACTATGAACTCCTTTTTCATCATATACAAAAACTATCCACAACAACAATATTTGTACAAGGATACCTAGCGTTTAGGCTAATTGACAAAATGGCGCACACTTCTATAGTGGGCGAGCCTTTTTGCCGGCGCGGTATGCGAAACAACGACCTTACGTCCCAAACCGAATTCGAAAGGAGGCCAGCATGGCTGACAGGAAAGCAACATTGACGGTAGACGGTCTAGAAAAATCGATCGAACTACCCATGTATTCCGGCACACTTGGCCCCGACGTCATCGACGTACGCAGCCTGGGTGCCGAAGGCCTGTTTACCTACGACCCCGGCTTCATGGCCACTTCTTCTTGCCAATCAGCCATTACGTATATCGATGGCGGAAAAGGGATACTGCTACACCGTGGCTACCCTATTGATCAGCTCGCTAAAGAGTCCAATTTTGTAGAAGTTTGTTACACCCTGCTGTTCGGCGAATTGCCCAACGATGAACAGTACGCTGATTTTGAATCACGCATTCGTAATCACACCATGGTTCACGACCAAATCAACAACTTCTTCAAAGGGTTCCGCCGCGATGCGCACCCAATGTCTATCTTGTGCGGTGTTGTTGGTGGCTTAGCTGCCTTCTATCACGACCACATGGACATCACCCAAGAAGAAGATCGTGTGATCAGCGCTATTCGCCTCATTGCAAAAATGCCTACCCTGGCGGCAATGTCGCATAAATATAACGTTGGCCAGCCCTTCAACTACCCGCGCAACGACCTGAGTTATGCAGAGAACTTCCTCTACATGATGTTCAGCAACCCGTGCGAAGAGTACAAAATCAATCCGGTATACGCGAAAGCTATGGACCGCATTTTTATGCTTCATGCGGACCATGAGCAAAACGCCTCTACCTCTACCGTACGTCTAGCAGGCTCAACCGGCGCTAACCCCTTTGCATGTATCAGCGCAGGTATTGCAGCGTTGTGGGGCCCAGCACATGGCGGCGCGAATGAAGCCGTACTAAACATGCTGGACGAAATTGGCGATGACTCAGAAGAGAATATTCAGCGCTTTGTCGATAAGGCAAAAGATAAAGACGACCCCTTCAAGCTAATGGGCTTTGGCCACCGCGTGTATCGCAACTTTGACCCGCGCGCCAAAGTAATGAAAGAGACCTGCGACGAAGTACTAGCCGAGCTTGGCCTAGCCGACGATCCGCAGCTCAAAATCGCCAAGCGCCTTGAGCAAATCGCCCTGGAAGATGAGTACTTCATCGAGCGCAAGCTGTATCCAAACGTCGATTTCTACTCTGGCATCATCCTTAAAGCCATGGGCATTCCGACCAACATGTTTACCGTGATTTTCGCGGTATCTCGCACCATCGGCTGGATCTCTCACTGGCATGAAATGCTTAGCGAAAGCTATAAAATCGGCCGTCCGCGCCAGCTGTATATCGGCCACGATATGCGCGACTATCCTAAAAAATAACGCTGCAATAACAACGCAGCGTCACTAGGATAATAAAAGGCCACCCCATGGGTGGCCTTTTGCTTATCGTAAATCCACTTTTCTTTGTTACACCCTTCACTAACAAGGTGCTCTATGCGAACAATCACCACGGTTGCCTTTATTGGCCTCGGCGTTATGGGCTACCCCATGGCAGGCCACCTCGCCCAACAAGGCTTAACAACGCGTGTTTACAACCGCACCAGCAGCAAAGCCGATGCCTGGGCAAAAGAGCATGGCGGCACCGCCCACGCCACCCCTAGAGAAGCCGCCGAAGGCGCCGACCTTGTATTGGTATGCGTTGGGAATGACGATGACGTCAGGCAAGTAACGACCGGCATCGACGGCGTTTTGAGCAGCATGACAACCGGCTCCTTCCTCATCGACCACACCACTGCTTCTGCAGACCTAGCCCTAGAACTAGATACCGCCTGCCGTGAACAAGGCGTTGGCTTTTTAGACGCTCCTGTGTCCGGCGGACAGCAAGGGGCTGAAAATGGCGCCCTGACAATTATGTGCGGTGGCGAGCAAGCACATTTTGATGCCGTGCAGCCGATTCTCAACCACTATGCTCGCGCCGTCACACTGATGGGCAGTGCCAGCAGCGGCCAACTGACCAAGATGGTCAACCAAATCTGCATTGCTGGCTTGGTGCAGGGGCTTGCTGAAGGCTTGCACTTCGCCGAACAAGCAGGTCTTGATCAGCAACAAGTAATCGATGTGGTTTCTAAGGGTGCTGCCGGTTCATGGCAAATGGAAAACCGCCACAAAACAATGATTGCCAACGAGTACAATCATGGTTTCGCTGTGGACTGGATGCGTAAAGATTTAGGGATATGTTTAGAACAAGCTCGCCGATTGAATGCCACGCTGCCTGTTACCGCCCTTGTTGATCAATTTTATGCAGATGTACAACGCATGGATGGCGGCCGTTGGGACACTTCGTCGCTATTAAAGCGCCTACAAAAGCCAGAATAACGCTTGACATTTAAACTCCTCGATCTTGAAAAGGGTTTTCCACACTATCTGTGGATAACCCTGTTCACAACCACTACAAAACGTCCCACAATCGCCATGAACAGTGACCTAGCCTTAAATTGGTCATTTTTTAACCTAACATAACTTGTTGATTTAAAATGGTTTATGCTAAATCACTGATTTTTTGAAGTGATAATACGAGGTTGTGCACAACCCCTTTCACAAACCTGCAAAAGTGGACAAGTCAAGCACAAAATCATCAAAAAACGATCGAAATAGACGCGATTTCAGGTAGCGACGTTAGCGATAGGAACGCAAAAACCGACAGATGGGCTGCGCCATTGCCTTTAATTAAAATGCGTATTTTAAGAATTTTTTTCTAAAAGCAGATTTGAAAAAAATAACGAGGGAAGTAGGAGGTGGCGTCCCATAGGGGGTTCGAACCCCTGTTACCGCCGTGAAAGGGCGGTGTCCTAGACCACTAGACGAATGGGACGTTATTAACCTAATAACAATACGGCCTTTAGACGCTATATAGAAAATCTCTTCATAAGGACTGACAATCGGAGTTTTCAATATTGGTGGAGCCTAGCGGGATCGAACCGCTGACCTCAACACTGCCAGTGTTGCGCTCTCCCAGCTGAGCTAAGGCCCCACATGTCTTGAAGACGGAGCGTATAATACTGATTACGCCCGCCTTCGTCAAGCCTATTCGATACCAGCGGTGCAAAAACATAGCAGTAACATGCAGATCGCACCTTCTTTATTTCTTATGCTCTCACTATCCCTGTCGTTACCATCCGCATCTCGCGTTACCGTCTACAGCTCACGAAACTCTTTTTCGAAGCGCTTGGCCTGCTTCTTGGAAACGCCACCCAATACCTCAATCGCACTGCGCAGCCGTGCTCGTGTTACGTCTGACCCCAAGATCGCCATGGCATCCATTACCGACGTGCTTGACGTACTGCCTGTAATAGCAATAAAGACAGGGGCAAGGAAGCCCTTCATTTTAATATCAAAATGCTCAGCCAGCACTTTGACCTCAGCCAATAACGCCTCTTTATGCCAAGCAGGCACCGCTTCAAAGCGCCACACTAAGAACTGCAGTAATTTGACGAGTTCTTCTTTTTCAAGCTTCACGCTATCAAAGTCGTCTTCCGTTAGCGCAGGCAGGCCAGAGAAAAAGTGCCCAGCTAGCGGAATCACTTGGGAAAGCGTTTCCACACGAGGGCGTACCTGAGGCAATATTTGCTTCACATACTCCTCATTGAATGCCCACTCGCGAAGTGCACGAAGCAGCGCGTCGTCATCTAAATCTTCACGAATATAGACGCCGTTCAACCACGTCAGCTTTTCAAGATCAAATACCGGCCCACCCAACGATACCCGTTGAACATCAAACTCAGCCATCATCTCTGACAGGCTAAATTTCTCGCGCTCATCCGGCATCGACCAGCCCATGCGGCCCAAATAATTGGTGACGGCCTGAGGCAAAAAGCCCATCCGACGATAGTAGTTAATCGACGTCGGGTTTTTCCGCTTGGAAAGCTTAGACTTATCAGGATTACGCAGAAGCGGCATGTGGCACAGCTGCGGCATATCCCAACCGAAGTATTCATAAAGCAGCTGATGCTTCGGCGCTGAGTTAATCCACTCTTCGCCGCGCAACACATGGGTAATGTTCATCAAGTGATCATCAACCACGTTGGCCAAGTGATAGGTAGGCATGCCATCTGACTTCAGCAGAATTTGAGCATCAACTTGCGCCCATTCAACTTCGATTGTGCCGCGCAACATATCGTTCACCACACAAACGCCTGTACTCGGCACCTTCATACGAACGACATAAGGCCAGCCTTCCTGCTCACGACGAGCTTGCTCATCTGGGGCCAACGCTAGGTCAACTGGCTTCAAGGCCAAGTGCATACCGGCCGCTTTGCGCGCTTCTCTCAGTTCATCCAACTCTTCACTGGTGCGGTAACACTTAAAGGCATGCCCTGAATCCATAAGCTGCTGAGCGTACTGAGCGTAGATATCACCACGCTCGCTTTGCCGATACGGACCATGCGGGCCACCCACATCAGGGCCTTCATCCCACTCTAGGCCAAGCCAACGTAAAGAATCTAAAATCATCTGTTCTGATTCAGCGGTAGAGCGAACCCGATCGGTGTCTTCAATACGCAGAATGAACTGGCCGCCATGTTGGCGCGCAAAACAGAGATTAAATAGCGCAATATAGGCAGTTCCTACATGCGGGTCACCCGTCGGAGAAGGCGCGATACGAGTACGTACGGTCATCAAGATGTCCTTTTGGCAATAAAGCGTCACGGCATTATACGCACCCTTAGTGCAACCAACAGTATCTTGCAGGGAACGAGTTTGACTTAAAAGCGTCTGATCGAAAGCTGAAAGCTCACGGATAGGAAAAAGCTCACAGATAGGAAGATGCGCGTTAAAGCACAATCACTTAGTATGGCGAAGTACCTATGATTCGTGTTCATACTTGAAAACGCTTCGCGATTTCAGTATGTAAAGAACGCCGCCGAGTAAGGTGGAAGTACATTAAACGAGCTTATTTGGCTCATTGATAGGAATATAAAATGGAATCGCTAGGCTCACGTATCAAGCAACTGCGGCTTCGGGCCAAGCTCAACAAAGCTGCCCTTGCACGTAAAGTAGGCGTATCAGATGTCACCATTTCTTATTGGGAATCCGGAGCTATCAAACAAATCGGCCATGAACGTCTTGTTGCGCTCGCTGATGCCCTTGATTGCTCTTTAGCGACTCTTTTAGAAGGTGACAGTGCTCCCCCATTGCTAACCCTGACACATACCGGCCCCCTCCCCTGGGAACAGGTTCAGGCAACCACAATGACGGTACCACATCATCTGCCGCTAAAGATTGACTGGAAAGCCCCCTGCGTACTGGCAACTCCCGGCCAAGAAACGGATTTCTCTCCGGTGTCAGTAGGCGACTTAGTGCTATTAGGCCCTACCCATGTATTTCATAAAGCTGGCCATTATCTGATCCAGCGTGAACAAGGTTATGTTATTGAGCACTTTGCTAAAGCGCCCAGTGATACCACCATACATGCGGTACTGCTAGCACACTGGTCTCCTGCCTAAAGCATCTTATCTCCCCACATCCTACATTTCTTCAACCACGTCCACCTGATCGCGCGTACGCCTTGGTTCACTGCCCACTAAGAAGCTGCGCGAATAGGTGGCCACCTGCCCTAGTCCATGGCGAGTCTGGGTAACCAGCTCGCCAGCTAAGTGCTCTCCTTCATTGCCAATGCGCGCCTGCACCGAACTAGGCTGCACAGATGCTTCTGAAAGCTGAACCCTCACCATATATCTTCCATCTGGCAACCCGCTGCCAGAGCCAAAGGGGCCAGCATTAAACTTCCCGTCCAAAACATTGGTGCGCGCCTGCCAACGAACACGACTTATCTCACGCTCAATGGTTACCTGGATAAGGGCACCTTCCGGCAGATTGGTTTCGCCTTCTACCATTAAACGACGATCAGAGCGCAGAGAGGCCTTAGTCGAAATAGCTACGACAAGAGGATCAACCACCTCTTTTGGTTCGGCGCTTTCCTGTGGGCTAGGCGTTTCAACGACCGGCTCTGAGGGCGACTCTTCTTCCTGACTACCACAGCCAGCCAGCAGTAACACACTCACCAACACAAAACTGATACCACCTAGTGTCTTATGCATAGAGACTCCTCAACAACGAAATATCAGCTTACCACTGCCTAGCCCTCATCACATTGAATTAGACCGCAAAAGAAGCAAAGTGCTGCAAGGCTCACAAGAGTTATACAAAAACTAAACACGAATAGCACGGCAAACGAAAAACACCTCATCATTTCGTCGCTAATCTGCCTGAAATATCAGAATAAAACACTGCACCGACCGACTGCCAGAAACACCGCTAACGCTAGCCAGCGACACGAGACCACCTACCTAGCGTCATACATAAACTGAATGACGGTGGTTTCGGGGACTTGCTTTGTACTCAAACCCGCTTTTTGCGTACAATCGCTCGCCAACTACTCCCCTTGCTGCTAAGCAATTACGACAGGCTTATACCGCATCGCATGATGCAAGTGATTGATATGACTAAAACAAGCCCAGCAGATGCTGCCCGTCTGTTTTCTGTGGCCCCCATGATGGATTGGACAACTCGCGATTATCGCGCGTTTGCACGCACGTTAACCAAGCGAACATTGCTGTACACCGAGATGGTGACCACTGGTGCCATTTTGCATGGAACGCCACGTGAGCGTTTTTTAGGCTATAGCGATGTAGAGCATCCGATTGCGTTGCAGTTGGGTGGCAGCGATGCGGGCGAGCTTGCTGAGTGCGCGGCGATTGCCGAGGCGTGGGGGTACGACGAGGTCAATCTGAATGTCGGCTGCCCCAGCGACCGAGTGCAGAACAATATGATTGGCGCTTGTTTGATGGGCTACCCTGAAAAAGTAGCGGCAGCGGTGAAAGCTATGCAAGCGGTAGTGTCGATTCCGGTCACGGTGAAGTGCCGTATCGGGATTGACGATCAGGATGAAGATGCTGACCTGGCGCGGTTTATTGAGATCGTGGCGGCGGCAGGTTGCAACGTCTTTACCGTTCACGCGCGAAAGGCGTGGCTGCAGGGTTTGTCACCTAAGCAGAACCGGGATGTGCCGCCCCTTAACTATCCCCGCGTGCACCGTTTGAAGCAAAGCCATCCAGAGCTGCATATTGGCATTAACGGGGGGATCAAAACCCTTGCCGAGTGCAAAGCACAGCTTGAGCACGTAGACAGTGTGATGGTGGGCCGCGAGGCATACCAAAACCCGTGGCTACTCGCCGGGGTGGATGAGCAGCTGTTTGGTGAAGCAGGACCAGCACGCACGCGCCTGGAAGCGGCTAACGCATTTCGCCCCTATATTCAGCAGCGGTTGGATGAAGGGGCCAAGTTGAATCACATTACCCGCCATTTGCTGGGGTTATTTCAGGGCTGCCCAGGGGGTAGGCGTTTCCGACGCCACTTATCTGAACATGCCCATAAAGAGGACGCAGGCCTGCGGCTTTTCGATGAAGCGCTTAGTTTAGTTCGCGAACCCGAAACAGAGACCCCGGAAGCACTACAGCCCACGACCTAGTTCGGCTATGGGCTGCAGTTAGCGACAGTTGAGACGACGCCTAGCGGCGTTGAGCGCGCTAGGCGTCAAACACCGCTATGGATTGCGAACGCCCTGCTCAATGCGCTCGCCGATTTCTTGATCAATATTGCGCCAATATTCAAAGGCACGTGCTAATACAGGCTCAGTAACGCCACCGGATAAGTGCCCTACCACGTTCGATACTAAGCGATCACGCTGGGTATCATCCATTACTTCACGCACTAGCGCATGAGCTTGGCTCCAGTCGTCATCATCTTTTCTCAGCGTATAGGCCGCGCGCACAAACTTTCCGTCAGTCGACCACACCGCATCTTCTGGGTAACGCTGAGCATCGGCTTTCGGCCCGCCTTTGCTATTGGGCGTATACACCGGATCGGTAGCGTGTCGAATACGCATCGCGCCACCTTGGCTATAGCTATGTACGGGGCACTTTGGGGTATTCACGGGGATATGCCTGTAGTTCACACCCAAGCGGGCACGGTGCGCGTCAGCATAAGAGATAGAGCGTGCCAATAGCATCTTGTCCGGTGATAAACCGGTACCTGGCACCATGTTATTAGGCTCAAATGCCGCTTGCTCAATTTCGCTATGAAAATCCGTAGGATTACGATCAAGCGTCAGCTTACCGACTTCGATTAATGGGTAGTCCTTATGAGACCACACCTTGGTCAGATCGAAGGGGTTAACGCGATACGTTTTGGCATCCTCAAACGGCATAATCTGCATCTTGAGCGTCCACGTAGGATAGTCGCCCCGCTTTATGGCCTCGAACAAGTCACGACGATGATAATCCGCATCACTGCCGGCCATTTGATCCGCCTGCTCTTGGGTCATGCATTTAATGCCTTGATCAGTTTTGAAGTGATACTTCACCCAAAACCGTTCACCTTCAGCATTTACCCACATATAGGTGTGGCTGGAGTAACCGTTCATATGCCGCCATGTGGCTGGCACACCTCGATCACCCATCAACCATGCCACTTGGTGAGCTGACTCAGGCGCTAGTGTCCAGAAATCCCACTGCATATCATGGTCGCGCAGGCCATTATCCGCACGGCGTTTTTGCGAATGGATAAAGTGCTGGAATTTCATCGGATCGCGGACAAAAAACACAGGGGTATTGTTACCCACCATGTCGAAGTTACCTTCTTCGGTATAAAACTTAATCGAGAAACCCCGGGGGTCGCGCCATGTGTCAGGGCTGCCGCTCTCCCCTGCTACAGTTGAAAAGCGGATCAATACGTCAGTCTTGGTGCCCGGTTGTAGAAACTTGGCTTTGGTGTAGGAGCTAACATCGTTAGTTACCTCAAAGTGTCCAAAGGCACCACTCCCCTTTGCGTGTGGCTGGCGGTCAGGAATCATTTCACGGTTAAACGCCGCCATTTGCTCCATCAAATAGTGATCGTGCATAACAATGGGGCCATCAGGCCCTACCGAAAGCGCATGCTCGTCGCTTGAAACCGGAATACCTGATTCGTTCGTAGTGGGGTGCTGGCTATCACGGCTCATAACACTTCCTCCTTGTCACATTCGACATGGCACGATCTGTACCACTGGAAAAAGCCGCCTTTAACGATCTATATTAATCTAAGCTAAAGCGGCTACCCCACAAGTATAGCCAACTCATCTGCATCACGCCATTTGTGATCCGGCTTCTTTTGCTATTGAGTTAATAGTTTTTAACTATAATGTTGAATCAATAACTTTAATCTCGCACCAAAAACACGTATCAATACATCGTATCAATACATCGCATCAGGCTGAGGCGTTAGGCTTGATTGAAAATTCTCAATGGCTGTCTCAGCTTCCTCAATCTCATCAAAGCGGGCAATGTGATAAAGCGCTTCACCTTCATTCGCTAGTGGCAAGCGACTCATACCAATCACAATACCGTCGGCCATGGAGAGCACTTCGCCCTCATCGTTACCAAACGGGTCAGCCACTTTACCGAGCACTTCGCCTTTTGCCACCCGGGCACCTAGGCGCACTTTGGGTCGTAAGATGCCGTCGATAGGTGCCCGCGCCCAGCTAGAGCCATTGGCAAGTTCCGCAGGCATTGGCGAGCGGCGACGCTGCTCGCCCGCTAGCATGCCTAAACGTCGCATAACTCGTAAAACACCACGCACGCCGGGGGCAATTGCCCACTCATCAAAACGTAGCGCCTCACCCGCTTCATAAGTCAGCACAGGGATACCACGGTTTTGCGCATAGTGGCGCAAACTACCTTCACGGAGCTCTGCATTAAGCACAACGGGCGCGCCAAATGCATCGGCCATGCGCTCCGTTTCACTGCCTGGCTGGAGCTGGGCACGAATCTGCGGAAGGTTGGTACGGTGAATAGCACCGGTATGCAAGTCGATAATATGCGTGGCGTGATCGACAATTTCATCGCGGAATAGCGCCGCAATGCGCCCACCTAACGAGCCCTTTTCACTGCCCGGGAAACAGCGGTTCAAATCGCGGCGGTCTGGCAAATAGCGCGTTTGCTGTAAAAAACCGAAGACATTCACCACGGGTACCGCAATTAACGTACCGCGCAAGCTGTTAATTGCCTTGGAACGCAGCAAACGACGAACAATCTCTACCCCATTAATTTCATCACCATGAATGCCACCACACACCAACATGACCGGGCCATCTTTACGCCCATGCACGACCTCAACCGGAATATGCAGCTGTGTGTGGGTGTATAGGCGTGCCACAGGCACATCTATTTGTAAGCGTTGGCCAGGCATTACAGTGTGCCCTGCCAAAATAAAAGGTGCTCGCGCCATGCTGAAATCCCTATAACGTGGGTAATGACGGTTTCATTTCGAAACAGCGTTTCCAAACAAATCTTATACGTCTTTCACTGAAATAACGACTTTACTAACCTAGGTTATGAGCTAAAACAATTAACCATACAGTTTTGAATGTAAAAAGTGATGCACATACGGTAAAATGTGACTATCCCGTGTCACTTATTGAGGTTACGTTTTTATGGCAAGAAAAACCAAAGCGGAGGCTGCTGCAACTCGCGAAGCGCTGTTGGATGCGGCTGAAGAAGTGTTTTTCGCAAAAGGCGTAGCTCGCACATCGCTGGAGCAAATTGCCCGTCATGCTAATCTGACGCGGGGTGCCGTTTATTGGCATTTTAAAAATAAAGGCGACTTATTTATGGCGTTGGTGGAGCGTGTCCGCATGCCTTTCCAATCCTTAATGGAAGAGGTCAACAACGCTGACCCTACCCTCTCGCCACTTACCGCTATTCAGCTTGCTTGCCATGCTGGGCTTAACCGTTTGGAACAGCCATCTCATCAGCGCATTTTGTCGATTCTTCTGCATCGCTGCGAATTCTTTAGCGATATTAATCCGATTCAGATGCAAGATGAAATCGCTGATGAGTGTTTCGACGAAATGCTGTTGGTCTTTCAACTGGCCCAGCAGCAGCAGTTACTACGCGATGATCTGTCCCCAGAGGTGGCAACCCGGCTGATGCAAGCAGCACTGGGTGGTTTGTTCCACGACTGGCTGCGTAATCCTGAGTCTTTCTCGCTACGTGAGCGTGGCGGTGAACTTATCGATACCTTAATCACCATGATGCAGCGCTAACCATCTCGCTGCAATGCAGCAATACACCTATACTGAGCGCATTGTCAGCATAGGATTATGTTATGGATGCATTGGAATTTGTTCGTGTCCGCGAACTTGATATTGCTGTTCGTATTTGGAACCCCAGCGCACCGCGCACGCTGATTGCGTGGCATGGCCTTGCGCGTCACGGCGGCGACTTCGAGGCACTTGCACACCAGCTAGGCAGCGACTGGCGTATTCTTGCGCCGGATACGCCTGGTCGCGGTCTTTCCAGCTGGTCACTGTTTCCTGCCCACGACTATCTTTACAGCCACTATATGACGGTGGCGATCGCTATTTTAGATCATTTCCAGTTAAAGCAAGTCGACTGGCTGGGCACGTCCATGGGAGGGCTACTGGGCATGCTGCTCGCTGCCGATAAAACGCATAGCCAACGGATTTCTAGACTTATCCTCAATGATGTTGGGCCTGAACTGAATAAAGAGGGACTCATCGCACTCTCCAGCTATTTCAGCCTAACCCATCGCTTTACGAGCTTTGTGGATCTACAAAAAGAACTGATGCAGCACTACGCAAGCTTTGGGATCACCAGTGACGCTGAGTGGCGGGCATTAGCACTTGGCAGCGCTCGGCGGCTACCAGATGGGTGTTGGACTTACCACTTTGATCCACGCATTGGTGAGCAGTTTATCCATGACACACCACGAGACACATGGGCAGATTGGGCGAACATTCACTGCCCTGTGATGGTAATTCGAGGTGCTGAATCAACGCTACTGGATGCCGAAACGCTGCCTAGAATGAAAGAGGTACAACCTGGCTTGGTCACCTTCACCGCCCCAGGCTGCGGCCATGCTCCTATGCTGAATCATCCCGAACAAGTCACACCGCTTCGTCAGTTTCTCGATACGCCACTGAGCGCTTTCACCTCCAGCAAACCAGCAAGTGCTCCTTCTACGTCGCTTCCTATTGCACAGTGGATTGTTAAACAGTGGCGGCGGCTATTTGGCTAAACAACACCCACTAGGTGGAATAGCCATTTGAATGATGTTTGCGGTGCAAGCGCAGCTTATTCACACGAACGCGCGTATCGAGATATTGCTGCTCAATCACACTACGGTATGCGCCTTCGTCGGCAAGATATTTCACTAGCACCCGGCGCTCGCCCGTTTGTGGGCAGTCTCCTGCTTTACAGTGCAACCTAACAGCACTGCTGGGTTCATTTTCCAGCTGAGCCGAGGCGTATTCATCATTCTGGCGTTCAGAAACAACGACAGTAGCGCCTAATAAACAGCGACGATTGAACGGCTGATAGCGATGAAGCGCGCGTTGCACTGAGTGGCACACGGCCGCCGCAATCGGCGACGCAACCGCAAATGATACCCACAGTACAAGCACGCCGACAGGCACTCTCAACATACCCAGCGATAACCAGCGCAGGGCCAGTAGCTCAATAGCGAGCGAAATTACCCCCGCAAAAAGTACCAAAATACTTAGCGCAAGCGTGGCGGGTACACCTGCAAAGCCTAACGACACAAGTGTGCTGGCCATGTGGTCGTCGCGCAGGCTATCGCGCTCAAACAGCTCAAGCGGTGCAAGCCTAATTAACACCAGTAACCAGTAGAGTGCTGTCAAAGCCAATAAGAGGGTAAAAACGATCGTAGGAAATTGCAGTGCAGCGGAAACAAGCGAGTGAATCATGGCGTATTCTCCTCCAGACAAAGCCTGGTGATGTTTTCGCTTGATGTTATCTTTATTAGTACAAGCTAAAAACAGCGATCTCTTTTAGCGTAGACCACCTTACGCGTTTATGTGTTTAGCTAACTTGATGCCCATCACTTAATAGTCGAAAGTTCAGCCGTGGGCTTTATGCGAAAGGCATCCCCTACTCACCGCGCGATGGCGGAGAGCGGGGAATAGTAAATAATTAATATAAACGAGCGTAAATCAGCGACGCCCGCGCAGCTTATCCCTTAGCTCCTGAAGCCGGCTTTTAACGTCGTCAAGAGTATGATTGTCGCCTATTAAGCTACGAATAGCCTGAAGCTGGTGATCCAATCGTCCATGGTGGTGAAGATCATCGGGGGTTTCATCTGCACCAAGCGGCAGTACATTTTCAAAGTAGGTCCCACCCAGTAGACGGCGTAATACACCTTCGCCTATAAACGCGTCGTCGCTGTTCAAGGTGCGGGTAGCTCGCAGCAAACGACGCACGTCGTATTGACCAGGATAGATATCAGGCACCTGTTTTTTAAGCCCAAGTAAGCTGTAGACGCCAATACGGGCTGTTCTCACCGAACTTTCCAGCGTGAACACAACATCGTTATGGGTTTCTACAAACTGACCCATACAGGCCAGGTTGGTGCAGCCTTCAGGAACCACCTCGGGGCGATCTCCCTTAGCTCTTGGCATAAATTGAGCGGTGATATAGGGCATTAGCGCGATACGGGTTTTGGTAGCGGCTACTATGGCATCAACCTGATCAATCAAACCAAGGTGGTAGCACATTTCAGTCAACACTTCTTTACCGGTGCACGCTGGCATTGGCTTTTTGACATAGTCGCCGGGCTTGTCCATCAACAAGGCGTATGTCCACAGCACAATCACATCGTCGGGCTGGTCGGGGAAGTGCGGCTGGCGATTGCAGGTAAAGCTCATTAACCAGGAAGAGTCTGTAAAGGTAATAATCCCACCGGTGGCTGTGAACCCTGAATAAGGATCGTTAACCGACAATTCCTTAAGCTTATCCATCAAAGGCGAAGGTTTACAGGTAAGCGTTACAGACTCCCAGGTAGAACGAAGAACGTCCCCGCAGAACTTTTCTGGCTTCCCAAAAATGTCAGATTTTTCTGCGAGATTCTTCCACAGTTGCCAACCTGATCCCACGCCAGCCTGCCCTTTATCTTTCAGCTGTGGAACGGTGTCATCATCGCCATAAGCAGTATCTTCGGTCATCGAACCCGTGGTGACGAACACCAAGTCGCGGGGACCGACCGTGATGGCTTTACCGCCGTTACTACCGTGACACTGAATGGTGGTGACGGTTCTACTGCCGCCTTCCTGAGTCTCCATGCCTAGGTTTTCGACAACCGTATCGTACTCAATCTTTACACCCTGATCCTTCAGCCAACTCATCAGTGGTCGAACAAAACTGTCGTACTGGTTGTACTTTGGAAATACCAATGACGTCATGTCGTTAAGGCCATCCATCAGGTGCAGGAAGCGATGCATATATAGCTTCATTTCGAGCACTGAATGCCAGTTTTGGAAGGCAAACATGGTGCGCCAGAAGGTATAGAAATTAGTGTCTAGAAAACCTTCACTAAACCACTGCTCTACAGTGACATCATCCAGATCCTCTTTACGCGCTAGCAGTAGCTTGATGACTTCCAGCTGCTGGCGTTTGGTGAGGTTCATGGTGGAAAAATCTTTGATCTGGCCTTGCTTTTCCAACAGGCGCGCTTTTGACCAGTTTTTGTCAGCGTCATTTACAATGCGGTACTCATCTAGCACAGTAAAAGGCGGCGGCAACTCAAGCGCCGGTATTTCCGAGAAGACGTCCCAGAAATTCTGGTAGGTCATCTCCATTTCACGGCCTCCGCGCACGATATAGCCTTCTTCCGCGTTACCAGCACCATCCAACGAGCCGCCCTCTATGCTCTGCTCCTCTAGGAAAGTGATATTGCCAGCGGGCATATGACCGTCACGAATCAGGAAGAAAGCAGCAGACAACCCAGCAATACCGCCACCAACGATCCAGGCGTGACGCTGCTCAATACCCTCGGTCGGAAGTGGCCGGTTGTTGGTATAGCTGCCATGCAGATCGGCGGGTGGAAATGGCGTGTCGATACCGTTATGCAAGTGTCTTGATGAGGCGTCTGGCGTAATATCGAGAGGCTGCTTCTCAAGGGCGTCAATATGAGCTATCAGCTTTGAACCAGATATTTTTGAAGGGTTAGAGTTGCTCATTGATAGCTATCCTTTTCTGGGCAATTACTATCAATAAAGTGTAGTTTAAAAAACCTAACAGCCTCTAAAAAACCATAAATAACTAATGTAAAAATTCGAAAAATTAGCAATATTAATTATTCCCACTAGCGCTACCGGCAATTAAGCCATTTAGGTCGACAACAAAATGGCCACTATAAAAAAACGGGCACCATGTTCACATGGTGCCCGTTCGCCAATGACTAAACAGCGTTACGGCTGATCGTGACCTACCGCTGCCTGTCCGTTGCGGCTATCTCGCTCTTGGTCAGGATGGCGTTTACGATAGAGCCAGTCGGAAACCGTGGCAATCATGGCGTAGAAGCTGGGAATAAACAGGCTTCCCAGGATTGCGACAGACGCCATACCCACTGCAACGGTGGTGCCTATGTGGTGACTACTCACATCACTCGCGCCAGTAGCCAGTGCCAACGGCAAGGTGCCGAAGATAAAGGCAAGTGACGTCATCACAATAGGGCGGAAGCGAAGCTCCGCAGCAGTAATCGCTGCTTCACGAATCGACTTACCCTGCTCTTTGCGCTGTAGCTCAGCAAACTCAACGATTAATATCGCGTTTTTGGCAGCCAAGCCGACCACCACCAACATCCCAATCTGTACGTACACACTGGTATCTAACCCTCGTAGCACAATGCCGCCGATCCCCCCTAGGAAAGCGAATGGCGTAGCCGTCAACACTGCGAGCGGTAGCGACCAGCTTTCGTACTGAGCCGCCAGGATTAAGAACACCATCAGGATACCAAACACGATGGCAAGTACGGCGGTATTGCCAAGGTTAGACTCTTGGTACGCTGTTCCTGTCCAGCCCATGCCCCAGTTTCTGCCTAACGTTTCCTGAACCACTTCTTCCATGGCTTCAATCGCCTGGGCAGAACTGTAGCCTGGAGCTGGGTTACCTTGGAACTGAGCACCTGCATAAACACCGAAGCGGGATACAACCGCCGGACCCGTTTGGCGTTCAAGCGTGACGAACTCGGAAAGCGGTATGCGATCGCCATTGCCACTACGCACATAAACGCTGCTGACATCATCCGGTGTTTTACGGAATTCATCTTCGTTCTGTAAGTAGACCTGGAAATTGCGGTTTTGGTAACTAAAGAAGTTAACAAACCCATTACCGAAGGTATTGGCAAGCGCTGAGTTGATATTCTCAAGCGCAACGCCATAACTGAGTGCTTTTTGCTGGTCAATCTCCGCACGGTAAGAAGGCACATTGACATTAAACGTCGTGAATACGCGACTTAATGCTGGGTGTTGGTTCGCTGCCTGCATAATTTGCAAGGACGCTTGATAAAGCTCACGCGTGGAAGCGCCCTCAAATGATTGCAAGTAGCCAGTGAAACCACCCGTTGTAGAAAGCCCCATTATCGGCGGCACGTTAAACGCCATCGCCGAACCACCATCAATACTCGCGCCCAGCTGCATAATACGGCCGACCAGCTCATTTGCTGTTAGCTCTCGCTCAGCCCAGGTTTTCATGTTGATAAACATGATGCCACGAGCGGTATTAACCGCGCTCGACAAAATGTCATAGCCTGCGACCGCAGAAGAGTACTCAACGCCAGGAATATCTTCTATCTGTGAACTAAGTTCAGCCATATAGGCTTGGGTTCGGCTAAGTGACGCGGCATCGGGCAATGAAACACTGACCAGTACGATACCTTGGTCAGTTTCAGGTACAAGCGTGGAAGGCGTATTCGCGTAGAGCCAGTAAGAACCAGCACCGACCGCCACGGTTAGCGCGAGCGCTAACACCCAGAAGCGCACCAGCTTTTTCACGAACCACATATACGCGGCGGTAAAACCAGCGAAGAAACGGTCAAATAGGCGCAGCGGCGTGGTAATCGCTCGCCGGAACGCAGACTGTTTCGTTTTATGCAGGTTATGCTTAATGAAGATAGCCGAGAGCGCGGGGGTAAAGGTCAGTGCCATTAGCGCTGAAAGCGCCACTGATATCGCCACGGTAATCGCAAACTGCTGATAAATTTGGCCGGTAAAACCACCCAGAAATGCCACCGGCACAAATACCGCCGCCATAATCAGCGACGTGGCAATAACCGGGCCGCCCACTTCTTTCATCGCACGAATGGTCGCATCACGCACCGAAATATCATCTTCTTCGCTCAGTACCCGTTCGACGTTTTCAACCACCAGTATCGCGTCATCCACTACGATGCCTATCGACAGCACCAAGGCAAACAACGTAAGCAGGTTGATGGAGAAGCCAAACAAGTAGAAGCCTGCAAAGGTGCCGATAACCGACACCGGCACGACTGACATAGCAATGACTGTAAAACGCCAGTTCTGCAAGAAGATAAACAGAATAACGATAACGATCAGAAACGCTTCGATAAAGGTCTTTAATACGGTTTCTACAGAGGCATCAATAAACAACGTGGTGTCGTAAGGCGTTACATATTCAAGCCCTGGCGGGAAGCGCCCGGCAAGCTCTTCCATGGTAGTGCGTACCGCATCAGCGGTTTCCAACGCGTTGGCACCCGGCTGCTGGTTAATAATAATGGGCGTCATCGTGGCGCCGTTTAAACGAGCATCCACGCCATAAAACGACGCACCCAGCTCAATCCGCGCCACATCTTCTAAACGTAGCGAAGAGCCGTCTGGATTGGTGCGCAGAAAGATATTGCGAAAATCATCGGTGCCCGACAAACGACCACCGGCGGTAATCGTGTAGGTATAAGCGCGCGGTTCGCTTTGTGGCGTTGCCGCTAAGTTACCCGCAGGGATCTCGGTATTCTGCGCGCGAATAGCGCTGGCCACTTCACTGGGCGTCAGGTCGTACTGAGCGAGCTTGTCGGGATCCATCCACACCCGCATCGCAAACTCACCGCCGCCTAACACTTCGGCATTACCTACACCGGGCACTTGGCGTAGCTCATCTAAGATATTTAATGTGGCATAGTTCTGCATGTAGATCTTGCTGTAGTCACCGCTGGGTGACGTCAAGGCAACAAGCATCAAAATAGAGTCGGAGCGTAACTCGACCGTTACCCCTTGCGATTGTACCGCCTCGGGTAGCTGTGAAAGTGCGCCCTGCACTCGGTTGTTCACGTTGATGGTGTTGATGTCACCATCCGTGCCGATATTAAAGGCGACACTCAGACTCATGGTGCCGTTATCAGCGCTGTTTGAGGTCATATACAACATGTCCTCAACACCATTGATGGCCTCAGCAAGTGGTGCTGCGACGGTCTGCGCCACTGTTTCAGCATCTGCCCCAGGGAACTGAGCCTGCACCGACACCGTGGGAGGTACAACGCTGGGATACTGCTCAATCGGCAATATTCGCATTGCCATCGTACCTACCAGCGTCAAGATAATCGCCAAAACGGTAGCGAAGATCGGTCGGCTGATAAAGAAGTTGGAAAAGTTCATTATTGCGCGCCCTCTTCCCCTTCTGCAGGCTGTGCGTCAGCCTCCCCTTCCTGCATTGCCTCTGCCTGCTCGGCTTCTTGCTGAGCCTCTTCCTGCTCTGCTTCTTCGACAATAGCGCCAGCGCTACCCTCAAACGGCTGAGGGTCAATTGCCCTGCCTGGCTCTAAACCAGCAGGGTCACCAACAACAACGCGCTCGCCAGCAGAAAGACCATCACGAATGATCTGCCATGGGCCAGCCACTTCTCCGAGCTGAACCGTACGCTCGCGAGCTTTATTGTCATCATCAACAATAAAGACCTGCGGCCCCATTAAACCCTGAGTAACGGCAATTTCTGGCACGGCCAACACATCAAAGCGCTTCAAGCCTTCAATACGAACCCGCACGAACTGACCAGGCAACACCGCGCCATCGGGGTTGGCAAACGTTGCTGACGCTTGCACCGTGCTGGTGCCGGTATCAACTCGGGAACCAAGAAAGTTCAGGCGGCCTTCAAGCTCTGTGTTATCGCCGTTAGTTTGCCCTGGCACACTCAACCGGGCGGTAATGTCTGATGCGCTCCCGCGCTCTCCCAGTTGACGACGCAGTTCAAAGGCATCCCGCTGGGGTAGCTGAAAACGTACTTCAAGGGGATCAAGCGGCGTGATAGTGGCCAGTTCAGTCCCTGGCGTCACTAAGTTACCTACATTTATTTGGCTTAAGCTGATCATGCCAGACACGGGAGCAGTGACGTTTGAATAGCCTAAATCAAGGTTAGCGCTGGTTAAGGCAGCTTCTGCTTGAGCTACACTGGCTTGGGCAACCCGCTGGTCAGCCAGTGCTTGATCATACTGCTGACGACTCACCGAGTTTTGGCTTAACAGCTGCTCAAAGCGCTGCGCATCGCGCTGGGCACGTGCCAACTCAGCGCGCGCACTTTGTAAGTCAGCCTCACGCTGATTAACCGTTGCTTGGTAGAGATCTGGCTCAATGGTATAGAGCCGATCACCCTGTTCTACCAATTGTCCAGGCTCAAAATGGCGCTCTTCCAGGAACCCGTTTACCCGCGCCACCAACGTGACTTCACTATCGCTGCGCAGCAGCGACGGATACGATTTATCTAGCGGAATATCCTGACGTGCAATTTCAGCAACTTCTACCGCATAAGGCGGCGCTTCCTGCTGACCAGCCTGCTGTTCCTGAGGCTGCTCCTGACCGCATGCGGCTAGCGCCAGTGCAGCTATCAGCGTCACTAGACTCGCTCGACCTGAGTGAATCGTCTTCTTCATACATCGGTTTCCCATTCTTCTTTTCAACATTGACGGATAGCAGCACAGCGCTCGATTGATTTAACGTGTTAGAAAACGAACGTTTTGCTAACTTATGCACCTGGCGTGGGCGGCGCGCCAATCTCCATAGCCCGCTGGTAGGTGTCAGGGCTACCACCCTCAGGCAGCGTGAAATTCACCTGATCGCCCGTTAGCCATGCATTGACTTCTTCGATCGCCTCAACGTCCAGCAAACCAGCCTGTTGACGCAATGACAGTAAGTTCACTACGTAGTCGTAGCGTGCCTCTGCGTAGTTAGCAATGGCGTTATAAAGGTTCTGTTCAGCGTTTAGCACATCAACAATATTACGCGTGCCTACTTCATAACCAGCGCGAGTTGCTTCTAAAGCACTTCGGTTAGAGACAATTGCCTGCTGTCGCGCCTCAACGGTATCGACGTTGTTACTGACCTGGGTATAAAGCGAACGCACCTGTTGGATAGTAGTACGGCGCTGGGACTCAAAATCGTACTGGCTACTTTCAAGCAGGAAGGTACCTTGGCGGATACGAGCACTGGTGCTGCCACCCGTATAAATAGGCAAGTTCGCTGAAACGCCCACCTGGCTTGACGTGTCGTAACCACTGACCTGATCTCTATCACTATCTGCGTATTGATAGTTAGCGAACGCCTGCACTGTGGGCATGCGTCCTGCACGCGCAAGCTCAACGCCTACGCGAGAAAGCTCAATGCCTGCCTGCTGGGCCAGCACCTGCGGGTTACGTTCAATGGCTTGCTCTACCCAGTAATTGCGATCCGAAGGCGTTGGCAAGGCAATCGGCATTGCGTCGCCCAAGGCATCAATACTGGCGTAACGCTGCCCTGTTAACTGTTCAAGCACTTCAAATGCCACCTGAAGATTACTTTCTGCAGCGATACGATCCGCACGAGATTGATCAAAACTCGCCCGCGCTTCTTCAACCTCAGTAATCGCAATGAGACCAACTTCAAACTGCTCTCGCGCTTGTTCAAGCTGGCGACCAATCGCACGCTCTTGGGCTAAGCGCGCCTCTAACACTTCATGGGCACGTAAAATATCGAAATATGCGCTGGCAACGTCAATCAGCAACTGCTGTTCAGTGGCAGCCAAGAGATACACTTGTTGATCAATCTGACGCTCAGCCTGATTCACTTCCTGACGCGCCACTTCGTTAAAGAGCGCTTGCGTCGCTTCAAGGCTTAACGACATCGTGTTGAATCGATCGTCACTGCCTCCCACCCCTGCTGTACCAGCACTCTGTTCGGCTCCCTGCCCTGCACTCCTCGCGAAGGACTGGCTTTCATACTGCTGATTATGAACAACGTTTCCAGAGGCATTTACCTGGGGCAACAATGCTCCACTTGCCACGTCACTTGCCGCTTCAACACTTGAAAACTCAGCACGTGCCGACGCCAAGGCAGCATTATTATTAAGCGCGTCGCGGGTGATATTGATTAGATCTGCCGCGTGAGCTGGCAGCATGAAAGATGATGTAAGGACTGCTAATAGCAGGGGACGAAAAGGGGCATTGACTGCCCAGTGTGCCAGTCGCATGGGATTGCCTCTAGGTGTCAACGTAGGGTGGCGAGTCGGATAGCCATTCTAAAAGATGGCATTATAGTTACATTCATGTATGTATGCTAGGCTTGAACTTAACCTAAATGTGTGGACAGTGTTACTTATAAATAGCCGCACTGCACAAGACTCTCTTTTACCTTAGTTCAAAGCGCACTGAGCTGGCAGTTTTTTAGCACGACCTTTAACAGGCCCAACAGCTGAACCATCAGTGCCACTGTGAACGGTAATCACAAGCTGTTAGTGCTTCCATATTACTCTTCAAAAGCCTCCAGCACTGCCACACAACGTTCAACGGCGCTGCGATAGCCGGAACCAAACATCAACAGATGATTAAGCAACGGATAAAGCTGGAAAAGCGCTTCTCGTCTTGGCCAGTCGATTGGCTTATTGCCGTCCCAGTAAGCATCAAAAAAAGGTGTGCCTGGCGATCCAAATAGAGTCAGCATAGCCACATCAACATCGGGATAATGGCGATAAACAGAAGGGTCGATCAGTGCCGGCCCTCTTGTGGTCGTCAGCACATTGCCCGCCCATAGGTCCCCATGAATAAGGCTGGCAGGCGAATCTGGCAACCATGTTTCTAATTGGCCTGCTTGGTGTTCCACACGGCTGCGCAAGGCCTCATCCAGCAGCCCCTTCTGATAGCAGGCTTGACTAAGAGGCAGTAAACGTCGTTCGCGCTGAAACGCACGACCATCTGACAATGGGGCGTTGGGCTGGGGCGTACGCCCACAGGCATTGTCCTGATGCCAGCCATGGGCATCACCTATCACTCCATGCAACTCACGTAGCTCCTCGCCCAAAGCGATGCTACTCTGGGTGTTTGCAGGTTTGGTATCGAGCGACTCTATCACCAGCCACCCCATTGACTCACCTAGCACCTCAGGGATCACTAATGAAGTGCCCGCCCCCTTGAGCGTGCGAAGCCCTTCGGCTTCACCAAGTAATCGCGCAGGGTTATCGTGTTTGATAACGACTTGCCCCTGGCGAGTCATTAAGGCGTAAACAGCAGCTATGTCACCACCACTGAGTGGCTGAAGCTTATCAGTGGGGATTAATCCCAGCGTATCCAGCAAGTTACTCAGATTGTTATCCATAACGCTCACTCTGAACCGTTGACGTAGCGATCATTCGCTTAGCTTTTTCCTACTCACTTCTAGATGCTTAGTTTTTAGATGCTTAGTTTTTAGATACTTAGTTTTTAGATACTCTATTTCTAACCAACCTGTTTCTAACTATTCTGTTTCTGTAAGCTATTCTTTGTTTGTTTTTATACACTTTGAACGTTACAAGGTCGTACCGCTGCTGGGCAATCCCTCTGGCTAGGTGATCATTCTGAAAGCAGCGTTACCTTGCCTGCGCTAATTTTGGAGCCTGATTACTATGTACAAGCTGGCTTTTTTTGTTCCCATTGAAGATGCAGAGAGCGTTAAAGAAGCGGTGTTTGAAACAGGCGCTGGGCGAATTGGTGATTACGAGGCCTGCTGTTTTCAAACCCGCGGCATCGGGCAGTTTCGTCCGCTAGAAGGCGCAGAGCCACACCTAGGCAAAGTGGGCACGCTTGAAACTGTTGAAGAGGTAAAGGTGGAGCTTGTCTGCCAAGATGAGCACATTCAGGCCGCCATTGCCGCTTTGAAATTAGCCCACCCCTATGAAGAGGTGGCCTATGATGTTTGGCAATTAGCCGATCTGTAATTCAGCGATGCCCTGCATTAAAAGAGCTTAGGCACTAAAAGAGCTTAGGCGCTGCCAAAATAACGCTCCCTGTCTTCAGGGGTAATTGCGCTGATGTGTAGCGGGTAGTGGGCGCTTTTTCGATCTTCATAAAAGTGCTGCAGCGTGCGCTCAATGGTGGGAAAGGCAAGTTCATCCCAGGGGATCTCATGCTCTTCGAACAGCGCTACCTCTAGGCTTTCAGGGCCAGCACTAAAACCACCGAGAAGCTCTGCACGGAAAATCATATACACTTGATTGATATGAGGTAGATCAATGAGTGTGTATAACCCTTCCAGCTTGACCTCTGCAAAGGCCTCTTCCCAGGTCTCTCTTGCGGCGGCCTGCTGAGTGGTTTCGGCATTTTCCATATAGCCCGCTGGAAGTGTCCAGTACCCTTTACGAGGAGAAATCGCCCGCTTACACAGCAATATTTTATCGCCAATTACCGGCAACGTACCCGCCACAATACGTGGATTTTGATAATGAATAGCGCCACAGGCATCGCATAAATAGCGTGAACGGTCATCGCCTTCAGGAACAGCAAAACGGACTTTTTCACCACACTGACTACAAAAATTCATCGCGTTTTCTCTACGGCTGATGGGGTAAGGCTTTGACGTACTTGACGTCAAACACCGCTGCTGGGTAAAAGAGAACAAAGCAAAGGGAAACCCTATGTTAGAGAAACTGCGCAAACAGCTGCAACAGCACTCTCCTCAACGGCTAGACCACGTTGTAATGCCCGAGGCTGCCGTGCTAATGCCGATTGTTGAGCGACCTTCGCCCACGCTGCTATTTACACGGCGGGCTAGCCATCTAAGCACTCACAGTGGCCAAGTGGCGTTTCCCGGTGGCAAACGCGAGGCCTGTGATGCCGATCTCTACGCCACGGCACTTCGCGAGGCAGAAGAAGAGATTGCGCTAGCGCCCTCCTTTGTACAACCCTTGGGAAGGTTATCAGATGTTATTTCACTACATGGCATCCGCGTCACGCCGTGGGTAGGTATTATTCCGCCAGATTTACCGCTGGTAGCAGACCCCTCAGAACTAGACACTATTTTTGAAGTGCCACTCAGCCATTTTTTAGACGACAGGCGCACCCACACCGATGTGATTACAGTAGACGGGGTTGCCCACTATGTGCCCAGCTACCACGTGGATGGCTACGTGATTTGGGGGCTTTCTGCCATGATGCTGGTAGAACTGCTGGCAGAAGGTTTTGGTATGGCTATTGATCTCTACCAGCGCCCGCCAGGAGCGTTACGTCACTATCCTGAGAGAAGCAGTCGCCTACCCAAAGCAACTCGCATGCCAACGAAGAGAACCATGAAATGATTGCCTCTGCAGCGCCAAACACCTTACCCAATAGCAATAGTAATAGCCCACCAGCGATCAATCCTATCGCCCATGTTGCGCTGGTGGATGCGCTTGTTGAGCACGGTTGGTACGTGGGTAAAAACGTGATAGACCTCGATCTTTGCCAAGCGCTGCACCGTGAGCTGCACCATATGGCTGAACACGACGTGCTTGCCGAGGCAGGCATTGGTCGTGGCAAAGAACATCTCCTTCGCAAAGATATTCGTGGCGATGCCATTCACTGGTTGGATAGAGAAAGCGAAGCCCAACGCCGCTACCTTGATGCCATGGCAGAACTCCAGCAATCCCTCAATCAGGCGCTTTTCCTGGGGTTATTTGAGTACGAGGCTCACTTTGCCCATTACCCCCCAGGCGCATTTTATCAACGCCATGTCGATAGCTTTCGTGGGCGAGCTAACCGAGTTATTTCAACCGTCGGTTACTTGAACCCTCAGTGGCCATTAGATGGTGGCGGAGAGATGGTCATTTATCACCCTGATGCCCCCTCTCAGGAAGTCGCCCGCGTGGTGCCCGAAGCCGGCACGTTCGCCTGTTTTTTATCCGAAACCATTCCTCACGAGGTAGTGCCCACGCAGCATCCACGTGCCAGTATTGCTGGCTGGTTTAGGCGCAACGCCTCGCTGGGTGGCGTGCTCGACCCGGCGCACTGACACGCGATGAGCACCGTTAACGAAGCCACATTAAGTGCCAGGATCAAAGCGCTAGAAGCACAAAATGCAGCGCTGGAAGAAGAGAAACGTCATTATCAGTGGCTGGCAGAAAGTACCACTGACTTGATATCTCGCCATGCCCGCGACGGTACGTTTTTATATGCCTCTCAAGCAGCGCGCGACTTACTAGGGTACGAGCCAGAAGAACTGATTGGCGTGTCAGCCTATCAGCTGTTTCATCCCGCTGATTTAAGTGATCTATTAAACAAATCACCCCGGGTCTACTATCACGACGGTTTTTATCAGCAAACGTATCGGTTTCGGGCCAAAGCAGGCCACTACATCTGGTTTGAAACTACCAGTCGAACCCGCCGAGACACTGCCACAGGCGAGTTGATTGATATTTTATGTGTGTCGCGGGATGTGAGTCGCCGCGTCCATGCCGAAGCCACCAGAGAGCGTTTAGCGCAAGTGGTCGAATCCACCACTGACTACGTGCTTTTTTTAGGACCTAACCAACATATTTTTAGCGCCAACGAAGCCGCCCGGCGCTGTTTCTCACTCCCACGTGATGCCATGCAAGTTGCCCTGGCAGCGCTCTACCATGCTGACTCGCTGGCTCTTTTAGAGCAAGTCGTCTTCCCAGCCGTTGAACGCTATGGTTCCTGGAGTGGCGAACTAGAAATGCTGAGTGCAAACGGGACAGTGCCGGTACTTAGTGTTGTGCTTACCCATCGCAGCCGCGGGGCAGAACCTGGGCACTTTGCGCTGATTAACCGCGATATTAGCGTGCGTAAAGCGGCCGAATCCCAGGCACGTCGGCACCAAGAACAAATTGCCCATGCCAATCGATTAGCCGCTGCCGGAGAGCTTGCGTCTAATATTGCCCATGAGCTCAATCAGCCCTTAGGGGCCATCGCCAACTATACCAGCGGCGCCCTGCTGAAAGCTAAGCATACGCCCAATCTGCCCGCCAGCGAGCTACAGTTGCCTCTGGCCCGCATTGATGAGCAAGTACAACGCCTTGCCCAGCGACTCCGACATATGCGCAGCTTTGTGCGTAAACGCAGCCACTGCGTCAGGCCCCTGGCACTTGAACATGTTATTAACGCCGCTTTTCAACTGTGCAACTGGCAATATCAACAGGCTTCTATTCAACTTACCCAACAATTATCCCTTGGGTTGCCACGTATTTATGCGGATCCTATTGCCCTTGAGCAAGTTATCGTTAACCTATTACTCAATGCACTCACCGCTAGCCGTGACGTTTCTGGTGCTGACAGAGTCATCGTTGCTGCGCAAAAAAGCGGTAATCGGCAGCTTACCCTTAGCGTTAAAGACCTGGGCCCAGGCGTCGCGCCAGCCCATCAAGGGTCAATTTTTGATGCCTTTTTCACCACCCGCGATGAAGGGTTGGGAATGGGCTTAGCGATTAGTCGTTCACTCATGGAAAGCATGGGGGGTGCCCTTACTCTGCGCCCTCAGCAAAGCTCGAAAGGCGCATGCTTTGACATAATACTTCGTACAGAAACAACATGAACGCGCCATCGGTGCATCACCAGGAACCAATGATGACTAGCAGTGTTGAACATAAATCCATCGCCACCATTGCGGTTGTTGATGATGATCAGGCACTGCGTGAATCGCTGGTTTGGCTGCTCGAATCAGTTGGTTTAACCGCTCAAGCATTTCATGATGGCGAGCAATTTCTAGCTAGCCAGCATGATGAATTAGGCGCACTACTGCTTGATGTTCGCATGCCGGGAATGAGTGGACTGCAAGTGCAACAGCAGTTGGTGGATCAAGGCACTACTCTGCCGGTCATTATGATGACGGGGCATGGCGATGTCCCTATGGCGGTGGCTGCACTGAAAAACGGCGCGTTTGATTTTATCGAAAAGCCGTTTAATCACCAGCAGCTGATTGACAGCGTACAGCAAGCATTAGGCAGCGCTCATCAACAGCAACGCGCTAAGCAACAGCTCACCCTGTTGCGAACACGCTACCAATCTCTACGCCCAAAAGAGCAACGCATTGTGATTCACGTGGCAGAAGGAATGACCAGTCGTGAAATTGCCGAGCATATGCAGATTAGCGGCAAAACCGTCGAAGTCTATCGGCTGAGAGCGATGAAGGCCATGCACGCTGCAAATTTAGCAGAGCTCGTTCGACAAGCGGTGGCGCTAGAACTCGTTTCTCCGCTCAGCGCCACTTATTTTGATGGCAAGGCCTAACTAAGCGGAACAAGTTGGCCATTCGCTTTTTCCAGCACATTACGCACTTGTTCGTAATCCATGCTGTGCTCATCACCCTCATGGGCCTCAATTAGGCTAACCACTTCCAATAGCGTCTCCATACCAAAGCTCTGCTCATCCGTGGGCGAAAAAGCTTGTACATAGGCATTACCGTCACTTCCCCAACCCACCTTAACTGGCGTGTCGACAATATTCACCTGTGTGCCAACTGGAACACGCCAGAACACAGATTCAATGTCTTCTGGGTGCATACGAATACATCCCCGACTAGCGCGCATACCAATACCGTCAGGCTGATTAGTGCCGTGGATTAGGTAACCAGGTATATCCAGCAAAATGGCGTATTGCCCTAATGGATTATCCTCACCTGGTGGAACAACCGATGGCGCAGGATCACCGCGTTCCGCGGCTTCTCGGCGAATAGATTCAGGTGGATACCATGCAGGATTTTCTAAACGCATGGTAGTTTTAGTAATGCCTAGCGGCGTATTGAATGCATCGCGGCCGATGCCAATGGGATAGGTTTCTACCCGTGGCTCTTTACCCTCTTCCACTTCTGGATAGTAATAAAGGCGTAGCTCGGCGACATTAATCACAATGCCAGTACGCGGCTCATCCGGCAAAATATATTGGCCGGGGATTGTCACTTCAGTACCCTCGCCAGGAACCCAAATACTGGTATCAGGGTTAGCCATGCGAATTTCTTCATAACCAACGTTATGCTCACGGGCAATATCGAGCAGGGTATCCTCTTTTTTCGCCATAACAGTATACATCTCACCCACCATATTACCCTCATCGGGGAGAGAAAAATGGCCTTTGGGTAACTCACTCTCACTGGCAACAGCACTGGATGCAAACAGCCAAGCGCCGAAAGCTACACTGCTAGCCCACAATTTTTTAACCTGCCGAAGCGTTTGATATCGCGTGATAAGCGTCATGGGATTTCCTTTTTTATATAACCCCAAGGCACTCTCTCCTGTAGGGCAAGGTGGCTAAGAATATGGACAAGGGGTCTCATTGGGTCAACTCGACAGACTGTCGCAGCAATCTAAATGCCTACGACAATCTCAACGACCACTATCATCTCAACGCCCACTATAAGTGCGCGTATCGTTGTATGTGATTTTAACGTTTATCAATAAAACTAACACGTCCTGGTTTAACGCTGACGAGCTTTTGAGTTGATATTAATTAAGAGTTCTTCATTCCCATTGCAATACAGTGCACAGCACCTACCTTTATAAGTGCCTGCATACAGCAATCAGCAATATGCAGGGCTTACTCATCACCAACAGGAATAGTAGCGCCACCCGATAAAAGGAACCTACCGGGTAGAGTTGGTTAGCAAGGAGCATGAAGAGTACCAACTACCTTACCGCTACGATGTTACTTAGGCATTAACAGATTACCTGTTAACACCTTTATAAAAATGCAAGGAGCAAAACGATGAAAACGACGTTTCTCAGCACGCTGATTATCCCTACTTTTATTGCTGTCGCTGGCGTTGCCCAGGCGAGTGATGACAATCAGACTGGTATGGAAGCCTCTTATCTGACCCATGCGCCGGAAGGCACTTTTCACGCAGATTCCCTGACCGGTAATCAAGTAAAAAGTAGCGTTGAAAACGATGAAGACATCGGCACCATCAATGATTTAATCATTGATGAAGATGGGCAAATTAATGCCGTTGTGGTGGGCGTAGGTGGTTTCCTTGGTATGGGCGAAAAAGATATCGCCATTGAGTGGGATTCGCTTGAACTTACCAAAGATGAAGATAACGAAGATTACATTATTACGGTAAATGCATCCGAAGAAGCGCTGCAAGATGCCGAAGAATATGATCGTGATCGTGACAATGACCTTGAAACAGAGCGTGATACAGAGCTAAACAACAGCGAGAATGACGACGAGTAATACTCGTTATTTAAGCATCGTTCGCCAAGGTAATGGACCGCGGTGCTCTAAAGGGCCTTGCTAACAACAAGGCCCTTGTCATGAGCGATGTCCTGAACGCTATATATTTTAAAAAAACCGTAAAAAAGCGCTGCCTACTAGCAGCGCTTTTTGGTGTTATCTGGCGTTCAAATCATCCCTTTAATGTTGCTTCCATGGTTATGTCAGCATTTAATACTTTGGAAACAGGGCAGTTCGCTTTAGCCGTTTCAGCGGCTTCTTGAAAAGCAGCATCATCGGCACCGCTTACGCTGGCAACAACGTCCAAATGAATACTGGAAATATCGAAGCCTTCAGCACTTTGGGAAAGCGTTACGCGAGCATTAGTATCAATAGCCTCAGCGGTAAAGCCTTTCTCTCCAAGAATCATCGAAAGCGCCATTGAAAAACAGCTTGCATGGGCAGCGCCAATTAACTCTTCTGGGTTGGTGCCGGGCGCACCTTCAAAGCGCTGTTTGAACGAATAGCCAGCATCCAATGCTCCACTTTCCGTCGCTACATTACCCTGTCCTTCTTTAAGGCCACCTTCCCAGCGTGCACTTGCTTTACTATCCATTACGTTCTCCTTTCCTTTGATAGTTAGCGTCAACTCGTTTTCAGGCCACATACACTGTGACCATTAACACACTCAGCGTAGCTGATTCTATCACTGATGCCGAATTCAGCCCTTAGCCAGACTGAATTAAGGGGCAGGCTGTATGGCAGCCACGTCGCTTAAGCTGCTTTCCATTGAGCGAATTGAGCGTTCTTCCCGCTCTTCAATCGGGTCATTAATATCAATTTTTAGCTCAACACGACGATTAACTGCGCGTCCCTCAGGCGTCAGATTTGACGCAAGAGGCTTCGTATCAGCAAAGCCTTGTATCATCAACCGCTCAGCAGAAAGTGTTTCAGTAGATACGAGTATGTTGGCAACGGAAGATGCACGCAGAGCAGCTAGATCCCAATTGCTTCGAAAACGAGAAGTGCTAATTGGCACGTTGTCCGTATGTCCCTCAATCGAAATCGTTCCAGTGACGGCAGCTAATACCGTTGCCAGCTCCTCTAACAGTTCAGCAAACGCAGGCGTAACCTCAGCATTACCTGACCCGAAGGTGCCCTGCTCAGCAATTCTGACCACCACACGAAATCTATCAACTTCTATATCGGTGACACCTTCTAACGACGATGTTTTCAATAGCTCTTCCAAGCTAGCGGCTAACTGTAGAGTACGTTGCTGTCGCTGCGCCTCAAGCATACTGCGCATAGACTCCAGCTGCGGCTGCTGCTGGGTAGTCCGCTGACGTACTTCATCTAGTAAGGTACGGTCCGGTACAGCGGGAGAGAACTGTTGAAACACCGCGCTAGTACCCATGGGTATCTGCGTTGCCTCCACTTCGCGCTGTACGCCAAAGGCTTTTGATAACTCTTCGGCAACACGACGAAATTTTTCAGCATCGATTTCTGCAAACGACAATAGCAACACAAAGAAGCATAACAACAGCGACATTAAATCCGCGTATGTCACCATCCATGCAGGAATGTTTGTCTTCTTTTGAGCCATGGACTACGTTCGCTCAGCAGCAGCGTTGGTATCGTTCGAGCTTTTCACACTGCGATGCTCAGGTGGTAGATAAATAGTCAGCATTTGTTCAAGTACACGCGGATTCTTATCGTTTTTGATAGCAATCAGAGCGTCAATCCATAGCTGCTGCATTTTTGCTTCCTGCTTCATCCGCACCCATAGTTTCTCGGCAATAGGATTGGCAATCATCGTTGCAATCATGGCGCCGTATAGTGTGGTTAATAAGGCAACGGCCATGGCAGGTCCGATCAACGAGGGATCGCCCATATTGGAAAGCATTTGTACCAAGCCAACCAGTGTGCCAATCATCCCCATTGCAGGCGACACTTCTCCTAACGCTGAAAACACTTGGCCGCCAGCCTCATTACGTTCCAAGGTGAGCAAGCGCTCCTTTTCGGTCATGTCCTTAATCATTTCGGCGCTATAGCCGTCGGCTAGCATTTGTAGGCCTTTCTTGAGAAACGGGGAATTTACCTCTTTGTTTTCCAAGGCAATCATACCCTCGCGTCGGGCTACTTTTGCCAGTTCAACGAGCTCTTCAATACTATCTTTAACGCTAGGTAGCTGAAATTTAAATGCCCGCGCCGCCGCTTTGAAGGCAAATTTAAATTGGGTAATACTAAACTTTGCCAGCACCACAAACAGGCTTCCCCCAACTACCAGCAGCAGCCCAGTGGGGTTCATAAACACCTCTGGAGAGGTGCCCAGGATTACAGAGGCCCCCACTAAAACAGCAGCCCCTACCAAACCTATTAGCGTCGCGAGATCCACGGCCTTTCCTCAAGAATGTAAATAAATGCTAACGTACAATTTGCCGAGACAGTAGAGTTTCATTGCATTAGCGTCAACGTCAAATCTATAACATTACAAAGATTGACAATTTCTCACTCTGCTTTTTTAGCAAAAACTGGTATGCAAGTAGCCGTTTACATTCGCTTTCTTAAAAATTCTCGCTAAGCTAAGCGCTTCAGTTTCATTCTCTCTGTCATGCCCATTACTACAAAAACTGTCACTGCCCATTTAAGGACACTTCATGTCGTTGGCCGATGCACTGCGTTTGCTGCTACTTTCTTCCCTATGGGGGCTATCGTTCATATTTATGCGCGTGGCTGCACCGGAATTTGGGCCTATTCCACTCGTATTAATAAGAATGGGAGTGGGCGCATTACTCTTAGTGCCGCTACTGCTAAGCCTTCGCTATCTAACGCTTATTTGGCAGCATAAAGGATCGTTATTGATACTTGGCATCGTTAATCATGTGCTGCCTTTCTCGTTGCTAGCGTTAGCCACCACTCGCCTAGAAGCAGGGTTCACCTCTCTTATTAACGCCACTACACCAATTTTTACCGCGTTATTAGGCGCTGCCTTTTTTGCCACCCCCATCCAACGCCAACAATATCTAGGGCTAGCCCTGGCACTGCTTGGTGTCTATGTGTTGTCGGCTAATCGGCTAGATTTCACTCTAGGGGGCGACGGCTGGTTTATTGTTGCCGTACTGGGTGCGACGTTCTGTTATGGAATTGCCGGTAACTACTCGAAAACCCGCTTGAGTCATCTCCCCAGCCGAGTATTAGCGGCTGGCAGCAGCGCAATGTCAGCATTGGTGTTATTAATACCCGGTCTGCTGCTCTGGCCTAGCGAGCCTGTCAGCATGCTCGCCTGGGGCAACGCACTGGCGCTGGCGATGCTAAGCACCACACTAGCGTTCCTGCTTTACTTTGGGCTATTAGCCAGCGCAGGCGCTACCGCTACGTCAACCGTTACCTTTTTGATTCCTGTTAGCGCGCTGTTGTGGGGGTACTTGCTGCTTAATGAAACGCTTAGCCTTCAAGTGGTGACTGGCATGGTCATTACCCTAGCAGGCACCGCCATTGCTACCCGACTATTAAGGTTTAGGTCTCGCGGTGTGTTGACACCACCTCGTCCCCCACACGAATAGTACCCTCTTGCCCTGCGGTTAACGTGGCGTTTTGGCCAAAATGCGCGCCTTTAAGGTGAGGCTGAGTATTCAGAGAAAGCAGTGTTTTCAGTGGTTCTGCCTGCACCGGTACGGTACCGGTTTGCTGGTCAACCGTGGTAACTTTGCAGCGCTGACAGGGTTTGCGTAGCGTCAGCTCATAGCTACCTTGACTTGCGAGTGTGGCCCACTGGTCTTCCGCCCAAGCATCATCACAATCAATTACAATATTCGGCCGAAAACGATTCATCGGCACAGGGGATTGTCCACTGGCAACCAGCGCTTGATTCAAGGCGTCCAGAGAGCCGGTGGTGGCTATCAGGAAAGGGTAACCATCAGAAAAGTAAGTATGGGCCTCGCCTCCCGCCAGAAAATCCTCTTCAACAGCACGGGTAAATTCAGTAGCGAAGCGCACCAAGCTGATGCCTTGCGCTTGCTCACCTAACGCCGCCATCAGCCAGTGCGATACGTCTTCGCTTTCTGGCAGTGCTTTACAGTGGTCGTTCCACACTTTCACAAGCCGCAAATTACCCTGGGGGTCTTCAAGGGGAATCGCAATCGGTTCTACCTTAGGGTGAGAGAGCACCAGTGCTTGATCGGTTAATTCAACCGCGATGGTGGCAAGCTCTGGTAGCTGGCGCTGGGTGACAAAACGCTGCTGAGCATCCACTAACATCCACCGGCGATCCCAAGCCAACCCATGGCCATGGAGTTTACTTTGAGCAACATTAATTCCCTTCAGAGATTTAACCGGATAGACGGTGATCTGGGTAATTTTCATGGCAGTTTCGCACTCAATATGGCTTTTCTTTTGATGGATTTTTCATGGCCAAGCTTTAACCACTAGCCTATCCAGTTTGCCAGTTCGCCGCTAGCGACTCAGCGACTAAAGCGTTTTACCCACCTCAATCCGATACCCCAAGTCCATCACTTGGTGTTCAACTGATTCGCCACGAATACGTGACAGTAGCGTTTTCGCAGCCGCTTCACCAATAGCTTGCCGAGGGGTAATAACGCTGGCAAGACGCGGTGTCATTGCTTGACCAACATCGTGACCATGAAACCCGGCAATTGCCATCTGTTCGGGGACCTTAACGCCATGGCGTAAACACTCAAAGTAAGCGCCCACCGCAACATCGTCGTTGGTGCAGAAAATACTGTCAGCGCTGGGATGATCACGCTGAATTTCCTGCATGAGTGCTGCCCCGACACTATAGGAAGAGCGCTGACTGCTCTGTAGCGTTATCGGCGTTAACCCCTGCTCCTCCATGGCTTGGCGGTAGCCTTGTTCACGCTGGCGTGTCCGCTCATCTAGACGCACAGCCAGATAAATCACCTGGCGCCTGCCACGGCGAATCATCTCACTCACCATCTCGTAAGCGGCCTGCACGTTATCGTAACCTACCGCTTGCTGCAGTGGCGGGCGACGGGTATCCATAATTTCCACAATAGGAATACCCGCTGTCTCCAACATCCGCAGGCTACGCGGCGTGTGATCGCGATCAGATAAGATAACGCCATCCACATTGTAAGAGAGTAACGAAGCCAAGCTGCGCTCTTCCAGCTCAGGGCTGTAACCATAGTGAGAAAGCATCAAGTGATAGCCTGCGGGTTCGGTGTACGCTTCGATACCCACAATGACATCGGCAAATACTTGGTTGGTTAGCGATGGCACTAACACGCCAATAGAGTGGCTAGTAGCCCGAGAAAGCAGATCTGGTGCCCGGTTGGGAATATAGCCAAGCTGTTCAGCAACGTTGAAAATACGTTCGCGAAGCCCTTCCGATACCGTATCAGGAGCCCGCAAACAGCGGCTGACGGTCATTTTTGTCGCGTCAACGCGATCAGCAATATCTTGTAATGTCGGGCGTTTTTTCTTCAATGGCGTCACTACTTGTTCTGTTAAACACGTAAGTCTGTTAACTCTCTCTTAACGACACGGCTTTCTTAACGGCACAGAGGCCACACCATAGCGAATAGTGCGGCCCCATCCTAATCTTAAGCCTAATGAACGCGTGTTTGGGGCGCTAGCATTACCGTAAAGTGCTCGACAATCTCGCGAGGCGATAGCGCAATGGAGACGGATACCGCTTCATCACTGCTTGGCGGCTCTAAATCGGCAAGCTGACTCGCCAGCATATTATCACCTTTAAAGAAGTGCCCCGGCCTGGTTTCTAAGCGTTGACGAAGAAGTGCATGGCTGCCCTCTAGATACAAAACACTCAGCGCAGGGTCACCTTCGCGCAGCCGGTCACGATAGCGTTTTTTAAGGCCTGAACAGGCGATGACCACAGATTCATTACGCGCTTTATACGCGGCGAACAAGTCAGCAAGCGTTGCCAACCAGTCACGACGATCATCGTCATTAAGCGGCGTGCCGCTGGCCATTTTAGCCACATTCGCCGGTGAATGATGGTCGTCACCGTCAATGAATGTTGCGCCCAGTTCTGCTGCTAACTGTTGTCCGATATGAGACTTCCCTGATCCAGAAACGCCCATGACAAGAATACGATGTGATGGCTTATTCACTCGATACTCCTATCAATTGCCGCGCACGGCGGTGAGATCAGGCAGCCAAGTAACGATGCCAGGGAACGCAATTAGCACTACCAGAACAACGATCAAGGCGGCGTAGTAAGGCAGCATGGCTTTTACCAGAGATTCCATAGACACCTTGCCGACACCACACCCAACGTACAGACAGGTGCCCACCGGCGGAGTTAACAGCCCAATGCCTAAAATAAAGGCCATTAGAACACCAAAATAAGCGGCATCGACGCCTACTGATGTCACGATTGGCGCAAGCATTGGTGCCATAATCACCATGGCTGGTGTTAGGTCCATTACAAACCCCACCAACAGCAGTAGCCCCGCTACAATCAGCAGCAGCAAAAACGGCTCCTGGGTAATCGCCTGTACTTGGCGCACTAAGGTTTGCGGCACCATATTAATGGTTAGAAACCAAGCAATTACGGTGGCAAATGCCAATAACATCATCACCATGCCAGTGAGCCTTGCGGTGCGAATTAACATTCCACCTAACTCACTGAGCTTAAATTCACGGTATACCAGCAGAGAAATAGCCAGCGAGTAGAGCAGCGCTGCAACGGCAGCTTCGGTGGCAGTAAACACGCCGCCAATAATACCGCCAATCACGATCACCGGTAGCACCAGCGCTAACCAGGCATCTTTAAAGGCTTTCCATAACCGATCCCAGCGGAATTGGCGCACGCCGCCACCCTGCTTGCTCGCCAGAATAAAGGTGGTCACCATTAGCGCGGCACCAATTAACAGGCCAGGCACAATCCCCGCGATAAATAGGCGACTGATCGAAGTCTCGGTCACAATGCCATATAAAATAAGCGGTATAGATGGCGGAATAATAATGCCGATCACCGATGACACGGTGTTAATCGCCGTGGCATTTGCGGCGGTGTAACCTTGCTGTTTCATCGAGGGGATCATCATCGCGCCGGTCGCTGCGGTATCCGCAACCGCCGAGCCGCTAATTCCGCCAAAAAACATCGAACCGGTAATGGCTACCTGGCCAAGCCCGCCGCGCATAAAGCCCACCAACGCGCCAGCAAGCTCCATCAAGCGTCGTGCAATGCCCCCGTTGCTCATCACTTCGCCGACAAGAATAAAGAACGGAATCGCCAGCAGCGGAAAGCTATTCACACCACGAATTGACTGCTCAATCATAATCGATAGTGGGATATCAGAGAGCACCGCCATGACTAAGGCTGCTACCCCTAGGCCAAATGCAATCGGCAAACCAATCACAATAGATGCCAATAAGATGGCTAGAAAAATCCACAGCATGATTAACGCTCCCCTGGTAAGTCAGCCGATTGGCGATGTGGTTGACGGATAACCCCCACGCTGACCCACATACGCCAGAGCGATACCGCCGCGATAAAAATGACGCACAACACCAACGACAGGCTTACCAAACTTAACGGCACCCCCATGATGGCGGAGCGACCGCTTGAGCGCGTGAGCACCTGATAACCGCCCCAAATCATCACCAGCATGAGCCCAGCAATAATTAGGTGTTGTAAGAAATAGAGCATGTGCGCGACACGCAACGGTAAACGCCTCACCAGCGCATCGACAGCAATATGCTCATAGCGAGCAAACGCCGCCGCGGCACCGATAAAGACCAGCCAAATAAACAGCATGCGCGCCAACTCATCGACCCAGGGCAGTGAATGGTTGAACACAGAGCGGCCGACGACATTACTGGAAACTGCGACAATCAGCGCCGCTAAAATAGCGCCAATCAAATACTCCATCGCAAGGGTTAACCAGCGGAACAGCGCAGGCCCCTGGCGAGTCTCAGTATCAAGCTCAAGTAGTTTGCGATTAGGATCATTCAAATAAACCGACGGGTCTTCCAACACTGCCGCTTTCGAGGTCACCGCGTTTGGGGGAGTAGAGGAGGTAGTCATAAAAACTCCGAGGGGCACTGACAAGTCGGGCAGGCGTGTGTGCCTGCCCGATGGAGCGCTATACGTTGCAGATTAGTTGCTGCTGTCTTCCACGATTTGCTGGATTTCAGCAATCAAGTCTTCACCGATGCGCGGTGCCCACTCTTCATAAACAGGCTGCACGGCGTCTTGAAAAGCGGCTAACTGCTCATCATCTAAGCGGGTAATTTGCATACCGCGTGCTTCTAACTGATCACGCGACCAATCGTCATACTCGGCAGAAAGCTGGATTTCGTACTCAGCCGATTGGCGAGCGGCTTCCTGCACCAGTGCTTGATACTCAGGCGCCATGCGGTCCCAGGTGCGTTCGGAAAGCATCATGATAAATGGCGTATAAACGTGGCGGGTTTCGGTGCCGTAATCCTGCACTTCGTTGAAGTTAGAAGTCAGGATGGTGCTCCATGGGTTTTCCTGGCCATCTACCACGCCTTGCTCAAGCGCCGAAAATAGCTCGCCGAAGGCCATTGGTGTTGGGTTGGCACCTAACGCTTCCCAAATTGCCAAGTGAACCGGATTCTGCATGGTACGTACGCTTAAGCCGCGAACATCCAAGCCAGCCACATCTTCAGGTGATTCAACGGGCCGCGCGCTGTTAGATAGCTGGCGGTAGCCGTTTTCAGAGAACGTTAGCGCCTTCAAGCCTGTGCCTTCAAACGCATCTAGCATTTCCTGCGCCACATCACTTTGCATAACAGCGATCGCTGCTTCACGGCTCGGTAGCAAGAAAGGAAGGTCAAACGCAGAGAGCGCTTCAACGTATCCAGTCGTTGCCGAGCTTGAAGGGTAGGTCATATCCAGCGTACCGGTTTGCAGCATTTCCATCATTTGGACATCGTCGCCCAACTGACTGTTGGGGAAAACATTAACTGTAATACGGCCATCGGTGCGCTGCTCAAGAATTTCACCGAAGTACTGGCTAGAGAGAAACTGCGGCGATGTTTCGGATAGGCCGATGCCCATACGCAGGGTGTGGCTTCCGTGGTCAGCCACGACGTCGCCTTCAATGGCGGGCGGGTCAGAAAGTTCTGGGCTTTGAGCGTGTGCCATGCCGAAAGTCAGGGTGGTCGCACCGACCAGAGTAAGCGTGCTGCGCCAGATTGTTGTCATGACGTTATCTCCAAAAGAGTCGTTGTTGTTGGTTGGCTATTTACTGTAAGGCTATCGAATCGATATCGGCCATCAGGCTTGTGATTTGTGTTCCAATAAATTGTTACCGGTAACATTCGATAGGTGAAGGCTAGCTATCGCAGCACGTGGTGTCAAAACAAAACGTCTAACTTACGACCAACGTCTAGGGATGGCCTCACATTGCCTCGCACGCTACATTACACGTTATGCATCTTGTTCTGGAGTCGACATGCCAGCGTTAGCCCCTTGTAGCGAATTAGAGCTAGATCACCAGCTCTGCTTTGCGCTCTATTCAACATCGCTGATGATGACCAAAGTGTATAAACCTCTGCTCAAAGAGCTAGGACTCACTTACCCGCAATACCTCGCCATGCTGGTACTCTGGCAAGAAGATGGCCTTACAGTAGGCGCCCTAAGCAAGCGCTTACTAACAGATCCTGGCTCGTTAACGCCGCTACTAAAACGGCTTGAAAGTGATCAGCTACTTATCCGGCAACGTAGCCTTCACGATGAACGTGTCGTTGAATTATTTCTGACAGATAAAGGCCGCTCGCTTCGTGAACAGGCGCGCCACATTCCCAGCTGCGTCGTCAACGCCAGCGAAAAATCAGTAGAAACCCTCAACCAGTTAAAAGAGGATTTAGTTCAACTGCGCGAAAGCTTACAAAAGGTCAAGTAACCCGCTGAACCTAGCAAACCACTACTTGTTTACCACTGCCTGTTTACCACTGCCTGTTTTAAGGCTATTTACTTGCGCACAAAATAAAGCTGCACTAAATTAAAACACCAAGCACAAGCTTGGCCCATAACAACCACTTATAGGAAATGATTTATGTCTATTGAAACTGTTGCTTACCGCGCACACGCCCACGCTACTGGTGGCCGTGAGGGTCACGCTAAATCCTCTGACGGCGCACTAGATGTGACGCTCAGCACACCTAAAGAGCTTGGTGGCGCAGGTGGCGAAGGCACTAATCCCGAACAGCTGTTTGCTGCAGGCTACTCTGCTTGCTTCCTAGGCGCACTTAAGCACGTCGCCAGCCAGGAAAAAGTCAAACTTCCCGACGATACCCAGATTGATGGCAGTGTAGGTATCGGCGCTATTCCTACTGGTTTCGGCATTGAAGTTGAACTAAAAATTAGCTTGCCTGGTTTGGAAAAAGACGTTGCCCAAACACTCGTCGACAAAGCCCATATTGTTTGCCCCTACTCCAACGCTACCCGCGGAAATATCGATGTCACACTGACGCTGGTTTAATTACCTAGCGCCCACTCCACCGCTTTGCTTGCGTGCAGAGCGGTGGTGTCATAAAGGGGTATTTGGGTGTGATGTTGCTCAACCAACAGCGCTATCTCTGTACAACCGAGTATCACCGCCTGTGCGCCCTGCTGATGTAGCGACGTGATAATATCTAGATAACGCGCACGCGATGCGTCGTGAATTAGGCCATGGCAAAGCTCATCGAAAATGATCTGGTGCACCTCGGCACGTTCTTGTTCGTTAGGGATAACGACATCAATCCCAAAGCGCTCTTTTAGGCGTGCCTTGTAAAACGCTTGCTCCATCGTAAAACGGGTGCCTATTAACCCAACCCGAGTTACGCCATCACGCTGACATTTTTCCCCGGTAGCATCGGCAATATGTAAAAAAGGAATCTGAATAGCGGACTCAATCGCAGGCGCGACGTTGTGCATGGTATTGGTAGCCAACAGTAAACATTCTGCCCCAGCTTTTTCAATGCGTTTGGAAGCGCTTGCGAGTAACTGGCCAGCAGTTTGCCAATCGCCCTGTTGTTGCAGCGTTTCTATTTCAGCTTCAGCAAAATCAACACTTATCATCACAATCTGCGCTGAGTGAAAACCGCCAAGAGCCTTATTAATCCCTTGGTTTAGCGCCTGATAATAGCTTTGGGTCGACTCCCAACTCATACCGCCTAATATGCCAATAGTCCGCATAAAACTTCTCCATGGTAACTAACTATTTATTATCAGGCTAATAACCCGCTATCCTTTTAGCAGCGTTATACAGCCCGCATAAAGACTGACCATAACGATTAGGCAGGTACACAACATCGGGTGAGTCGCTGCACCGCCCCTTTTTACTTGATTAAGATAGAGGAAAACATGAGCGACAACACAACCTATACCCCACCGCGCGTTTGGAAATGGGAAGCTGGTAACGGCGGAGAGTTTGCTAACATCAATCGCCCCATTGCTGGTGCGACCCACGAGAAAGTACTGCCCGTGGGTAAGCATCCGCTGCAGCTGTACTCTCTTGCAACCCCAAACGGCGTAAAAGTCACCGTAATGCTCGAAGAGCTGCTAGAACAGGGCATTAAACAAGCGGAATACGACGCTCACCTGATACGAATAGGCGAAGGTGATCAGTTTGGCAGCGGCTTTGTTGAGGTTAACCCCAACTCTAAGATTCCAGCGCTAATGGATCACAGCACCACCCCGCCCCAGCGGGTTTTTGAGTCAGGTGCGATTCTGCTTTACCTGGCCGAGAAATTTGGCGCGTTCTTACCCAACGACCCGGCTAAGCGCACCGAGTGCCTATCCTGGTTATTTTGGCAAATGGGCAGCGCGCCTATGCTTGGCGGCGGCTTTGGTCACTTTTATGCTTACGCACCTGAAAAATACCAGTACCCGATTGATCGCTATACCATGGAAGTGAAACGTCAGCTGGATGTACTGGATCGCCACTTAGCGGATAACCGCTTTATGGCAGGTGATGAGTACACCATCGCAGATATGGCGATTCATCCATGGTATGGAGCACTGGTCAAAAACCGCGTGTATGAAGCAGCTGAGTTTTTAGAAGCCCATACCTATCAGAACGTTTTACGCTGGACAGAGGAGATTGACGCACGCCCTGCCGTTCAACGTGGACGGATGGTTAATCGCACCTGGGGAGAGCCTAGCGAACAGCTCCACGAACGCCACAATGCCAGTGATTTTGATCACAAGACCGAAGACAAGCGTTAAGTCCGCAAGCAGTATGTTAATCGATGCTTCTGCATCAGTTAGCGATTGCCAAGGAGGGCGATGTGTCTGAGTTTCACTATCAACCTTTAATTCATCATTAATAGAGCCGTTGTCAGAGGCAGTCCATGTTTGATCCAAAATACGCCCAGCTAATATTTTCTTTCTTAATGGCACTGTTTATGTCGTGCATTATGTCGCTGGTGATTACGCTCTACAATGTCGGCTTTATTGATGGCATTGTCTTTATTTGGCTGAAGGCGTGGCTATTTGCTTTTGTAGTAGCCCTCCCAGTCATTAACCTAGTCTCTCCTGTTGTGCGACGATTGGTTAAAGTACTTATTAAGCCTCCACACTAACCGTTTATATCAAACTAACAGACTAAGAACTTAGCCTAAGAACTTAGCCCAAGAACTTAGCTTAAGCAGCACCAATAACACCGGGCCTGTTTTGCAGGCCCGGTGTCAAGGTAGATGCCGCGTTATAACGCTACTTAAAACTGGTAGCGAACATTGCCTGTAATGCTACGGCGGTCTCCATACCCACAATCACCACCTTCGTAGCGACACCAAGAGATAGTTTCTTCATCTGTGGCATTTTTCACATCAACCGAAAAGTCCCACTCGCCCATCGTATAACCCACCATGGCGTCATACAGTGTGCTGGACGGCACAATAGGGGCATCGCCAGAACCAACGTTATCACCCACATAACGCACCCCAGCACCAATACGCCAGTTGCTTCCGACATAAAGGCGGTTCCACCAGGAAGCTTGCTCTTCAGCAACAAAAGGTAGTCGGGCACCGGTACTATCGTTGGTCGCGTTTAAGTTGGTGTACGCCAGCTGTGTCTCGAACTGCTGCCAGCGTTTATTAACTTGCAGTTCCCAACCGTCTACCACCGCACCCACTTGCTCAACACCCCCTGGAGTTGCACCATCGCTAACTCGATTATTTTGGGTAATATCAAAGTAAGCTGCGCTAATAGCCAGCGACTGATCTGACGAAACATACTTAAAGCCAATCTCTTCTTGATCGCCAGTGGTGGGTTTCAATGGGCTAGGGTTCGCCGTTCCATCGCTACCCAAATTCATCGAAAATGCTTCTGCATAGCTCACATAAGGCGAAAAGCCATTATCGAAACGGTACATCAAACCTAGCCGCCCGGTTGTTTCGCCTTCATCGCTAACTGTATCGGGTCCTGACAGCGCTAGGGTGCGGTTTTCAGCCCAATCCCTGCGTAATCCTGCAGATACAACGACCGGGCCAATTTCAATGTGGTCGGCCAGGTACACCCCGACCTGCTCAATTTCATTATCGGGACGATCGGTTGGATTGAGCGTATCTAGCTGCAGGTTGCCATATTGGGGGTTATACACATTAAAACGGCCGCCCTCGCCATACCCGTAATAGTAGTTATCCTGAGACCAGCGGGCATCCTGACGGTCAATACCGGCGATCAGCGTATGCTGTGTGCCTCCTAGCTCAAACTCTCCTTGCATGCGCGCATCCATATTCAAAATGCGCGTTTCAGCATCTGCTGTGAAGATCGTGCGATTCACATCACCATTAGCATCAGGAACACTAGGAATATCCACCCAATGCTCGCGGGTTTCAGTGCGGGAATCGGTGTAGCGCGCGGTAGCTGAAAAAGCCCAGTTCTCATTTAACTGGTGATCAACAAACAGCGTTGTCTCCGTTTTTTCACTATCGTAACGATCCCAGCCCGGCTCACCAACAAAGCGCTCAGAGCCAATAAAGCCCTTGGAACCCGGTTCTAACGTGCCTACCTGGGGCAAAAACTGAGCAGATACCTGGCTTTTATCTTCCTGGCGATTGAACAGTAGCGTGATACTGGTATCGTCACTGGGACGCCAAGTAAACGAAGGTGCAATTAAGTAACCGTCATCGGCAACATGATTCACCTGGGTATCACTATCTCGAGTCAAACCAACAACCCGATACAAGAACGTGCCCTCTTCATTTGCAGCACCGGTGAAATCAAACGCCAGCTGTTTGCGATCGAAAGAGCCGTACTGAGCCCAAACTTCCCCGCTGCGCTCTTCTTGGGGCAGCTTAGAAACACCGTTAATAATGCCGCCTAGGTCAGCTTGGCCATACAGCATAGAAGACGGCCCGCGCAGCACTTCAACACTTTCCAGCGCATAAACATTGGTTCGCGTTGTATTGTAAGAACCATAAAACTGGCGCAGGCCATCCAAGTAGCGTCCAGCATCTAACCCGCGCACTTTGGCGCTATCGCCACGGGTATCAAAGCCAAAGTTACCGGCGTAAACACCGGGAGTATAGAGCAATGTATCTTGGATATTTTTAGCACCGCTATCTTGTATAAACTCTCGGTCAATCACCGACATAGAAAATGGCTGCTCTGCCAGCGGCACATCGAGTTTGCCGACACTAGGCTCTCGCTCAGCATCGATATAACCGAAGCGACCTGCTGCGTCAGCAGTTACTTCTACGGTTCCAAGGTCGACGCTGTCATTCGGTGTGCTGTCTTGCGCTTGAACGCTTGAAATAGCCGCCGTCGACGCAAGCGCCACAGCAACGCTTAGCCGACGTAATCGAAAAATAGGTGCAGATGTCATCGTGAAAGATCCCAGAGCGAATATTAATATTAATGATAGTAATTTTTATTCGCAAAAATATAGAGACCTGCTCAAACGATGTCAATGTGCTGATGTAAAAATCAGTCGCAGGACAGCAAACGAACGAGGGAGGAGTTTTCCTGCAGGGTTACCTGCAGGGTTACCTGCAGGGTTACCTGCAGGAGAAAATTAACATATGCCATTATGTACGGAAGGAAAATACCAATGCTGCGTCTCTTAAGTTGCAAACTCAAACGTCAAAAATGCAGCTAAAGGTGTAACGCGAGAACAGTTGCCTTTTATTCTAACTAGCGATTAATTACTGGACGCGAGCATTATTCAGCGCATAATTCCACACGCGATAAAAGTAAAAAATATACCCAAGTCCAAACGTTAAAATTGAGATAATCATCCACAAAATGATATGTCCAATATTGCTAAAAATATTGATATCGCAGACCATTTTACGTTCTACGCCGGTTGCACTATCTACCACAGAGGTACGATTAATGACAAAGCGGGCAAACGAATAGGGAAAGAAAAAAAGTGCAATTCCAAAGGTAATAATGGTGAGTATCAGCCAAATCAGTAAGTGCCCAATAATATCGAGAATAGAGAGATTCGCTTTAATATTCATAGTGCGCCCTTAAACGTTGAGAAACAAAGTGGCGCAGATTACCACTCGCTTGTGTAAGCGTGAATGGAAAATTGCCGCTATGGCTATAAATTTATTATTTTTAATAGTTTAGCGAAGTCCGCGAACGCCGTTCAGGCTTGAACCTGTACCTTCGTCTTCCCGCTTAACAACACTAAGCGAGCCGTCTGTTTCAAGTACGACTGCTTGCGCTGCTTCTAGGCTTGCAAGGCCACTGCTGCGAACAGCAGAGCGCACTTCATCTTTGGTGACCCGAGCCTTGCGCAACGAGGTCGTTAAAAACTCTCCCTGATACAACAGCATCAATGGTTCGCCCGTCACCAAACGCTTTACCCAACTAACGCGTACGCTAAGCCATGTAATCACAAACTGAAGCGAAATCAGCAAGGCTAGTGCTAGCGCTCCTTCGGCTAAAGCAATGTCTTTTGAAAGCAGCACGGTGGCCAACGTAGACCCCAGCGCGACGGTTACAATTAAGTCAAAGGCATTCATTTTAGACAGCGTACGATTTCCTGAAATACGCAAAAACACGATTAGGACGGCATACGCCAATACGCCGACGATTAACGTGCGCAGCAAACTTTCCCAACCGCTATAAAAGACCATATCCATATGAATCACCTCCTAAATAGCTATTAATGGAGGAATAGCTGACACCTCCTTATATTCAGGATAGCAACCACCACTTAGGAGTGCGATGCCCACCACTCCGCGTACGAGCTATTGTGGGGTGCAAGGCCGCTTTCATCGGGGGCGCCATCTTGCCACCAAACCGGCCCACGCTCCCCCAACAGTTCCTTGGCAGACTGCACCGCCTCACGTGCTTGACGTAGCGCTATTTCGTCGTTTTGTTGCTGAGCGCTGCGCACCGCTCGGCGGGCTTTCATCAGTGCTTTTATGTGGGTACGTTTTTCGTCATCGCTCAAGCGTGGATCGGTACAGCGCCATAGCCGGTTTTTAGCCACAAAATAGCGGCTATCCGGCGTATGTGGATACTTATTGGCCATACCGCTCCCCTTCGCTTGTAGCCTTATTAAAAGCGTTTCGTTAGCGTCATTGACCCGAATTTGTCCTGCTCATCTTGTCCATCAAACTCACGGGTACGCTGAACAGCAGCATAGGTTACTTGCCAATCTTCCCAGGCTATCGCAAGGCCTGCGGAGGCTTCTGCTAGCCACTCCTCACGGTCAACAGAATGACTATCCCTGAACGTATTACCATCAAGTGTTAGGTTCTGCGCCATGTAGTAGCCTTCTACATTCGCAAACAGATACCACTGCCACCCACGATGACCATTCATTAAATGGCGGCTACCCGGGTTAGGGGTAAGTGTAGGAATGCCTTCAGCATCATCACCCCAGCGAACGCTATAACCAGCACTTGCATAGGTGTACATGTTACCTAACGCGGCACCTACACTGGGGCCGTGTGAAAATTGTTTACCGGCCAGCGGTACGTCATTCCACCACTGCCGCCGAAGGGTTAAATTCACCAACGCCTCATCGCCCAGCTGGTTTTTCCAGCCACGAGGGCGGTCACTATCAGTAACGCGGTGTACTTCACGCTGAATACTGTCAGCAAGAGAGGAAGGCCCCACAACACCAACATCAAGATGTAAATCGGTGGCTTGCGTCCATTGCCCCTTCGGTACGTCTTCATAAAGCGACAGACCGCCGTAGACCAGACCTGCATAGGGGCGATCGTCTTCGATCAAAGCGCGCTGTTCAATATCGTTCGGCGTATAAATCTGATGAATCAAACGATAAGACGCTCTATCCGCTTGACCGATAAGACTATCGGGTAGCGCTGTCGAAAGGCGTTGTAACCAACTTTGCTCTTGCGGCGTAAACGTCCAGTTAAGCTCGAAACCACTGGTGAAGTGGCCATCATCGCTACTAGCAAGACCATCATTTTCAAGCTTAACAGACAGGGCACTGTCGCTAGCCATAGCCACCGAAGGCAACACGCTTAACGGCAAAATAAAAGGCATTACCTTCCTGCACAGAGCAGAGGTAGTATTCATAGCTCAATCCTTGAGTATTGGTGGTATGCGAGGGTGATCAACTATTAACAATCATGAATGATTGTAAGTAATAGCATGAATAGATAGCAAGCGTACTTTCTTGCTATCTATTCGCTAACTCACTGGCTATCACGACTTCCTGTCTTGGATAGTGTCAACATAATGTGGGTAGCACTACGTGCTTAACCATCTAACGGTCTCGGAGCAGCCACTGCGGTGTCACTTCATGCTGGCCGTTTTCATCGGTAATAAACAGTGAGCCATCACTGATCATAACCGCCCAGTTAATAGACCGCGGCAGCCCCTCTGCGATAGTCGCAAGCGCCTCTTGGGGTAGTCCCGCCACGTGCACATTCTTGAGCGCCGCTACCGCTGGCAACACTTTATTTTCCCACAGATCCACTCGCCCATAAGCCAACAGCGAAACACGCTCCGCACGGCGTGAACACCAGGTAAGACGCTCAGCATCTGGTAGGCCGACTTCTATCCAATGTAGCACGCGGCCATCTAGACTTTTCTCCCAAAGGGCTGGCTCGTCCACATCGGAAAGGCCACGACCAAAAGCGAGTGCTTCGCTGTACCATAGTAGGTAGGCGATCAGGCGTGCGCACATCCGGTCTTCAGTTTCAGAAGGGTGACGGGCCACCGTAAAACGCAGCGTCTCGTAAACATTGCGATCAAGGTCCGTCAGGTTGACATCAACTTTGTAAGGGGTAGCACTCAACGCCATTAGAAATATCCATCATAAATTTGCGCCAGTGTAGCGGAATTATCGAAACACCGGGCAACAGGCGCGCTACAACGCGCGGTAATCGTTTAATAACGTGGCGTTTTTCAGCGTCTCATGCTCATGCATTGGCTCACGCCAAGTTTCTGCCAGCGCTGCCTGGTACCACTCCTCCATCGCAGGATGAGTGAGTAGCCGTTGCACATAAGCCAGTGATGCCTCGCTCAGCTGCAGGTTAAATGTCTGTATGCGAAACGCGACAGGCGCGTAAAACGCATCCACTGCGGTAAACTGCTCACCTGCCAAAAAGGGGCCACCGAAGCGCTGAAGGCCTTCCTGCCATAGTGTATCTAGCCGTGCCACATCATTGTTTAACCCTGCTGAACGATTGTTGAGCACAACACGCACGCCGCAATTCATTGAACACTCATTGCGCAGTGCACCAAACCCACTGTGCATTTCGGCACTGGCACACCGTGCCCAGGCACGCGCCGTTTTTTCGTGGGGCCACACTTCAGGATAGGTGTCAGCCAGGTACTCAACAATAGCCAACGAGTCCCAGACTGCCACCTCGGCATCAGAATCTACCAAGCATGGCACTAAGCCGGTAGGAGAAAAACGTGTAAAGGTGGCATGACTTTCTCCCATGCCACCCTCAAACGGCATAACGTGTTCATTGAAGGGAATGCTCAGCACTTTCATCAGCACCCAAGGGCGCAGCGACCAAGATGAGTAATTCTTGTTGGCGATGTACAAATCAAACATAAACGCTCCTTGTGAATGCCGACAGCAGTCAAGCTAAGTATTGATCATGTAGTATTGATTATATAACTATCGAGCATAAAAGAGGGGTGACGTAGCCGCCACCCCTTAAATGAGCAAAACGTAGTTTAACGCAGGTTAGAAATTAGGTTTACGCTTCTCAACGAACGCGCTCATGCCCTCTTTCTGCTCTTCGCCAGCAAAGCAGAACGCAAACAGGCTAGTTTCCAGCGCTAGGGCGCTATCAAGATCTTGGTCTAACCCATCGTGAACGGCTTGCTTTGCACCACGCACCGACTGAGGGCCGTTACCTTTGAGCTGTTTAGTCAGCTCTTCCACATAGCTTTCAAGCTCGGCCTGGGGCATCACACGGTTAACTAGCCCGATGCGCAGCGCTTCTTGGGCATCGATTTTGCGGCCGGTAGTGACCAAGTCAATTGCCATGGCGGGGCCAACACGGCGCGGCAAACGCTGGGTGCCGCCAAAGCCAGGAATCACACCTAGCAACACTTCAGGCTGACCAAAAACAGCGTTGTCGCTAGCTACCGCCCAGTCGCAGGCCAGCGCCAATTCGCAGCCGCCGCCAAGGCAAAACCCGTTCACTAGCGCGACCACCGGCACGGGCAATGTTTCTAGGCGTTTAATAGTACGCAGCGCTTGAATGGCAAAAGCGCGCGCTTCTTCCGGGGTTTTATCACGCATTTCGGTGATATCAGCACCGGCAACAAACGACTTTTCACCGGCACCGGTAATAATAACGGCGCGTAAATGAGGGTGCGTTTCAAGCTCCACAAGGTGTGATTCTAACGCACTGAGCACCTCGCTATTCAGTGCATTCAATGCTTTAGGGCGGTTAATCGTCAACCGCACCATGCCATCGTTATCAACTTTTTCAATCACTGCATCGCTCATACAGGCTCCTTAATTGTTATTACGCATTAAAAGTGAACACCTACCAACCCTAGCGAACGCTTGGTTGGTAGGCAATCACTTCTTTTGTCGCGCTTGACTGTCCTGATCCGCTTACCCGTACTTACCCATGCTCACTCGTAGATATGAAAGCCTCGACCGCTCTTACGTCCCAGGTAGCCCGCATCCACCATACGCTTTAATAGTGGGCAGGGGCGATATTTAGGATCGCCAAATCCGTCCTGCAGCACTTCCATAATGGCCAAACAAACATCGAGACCAATTAAATCCGCCAGCGCCAACGGCCCCATTGGGTGCGCAGCGCCCAGCTTCATCGCTTCATCGATGGCCTCTGGCGTTGCGGTTCCTTCTTGCACAATAAAGGCGGCTTCATTGATCATCGGCACCAACAAACGATTCACCGCAAAGCCCGGCGCATCACCAATGGGCACCGCCGTTTTACCCAGTGCTTTGGCCAGCGCCTCTATACGCTCAACGGTGGCATCAGAGGTTTGCTCAGCACGAATTACTTCCACTAACTTGAGCACCGGCACTGGGTTAAAAAAGTGCATGCCCACAACCCGCTCGGGGCGTTCGCACACCGCCGCCAGCCGCGTTAGCGAGAGTGATGAGGTGTTCGAAGCAAGAATCGCGTCGCTGCTTAAATGACTAAGGTCACGAAACAGTTTCTCTTTCAGCGCGGGCTGCTCTGGTGCAGCCTCAATAATAATGCCGCAGTCACTCAACGCTTCGAGATCAGTAGTCGTGGAAAGCCGCGCTAAAGCCTCCTGCTTAGCTGACTCGCTGATTTTTTCTTTCGCGACTAGCTTGCCAAGGCCTTTATCGATGTTGCCCTGGGCACGGGTAAGCTGCTCATCGGCAACGTCATAAAGGCGAACCGTAAAACCACTGGCGGCGACCACCTGGGCGATCCCCTGCCCCATGGTGCCTGCTCCCACTACACCGACTGGTTGTTCACTCATCGTTTGTTTCCCCTGAATCAGTGCTGTTTGGCTTCTTCGCGCAGCACAAATTTTTGAATTTTGCCCGTGGACGTTTTTGGCAGCTCACTAAAAATGATTGTCTTGGGTACTTTGAAACTCGCTAAATGCTCTCGGCAGTGAGCAATAATGTCGGCTTCAGTAATTTCACCATAACCGATTTTTAATTTAACAAACGCACAAGGCGTCTCGCCCCATTTTTCATCGGGCTTGGCAACAACGGCGGCTTCTTCTACTGCTGGATGGCTATAAATGGCATCTTCCACTTCGATGGTGGAGATATTTTCACCGCCGGAAATAATGATGTCTTTAGAGCGGTCTTTAATCTCGATGTAGCCATCGGCGTGCCAAACCGCGAGATCACCAGTGTGATACCAGCCACCTTCTAGTGCTTTCTCAGTGGCTTCGGCATTTTTCAGATAGCCTTTCATCACGTTGTTGCCACGCATCAAAATTTCACCGATGGTCTCGCCATCCTTCGCGACAGGCTCAAGGGTTAGCGGGTCAGCGACACACAGCGCTTCGAGCATGTGGTAGCGCACCCCTTGGCGCGCCTTGATTTTGGCACGGGATTCCAGCGGCAGCTCATTCCACGCTTCACGCCAGGCACAAACCGTCACCGGGCCATAAACCTCGGTTAACCCATACACATGGGTCACCTCAATGCCGAGTTTCTCAACCCCAGCAATCACGGACGCAGGCGGTGCGGCACCCGCGGTGGTCACTTTAACCGGATGATCAAATTCACGCTTCTGGTCAGCCGGTAGGTTCACAAGGCCGTTCAGTACAATCGGCGCACCGCTGAAGTGCGTGACCTTCTCATCGACAATAAGGTCATTAATCCGCTTTGGATCAACTTTGCGCAGACACACGCTAACACCGGCGTTGGCGGCAATCGTCCAGGGGAAACACCAGCCGTTGCAGTGAAACATCGGCAGCGTCCAAAGGTAGACTGGATGGTGCGGCATCGCCCACTCTAGGATATTACTGACCGCGTTTAAGTAAGCGCCACGGTGATGGTAAACGACTCCTTTTGGCTTGCCCGTGGTGCCCGAGGTGTAGTTCAGTGAAATCGCTTGCCACTCATTGTCAGGCAGCTTGTAGGCATAGTCAGCATCACCCTCTGCGAGCAATGCTTCGTACTCAACGTCACCGATGCCTTGGGTTTCGCCTAAAAACTCTAGATCGAAAACGTCAATAATCAGCGGTTTATCGTCTAATAGGGCAACAGCTTCGTTAATAACCTGTGCAAATTCCGGGTCAACCAGAATAGCTTTCGCCTCACCATGGGCCAGCATATAGCTAATTGCTTCGGCATCCAGGCGAATATTTAAGGTATTGAGCACGCAGCCTGCCAGAGGCACCCCAAAATGAGCTTCAAACATCGCCGGAATGTTCGGCAGCATTGCCGCCACCGTTTGGCCTGGCTGAATACCACGCTTTTCAAGCGCCGACGCCAACTGGCGGCAGCGGGTCCACGTTTCTCCCCAAGTGCGGCGGGTTGTGCCATGCACCACCGCCGGGTAATCGGGGTACACCGCCGCCGAACGCTCAATAAAGGTCAGCGGAGAGAGCGGTACATGGTTAGCAATTGTGGTGGGCATGCCTTGCTCAAAAATAGAAGCATTCATAAATCACCTTTATGTTATTGGTTAATACGCACATTAAAACGACCGTTTAAAGACAGCTAAACGTAAGCCGCCGACCCAGAGGGCCGGCGGAAATTAACGAATGAAGCCATCCTGCTTCCCACCATCGTTTATGGCGTTAATTCAAAATCATTTAAGCACTGCATACCCGCTTCAATAACCGCACGTTGTGCCCGGCCAGCAGGCAACCACTGAGTAATAACAAAATTGGCACTACACAGCTTGGCACGATAAAACGGCTCGTCACTACCTTTTTGCAGCGCACTGGTCGCGTGCAGTGCGGCATTGCCCATTTGCCAAGCGCATAGCACGTGGCCTGCGAGACTGAGCAACGGCGTTGCATAGGCCTGCACTGCGTCTGGGCCCGTTTCCGGGTCACTGCCTTGCTCAAGCACAAGCTGCATGGCGGCCCGCAGATCGTCAGCACCAACCGCTAACGCGCTGCCCATCCCCGCTAAGCTAGGCTCTGAACGCATTGTTTCAGCGGTTTTTTGCACTTCGTCAATTAATGCAGATAACGCGGCACCACCGTCACGCTGTAACTTACGGCCTGCCAGATCGAGGGCCTGAATGCCATTCGTGCCTTCATAGATAGGCGCAATTCGTGCGTCTCGAAGTAGCTGGGCGGCCCCCGTTTCTTCCACATAGCCCATCCCGCCATGTACCTGAATACCCATCGAGGCGATATCCACGGCTTGGTCGGTCGAAAAGCTTTTAACAATAGGGATCAGCACATCGGCACACGCCTGGGCAGTTTGCCGCTCGGTGTCACTTTCACTGTGTCGGGCAAGGTCAAGCTGGCCAGCACAGTAAAGCGCCAGGGCACGAAGGGCATCGGTACGGGCCCGCATCGAAAGCAGCATCCGGCGTACATCTAAGTGGTCGCTGATCGTGCATTCGTTACCACCGCGAGATTTAGGCGAACGCCCCTGGGTGCGATCCAAGGCGTAGGCAAACGCATGCTGACAGGCACGCTCTGCTACACCAATACCTTGAATACCTACTTTGTGACGCGCTTCGTTCATCATGGTGAACATGTGGTTAAGGCCACGCCCTTCTTCACCCACTAGATACCCGATAGCACCGCCATTTTCGCCAAAGCTCAAGGTACAGGTAGGCGAACCATGAATGCCCAGCTTGTGTTCGATAGAGGCACAGGTGACGTCGTTGCGCTCGCCCAACGAGCCGTCTGCATTAACCAGGAACTTCGGCACTAGGAACAGTGAAATGCCCTTGTTGCCTTCGGGCGCATCGGGTTTACGCGCCAGCACAAGGTGAATGATATTTTCGGCAGCGTCGTGTTCGCCCCAGGTGATATAGATTTTTTGGCCGCTAATGCGGTAGTAGTCGCCTTCGGGGACGGCTTTGGTGCGTACTTTAGAAAGGTCGGAGCCTGCCTGAGGCTCCGTTAGATTCATAGTACCTGTCCAGGTACCTTCGACTAACTTGGGGAGATAGGTCGTTTTTAGCGCTTCGCTGCCATGATGCGCCAGCGCTTCAATCGCACCTGCTGTCAACATAGGGCAAAGACCCAGGGCCATATTGGCACCGTGAAGCATTTCTTGAACGGCGCTGGCGACCACCTCAGGTAGGTTTTGTCCGCCTAACGCTTCAGAAACACCAATGCCGTTCCAGCCGCCTTCCACATACGCCTGATAGGCAGCAGCAAAACCCTCAGAGGTGGTCACACTACCATCGGTATGTCGCTTAGCACCTTGACGGTCACCAACACTATTTAGCGGCCCCCACACGTCACCTGCGAGTTTTGCTGCCTCTTCCAGCACCGCCTCAACCAAGTCGGGCGTGGCTTCTTCAAAGCCTGGCAGTGCAAGCGAGCGGTGCGCGAGTAACTCTTCGAGTACAAAGCGCAGATCGCGTACCGGCGCGGCATAATAATTCATGGCAAAACCTCAGCGGAAATCGGTGATAAATAGCAACTAGTAAAAACACTATCACGAATAGTAGTTTCACTACTTTCATCACACCATTAGCCCAAGGTCTCACCTGCTGAATTAATATCAGCCTGCTAGCTGCGTTTTTGTCTACGTTTTTAGCTACGTTTCACCCACTCTCAGCACTGGTTATCGACGTGCATCAGTTTCCACATCATCGTAATAAACAATATGGGTTTGATCTTCTGAGGGTGGGCCAACGATGGGTTCAACAGCATCCACGTCAGGTACAACATCAGAAAGGTCTTCCAGGTGCTCGTGCTCAAGTGCGCCTTGCATCAGTTCCTCAGTCACCACTAGCTCTGCACCTGCTGCTGTCATTGGTGTTGTCGGTGTAAAGGGAGCCACAGGAACTGGCGCTGGCCGCACACTACGCCGCCAGCTGAAAAACAAAACAAAAAACAGGCTCAGTGAGCCAAACGCCCAGAACAGCCCAGCATCGCCCATGGCGGTCATTACCGGGGATATCATGAGCGGGCTGATGGTAGCCCCTATAGAGTTGATCAATAGCAAGCCCTGGCTCATGCGTACCAGCGCGCCTGCCGGGGCACGATCAGCCGCATGGCTCACTGCCACTGGATAAAGCGCAAACACACCGCCGCCCAGTAAAAACAGTAGCGCCGCCAGTAAAGGGGTCGATAGCGGCAGCCATATCATGGCCACAGAAATAACCACACAGAAAGCGCTGATGGCGATCAATACGATTTGGCGGTCGTGGCGATCAGACCAGCGACCAATGGGGTACTGAAGCAGCATGGCGCCAAGAATCACGACGGCCATCATTTGGCCCACCTGATTAACGCTCATACCAATGCGCTGCAAATACAATGGCAGCAAGGTGTAAGCGGCAGCCACCACCATACCAGACCCCAAACTCCCCATTACCCCTGTTGGCGTCATCGTAATCAAGCGGTGCGGGGGTAGCGGTTCAGCGTGTTCCATAATCGGCGACACCCGAGGAATCATGGCCATGGGCAACACTGATAACGACGCCAACAAGCCAATCACCATAAAGGGAGCCGTCACCCCCATGGCACTGGTCACACCCAATAGCAGCTGCCCCAGCACACCTGCGGCATATAGCGAGATCATATACATCGCTAGCAAACGGCCACGTACTTTTTGATCGCCTGAAGTCAGCAGCCAACTTTCAATGACTAAGTAAACACCCACGGTTGCCCAGCCGCCAATCAAGCGCAGCACAAACCAGGCCCAAGGGTCGAAAAACAGCCCCTGCAGCAGCACCGTGACAGCGACCAACGAGGCAAAGCTACCATAAGCACGAATGTGGCCTATGCGCAGTAGCAAGCGGTCGTTGAATAGCGCCCCCAAAGCTAAGCCAATGAAGTAAGCCGAGGAGACAATACCAATCATCGTTGCCGACTCGCCCGCTGCATCTAGCCGCACGGTAATCAGCGTGGCGAGAAAGCCATTGCCAATCCCAAGAATAAACAGCCCTAATAAGGGCGCTAGCGCCATAGCTAGCAGTTGCCGCGACATGTATACCTCACCTTGCCTGAATAAAGAGCAGTTAGCCGTTAGCTCGCCTATCTCAAGCACGCCATTACATTAGGCAGGCAGAAAACGGGCGCGCAATTATTGCTTTGAATGCCACAAAGTCAATGCTTTTTCATAGCGATGGGATGTAAATTAGTGTTTTTTAAATATTGCTGTGTCATTACCAGGAAATTCCACTGATAACCCGTGCTGCTCAGCCCACCAACAAAACGTCGCTTCACTGAAAAAACACACATGGGTTAGGTCATTAATATAGTGCCAGCGGGCAAACGCCTCTGGGGTACTGACACGCTTTGTCATTATCCCAAGATAGCCACCAGGGACTAATTTTTCGACCAATTGGCTAAGCTCCTCCCCTGGCCTCGCGAGGTGCTCTACCACTTCGGTGGCAGTAATAAAGTCATATTGCCGATTGAGCACCTCAGCATCAGCGGCGTAAAAAATATCGTAAACTGCCATTACAAACCCCGCCTCTTCAAACATCACTGACAGCGTCGGCCCTGGGCCACAGCCAAAGTCCAGCCCTTGGGCACTTTGCGGTAGCTTAGCCACTAGCGGGTCAAATAAACGCCCCAGAAATTGCCGATATCCCGTATCATGCGGCGAATTCTGATGTTGGTCGTACTCTGCTTTTTCTTGACGTGAATCTAAATGCTGCTCGGCAGGCATAAACACCAAAGCGCACGTGGCACACTGGTAGTAATCGCGGCGACGGTCTTGGTGATAAAACGCAGGTTTAGGCATATTGCATAGCGGGCAGCGTCGCATCATCGTATTCTCATGTTTTACGTTTGTTTTTAAGGAAAGTGGCATGCTCTCAGGTTTGGACCATCTTGTTGTTACGGTGACTGATATGGGTCGCGCCGTGGATTTTTACTCCCGTGTGCTGGGACTAGATGTGCGCTACCGAGACGCACAGCGGGTAGATCTTATGCTAGGCGATACAGCCCTGCGTCTGCATCAAACCGATACCGATATTGCGCCTGTTTCTGCTACCCCTACCCCTGGCAGCCTGGACTTGTGCCTACGCTGCCAATTGCCGCTGGATGAGTTCAAACAGCACTTGGATGCGCTGGCTATTGACGTAGAGCTTGGCCCGGTTGCACGCCAAGGCGCTAACGGCGCGATTGAGTCGATTTACTTACGCGACCCTGACGGTAATTTACTGGAAATTTGCCGACCTGCTACTCGCTAATGATAAGCCGCGCCAGCCGCGCTATCATAGTGAGCTTTAACGGCGCCCTTTAGGGCGTCTCATAGCGAATAGCAAAAAGGATCGGTTATGCGCGACGATGCCAACAAAGCACCTTTGGAAGGTGAAGTAATTAACGAAAGTAAGTCCACAGAACAGCCAGATACCACCATGGCAATGGTGATTTACGCGCTTTACTTGGCAAGCTTTTTGGTAGGGTTTACTTCGTTGATCGGCATCGTCATCGCCTATGTCTATCGAGGCAAAGGCCCTGAATGGCTTGATGAACACTACCGCTACCAGATTCGCACGTTTTGGATTGGGCTGCTCTACGGCAGCATTGCCTCTCTGTTAACGTTTATCCTGATTGGCATTCCTATGCTGTTGGCGTTGGCCGTATGGTTTATTGTTCGCTGTGTGAAAGGCTTTAAGGGCTTGCAGGAGAAGCGTGCGCCAACCAACGTTGATAGCTGGTTCCTGTAATTTATGACAGAACAGCTACCTTCTAAAAAATCACTTTTCCAAGCACGTGCCATCACGACCCTTTGGAAGCTACTAGCGCGTTGGCCGCTAGCCGCGCTATGGCGTATTGCCGTGCTGTTAGGCCCGCTGGTCTATCGCTTTAGCAAACGAGAGCGCCAGGTGACGGAAATCAATCTGGAAGTGGTCAACCCAGAAGCCACTGCCAGCCAGCGCAAAGCGCTTGCCGTACAAAGCCTGCGCCACTCGGCAGCGACTATGCTGGAACTTGGCCATGCGTGGATGGCTGTTCCCGAAAAAGTAGAGGCCAGCATTTTATCGGTTCATGGCCGAGATAAACTCGACAACGCCCGTGCCGATGGCCGCGGCGTCATTGTACTTGCTCCACACTTTGGTAACTGGGAAGTGCTTAATTTTTGGCTCTCAAGCCACTTCCCTTTCACCGCCATGTACGAGCCACCCAAAATTGCTGACCTTGAGCCTATTATTCGCCATGGCCGCGAGCGCATGGGAGCAAGCTTGGTACCCACCAACGCTAGAGGCGTTGCTGCCCTTCTCAAAGCACTCAAGCGCAGTGAAGCCATTGGTATCTTACCGGACCAAGAACCGAACTGGGGCAGCGGTGTATTCGCTCCTTTTTATGGGCGCGATGCTTATACGGCAACGCTACTACCGAAACTGGTCGCCCGTACTCAGGCAAGGGTAGTCACCGGCGTTGCCTTACGGGTGCCTGGCAAGGGGTTTGAGATTCATTTCCTTGACGCCGATGAGCGGGTTTACAGCGCCGATGATGTAGTCTCAGCCACCGGTGTTAATGCCAGCGTCGAAGCGTCAATTGCGCTTGATCCTGCGCAGTACCAGTGGGAGTACAAGCGCTATCGTAAAGTCATAGAGCAGCAACAAGGGCTGGCAAACGCCAAAAAATTTCGGATTTACTAACGGGTAACGAGGTAGATATGTCCCAGCGTTATAGTCCCAAAGAGGAAACGCGCCCACCACAAATCATTTACGCGCTCTACTTAGCGGGCTTAGTAACCGCCAATATTACGCTGTTGATTGGCGTTATAGTCGCTTACGTATATCGCAAGGAAGCGGCACCGTGGCTGCAAGCCCACTACCGCTATTTAATTCGTACGTTTTGGATAGGCTGCCTCTACTTTATCGTCACTTTCACCCTTAGCTTAATGCTAGTAGGCACCTTGCTATGGCCGTTATTAGTCGTGTGGCTTGGTGTGCGCTGTATTATTGGCTGGGTTGCAGTACGAAAAGGAGAGCCACCTGCCCGCCCTGGCAGCTGGCTCTGGTAATAAGTATCCACTCTCCCTATTCATCACTGTGCCGAGCATATACATCATCTAATCGCTCGATATCATCTTCTCCTAAATAGCTGCCCGACTGGACTTCGATCAACTCCAACGGAATTTTCCCTGGGTTCTCCAACCGGTGCAGCGCACCAATAGGGATATAGGTGGACTGGTTCTCACTGACAAGAAAGGTCCGCTCGTCGACAGTGACTTGGGCGGTACCACTCACGACGACCCAGTGTTCAGCACGGTGGTGATGACGCTGCAGTGAAAGCCGCCCTCCAGGTTTCACCGTGATGTGCTTCACTTGATAACGCTCGCCACTATCCATAGCCTGGAAGCTTCCCCAAGGGCGATGAACTAACGGCGCAGCGTGGGGTTCACGTCGACCCGCTTGAGTGAGTGATGCCACCAGCTGTTTGACCTGCTGAGCCTGATCGCGGTGTGCAACGAGCACGCTGTCGGATGTTTCCACTACGATCAGATCTTCAACACCGAGCGTTGCCACCAGTCGGTGCTTAGCAATAACAAGCGAGCGTTGCGTGTTGGTCAGGACCCCGTCACCGTTAACCACATTGCCAGCTTGGTCGGGCGTTTGCGCTGCCCACAGCGCATCAAAACTGCCAATATCACTCCATTGGGCATCCAACGGGACAACGGCCGCTCGGTCACAATGCTCCATTACAGCGTAGTCGATTGACTCCGCCGGTGATGAGCAAAATGCGTCTTCACCTAAACGTAAAAAATCCAAGTCACGATGAGCATCGTTAACAGCCTGTTGGCAGGCTGCCAGCATGGCTGGCTGCAGCCGTTCAAGTTGAGACAGGTAAGTGGATGCTTGCAGTAAAAACATACCGCTATTCCACAGGGTATTGCCTGCCTCTAAAAGATGCTGAGCACGCTCTGCGCTAGGTTTCTCGATAAATGACGAGACCTGGTGACCACCGCCCACAGGGCTGCCACATGCAATATAGCCATAGCCTGTTTCTGGATAGGTAGGGACTACGCCAAATGTAACGAGATACCCTTGGGCAGCAAGCGGTTCTGCGCAAGCGACACTGTGAGTGAACGCTGCTACATTGCCGATAACGTGGTCTGCTGGAAGCACAAGTAGCAGTGGATCCTCGCCCGTTTGACGCCCTAATAGGGCAGCGCAGGCAATTGCCGGTGCCGTGTTACGCCCTTCTGGCTCTAATACCAACGTTCCCGGCAGCCCGCTCTCCCGCAACTGTTCCGCCATTAAGAACCGATGAGCATGATGTCCCATCAACATCGGCGGCTGGGCATCTAACCCGGACAACCGCGTAAGCGTTTGCTGCAGTAGGCTTTGAGAAGACGTTAAGCGTAAGAACTGCTTTGGCATCTGCTCACGAGAGAGTGGCCAAAGCCGCGTACCACTACCACCACTAAGGATGACAGGCTGGATCATGGTGTCGTCCCTGTCGTTGACAAAGAAGAGGTTAATGCTGGCGTGCCAAAGTCTTGCTGTAACCAATGGCGCAGCTGGCTCATTTTCGCGGCCTCCTCAGGGCTTTCCAGTGATGGCAGCATGCCATCAATAAAACCACGTGCTTTAAAAGGCTCTAGGAGTCGTGGGTCACCGCTAATCACATGCACAGGTACCGCCGCACTGGCATTGTCGCCGGTAATCAGTGGTGCCGCCTGATGGTCTCCAAGTACAATCAATAGAGTGTTGTCGTCAACCACTCGCTCAGCCCAGCGCCCTGTGACCTTCACAGCGTAGTCTATTGACCACGCGTAATGGTCACGGATGCGCTCAATATCCTGCCAAAGTACTTCTGGCGGATCGCCGGCCTCCTCCCAGGGGGCGAAAACACGACCATCGCCTATCATCGACCAGTCTTCTAAAACAGGCAAAATTGGCGTCCATGGCGCATGGCTAGAAATAAGCGCAAGTTGCGCGAACACCGGCGTCTCACCTAACAAATGTCGTTGGGTGTAATCCAGAGTGAACTGATCGGGCATCGTGACCCAGTTCAGCGGTGGGCCTGCATAGGGTAAATCTTTCGCTGCTGCAATCTCATCAAACCCGTAGGCCAGCCCTTCCGGCCAAGCCAATGTAATGGCTGGCATGACACTGAGCGTCCGCTGCCCAGTGCTACTAAAATCACTAATAAGCGTTGAATGATCGCTCTCCAGCATCAGCCGATACCATAGCTGATTATCAATCCAGCGACCGCTTAATGCCGTGGCATGGGCAAGCCAAGACTGACCTCCTCGAATAGGCGCTTCTAGCAACCCCGAAACAGCGTGTAGATCACGCTGCCCCAAACGTTGCTGTATGTCATCTAGCGTAGGAAGTACGACATTGCTGTAGCGAGAATCATTAATGGCCGATACACCATAAGATTCAATAAACGTTAATAAGACGTTGCGCCCTAACAGACCAGGTAAGGGTCTAGGCTCCAACGGTGTATCCTGCAACTGTTCGGTAAACGCTACTCTTGCCCGATGGGTCGCCACCACCTGCTGCCACTGGAAACGCGTGGTGTTCACAGCAGGTAACGCTGATTTAGCGACTAATCGCTTGCCGTTAGCCTCGAAAATCGCAAAACCCGCTGCTGTAATCATTAACAGGATGGCTGATACCCCTGTAGCCCGCCATAGAGCTAAATGTTTAACAGGTAAGAGTAAGCGCTGCATCACCCATAAACTACCTAGCAGGGCCGCACTGCCAAACAACATCAGGAAAGTTGCTGCCACTTGGCCTACATTACCTACTAGCAAATGGTAGATAGAGCGCACCAAGGGCACGTCCAGATAGAGGTTAAGTGATCGCCCAAACGCGGTGTGTGTGGCTGCATCGCCTAAATTGGCCGCTGTTATCAAAGCGAGCCAACCTACCAACAAAATAGCCATCCAGCGGCGTAAATTGCCCGGGCGAATAAGCAGCATCATTGGCGCTATTAACCAAGCTTCCCAAGCAATTAGAGGAGAGCCAATCTCACCGAAACGCCACCAAAGCGGCACTACCAATAGAAAGTTGAGCGTTACACACGTAAGTAGAAGACGAATCATCAGCGCTTCAACAGCATAGCAATCACCTAGATTTTATACGCTTAATGGAGTTTAAAGCTTGCACACAACCATATAAATCATATACCAATAGGATTAATGGTATAACTTTTGTTGAAATATTTCATATACTGATTTTATGGTTACCACGTTGGCATGCAATCGAAAGGAACTCGCCCATGAGTGTTCGTACTGCAGCAAAATGGATGTTGTCATTCAACTGCTTGATCGCCTTTTCTGCAGTTGCCAACAATGACGTTATTTTTGACCACGTTATCGAGCGCGCTCAAACCTTAGCAGATACGCCTTATCAAGCTCCAGATGAGACGCTTCCCAGCGCTTTGAAGTCGTTAGATTACGACCTGTATCGACAAATCCGTTTTAATCCCGAGCGCGCCTACTGGCGCGATGAAAGCCCTTTCAGTATGCAGCTATTTCATAGCGGATTTATATTTCAAACACCCGTCACAATTAATGTGGTCGAAAATGGTGACGTTGTACCACTCTCTTTCTCGGCCGATGACTTCCAGTACGACGGTAATGCTAACCGCTTGTTGGAGAATGACTTAACGGGCAGCGGACACGCAGGCTTTAGGCTGCACTATCCTATCAATAATGAGGATTACGCCGATGAATTTGCTGTTTTCCTTGGCGCAAGTTACTTCCGTCTAGTAGGGCGTGATCAAGCCTATGGCCTTTCTACCCGCGGACTTGCTATTGACACTGCGCTAGCCAGTGGTGAGGAATTTCCTGAATTTCGCGAATTTTGGCTCTATAAGCCTGATGAAAATTCTGACAGCATTACGCTTCTCGCACTTATGGATAGCCCATCGCTAAGCGGTGCCTACCGCATTATGTTAACGCCAGGCGAGAACACTGAGGCTGAGGTAGAAGCAACGCTCTTTGCACGCTCTGACATAGAAAAGCTTGGGATAGCGCCGCTCACCAGCATGTTCACCTTTGGGGAAGCCAGCACCGAACGACCAGATGACTTTCGCCCCCAGGTACATGATTCTGATGGCTTACTAATACACACAGGGGCCGACGAGTGGATTTGGCGGCCGTTGCAAAATCCCTCATCGGTTCGCGTATCAGCGTTTATGGACGATGGCCCCTCCGGGTTTGGTCTAATGCAACGGGAGCGAGACTTTGGTCGCTACCTGGATCTTGAAGCACACTATCACCGCCGCCCCAGCCAGTGGGTAGAACCCCTTACTGACTGGGGGCCAGGGCATGTAGAGCTAGTCGAGATTCCCACGCCAGATGAAACTCACGACAATATAGTGGCTTACTGGGTGGCTGAGGAAGCGCTCACTGCTGGCGAGTCTCGCCACCTTCACTATCGAACGTTTACGCTCAATAAACAGCCCGAAACTAACTCACTGGGCAAGGTTGTACGTACCCGCCATGGAAGCGCAGCGGTTCCAGGCGAGACCGACTCGCCCTCTGCTGATCAGCGCCAATTCATTGTCGACTTCCAGGGCGGCAAACTGGATGACCTGACATCAAGCGAGCCAATCGAGCTGGACATTAACGTGCAAAATGGCGAGGTATTGCTACCTCAAGTCAAAACGCTACCCAACAACGGACAACGGGCCACTTTCCGATTGCCCCCTAGCAGCGAGCCCAGAGATATCCGGCTACGGCTGATGGTTGAAGGAGAACCCATTACTGAAACCTGGAATTACGTGTGGTACCCCGATGCCTGATCTCCACGCATTGCGGCCTTCAATCCCCTGGCTTAACAGTCGCCGAGCCTTCCTTGCTTTTGCGGTGTTAGCTACAAGCATCGGTGGCTGCCTCGTAATGGCAAAGGTAGTTGCTAATCTGGCCATTGGTTGGCAGCTCACTATGCTAATACTGTTTGCATTTACGTTTAGTTGGATAGCATTGGCATTTTGGGGGGCACTATGTGGGTTTGTGCTTTGTGCGCTACGCCGCGATCCACTCAGCTTACGTCGCCAAGCTATTGTGAACCCTAATGCCAGCCTGCTAGTCAGCCGCACCGCACTCGTAATGCCTATTTATGCAGAGCCTCCCATCCCTACCATTGCAGGAATAGAAGCAACGTGTCGTTCACTTCTCCAGCAAGCAGAAGCGTATGGTGCAGGGACTCCCAGTGCTATCAACAAATACTTTGAAGTGTTTGTGCTAAGCGATACCCAAGAGCCGGCCATGGCAGATATCGAAGCGGCTCATGTGGCTGCTTTGCAACAGCGCCTTGCCGGACAAATAGCCGTTCATTATCGGCGACGCCCTAATAATGACGGCCGAAAAGCAGGCAATATTGCAGAGTTTTGTCGCCGCTGGGGCCGCCGCTATGACTACTTGGTGGTGCTAGATGCCGACAGCCTAATGAGTGGCGCTACGCTGCTGCACTTAGTACACCGGATGCAGCGCCAACCCAGCGTAGGCCTTATTCAAACGGTCCCTATTCCCGTTGGCCAACGTACTCTATTTGGCCGTTTTACCCAGCTAGCCTCAGCACTTTACAGCCCGATGCTGGCAGCGGGCCAAAGCTTCTGGCAAGGTGATGCGGCAAATTACTGGGGCCACAATGCGATCATTCGCACACGCGCCTTTATGGCCCATGCGGGGCTACCTATACTCTCAGGTAAGCCACCGTTGGGCGGGGAGCTATTAAGCCACGACTTCGTCGAAGCGGCACTTCTTAAACGGGGCGGCTGGCAGGTGTTACTGGATACCTCTGCGACCACCGCCGTATCCCGACATAACCCTTACGCCAGCGCGTCACACAACAGCTTTGAAGCCATGCCGAGCAACATGCTCGACTTTGCCAAGCGTGACCGCCGCTGGCTACAGGGCAATCTGCAGCACTTACGCTTACTCACCGGCGCAGGGTTTCACCCGATTAGTCGACTCCACTTTTTATTCGGCGCGTTTGCCTACCTTTCTTCGCTTGTTTGGCTTGGGCTTCTACTCTGCACCAGCCTCATGGTGGGTTATCAAGCCATTGAGTCCACGTCAAACCCGCCGTTGCCTGAAGCCCTCTCGCTGGGGCTGTTAAGCGTAACGCTGGGTATGCTGCTCGCCCCCAAACTGCTGGGTCTATTATTAACGTTCTGGCAATGCCCCCATGCGTATGGCGGGCGACTCAAGCTTGTCACCAGCACGTTATTAGAAATTCTGTTTGCTGCTCTAATTGCACCGCTGATGATGGCGTGGCATAGCTTATTTATTGTCAACGTATTGATTGGCCGGGCCATTGACTGGCAAACCCAACACCGGGGAGAGCGTTCGCTAAGCTGGCGAGAAACATGGCACCACACTGGGTGGATGACGCTGTGTGGTATAGCTTGGGCAGGCACGATGATGCTTTTTTCACCCTCTGCGTTTGGTTGGCTAACTCCCGCATGGCTGGGGCTTATTGGAGCCGCTCCACTGGTGAAATATTCCAGCAGTGCCACTTGGGGAAGCCTCGTTAGCCAAAAATTCGGCTTACTGCAAACACCCAGTTCAGCACAACAACCACCACTTTTGGAGGAGTTTGCCGCGTTAGAAAGCCGCAGCCATCAAACCAGTGCTACTTTATCTCGCCCGTCGCTAACACTTTCTCTAGCGCTTCCCCAGGAACAGCCAGGCGATATGCCCTGCCAGTCATTTCGCTATCACATTCAAACAGCAACCAAACATGCCCCACCCGTTAAGGAGCCTTACTAATGCCTTCTGCTTTTTTCCATCGGCTCCGCAGTACCAGCGGTATGGCGCGTTCACTGTTTATTTACTGGCGGCCAGGAAGGCAAAGGAGCCTAAAGCAGTTATATCGTCCGTTTATTCAACCAGGCGATATCGCTTTTGATATTGGCGCTCACTTAGGCGACCGTAGTGCCGCCTTCCACGCGCTAGGTGCTAAAGTAGTGGCATTAGAGCCACAGCCAGCACTGGCCAAATGGTTTAAACGGATACTCAATCGACCGAACATTACGCTCTTACCACTGGCCGCTGGACCGCAACCCGGCTATGCGGATATCGCTATCAGTGTTAGCAACCCGACCCTCTCTACCCTAGCGACCGAATGGCGACACCAGGTGGGCGAACGAAACCCCGGCTTTCAACACGTACAATGGGAACAGCAGCTAAGAGTGGAAGTCACTACTCTGGATCAGCTCATTGCCACTTACGGCGAGCCTAGCTTTATAAAAATTGATGTTGAAGGGTTTGAAGCAGAGGTACTGATGGGGCTTAACCACGCGGTAGCAGCGCTTTCGGTAGAGTTTGTTGCGGGCGTGTTAGAGGTCAGCCATGCCTGCGTTGAACAGCTGTCCCGCCTTGGCGACTACCGCTTCAATGCAATTGCCGGTGAGCAGCGCCACTTCCGCTGGGCAACCTGGCAATCCCCTGAAACCATTACCCAGTGGCTCAACGATGGCGTCGACGGCTTGGCCTCTGGGGATCTCTACGCCTGCCGTGCCGACCATCCGCTGTTAAGCGCGTCCACATAATTCTTCAAAAACGATTTTAAAACACGGGCTTTAAAACACGAGCTTTAAAACACTGCTTTTAGAATAAGAGAACCTACATGATTTATCACTGGCAAACCCTCACCGCTCCCCAACTCGCCTCGATTGCCGAAGGTGATCCAGTTGCAGTGATCACCCTGGGGGCCATTGAGCAGCACGGTACGCACCTGCCATTAGGTACCGACCTGATCATTGGAGAAGGCTTACAAGCTGCCATGTTAACCATGATTGACCCAGCGCTTGATGTGTTATGCCTGCCATCAATTGCCGTCGGTGCGAGCGACGAACATGCCAATTTTGCTGGAACACTGAGCCTACCAGCTCCACTTGCCATCGCGACATTAGAAGCTTATGGCAAAAGCATTGCGAGTACAGGGATAAAAAAGCTGGTGTTGATTAATAGCCACGGCGGCAATAAAGCCGTGATGGACCTTGCCGCATTAACCCTACGCAAGCAATTTGAAATGCGCGTAGTGAAAGCCACTTATACGCGGCTACCGCCGTTGGAAGGCGCTATTAATGCCGATGAGCTGCGCTACGGATTGCATGGCGGCCTGCTGGAAACCGCCATCATGCTGCATTTAGCGCCTGAGCTTGTGCAGCTCGATAACTACCAACCTACCCCACCGGCAATGCCTAAAGGTGACGCAATGGTCAGCCCAGAGGGTAGCGCCGCGTTTGCCTGGCTTGCCGAGGACCTGAGTACGTTCGGCGTTGCCGGTGATGCAACGGATGCTCATCAAGCATTAGGTGAACGGCTAGTGAAGCACTACGCCACTCAGTTGGCGCAGGTGGTGGCTGAAACCGCCCACCTGCCACCGCTTATCACGCGGAAAACGTCAGATTAACGCCCACGCCCTTCAAGTACCTCGTCTAAGAAATGCCCTGCTCGATTGGCTTTGGCGCTTAGGTAGCGGTGATTGTGATCCGTTACACTGCCGTAGAGCGCTTGACGTGAGACGACTTCAACACCGCCTTCACGCAACGCTGCCATTTTTAGCGGGTTGTTGGTTAACAACTGAACTTTATCGATCTCTAGCGCATTGAGCATATCCACCGCGACGGCGTATTGACGCTCGTCGTCGCCAAACCCTAGTACTTGGTCGGCATCGACGGTGTCTAAACCGCCATCTTGCAAGGTGTAGGCGCGCAGTTTATTCGCTAGACCAATCCCCCGCCCCTCTTGTGCTAAATAAAGCAGCACGCCGCCACCCATGGCTTGAATATCGGCCACTGCATTACGCAACTGTTCGCCACAGTCACAGCGCAGGCTGCCGAACAGATCACCAGTGAGGCAAGCCGAGTGCATACGCAAAGGAACTGCCCCAGGGATAGTAGCCAAATCACCAATCACTACAGCCACATGCTCACGTAACCCGTCAGGCTCACGGAACAGCACAAAGCGGCTTTCAGGCGCTTCTTCCAGGGGAATACGCGCCTCGCTTACACGCTTTAGCATCCCCGGTGCGCCAGCTAAACACTTCTCTGCATCCCAGGCATTAACTTCTAACAGCTCACCTTTTGATAGCTGCTGAGCAATATGCTCGGCGGATGCCGCACTGACCTCAGCGCACAGCGCCGCCGGTATCAACAGCGCACGACGCATAAGCGCCACAGCACCTCGCTCCCCTACGCCTGCAGGCTTCAGGCCGCTTAACAGTGAATGGGCCTCCGACGCTTCATTGGATACAGCAAGGTGATGCAAATCACGCTCACTGATTTGTTCGGTGAGCGGTAAGCAAGCCGCATCCGCTTTCAGCGACATGCCCATTGCCTCCAAACGATGACGCGTTAATACCAACGCTGGCCGAGAGCCGGAGAGTTTCGCCAGTGAATCGACCGACACACTGCCTTCAAGTGCCTGTACCAACAGGCGTTGCTCTCCGGTATTAATCACCACGGGCAATCCACGGCGAATATCGAAAATAGCGCGTTCAATGTGATACATGTAGGCCTCCAAGTTGCCTGTTGGGGCGGACAACGTTTGCTTGCGTCGGGCAACATGGCCCCGCATGATGAGTTGCTGTTTTCTGAATGGAGATACCATGCCTAGTACCAATGAAAAGATGATCGATATCGACCAAGCGTGGGCATGGTTGCTGGACGTTCAACAGGGCATCAGAAGTGACGCCACAATGACGCTTGATACCCATGGCGGCTGGCACTCTTCTATCCCTGTTACAAGCGCCGCGCAGGAGCTGTTGACGTGTTTGCTGCCACTGGTGCGTCATTCGAGCTGGGTGGTTGCGCAACTGGGGCAGAGCCTGGATGGGCGCATCGCTACGGAAAGCGGTCACTCCCACTACATCAATGGCGTTGAAAGTTTGGTACATCTGCACCGTCTGCGGGCGCTGGCAGATGCCGTAGTGATTGGCGCGGGTACGGCGAGCGCTGATAATCCCCAGCTCACAGTACGCCACGTAACGGGCAAGCACCCTACCCGAGTGGTGATTGACCCACGTGGCCGCGTGCCGACTGATTTGGCGCTGTTCACCACGTCTACCGCACCCACGCTGCATCTCACCGGGCCAGAGGCAACGGTGGGGCCAACGTCCGCCGAACACTGCGTGCTGCCGTTGGATACCAATGGTCAGTTCCGCCCCGCCGACGTTATTACCTGGCTGGCAGATCGTGGCCTTACGCGGGTATTGGTAGAAGGCGGCGGCGTTACTGTTTCGCAATTCATTGAGGCGGACGCGGTTGACCGTCTGCATTTGCTGGTCGCGCCACTGCTCATCGGTTCCGGCCGACCTGGGCTGCAGATGACGCCCATCGACACCCTTGAGAGCGCCCTGCGCCCGACGATGCGCTCTTTCCGCTGCGGGGACGACACACTCTTCGACGTAGTGCTGAGTGGGCGCACTGCCTGACGGAGAACTGGATGGCGAAGAACTGGATGGCGGAGAACTGGACGGCGTAGCGCGTGTTCGTGAAGCCAGCGCTGCCCAAATGCCTGGCAGACTACCCATCAGCACCAACACACCATAAGCCAGTGATATCGCCACACCTTGCGCCGAAGGCAAGCCAACAAACATCCAAATACCTGCGGCGGCGCCTTCCCGTAACCCCCACCCAGCGATCGAAAGGGGTACCAGCATGGCAAGCAGTAACACTGGAGCCAACGCCAAAATATCTAATGTCGCCAGTTCAATGCCGATTGCCCGAGCCGCACAGACCATTACTAGGCCATAGCTAAGCACGATCAAAAGCGAAGAGATCAGTTGCCGTGGCCATACGTCACGCTGCAATAGCCCGCGGCGCATATCCTGCCCTAATGCAGCACACCAAGCGGGTAGCGTTACCGCCGAGCGCCGCAACCAGACCATCAGCGTCACACCGGCCACTATCACGATAACCGCTACGCCCGCCACTACCATCAAGCCACTGAAACCCAGCGCCGTTAGCCAGAGTGGTGACGTGAACAAGGCGATTAGTGTGTAAAGTGCAATCGCCAATTGCCCAGAAGCACGCTCAATCACCACCGCACGCCAAGCACTACCCTTTGAAGAAGACTGACGAGCATGGCGATGGGCACGACCTGCATCACCCAACACGCCACCTGGTAAAAGTTGGTTAACCAATAATGCTAAGTAGTACTCCCGCAGTGCATAACGGTAGCGCAACGGCACGTCGATTAATCCTGCCGTCAACTGCCAACGCCACGCGCTCAGCATCACTTGCAGAACGCTGATCAACAGCGCCAGAGCCATCCAACCCGGCGCAAAGCGCTGCACTTCGGCCATCACCGCGTCTGGCTCTACCCACAGGGCTACAGCGGCCAGCAGCCCTAAGCTCACTAGCCCTTTTTGCACCCACGGGGTTCTCAGCCAGCGCCAGCGTCTCATGGGGTTAGCCCTCGTCCGCTGGCAGCGCCAGTAAGTCGCGGTGGCCCACCCAAATACCGATCTCACCTTCGACCACACGACGTAAGCGTTCATCGCGCCATTGGGCAATCCGTGACGCCGCCTCTGGAGCCTGTTCGGTAGCAGCGTTCGCCCATCCTTCAACTAATGAGCACATTAAGGGGTACTGCGCTGACTTGCCCGCCGCTAAGCGCCACGGGGTTTCAGCCTCGTTAATCCGATAACCGTGGTCAGCCATCGCTTTAACTAACGCGCTGTGAGCATCGCCGCCTAATGCACCGCCTAAGCCTTTATCGCGACGTTGATGTGCGTTGAACAGCTCACTGATCCAGCGATCGTCAAGGTCGTTCAGAGGTTGCTGCTGGGCATTGGTAAAGTACCATTCGCCGGTAATGCTTAGAGTGATAAGAAGCGCTTGCCGATGTTTAGCACACTGTGCCGCCAAGGCATCAATCCACGCTTGAGATACTAAATCGATCAGCGCAGATGCCGTTACTACGTCGCAGTGCGTAAGTGCTGGGTGGTCAAGCTGTTTAAGGGAAATACAGTGGGTTTCCACCTGTAGCGGTTCACCTTTACCCGTGTTCAATTGGCTGGTTCGTGAGTAGGCTTCATTAAGTAAGGCGGGATCATGGTCAATCAGCATCCAGCGCTGGGCATGGTGCAAGCGAGGCGCAAGAAACTGGCTATTACTTCCGCGTCCACAGCCTAAATCCGCCAGTGTTATTGGCGATGAAGCTTCTGTCAGCAGTGCAGATTCTGCTCTTTGCTGTTTTTCTGATAACCAGCTTGCTAACGCATCCACCAACGCTTGGCTACGCGAACTGGCATCGACGCCTTCACGCAGCGACAGCCAATCCGCTGCAAATTGGCTTCCCGCCGACAATGTCGAAGATTGCTGCAGCGCCTCGGCAAACGCCTTTCCTGCAGCCTGCCAGTCGCCCAAACGGTCGCGCACAGCGGCGGCACCTGCACGTAGTTCAGTGCGTAGTGTCTCATCGTGGCAGAAAGCCACCAGCGCGCTCGTCAGCGCCTTCACATCCCCAGGCGCAACACTAATGCCCGCCCCTTTGGGCAAGGTATCCCGCAGCGCACCGCCGGTGGTGGTGATAACGGGTAAGCCATGGGCTAGCGCTTCAGTGACCACCATGCCGTAACCTTCATACCAAGAAGGCAACACCAATGCATGAGCGTTCTGATAAGCGGCTTCCAGGGTTGCGGCATCACATTCGCCGTGGAGCGTTACCCGATCACCAAGCTGGTGGCTGTCGATCAGTGTTTGAACGCGATTCGTAAATGCAACATCACGAGCACCGCCAAAGCAGTCACATCGCCAGTGCCCACGCTCAACATTCGCCAAGGCTTGAACTAAAATGTCCTGCCCTTTACGTGGAGTCAGTGTTGCCACGCATAGCAGACGAATAGGTTCGCTAGGTTGTGCCGCAGGGCTGACTGGAGCACATTCAACCCCAGGTTCCACCACAGTGATAGGGGCACTAAATGGCAGCTCATACTGCTCCGCCAATGCTTTTACACGACGCTCAGTAAAGCGACTGGTCACAATTACCCTATTTACATGGGCCAGGCCACACAGCTCGCTTCGGTGAAAACGCTGCTGATCTATCTCATTTAAGCCCTGCTCATCGCCCAACGGATGATGCAGTAACGCAGTGATATCCAGGCGCTCAGCGTGGTTAGCCACCACATCGGGCAATGCCCCCATGGCTAGTCCGTCGATAATGACCTGCGCATGGTCCTGCAAGGCGGAAAGCGTATTGGCTAGCGCTTGAGCTGCTTCATCATCGGCATCAGGAAAACGCCCGGCTAACCCCACCACATTGATAGATAGCCCACGCTCGCGCAGCGCAGCAACAATATGGGCATCATAAATATACCCACCGGTACGCTGGTCTGGATCGCCAGCCACTATCAAGGTAAATGGCTGACTCATAGTGCCCCTTCATAGCTTGCCCACGCCACATGAGATTCGTGCAGTTTGATCTCCATATGCGTCAGCCCCTGGGCGGTGGTACCCATTTTTCCTGCTTTGATGGCAGCCGCTAGCTGGTCAAAAATCACCTTGGCCATAAATTCTGTGGTGGTGTTTTTACCGCTAAACTCGCTCACCTCATCAAGGTTGCGATAGTTGTAATCCGCCAGCACCTCTTTAACCGTTTCACTGGCTAAACCGATATCAATCACTAGACCATCTTGGTCAAGTTCAGGGCGCTGAAACACCACGTCCACCACATAGGTGGCACCGTGGGTGCGTTGGGCAGGGCCGAATATTTCGCCATTAAAACTATGGGCAATCATAAAATGGTCACGAACGCATAAACGGTACATAGACACTCCTGTCGTATTAACTGGACCTTTTTTAGCCAGGTCGTTCTAACTAATTCGCACTTAATTAAGCCGCATTAATTAAGCGGGCAATGGATAACGAATTCGATGGCATAGCGCTGTGCTCCTTGGCCCAAACAGAGCAGGTGCCAGCGTTGGGAAATCGGCAAAATCGCTCTCACCGCTGATCAGCGCATCTAACCGCTGATCGGCGAGTAAGCGTAAAGCGAGGGCTAAACGGCGGCGATAATTCCAGCGCGGCTGCAACTTGGCAGGCAATTGCCCAACCTGGCTGGCGCTAAGCGTTAAGCGCTGGGAGTGAAAAGCGCCACCAAGTGGCAGCGATACGTCGCCTTCGCCAAACCAGCTCATTTCAATCACGCGGCCTTCATTGCCCAGCAAGCCCATAGCCAGTCTCAGGCCATCCGGCTGTCCACTAGCATGGATCACGCAATCTTGGTCGGTGGGTGCCTGTTCTGGTGTACAGAAGGGAATACCCAAATGCGCTGCCAGTGCTTCTCGCTCGGGATTAATGTCGATCAAGCGTACTTCTACCCCCGGAATTTGCGCACACAGATACGCCACAAGTGCACCAACGACGCCAGCACCCACCACACAAACGCGCTCGCCAAGCATAGGGTTAGCATCCCACACACCGTTAATGGCGGTTTCCATATTGGCGGTTAGCACAGCACGATAAGCGGGCACATCGTCGGGAAGCGGCAAAACAGCATCAACAGGTACCACGTAATGATCCTGATGCGGAAAAAGGCAAAAGACGGTCTTATCGACGAGATGACGTGGCCCTTGCTCCACATGGCCAATACTGCAGTAGCCATATTTCACAGGGGTGGGAAATGCGCCTGTCTGAAAGGGCGCGCGCATCCGTGAGTATTCACTCTCAGGCACCCGCGCGTTAAATACGAGCGATTCGGTGCCGCGGCTCACGCCGCTATAAAGGGTACGGATCCGCACCTCATTTTCGTCGGGAGGCGCTAGTGGCTCCTGTTTAAGCTCACCATGCATGGGGCGAGTCACCCAAAAAGCCGTAGCAGTATCAGGCGGCAACATGACATTTCCTTATGGTTTAAGCGCTTCATCCATCCTTACAGCATAGCCTTATTAAGACTTGTTCACATTTCACGACTTCCCTACAGCGTAGCGTAGAAAGGGAAACGGTTGCTTAACCCATGTGAACGCGAGGATGATTTAAAACAAATGTACTCACATCATGGACAACCTTACCTTCTTATACAAGAATGGTACATAGGAAAATATTTGCACACTTTAATTCAACCGCGGGCCAGTGCACCGCTCTGTGAGTCAGCATGTCTTCTTTCTCTAACACCTCCAGCGTCTCTTTGCCCAAGCGTGTTTACACCTTGGCTGAGATAGCATTGGCCAGCTTATTGCTCGTAGGCTTGGGTGCGATGTTACCGGCATTAGTCGCCAGCGCTGCAAATTGGTGGTTAGCGGCTGGCTTCTACATTGTGATGGGCGCACTGGTGGTTTGTTTTTGGCCCCATGGCCCGCTCGGTTGGGCAAACCGGGTAACGCTTGGGCGCGGCGTACTCGTCGCCATCGTGGCAGGGGCGCTGGCAGCGAATGCTTTTACCAACGCGATTTGGCTATGGCTAGCGGTCGCTGTTATCGCGCTATTACTGGATGGTGTGGACGGATGGATTGCTAGACGCACTAAAACCCATACCACGTTTGGCGCGCGCTTTGATATGGAACTGGATGCGGTATTAATCCTGATACTTTGTATAGGCTTATTGCAGAGCGAAAATCTAGGCGCTTGGGTACTACTCATTGGCGGCATGCGTTACTTATTCATCGCCGCTAGCTGGTTTTTTCCGTGGTTAAAAGCACCGTTATTTGAAAGTTTCCGCCGTAAAGCAGTGTGCGTATGGCAGGTCGTTGCCCTGCTGCTGGCGTTAACGCCACTCACCTCTCCTCTTGCTGCCAGCCTGCTTGCACTGAGCGCATTAATCACACTCATCTACTCATTTGGCTTTGATGTGTGGTGGCTGTTTAAACAGCACCATTAATTGCTCTATCAAGACCATTTCCCGCCATCCATTGGCCTCATGCCGGGCTTCAACCTGTACTGTTCGCGCTTAAGGGAGTAGGGTAGCTATCCGGATCGACCCCACGTGCGCTTTATTTCAGCTCACTGTTTGCGTTAATTCGGCCCCTCTATTTAAGGCGTTTCCAACCAACGCCTGACACGTGCACGACCAGGCTGCCAATCGCTGCCACTTCTCGCTACAGACATACCTAGAAAGATGTTCTGTTTTTTGCTTACGTCCTGTCGCGGCCGCCCCGTTAAGGGAACTGTGGTTGCCATTTAGGATGCTAGGGCTGCAAAGCCTATGGGTATTTAATGAACGAAGAAAATTTCTATCAATTCTCTACGCTGACGGTTATTGCCTTGCTGTTAGCCTTTTACGGCGGCACGTACCTGCTGACACTGCTGATCAAAAAGAAAAAGGAAAATACTGACGCCTTTATGGTGTCCAATCACCAGATTGGCTTTGGCTTGGGCGCTGCCAGCATGACCGCCACCTGGATCTGGGCAGCCTCGTTCTACGGTGCCGCCACCTCGGGTTACACCTACGGCATTTCCGGCCCTTTACACTACGGGTTGTGGGGCGCGCTGATGATTCTGTTCATCTACCCCTTTGGCCGTCGCTTTCGAAAATTGGCCCCGAACGCACACACCCTGGGTGAACTTATCCATGCCCGCCATGGCTCTTCTAGCCAGCTGATTCTTGCCTCCTCCAACATTCTGGGCAGCATCATTAGCCTGATGGTTAACTTCACAGCGTCTGGTGCGCTGGTCTCAGTACTCTCGCCACTCTCTTTCCAAGCTGGCGTCGTGATCGCTGGGGTCGGGGTGCTCTCTTATACGCTGTGGTCGGGCTTCCGCGCGTCGGTACTCACCGACTTTGCCCAACTGATGGCAATGATGGCAGTCGCCATTCTGATTATTCCAGCGGTAATGTTTGCCCTCGGCGGCCCACAGACACTATCGGATGGCATGAGCCTACTCACCCCAGAGCAGGCAAATCTGTTCTCGATGGATGCGATCCTCAATCAAGGTGCACCTTTCTTTGTTGCGGTGCTGGCCTACGCGATTGGCAACCAGACCATCTCCCAGCGGCTATTCGCTGTGCGTGAAGACCATATCAAACCGACCTTTATCACCGCGACCATTGGTTACGGTGCGATTGTTATTGGCCTAGGCATGATTGGCTTGATGGCGCTGATGACCGGTATGGAGCCCATCGGTGGTGACATGAACAACCTGATACCGCAAATGGTGTCGATGTACCTCTCACCGGTATTTATAGGGCTGTTCTTTATCCTGGTCATTGGCTCGCTCTCCTCTACCGCTGACTCAGACCTTTCCGCTATGTCCGCGATTGTGATGGCCGATGTGTATGGTAAGAACATCGCTAAAAACAAACCTGACCCGACCAAAATGCTATTTATTGGTAGGTTGACGATGATTGTCGCAACGCTGATCGGGGTGATTCTCGCTAGTTTCTCGATGGATATTCTGATTATGCTGGTCTTCGTTGGCGCACTTTGGGGGGCCATTGTGTTCCCGGTCATCGCCAGCTGCTTCTGGGATCGAGTCACCAACACGGCCTTTACCTCGGCTGTAATTGCAGGCCTAGTAATGTTCTGTATCGCACGCTTCGAGTTAGTGCCTATGGTCAATATGGTCGCGGGGCTGTTTGAGTTACTCGCTGCCGTGGGCGGCGGCGTGGTGCTCGGCCTAATGGCATTTGGCTTCTGCGGGCGTAGGATCGGTGTGATCGTCGGTGTACTCAGCGCCATTGTGCTGGCCTACTTCAGCATTGGTTTCCTACGGGAGTACACGGTACTGCTAGCCTCATTAATGGCATACGGCGTTAGCACTCTTGTTTGCATCGCAGTCAGCCTGATGAGTTCGAGCAAGTTCGACTTCTCGCAAATCGATCAGAAAGTGATCAACTACGACCCAGCCAAGCCTGCCGCGCAACGCTAAGCCCAGCGTGGCGTTAGCGTCACCTCAAAGGCTGGTGTGCCATCGCGCACCAGCCAACTAACAGGAAAGCACATGCAAACCTTTATATTAGCGTTATATGTCCTTATCTGGCCGTTGATCTCACTGGCTATTTTCGCGGTTATCGGCATTGCCACCATCAAAGACATACGCGTTGCCAAGCGCGAGAAGCGCGAGCTGGTATAAGCGCCTCTCGGTTAACTGAACAGCCCACCTAGGGCTGTTTTTTTTAAGGGCGCATTTTAGGGCTGGGTATTCTCCATCACATACTCAGCTACCGCCTGATAGGCAGACAGTGATATTGGGTCGTTAGCGGCATTGCCTGCCACCGGGTCCTCAATATAGCGAGAACTACTGCGGCATTAGCGCCTGAACCGCCGCTTTTTATTACTGGCCTTGTAACATCTGCTGAATCACTTCCCCTAGAGACGCAATAGCCGCATTGCGCGCGTCAAACGACGCCTCGGTTTCGGTGATATAAAACACCACTACCATAGGCACTTGCTGGGGCGGCCAAATAATCGCGGTAATTAAGCGAGAGCCGTAACCGCCCGCACCAGTTCTGTCTGCTATCACCCAATCAAATGGCATGGCGGCACGAAACAAACTATCAACCCACCGTCTTTCCTTAGAAAACAACTATTTTTATAGCTAAACATCATCAACATAAAAATCAATAAACCAACAATCACTTTAAGTTTATTTAATTTCAGAAATACAACAAAATAAGCCAGTAGCCACATTGTTAGCCAAAGCTATATTTGTTCGCTATAACAAACTTTATTTTTTGTTGACCAACTTGTTATCAAAGTAAAACCTGATAGGATTCAGCGCTATTAAAATCCTACTTTAACACTCGAGTATGTTGTTCCACACATCTAGCCTCATTAAACGAGCACTACTATCATGACACCTGTTGCCCTGCTTTTTTTAGCGGTTTCCATGTCGGCGGATGCGTTTGCGGCGTCCATCAGCAAGGGGGCAGAGCTGCGCAAGCCCCGCTTCCGACACGCGGTAGGCATTGGTTTAATATTTGGCATTATCGAGGCCACCACCCCGGTACTGGGCTGGGTGGCTGGCAAGGCTTCTCAGCAGTATGTAGAAACCTGGGACCACTGGGTCGCGTTTACGCTACTGACCATCATCGGCCTGCACATGATGGTCGAAGGGCTGAAGAAAGAAGAAAAAGTAGCGCATCGCAAACAAACCCTGTGGCTGCTGGTACTAACCGCCATTGCCACAAGCCTAGACGCCATGGCCGTGGGCGCAAGCCTTGCGTTTATTGATGTGAACATCATTACCACCAGTCTCGCCATTGGCCTTGCTACTACGGTGATGGCTTCCATGGGAACCCTGCTAGGCCATAAATTTGGCAAATACGTAGGCCACTGGGCAGAACTCGCAGGTGGCGTTGTATTGATTGGGATTGGCGTAATAGTGGTGGTGGAGCATACGATCTTTTTATCATAACGCGGCCATGCGTAAGTGCTGCTTAAAAAAAGTGGCAATGAACGAACAGCAATATTATTTGCTCTCTTTAAGTATCGCGATATAAAAATGGGTGGCTTATTCGCCACCCATTTTTATTAGTTTTCCGCTAACATCTCTTGAATCACTTTCCCTAGAGACGCAATAGCCGCATTGCGCGCGTCAAACGACGCCTCGGTTTCGGTGATATAAAACACCACTACCATCGGCACTTGCTCTGGCGGCCAAATAATCGCGGTAATCGAGCGAGAGCCGTAACCGCCCGCACCGGTTCTGTCTGCTATCACCCAATCAAACGGCATGGCGGCGCGAAACAAACTATCAGCCACCGCATTGCCTTTCATCCAGTCTTCCAACTGCTGACGGGATTCACCCGACAACACCTCCCCAAGCACCAGCTTTTCTAGCGTGGCGAGCATGGCGTTGGGCGTGGTAGTGTCGCGCTCATCCCCTGGCGTGGCTTCGTTCAGCTCGGTCTCAAAGCGGTCTAGCCGGGTAACGGGATCATCCATGCTGCGCGCAAACGCCGTGATGGATTCCGGCCCACCAAGGGCTTGCAGCACTAGGTTAGCGGCGGTGTTATCACTGGTGGTCATGGTGGCATCGCACAGCTCAAACAGCGTCATCGGTTGGTGGCCTGCGTACTGCTCAGTGACTGGCGAGTAAGTCACCAGCTCAGATTCTTCAAAACTAACCTCGGTGTCCAGCGCTAGCTGCCCTTCATCCACCTGCGCCAGCAGTGCGCCGCAGGCCAGGGTTTTAAAGGTGCTGGACATGGCAAAGCGCTCATTCGCATTCACTTCCCAGCGCTGACCCGTGGCTAAATGGTGGGCCGCAAAGCCAATACGCGCGTCCAAGGCGTGTTCAATGCGCCCAAGTTCAGCGGTAATGCTATCTTCCTGTGCCATAACAGACGCAGAGGCGAGTAATAAGCACATCGATAACGCAGCACGCATCCAGCGTGGTGGGCGGTGGTTCATTGTCTGGATTCCTAAACAGTAAGGGAAAACGATGGCATTGAGTTTAGCAGGCACATCCCAGCGGGCATAAAGGGAGGCGACGTTCGATACGAATCTTCTAAGATTGACCCATCATTGCAATTGCAGCGAGCATTCTAAACAGTATGACCACAGGAGATAGACATGCAGACGATTGAGCTAGGCGGAGACAGCATACCCCGTATCGGCCAGGGCACCTGGCATATGGGCGAAGATACCGGGCAGCGCCAAGCTGAAATCAGGGCGCTGCGTGAAGGCCTGGACCTGGGCATGACACTGATTGATACCGCCGAGATGTATGCCGAAGGCGGCGCTGAAGAGGTGGTTGGCCAAGCGATCCGCGAGCGACGCGACGAGGTGTATCTGGTCAGCAAAGTCTACCCGCACAACGCCAGCGCTAAGGGTGTTCAAGCTGCCTGCGAGCGCAGCCTGCGCCGATTGGGCACTGAGACGATTGATCTCTACCTGCTGCACTGGCGCGGCCAGTACCCGTTAAGCGAAACCGTGAAAGCGTTTGAGCGGCTGCGCGAGCAAGGCAAGATTCTGCGTTGGGGCGTATCGAACTTTGACGTTGACGACCTAGCGGAGCTAGACGCGCCAGCGTGCGCCACCAACCAAGTGCTCTATAACCCCGAAGCACGCGGCATTGAATACGACTTGCTGCCCTGGCAGGCGCAACACAACATGCCGCTGATGGCTTACTGCCCCATTGGGCAAGGCGGCGCGCTGCTGCATAGCGCCGCCCTGCAACGCATCGCCGACAAACACAGCGCCACCCCTGCGCAAATCGCCCTTACCTGGGCACTGCGCCACCCTGGGGTGATTGCCATCCCGAAAGCCGTGAGCCTGAACCACCTCAAACAGAACGCCAACGCAGATAGCATTCGGCTCGACGAAGATGACCTGGCACAGATCGACGCCGCTTACGCGCCACCAGTACGTAAACAGGGTTTAATGATGGTGTGAACAAGCGCAAACTCTTAGAAGGGGGGTGGTAAACCAGCCTACAGAGATAGGCTCGCGGGTTGACGCCGCGCTCTGCGGCAAATTTGGAGCGCAGCGGAAAATTTGTCCGGCAGCAGCGCTTTGTTATGCATTACTTACCGTAACCAGCCTTACTTCTGTTTGCACTCCAAGATACTCATATACCGCCCGTACCTTTCTTACAAAGTTCTCATCTCTCGATAATAATAAATTACAGAATGAAGCCATTGATGCGTGACTATTATCACTCATAGCGGCAATAAATCGTCTTTCCTTATGTACTTTGGAGTCAGGGAAGTAGCCAAGAGTGTTAAGCATGTTATACATACCAGTTACCTTCTGGTGCAGATGGTAAGGTCTGTCAGGGTAGATAGGGTTTATGCGGATCTGGAAAAAGTCTTCTAAGCTGTTGATTTGATCGTTTTTTGGAAGCTTAACTTTGAAAACATCCCATATTTTTTCGATCACATTTGGTGGCTCTATATTATTTAATTCCTTTGGGCCTATACCCACTGACTCTCTGTAGGACTTTATTCCATTCCAGTCCTTCGTATCAGGAATGTCTTTTGACATCGTATTTTCAAGCTCATGAAGCTTAGATTTATATTGCTCCATCATTAGTTCGGAATACTCTTTAATCTGCGCCCTCATTTCAACAGGAAGTTCATCAGCGTTTTCGAGCATACCGCCCATAAGCTGTGCAAAAGCAGCCAACTGTTCTTCATGAATATCAGAAATGCTATCACCCGATCTTCCGCCAGAGAACTTAAACAACCACTGTTGCATTGAATTTTCAATGCTTCCATATTCATTATCATTGCTACAGTGTTCTTCGAATGCTTCAAATACATCCCTACTAGTGATGGTCGCTTTGTCAGTTACAATGAAGCCAGGCTGCTCAACAACGATTTTTAAATGATATGAACCAAGGTTTTTTAGAACATTAAGAAAGTCGTTTTCATAGCCGGCAGATCGTCTTATCTCTTTGAGAGTTTCGTCAGAATAAACAATCTGGAACTTGTCCATAAGCTCTCGTCCGAAACTACCCACGCTATTTTTAACGAAAAGATCGAGTATGTTTTGATCTAAGTATAGTGTCGGCTTTCCTGAATATTGCGGTGTAGAATCCATGCTCATCTCAGCTTGCATAACGCCGGTGGTAACGGGCGCCAACGGAGCGCAGCAGAGTTGGTGTCCCGTTGACCACCTTGTTACGTGGTTTGGGGTACTTTATGCACCGAAGCTCCTGAGGTATTTCCTCATGCTCTCAAAATCTGTGCCCTGGCGAGCGAGGTGCTTATTTAAGTTATCAATGGTTTCTTTGACGACTAGATCACCGTAATCAGAAGCAATAGCAGTTGTTATATCACGCCCATCTTCAGCGCCCAACTCTTCCAGTTTGTCTTCAATATCCAGAAGTTCTTGCTCGCATGCAGATATGGCTTTTTGGTCTCGTTGCCTATGTGCCATACGCTCACTGTGATTGATATCGAATATGCGCCGGTAGAGATCGTTGAGCGACCCAAACTCTTTTCCAATACTGTCTTTCACCTGTTCCGGAAGACTCTCCAAAGACTTTATTCCTTCCATCGTTATCTCCTAACTCAAAGAGTTGCCTTAAGAATCGGATACCACGTAACAGTGATTATACGCCTCGCTACAAACCCCCAATAAACGCGACGGCACATTCATTGGGGTTTTATAACCACCCAATTTGACTCTACCCCATTGATTCCCAAGAGAGCAAAGCCAATTTTGGCCGCCTATCCAAAATTCGCGTGCTTGCGCGTGCCCCCTTGCATCTCTTCTCTCCTCCTCCTAGACTGCTTGGCACTAACTGCTTGACGGGGTGCCGGTGAATCCGGCTGAGATGGCGCAGGGCGTATCACTTTGATACTGCCAAAGCGCTGGTCCCGCTGAACCTGATCCGGCTAATGCGCTGCTCCTGACGAGCGCGCGGGTACCGGCGTAGGGATCAAGCGATGGCCCGGCTTAGTTTCACGCCACCTTCTGCGCCATTTCCTCGATCTCAACCGCCCGCCCTCCGGATCATTACTACCGGAGGCACCATGGGCTACCGCTTTGCTGATCTTACTAATGCCTGCCATAACGACTGGCGCGCCTATATTGAGCACGATTTTGTTCGCCAACTGGGCAGTGCCACGCTTCCTGAACCCGCGTTTCGCCACTACCTGAAGCAGGACTACCTGTTTTTGATTCACTTCGCCCGCGCCTACGCGTTGGCTGCCTATAAAAGCCCTACGCTGGCTGATCTGCGCCAAGCCCATGAAGGTTTAAAAGCCATTGTGGATGTGGAGCTGGGCCTGCACGTGGGCTTTTGCCAGGAGTGGGAGATTTCCGAACAAGAGCTGGCGGAGCTTCCAGAAGCCAGAGCCACCTTGGCGTATACCCGCTACGTATTAGACACCGGCAACCGCGGCGACCTGCTCGATTTGCATGTGGCGCTGGCCCCTTGCCTGGTGGGCTACGGCGAAATCGCCAACTGGCTGAACACTCAGCCTTCTACCCTTCGCGGCGCGAAAAACCCCTTTGATGCCTGGATAGCGATGTACGAAAGCGAGGAATTTCAGGCCGCCATGCAGGCAGAGCTTGAATGGCTCAACGCCCGCCTTGCTGATGTTACCCCTGCCCGCTTTGCCGAACTGAGCAAGATCTTCCGCGATGCCACGCGTCTGGAAATCGACTTCTGGCAGATGGGCCTGCACCTGATAGACGCCGATCTTGAAGGCCAGAGCCTCGCTCATTAAGTCAATACAACAACCACAATCAACACTGAAGGACGACGACCGTCATGACGAAGACTTTAAACACTAAAACGTTAAAAACTAAGGCCTCAAAAAGTAAAACCAGCCACTTTTTAGCGGAAACCGCCCAGGTCGATGCCGCTGCCATTCAGCCGCTGCCCGCCTCGCGCAAGGTGTACGTTGAAGGCTCACGACCCGATATCCGCGTGCCGTTTCGGGAAATCACCCTATCGCCGACTAAAACCAGCAGCATTGATGAAGAGAACCCGCCACTGCTGGTGTACGACACCTCTGGCCCTTACACCGACCCGGCCGCCAACAATGATTTACGCAAAGGCTTACCCGCCCTGCGCCGCGCCTGGATTGAAGAGCGCAACGATACCGAGTTCCTTGACGGCCCCACTAGTGAGTACGGCAACCGCCGCGCTAACGACCCCACGCTTGCTCAGTTGCGTTTTGATTTAACTCGCACCCCGCGCCGGGCAAAACCAGGCAAGAATGTCACCCAACTGCACTATGCGCGCCAGGGCATTATTACCCCTGAAATGGAATTTATTGCCATTCGCGAAAACCAGCGCCGCCAAGCATTAGGCACCGCTGAAGTGGAACGTATTCTTGGTCACCAACATCCAGGCCAAAGCTTTGGTGCAAAATTGCCGGAAGAGATCACGCCGGAATTTGTGCGCGACGAAGTCGCCCGCGGGCGCGCAATTATCCCCAACAATATCAATCACCCAGAATCCGAGCCGATGATTATTGGCCGTAACTTCCTGGTGAAGATTAATGGCAACCTGGGTAACTCGGCCGTTACCTCGTCGATTGAAGAAGAAGTCGACAAAATGACCTGGGGTATCCGCTGGGGATCGGACACCATTATGGATCTTTCCACCGGCCAGAATATCCACGAAACCCGCGAGTGGATCATCCGCAACTCGCCGGTGCCGATTGGTACCGTGCCGATCTATCAGGCGCTTGAGAAGGTCAACGGCGTGGCTGAAGACCTGACCTGGGAAGTGTTCCGCGACACCTTGATCGAACAGGCCGAGCAGGGCGTGGATTACTTCACCATTCACGCGGGCGTGCTGCTGCGCTATGTGCCCATGACTGCTAACCGGGTGACCGGCATTGTCAGCCGTGGCGGTTCCATTATGGCTAAATGGTGCTTGTACCATCACCAGGAAAGCTTCCTGTATACCCACTTCGAAGAGATCTGCGAAATCTGCAAGCAGTACGACGTAGCGTTTTCGTTGGGCGATGGCCTGCGCCCCGGCTCAGTCGCCGATGCCAACGACGAAGCGCAGTTCGCTGAGCTGGAAACACTGGGCGAACTAACCAAGATCGCCTGGAAACACGACGTTCAGGTGATGATCGAAGGCCCTGGTCATGTGCCCATGCACTTGATTAAAGAGAACATGGATAAGCAGCTAGAGGCGTGTCATGAGGCACCTTTCTATACGCTTGGCCCACTGACTACCGATATCGCTCCCGGCTACGACCACATTACCTCGGGCATAGGTGCGGCCATGATTGGCTGGTTTGGCTGTGCAATGCTCTGCTATGTAACGCCGAAAGAGCACTTGGGCCTGCCGAATAAAGATGACGTCAAAACCGGCATCATCACCTATAAGATTGCGGCCCACGCAGCAGATTTGGCCAAGGGCCACCCGGCAGCACAGCGTCGCGATAACGCGCTTTCCAAGGCCCGTTTTGAATTCCGCTGGGAAGATCAGTTCAACCTAGGGCTAGACCCAGACACCGCCCGTGAATTTCACGACGAAACCCTGCCGAAAGATTCCGCCAAGGTAGCGCATTTCTGCTCGATGTGCGGGCCGAAGTTCTGTTCGATGAAGATCAGCCAGGAAGTGCGCGATACCTATCGTGACCGCGCACCGGAAAATGCCGCTGAAAGCGACGCCGAGGCGGTCAAGCGTGGCATGCAGGAGCAAGCGGAGAAGTTCCGCCGTGAAGGCAGCGAGCTGTATCAGGAGGTTTAAAACAGCAATCCCTAGATAGTCCCGCTGCTAGGTGGGTGGCTCTTGAGCTTACTTGAGCACTATGAGACCTCAAGAGCCACTTTCAACACGCCGTCGCGCTGGTGAGAAAATAGATCGTAAGCCTCGACAATATTCTCCAGAGCGTAGCGGTGGGTAACCATCGGGCCAAGATCTATCCGCCCGGCGGCAATAATGCTCATCAACCTGCGCATGCGCTCTTTGCCGCCAGGGCAAAGTGACGTAATGATCTTGTGGTCTCCAAGGCCAGCACAGAAAGCGCCTAGCGGAATCGTCAAGTCTTCAGAGTAAACGCCTAAGCTCGATAGCGTGCCGCCAGGCTTTAACACCCGCAAGGCAGATTCAAAGGTTTGCTGCAGGCCGAGTGCCTCAATCGCCGAATCCACACCGCGTCCACCGGTGAGCTTAAGAATTTCTTCAACGACATCCACCTTACGAAAATCCAGCGCCACGTCAGCGCCCATTTGCTTGGCCATTGCCAACCGCTCATCGACACCATCTACCGCGATAATCATCCCCGCCCCGCGTAACCGCGCGCCTGCTGTCGCACATAGCCCAATTGGGCCTTGGGCGAACACCACCACGGTATCGCCAATTTTGATACCTGCTTTTTCGGCCCCCGCAAAGCCGGTCGACATGATGTCAGGGCACATCAGCACTTGTTCGTCGGTTAGGCCATCTGGCACGGGAGAAAGGTTGGCCTGGGCATCCGGCACCAATAGGTATTCCGCCTGGGCACCGTCGATGGTGTTACCAAAGCGCCAGCCACCCATCGGCTTATACCCATGGCTGTGGTGGCCGCCATCCTGCGAGCAGCAATCATCCTGGCAAGCATAGGAGGTAAAACTGGGGCAAATCGCCCCGGCGATAACCCGCTGGCCCTCTTGGTACCCCTTCACGTTGGCACCCAGCTTTTCAATTACCCCCACCGGCTCATGGCCGATGGTTAAGCCGCGCTCAACGGGGTATTCGCCTTTTAGAATGTGCACGTCGGTGCCGCAAATCGTCGTGGTGGTCACACGCATCAGCGCATCATTGGGGCCAATCTCGGGAATGGGTTTATCGTCAATTTCAATCCGGCCAGGCTCAACAAAAATAGCCGCTTTCATCATGGTAGGCATAGGACAATTCCTCACAGAGGGTAGTCATGGCACTTCACCATTAAGCGTAGGCTATTAAGCGCTAGCTGATGGCCACTAAAACTGCGCTATATCAAGTTTTAGGCTGCTAGGTGAGCAGCTTATTGTTTGTAATAAAAAGCCATGACAAGAGCGCCTTTAAAAAAAGCTGATGCGAGGCTCCTTACATAAAGCTTCTCAGCAACAGCACCTAATAAAGATTAATGTCTTGTAGGCTGGTGCTAACGCGGGTGCCTGCTATTCCCTGAAGAATTTCTTCGATATCCGCCAATGCGCCAATAACCGCTTCTTTGCCGGTATTTCTGCTGTAGCGGCATGCCGCTTCTATTTTTAGTCCCATGGAACCCGCCGCAAACTGCATATCATCTAGTACATCCGGATGAGCACTGGCGATCGCCTTCTGGTTTGGCCCTTTCCAGTCGACATAAGCGGCATCTACATCCGTCGCAATGATCAGCAAATCAGCCTGCAACTGCTCAGCGAGAAGAGCTGAACAGAGATCCTTATCGATCACCGCCTCTACGCCATGGAGCTTATTATTTTCGTCGTACGCAGTAGGGAGCCCTCCCCCGCCAGCACAAATGACGATAGTGCCTTTTTCCTTAGCCAGGCGCTCGGCTTCATCCTCTGTATAAACCGGGCCTATCGGCTTGCTGGGGTGCTGAAACGCAGGGTCATCAAGGTCAACTTCCACCTGTGTTAATAAAGTAGCCAACGGAACCTCAACCGGCAGCAGATTGCCAAGCTCCTGCTCAATCATGTAACCGCTCATGCCTTCCGTTTCTGCTCCTAGCACATCCAGTGGATAGGCGCTGACATCCGTGTAAGCGGCCCCTTGTAGTGCCAAAAGACAATTAATAACGCTTTAATATAAATTAATCTATTTAAAGAATATGCTACTAGTCAGGCACATAATCTCTTTTAGGGAAAACATCCATTGACCCATCTTTGACGTAGGGCAAATCGTCTTGCACCTGCTTGGAATAGACTAAAGTAGAGACTAGGCGTCCTCTTCTCTTACTGCTGGTGGACGTGTCACTTATACTTATTTCATTGATATGGACTTCTATGATGCCAACTCTTCCTTTCAAACCCTGGTCGACCGCAATCGCTGTGGCGATCACCCTCTTTATTTGGCTGGTGATTCCTTTGCCTGAAGGGTTAACGCCAAATGCTTGGCTCATGTTGGCAATTTTTGTCGGCACCATTGCCGCGATTATTGGCAAGGCCATGCCCATTGGCGCGATATCTGTGATTGCAATTTCTATTGTCGCGGCAAGCGGTGTTACCGGCGATACACCAGGCGAAGCCATTAATGTCGCCTTAAGCAGTTATGCCAACCCGCTTATCTGGTTAATTGCGATTGCGATTATGATTTCACGAGGGTTGATCAAAACCGGTTTAGGCGCGCGCATTGGCTACTATTTCATCTCTATTTTCGGCAAACGTACGCTGGGGATTGGTTATGGCCTCGCCTTTTCAGAGCTGTCAATTGCGCCCGTTACCCCAAGCAATACAGCTCGGGGCGGCGGTATTATTCACCCTATTATGCGCTCGATTGCCCATAGTTTTGATTCACATCCTGAAGACAATACCTCGGGCAAAATCGGCAAATATTTAGCACTGGTGAATTACCATAGCAATCCGATCACATCGGCTATGTTCATCACTGCCACCGCTCCGAATCCATTGACTGTTCAACTTATCTCATCCGCTACCGGAGCCGAAATACAGCTGAGCTGGCTAACCTGGGCCATCGCCATGCTGCTCCCGGGCTTGGTCGCCATCCTGGCGATGCCGTACATTCTGTACTTGCTTTATCCGCCTGAAATTAAAGAAACGCCGAATGCCACGCAATTAGCAAAAGACAAGCTAGCCGAGCTGGGTAAGCTGAGTCGAAATGAGGGCATTATGCTGTTCGTTTTCTTCGTGCTGCTGTTACTTTGGGCGGATATCCCAGCGATTTTCTTGGGGGATGCAGTAACGCTTAATACTACAACGTCTGCGTTTATTGGCCTTTCCATGCTGCTGCTGACAGGGGTATTAACCTGGGAAGATGTGCTAAAAGAGAAAAATGCCTGGGATACGCTGTTGTGGTTTGGCGCACTTATCATGATGGCCAGCCAGCTTAACGAAACAGGCCTCATTACTTGGTTTTCTGCAAATATGCAGGACTGGATTACCATGATGGGAATTGGCTGGGCAGGTGCCTCTGCACTGCTGGTGCTAACGTTCCTTTATACCCACTACTTTTTTGCCAGCACTACCGCACATATCACCGCAATGATGGCGGCATTTCTCACCGTTGGCTTAAGCCTCGGTGCTCCACCCATGCCTTTTGTGCTGATTATGGCGGCTACGTCTTCCATCATGATGACGTTAACCCATTACGCCACCGGCACTTCGCCTGTGATCTTTGGCTCAGGCTACCTGACGCTGGGAGAGTGGTGGAAAGCTGGTTTTATTATGAGCGTGGTCAATCTGCTCATTTGGGTAGTCGTCGGTGGCTTATGGTGGAAACTTCTTGGCCACTACTGAGTAGCCTCTCAAAGCAGTGGCTACCTAAAAACCAACAGAGGCCATTGGCCTCTGTTGGTAGTGGGATAACTTGGTTAGACGTTATTTCTTAGCCTTTTCCTTGGCATCACCTTTGCCTTTTTGAAGCTCGCCTTCTGCTTGCTGAACCTTGCCCTTGGCTTCGGTTTTTTCGCTTCCCGTCGCCTTTCCTACTGCTTCCTTAACATTGCCAGCAGCTTTATTAGCCGAGCCTTTCATTTTATCTTCTTTGCCATTTTCCATGACTTACACCTCTAATCCGTTAGTGGAGAAGACACCGCACGCTAAATGAATTTGTGTATCGCGTCGCGGCTCCTTTATTAGCGTAGCCCTTGTTAGTAACGTTACCTCAATTACTTTCGTTAAATTTTCATTCGTGAATTAGCTAAATTAAGGTTAGCGAACCTGCCTTTGCTACCCACAGGTGCTGGCGCAAAATATTCAAGGGGTAGAGGCATGACAGGCAACATACTCTAGCTCTGACATTTTTCCCACGACTAACGACTTACCACAGCATGCTAAAAAATTTCTTTTCTTCTAGATGGAGCCAAAAAAAGCCGCCTTTTTAAGGGCGGCCAACAGAAAGGGGGGTTGCTTACGTTCAACTAGCGCCAGGAAGGACCACCCATTACATCCGGTAACCATAGTGCAATTTCTGGAAACGCTAATACCAAGGCTAATACTACAAGCTGCGCTAAAATAAAGGGTACAACCCCTTTGTACATATGCTTCAGCGTTACTTCAGGAGGAGTAATTGCCCGGAGGTAGAAAATAGCAGGTGCCAAAGGAGGCGTCAGATAACTGGTTTGCAGTACCACTAAGAAGGCGACACAGAACCAGATTTCATCGAAGCCCAGCATTCTTACAATGGGCATTGCCACAGGGATAATGATAAGTACCACGGAGATCAAATCCAGTACAAAACCTGCGATAAAAGCGATCAGCAGAATAAGGCCTAGAATCATCCAAGGGCTCAAGCCTGTGTCCATTAGTAAGGCTTGCACCGTCGCCATTCCTCCTGAGGCAAAAAATACTCCAGCGAACATACTCCCCCCCATCACAATGAGCAGAATCATGGCTGAAATATTGACGGTCTTCACGGCCGATGCCCAAAGTACCGTTACCTTTAAGTTACGGTATGCAGCGGCCAAAATGATCGCACCCAAAGCACCACATGCTGCAGCCTCTGTTGGTGTAGCCAAGCCCATAAGAATGGTGCCAAGCACAGTAAAAATCAGCAGCATGGTAGGCACCAACGCGACTAGCGTAATACGTATCTTTTCACCTAGCGCAATATCCGGCGTCTGCTCTTCAATGCGTGGTGCCATCTCAGGTTTAAGATAAGCAATCCCAATGATGTAGACCAGGAACATGACTGCCATTAAGAAACCGGGTATTAGCAAACCGCTAAACAGCGATCCAACCGAGACCCCAGCGACAGGACCAAGAACCACTACGGTAATAGAAGGCGGTATCGCAGTACCTAATGACCCACTGGCACAGATGGTGCCTGACATCAGACTTTTACTGTAGTGATGCTTAAGCATCACCGGAATAGCCAGCATGCCAATCACCGCTTCTGTCGCCCCCACAACACCGCTGGAAGCAGCAAACAATGTTCCTAAAATAATCGCACCGATGCCTAGCCCACCGGGTAAACGACGCGTCCACATGTGAATTGCTTCGAACAAGCGCTCGGCAATGCCTGAACGCTCAAGCATCGCGCCCATAAAAATAAACAGCGGTACTGCCGCAAGAATGGAGTTAGATGCCGTGTCTTCAATTTTGGTCAACAGCTGATAAGCCGCCACATCGCCAAACTGAATAATACCAAATCCGGTTGCTACCAGAATCATTGAAAAGGCAATGGGAAAACCAGCAATAATTAGTGTCATCAAAGCAGGAAACATCAGCAACGCAAGATAGCTACTCATTCGGCTAGCTCCTTAACGTGATGTTTACCAGTTATCAAACACACTGATTTCAACAACTCGGCAATTACCTGAAGGGCTAGTAGCGCAAAGCCAACAAACCATACCGTAAAAATCGGCCATACGACTGGGTTCCAGGCTGAGCGTCCCGAGCGTTCGTTGGTTTCAAACGCAGAGAGAGCGTACTTGGAAAGCTCCCATACCAGCCACACTAACACCGGCAGGAACAACACATAGCCAATTGCCCGTATAGCGGCATTGGCCTTTTCGCTCAGCTGTAAAGACACAATGTCCACGCTGACGTGTTGGCCGATACGCAACGCATTGGCCATCCCCAGCATAAACATTGCTCCCATTACCATATAGCTGACTTCAAAAGCCCATAACGTAGGGCGGCCGGCAACGTAACGGCTGAGCACTTCAATGATTAATGCGCCAATTAAAGGAAGTACAAGAAGAGCGCCCAACCAGCCAGCAAAGCGGGTCAGCGCCTCTATGGATCGGATTAGTTTCATGACGGAATCTCAGCGTATAAGGGGGACAGGAAGCAGACGCCAACAAAAGAGAGGCCCACTAAGGCCTCTCTGATCATTTACCTAATCGCTGTTAGCGACCCATAACACCAATCGGTAGACGATATTCCGACCAGCTATTCATATCATTTTTAAAGGAGCGCTGAGATTCAAGAACACGGGCAAACCACTCGTTTTCAGCGGCGTATTCATCTTCCCACTTAGTCGTTTCTTCATAAATGGCGTCGATGAAGGATTGATCCAATTCTACTATCTCGTTAGGACCGTCCACGAGTTCTTGATAAGCTTCTAAGTCAGCAAACGAGCTAGCTAGCCACGTATCAAACACCGATAACTTACCTGCAAGACGCAGCATACGCTGATCTTCTTCGCTCAGCTCTTCCCATGTATCACTATTGACTTGGCACTCAAGAAAGCCACCCGACTGGTGTACACCAGGCGTAATAACGTATTGCGCAACTTCTTGGAAGCCTGTTGGACGGTTCATTTCAGGACTTCCCCACTCGGCAGCATCAATAACGCCACGTTCCAGGGCGCTGTAGATATCACTACCTGCCATAACTACCGTAGAAGCCCCTAGGCGAGAAGCAATTTCTGCCCATGCGCCAGAAGTCCGCAGTCGCAGCCCCTGGAAATCTTCAAGCGTCCTGACAGGCTTATTAGAGTGGAGGAAAATTTCGGTGCCGAGGATGGCACACGGGAACGCTACAACATCGAACACTTCACGACGATACTCTTCGTAAAGATCTGCACCACCACCCTCGTACATCCATAGCATAAACTCTTCAGGCGTTAGGCCGCTTGAGTGACCTGCCAATAGAGCGGTGGTTGGGTCAGTGCCATAATCATAGTTAATGTAGTTATGACTTACCTGGGCAACCCCCGATTTAACACTGTTGGTAACTCGCAGTGCGCTGCCCAGCGTGCCGCCAGGATAGACCTCGATAGCGATTTTTCCGTTAGTCAACTCATTAACGCGATCTGCAAACATCTGTGCATCACGCTCAAGCCACGGGCCACCGCTCCACGGTGTTGCCATACGCCACTCGATTTCAGCGGCACTTGCAGCAGTTGCAAGGCCGACACTTAGTCCTACTGCCAAGGCGATTTTACTAATTTTATACATGGTAGTTTCCCTTTGTAGAGCGTTATGAGGTTGTTCGCTGGCTACCTGTAATAGTTATTAATTTTCAACACTATCAGCTTCGCAAACGCAGCATTTGGCCCAAACTCTGCAAAAATATGCTCATCCTCAGAAATACGGGCTAATTTTGCTCTCAGCCTTTTTCACAGCCTTAGTCAAGGGGAAAACCAATATCTACCAAACTAATCAATGCTCCTCTCTCAAAATCGAGAACCCACCAAAAAGCCCCTACCACTTAACTACGTGATAGGGGCTACATGGTGATGCCTGAATAGATACGCCCGTACTAGGTAATCTTTGTAACGATACACCTCGATCAGCGCATGGTTACTGTTTTAAAGTGACAGTCTTAAAAACGGTACTTTAGACCCACGCTGGCAGCATCGAAATCATAGGCAGATTTATCCAAGTAACGCATATAGTCCGCACCTACAGAGACATTCGGGGCGATATCCATTTCCGCGCCTGCACCGTAGGAGAAACCGGTTTCACGGTCGTTGTTAATATCTACCTCAGTGAAGCCCGCTAAGCCGTATAAACGCACTTCAGGTGCAATGGGTACAATACCTTTCGCATAGGCACCGGCGACATGATCTAGCTCGGCGCCGCCATCAGAACCGCCAGACCCTAAATGCGCTTCCAGGGCAAAATAGTCATTGAACTGTGCCCCACCGCGGAGACGTAAGCCAACGTCATCGCGGGAAGAGCCTCTTTCTGGGTTCAGGCTCCAAAACATGGCATCACCGCCCACATATCCTTGTGGGTACTGGAAGGGCTGTTGCGCTTGAGCCGATGCCGCGAAAGTACTCGCACCAACGAAAAGCGCGGCGGAGGTAAGTGATAATACGGTCATCTTCATAAGTTAAACCTCAGTTAAAAAACAGTGTTTCCTTACACTTTTTAATTGTGGCTCAACCCTATCGAGAACGCAATTTAACAGCTCAACTTGCATTTAATTTCCTTTTTCCGCTCCAGCTTAACGACCTTTAGAAAGGCTGAGCACAACAATGCCACCAACCACCACTGCTCCGCCAACCAGTTGGCTTGGGCTAAGCATCTGTCCTAGAACGATATAACCAAGTAATAAAGACGCTACTGGCTCGAAGTTCATCACCGGGGCATTGCGCGCCATATCCAGGCGAGGCACGAAAATAAATAGTAGGGAAAAAGCACTGCCATAGAGCAAAGCCAATAAGGCTAGTCCTGTCCAGCCTGCGCTGTTATCCGGCAAGCTCATTCCCCCAGGCACTGCGCCCAGCAACCCGCCAACAATCATGACAATAAATACCGTTTGCATGGTCAACAAGCTACGGAACGTGCTGCCAACCCCTGCCAGTCGATGCTCAGTAACCCAGAGCGCACAAGCAAACGCAAAAGCGGCAGTTAACCCAAATCCAATACCGGCTAACCATTCAGGCCCCATGGCATTAGCATCCGCAAACCAACTCGGTATATCGAGCACCACTAACAGCCCAATTAAGATCGTGCCCATAATCAGACAGCTACGCAGTGAAGGCCGAGACCCGCCTAGTGCCCAACTTAACAGCGCTAGTTGAATAGGAAAGGTATTGACCAGCAGGAGCGCAATAACCACCGGCAAGCGTGCAACCGCTGAATAAAGACTCACGCTTTGAATAGCAATAAGCAGCCCTACCGCTAATTGCCATGGCCAGGTGCTGGGAGGTAGCCAGAGTCGCTTCTTCTGAACTAGTACCAACGTCAGCAAAATCAAACACGCCACGCCTGAGCGCATTAATACCGCAAGCAGCAAGCCAGTGCCGTTATCAAACGCTAACCGCGCGGAAACGTGGTTGGCAGCAAACATCGTCGCTACTGACATCATCAAAAGAATGGCTAAGTGACGCGGCAGCAGCACGGGTAACGGCGAAGAAGACATAAGAAAAAAACGGCTCATTTTCAGTGGGTATGTCGTCAGAGTGCCGACATTTTAAGGTTAAGGCTAACCCAATAGCCCGCTAATATCATGCAACGCAGCATGCTAAACTAAGGTCTACCCCAATTTTATGCTAACTACTTTATAAAGGTTGTTATGAACACATCGGTGCTGGTCATTAACTGCGGCTCATCTTCTATTAAATATGCGTTGATTGATTCAGACCCTAATGCATCACGGTTAGCGGGTTTAGCAGAGCGACTAGGCAGTAGCGAAGCCTGTTTAAAGGGCAATACTAGCTCAGGTAAACGCTTCACTCAGACACTACCCAATGCTGATCACGCTGAAGCGCTGAAGGCCATTCTTGAGCGACTAGAAGGTCGAGTACCCGGTGCAGTTGGGCACCGTATTGTTCACGGCGGCGAGCACTTTACCCAGGCGGCAATGATTGACGATCATGTTATTGATGCAATTGAAGCCACTGCAGCGCTTGCGCCACTGCATAACCCGGCTAACTTAGCGGGCATTGCCGCTACCCAAGATGTGTTTCCTGACCTGCCTCAGGTAGCCGTGTTTGATACTGCTTTTCACCAAACACTGCCCCCACGGGCCTACCGCTACGCACTACCTGAAGCGTTGTATACCGAATACGGAATCCGTCGCTACGGATTTCATGGCACTAGCCATGCATATGTCAGCCAGCGTGCCGCCACATTAAGCAACCGCGGTGCAGGCGGCTGGCTGACCGCTCACCTAGGTAATGGCTGTTCTACTAGCGCCATCTGGAATAACCAAAGCCTGGATACCAGCATGGGGCTTACGCCGCTGGAAGGCTTAGTGATGGGAACCCGCAGCGGCGATGTCGACCCTGGCTTGCATGCTCATCTTCACCGCCAACTAAATTGGTCACTGGATGAGATTGACAACGTACTTAACAAGCAAAGTGGCTTATTAGGCCTTTCCGGCCTGACCAATGATATGCGTGAGGTCGAAGACCAAGCGCTGGCTGGTCATAAAGGTGCCAAACTCGCGCTAGACGTATTTTGCTATCGGATTGCTAAATCGCTAGCGGCCCTCTCCTGTGCCCTGCCACAACTCGATGGCATTATTTTTACCGGCGGCATTGGTGAAAACTCACCCACCGTTCGTCGTAACGTATTGGCACTATTACCTCACTTTCGTTTCAGTGTCGATGATGTGGCTAACGAAGCCACCATTCGCGGCAAAGAAGGCAAGGTGGATAACGCCGATCACCATGGTCCCGAAGTATGGGTCATTCCCACTGATGAAGAGGGACGTATCGCCATGGAAACCCGCCACTGCGTGGAGACCTCTGAATGAACAACGCTACCGAGCAGCCCCAGGCTATCTTACTGGTGCCTACTAGCATGGGAGCTGGGTTAACCTCCGCTTGCCTAGGGTTAATTCAAGCGCTGGATACCATCGGCCTGAAAGCCGGCTTTTTAAAGCCATTTATGCAAAATGAGCTAAACGGCCCAGGACTGGACCGTTCAACGGCGCTGGTGTCGCGTACGCTGAATCAACGCCCGCCCTCACCTATTTCCCAGGCACGGCTTGAACGTTTACTACGCGATGATCAAACCGATGAGCTGATGGAAAACGTCGTTGAGCTCTTTGAGCAGGTCACCCAACAGGCCTACCGAGACGGCAGCGCCTTAGACTTAGTCGTGGTGGAGGGCGTTGTTCCTACCCAACACACCACCTATGCGACCCAAACCAATGCCCAACTCGCCGACGCCCTGAATGCACGTATCATCCTGGTCGGTACTGGTGATTTAAACGAACCGCAACAGCTTGCCGAAGAGCTGGATATGCATGCCAGAAGCTTTGGCGGTGTTAGTTCCAGTCGCACGCTGGGCGGCATTTTAATGCGCATGAAAAACCTGCCCTATGGGCAGGAAGACGATCTTTCTGCAGCACCTGGCACAATTAAACCCCACCTTGAAGAGCCAATACTCAATGAACTGCGCCGCTATTCACCAGCGCTAGCAACCGACAGTTTTCATCTGATTGGCGTGGTGCCTTACAGCAATACCCTGAGCGCACCGCGCACTTTAGATGTTGCGCGGGCGCTGAATGCCACCATGCTCAATGAAGGGGAAGCCATTAGCCGCCGCGTGCTTTCTACCAGCCTGTGCGCGCGCAGTGCCGCCAACGCACTGCATATTTTCAAACCGGGCAGCTTGGTCGTCGCCTCTGGTGACCGTGATGATGTGATACTAGCATCCGCGTTGGCCACCATGAACGGCACCCAGCTAGCAGGCGTACTGTTAACTAATGGCTTCCTGCCTAACGACAACATGATTGAAATGTGCCGCCCGGCGCTTAAAACCGGACTTCCGGTTCTGGTAGTAGAGACTGACAGCCTAACCACTGCCCAGAACCTCAGCCAACTCAGCCGCGAAATCCCTATGGATGATTTCGAGCGTGCCGAACAGGTGGCACGTTATGTGGCTGCCCACATGGATTTAGAGTGGCTAAAAGCGAAGCTCAGCCGTGGCTACATTCACCGCCTGTCGCCGTCAGCGTTTCGTCACCAGCTCGTTAAGCTTGCCCAGCAGGCCAAGAAGCGCATTGTGTTGCCTGAAGGCGATGAGCCACGCACCATTGAAGCCGCGATTGTGTGTCAGCGCCGTGGTATTGCCGACTGCGTGCTGCTCGGCAAGCGCGACGATATCGAAAACGTTGCCCGTCATCGCGGCCTGACGCTGCCAGATACGCTAACTATTATCGACCCTGAAAGTACCCGAGCAAAATATATTAGCCCTATGGTCGAACGCCGGCGCGGCAAGCTAAATGAACTCACTGCTGAAGGTCAGCTGCAGGACAACGTGGTACTTGGCACCATGATGCTGCAGTTAGATGAAGTCGATGGCCTTGTATCCGGTGCGGTACACACCACTGCCAATACCGTGCGCCCAGCCTTCCAGTTGATCAAAACTGCACCGGAATATAATCAAGTATCATCGATCTTCTTTATGTTATTGCCGGAACAAGTTGTGGTCTACGGAGATTGCGCGGTTAATCCTGATCCAGACGCAGAAACACTGGCAGAAATCGCTATTCAAAGCGCTCGTTCGGCAGAAGCGTTTGGTATTGAACCGCGTGTCGCCATGATCAGCTACTCCACCGGTGATTCCGGCACAGGTGCCGATGTTGATAAAGTGCGCGAAGCTACCCGCATTGCCAAAGAGCGCGCTCCACATCTCGCGATCGACGGTCCTTTGCAATACGATGCAGCCGCTATTGAGAGTGTTGGCAAGCAAAAAGCCCCAGACTCCCCTGTTGCGGGCAAAGCAACGGTGTTTGTTTTCCCCGACCTGAACACAGGTAACACCACCTATAAAGCCGTACAGCGTAGCGCTCGTGTGGTCAGTGTAGGCCCGATGCTGCAAGGCTTGAACAAGCCGGTTAACGATCTTTCCCGCGGCGCCATGGTCGACGATATCGTTTACACCATTGCACTCACCGCGATTCAGGCGAGCCAGCGGGAAAGCTAGGCCACTAGCCACTCTTTGTACGCACTACTAAAACGCCCCGAACAGATAATGAGCTGTTCGGGGCGTTTTAGGTTCAGCGTCAGAATTTATCGTTCAATGAGCGGCGAAGTATCACGCCCACATCGGCACCATGGCTTCCAACACCATGACTAGGCTCATGGCGGTAATAGTCAGGATGGACACGCCAAACACCTTTTTAGCCCAGCGCACGTCATCACCCAGTCGAAAGCCACATAATGCTAAGTAAAGCCAGTAGCCCCCCATTGCCAAGGCCACGAACAGGTAGCCGGCGCCCGCTTGGCTTGCCAGTACCAGTGCCAGTGAGGCAGGAATAAACGCAATGATATAGCCAAGAATATGATGCTTGGCTCGTTTAATACCATGCACTACCGGTAGAACAGGGATCGAGGCACGCCGGTAGTCCGCATAACGAAAAATCGCAATCGCATAAGAGTGCGGCATCTGCCACAGACAAAAGATGACCAGTAGCATGAAAGCACCGCTATCAAACTGCCCTGTCACCGCACAGTAACCCACGACCGGCGGCATTGCCCCAGAAAGACTACCCACCAGCGTGCCGTATTCAGAGTGCCGTTTCATATAGAGGCTATACAGCCCTACGTAAACCCCCCAGCCGATCACCGCTAATGCCACCGTCAAGCCATTGGTACCCAAAGCCAAACACACCACACCCGCTACCCCAAGCAGCGCCGACACACCTAGCGCTTGGGTAATAGAGACACGTCCTTTAGCCAGAGGGCGATGGCGAGTGCGCGCCATTAGCGCATCAATATCGCGGTCTATAACATTATTGCAGGCACAGCCAGACGCGATGACCAGGGCAATGCCCACCATAACAGCAGCAAACGTTATCCAATCGAATGTTCCATGAGCGGCTAAAAAATAGCCGCCGAGCGTTGCGATCAAATTGCCACCAATGATCCCTGGCTTGGTTAGCGCCAGCAGGTCGCGCCAACGGCTGGGCGCCACAACTAATCGATCATCATGTTGAGATGCGGATGCTGCATGATCCATAACGAGCCCCCTACCACCAGGACGAGTATCGCCAGAATTAAGACGAAGGATGCCAAGTCTCAACCTTCGTCCGCTTTGTTGTTTTTGTGCGTATGCGTTATCAGCTGAGCCAACATCTGAAGCGCAGCGATACAGCAATAATGGCCGCCAACTGGCGGGCATCTGTTTGACCGTTCACTAAACGCCATCACGGTTAGCACTAAAGATAGCAGAAGTCCGGCGACTTACGATTTAACGCTGCTATCGTAAGAGGTTAGGCAACCGTCACGCTTAGTGATGCCCGAGGAAGGCAATCAAGCAATTTAGGTGCATGCTCATCGTCGGTTACGACAATGTCGAAATCGGATAACGCGGCAAAATAGGCAGGACGCACTAAACCAAATTTACTGGCATCGACAATCAATAGGCGCTGCATAGCAGTCGCAATGGCGGCCTGTTTTGGCGCCACTTCGTGAAAATGGAAACAGCTAACCCCCCTTTCGCAATCTACCCCCGCCGCAGAGATCAGTGCTTTATTAATGCCTAAACGCTCAATAGCAGTACGCATACCATCACTGCCAAACGATTGCGACGAAGCATAAAACAGCCCCCCTAGCAGCACTAACCGCACATTCGGCAACGCGGCTACTGCATTTGCCACGTTAAGGGCATACGTCACCACAGTCAGCTCGCGGAAATGGCTAAGCTGGCTAAGCAACGGAATTAGCGTTGAACCGCAGTCGATAAAAAGTGTATCGCCCTCTTCAATCAAGCTAGCAACTCGCTGACAAAGGCGGTGCTTAATTTGATAGTGGCTCGCCTGCTGTTCAGTCAGATCGTACACCGGCGTTACGCCAGGGTAGCTTGCCATGACTAACCGACCGCCCAATAAGCTAATCGTCGAAGGTTGCGTAGTAACGTCCCGACGGATCGTCATTTCAGAAACACCACACAGCTCAGCAGCATCGCGTAGATGCAATGTTCCCCCACTGGCAAGCGCTTCTTGCAACCTTGCCAAACGCTGAGCGCTTCGGTCATTCATGGCAAACCTCTCCTTTAATCTCAAGTTCAGATGTTATTTGCTATCAGCGCTTAGCGGCTATTCAAAACCTATGCTGGGCCAGCCCTCATGATATTTCCACTGCCATACACTGCCTTGCGGCCATGTGAGATTCATATCACATATACATAGCGTTGATGTCGTAATACTTGCAAATCAACGTTAAAAAAATAACACTCAATGTTATAATTTTAACATCACCGCCAGCCCACACGACCCATAACAAACCCTGTTGAGGCTTTCATGACTGCTCAAACCCCTTCACGTTTCCCTTTCGTCACGCTTGGCGCTGGCGTTTTACTAGCAAGCTCTATACTGGCAACCCCGGTATTCGCAGGCGATAGTCAGCCGCAACCCCTTGACCGCCTGTGGTCGTTTGCCAACGTGTCAGTCAATTACCTAGACTGGTCGAATGGCACTGAGGCACGCACCGCGAATAATGCAGCAAAAAGCGATTTTACCTTCGTTGAAATCGAAGGCGGCGTTGGCTTTAGCTGGGGTGAATTTTACGGCTTCTTCGATTTCGAGAATCCGACTAATGACCAGTTTGACGAATCGAGCGGTGGTAAAGACAACTTTCGTACCGCAGGAAAAGTCACCTCGCATATCTATTTAGGCGACAGCCCGCTATCGATCTACGCCCACCTGTACGATTTCCGCGATTATGGTTTCAACGCCCGCGAGCAGGATCAAATTCTCGGCCTTGGCTACCGCACGACGTTCGACAATGGCCTATGGTTCAAACCGTTTATTGGTGCCGCTCGGGTACAAAGCGATGGCTATACCGGCATGAACGGCTACATGGCAGGCTGGGTAGCAGGTTACGACTTTACCGCATTAAACCAGAACTTCAGCGTTACCAATTGGCATGAACAGACCTTTGGTCGTGACAATGAGTACCTGGAACAAAACTACGTAAACGGCACCGCAGGTAGTGTGGGCACCAACGGCGCGCTTAGCTTGTGGTGGCATCCTTCTGACTTAATTACCACTGGCGTGCAGTATCGCTACTCAGAGAACAAACTGGGTACCCCGAACGCTTATCAAAACGCGATGATTTACTCCATCAAGCTAAACTTGCTGTAATCGCTCCACTTCACACGCTCGGAAGGTACCCACATGACCCTCATCATGAGCCTGGTAGGTATGGTTACGCTGGTAATCATTGCACTTATCTTCTCTTACGACCGTAAATCGATTCGGCTACGCACCGTGCTCGGCGCCTTTGCCATTCAGGCGGGTATTGGTGCATTTGTGCTGTATGTGCCCTTTGGCCAAGCAGTTTTACAAGCTATTTCGTCCGGCGTTAGCCAAGTATTGGTCTACGCCAATGACGGTATTGGCTTTCTGTTTGGCGGCTTAGCCGATGTCGACAACGTCGGCTTTGTTTTCGCTATTAAAGTACTCCCCGTGATTATCTTTTTCTCATCACTCATCGCGGTACTTTATTATGTAGGCATCATGCAGTGGGTGATCCGGATTTTAGGCGGCGCACTGCAAAAAGCCCTTGGCACTTCACGCACCGAATCGCTTTCTGCCACGGCAAACATCTTTGTTGGCCAAACCGAAGCGCCTCTAGTAGTACGTCCGTTTATTGCCCGTATGACACCTTCTCAGCTGTTTGCGGTGATGTGCGGTGGCCTGGCATCGGTGGCCGGCTCGGTACTGGCGGGCTACGCAGCATTGGGTATACCCATGGAATACTTGGTCGCCGCTTCGTTTATGGCGGCACCGGGTGGCCTACTGTTTGCCAAGCTGATCATGCCTGAAACTCAAGACGCGACCGATAGCGACAGCGTTTCTAGGGTAGAAGAAGAGCTTAAAGAGCAGGAAGATAAACCGGCCAACGTATTGGATGCAGCGGCAGCAGGCGCCACGTCAGGCATGAAACTTGCCGCCAACGTCGGTGCCATGCTGCTCGCATTTATTGCGCTAATTGCCCTTATTAACGGCATTTTAGGTGGCATTGGCGGTTGGTTTGGCTTTGAATCACTCAGCCTTGAACTGATTCTCGGCTGGCTGTTTGCACCGCTTGCCTTTCTACTTGGCGTCCCTTGGGAAGAGGCCACGCTGGCGGGCTCGTTCATAGGTCAAAAACTGGTGGTGAATGAGTTTGTAGCCTTTATCAACTTGGCTCCCTACATTGATGGGGAACAGGTGGTAGCCGCCACAGGTCAAATGATGACACCGCACACCATGGCAATTCTTTCCTTTGCATTATGTGGTTTTGCCAACCTGTCATCCATTGCCATTTTGCTGGGCGGTTTAGGCAGTATTGCTCCTACTCGCCGCAAAGAGATTGCCCGTTTTGGCGTGAAGGCCGTATTAGCCGGTACACTCTCTAATCTAATGTCAGCTTCTATTGCTGGCTTCTTTATTGCGTTGAGTAGCGCCACAGCTTAACGCAGCGTGTACGACCCTTTGCAACGGGCGCTGCTGTTTTTACGCAGTGCCCGTTTTGTCTTTTATTTATCTGTGAGAACTCCATGACTGCGACTGCCTCTCCTCAGCACACTCAAGCCCAACTTACCCAAGCTGCCCGCCAAGCACTCACCCTCATGGATCTAACGAGCCTGAACGACAGTGACACCGATAGCACGATTGAAGCGCTGTGCCAGCAAGTTAAAACACCCTTTGGCAACCCAGCAGCGGTATGCGTTTATCCCCAATTTGTGGTTACCGCGCAGCGTGCGTTAACCGCTCATAAGCTCAATGACCAGGTTAAAATTGCCACGGTTACTAATTTTCCTAACGGTGGTGACGACATCATGGGCGCCGCCCGTGAAACCCGCGACGCCGTCGCTTCCGGTGCCCATGAAGTGGATGTGGTATTTCCCTACCGTGCGCTAATGGCAGGCGATGAAGCCACCGGCCTTGAGCTGGTCGAAATGTGCAAAGCCGCCTGCGCCGGCCAAGCAAAGCTAAAAGTCATCATTGAATCGGGCGAACTCAAAGATCCTGCGCTTATCAAGCGTGCCAGTGAACTGGCTATTGAAGGTGGCGCAGACTTTATTAAAACATCGACGGGTAAGGTTGAAACAAACGCCACCCTGGAAGCCGCTGAGATCATGCTCAACGTGATTAAAGCCAGCGGAAAAGATGTTGGCTTTAAAGCCGCTGGCGGCGTGCGCACCGCTGAAGAAGCAGCCGAGTATCTAGCACTTGCTACTAATATTATGGGCCCACAGTGGGTAACGCCTGAGCACTTCCGGTTTGGTGCTTCCAGCCTGCTGGGTAATTTATTGAATACGTTAAGTGGCGTCTCACTCTCCACGACTGAAGGAGGTTATTAATGTCGTCTACCGCTTCCCATCACGCTCTCCTGCCTCAGGAACTGATTCGCCTGAAGCGCGATCAACAGCCGCTTCCAGCGGAAGAGATCAAAGCCTTCGTGCAGGGTATTGCCGATGATCGCATCAGCGATGCCCAGATTGGTGCCTTCACCATGGCGGTGTTCTTAAATGGCATGAGCCGTGAAGAAGTCGTTGCACTGACCACAGCGACCAGAGACTCCGGCCATGTCATGCAGTGGGATTCCCTCAACCTCCCAGGCCCCGTTGTCGATAAACACTCCACTGGCGGCGTTGGTGATCTAGTGTCGTTGGTACTCGGCCCCTGGGTCGCCGCCTGCGGCGCGTTTGTGCCGATGATTTCAGGTCGTGGCCTTGGCCACACTGGCGGCACCCTGGACAAGCTGGAATCGATCCCCGGTTACGACCCCTACCCTGCGCCAGAACGCTTTAGCAGCGTGGTGAAATCCACCGGTGTAGCGATTATCGGCCAAACCGGCAACCTGGCCCCCGCCGATAAACGCATTTACGGCGTACGTGATGTGACCGCCACCGTGGAATCCATTCCACTAATTACCGCCTCTATTCTAGGTAAAAAGCTGGCCTCCGGTTTAGACGCCTTAGTGATGGACGTTAAGGTTGGCAGCGGCGCCTTTATGCCCACGCCGGAAAAATCCCGCGAGCTTGCCAAGAGCATCGCCAACGTGGCGACCCAGGCCGGCACGCCGACCACGGCCCTACTCACCGACATGAGCCAGCCGCTGGCCCCCTGCGCTGGCAACGCGGTCGAAATCGTCGAGACCCTAGCCCTGCTGCGCGGCGAACGTTCTGATAGCCGTGTGATGCAGGTTACTCGTGAACTTGCGGTAGAAATGCTGATGGCGGGTAAGTTGGCCGCTAACCGTGAAGAAGCCCTGACTAAGCTGGAAAAAGCGCTCACATCAGGTGCGGCCGCGGAAGTCTTCGCCCGGATGGTGCGCGAGCTGGGCGGCCCCGCCGACTTTATGGAACGCTCGGATAGCTACCTAGCTACTGCACCGGTCATTCAGCCGGTGTATCCCGAGCAGAGTGGCATCGTACAGCGCATCGACACCCGCGCCGTCGGTATGAGCGTCGTCGAGCTAGGCGGTGGCCGCCTGCGCAACGACGCTAGCGTCGATCACAGCGTCGGTTTTAGCGATATTGTCGAGATTGGCGATCGCGTCGATAGCCAACGACCGCTCGCCATGGTCCACGCCCGTAGTGAAGACGCAGCCAACCGCGCCGCTGCTCAGCTACGTGCCGCCATGATCCTTGGCGAAGACGTTGCCGTAGCGGACACCCTGCTTCAAGACACCTTCCGAGGAGAAGCCTAATGCGTCGTGCGATTGTAGTCGTCCTTGATTCGTTTGGAATTGGTAGCGCTCCCGACGCTGACAAGTTTGGCGACCAGGGAGCTGACACCCTGGGCCACATCGCGGCCGCCTGCGCCCGCGGTGACGCCGATACCGCTGAACGCTCAGGTCCTCTGAAACTGCCGAATATGGCGGCGCTTGGGTTGTTCCACGCCCATCGCGATGCAACAGGAAGCGTGGCTGAAGGCGTTAGCCTACCGACCCAATTAAAAGGCGCGTACGCCCACGCCAAAGAGATTTCTAGCGGCAAAGACACCCCTTCCGGCCATTGGGAAATTGCTGGCGTACCAGTACGCTTTGACTGGGGCTATTTTCTCGATAAAACCAACAGCTTCCCCGCCGAGCTGTTGGAAAAAATCGTGCAACAAGCCGATCTGCCTGGTGTGATTGGCAACTGCCACGCCTCTGGCACCGAGATCATCGCCCGCCTGGGTGAAGAGCACGTCCAAAGCGGCAAGCCGATTGTGTATACCTCAGCAGATTCCGTGTTTCAGATTGCCGCCCATGAGGAACACTTTGGTTTAGAGCGTCTCTACGCCCTATGCGAAACCGTGCGCGAACTGCTTGCGCCCTACAACATTGGCCGCGTGATTGCCCGCCCGTTTATTGGCGATGACAGCAAAAGCTTTGCCCGCACCGGCAACCGCCGCGACTACAGCGTCGAGCCACCCAGCCCCACCGTGCTGCAGAAACTGGCAGATGCGGGCGGTGAGGTCGTCTCGATTGGCAAGATCGCGGATATCTACGCCCATTGCGGCATTACCCATAAGATCAAAGCCAGCGGTCACGATGCGCTGATGGAAGCCACGCTTAGTGAAGTAGCACGCACCGCTCAAGAATCCAGCGACCGCCCGACCATGATCATGACCAATTTTGTTGATTTTGATTCGGTGTACGGCCACCGCCGTGACGTGCCGGGCTACGCCGCCGCGCTTGAGCATTTCGATGCCCGCCTGCCGGAACTGCTTGCCGCACTGAACGATGACGACCTGCTGCTACTCACCGCCGACCACGGTTGCGACCCCAGCTGGGAAGGCACCGAACACACCCGCGAATATGTGCCAGTGATGGTGCATGGCGCAGGGTTTGCCCCCGGCCCGCTAGGCGAGCGCGACACCTTTGCCGATATCGGCCAGACATTAGCCGCCTTCTTCGCCGTTGAAGCGATGGAAGACGGCAAGAGCTTTTTACCTAAAGCGGCTTAAAGGCCGATGACAAATCATTACACACTATTGTGCAAGGCCAGTATCAACCCGTAGCGGGGGTCTTTCGCCAAGGCCGGAAAATGTTCCCAACAATTCCGGCATTTCCGCCATCCATGGCGGTCAGATGGCGAAAGTAGCGCCCAGGGAAGGGTTTACAGCGCCCCCGCCTAGGGTTGTTAGGGCCAATCATTTTTTAGATAGGAGCGTTTTATGGCAACACCACATATCAATGCTGAGATGGGCGATTTCGCGGATACCGTTCTGATGCCCGGCGACCCGCTACGCGCCAAGTACATCGCCGACACTTACCTGGAAAATGTTCGTCAGGTCAACGATGTACGCAGCATGCTCGGTTATACCGGCACTTACCAGGGCCGTGAAATTTCGGTCATGGGCCACGGCATGGGCATACCGTCAGTGTCTATTTATGCCAAAGAACTGATTACCGACTACGGCGTTAAGTCGATTATTCGTGTGGGTTCCTGCGGCGCGGTGCGCGACGACGTCAACGTGCGTGACGTGGTCATTGGCATGGGTGCCTGCACCGATTCCAAAGTGAACCGTATGCGCTTTAACGACCACGATTTCTCGGCCATCGCTGACTTTGAGCTGACCAGCCACGCGGTAGCAGCTGCCAAGGCGCAGAATGTGCCGGTAAAAGTCGGCAATATCTTCTCAGCGGATCTGTTCTACAACCCGCAAACCGAAATGGCTGAACTGCTCAAGCGCTACGGCATCGTGGGTGTGGAAATGGAAGCGGCAGGCCTTTACGGCGTGGCGGCAGAGTTTGGCGCTCGCGCGCTAACCATCTGCACGGTATCTGACCATATTCTGAAAGGTGACTCGCTCTCCAGCGCCGACCGCCAGACCACCTTCAACGATATGATGACGATTGCGCTAGACACAGTACTGCGCGACGATGCCGCTAAGGCCTAATCGCCATTTATGAGGATAATGCCATGAGCCAAGCGGATAAGGCACTGGTTGACACGCTGCTGACCACCTTGGGCAATGCTTATGCGCCCTACTCCAATCACCCGGTGGCCGCGGTAATGGAGTGCCCGGATGGTCAGCAGTTCGCGGGCGCCAACGTGGAAGTGGCGCACTATAAGGGGCTGTGTGCGGAAGCCTCGGCGATTTCCGCCATGATTACCGCTGGTCAGCGCGAGCTTGCCAAGGTGTACGTGATGGGGCCAGGTGAGCACCTGTGCACCCCCTGCGGCGACTGCCGCCAGCGCATCCGTGAATTTGCCACCCCAGAAACGCAAATCATGGTGCTTTCCCACCAGGGCGACGTGCTGAAAACCTACACCATGGAAACACTACTGCCTGACGCCTTCGGGCCCGAGCAACTACCACCGCGCTAAGTGTTCACCCAGTTTCCCGCATGACTAGCGTCACCGGCAGCGATACATGCCGGGGCGCTTTACCTGCTAGCGCTTCACCCAACAGCTCGACACTCATTGCCGCAATCGCCGCAATATCTTGGCGAATGGTCGTTAGCCCAGTGGCAAGGGTTGGCAGGTCATCAAAGCCGGTCACTGCGACATGGCGAGGCACGTCGACTCCCCTGTCTTCCAATACAGCAACGCAGCCTAGCGCCAGCTCATCGGTGGCGCACAGTAGCGCATCAAATGGCAGTGCTTGGCCGCTTGGCATATCCGCCAACAACCGATTTAAATAGCGATAGCTGGTTAGTGAATCTGAGCTAAAGCGGTGCGGCAGGCTAATCAACTGCTCAGAAAGTCCTGCTGTATCAAGCGCCCGTCGGTAGCCCTCTAAACGGCTATGAGGATGCGGCATTTCCAGTTCACCGCCGACAAAGGCGAGCCGGCGACGCCCTTGCGCGATGAGGTGGTGCGTCATTTCATAAAACCCTTGAGCATCATCCGGTGCAACCGAAAATCCTTGCCCTGGGTTGCCAATACGTACAAAAGGCACGCCGGCATTTTCTAGCAAGCTGGGGCGCGCATCCTCAGAGGTTTCACCCAGCAGAATAGCCGCGCCCGCCCGTTCGGGAAGCTCGGCAGTTTGCGCATGGTGGAAAAAGATCGGCACCATGCCCTGCTGGTGCAGTGCCACGGTTAAGTGTTGATACAACAAAATATAGTAGGGGCGCAGCTCGATATCCTGACGCCCCAAGGAAATACCGACCACCGCCGCTTTACCACTAATCAGTTGCCTAGCCGCCGCGCTAGGCTGGTACGCCACCTCGCGGCTAATGGTGAGAATTTTTTCCCGCAACGCGTCGCTTAGCCCAGGCTTACCATTAAGCGCCCGACTGACCGATGCAATAGAAACATCGGCCCGTCGGGCTATTTCACGTATGGTTGCCGTTTGGGCGCCCTGTTTGGTCTGTTTCATGCCATGCCTCAGCGATTTGGCTGTTGATTGTGCCAAAAATTGCGCTGGAAAACGTCAGGCATGATGACAAATAGTGTTACCAACTTATTGCCTTACCAACCGCGCCTCCCGATTCGGGAAAGCTCGCTGTCGAGCTGCTGAATGGCTTGTTCGGGGGAGATGTCACCGGATAGGGCATCATGCACGCGGTTGAATACCGCATTCGACACCCGCGGATACGACTCGCCTGTCACGCTCGCTGGACGTGGTACACCGTTCATGACGGTTTCATAAAGTTCGCCAATAAACGGGTGAGCTTCTAATACCTCGGCATTTTCATAGAGCACGGGCCGCGTCGGGTTGCGACCAAACTCAATGGCGTGAGCTTTCTGCTGCTCCTCAGCCGTGAGATAAGCCACTAGGTCAGCGGCGATATCAGGGTGCTCTGAGTAGCGCGAAACCGCCCAGTTCCAGCCGCCAAGCGTCGCGACAGACTGCCCTTCGGGCCCACTGGGTAACGGCGCGACGCCAAACTTACCTTGAATGGGTGTGCCATCAGCCTGCCCTAACGACCAGACATAAGGCCAGTTGCGCATAAACACGGCATTACCCGCCTGGAACACCCCACGTGCTTCTTCTTCCATATAGTTGCGCACGCCTTCCGGGCTAATATCCCCAATCCAAGAGGCTGCTAGTACGATCGCCTCGATGGCGTGGGGGTTATTGATGGTGACTTGCCCATCAGCATTCACAAAGGTGCCGCCACCGTAGCTGGCTATCCACTCCAACGCATTCGTGGTCAGCCCTTCATAGGCACGCCCTTGAAACACAAACCCATGCATGCGCGCATTACCTGCGTCGCGTTCAGACTGCTGGATATGCCGCGCAGTGTCAGTCAACGCTTGCCAAGTTTCTGGCACGTCGGCGTCGTATTTGTCCAACAAGTCATGGCGGTAATAGAGTAACCCTGCATCCGTAAACCACGGCAATGCCACCAGCTTGCCCTGCACGGTATTATTGTCCATCAGCGAGGGAATAAAGCCGTCAGCCGCGCCTTCCGGCAAGTGCTTATTCAGGTCAACCAAGTGGTCGGCAAGTAGCCCTGGCCACACAATATCCACCATCAGCACATCCACATCTTGGGATTGGCTGCCTAATAGCTGCTGATAAAGCGACAACTTCTCAGTGGCCGATGCTGGCGTGGTGACAATATTGACGTGGTGGCCGTTAGCTTCTGCCCAGCGCTGAGCTAACACAGGGCAGAAGTCTGCTGCCCCACCATCGCCACAGGCAATGGTAATTTCAGCCGCCATGGCAGGCAGCGTTGCGGGCAGCAAGGCAAGCAGCACCGCTGATGAGCGCAGGTAATGACGCATAGCATTCACCTCGATTGTTATTGGTAGTTAGGATTGTTATTAGTAGATAGGGTGCTCGTTAACTTAATCGGGTTAGTATTTTGTTATTTGAAGAGCCAACCGCCTAGCTGGCAATTGCTAGGCTGCGATCTTCCTGACTTGATACAAAACAGGCATCGAGTACGGTTTGAATCGCCGCGCCGCGCGCAAAATCTGGCTGATCGTTATCCCCGCTGCGAATGCTTTCGATAAAGCGCTGGTAAATACTCGGCGTGGGCGGTGCTTTCACGGTGCTCCAGCGAGCGGGATGTACGTCATCATCGAGACATACCTGCACATCCTCTTTTGAGGCGTCCAGGTCAATACGAATCGCTCCTTTATCGCCGTGTACACTCAGCGCCAGCGAGTTGTGATGCCCGGTTGCCCAACGAGTAGCCTGAATAGTGCCCTTTGCGCCATTGGCAAATGACACTCTCATCAGCGCCGTATCATTGGCATCCAGCACATACTCACCAATGCGATTGTCTGGCGCTTTTTCAAAGCAGGTTAGCTCACAGTTAACGCGGGTAATGTCGCCCACAGGGAAGCTGGCAAAGTCGACAATGTGCACGCCGACATCGCCTAATACGCCTTTGCTGCCGTGGGACTCGGAAAGCCGCCACAACCACTGGCTATCTTCATTCCAGCGCCCCCAGGCGTTACTCACCAGCCAGCTTTGCCGATAACTGGCGTCTACATGACGAACTTGGCCAATCGCGCCTCCCGCAATCAGCGCACGCGCATGCTGAATAGCCGGAGCATCACGGTAGCTTAAGTTAACCATGTTGATCACGTTAGCAGCCTGGGCAGCAACCGCCATTTCATGAGCATCTTGTGCATTTGTCGCCAGCGGTTTTTCACACAGGATATGCTTGCCAGCGGCAATAGCGGCCAGCGACGTGGCTTTGTGAACACCATCTGGAGTGACGTTACTTACCGCATGAATATCATCCCGAGCCAGCATGGCCTCAAGGTCTTGATACACGTCGGCAATGCCGTGATACTCGGCAAACGCCTGGGCTTTAGCCAGGTCTCGGTCGCACACGGCAACTACCTCGATGCCTTCAAGACGGCCAAAATGCTTGGCGTGCTCGCCAGCCATGCTGCCTGCACCAATTATCGCTAAACGGATCATTTAAAACCCTCCTCGCCGGGTTTATGCAGGCTTTCACCTTTAATTTCGACCGGATTAGGCGCTTGGTCAGCGGGAACATTAGGGCAGCTGTCGACCCACAGTGAGCCTTCTGGGCGCGCCCAAGTCACGGCGTTTTTCAACACAGTTTTCACTTGAGCATCGTAATAAATCGGGTAAGTTTCGTGGCCGGGACGGAAGTAGAAAATCTTACCGTTGCCACGTTTATAGGTCAGACCAGAGCGGAATACTTCCCCCCCCTCAAAGGCACTGATAAAGATCACTTCATCAGGATTGGGCACCGCAAACGGTTCGCCGTACATTTCGGTATGGGGCAGCTCGATATAGTCCCCCAGCCCTTGAACAATCGGGTGACCTGGGTTCACCACCCAAAGCCGTTCCCGCTCACCCGCTTCACGCCACTTTAGTGAACACGTAGTTCCCATTAAGCGCTTAAAGATTTTCGAGTAGTGCCCAGAATGCAGCACAATCAAGCCCATGCCCTGGAGCACGCGCTTTTGAACGCGATCAACCGTCTCCTCCAATACATCGCCATGGGCGGCGTGGCCCCACCATAGCAGTACATCCGTGCTTTCAAGCGTTGCTTCGCTCAAGCCTTGCTCAGGATCCTGCAGCGTCACGGCAGAGGCATTTATGCCTTCCGCTTCGTTTAAACCTTCGGCGATGCACTGGTGCATGCCCTTAGGGTAAATACGCGCCACGACATCATTGGTTTGCTCGTGGACGTTTTCTCCCCATACGGTCACGTTAATGCTCATAGATTCTCCTTGCGAAATAAAACATCTTCAAAAATGACCTTCGAGGCTTAAAGTAAACGTTTACCTGCAAAGAGTAAACGTTTACTTAAGTACAACTTTAGTCGCTTTTTACGAGCAAAAAGAGTGCGCATTAGCCGATGGACTGGTTTTTTTGTTTAATTTAATAAGTGCCTGACGATGACTCCACCCCAGCCCTCCGAGCCGTCCTTGTCATTCCCGCATGCCCTGCCACTTCGTCATTCCCGCATGCCCTTAGCGGGAATCCATGTTGACCTGGGGTTTCGGGCTGCTGCAGGCCAAGGTGGATTCCCGATAACCCCACTCGGGAATGACGGCGCGGTGACTCGGGAATGACGTGCGGTGCTCGCTTTGGGAGGTGGCCGCTTTGTTATATGGGCTAGAGGATAATGCCAGTCAGCATTAACTAACTGGCTTTACGCATTAGCGCCCACAAAAAAGCCCGCTGCACAAAGGCAACGGGCTGTTTAGATAAGAAACACAACGTATTAGAAATAGCCCGCCCCGCGTGGCATCATACCAAGGTGATTTTCAACACTCTTTACACCCTGTGTATTTTCCGCCGCGACAGTCACCGCTTGCTTCTGTTCTGCAGACTCGACTAGCCCCCAAATTTCTACGGCTCCACCATCGACAATCACACTGAAACTTTCGGTTCGTACGCCGGTGTTACTGTCGATCTCTTTGAGAATCGCTTCACGAATAGAACGATCGTCCGCGGGCGACTGGGTCGGCGCAACAACCGCGTTGGCAATTCCTTGTAGTAAGTTTGCGCGACTGACGATACCCACTAACTTTCCATCTCTTACCACTGGCACACGTTTTATATGGTGCTTTTCTAATAGGCGAGCAATGGTATGCAGCGGTGCATTCTCTTCGACGGTTAATGGATTAGGGGTCATTATTTCATGCGCCTTGCGACCATGAGATTTAATATATGCCCCTGCGTCTTTGCCAGCACTGAAAAGGGATAGCCACCAAGAGCGGTTATCACCCGTCTCATCCTTCACGCGACGCATCAAATCGCCTTCACTTACAATTCCTAACACCCTGCGCTCGTCATCGACCACAGGCACGGCACTAATGCGATGTTCAAGTAGCATCTGTGCGATATCGCGCACATTTGCGTCAGGGCCTACACACACCACGTTGGGTGTCATAATGTCGATAGCTTGCACGGTATCATCCTCCAGGCGGCAAGGTTACAGCCGCAAATTATATTGCTCACCTTTTGAGACTAGTGTGCAACCGGAGATTTCGCTATGCGAGCCTAGCATCAGTGGCAATCTATTGATCCAACGCAGTTTATTTGTTGGCTTTAGCCACATTTTCTTCAGCGACTTTTTCGACATCAACAATACCTGAACGACTCACCACCACTTTCCACCGAGCGAGGTAGGTTGTGTCTTCACTCCCGGTTTCACGAATAACCAAGTTAAACAGGTGGCGCCTTTCAACACTCTCTCTAACAGCCTGCCCTTCTTTCAAACGGTAAATGAAGTGCTTCTCTTTGCTCATTAGGCGCGTCAGCATGGAAAGGTCAAAATGCAACGTTTCACGGGTATGTTCGTAGCCGCTTAAAAACCGGGTGGGTGACATACGTGAGCTGGAACGGTAATGAAGCACCTCTTCCTCACGTTGAGCGACTGTGCGGCGACGCATTTGCTGAATATCTTCATCCAGTGCAGCATAGCGTTTATAGTCGAACCACTCTAACTGCCGTCCGACCGATTGATTACGGGTGGGGTCAATATATTGACGACGCCATTTCGGCCTTCCACGTCGAAGCCAGCGCCATAACGTATTACGTAGATCGTCTTTAAATACTTCCCGCATCGCATAAAGCAGTGCCATTGCTAGCACAAACAGCGCCGTAACATCACCCAGCACGCTGCGTAAATGGAGCACACCCAGTGATACAAAGGTCATTACTACTGCTGTAGCCAATGCTTTTACGGCTTTTTGTTCGCCGCTGCCAAGCTCTAAGGCGCGCTGTTTCAACGTAATTGGATGCTCAATAAGTCGTCGTAACAAGCGCATTTTATTCGACATACGGGTAGGGTCGTCCATTACCCGCTCAGCGTTATACTCCTGCTCTTTTCGGTAATCACTTTCCCGTTGGCAGACAATGATAAAGCGGCGCTTAATCTCACTAAATTCTCCACCACGAGGCATATGCGCTACTAATGCCAACAGCTGCTGCTCAGTAAACCAAGAAAGGTAATTATCGATATTGGCAAAGTATTTATAGAGCCGCTCATCTGTAGGCGAATTGCGACGCAACCGTTTAAGAATGCCTTCGCTCAAATCGCTCATTTCATAGAGTTGATCACGGAGAGCATCGGCGAGTTCTTGGAACTCACCACTCTCTTGGCGCTGATCGCTGGGGGCATGACGCAGTTTTCGAGCCCGAACCAGCATTGCCTGTGTCGTTCGTTCTAACGCACCAACGTATTGGTAAGCGTATAAACTTAAGCTTAGCCGATAAGAATCGCTGCCTAGCTGATTGCGGCTCGCTAACCGGCTGTGAACCAGCGGCAAATGGTACTCATCACTATAGTAAGTACGTGAAACGTTGATCGCGCCGTGATAAAACGCTTCTTCGGAAATAACATGGGTGCTAAGCCCAAGCTCTTTGGGCACAAATAGGTAAACATCGAGCGTGTGCGACGTTTCTTCCTTGAGCCGTCGAGTGAGCCTCAGCTGAAAGCTGTTTTTACGCTCAACATTGATCACCTAACGAATCTCCTACTTCATTGCGTAACGCGATGATATACCATGGCCAATCATTATCAGGCTGGCCTGTTTAAACACCGCTGCGGTCACCGTCTTTGCCTTGGAGCCAGGGAATGTCCATTGCCCGTTTTTCACCCTTTGAGCTGTTGCTGCTAAAAAGCCGCAGCCAAGTGGATACGGCAACACTACTATTGCTAGCTTGGGTGCTTGTGCATCGCCAACAGGTGACCGAAGGCCAGCGGCGACGCCGTCTAGCCCAGGTCACCGCGCAATTTCGCCACGGGCACGAACTTGGGCCAGTGATGGGTATTGCCCATAGCCAAGACCTTCAAGCTATTCAGCTTGCGGCTGAGGTGGTGCGCAAAGAGTGTTCCAACGAGCGTAGTCTAAGCATACTTCACCAAGCGATTACTGTTGCTACCGACGATGGCGACTTATCCTTAAATAATCATTATATTCTAGGTTTCCTAGCGGACTTGCTAAACGTCACGCCTGCCACGTTCAACACTCTTTTTCATGAGCTAATGGGTAAGCCACTACCACCGGCAGAGGATCCAAGTCGAGACGCTTATTGGCAAGTGCATGATCCAGACTATCACGCGCGCAAAGCACGCGATGCACATGCTGCGGAGCAGAAGGCAAAAGAGGCTCAGGAAAAAGCAGAACAGGGCCAACGTGCTAAAACGGAACAACAGCAACAAAAGCGGCAAAATAAACAGCACCAACAAAACGAAGCCCGCCGAGAAAAGGCCCAAAAGGAGCAGGCCAAGCAAGAAAAAAACAAGCAAAAAGAGCGCCGCAAGCAACAAGAACACAGCCAACAGCAAGAGCGTCAGCGCTGGCAACAAGAGCAGACTCAGCAGGAAGAAACACGTCGCCAACAGCGACAACAACATCGACAACAACAGGGAGAACGCCACTCACCGTCCCCTGATAGAACCACTAGGGCGCTGGCGGTATTAGGGCTGACGCCTGGCGCGAACCGTGCCGATATACGCCGCGCCTATCGACGCATGGCACAGTTGCACCATCCTGACCGGTTCTATTCGGCGAGTGAACACCAAGTCGCAATGGCCTCAACGCGCTTTCAGCGGATCAAAAGTGCCTATGACTATTTAATGCAAAACACCTAACCAGATTAGTGTTAACACTAACGGGCTCAGTGCCCACACCGACGGCGAGTATCAACTCGAACATTATGCGCGACTTGTATCAACGACTGGCTCTGACACCCGATGCGAGCGATCAAGACATCGAAAACGCGGTGGCGCACTGCCCAAACAGCGCACTGCGCCAAGATGCTGAAACCGTGCTGGGCGTTGCAGAGCATCGCGACGCTTACAACAAGCTCCACAAAACGGTCAGTGATATAGGCCAGTTACGGGCTAGGCTTGGGCTAACCCACGGAGCGCATTGGCAAGGTAATGTAGCCAATGACTTTTCCCTGCCCCCCGATAACGCCATCTCACGCCATGATGAGCTGATTGACCGCGTTAGCCTAGCGGTATCGCTTTATAACCGCTGGAGACGTTTTAAAGGCCCATGGTTACTCATCACCCTGTTCACCCTTGGCGTTGGCATAGGACTCGCCCTTGGGCTCACCTTGGGCCTTGGGCTTGGTATGGGATGATAATCCGGCCCGCTCTCGGTCATCTCGGCGCATTTCTGCTTCTGTCGGACGCGGAGCGGGTTTTGGTGGCGTAGGTCGCTTATGGGGGCTATTGTCGCCGCCCTCATCGCTGGTCTTTCCCCTCAAGCTCTTGTCTCCCCCGCTCTGGTCACCCGGCTCGTCAAGCGTGAAATCGGTGCCAGTGCTCTCTGTTTTCATGCTCTCTGTTTTCATGCTCTCTGTTTTCGTGCTCTCTTCGGGCATACGATCTTGCCTACTATCTTCCGAGCGTGCTTCCATGCTGACACTGAGACGTGGTACGCCCAGATCGATCTCCTGCGCTTCCATACGCTGCTTCAATAGAAGATTAAAGGCACGCGATACATCCCACTGCATTTCGGGCGCTGTGCGAAAACGCATTCGCAGAATGGGGCATCCATCCTCAAACCCTTGGATACCCTGCATTTCTAAGGGTGACCAAATATAGTGGCGCATCATAGGATCTTTGCGAAGCTCTTGCGCTGTTTCTTGCATCAGCGTAATCGCATCATCAATTTTCATCGCATATGGGATACGAATCCGCATCAGCGCAATCCCGAACTGGCGCGACATGTTATGAATCGACTCAATACGGCTAAAGGTAATGATATGGACAACACCATCCAAATCACGCAGCTTCACTGTGCGTAGCGTTAAGCCCTCAACAGTCCCCATGTGGCCATTAATCTGAACGAAATCGTCCACGGCTAGTGAATCTTCAATCAGAATAAAGATCCCGGTGATTAAATCCTGCACCAACGTTTGGGCACCAAAACCAATCGCCAAGCCGATAACACCCGCACCCGCAAGTAGTGGCGTAACGTTAACCCCAAGATTTGCTAGCCCGGCAATGACTGCGATAATCAAAATCGTGACAAAAATCACATTACGAATCATCGGCGTAATGGTTTGCGCCCTAGCTTGATTCACTCGCCTACCACGAGAGCGCGCAGATGACGTTAGCGCCCGCTGAATCGCCGTATCAGCAAATATCCATACCAACCAAGCCAGTAAAATAGTTGACCCTAGGCTTACCAACGCTTGACCAATGCGGGCACTAGCTACCGCTTGTTGACCAAGGCCAAAAAGCGAACCGCCCCAAACCTGCATAAACAGTTCAGCGAACACCATCCAGGCGCAAAGGTGAGCAAGTACAAAGCCAAAGCGCTCTAAGCGCTTACGATACTGACTGTAACGGCGACGATGACGGCGTTTACCTAAGCGCTCAGATTGACGTCTCAGCAAGCCCGTCACCACTAACGTCAATACCAATAAACTTGCTGAAATAATCGAGCGTGCAAGCGCTGTACCCACATCTCCTACGGTAATAAAGATGGCCAATAATGAGCCGCCTACCAGCAATAGCGCAGGAATATGCCAGAGGCCGCCCAGTGCACGAATCATTTCAACGGCGGCGCTAGCATCTCGGCGCTGCTTGTAAGGGCGGTTACAGATCAAATGGCGGACAGGTCGTTTAAACTTAAATATGAAGCGCGCCGAAAGCAGCGCCGCCAGCATATTCGCAAGGACCGAAACCAAACTGGAAAGCTCACTACCCAACAACTCAACCAAACGAGTGGAATTTACTGCGTCGCCCAAAGCAATTAATGCGCCAATCACAAACAGGCCGCGCAAGGCTTTTTGTTGCAGCACCTGTACCGCTGTAAAACGGTGGCCTCGGCTGAAAAACGCGATGACCGTTTCAATCACTACCGATAACGCACGACCACAGACACACACATAAGCGATAACCAATACAACCGTACGCCCTGGGCTGTAAGGTAATATCTGCCCAATCCCCAACGTAATCGCGAATGACAGCGCCCAAGGCAGCATACGGCGTAAAAAGTGCATTGCCAGTAGCCATGCTTTTGGGTCTCGCGGTAAGTCCAGCGGCCATTCCCGCCGCGTGGCGATTAAGCGACCAAACGCAATCATAACGACCAACAGCACCACCCAAACAAACGCAAGAACGGCACCGTCTGCCACTGCACGCACCGCTTCACCCTGGTCGGCTCCATCATTTAATGCGCGTAAATCGGCAGCCCCTTGGACTAATTGTCGTGACCATTCGTCAATCGGTGAATCACCAGCCTGAGCCTGCTCACCAATATCAGACAGGGTATCGGCTAACGCACCTAATAGACCTTGATGGACGATTTTGTCCTCTTGGGTTGCATCGGTGGTGAGCTGTAATTCACGCAGGGAGTCCAGCAACGCTTTACGCTGCTCTTCGTTCTCCAACATTGAGATCACATCATTAAGCGAGCTTTGGAAACTTTCATCACTAACGCTCTGCTCTTCTGATGCATTATTGCTGCCGCCCAGGCTAGGCAGAGAGACACCTTGTGCTTGAGCCTGGGTTGCCAGACTTATGAACAGCGTTAAAAAAACGCTTAACACGATATTAATTATCCAGTGCTGTCGCACATTTGACTCCCGGAAATAGACCGACCTGACCCGTCGGTTAATTAGCGTTTACTTAATTTAATACCCTCAGCCTTAACGCGTGACTATGATAGGCTGGTTGCCTAAACGTTCACCTCAAGGATACCGAGATGACGCTGCAAGCTCCTCCTAACCGTACTAACAGTAACGGAAAAACAAGGCGCGTCGGTGTAGAAATTGAATTCGCCGGACTGCCGCCGCGTGATACCGCTGAACTGGTACGCGAGCTATTTGGAGGTGAGCTTAACGTGGTAAGTCCCCATCGGCTACTGGTAGAAGCAACACGATGGGGGGAGTTCGGTATCGAGCTAGATACCCAGTATGCCCATCCTGACAAGACGCTACTGGAAGACCACCATGAAAGCGATAGTGAATGGGCACGCCAGCAGCATCAGCGGCGAATCGAGTTCCATCAAAAGACCCGCGAACTGATTGGCGACATGGTCACTGGCTTAGTGCCTACAGAAATTGTCTGCCCACCTATTCCTTGGGATGAGCTAAACGAACTAGACCAACTATTTGATGCCCTTCGTGATAAAGGCGCAAAAGGAACAGATGCCAGCTTACTCTATGGATTTGGACTGCATTTAAATCCTGAAGTAGAGCGTTTTGACGTTGATTACCTTTTATCGATGATGCAGGCCTATTTGCTACTAGCCAGCTGGCTACGTGATGAAATAAAAGTCGACATTACCCGTGAAGTACTGCCACACGCGAACCCATTTCATAAAGAGTACGCGCTAAAAATTCTCGACTCTGGCTATCAGCCCGACCTAGATACGTTTATTAATGACTATCTACACTACAACCCTACGCGGAATCGGGAGCTAGATTTGTTACCGTTATTTGCCCATCTACGCCCAGATCACCCCCATGAACTGCTGCATGGACAGCTCACCAAACCACGTCCCACCTTTCACTACCGACTACCGAACGCGCAGCTCTCGCATCCTGGCTGGGGATCGGTAGTGGAATGGAATCGCTGGGTCGAGGTAGAAAAGTTAGCCGCAAACAGTAACGTACTGCGTGCGCGCTGCGATGAATATATTGCCGAACACAGCCAGCCTTGGTGGAGACGCTGTAAAACGAAGCTGCTTGGCCTATTTAAGTCATCCTAAATACACTGCCTTAGTGAGAACTTGCCAGCATGTCTCGACCGCTTATTGGGATTACAACCTCTGATCAAAAAAGTCATCTAGCCTGGTGGTTTGACTGGTTCGCCGTATGGCGCCATGGGGGAAAGCCGCTGCGCTTATCTCCTTCACGCCCCTTGCCTGAGTACTTAGACGGTCTAATTATTGGTGGTGGCGATGATATTCAAGCACATCTTTACGGCGGCGAAGTACAGCTAGACGTACGGCTGGATCCGGCCCGCGATGAACTGGAACTCAATCTACTCGGCCGTTTTATTCCGCAAAACACCCCTGTGCTGGGAATTTGCCGCGGGGCTCAACTAATCAACGTCCATTTGGGCGGCACTCTCGACCCTGACATCTACACCACCCATGAAGGGCTTAAGCGACGGCGTACGGTTTTACCACGCAAAACCGTAGATATTGTCGGAGGTAGCAAGCTTTATCAGCTACTAGGCGTCACGTGGTGTCGCGTGAATAGCCTGCACCATCAGGCGGTTAATAAAGCTGGTGACGGCATTAATATTGTTGCCCGCGACCGGGATGGGCTAGTGCAGGGAATTGAGTCCACAAACCATGACTTTTTAATCGGCGTTCAGTGGCATCCAGAGTGGCTTATATTTAACCGCCCCCAACAGCGCTTAATCAGCGCACTAGTGGCGGCGGCAAAGCATGAACGCTAAGAACAGACGCTGATAAGATGCGCGCTAGACCGGCACGCATTGCGCTGATCAGTGCTTCAACATTAGCGCTTTAGTGACGCTAGCGCTGCATCGTAATTTGGCTCATTTTTCAGCTCACTCACCAGTTCACTGTGCAACACGCGGTTATCTGCGTCGAGCACTACCACGGCACGAGCGCACAATCCTTCCATTGCACTATTAGCAAGCGCGACACCCCAGGCCTCTTGGAACTCTCGATGGCGGAAGGTGGACAAGGTTTCCACATTATCCAATCCCTCTGCGCCACAAAAACGCTTAGCTGCAAACGGCAGATCAGCAGACACAACCAGCACAACGGTATTATCCAGTTGCGAGGCCAGCTCATTAAACCGCCGTGTAGACACCGCACACGTGGGTGTATCCACACTTGGGATAATATTCAACACTTTGCGCTTGCCCGAGTAGGTGTCAAGCGTGACATCCTCCAGATCAGTATTGGTAAGCGTCATCAGAGGAGCAACATCACCTGGAGCAGGCAGCGTGCCCGCAACATCCATAGGCTCGCCAGCACGGGTTATCTTTTGCATATAAGGCTCCTAATATAAAGCGAAAAAGGTGTATGGTGAGACGTATCAGCTTACAGGGTAATACCCTGATTGGGCTAACCTTTCCTCTGACACAACGCATCTCACACGATCCATATTTCACGATCCATCTCAAACAACGACGGGAACGCCATGACCTCTTTAGTCATTATCAAAACCGGTGACGCTTTTCCTGAAGTGGTCGATCAATACGGTGATTTCGAACAGCTCTTTATTAATCAACTGACGACTGCACTGCCAGAACACGTGTCGCTAAGCGTTTGGGATGCACGCAAACAAGGCGTTCCCTCTTCTCCTACCTCATTCGCAGGCATTATGCTCACGGGGTCCCATAGCATGGTGAGCGAACAGGAGCCGTGGAGCGAGGCGCTAAAACCTTGGCTTGTGCAAGCGCTAGACGAGAACGTCCCTATGCTTGGCGTGTGCTATGGCCACCAGCTAATGGCATCGGCCTTCGGTGGCATTAGCGATTACCACCCTGCAGGAAGAGAATCAGGAACGCGCAACGTACGGCTTACCCAAGCGGGCAATCAAGACCCTCTCTTTAGCATGCTACCTTCACACTTTCCTGCCCACCTGACCCATGCGCAAGCCGTCATGCAATTGCCCCCTAACACCACCGTGTTAGCGCATAACAGCCACGATGCTCATCAAGCGTTGCGTTATGGCCCGCGTCAGTGGAGTGTTCAGTTTCACCCGGAGTTTACCCCCGCAGTCATGCATGCTTATATCGAGCGCCAGAAGGCCGCATTGCGCGATCAAGGTGAAAATCCTGACGCACTTATTCATGCCATCACCGATACTCAAGCAGCCTCTGGCCTGTTGCGCCATTTCCTACGTTTTATATAAGCCGCTTTTGGTCGCGTCTTGACGCAAGCCGATCCGCTAGTCGCGTGGGTTCTGGTAACTTGGTGCGCCCTAAACAGCGCACCACCCAGTCAAGCGATGTTTCAAGGGATAATCGATGTCCAGGTGATACGAATACCGGCTTCACATTTTCCCTCGAGCGTAGCACGGCACCAATAACGTCTTTACCTGATGTTAGAGGCACCCAATCACCACGCATATTTCCCACCTCTTCATACTGACCCGTTAATCGGGATTTAGCGATGCCGACCGTCGGTAAATTTAGCCATAGCCCCAGGTGAGCAGCTACGCCAAGCCGTCGAGGATGGGCAATTCCCTGACCGTCGACCATTACCAGCTCAGGTCTGATCGTAAGCTTAGCGAACGCTTCCAGAGCGGCTGGAATTTCACGAAAAGAGAGCAGGCCAGGAATATAGGGCATACGCGTTGGTTCACGATGAACCACCTGCTCTACCACAGCCAAATGCTGTGTGCTGTCAGGCTGCCACATTAAAACAACGACCGCTGCCCGAGTAATATCACCGCCTGCTTCAAACCCAATATCCACCCCTGCGATGTGCTGTACAGAGTCGATACGATCAGCAGTTTCGAGTCGTTTTGCCAACGTTTTTTGCAGTGCTATCGCCTCTTTTGGAGCTAGATTCCATTCATGTAGTGACGCGTCCATGCATGTCCCTTTTGTTGATTGATGACCGTACTAGCGTAGCTCAACTTTCCGGCGACAATAACAGGCAAAAAAAATCCCCTTACGCCGTTAAGCGTAAGGGGATAGAACGATCGTTAAACGTCGTTTTGAAGCACCACTATAGGGCGCTACACATTAACTTAAGCGCGTTCGCGGCGACGAACTGGCGCATCACCATCATCACGGCGACGACGTGGCGCACGCTCAGGAGCGCTGTCTTCACTGATTTCTAGCGGGCGGCCAGCAACACGGGCACGTGCCATTTTCGCCAGAATTGTGGAAGGCAAACCACTGGGCAGCTCAACGACCGAGAAAGCGTTACGAATATCGATACGACCGATACGAGCGCCTTCGATACCACCTTCGTTCGCCAGTGCGCCAACCAGTTGGCCAGGCTTAACGCCATCTTTATGGCCAACGGAAACACGGTAACGAATCATACCTTCGCTAGGTGCGCTGGAACGCTCGCGACGGCCACCTGGCTTGGCACCAGGCGCGCCATCACGCATCGGCTTCTCTTTACGCGGTGCCTGCAAGCGACCAATCGGTGCTTCGTCAGCACGCGCCATAGCGGCAAAGGCACAGGCTAGCTCAACGGCGTCATGGCCTTCTTCTACCAGGCGCTCAACCAACGCACGCTGTTCTTCAGCACCTTTGGTCAGTGCCGCCACAACGCGATGATGGAACACTTCATCACGGTGAGCGCGAATAGCTGCTTCGTCTGGCAGCGGCATTTCGGTCATTTTCTGACCGGTCGCCTGCTCCATCCAGCCCACTTTACGGCCTTCACGGAAACCTGCGAACGTAATCGCGATACCGCTACGCCCAGCACGACCGGTACGACCGATACGGTGGGTATACGCTTCTGCGTCTTGGGGCAGATCGTAGTTAATAACGTGAGTAATACGCGACACGTCAAGACCGCGCGCAGCGACGTCTGTCGCAATCAACACATCAACTTTGCCGCGCTTCAAACGTGTAATGGTGCGTTCACGCAGGCTTTGGTCCAGATCGCCAGACAGACCGGCCGCGTTAACACCACGCGCTGTCAGCTGTTCAACCAGCGTGGTACAAGCAGCACGAGTACGCACAAAGACGATGGCCCCATCGACTGGCTCAACTTCCAGAATACGTGCCAGGGCTTCGAGCTTAGCACCACCATCAACACGCACAATGCGCTGCTCAATGTTTTCGCCGGTTGTGGTGCGCGACTCAATCGCGACTTTCACCGGATTAACCAAGTAGCGGTTAACAATGCGCTCGATTTCAGTCGGCAGCGTTGCCGAGAAAAACACACGCTGAGCATCTTTAGGGGTATCGGCAACCACGCGTTTTACGTCGTCGATAAAGCCCATGCGCAGCATTTCGTCAGCTTCATCCAGCACCAGTGCTGAAAGACCGTCGAGTTTCAGACTACCGCGATCTAGGTGATCGATAATACGGCCGGGGGTGCCAACAATGACTTGGGCACCGCGCTTTAGCGCGCCTAACTGTTCACGGTATTCTTGACCACCACAAAGGATCGCTACTTCAAGACCCTTAAGGTTTTGGCCATATTTACTGAACGAAGCCGCAACCTGCTGAGCAAGTTCACGGGTCGGAGCCATAACCAGTACTTGAGGCTCGCGACGGGTAAGTTCTAAACGCGATAACAATGGCAATGCAAACGCAGCAGTTTTGCCGGTGCCGGTTTGTGCTTGGCCCAGCATATCGCGGCCTTCCAACAACGCAGGAATAGTCTGCGCCTGGATCGGCGAAGGAATTTCGTAGCCTTGTGCTTCAACAGCAGAGAGAACGGCAGGCAACAGAGCAAGATCGCCGAAGCTCGGCGAAGCGACAGAAGTCGAGGTCATTAATCACACCTTGGTAGGCCGGTTTTTCCGGCAAAAAACATCGTAAGCGTCTCTGACTCTGCTTGTTAATACGCGTAACCGTGCATATTAATAAGCAAGGATCCGCAAAGCGGATATCATCATCAGTGGAGTCGGAGACGCCGGTCGCACCTAGCATTCGGTTAGCAAACTCGCGTTAGCGGGCCAACCGCTGTGGCGACCTTCTGCGCCGATTTCACCCGTTTGGTGAAATGCTGGAGGCGCGCCATCTTCACAGCAATGAACATCTGCAGTTGGCAAGATGTTCCCGCAAGCATTTCGCTTTGTAGTCAAAGCTACATTGGAAACTGCTTATCGTCGTGATGGAGGGGTCAACACATGCGAGGAGGGCGCATCCTAACATCGCAAATAGCTTATGACTAGTTTTTTTACATTTACCGCTATCAACATTCAGACTTGCACATACTCGCTGTTCGTCTAACCTGAGAGATGCCTACTGATATTTATTAACTAATGTTCACTAACTTCAAGGAGTGATGCTATGAACTGGGATCAGATAGAAGGCAACTGGAAAGAGATGAAGGGAAAAGCGCGCGCCAGCTGGGGCGAACTAACTGACGATGAGCTTACCCAAATTGGCGGCAAAAAAGATCAACTTGTCGGCAAGTTACAGCAAAAATATGGTTTGGAGCAGGAAGAAGCCGAGCGGCGTGCTGATGATTGGGCGAACGGCTTATAAGATTGGCCGAGTAACTGCGTACTTTACATCGCACATTGATAGCCCCATGGAGAGATGCTATGCGTAAATCACTATTCACGACCGCGATCAGTGCTGCCTTTCTAAGCAGTTTAGCGTTTGGTGTTCAGGCGTCTACCGAACCTCAAGGAATGTACTCTGCTGACGATATCCTGGATGCAGAGGTGTTCTTTAACGGCGGTTCTGGCGAAGAAATCGGGGAAGTCGAAGACATACTCTTTGATGAAGAGATGCGAATTTCGGCGTTGGTGATCGAGAGCGGCGCGGTGCTAGGCCTGGGTGGTCGCGAAATTGTCGTCAATTCTGACCAATTTACATTGGAAACCCATACAGAAAGTGACGGCGATACCGAACACCGCATTATGCTTGATGCCTCTCAAGAAGAGGTTGAGTCGTTCCCCACCTATGATCGTGATTGGTGGGAGCAGACCAAAAACAATGCGCGTGATGCATGGCAAACCACCAAAGAAGGCGCTCAAAGCGCTTGGCAGTCTACTCGCGAAGCCGTTAATGATAACGAGTAAGCGGTTTAGCTTAAATCATTCAATCTAGCGGTTAATTAGCAAAAAGGGCCACCCAATTTCTGGGTGGCCCTTTCTATTAACAATGACTCTTAGCAGTAGTTGTTTATAGCCTATGATGCTCGGCGGCGAATGCCCTGCCCTGGTAAGCGTTCACGGTCATGAGGACGTTCTAAACCTAATAGCGGCCCGGCAGGCACGATGCGGGTTGGATTAATCGTGTCGTGACTGTAGTAATAGTGGCGCTTTATATGATCCATGTTGACCGTCTCTGCTATACCTGGCCACTGATATAGCTCGCGAACGTAATGGGCGAGATTTGGGTAATCTTCGATGCGCTTAAAATTACATTTAAAATGACCATAGTAGACAGCATCAAAACGGATCAGCGTAGTGAACAGACGAATATCCGCCTCCGTTAACCATTCTCCCGCTAAATAACGCTGCTCACTCAAGCGTTTTTCCATGCGATCCAAGGCATCGAATAGGGCCTGTACGTGTTTTTCGTACACCTGCTGCTCTGTTGCAAAGCCCGACTTGTAAACACCGTTATTAATATGGTCGTACACATCATCATTGACGTCATCAATAATGCTACGCAAGTCTTCAGGATAAAAATCTAAATCATTACCGGTTAACTCATCAAACGCGCGATTAAAAATGCGCATCAAATCAGCTGACTCATTATTAATTATTGCACTGCGTTGTTTATCCCAAAGTACCGGCACTGTGACCCGCCCCGTATAAGCGGGGTCAGTCATGGTATAGAGTTGATGATGATAATCGACGTGATTGATAGGATCCCCGCTGGCACCTTCGCTTTGATCGTATGTCCAGCCCTTATCTAGCATTAATGGACTGACGTGTGAGGCGCCAATGAGAGATTCCAGCCCTTTTAGTTTGCGCATAATGAGGATTCGATGCGCCCAAGGACAGGCAAGCGATACGTAAAGGTGGTAACGATCTGATTGCGCGGGATAGCTTCGCCCATCTGTTTCAGCCCCTGTCTCAGCTGCTTCACCAATCCAATCACGCAGCTGAGCAGACTCGCGGACAAATTCACCGCCATGCTTTTTAGTGTCGTACCACTGATCAACCCATTCGCCATTAACAAGCAGTCCCATCGGGGCGCCTCCTGTTGTAATAAGAAAATGCAACAAACGCATTATTCGTACTGATTACATTCAGCATACGCCCGCCTACCAGATGCTCAAGCGGATGTTTTACGGTGATTCATTCGAGGAAATCGAATCCTGAGGGCAGAGTTCTGTTACTCCCTGCTTCAATGCTTGCGCCATGGCATGGGCTGCAGGACCCGCTCGGTCTCGGTCTCTAAATATCAGTTGCATTGGCACCTCACGAATCCCACCAGCGCTTAGCGGTAAAGGCTTTAGCTGCCCAGAGGCAAGTTCATCAGCAATCCGAGTTTCTGGCATCCAGGCAAACCCTAACCCACGCGTCAGCATATCCAACGAGGTATGTAAGTGACTCACTGTCCAACGCTGCTCTGCTTTAAGCCATCCCGCATTGGTAGACTGGCGTAGCGCTGAGTCACGCACCACCAGTTGCCGGTGTTGGGCAAGATCACGCAAATCCAACGAACGTCCAAGCTGATGTAAAATATGCCCCGGATGTGCCACCGCAATAAATCGCACATTAACCAATGGCTCCCCTAAAAAGCCTTGCGCTTCAATACCTGAGACCACCAGGTCAGCACGGCCATCGTGAAGCATTTCCGTACCGCCATTAAGCACACTTTCATGTAGCTGCACTCTGACTTGAGGATAAGTTTCCGAGAAACGCTCAAGTGCTTTCGCTTGGGCGGCGGCTGGAAAAATTTGATCAATCGCCACCACCACTTCCGCTTCCAGCCCTGCTGCCAAACGTGTCGCCACGTCTTCTAATGAGGCGGCACTTTCAATTAACTGGCGTGCTCGGCGCAGCAATAGCTCGCCTGCTTCAGTTAAACGCACCTGCCGGCCTACCGGCTCCAATACCTGAACACCCAACTGCTCTTCTAGCTTGTGCACAGCATGGTTAAGCGTAGATGGGCTTTTATGAATAGCCTCCGCCGCCCGCGCAAACCCACCATGGTCAACAACGGCTGCCAGCATCTGCCACTGTGCAAGAGTTACTCGAGACATTTCGATTCCCTCGACGCTAAACAGCGAAATAATCCGCTTAATCTTCGAAAACCTTTCTAGGATGCCAGGAAAAAGCGCTGAGTACTTGCTTATAAACAATTATTCCTATTCAGCAGACTGCCCTAGCCGGCTTACTAAGCACGACAGCACCTTCAACAACTGCTTGTTAACAGCTGCTTGTTGAGGCTAACTTTGCCAGATACAGAAAAAATCAATTTATTACAAAAAAAGAAATTCTATACCACGTGCCTTTCACAGAAAGCGCCTTGCAATCTAAAGATTGTGCTTAGCAATCAGTTTCTGGTGTGCGGCGGGCTTTCAAACACCTACAACTTATACAGACCTATCACAAGACCACTACAACTCCACCATATCCTTAATTTTACTTTTAATAGTGAGTGAAAATTATTGCCTATCACCACTTCCCTATGGTTAATTAGCGTATTAATTTATTTCCTCGGCTTTTCAAAAAAATAATTTTTTTAGCGAACAGTGTTCAAAAACAGCGCTCCTTATCTTATTGTTTCCTCATTCCAGTAAAAGAGCATTTAGTGTATAGGCATACAGTCTGTTCACTCTTGCTGTCATGGGGTATGGTTCCTGGGTTCACTTTCTTTCATGTTACTTATTTATCACGAACTCGGCGGCCCATTTACCCATGTTGCGAATTCTTTATTCGCTGCCCCGCACGCATAAATTGTTACTGTTACCTGTGGCTACTATGGTCACTGTGCTGGGCACACAAAAGTTAATCACGACCTATCACGATCTAAACCAAACTCACACACCGCTGGAGAGCGTGCTTGTACCGCTTCCCAGCGATTCTGCTCCTGGGGTTCCTTCGTTGCGCCAAGAGCGCACTCCCGTTGCTGAAGCCATTGATAGAGCCTCACGCGCCATTGATGCTACGCGCGACCATATCCCGCTGGACGATCTCACTCCAACGGAAATTGTCGACCTGGATGTGATTACCAGCGCAGAAGCCTCCATGGCTAGCGTCGTAACAAATGCCCCCCATGCTAGTACTCAGCTTGATGAAGGTGCGCTTCACATGGCCGTGGTATTAGGGACGCTTTCAAGTGGCATGCTTGATGTCGACAATACATCCTCTGTCGAAATTGCCGATGCTACTTCGTATGAAGACTATGGCATTGAGCTATTTGATGATGTCTCGTTTCTTGAACTGGAACTTGCCACAGACGAACCCTACGTTCCTAAGTGGAAGACGCATATTGTCGAGTCTGGTGAAACATTTGCACTGCTAGGACAGGAGAAGTTGGGCCTTGGCTACAGCGAAGTGCTGACACTGCTAGAGGGCCTAGAAGATCCGCGCATGTTCACTCATTGGCGCGCCGGTCATAGCTTCGACTATCAGTTAGATGAAAATGGTCGCTTACTGTCTCTGCGTATGATGAAAAACACCCGCGACGGCATCTTACTTGAGCGGGATGAAGAGCACTTTGCCGCCACTATTATTGAGCGCCAAGGTGAAGCAGTACAGCGCCTTTATGCAGGTAGCGTAAGCGGTAGCTTTGCACGCTCTGCCCAGGCAACGGGCTTAAGCAGCGGTGCCGTTACCGAACTAACCCGACTACTTGAAAAGAAGCTCGACTTTCGCCGCGACAGTCGTCGAGGGGATCGCTTCCAGGTGTTAGTTGAATCAGACATGATTGACGGAGAAGCGCTCGACTCTCGTGTTCTAGCGGTTAAGTATGACGGCGAACGCATGGATTTAACGCTCCTTCGCAATGCCACCGATAGCAACTTTTATACACCCGAAGGAAGCAGCTTAGACCCTGCTTTTTCGCGCTATCCCTTTGAAGGCAGCTATCGTCTGAGCTCCCATTTCAACCCGCGCCGCAAACACCCTGTGACTGGCCGTATCAGCCCCCATAACGGCACCGACTTTGCAATGCCCATTGGTACTCCCATTGTGGCTCCGGCCAATGGCCGAGTGGAACGGGTAGGCAATCATCATGCCGCTGGACGCTACATTGTCGTTCGCCATGACAACGGTTACCGCACCCGCTATTTACACCTTTCACGCCCCCTAGTGACTCAAGGCGAGCGCATTGAAATGGGCAAGCGCATTGCACTCTCAGGCAATACAGGGCGTAGTACGGGACCTCATTTGCATTACGAAGTCATCGTTAATAACACCCCAGTAAACGCAATGAACGTAGAACTGCCTGAAAATACCAGCCTTAGCGGCGACACGTTAATTGCTTTCCAGCGCCAAGCTGAGCCAATGCTGGCAGCATTAGATAGCGGTGAAACAGGCACTATCAGCGTTGCCAACTACGAGCGCCAAGAAGAGCAGTAAGCTACTCGCTTTGCATTAAACAATAACGCCGCCCTTTTTTGGGCGGCGTTATTGGTTTGAATGTATCAACCACTTATCACGTTAGACGGCTTGTGATAGAGCAGCCAACAAACGGGCATCACGGCGATAAATATCATCGCGAAACTCAACCTCCCCTTGGGCATTCGGCCAGGCAGTTAAGTAGTGCAGTGCCACAGGAATGCGCTGAGGCAGATTAACATTACGATCACTTCCACTGCTGCTAAGTAACGAAGATAGCTGATAGCGACTACCACTATCCTGAAGCAGTAGCTGCGCAAACTCCATGACGCCTTCAACGCGGACACAACCAGAGCTTAGTGCTCGCTGGTCACGCTGAAACAACCCTCTTGCTGGCGTATCGTGTAGATAGATCATTTCACTATTGGGAAAACGCACCACTACACGGCCTAGCGGATTACCGCCACCGGATACTTGACGCAGCATCACAGCACCAGGCCGTTGCCAGTCAATAGCATCAGCGTCAAGCCGCTCACCGGAAGAACTTAACACTTGAATATTGCGCCGTGCTAAATAGCCAGGGTCTCGCCTTACCTGAGGCAGCACGTCCTCACGCATAATAGTCGGCGGGATCGTCCATGAAGGGTTTACGGTTAAGTGGCTAATCGCCGAATGGATAATCGGCGTTTCGCGCCGTGGTGTGCCAACCACAACGCGAGCATCCCAGTGCTCACCATTAGGCCGAGTGTAGTGCAATCGATAACCGGCAATATCAACCCAAACTCGTGGCTCATCAGTTTGCGTAGGTTTAATCCACCGAGCCCGTTCTAAGTTGACACGAAGCTGATCGATACGCGAAGAGAGTGGCGTGTTCAATGCAAGTCGCGTGCGCTCACCCACAACACCATCTTCTTGCAGCTGATGACGACGCTGAAAACGTCTAACTGCCCTTTCCAACTCCGCATCGTAGGTGCGCTGGTCACTAATGGCTGATTGCACGCCAATCATTGGGTAAGCATTGCTATCCGCGGCCAGTAGGTTAGCATCGCCCCAATAAGCCAAGCGCTGTCGCAGTATCTGCACATCTTCGTGGGTATCACCTGGTCGAAGCGCCTCCTCTCGGCCCGCCAAATAGGGGACGCTACCTTTTTCAGCCAGCGTGCGGTAATGACGTAGTGCCTCGCGTAGCTGAGCATACTCCGATGATGAGGGCCTCACATAGTCAAGTGCGCCCTGAATATCATTATTTTCCAGCGCATGGGTGATGCGTAACAGCGAGTAGCGACGTTCAGGCCTAGGGATATCCCATTTAGGCTCGACCTCGTTTGGATTTACCTTGCCCCGCGAAAGATGTTCAAGCGCTAAAAGCAAGGCTGTCGTGGCCTGAATATCAAAATCAGCTTGCGCTAATTTCCCCGCTTGTTGGCTAGCTTGAAAGGCATCTAACAGGCTGTCAGCGTCGTAATCCTCAGGGTTTAAGCCATCGTCTTCAAGACTGTTTAACGCCTTCACCAGCGCTTCAACATGTGTAACATCTTGCCAGGCGGGCTGCTGATTTAGCTGCTGGTAAAAATCCTTAATCGGCAGTAACGCATTCGTTTGCGCCTTTGTTTGTTGAGCTAACACCTGCTCAAGCGAACCTGTCTCTGCTTGTGCGCTATTAACCAGATGAGGCGCTTGGGTCAGCGTCAGACATAGGGCCATCCCTATCGCCCATCGTCTTATTAACGTTGTCTCGTTCATCGCTCCTCCTTGCGTTACTATTCATCGCTGTTCGCTGTCTTTGTTTATCATAGCCGTTTACATGTCTCCTTCGTCGATATCTATTGCAGGGTTGCTCTCTATGTCTTTTTGCTTACGCGCCTCTACCATCGTTTTATCGCTTCCACTGGTGTTATTGAGCCTTCCTTTACAGGCTGCTAGCTTTTTTGCTCAGGTCGCTTCTGCAGCGCCTCCCGGCGTTTCTCCTTTACATCATCAATTACTGCAACTAGCGCCAACGGCGACGCCAGAAGCACTTCGGCTCGCTGCTCAGTCACTTAGTTGCGCCGATCCTGACGCTGAGCGTTTAGCCGTCATTGACTACTCGCTACCCTCCACCGAGCCACGTATGTGGGTTTTCGATCTACATCAGCATACACTGCTATTTGAAGAGCTTGTTTCCCATGGACAAGGTTCTGGGGATGCGGTGGCTGAGGTGTTTTCCAATATTCCTGAAAGCCATCAATCCAGTATCGGTCTCTTTCGCACAATGAATAGTTACTATGGGCGTAATGGCTATTCGCTGCGCTTGGATGGCTTAGAGCCTGCGGTGAATGACCTCGCATTCGAACGAGCGATCGTGATCCATGGCGCTGACTACGTTAGCGACGATTTTATTACCCAAACCGGTAGGCTAGGACGTAGCCACGGCTGCCCAGCCGTGCGTGAAGATATCACGTATCCGCTTATTGATAGCTTGAAAGAGAACCAGTATGTGTTTGCCTACTACCCTGATGAAGAGTGGTTAGCGACATCACAGTTTCTACGTTGTCCAAACGATAGGGCTCATCACTTGGCTCAACGCTGATAGTGGATATTGGCGCAATGTCAGAAAGGACACGCCAACTGCTCAGAAAGGCTGGGCTTTAAGTCTGAACCACAGACATTAAGAAACCTATACCCAAAAATCGCAAGAGACTGGTTTTTATCATTAATAGACCGTAAGTACGGCGCTCATGGCAACCACCTGCAATACTTTGTGACAAAACATCACAATGCTATTGACTCGTTCGCAGGTACTAGCCATGTTTGCTTTTATGCACCCTTATCAAACCATCCATCGCCTTGAACAAGAAGTGGCAGCGTTGAATGCCCAGCTAGAAGCTGAAAAAAAACGTCAAGGTTGCCGTGCAATCAGCTTGATGACGCCGATTGAGTCACTCAGCATGCTTCAGGCCAGAGGTGCAGATATGCTTTGCTCGTTGAGCAAAGGCGTAGAAGTCCACGCTCAGCATCTTGCCACCGAACAATCCACTCTCACCGACACCTTTAGCCGTCTCCACATAGCCGAGCAAACCGCACAAACATTGCAACAACACCGGCAACGCTGCCAGCAAACAGACGCGTACTTATCATCTTCGTTAGTGACGGAACAAGCCTTTCACGATATACGTCAGCTAAGTAGTGAATTAGCGCATAACGCAGGCCATACAAAAGCATTAGCTATCACTGCGGCCTTGGAAGTCGCCCACTTCCATGAACAACCGGCAGGCATGCCAGCGATTGTTAAGGATTTGCAAGAGCTATCTGAACACTCCCAACAATTAGCACACCAGCTAGCGCAATGGATTGAGCGCACCGCATCACACGTTATCGAAGATGCCAAGATCCGTGACTATCAGCAGCAGGAAATAAAGGCTTTAACCAGTGCCGCCCAATCAGCAGAACATGTCATTGAGCAGTTGATAGACCAATCACGCCACATGTATAAAGTCATCCACCACAGTACAACCACTGCTTACTTGCACGCCGCCAAACTTGAGCATGCAGTATGGAAAAGCCGCCTTTATAAGCAGCTACTTTCAGCCCACTTTGAAGAGAGCCTAGAGGATCACCAGCACTGCTCACTTAGTCACTGGTGCCTTACAGGGGATGGTCGTCGCTACCAGTACACGCAAGCTTATAAGGCATTAGCTGCTCCCCATAAGCGTTTTCATGAAAGCGGTTTGGATGCCCTCACGTTTGCCCGCCAAGGTGACCATAATGGTCAGCTTGCAGCGCTAGCCATGATGGAAGAGGCCAGCAGTCAGCTAGCACTACAGCTTGATAAATTGATGGAGCATGCCGTTTATGAGACCCCTCTTGCCATAGGCCACTCCTCACCCTTAGCAGATTCTCCTTAACATCGCGCTCTAGGGTCTTTTGGTGATGTACACCTTTTTAACTGGCATACACTAAACACATGCTTTTATGCCATGCTGGGTGGGTTACCGCATTTAATCACCCACTCAGCAGGGAAAAGTGATGTCGCAGATCAAAAAGATAGACCTTGCCTTACAGGGCGGAGGTGCCCACGGCGCTTACACTTGGGGGGTTATCGATCGATTGCTTGAAGACGACCGTATCGACATTGAAGGCATCAGTGGCACAAGCGCTGGTGCGATGAACGGTGTGGTCATGGCAGATGCCCTTACCCGCGGTAACAAAGAGACAGCTCGCCAAGCGCTGCACCAGTTTTGGAAAGCGGTTAGCCGAGCGGGTATGGCAAGTCCAATTCGTCGCTCACCACTAGACGTGCTGACCGGTAACTGGTCTCTCGATCATTCACCAGGTTATGTGGCCATGGATCTTTTAAGCCGCCTAGTCTCCCCCTACCAACTGAACCCTCTTAATATTAATCCATTACGCGATATTGTCGCCGAACATATTGATTTTGAACGTGTCAGGCGCTGTGAGCAGCTTAAGCTATTTGTGACAGCTACTAACGTTCGCACCGGAAAACAGCGCGTTTTTCGCCGCGAAGAAATGAGTGTAGATGCGGTCATGGCCTCTGCTTGCCTGCCTTTTGTATTTCAAGCTGTTGAGATAGAAGGCGAGGCGTATTGGGATGGCGGCTATATGGGCAACCCTGCGCTATTTCCGTTAATGGAGGAGTGTAGTGCCCGAGACATTCTGCTGGTACAAATTAACCCTATTAGCAGGGAAGAAGTACCTACCTCTGCCTCAGCCATCATGAACCGCCTCAACGAAATCACCTTTAATTCAGCCCTGATTAAAGAAATACGCATGATTGCACTGCTCAAACGCACACTAGATGAGCAAGGAATAGAAAACTGCTATCAGCAAGCGCTCTTCCACCGCATTAGTGGTGAACAGGCGCTGGAGGATCTCTCAGTATCGAGCAAAATGAACTCAGAGTGGGCATTTCTATGTTATCTGTTTGAACAAGGTCGCGCTGCTGCCGAGCGCTGGTTAGAAACGCACTTTGACGCGATTGGTGAGCGTTCAACGCTGGATATTGATGCTGTTTATTTACACGACTAACCGGCACCCACATGTCGCACATCTGTGCCATAACTGTATCACTGTGGTGCATCAGCAACGTACATAGCAAACTTCCTATCCATCACACGTAAAATAACTCCCTGACTTTATTTGCAAAACTGTCTTATGGCGAACTAATTGCTTCACTCTTACTAAATGATGGTAGGCGTGGACCAGGCCCAACGGGTACGAGTGCGTCGAACCTGCCCTTCAATGGCGAAGGCATGTTCTCGTCAACAACATAGTGCTTTTTTAAAAGCGCCTGTTTTGACCCACTCGTATTATGCTTGCTCTGTGAGGCCATCCATGGACATTCGCAATAAAGCTAACCGCATCCGGCTACTAAATTTTTCTACTCCTCAAATGCGTGCTTTCCACTTCTCATGGTTCGCGTTCCATATCTGCTTTTTTGGCTGGTTTGGTATCGCTCCCTTGATGGCAGTGGTCCGTGAAGATTTATCACTCACTCAAACCCAGATCGGCAATACCATTATTGCCTCCGTTGCTATTACCGTTATTGTCCGCCTGCTCATTGGCGTGCTGTGCGACAAAATTGGACCTCGTAAAACCTATACCGGTTTGTTGATGCTGGGGGCCGTGCCGGTCATGGGTATAGGTTTTGCCAATAGCTTTGAAACTTTCTTACTCGCTCGTTTAGCCATCGGTGCCATCGGCGCGTCTTTTGTAATTACCCAATATCACACCACGATGATGTTTGCGCCGAATGTGGTTGGCACCGCCAACGCCACCAGTGCTGGCTGGGGAAACTTGGGCGGTGGAACAACACAAATCCTAATGCCGTTAATTTTTTCGGGTTTGCTAATGCTTGGCGTCAGTGAAACGCTGGGGTGGCGTCTTGCCATGGTGGTACCTGGTGTGGTGCTGTTTTTTACTGGGATTGGCTATTGGCTGTTTACCCAAGACGCCCCCGATGGCAACTTTAGCGAGCTGCGTGCCCGCGGTGAACTACCCGAAGCCACAGGTGAAAATAGCGCAGTACAAAGCTTTCTAGCCGCAGCAAAAGATATTCGCGTATGGGCGCTGTTTATTGTTTATGGTCTCTGCTTTGGCGTTGAGCTAACCATCAACAATATTGCCGCTATTTACTTCTTCGACAAGTTTGACCTGACCCTGGCAACCGCTGGGTTAATCGCAGGTTTATTTGGCCTGATGAATATTTTCGCCCGTACTCTTGGCGGTGTCTTTTCAGACCTATTCGCCAAGCAAGGCGGTTTAAAGGGGCGCGTACGCTGGCTATTTATCGCCCTGCTGTGTGAAGGCATCGCGCTTATTGCCTTCTCACAAATGCATATTTTAAGCCTCGCAATCGGCATCATGCTGGTATTTAGTCTATTTGTGCAGATGGCCGAAGGGGCAACCTTTGGCGTGGTGCCCTTCATCAATAAAAAAGCACTGGGGGCAGTCGCCGGTATCGTGGGAGCAGGTGGCAATGTCGGTGCTGTCTCTGCCGCTTTTTTATTCCGTAGTGAAAGCCTTAGTTACCAAGAAGGGCTTTTTTATCTTGGCATTACCGTCTTAGTACTCGCTTCGTGCGTGCTGGTAGTCCGTTTTAGCGATGCAACAGAAACCGAAGAAGCAACAGCCTATCGTGATGCAGTCGGCGATGATACGAACGCAGGCGCACTTTCACTACGCTAATGTCTACTTACCCCTCTGTAGGCGCTTCACACCATAGAGGGGCTTTCATCTCAGGCGGGGAGTTAAAGGAAACGATTATGTCTTCAGCCCAACAGCTACTCTTAACTGCCCTTCGATGCGATATCGACAGTCTGCACCATTTAGCCACCACCTCAGAGATCGTTGGCGACATTAGTGGTTTTATTCATGCGCTCCAACGTGAGCGAGGGGCATCAACGATTTACCTTGTCTCTAAAGGTAAGCGGTTTGCCACTCGGCGCAAGGAGTATGTAGAGCGTAGCCAAGTAGCCGAAGCGGTTATGCGCCAGCGATTAGAAGCATTAACCAAAGAAGCGCGGCCACAGGCAGCAGCACGCTTAATCAGAAGAGTCGCTGCGGTTTGGCTTGCCCTGGACGACCTGGACACGCTGCGGCAAGCGATCCATTCGTTTGCTGTTTCACCTGATGCGGCAACACAAGCACTTAATCACCTCATTAGTGGCCTTCTTGCCATTGTCTTTGAAGCAGCAGATACCTCGGCAGACCCGGATATCACTCGCGCACTGGTGGCTATTTTTCATTTGATGCAAGGTAAAGAACTGGCTGGACAAGAACGTGCCTGCGGTGCCTTTGGCTTTACCCAAGGGCATTTTGACGACGCTCACCGCGAACTGCTGAGCCGATTAGTCCGCGATCAACAGCGCTGCTTTGCTACTTTTGAAGAGTTTGCCTCTGCTGAGGCTCTGCGCGCTTGGGAACAGGCTCTCTCGCCGAGGACACTCGCAGGGATTCAACAACTGCGTAACACTGCTTATCATACTTGCCACCATCCTCACCGCCACCCCCAACAAAAAGCCTCCATAGACGACACATACACAGACAAAGCACACACAGACAAAGCGCTGGGCGAAACATGGTACGAACTGACAACGTTACGTATCGATAGTATTAAAACCGTTGAGGACACCCTAAATAGTCAATTAACGGCGTTATGCCATCAAAAAATTACACAGGTCCAATCAGCCTTAGAGCAAGCTGAAACACCTCAAGGGAAATCCCCACTCGCTCCGTGTGAACAACTCCTAGCCTTAAGCGACAGTCAACCACTAGGTGAGTTAACCGCCAGCGCCTTAACATCACCATTAGGGCGTTCATTGATTGAGCTTGCCCACGCCCAATCAAGCCACCTTCAAGGCCTTAGTGATGAGCTGGAAAGTACCCGCAAAGCATTGCGTGAACGTAAGCTGATTGAACGTGCTAAAGGGCTTATCATGGCGTACCAGGCAATGACCGAAGAAGAAGCCTACCGATTTTTGCGTAAGACATCGATGGATCAAAGCAAAAGCATGGCCGATATGGCGCAATCGATACTCGACCTATCTTCTATGCTGAAACGCAAAGAAGAAAAGCACACACACTAGCTTAAACAGCCCATTTGCAACACGGTGACCAATTAGCCATTCTAATAGCTCCCCTTTTATAAATGAGCTAGGAGCACACGCTATGCAGCACCGTGTCCTAATGATTACTGGCGCATCAAGCGGAATTGGTGCGGCCACCGCACGAGCAGCCTCACGTGAAGGTTATAAGTTAGTGCTGGCCGCTCGCTCTACCAACAAACTTACCGCACTCGCCCAAGAGCTTGGCCCGGAAAATGTGCTGACATGTGCGTTGGATGTCACCGACATGACACAACAGCAAGCCATGGTCGATCAAGCAATTGAAACATTTGGTCGTATAGATGCAGTCTTTGCAAACGCTGGGCGTGGTGGCTCCCCCGGCGGCTTTAGCGGTGCAGATCACGATGCTTGGCGTGAGATGATCCTGACCAATATTTATGGCGTAGGATTAACGCTTCAGGCCTGCCTTCCTGCGCTAAAGCGAAGCAAAGGGCATGTGTTGTTAACCGGTTCAGCCGCTGGTCGAACCACGATTCCAGGCTCGATGTATAGCGCCACAAAGTGGGCGGTGACGGGGATCGGTTACAACCTGCGTGAAGAACTACGCGGAACAGGTATGCGCGTTACCTTAATCGAGCCTGGCATGGTCGATACTCCCTTCTTTGATGAACCGCCAGAACACGCACTTGAAGATCGTGATATTGCTAACGCTGTGATTTATGCACTTTCTCAACCCGCGCATGTCGATGTGAACGAGATTTTAATACGACCGACACCTCCACCGACTAGTTGACGTTGCTAACTGGCACTAGCGACACCTTGCATTTCTTCTTACGTGCCCACATAACATTGAGATACCTAGCGTGCTAATAAAAAGTGCGAATAAATCTAGCTGACCATTTGTTCTTCTACCCAGGTGTCTTATGAGCCAACTCGCCAATACTGCTATTTCCGTACTGGATTTAGCACCGATTCGCCAAGGCGGTAGCGCTGCCGAAACATTTCGCAATAGTGTGTCTCTAGCGCAGAAGGCAGAACAGCTTGGCTACACCCGATACTGGCTGGCGGAACACCACAACATTGCTGGCATTGCCAGCGCAGCAACCGCGGTCTTGATTGGCTATGTGGCAGGGCAAACGACCACTATCCGCGTGGGCAGTGGTGGCATCATGCTGCCCAACCATCCGCCGCTGGTGATTGCCGAGCAGTTTGGCACCTTAGAAACGCTCTACCCTGGCCGGATTGATTTAGGACTCGGCCGTGCGCCTGGCTCAGACGGTGCCACCATGCAGGCTATGCGCCGTAACGCTCAGGCGGGCGTCGATGACTTCCCACAACTACTTAATGAATTGCGAAGCTACTTAGCGGATGCTGATCCACAGCAGCGCGTCAAAGCTGTACCTGGGCAAGGCACCCACGTGCCTATCTGGCTACTTGGCTCTAGCGGTTATAGTGCGCAGCTAGCCGCTAAACTTGGGCTCCCCTTTGCCTTTGCAGCCCAGTTTGCACCGGGTTACTTATTTGAAGCGCTGCGGCTTTATCGTGATAACTTTCGGCCGTCGGAGCACTTAGACAAACCCCATGCCATGGTAGGATTGCCCGTTATCGCTGCCGAAAGTGATGCCATGGCCCACTACTTGGCAACGACCTCTCAACAGAAGTTTCTTAGCCTGATTCGCGGTAAGCCGACTCAATCACAGCCACCGGTTGAGCAAATGGACTGGACACCTATGGAGCGCTCTCAGGTGAGCCAATTTCTAGGTGCCGCTATTATTGGCGGACCCGCTACGGTCAAAGCTGAACTAGAGGCTTTTCAAGCGCGTACTGGCGCTGATGAACTAATGATTAACAGCGATTTTTATGACCATGCCGACCGCTTGCGTAGTTATGAAATTGTCGCAGACGTTGTTCGATCACCACTTAACTAAAACGCTCACTACGATGACTTATAACCGATGACCCCACTGCGCTTTACGCCCATGACCGACGATGACTTTGCGGCTTTCTGGACACATTTTCAGTCGATTGTCACGGCACAAGAAACCTATGCGATTGACCCTGAGATCACCTTTAAAACGGCGTATACATTGTGGTGCGAGCAGCCTAAGGCATCATTTGCAGTAAAAGATGATCAGGGCGAGTTACTGGGCACTTACTATTTAAAAGCTAACGCCGCTGGCCCTGGCCAGCACGTTTGTAACTGCGGCTACATGGTCTCGCCTGCCGCCAGGGGGAAAGGTGTTGCCCGCCAGATGTGCGAACACTCGCAGCATATCGCGCGCCAGTATGGCTTTGAAGCGATGCAATTTAATGCGGTAGTGTCCACTAACGAGGTGGCCGTCGCCCTTTGGCAACGGCTAGGGTTTGCGATTGTCGGCACCATTCCTAACGCCTACCGGCATGCGTCCCTTGGTTTTGTCGATAGCTACGTAATGTATAAAGCGCTTTAGTGGCCGCTTGATAAAAGGGCAGCGCTTTATAAATAGGACATCCGTTTAAAGGGTCTGGTTATTTAAGGCAGCGTTGTAGAAGCTCTTCAGCTGCAGCGCTGCCTAATTCGGTTAAGTGGGCAATATTTCGCTCAGGGATTTGTTCCGTATCACCATAGAAATCAATGGCCTTTTCAACACTAGCCTCGCGCAGTAGATGAACCATCGCGTAGGGCGAGCGGTTGGTGTAATTAGCCGCGTCCCCAGGCTCAGCATCAGCAAAGCAGTAATCAGGGTGGAAAGTTGCTAGCTGATAAACACCTTCATACCCTAGGTCTGCTAACAGGCTTTCGGCCAGTTCGACATAATCCAGGTAGTGGTCGAAGCTTTTAAACAGCGTAGGAAATACCAGCAGCGTGGTTTCCGTTTCTGGGTGCTCGTTCAACCACTCCACTTCGGCTATTAGTTCTTCCAGCGCCACGTCGATTTTTTTCGAGCGCACCACCTCAATCCGAACCTTACCACCGTCAAGTTCCCGCTTAGCAAACGGGCATATATTGTGCTCGACGATAAAGCTGCGTACCCATGCCTCTGTCTGTTCCGCTACTTGCTTATCTGCCTCTTGCATCGTGCCTGCTACCTTACATTAAAGTGGCTGCCACCACGGTTAGGACTGCCCGTGTATCTGTAAGAAACAGTGTACCTGCAAGCACCCACAAATGCTTCAGGCGTGGGCCTGGTAGCGCGCCAACGCCACCTCATAAGATTTATGTATATGATCATCCATTAGCGCACGGGCCGCTTTGCCATCTCGATGTAGCGCCAACTCAACCAGCTCATGGTGTTGTTCATCCAACTCTTGGCGAATGGAAGGCATTTTGGGTCCCAAACGACGATAACGATCAAACTGGTCGTGAAGCTGCTCAATAAAGCGCAGCAACCACACCGATCCACAAGGCGCGACCAGCGTGCGGTGAAATTGGGTATGCAGTCGTTCCCACTCCTCCCCTTTATCGAGCGATATATCCGCTCGTTTTAAGCGATGCGCTGCCGCTAACAGGTCAGCCTCCCACACCGCATCACCGTGGGCAATCGCGCGTTCAAGCGCCATGCCCTCAAGCTCCGTACGCAGCCTGGCAATATCATCAAGCTCTTCCCGAGATAGCTTTGGCACCCTAAAGCCGCGTTGATTTTCTTGGATTAATAATCCATAGGCCGCCAGCTTATTTAACGCTTCACGCAGCGGACTTAACCCTACTTGGTAGTGCTCTTTCAGGGCGTTAATCGCCAGCTTTTCTCCGGCAGCAAAGCGACCACCGACTAAATCCCTACGAAGTGCGTCGTAAATAGGGCTTGAGGCTGTACCAGCGGGAAGGGGGATGTGTTTGTTCATTCCGTGATCCTTTTGCGTATCTTCGCGAACGCGTCTGTTAACGGAGATTCTATGGCTAGGTGTTGACGCCTCACAACAAGCTCACCTATATTCTATTTTAGACAAAATAATCGATTTTTTACCATACAAACGATAAATAGGCAGGCCTTATGCTTTTGATTGCAATGCCCTCTCTACTGGCAATGGGCACATGAAACAATCAGCACTTTTTTGGGCTTTCTTCCGCGTTGGCATTTTTGGTTTTGGCGGCGGCCCCGCCATGATACCGCTGGTACGCGCTGAAGTCGTCACTCGCCACAAATGGTTAACCGATGAAGAGTTTGCCGATGTGCTTGCCATTGGCAATACGCTGCCTGGGCCCATTGCGACAAAAATGCCTGGCTATATTGGCTACCGAGTAGCCGGTATTAGCGGCTGCATCGCGGCGGTGATTGCCGTCATTCTGCCGATGATCGTGGCGATGATTGTTATGTTAGGCATCTTCAGCCGTTATCGCGACGTTGCCTGGATACGCGGTATGGGGCAAGCCGTTATACCTGTCGTTATGGTGATGATGGGGCAATTAGCCTGGGACTTCTTCGACAAATCCCAAGCCGCGCTTGGCTGGCTAGCCAGTGCAGCCATGGCAATCGTCGCCGGTGGGCTCATTTACTGGTTAGGCGTGCATCCTGGCTGGGTGATTGGAGCCATCCTGCTAACGGCCTTATTGCGCCCCACAGGTAAAAAGCGCGCGGAGGGCTCTGTATGATTTATTGGGAGCTTTTCTTAGCGTTTTTTATCCCTAACATTATTGGCTACGGCGGCGGCCCGGCAATTATCCCTCTTATTGAAGCGGAAGTGGTTGGTCGCTACGGCTGGATGACCTCTCAAGGGTTTGCCGAAACGCTGGCCTTAGGTAACGCTCTACCTAGCCCTATTGCCACCAAAATGGCCGGCTATGTGGGCTATGACGTAGCGGGCGTTGGCGGTGCGGTGGTGGCAGTATGCGCAACGGTGATCCCTTCTCTACTGCTGATGTTGGGCGCGCTGGGGCTGCTTTATCGGCACCGCGACTCTCCCCGTGTAAAGCGTATGAGCCAGTGGGTCCGGCCAGTTATCGCGATAATGATGGCCTGGCTCACTCTCGGTTTTTTCCTGGAAAGTATTACTACCAGCGGTGCACTACATACCGTTGTCCTGGGCGTTATTGCGGCTATTGCTCTTGTGCGTTTTAACACTCATCCCGCATTTGTTGTTATCGGCGCATTGATTTATGGAGGGCTCTTCCTGGGCTAACCTGTTTTCACTGCAGACAATAAGAACCCACTATGGGATCACGCGCTCACCACCCCGCTGCTTTACAGCAGCGCATCACCACACCAACTCAATCAAAAAAGGTGTAGCAGAATGACGCGTTCAAAACTTGCTCTAAGTACCACTCTCGCCGCCATTGGACTGACCTCCAGCATGGCCTTCGTATCCGCCGCTCAGGCCGACTATCCTGAGCAAGATATCCGTTTAATTATTCCTTACGGCCCTGGTGGCGCAACGGATATTATTTTTCGCTTAATATCACAAGAAGCAGAGCAATATCTCGGTGAGTCAATCGTCCCTGTCAATATGGCAGGCGCCGGTGCAACGCTAGGGTCGCGCAATGTAAAAGACGCTTCTCCAGATGGCTATACGCTACTGGGCAGCCACGACACGATTGCGCTGTCAAAACTCGCTGGCACCGTTGATTACTCTTTCGATGCCTTTGAGCCCATCGCCCTGCTTACCCAAACGATTAATATCCCCTCTACCTATGCAGGGCACGCCGTTAACAGCGCTGATGAAATAGCCGATTACGTCAGCGAGAATCCCGGCCAAGTGCGCTTTAGCATGATCCCCAGCTCTACCGACCACTTCTTCTGGGCACAATTCTTTGAAGAAGCGGGTATTGATATGGCCGATGTACGCCTTGTTGGCTATCCCGACACAGGCCAGCAGGTGTCAGCGCTAATGGCTGAAGAAGTCGACTTTGCAATGTTTAACCTACCGTCAGGGGGAGCGTTCTATGAAGATGGCACCTTCAAGCCATTAGGTATTGCCCACCCAGAACGATTAGACAGTCTGCCGGAAGTGGCCACCCTGCGTGAACAGGGTATTAACATGGATCATTCGACCAGCCGAGGTGTTTTTGCGCCCAAGGGCACTCCCCAAGAGGTTCTTGATACCGTGGCCCAGGCTTACGGCCAAGCCCTGGAAAATGAGCAGGTGAAAAGCCGCATCGAAAATGAGTTTGGCTCTGTGGTGCGCTTCCTGGCCGGAGATGACTATCAGGCATTTTTAACTGAAAACGAAGCGGCACTTTCAGCAGCTGCTGAAAACATTGATTTTCAGAACTAACGCCCACATTTCCAAGCAAACGCTCCCAGCGTTATTTCTCCTGGGAGCGTCTGGAGGCATCGCGAATGCTAACCCTTACGAAAGACCGCGCTCTGGCGCTGGCGCTGCTTTTAATAGTGGCTGTCATGTGGGTAGAGTCTGGCACTATCCGTCCTCCTACTAGCTGGCAGCCTTATGGATCAGCGCTCTTCCCACGTATTTTGCTTGTCACTATTGCGCTACTTTCCATCATTATCTTATTACGTTCGTTGTTTACTAAGGTAACGCCTCAGCCTTCTTGGGGAAGGGCGATCACCGAATGGTTTCTACGTCGTAAAACCATTGTCGCCTTATTCTTCCTCTTTGGGCTTTATGCTGCCCTGCTACCAGTACTGGGGTATATCGTCGCCACCATGAGTTTCTTGATCGCGTCCTTTGCCCTGCTATTGGGAATCGATACAAAACGAAAGTGGGCCATCAATTTAGGAATCAGCTGCATATTCGTGCCGCTGGTATTTGTAATTTTTCGCTTCGGCTTAAATGTTTGGCTGCCCTAATGGTGAGGAATCACAAATGAGCGACTTTTTTCTTCAAGCGCTGACAGAAGTGGGCAGTCCTGCTGTTATGGGGTTAATCATTCTTGGCGTTCTTTTCGGTATTGTTGGAGGCAGCATTCCTGGCTTTACCGTGACAATGGCGATTCTGGTGGTGTTTCCCTTTACCTTCGCTATGGACCCTATCAGCGGTGTATCGCTAATGGTTGGGGTTTTTGTCGGCGGTTACTCAGGCGGTATTGTATCTGGCGTAATGCTGGGGATACCTGGAACGCCTTCCTCAATTACCACCGTTTATGACGGCTACCCCATGGCGCAACGTGGAGAACCGGGCCGTGCTTTAGGCATTGGCGTGATGGCATCGTTTCTTGGCACGCTGATTAGCGTTGCTGTACTGGTCTTTTTTGGCCCTTTAATCGCCAGCTTCAGTATGAACTTTCGCCCATGGGAAATTACTGCGCTGATTGTTTTTGCATTAACGCTGGTCGCAGGGCTTTCCAACGGGGCTCTGTTAAAAGGGCTACTGGCGGCGGCCATCGGGCTACTCATCACCACAGTCGGTTACGATCGTAACAGCAATTTGCGCTTTGACTTCGACCTACCCGCGCTAAGTTCGGGTTTCGAAATGCTGCCTGTAATGATTGGCGTATTCGCCTTTTCACAGCTGCTCGGCAATATCGAAAAGATGCGCGATGAGGGCACTAATGGAAAAAGCGTCGATACTAACGTCACTATTCCTTATCGTTTGATTATGAAGGATATGGCCGGCCAAAAGCTCAATACGCTGCGCTCCTCACTGATCGGTAGCTTAATTGGTGCGCTACCCGGCACCGGCGGCACCGTGGCTAATTTTGTAAGCTACGATCAAGCTAAAAAGTTTTCACGCCATCCTGAAGAATTTGGTAAAGGCACACCTAGCGGTATTGTCGCCTCGGAAGCCTCAAACAGTGCCGTTGCCGGTGGTGCATTCGTTCCCACACTGGCGCTGGGCATTCCTGGCGACCTGCCAATGGCTATTATGATGGGTGTGCTCATTCTTCACGGCATTACCCCAGGGCCGATGATGTTTGAACAAAACCCGGTTCTGGTGGGAGCTATTTACGCCAGCCTATTAATTGGCGCCATTGCAATGGTGCTATGCAACCTTCTGCTGGTGCGCTGGTTCGCCAAAATATCCCTTATCCCTCAGCAAATCCTGGTACCGGTTGTACTGATGCTGTGTGCCATCGGTGCTTATGCATTAAACAACAATGTATTCGATATTTGGGTACTGTTTATTTTTGGCGTGATTGGCTATCTGCTGTGGAAAGCAGGCGTGCCGCTTACCCCGTTAATTCTGGGGGTTGTGCTAGGCAATAATCTAGAGCGCCAGTTATTCCGCGCCTTGGAACTCGACCCCAACTGGCTGACTTTTTTAACACGGCCGCTTTCTGCCCTGTTTTTGGCACTAGCCGTTGCCTCGGTGGTGTTCTCACTTTACCAAGACCGCAAAGTTAAACGCCTTCAACAAGCCACTCCATCGCCATAAATAGTTTTTCTTATGCCGCTGCAAAGGATTTTATGATGCAACACAATGCCCTTTACTACCCAAGCGCCTCTCGCCGCATGGCCACTTTTGGCAAACGCGGCATGGTGGCAACCTCACAGCCATTAGCTGCCCAGGTAGGTATTAGCATTTTACAGCAGGGAGGCAATGCTATTGATGCGGCCATTGCCACCGCCGCAGCGCTCACCGTGGTAGAACCGACCTCCAACGGCATTGGCAGCGATGCCTTCGCCATTGTGTGGGTGGATGGCAAGCTGCACGGCCTTAACGCCAGTGGCCCAGCCCCTCAAGCAGCGACTATCGACGCCCTGAAAGCACTCGGCCATGACACGATACCCAACCACGGTATGTTGCCAGTTACCGTACCTGGAGCACCCGCCGCGTGGGCTGCGCTTTCCGAACGCTTTGGCAAGCTGCCATTTGCACAGCTATTAGCCCCAGCCATTGCTTTGGCAGAAGAAGGCTTTGCCGTCACCCCGGTTATTCATCAAATGTGGCAAGAAGCCTTCGATACCTACTCGGCTTATCATGAGGCGTCTTTCCAACCTTGGTTTGCGACCTTCGCGCCAAAGGGTCATGCGCCTCGTCCTGGCGAGCTATGGTCATCACCTGATCACGCCAAAAGCTTACACGCCATTGCGAACACAAACGCCAAGGCTTTCTACCAAGGCGAACTGGCAGAAACAATTGACGCCTTTTCCCGCGAGAATGGTGGTTTGCTGCGAAAAGAAGACCTTGCCGCTTACCAGCCTGAATGGGTAGACCCCATTAGCGTTCGCTATAAAGGACACGATATTTGGGAGATCCCCCCCAACGGCAGCGGTATGATCGTGCTCCAGGCGCTCGGTATGTTAGAACGTTTAGAAGCCTGCCCAGGTGACACCTTAGAAACTCTCCACCGTCGCATTGAAGCAACGAAACTGGCCTACATGGATGGTTTCAAACATATTACTGAGCGTGCTGATATGGCACCTACCACCGAGCAGATGCTTGATGACAACTATTTGAAAACGCGAGCCGCGCTGATTGGCGAGCAGGCAGTTGATCCTGTCCACGGTAACCCCTTACAAGGCGGCACCGTGTATCTTGCAACCGCCGACAGCGACGGCAATATGGTGTCGTTTATCCAGAGTAATTTTAAAGGTTTCGGCTCTGGCATGGTGGTGCCAGGCACAGGCATTAGCCTGCAAAACCGCGGCTGGTCATTCTCCCTAGACCCTGAACATGCCAATGCATTAGCCCCCGGCAAACGCACCTATCACACCATTATTCCTGGGTTTATTACCAAGGATAACCAAGCCGTTGGGCCGTTTGGCGTGATGGGCGGTTATATGCAGCCACAAGGACAGTTACAGGTGGTGACCGCCATGTTGGAAGACCACTTAAACCCCCAGGCAGCGCTGGATATGCCACGCTGGAAGTGGACCAAAGGCACCACCGTTGAAGTTGAAGCCGACTTTCCCAACCACCTTGCCCTGGCGCTGGCACGTCGCGGGCATCACATTGTTAAAGTAGCTGATTCAATCAGCTTTGGCCGCGGCCAGATTATCCTGCGCGACCCTGACAGCGGCGTTTTACAAGGCGGTACCGAACCGCGTACCGATGGCGCTGTTTTACCGCTTTAAGCGTTCCCTCTTTACGTTTATCACGAGCTTTTGCCAAGAGCTTTCAACACCTACCTTCACCACCTACTGGCGTGCAGTTGACCCACTGCACGCCAGTAGGCTGGCTATCAACGCCAAAGCGTCGCATCATGGCACTCTTCTTTAAAAGCTATGTTGCTAACTAATGACGCCACCCCCCTCTGTTCCTGCTCACTCCCCGTTCAGCGGTTTCTTTAGCGTGTTCCGCTATAGCCGCCAAGCACTTGCGCTGGTGTGGGAAACCTCGCGCTGGATGATGCTTGGCTTAGCACTGTGTACCCTGGTGGCAGGCGTGCTGCCTGCCGTGGCCGCCTGGGTTGGCCAGCTGATTGTTGATGGTGTGGTGACAGCAATGGAAAGCCACCAATCTTCAAGCACTGCCAGCTTATGGGAAACGTTAACCCCAGTATTGGGCTTGGTGGCTTTGGAAGGCCTTATTATTGCGCTGATCGCGCTGGCTCAGCGCGGCCTGTCGGCCCAGCAATCGCTGCTGCGTGCGCTACTAGGCCAGAAAGTCAATGTGATGATTCTTGAGAAAGCGGGCACGCTTTCGCTTAGCCAATTTGAAGATTCCGAGCTTTACGACAAGCTCACCCGTGCGCGCCGCGAAGCATCCACCCGACCGCTCGCGCTGGTGAATAAAACCTTCGGATTGCTGCAAAACGCTATTTCATTGGCTAGTTTTGGTTTTTTACTCGTCCAGTTTTCGCCCTGGGCGCTGCTCATCTTAGTAGCAGGCGCTCTGCCGGTGTTTCTCTCGGAGGCAAAGTTCTCTGGCGATGCCTTCCGGCTATTTCGCTGGCGTTCACCGCAAACCCGCATGCAGATGTACCTGGAAACCGTGCTGGCCCGGGAAGACAGCATTAAAGAAGTCAAACTCTTCGGCCTTGAAGGCCTGTTTCTGCAGCGCTACCGGGATATATTCACCCGACTGTTTGCCGAAGACCGCCGCCTCACGTTACGCAGGGAAAGCTGGGGGTTTATTCTCGGCTTATTAGGCACACTGACGTTTTACGCCGCTTACGGCTGGGTGGTGGTCGAAACGGTGGCCGGGGCGCTGACACTTGGCCAAATGACCATGTACTTAATGGTATTTAAACAAGGCCAGGGAGCGTTATCGGCAAGCCTGACGGCCATTAGCGGCATGTACGAAGATAACCTCTACTTATCGAACCTTTACGAATACCTAGAGCAGCCAACGGAAGCGGAAGCCGGTCAACTCACCCAGGGCGCAATACCTGGCGACGGGCTTCGCTTTGAGCACGTCAGCTTTTCCTACCCAGGTGGCAGCGAGGTACTGCACGATATTTCCTTGCACTTAGCCCCAGGCAACAGCATTGCACTCGTTGGCGAAAACGGTTCAGGAAAAACCACGCTGATTAAGCTATTAACACGGCTTTACCACCCCACCAAAGGGCGTATTCTGCTGGATGGTAGCGACCTCAACCATTGGAATACCCAAGCATTACGGGAACGGGTGGGCGTGATTTTTCAGGATTTTGTACGTTACCAGCTGACCGTGGGGGAAAACTTAGGCGTGGGGGACACCCAGGCCTTTAGCGATGAACAGCGCTGGCACCAGGCGGCCCATGAAGGCATGGCCGATGGCTTTATTGACCGCATGCCTGATGGCTACCAAACCCAGTTAGGGCGCTGGTTTAAAAATGGCCAGGAGCTGTCAGGTGGCCAGTGGCAAAAAGTAGCGCTATCGCGCGCCTACATGCGGAAAAATGCCGATATTTTAGTGCTGGATGAGCCTACCGCCGCGATGGATGCCGCCGCAGAAGCAGAAGTCTTTGCGCGTTTTCGTGAGCACAGCCGCGATAAAATGACGATTTTAATTTCTCACCGTTTTTCGACGGTGCGCAGTGCCGACCAGATCATTGTGATCGATCAAGGGGCGATTATTGAGCGTGGCACCCATGAAGAACTGCTAGCAGTGAATGGTCGGTATGCTTCATTATTTCATCTGCAGGCAGAAGGCTATCAATAAAAAAGTAATAACAATTATTACTATTAAGGGCAATTTCACACCATTATCGAGACCAAAAGGTTAAAAAAGGTTACATAAAAGCCTTCCCTATCGACCCTCGCTCACTTTCTAGTTATTGTTTATTAACATTTGTCTATTCTAGAGGAACAAGATACGTCATATTCCCTAGAGAAGTACCCAATAGCTGGTAAATGACTGATGCCGTTTTCAATAGCGGTGCACACTAGAAAATAAAAATGCCTATGCTCAGAAGTCGTTGCGTGGTGAGTGGTTGAAGGAAGAGTTATGCCGTTGAGTGCGTTGGTCATTGATGATGACAGTGATGTGCAGCTACTGGGTAAGATGTTGCTCTGTAAGCGTGGATACGAGGTAGTAACAGCTGGCAGTTTGGGCGAGTTGGCTAGAAGACCTGCGTTACTGGATGCTGAACTAATTTTACTTGATTTTGGTCTGGGCGAATTTACCGGGCTGGATATTCTTGATTATCTTTATGATTTACGCCTGAACGCGGCTATTCTCTTACTTAGCAGTTGTTCGGAAGAAACAGCGTCTCATGCTATTGCTGCGGGTAGAGCCAGAGGTTTGAAAATGCTTGGTTTTCTGCCTAAAGCCAAACTTCTTACGGGTCTCTCACCATTTCTTGAGCAGCTACAGGCATTACCTAAGCCCCCTACCCGTGATGAGCTGGCAAATGCTATTCAAGCAGGGCATCTCTATTTAGTCTTCCAGCCTAAGAAAAACTTACAGACTGGGCACATCATCGGCGTAGAAGCGCTTGTGCGCTGGGAAGACCCCCAGCGCGGTATGCTATACCCAGATACCTTTATTCCATTAGCAGAAAAGAGTGGGCTAATGGGGCCTCTCACGTGGTGCATTCTTAAACTTGCTTTTGCTCAGCAAGAACGGTGGCAGGCGCGCGGCTGGGATCTCCAAATTGCGGTCAATGTGCCAGCCGCATTTTTACAATCTGAGCATATGCTAGAAAAATTTGATGAGCTGACCAAACACCGTACTGCTTCGCTTCACTACCTTACCCTGGAGCTAACAGAGTCGGTAGGTGTTGAATGTCTTGGCTATGCGCGCCATATTCTAGAAGCTCTACGCCAGCGCGGTTGCAGGTTAGCACTTGATGACTTTGGCACGGGTTACTCATCACTCATACAACTGTATCGGCTACCATTTAATGAATTAAAAGTTGACCGTAGTTTCGTATCGCTCATTGATCATGATAGCCGTGCACTGGCAATTACCCTGTCGGTTGTTGATCTCGGCAAACAACTAGGTATGACCGTCGTCGCTGAAGGCATTGAAAATGAAGCCCAGCAAGCACTGCTAATAGACGCTGGCTGCCCAGTTGGGCAAGGCTATTTTATTTCCCGTCCTTTAACCGCTCAGGCATTCAACGACTGGATGGCTAAAACACTCACGAAACTTACCCACAACTAAAGAGCTAACAAGCCTGCATCAGCTAAGGCCCGTTGCGATTTTTCGCGTAACTGCACGAGAGCATTAACGTTTTTAGCTAATTCGGATGTTGCTGCATTGAAAGCGGACTCTTCTAGTTGCCTAGCTTGTTCTGCAATGGCAAGACAGCCCAAAGACGCTGCAGCTCCTTTTAAAGAGTGCGCTTCATCGCGTAGTGCTTCTCTTTGTTCGCTCTCACAATAGCGAGAGAGCTTCTCCAGACGTTCATTTAAGCGGGTAAAAAAAGCGGCTAACAACGTATTAAGTGGCGTTGACTCGAACGTCTCTCTCAATTCATTGCAAATATAAGGGTCCAAAATTTGCTCATCGTTAAGCACTTCGTTTTGGCAGTGTAATACCTGTTGTGCCGGTTGACTTGAGTACTCGTGAGGGGGCACTTCAACCGTCCCCGCCACGATATAGCGACTAATCGTTTGATACAGCTCAGACCGGGTAAAAGGTTTATGGATCATACAATCCATGCCGCTTTCAATACAGCGTTCACGGTGTTCAACCATAACATTCGCTGTCATTGCGATAATTGGCAGGCGTGGTAACTGATTGGCAGCTTCAAAGGCTCGCCAGCGTTTAGTGGTTTCGACACCGTCAAGTATAGGCATCTGCATATCCATTAATACTAAATCTAACTGGGCAGCATGTTCTTTCAAATACTCAAGTGCTGCAAAGCCATTTTCTACCACCGTACTCCGCTGCCCTAACTGCTCGAGCATAACATTTGCCACTGTTTGGTTAACCGGGTTGTCCTCTACGATAAGAATATGGTGGTCTTCAGCCAGCTCTAGTCGCGGTTCTTTATGATGAAGAACCTCCACACCCTCTGCTAAGGGCATCGTCACTACAAACCAAAATCGGCTACCAAGTCCAGCTTCACTGGTGACCCCTATTTCACCACCCATCGCTTCCACCAGCCGTTTACAGATTGCCAGCCCCAAGCCAGTACCTTCATGTCGACGCGCTATAGAGGTATCTACCTGCGAAAAAGCGGAAAACAATCGCCCTTGATCAGCCGTGGCAATACCACAACCAGTATCACGTATCTCTATAAATAGCTGATCGTTACCCTTAAGGGCCGCATGAAATTTGACAAACCCCTCATCCGTAAATTTCAGCGCATTATTAATCAAATTCATCATTACCTGCCGCAGCCGTGCAATGTCTCCACACATAAATTGCGGCAGTGCTGGGTCAATAGAATAACTGAAGGTCACCTTTTTATTTTTGTCCTGCAGCTGATAGCCTGTACAAAGCTCAATAATGCAGGCTTTTACATCAAAGGCGCGCTCATCTAAGTCTAAACGTCCACTTTCAATTTTAGTGTAATCTAGTATATCGTTGATCACAGCACGCAAACTTTCTGCACTGCGTTTTAACGTAGACAAATAGGCTTTAGCTTTTGGCTCGTTAATTTCATAATTTAATAAATCCGCCATACCCACGACGCCGTTTAGCGGCGTACGTATTTCATGGCTCATCACTGCCATAAACTCCGATTTAGCTTGGCTCGCTATTTCAGCTTTCTTAGCCGTTTCTCTAAGTTCACGGCTTTTTACTTCTAATGCGTGGGCTTTTCCTAAACTGATGCGCCCTTCTCTAATTAATGCGTTCACCAACATCCCACCCGAAAACATGAGAAGAAGCAATAGCATTAAGGCAAGCCCATAAAGCTGTATCATTCTTTCACGTTCAAGGTTACGCATACTTGCTACATTAGCATTAGTTTCTATTAACACATTGCTCGTCAAACCCTGTAGCTCGACGGTTTTAGCAAGCATTTCTACCATGACCGATTCGATAATTGCTTCTGAAGCATCTCTTTGGGGCTCTAGCAAGTCGTCCATGTCATTAATAAGAAGAGTAGCCTGCTCCAGCAACCTATCGACTCCCTCTATTTCTGCAACAGCTAGACTTATTTCTCCTTGTTGGAACAGCATTTTTCGACTGTATAAAATCTCAAAGCGAAGTAAAAGATCATCAACAGATACATTGCCAACCTGACTATCTACTAGCGTTAAATGAAACTCCCGTACTTCTCTATCAAACTGATACCCTGCCCACACTAAATTTTCTAACAACCTATTTTCAATAGCATGCTGTCGTTGAAAGATAACGCCGCCGGTAATAATCGCCGATAGAAAAAAAAGGATCGCTGAGAAAGTAGCGACCCTGACGCGGCGTGAGAGATAGTGCTTAAAGATTGGCAACATAACAGTTATCCGACCGCAGTAGCTTATTGAACGCCTCTTTTATGCTGTCGCCATCACTCTATGACGACACGTTTTACTTGCCACACAGAGCGCGTCAATATTTCTTCATTTAATAAAGACGGCGTTTCATCAAAAGGATAAATCACAAACAACGGCCCGTGGTCTCTAACGCGCAGAGGCTTTCCATCGGCACTCATAGCCAAAATCACATCGTGATCGTAAAAATCGCTCACTGGAATAGACGATGCATAGTCATTTAGCGCAATGACCTTAACCTGGTCACCATCTGCATCAACAGCTTCTAAGATGGCGCGCCCTAGCGGGCCTTCAAAACTCACAACGCCATCGTGCCAAGGGGTACTGGTAATGGTCGTGTGTTGACTCAATGCCTCAAGCATCGCTTTATCAAAATGCGCTTCGTCACCCACATTGGTTATCTCAATATTCCCACCAACTTCTAGAACCACTCGCCCGGTTGGCGCATTGAAAGCACTTGCCGTTGTTGCAAAAACTATTGTTGCAAACCCCATGCATACACTAGCGACATACCAGCGTAGCTTTTTATTTAATTGCCTAGCCATTATTACCCTCCTCATTTTTTGGTCAGTATACCCCTCAGAACCAAGCGTTAAATGTAAATCTTTGTGTCAGACATACTAATTAAACTAGAATTGACCCCATCGCCAATCATTTCAACGGTGTGGAACTTATCACGCTGTATATTGTGGGTAACGCGTTATGCATGTCGGTGTGCTTGAGGACGACCTCGACCAACAATCTTTTATAGAACAATGCCTTATATCTGCAGATCATCAAGTTTCACTGTTTGGCCGTGCCAGCGAACTCCGTCGAGCGACCCAAGAAACGCTCTTTGATTTTCTTATTATCGATTGGCGGCTGCCGGATGGTTGCGGTATGGATATGGTAGGTCATTTACGCCAAAACGATGGGTGGCTAGGCCCCATTCTGTTTATTACTGCCAGCCAAAACGAGGAAGATGTTGTACAAGCGTTAGAGCAAGGGGCTGATGATTTTTTAGCTAAGCCTTTACGGCCAAGAGAGTTAATCGCACGGGTGAATGCGCTTGGCCGCCGCGCTGGCTACGAGCCGCCTAAATCGGCCATGAGCTGCCCTGATGTTTTTTCCATTAATTCAGAAGAGCATACTATTAGCGTAGCAGGTAAATCAGTGGTACTAACCGAGCGGGAATACTGTCTGGCAACGCTGTTTTTCTCCAAAGTTGACAAACTGTTAACGCGTGCCCACTTACTTGAATTGGTATGGGGAATAAAAGGCAGTGTTTCTACTCGCACGGTTGATACCCATGTCAGTCGGCTACGACGCAAGCTAGAGTTAGATGGTCGCCATGGGCTTCGTCTTCGCAGCATTTACCAGTCAGGATATCGAATGGAAATGTCGCAAACGGCCATTGAAAAAGCCGACACAGTAAGTCGGCCAAGCTGATGGGAGCTGCTCGGTAAACAGGCCGAGCAGTAAGGTGCCAGGGGAAGGCATCGCCAAAACGCCTGTTCAAGCGACTTGGCGATGCCCTCGCTCTGAGGCTTTGCCTTTGCGGGAGTAGCTACCCTTACCTTTTTTCGGTGTTTGCTGCTGCATTTTGAACATGGGCGTTCGCAGCTGCGCTTTCAGTGCGTTATCGCGTATTTTGCCTTTTTTCACGGTGTACTCCTCAGTCTTTTGAAAACTTAGTTTTTGAAAATTTAGTCTTTGAAAGCTTAGTCTTTGAAAAAACAGTCTTTACCAATAGACATTAACAAACGCTTATCTGGCGACGCAATCGTTTGTCCTGCCCTGACTGTTGCCGCCATTCCTATTTGTTTCGCCGCTCCTATGACCCAATGAGATTGATCAAGTTCCCAATGTCTTACGATGACGTTTGATCACTATAAGTGGCTAACGTGCTCGCGGCAGGACTGTCTGCCACCATGCTCACCACGCTGCCCACCATAATCAGGCATGGCGAGGGTAACGGTTGAGCAGCGAGTCGCGCGGGCATGTCCGCTAACGTGCCCACCAATGATTGCTGTTCGGGCTGGCTAGCATTGGCCACCAACATAATGGGCCACGTATCCGGCAGACCCGCTTGGCGTAGGCCGTGGCAAATAGCGTCTACTTTGGAAAGCCCCATATAAAACACCAGGGTTTCATCCTGACGGGCAAGATTTGCCCAGTCCGGCGTGCCGCCCTCCCGACACAGTTGCGCTGTGATAAAGCGCAGCTGTTGGGCGTGGCCACGGTCTGTTAACGGAATTCCCATGCCAGCAGCGGCTGCCGATGCAGCGGTAATGCCTGGCACTATTTCAGCGGATATTGCGGCATTTGCTAATGCTCCCAGCTCCTCACCCATGCGCCCAAACACGCCTGGGTCGCCACCTTTCAAACGCACAACCGACTTGCCCGCCCGAGCAAGCGAGACGATCAGCGCGCCTATCTCATCCTGAGGCACACTATGATGCCCGCGGGCTTTTCCCACGTAATAGCGTTCGGTGCCTGGCGGTATCAGCCCCAGCACATCGTCCCCCACTAATCGGTCATAGACTACCGCATCGGCCTGCATTAATAGTCGCGCTGCCTTTAGGGTGAGCAGTTCCATATCGCCGCTTCCTGCACCGACTAAATAGACCGTTCCAGAACGGCATTCGCCGCTAAGCGGAAGGCGTAAGCGCGTGGCTGATTCGCGGCCAAAGGGCGCTAACACCCGCTGGCTCAGGCGCATAAAGGCCTCAGGCCATTTCTGGGTTAGTTGTTTGCTTAGCGCACGCATTTGGCCGCTCCTCTTCAAGTAATGATTTTAGTTCTGGAATACAGCTGCCACACTGGGTGCCGCAGGCCAGCCGCGCACCAAGGGCTTCCACGCTGGTGTCGCCACTGCGGATAGCCTTAACAATAGTGGCTTGTCCTACCTGATGACAGCTACACACCACGGGGCCTGCATCTACCGCGCCACCATCGCAACCTGCCAGTAGCCGCTGGCGATGAGCAGTGTCTAGCGTAACGTCGTTAAAGCGCGCCTCAAGCCAGGCTAACCCAGGCAACTCTTGCGGTGGCCCTACCATTAGCCACCAGCGCAACTGGCCCTTCACTACCCCTGCCGCGCGCAGCCTGGCACTCGTGCTATCCTCGCACCACAGCGATGCAGGTACACCCAGCCACGCTTCTACTGTTGCTAACCAGTTACTGACCGGTGCCGTATCGGCAAGCTGCCAGCGCTCGCAGCTGCCCATGGGAATACGCGACCAATAAGCGCTCTTACACCAACGGGGGCTACCCGTGTTGGTTTGCTCATTTGCCACCAGCAGCGTTGCTTGCCAAGCCATGTCAAGCTTCGTTAATGCCACCGCGCCCTGCTTACTTTCCGGCTGGCCAGACACGGGGTCGGTATAGCCGGTGAGCAGTGCACCGCTGCGCCCCTGCTTGGTAAAACAGTCGGTCCAGTGCATGGGCACGAACACTTCCCCTTGCCGCTGGGCGTTTGAAATACGCACTCGCCCACGGTACTCACCTTCAGTTGCCGACAGCATCGCAAGCCCTTGGTCAGAGACGCCCGCATTGGCCGCATCCACAGGGTGCAGCTCAATAAATGGTTCTGCCCGATGATTCATCAGCCGCGGTGCTCTGGCGGTGCGGGTCATAGTGTGCCACTGATCGCGCACACGCCCAGTATTCAGCCGCAGCGGATAGGTGGTACTAAGCCTCTGTTCGGGCAATCGCGGCGTAATCGGCAGTAGCTTAGCTCTACCATTGGCCGTGGCAAACACCCCCTTTTCAAACAGCCTTGGCGTGCCCCGAGGCGCAGCGTGATTAACCGGCCACTGAATCGGCGAGAGCGCATCATAAGCGTCCTGCCCTTTGCCTGCCAGTCCCGAGATATCAAACAGCCGCTTGCTCGTACCGCTGTTTTCAAAGCCGGATAGCCTAGCGTGCTCGTCGAAAATTTCCCACGGGTGGGAGTAGCTAAACGCTTCTGCAAAACCCAGGCGCTTGGCAACTTCGCAAATAATCCACCAGTCGTGCTGGGCTTCGCCAGGGGGAGTCAGCATGCCGCGCTGGCGGGAAATACGTCGTTCGGAATTGGTGACCGTCCCATCTTTTTCTGCCCAACCAGACGCGGGTAGCACAATATCGGCGTAGGGCAGTAGATCAGTGTTGGCAACGCATTCCGAGACAATCACTAACGGACACCTTGCCAGCGCACGGCGTACCTTTGCGCCATCCGGCAGGCTAACGGCCGGGTTGGTTGCCATTACCCATAGCGCCGTCACCTCACCGCGGTCAATGGCATCAAACAGTTCAACCGCCTTATGGCCAGGGGCATCTGGCAACACGGGTGTTAAGTGTTTTGTGGCCCAAAAGCGACTGACCAGATCAAGCGCACCGGGGGTGTGGTAGTCCATGTGCGCTGCCAACTGATTAGCAAGCCCACCCACTTCTCGACCGCCCATGGCATTGGGTTGGCCAGTAATTGAAAACGGCCCAGCCCCCGGCAGGCCAAGTTTACCGCCCGCCAAATGGCAATTAATGATGGCATTACACTTATCGGTGCCACTGGTGGACTGATTGACGCCTTGGGAATAGAGCGTGACGACATGCAGTTGGCTGGCAAACCAGTAGTAAAAGGTTTCTAAACGTTCAGGGTCAACGTCACAGGCTACTGCAACATCATGCACGCTGCCAGCGCTTTGCTGAGCGGCGCTTAATGCCTCGTCAAACCCTTCGGTATGACCTTCAAGATAGACGCTGTCTAGCCGCTGGTGTGCTGACATCCACGCCAATAGCCCGTTGAACAAGTAAGCATCGCTGCCCGGCCGAATGCCCAGATACAGGTCGGCAATTTCGCAGCTATCGGTCACTCTTGGGTCGATGACCACCACGCGCATCAGTGGATTGCGCTCTTTGGCAACTTTCAGGCGCTGATACAACACTGGATGGTTCCAGGCCAGATTCGAGCCGACCAACACCACCAGCTCCGCTTCTTCTAAATCTTCATAGTTACAGGGTACCGCGTCAGCGCCAAATGCGCGCTTATAGCCCGCCACTGCCGACGCCATACACAGCCGCGAATTGGTATCCAGATGCGGCGTGCCTAAAAAGCCTTTAAACAGCTTATTAGCCACATAGTAATCTTCCGTTAACAGCTGCCCCGAAAGATAGGCGGCAACCGTATGATTGCCATGCGCGTTACGCTGCGCCTGTAAACGCCGTGCCGTTTCGGTTAACGCCTGCTCCCAGGAAACGTCTTTTCCACCCACCCGCGGGGATCCCAAGCGGCCGTGCGCTCCCAGCGTTTCATGCAGCGCCGTGCCTTTAACACACAGGCGCCCGTAGTTAGCAGGGTGTTCACGATCCCCTTCCACTGCAATGACGCTGCCACTGTCTAATGTCGCTTTTACTCCGCAGCCAACACCGCAGTAGGGGCACGTGGTGCGGATATCACCTTCAGCGAGCCGTTCAGCCTTTGGCATTGCGTTTTCCTCCGGCGTTAAAAAGCAAAAAGCGCCCAAGCGAGCCTCTCAAAAGAAGCCTGCCTGGACGCCGTTGTCTCAGGGGCACCACCCTGGGTGCCATACTCATCAGTGGTTTGCTGCAGTTAGTGTTGTTCGTTGCGCTTAGTCGTTGTGTTTTATTTGGCTAATACACTGCAATGAGCCGTTATTACTTGTTACCAATATTTCTGCAAACAATAAGCCCAAACCGCTTAAAAAAATTAAATAATCTTAAAAAACATAAATTTAAAATAACTCACGCAGCCATTTGGCAGCCCTTACAGTGCCTTTTATTGGGATGAGCGACCTATGACCGTGCGCAGTGCTCGCCAAACGCACTAATAGTGTGCGCTTACTCAGTTACTCAGGTGCGGGCTTGTGGGTACCTCAAAAATCAAACAACTGATTAAAAAGGATTAATTCATACCAAGGAAGGAACTGGCTAATTTTTTGCTGCTTATTGAGCATAAGAGACAACTTGGCAGCCAACGGCGGCTGCACAGCGTACTCAATGACGTGACTTAACGACGCTAACGGGCAACGACGCCCCTGATGCACCTTTCTTAATGAAAGGCTGTGTCAGGGGCGTTTTTTTGTTGCCTGACACACATGTTGAATTGAAGGAGCCACCTATGGAAATCACTTCCCGGTGCTCACCTATCGACCACCTCATTATCATTGGTAACGGCATGGCCAGCCACCGCTTGATTGAAGCGCTGGTGCGCCATCCACGGCGCCCAACGTGTATCACCGTTATTGGTGAAGAGCCCGTGCCTGCCTATAACCGAATACTGCTTTCCCCCTTATTGGCGGGTGAGCTCGCCACCGATGCGCTTACTTTCCGTGACCAAGCATGGTACGCCGAACAGGGCATTACCCTGCTGCTCGGCGAAAAAGTCGCCACCATTGATCGCAACAACCACCGCCTTACTACGGATAGCAACCGCCGCTTGCGTTACGGCCGCTTAGTGATTGCGACAGGCTCACGACCAACGATGCCAAAGATTCCCGGCATTGCGCTTGCGGGCGTTCATGGCTTTCGCGACGTGCAAGACGCCACCACCCTAGCCACTATCGCACAGCGTGGTGGTAAGGCGGTCATTATCGGCGGTGGCCTGCTTGGCCTGGAAGCCGCCGAAGGTCTGCGCAAGCGCGGAGGCCAAACACTCACGGTTAGCGTACTTCAACGCAGCACGCGTTTAATGAATCGCCAGCTGGATGAAACCGCCGCCTGGCTGCTCGAAAACACCCTGAGCCAGCGCGGCATCCATATCGAAACAAACGCTTCGCTTGCTGCACTGGAAGATAACGGTAACGGGCACGTCAAGGCGGTCATACTGAGCGATGGCCGCCACTTACCCGCCGATAGTGTGATTGTCGCGGCGGGCATTACGCCCAATGTAGCGCTGGGGCAACAGGCGGGACTTAGCTGCGAACGAGCCATTGTGGTTGACGCGCACCTTTCCACGTCTGACCCACATATTTCTGCCCTAGGCGAGTGCTGCCAATTTGAGCAGCACACCTATGGGCTAGTGGAGCCGATTTGGCGCCAGGTTGACGTATTGGCAGCCGTGCTGTGCGGCGAAGCACCCGATGGCTATCAAGAGGCTCCTACCGCTACCAAGTTGAAAGTTAGCGGCGTAGCACTGTTCGCGTTTGGCCCTACCGAAGCAGCCCCCGAACATGATGTGTTGTGCTATCGCGATCCAGAAAACGGCGACTACCGCCGCCTGCTGCTGCGCGATGGCCAGCTTGAAGGGGCAGTGCTGTATGGCGACACCCGCCACGGCCCTTGGTATTTCGAGCAGGCCTTGGCAAGCATTGACCTGACGGCTTGCCGCCAAGCACTACTGTTTGGCCCAGCCGATGTCGAGGCATTGCAAACACAGCACGCTGATAACGCGCCCAGCCCGGCTTCTTCATCATCGTCTTCTTCATCCTCATCTCACCCACCGACGTCAGAGGCGGCATAACCATGGCAACCCCAACAAAACTGATCATTATTGGTAACGGCATGGTCGGCCACCACTTGGTCGAACAGCTGGTTGAGAGCGAGGCACCGGGACGTTTTCAAGTAACCGTGTTTGGCGAAGAGCGCCACCGTGCCTACGACCGCGTGCATCTTTCAGAGTACTTTAGCGGACGCGACGCAGAGTCGCTGGCGCTATGCGAGGCAGATTACTACACCACCCATGGCATTAGTTTGCGCAGCGGTGAGGCGGTCACTCGCATTGATCGTGAACAGCAAACCGTTATCACTGCCCAGGGCAGCTACCCGTATGACCAGCTGGTTCTGGCCACCGGCTCCTTCCCGTTTGTGCCGCCCATTCCCGGCAACGACAGCGAAGGTTGTTTGGTGTATCGCACGCTGGATGACCTCGACGCCATTCAAGCAGCCGCAGAAAACGCAACAAATGGGGTGGTCGTCGGTGGTGGGTTACTTGGGCTGGAAGCCGCCAATGCGCTACGCGATCTTAATCTGGATACCGCTGTGGTGGAGTTTGCCCCACGCCTAATGCCCATGCAGGTAGATAACGAAGGTGGTGAACTACTCAAGGAAAAAATTGAAGCGCTGGGCGTCCAAGTGCTTACCGAGCGCGCTACCCAGCGTATCGAACCCGGCGAAACCAGCCGCCTGCGCATGGTATTCCAGGATGACAAAGTGCTGGAAACCGACCTGATAGTGTTTTCAGCGGGCATTCGTCCACAAGACACCTTGGCGCGCGAATGTGGTTTGAGCATTGGCGAGCGCGGCGGCGTGGTTATTGATGACCAATGCTACACCAGCGATCCTGCCATTCTCGCCATTGGCGAAGTCGCGCTATGGAATGAGAGTATTTTTGGTTTAGTCGCCCCAGGCTACCAAATGGCCAAGGCAGCGCTGTCCACCCTGACGGGCGGCAACACACACTTTAGCGGTGCCGATATGAGCACCAAGCTGAAGTTACTGGGTGTGGATGTGGGTTCTATCGGCGATGCCCATGGTACTCAAAACCCCGGTGCGCGCATGTTTCGCTATCTCGACCCACTCACCCAGGTGTATCGCAAGATGGTGGTAACCAGCGATGGTAGAAAGCTGCTGGGCGCAATGTTGGTAGGCGATAACAGCGCGTACGACACCCTCTTACAGTACTACGCCAACGGCATTGAGCTGCCCAAAGAGCCCGCTTCGTTGATTCTTCCCCAGCAAAGTGGAGCCGCCCCAGCACTAGGCCCAGACGCGCTGCCTGAAACCGCAATGATTTGTTCATGCCATAACGTTACTAAAGGCGATATTTGCACCGCCATTGATGGCGGGGCCGCTGACCTTGGCAACGTCAAAGGGGCGACCAAAGCCAGCACGGGCTGTGGTGGCTGCACCGCACTGCTCAAAAGCGTGGTTGACCATGAGCTGGAAGCGCGCGGTGTGGAAGTCGATAAATCACTCTGCGAGCACTTCGCCTATACCCGCCAAGCGCTTTACGACATTGTGCGCGTTGAAGGCATCAAAACCTTCAGTGCGTTAATTAAAAAGCATGGCAACCCCGAGTCTCACTGCCTTGGCTGCGCTATTTGCAAGCCTGCCGTCGCCTCTATTCTGGCGTCCTGCTTTAACGAACCAATCACCGATGCTGCTCACGTGCCGCTGCAAGATACCAATGACACCTTTATGGCTAATATGCAGAAAAACGGCACCTACTCGGTGGTGCCGCGCATTGCAGGCGGCGAAATCACCCCCGATAAGTTAGTCGTGCTGGGGCAAGTGGCCCAGAAGTACCAGCTTTACACCAAAGTCACCGGCGGCCAGCGCATCGATCTTTTCGGCGCACGTTTAGAAGACCTCCCCGCTATCTGGGGCGAGCTCATTGAGGCAGGATTTGAAACCGGCCACGCCTATGGCAAGTCACTGCGCACGGTGAAGTCCTGTGTTGGCAGCACGTGGTGTCGCTACGGCGTGCAGGACAGCGTGGGCATGGCGATTAAACTTGAAAACCGCTACAAGGGCCTGCGCGCGCCCCACAAGATTAAGTTTGGTGTGTCAGGCTGTACCCGGGAGTGCGCCGAGGCTCAAAGCAAGGATATCGGTATTATCGCCACCGAAAACGGCTGGAATTTATACGTGTGCGGCAACGGCGGCATGCGCCCACGCCACGCTGAACTGTTCGCAACAGATCTTGATGACGAGCAGCTCTACCGCACCATTGACCGCTTCTTGATGTTTTATGTACGCACCGCCGACCGCCTACAGCGCACCTCCGTGTGGCGGGAAAATCTCGACGGTGGGCTTGAGTACCTTAAAGAGGTCATTCTGGAAGACAGCTTAGGCATTAACAGCGAGCTTGAGCGGCAAATGCAGCACGTCGTTGATAGCTACCAGTGCGAATGGGCCAACGCCATCAGCGACCCAGAGAAACTCAAGCGCTTCCGTAGCTTCGTCAACGATGCGCGCCCCGACCCGTCCATCATTATGACCTCCGAGCGCGGTCAGCTACGTCCTGCTTAAACACGAAATAATCGCAAACTAGACAACACGAATGAGGTAACTGATGACTGCGGCCGCACTCAAACACACCGTGAGCACCGACACCTGGCAACCACTGTGTACAAAAGCTGACCTAGTGGCATTTTCCGGCGTCGCTGCTTGGTTGGACACCCCAGAAGGCCCTGCCCAAGTAGCCATTTTCTACTTACCGGGGCAGCGTTCCCAAGGAGAGGAGAAAGAACTCTACGCCCTCGACCACTTTGATCCGTTTTCTAACGCTAACGTCATTGCCCGCGGCATTATCGGTGATGTAAAAGGCAGCCCGGTGGTTGCCTCACCACTCTATAAGCAGTGCTTTCGCCTTGAAGATGGCCAGTGTTTAGAGGATGAGAACGTCAAACTACGCACCTGGAAAGTCGCGTTCAAAGGCGAAGAGGTATGGGTACAGGGATAACTGACAGCGGCTTTGCGATGACGTCACTCCCGTCGAGGAATAGCGCTCGCATAGGTATTCAGGCTCAAGAAATGCTCATCCGCCCGCTGCAACGCATCGAGTGCCTGTGGTCGGTCATCTTCTGCTAATAAGGTGCACAGCACTTCTGAGATAGCTAACGCGGGCGTTAACGTATGGAAAAAGCTGTCGCTTTCCGTAGGGCAAAAAATGGTCTGATCTGACAGCCCAACCAAGGGCGATACTTCACTATCGGTAATCGATAGAATCGTAAGCCCCTTGTCTTTTGCCAACTGCGTCAGTTCCAGTGTCGCGACTGCATAGGGTTTGACAGAGACCACCAGCATAACATCGTCGGGCATGGCGCGAATTAGTCTATCGCCGCCGGTGCCCGCCGGCCCCTCTAGATGAACCGAACGATCGCCTAACAGTGACATCACGTAGTGGAAGTGCCACGCCACGGAATGGCATGAACGCAAGCCTAGCACATACACTTTTCTCGCTGATTTCAGCGTATTAGCGATGGCTTCCAACCGTTGCAGCGAGTCCGGTTCACAGAGCTGAGAAATCTGAGCACTCAGCCCATGTAACATATGCGCGGCGATAGTGTCGTTGGCCGCGGCTGTCGCACCCTCGGTTCGCTGGCGGACCTTAGCGGCAAAGCCATCATTACCCCGCCGTAGCGCTGCCACATAGTGCTCGCGAATATCATCGTATCCTTGCTTTCCCAGAAACTTAGCCAGCCGTGTCATGGTGGCAGGCTGCACGGCCGCATGGCGCGCCAATTCGCGCATAGAAACCAATGCCACCTCATCTGGGTGTTCCAATACGTAGCGAGCTGCCTGCTGGAGCTGCGGCGACATGGCATCGTACTGGGCGATAATCTGTTCCCTTAAAGGGTCGCGCTGCGGCATGGGTATTGCCTCTTATACGGGCTTATTAAAACAGCCGCCGATTTAAACGTTACTGTCTTAAAAAAACAATGATCTACATGTTTTATAAAAAACAAAAATGATTCAACTGTTGCAAACCTTGACCAAGTTGTGCCAATCTTCTCCTTATGGCGTGCTCACATCGCTTAGTGACCATAAGGAACCGTCTCCATGACTCGTATTCTTCATCGCAGTATCGGCCCAACCCTCCCTCATGCCGCGTCGGCGCAAGGTGTCTACATTACAGACACTGCTGGGCGCCGATACTTAGATGCCTCAGGAGGCGCTGCGGTCACCAGTGTGGGGCACGCTCATCCAGAAGTGCTGGCGGCGATGCGCGCTCAAATTGATAACCTTTGCTACGCACACACCTCGTTTTTCACCACCGACGCTGCCGAGGCGCTGGCCGAGAAGCTCGTCAATTTGGCACCTGAAGGGTTGAATTACGTCTACCTTGTGTCAGGTGGATCAGAGGCCGTTGAAGCGGCGCTGAAGATGGCACGGCAGTACTTCGTGGAAATTGGCGCCCCCCAGCGCAGGCATATTATTGCCAGGCGGCAGAGTTACCACGGCAACACCATTGGTGCATTGGCAACCGGTGGCAATGCAATGCGGCGTAAGCAGTTTCAGCCCATCCTGCCAGAAACTCATCATGTCTCCCCCTGCTACGCCTATCGCGAAAAAGGCGCTGATGAGTCGCCTGAGGCGTACGCTATTCGTCTGGCAGACGAGCTCGAAGCCAAAATTCTGGAACTCGGCCCTGAAGAAGTCATGGCGTTTGTTGCCGAACCCGTCGTAGGTGCCACCCTCGGCGCTGTCGCCTCTGTCGCGGATTACTTTAAACGTGTGCGTGCGATTTGCGACAAATATGGCGTACTACTGATCCTCGACGAAGTGATGTGCGGCATGGGGCGCACCGGCACGGTCTTCGCCTGCGAGCAAGACGACGTCATACCGGATATCGTCACAATAGCCAAAGGCTTGGGCGGGGGTTATCAGCCGATCGGCGCGGTGATGCTGTCCGGCAAAATTTACGACAGCTTCGCCAACGGTTCTGGCCTGTTCCAGCACGGGCATACTTACATCGGCCACCCTGTTGCCGCGGCAACTGCTAACAAAGTGGTTGAAATCATTGCGCGCCCCGAGACACTTGCCAATGTAAACGCCATGGGCGCGAGATTACAAAACGGTTTGGAAGCCGTTCTCGGTGCATCCCCTTATGTCGGCGATATCCGGGGAAGAGGGCTGTTTCGCGGTATCGAACTAGTGGCGGACCGGGACACGAAAACACCTTTCGATCCGAGCCGAAAAATTCACGCCAAAATTAAGCGTCACGCCATGGCTCGTGGGCTGATCAGCTATCCCATGGGCGGCACGATTGATGGTATTCACGGTGATCATATCCTGCTGGCACCGCCCTATATTATTGAAGCCGATGATGTCGACCTAATCATTGAGCGCATTGCCGACGCCATCAACGCCGCCATCGCCGAGTGATGACACGTATCCTATCTGACTGGAGCTCACCCATGACGACCTCTCCCTGCCCGCCTATTGCTGATGCCGATTGGCCAAACGACATCGCTGAATTACGCGAAGACTTTGCCGGTGCGCTCAATGTCTATCGCACCATGGCTCATCACCCGGATTTACTCAAGGCCTGGGCACCTTTACGCCAGCATGTTGTTAAGGAAAATGCCTTAGGGCCAGAATTAACCGAGGTGGTGATTCTTCGCGCTGGCCTGCGCATGGGGTCACGCTACGAATGGGCTCACCATGTTAGCCGAGCACTCGCTCTAGGATTCTCCACTGCACGAATCGAAGCCATTAGAACTCGCCCCGAAGGCGTTGATGGTCTTATCGTCGACGCGGTGGATGCATTGTTTGATCAGCGAATGCTGCCCCCCGAGCAAGAAGCAGAGTTAGCAGATGCCATCGGGCGTAAGGCCGTTATCGACCTCATTGCTATGGTGGGGTTTTATTCGGTGTTGGGCTATCTGCTCAAGACTTACGACACACCGCTCGACGACAACATTCAAAAAGAAGCGCAAAAAATGCCAACGCTATTTTCGCTTACCACGTAGATACTCCTGCCCCTGGTGCAGGTTTCCACCTAGCCAACCTACTCCAGGACAAGCTGTTAATAACATCGCCGCCTACATCAGGCGGCGATGTTCACTTTAAACAAATCACTGACATTGTGACCACTGATGTTGCTATCCTTGCTAGCCTTTTGGCTAGGTAATCTCGGAGCAACCGTTCGTGAAAACAGAATCCAGCACCTTAGCATTTTCCGCCTTCATGGCACTGCTGATTGGTTGTGCAGGAATCACGGCAACGTTGGCGTCTAACTCCCAGGCTATTTTGCTGGATGGGTTATTTAACCTTATCTACTTTAGCGTCGCGCTGGTCACTATTAAGGTCAGCAAGTTAGCCAGCCGACCCGATAGCGCCTCTTACCCGTTTGGCTACAGCTATTTCGAGTCGTTGGTTAACCTATGCAAAGGCTTGTTAATATTAGGCGTTTCCATCTTTGCGCTGGTAGATGCCGTGGCTGCGTTACTGACCGGAGGGCGGGAGATCTCCGCGGGACTTGCTGTTATCTATGCGCTGTTTGCCACCGCCGCTTGCTCGCTCACTGCTTGGATGATGCACCGCAGTCAGCGCCATGTAAGTAGCCCGCTGGTGGCTGCTGACAAGCTTAACTGGCTGGTGAACAGCATTATCTCGGCTGCCGTGTTAGCAGCGTTCTGCTTGGTGATGCTGTTTGAGCGCTTAGACTGGCGGGGAATCGTGCCTTATGTCGACTCCGTGCTGGTGATGGCCGTTGTGTTGCTATGCCTTGGCGTACCGGTACGCATGGCCTCTCAAGCCCTGCGCGAGCTGCTGAATAAAACACCGGACGAAGCAATCGCCGAGCCAGTGCGTCAAGCAGTTGCTCGCGGTCTTGCGGATATCGACACCCAGGAAGTGCGGGTGCGTATGGTACGCCCTGGTCGCCTGCTATACATCATCGTCCACGTGGTGCTACCCAAAGCATTTCATGACGCTACGCTGGCCCATCAAGACACACTACGCCAGCAAATTGATGAGGAAGTACGCCGCGTTTACTCGCCTGTTGTTTGCGATGTGGTCTTCACCGAAGATAATCGCTGGGCAGCGCCTTCCTGCGGGCAGCTAGTAAAGAAGCACACTTAATTACGTGCTAATTAATCTCAACTGCTGACCTCAACTGATTATCTTAACTACCCACCTCAACGACCAAGTCCGGCTTAAATAAAGCTGGAGTGAACTCATAGGGATAGCCGCCTGGGTTAGCGATAACGCGCGTTCCATTAGATAAACTATCGACTGGTTCATGGACATGACCATGTACCCATAAATCCATCTTGCCCATCAATTGAGGCAGGTGGGAGGCAAAAGCTGGTGACAGCGCATCACCAAGATACTGCTCAGGAATGCAGCTGTGTAACGGTGCGTGATGGCTAATAACAACGCGGGGGCCATCAAACGGTTGCTCAAGCTCGTTGCCCAGCCAGTCAAGCGCTTCCGCGTGTAATACTTGGCTAGTCTGAGGGGTAAAGACCTGGCCTGGAGCCGTGGTCACAATGCGAAAATCGGGCATGTAGCGCAGTGCTTTGGCTTCCGTTTCTTCTGGGAGGCGCGTTGGGTCATCAGCATAGAGCAAGAAATCAGTCCATAGCGTGGTGCCATAAAAACGCACCCCACCGATAGTCACCGCTCTATTATCCAGCAGCTCAATCTTATAGCGGCTGGCCTCACTGGCGAGCTCTTCGCGGAGTAACGGCATGCAAGTGCCATAAAACTCGTGGTTTCCTGGCACATATAAGATAGGTAATGTTGGAAACCGCTGCCTGGCCCAGGCGAGTCCTTCCGTTTTCTGATGAATATCGCCTGCCAAAATGATGAGATCGGCCTCCACCTCTGGCAATTCTCGATCTCCATCAAAAAACTCTAAATGAAGGTCGGATAAAATTCGCAAGCGCATAGCGTTCCTCACTTTTCCCTGTGTAACGGTCTTTTTATGGCGTAAGCCGTTCAGTAAACTCTTTAACATAGTTAACAACTACTGCTTCCGCTTCACGGTGTGGCACATGCCCAATGCCCGGCAGTATTTCACTGTGCGCAGAACCACTGGTATAGCGAGCGATGCAGTCAGGTTGGCGGTGAGAACCATATTCATCGTTTTCACCATGAAGCACTAGCGTTGGGCAAATAACCCGCCTAAGGGCCGGAATAAGTGACCAGTGTTCAAACTCGGGATGCAACCAAGTATCTGTCCAGCCATTCAATACCCAGCGAGCTTTATCGCTATGATATTTTTCTAATTTGGCGAACTGTTCCGGTACTTGAAAAGCGATCTTCGCTTCTTCAATACCTTGTCGTGTGAGCGCCTCGTTTAACGCCTGCGCTGCAATAGTAATCACTCCTTGGCACTGCTCTACATACTGTCCTGCACAGTGCACTGCCATGCAACCGCCTACGCTATGCCCCAGGGCAATAAAATGCGTTAACTGAAGCGCGCTGTGGAGTGCCGCAAAGCTAGTCGTTGGTTCGTCTTCAATAAAGCTCAGTGGCGGCGGTGCTAAACATGCATCAGAGCGTCCAAAACCTAGCCGGTCATAGGCAATTATTCGCCGTTGAGTGGCCACACATAGTGCTGATGGAAAGCTACGCCATAAATCCACACAGCCTAAGGAGTCATGAAACAGCACAATAGGAACCTCTGAACGCAGCTGAGACGGTTCCCAGGTACGAACAAAGAGATGGCCAATAGAGGCGTTTATTCTGCGATCATGGAAAGTGGTTTCAGATAACATAATGATACTACTCGTTTTTATGAACTATCGTTATGAACTGCTTTTATTAACCATGGCCAAATGCTGCAATGCAACAAAACTAGTCTATACTCTAGGTGTGTCCCACTTAGGAGGACCACCGAATGATTTCTACTTTTGCATTTTCTACGCTAGATGATGAAGTGTTTGCTTTTTGGCGCCTACAAGCCAAGTGGCAACACGCTGCCAATGAAGCGTTAGCGGCTTATTTCGGCTAAAAGCAGCGATTTTTACCGCTATCTTCCCTTATAGACGAAAAGATAACTACATAAGCCGACGCGTCTAGTCGGCTTTTTTGAATTATGAAAACCTTTTCCATTCAAAAGCATAGGTGTACACCTGCCATTTTTGTAAGCAATCTCTTACGCACCATGGCAATTTACTTACATCTTTAGGACTAGCTTTAAGGGTTAAAATGCGCATAAACTTGACCTGTAGCTAATTTGCTTCGACGTAAAACGCAAACCATGTACAACAACATCGGGTACAACCGAGTCCCTTTTGGCTGAACCGTCCCTCACCATCTGAATTAGGAGTATTCGCTATGTCATCTTTTGCTGCTCAAGATCAGACAGTAGAAGTGGATGTGATGCAAGTCTGGGCTAATCGTGCCCAACAGCAACGTGCAGCCTTCGACGCTATCGTTGCTTATATGCGCCAGCAGTAGCCTACAACGCCTCAGTCGTGAATTAATTTTCGGACTGAGGCGTTATCATATTTGATTAATATTCCATCGAAAAATGTCTATGCAACACAGCAATTATTCCCTTACTTAATTATCAAGCCAACTGTGCTAAATAAGTATCTTGTAAAATATACATCCGTTTTACGTCACGATATTTACCATTGATAAAAAACTCTTGCACTAAGTGCCCTTCCTCAATGAAGCCACTCTCCTCGTAGAGATGAATCGCTTTAACGTTCTCCACTGCCACAATCAAATATATTTTGTGTAAGTTTAAAATCGTAAACGAGTAGTGCAGTGCTTGACGAATCAATGACCTGGCAAACCCCTTACCCTGGTGGTCAGGCGTGATGATGATCTGAAATTCACCGCTGCGGTGAATGTAGTCAATCTCAATCAGTTCAACTAAACCAATGGCACTCCCATTGCTATCTTCGGCGACGAATCGCCGTTCGGCGTTGTCATGAATATGTTTATTATAAAGCTCCTCCAGCTCATCGAATGATTCGTAAGGCTCTTCAAACCAATACGACATGATGCTCTGGTTATTATTTAACTCGTGAACAAAACGCAGATCATTACGCTCTAAGGCACGTAAATAAAGGTGTTTATCCATTACCGCCTACTCTTATGCATCGTTGTTCGAATCACTGGTTATGCGCTATCTTTTTAATCGCTGGAACGAAAAAAGCTCTGCCAAGGGGTGGTGTTTTCCTTCAATAAGCGCTCGCAGCAGTTTGGCCCCTATCATGCTATAGCTGATCCCATTGCCGCCATAGGCCATCGCAAAATGCACTCGTGATCCATGTTCTTCATGGGGGCCGAAAAATGGTAGTCCGTCGTCAGTTTCTGCAAAAGTACCGCCCCAAGAAAACGTCGGGTTAATATCAAGTTTGGGCCATAGTGTTTCTATCTTGAGTGCCAGACCTCTGGCTTTTTCCTCTACCCGCGCGTCACGGCGTTTAGGAATATCTTCATCGTCATCGTCGCCACCCACAAGTAGCCGTCCGTCTCCGGTAGTACGCATATAAAGGTAGGGGCGCGCCGACTCCCACACCATAGTATGGCGTAACTTGCCTAATGCCTCCGGCGGTAGTGGATCAGTGATAAACGCGTAGCTGCTGCGATTGATGGCTACTGGGTCGGGCAACCACGCTTGCGACTCATATCCGGCGGCCATCACTACGTATTGGCAGCGCAACTTGGCACCATTTGCCAGCGTTAGCGTGACGCCCTGCTCATCCGGCGACATCGTCTGCATCTGCGTGCGGTCATATACCTCCCCGCCACGCTCTACAACCCTGGAAAACAGTTGATATGCCATTCGATATGGGTCAACAGCGGCGGCTAACTGGGTAAGAATAGCGCCTGGCGCCACAAAACCGTATTCTTCCAAAACCGTCTCACTTTCAAGCCAGTCAGCAGCAAAGTCATGCTTTAGGCGCAGCGCTAACTCTTCTTTTAAAAGTGCTACGTCCTCTTCCATGCTGGCGTAATAGAGACTCTGTTGCCGCTCAAAATCTACATCGCCTAACCCAGCGGCTAAGGTTTCAAGCTCGCCAATGGCCTCTGCGCAGGCGCGGTAGGCAAGCACTGCATCGGCTTCTCCATAGCGCTTGGCTAGCTCAGCCATATGCGTATCAATTTCGTACTGTAGTAATGCTGTGCTGGCGGCCGAGCTGCCCCAGCCTACGTCACGACGCTCAAGCACCACCACATGATGGCCATTGCGGCTAAGCTCATCCGCAATCAGGGCCCCGGTAATTCCGCCGCCGATCACCACTACTTCACTCTGATGGTCACGAGTAAGTTGTGGGAAAGTTTTCAACAGGCCGTTTTTCACGGCCCAAAAAGGGTAGCCACTTTTCAGATCCATCTGCTTGCCTATGCCCAGTTGCTCTAGAGTATGCTATGGATGATAGTCATATGCTGTTAACCATAGTTGGTTCCTGGCAACTTGCTCGGTAAAGCGTCTCTTAAAGTGGCTTACTCAAAAAGGAGTTCTGCATGATTGACTTACGCAGTGACACGGTGACCCGTCCCACCGCTGCCATGAAAGATGCCATGATGGCCGCTCCAGTAGGCGATGACGTGTGGGGTGATGACCCAACGGTCAACGCGTTTCAAGAAAAGCTAGCCGAGCAAATAGGCAAAGAGGCGGCACTGTTATTTCCAAGCGGAACACAAAGTAACCTAGTGGCGCTAATGGCACACTGCGAGCGAGGCGATGAGTATATTGTAGGGCAATCAGCCCATACCTACCGTTATGAAGGCGGTGGCGCAGCGGTGTTAGGCAGCATCCAGCCACAACCAATTGAAAACTCTGCCGATGGCAGCCTGCCTCTAGAGAAAATAAGCGCTGCCATCAAAGCCGATGATTTCCATTTTGCGCGCACAAAGCTGCTGGCGCTAGAAAACACTATTGGTGGCAAAGTGCTGCCTGCGGACTATGTGTTAAAAGCCACCGAACTAGCTTACGAACGCGGCCTGGCAACGCACTTAGATGGTGCACGGTTGTTTAATGCAGCAGTGGCCACAGACACCTCACTTAAGCAGCTCTGCTTACCGTTTGATAGTGTGTCACTCTGCTTTTCGAAAGGCCTGGGCGCTCCTATCGGCTCTGCCTTAGTGGGCTCGCAAACATTCATCGACCGCGCACGGCGCTGGCGTAAAATGGTTGGCGGTGGTATGCGTCAATCAGGCATTATCGCCGCCGCCTGCCAGTATGCTCTGGAGCATCATGTCGCCGACTTAGCCGATGACCACCATCGTGCTGCACGCTTGGCAGAAGGCTTAGTAAAGCTGCCTGGCGTCAAAATCACCGCTCAGGCGACCAATATGGTGTTCGCGCACTTTCCTGACGAACATGTTAAGCCGCTCTCCTCATGGCTAAAAGAGCATGGCATTTTAATTGAACTACTTTACGCCACGCGTTTTGTCGTTCATCGGGATATTGATGATGCTGATATCGATAAAGTAATTGCCGTTATGGAGAGCTATTTCAGCCGTCACTAATCAGCCTGGGGCCTCTCAAAGCAAGGTAGAACCCAGCGCTAGGTGTACAGCAATGACCGCCATCATCAGGCCAATTAGCCCATCAATGGTACGCCACGCACCCGGGCGGGAAAGCCAAGGCGAAAGCGCCGACCCGCCCCACGCCAGCAAGCTAAACCATAAAACAGAGGCAGTCGACGCACCTGCAACGAATACACCAGCGCTTTCCTGTTGGGCACCAATAGCCGGAATTAACAGTAGTGTGTCTAGATACACTTGGGGGTTCAATACGGTGACGGCTAAAGTTGCCAACAGCACGCCGCGCAAGCTGCGAACCTTTACACTACCGGCCTGCAATCCTTCCCGCCCGCTAACAGCCCGGAGTAAGGCTTGCGCGGCTAACCAGCTTAAAAACACCACCCCCACCCAGCGCATGGCTTCCATCGCATTCGGTATAGTTAACAGAAACGCGCTAGCCCCAAACATACCTGCAGTTAGCAGAATAATATCAGCACTCATGCACAAACCCGCTGACCACCAATGATATTCGCGGCGCACCGCCAGCCCCAATACATAAGCATTTTGCGCGCCGATTGCCATGATAATGCCGCCACACACCACTAAGCCCGTTATGTAACTTTCCCACATTGCCGCCGTTCCTTGTGATTAATAAAGAGTGAAACAAGGCAATAGCGTAAGTCACAGCTCACATAACAAAAAATCATCCTGCTAATGCTGCATTAGAAAAACTTATAGTCGGCGCAAACCCCACATGAAGTAAGCACCACCTATCAAGGAGGCGACTAGGCCCGCGGGTATTTCATACGGAAATATGATTTGCCGTCCAACCCAGTCAGCCAATACCATCAGGAGCATACCCATCAATGCGGCACCAATCAGATGATGGCGAGCGCGTGAAAAGCCTACTAACCGTGCCATGTGGGGAGCCAAAAGACCAACAAATGAAAGCGGCCCCACGACCAATGTAGCGCAGGCCGTTAACAGCGCCACTAGTAGCAAGAGCGCTGGCCGCGCCCGCTTTAAGTCAACACCAAGTGCCCGCGCCGACGGCTCCCCAAGGGGTAAAATATCTAGCCAGCGAACCAATGGCAGCGTCATTAGCACCAAACCAGCAGCAATTCCCCCCACCACTATTGCGCTAGTGACATCAACATAATAAGTAGAGCCTGCTAGCCAAGCGATGACTTGCTGCCCTCGCGGGTCCCCACCCGCCAATAACACGCTGCGTACTGCATCAAAAAGCGCACTTATCGCCACTCCACTAAGTAATAAACGTTCAGGAACAAAGCCACTTTTACGATTTAAACCTACTAACACCAGCAATGTCGCCAGTGCACCTAACGTTCCAACGCCTATCAACAGGGCGTTATTGGGGGCTGGTAGCAGATAAATACCAAGAATCAGTGCAATCGCGCAGCCGCCACTAATCCCCAACACTTCCGGGCTTGCCATCGGGTTAGCAGAAAGGCGCTGCAGAAGGGTCCCTGCAATGGCCAGCATTAAACCACTGGCAGCGGCAGCAACGACACGGGGTAACCGCCACTCCAATACGCTCCACTGGGAAGGCGCAACAATACTCCAGCCATTCGCGCCCTGCCCCACGAATAACCCAAGACCGATAACAACTAGCAGAGCCATGAATAGCCCGCACACCAACCGTTGTGGCCTGGCGTGACGAGGAAGATAGACGCCCGGACCACTTGGTGGCCGGTCGCCCTGCAGTTTAAGACGCGGAATGAGCCAAAGCAGCAATGGCGCGCCCAGCGCTCCAGTAACGGCTCCGGTAGGGATCAACGTTGCCGCCAAGCCGGAAATACGTTGCAACAACAAGTCCGTAGTTGCCAGTAACACAGCACCAAGAAGTGTTGACCACAACAAGCGAGTACCTAATTTACGCGCTCCCGCCATACGCACAATATTGGGCGCTGCTAAACCGATAAACCCTATCATACCGACGACGCTAACCACGCTACCAGTAATAAAGACCGCCAACCCCAGGCCTGCAAAGCGCAAATATTTCAGCGAGACTCCTAGACTCTTTGCACTGGCATCATCCAACTCCAATACAGCCAGCGGCCGGAGCAATATCCAGGCGGCTATTGCGCTTAACGCTAGGCGCGGCGCTAACGACGAAACACCATCCCATCCATTTTGGGCAAGCGAACCAGCCCCCCAAATCAGTAATCCAGCAAGGGTTTCATGGTTAAATAGCAGTAAGGCCGTTGAAAGCGCGCCAACGTACAAATTAACCACCAAGCCTGCTAGCACCACAACGATAGGGGCTAAAGCTCTGCGCCACGCCAATGCAAAGACCAAACCAACGGCTGCGCCTCCACCTATTAAAGCAATCCATTCACGGCCAACCACCAACAATCCCGGTGCCATCAGGGTTGCCGCCATCAGGGCAAGATTCGCTCCCGAAGCCACGCCTAATGTTGTCGGCGATGCCAACGGGTTACGCAGAACTTGCTGCATCAGCACTCCGGCTAGCGCTAATCCACCTCCTGCCAGTAGCGCAATCATAAAACGCGGCCACCAAGCAAAATGCAGCATTAATTCATCGAAATTTTCTAGTGTGGGTGATAGCAATGCCTGCAACCCAAGCCCTATGCCTCCCTGTTGCTGCAAGGCCATTACCCATAGCACCATCAGCGGCAGGCTAAGTAAAAAACACGTTTTGGCGGGTGATATACCGTACAGGCGGGCTAGCATGTCAGTACTAACCCGTGCGCAGCTACACGATTGATATCGGCAGGCTTCATCATGAAGGAGACCTAGGGGCGAGAAGAATTTGAATAATAAATCAAAAATGCGATTCTAAATGATAAGTATTAACACTACAATTAAAGGATAGACTTATCTGACCTGTTAGGAGCGGTGCATGTTTGATGTTCAGGGCGCGTCATTTGCTATCGATGGCAAACACCTTTTGCAGCCCATTCACCACACTTTCCAAGAAGGCAAGGTATATGGTCTTATTGGTCATAACGGATCTGGCAAATCAACGCTTATAAAGCTGCTGGCGCAACAATATCCAGTCAGCCAAGGCGACATTCATTTTAATCAACGCCCGTTGAATACATGGGGCAACCGCGAGTTTGCGCGCCATGTCGCCTATCTGCCGCAACATTTGCCAAGTGCTGAAAATTTGACCGGACGCGAGCTAATTGCTTTTGGCCGCTATCCTTGGCACGGCTTATTAGGGCGACACAATCAAAAAGATAAGGACGCCATTGAACGCGCCATCGCATTAACCCACACCGAGGCGCTTGCCGACCGATTAGTGGATACCCTTTCTGGTGGCGAGCGGCAGCGGGTGTGGCTGGCCATGCTCATCGCACAAGGAAGTCGTTTTTTGCTGCTTGACGAACCGCTGGCAGCACTGGATATCGCCCATCAAATGGACGTATTAGCGTTAATCCGCAAGCTGTGCAACGAGCTAAATCTAGGCGTTGTTATTGTTCTGCATGATATCAACATGGCATCGCGCTATTGCGATGAGCTCATGGCGCTGCACAGTGGCCGTCTGCTTGCTCATGGAACGCCCGATGAGTTAATGCACAGCTCAACATTAGAAGCCATTTACGGGCTGCCGATGCATGTTATGACACACCCAAACGGCAACCACCCTATTGCCGTGGCGCAGTGATTACTCACCAAGCAGCATTGCTTACTCCATTTTAATAATGAACACGACGTTTCACTTTGCTTATTGGCGAATATCTCTTTTTTCACGCGGAGGAGGCTAGCAATGACCCAAGCCCTGCGCCAACATGACAGAACCTTGCCGTTAACACTAAAAGACTGTTATCAGGGGCCATTAGCACATTTCACGCCACCCTTCATTGGAGATGTAGCGCCTTCTCGGGCTATCAAAGCATCACGATGGCAAAGTGCTGAGCTACTTGAACAAGATATAGCACGGCATGCCGAGCGCTATCCTGGTGGCGATCTGCGCGCTATTACCTCGCTGTGGTCGAAATGGCATTTTAGCGCAATGGCTATCCCCACCCTCGCCGCTCATTTGCTGCTTAATCGTGACTTACCCGTTGGCTTGGATGACGTGCAGGTGATCGTAAACGACCACGGCTGTACCCAAGGGCTGTGGCTCCCCCATGAGGGCAAAAAGTTCTGCACGCTGGATACCAATGAACGCTTTGCTACGCTGATAAACCAACATTGGGAGCCGCTCATCGAACGCCTATCAGCCATCTCAGGAGCAGCTCCTCGCGTCTTCTGGAGTAACGCCGGAGGCTATGTAGATTACTATGTTAACGCCTTAGCTACTCACCCGTTAGTGAATCAAGGCGCCCTAACCGCCACCCGCACACTGCTAACGTCACGCACTTTGAACGGCCAACGCAACCCACTATTTGAGCCGGTGCGCACCTATCAGCCTAAAGACAGCGAAGCGTTAAAACGGGTACGTAAGCTATGCTGCCTGCGCTATCTATTGAATGATTTTGAGGTGTGTAGCAACTGCCCCTTAGAAGGCTGTGATCGCGTTGCCCGCCATCGATGAGCAACTAAAGGCATGCCATCGCCCTAACTATGTGTCTCTATTGAGCGACTGCTATTTTGCTTAATTCTTTAGTTTTGATTAACGTTTATGATTGCGCATAAACGGGTTACTACATGTTTGACTACAAGCTCCTCCATGCCTTGGCCACTGTGGTAGAGTGCGGTGGTTTCGAACGAGCAGGCGATGTATTAGGGCTTTCTCAATCAGCCGTCTCTCAACGTATAAAAGCACTAGAAGTACGCCTGGGCCAGCCTGTATTAATGCGCCATCCTAAGCTTTCGCCCACCCCTGCGGGCCAGCGGCTACTTACCCACTACCAGCAAGTACAGCTGTTGGAGCGCGACCTACATCAGACGTTACCTACCCTAGATAACGCAGCAGCCCGATTACGAATCGCGATCAATGCTGACAGTGTGGTGACATGGTGGGCATCCGCCGTGACAGACATTTGCCAGACCGAGGGCGTATTGCTCGATTTAGTGATTGAAGATCAAGAGGTTGGGCTTAAACGTCTGCGTGATGGTGATGTGGCTGCCTGTCTTTGTTCCACTCCAACACCTATTGCAGGTGCGCGATGTATTAAAGTGGGCGAAATGCATTATCAACCTCTAGCTTCTCCTGGCTACGTGGCGCGCTACTTTCCGGAAGGGCCCTCCGCTGGAGCATTTCAACGGGCTCCTGCGATTGTCTTCGGCCCACATGATCAGCTTCAGCACCGTTTTTTGGCCCAGTGTGGCTATCACGGTCACTTCCCCTATCACCTTTGTCCTTCATCTGAAGGATTTGTACGCCTTGCCTCAGCGGGCATTGGCTACGGTATGGTGCCCTCGCTCCAGGCCGCTGAACAGCTACAAAGTGGTCAACTTGTCAGTATTGCGCAGGGGCATTCGCTTACGGTGCCGCTTTATTGGCATTTTTGGCGGCACAGTGGCCTGTTAGTTCAGCGACTAACCGAAAGTCTGAACTGCCTCATGCTTTAGCCTCATTGTCAGACTGTCGCTCTGAAAGGCGTCTACACTTGGCTTAGGAGGAAATTCTGTCCAAGGCTGGCAAGGGAACCTAGGCGTTAAGACCTAGCAGAAATAAAACCCAACGCAAAAAAAATAACATAGCGATATTTATGGATGCTTATTGTTGGCTAAAGCGCCTTCCGGCAGGTTTGTTAGTGCTTATTATTAGCTGGCATACTCAGAGTAGTGCGGCCGCCACAGTGGTCGTCTCGTCTGAGCAGGCGCGTTACGATTTAAATGAAGTAAGCGGTTACTGGCATACTTCAGAACCGTTAAATCTGGATGACGTTTTAGCGTTATCCCCCTCATTCCAACCTGTCCGTCAGACCTCTGACTTACATTTCGGCTATACCCAAAACGACACGTGGCTAAAAACACAGCTTCATAATTCGTCCCCACTCCCCACTACTTGGATGGTTAAGTTTGAGTACCCATTTTTAGACCATGTAACACTCTATACGCTGCGCGATGGCTCGAGAGATGTTCAGCACAGCGGGAGCGCTGTGCCAATTGATGAGCGATCAATTGCCCATCGTCAGGCTGTTTTTCCACTACTACTGGCCGGCGGTGAGACCGTAACGCTTTATACCAAAGTGAATGCCACAGGTAGTAAGTTCCTAAGCTATAGCCTGATGACACCAGATGCTTTTTACACCCAGAATGATCGTCACAACTTCTGGCTAGCCACCTACTTTGGCATGCTGCTAGCGCTAAGTGTTTATAACCTACTGCTATTTTTTGGGTTAAAAGAACGGGTATTTCTCTACTATGCTCTCTTTGCCTTCGGGTTTACGCTGGCGATCTTGACATTCAATGGGATTGGCACACTGATGTTTTGGAGCTTTCTGGGCGATAACACTGCACGCCTAGTTGCGATTGGCTTTACGTTTGCTTCTACAATGGCAACCCTGTTCACTCAAAGCTTTCTCAACACAGCTACTTACTGCCCACGCTGGCACCACACCATCACGCTATTTCGCGGCTACTGCTATTTAGCGCTAATAGCGGTGATATTTTTGCCTATTCAACCCGCCCTGCGCTTAATGGATATCACAGGGTTTACAGCTTCATTGTTAATGCTAGCCTGCGGTATTTATTGCAGCTGGCACCGCGTGCCTAGCGCTCGTATTTTTGTACTTGCTTGGTCGATATTTCTATTAGGTGCCGCCGTCTTTGCGCTACGAAATCTTAGTATTCTGCCCGCTAATTTCATTACACTTCATGGAATACAAATCGGCTCTGCTATTGAGATGTTATTGCTATCTTTCGCGCTAGCTGCCCGTTTTAATAAATTAAAATGGCAAAAAGAGCGCGCTCAAGCAGAAACGGTCGCAATGCTAAAAAAGCAGGAAGCGGTTCTAGAAGCCAAAGTAGCTGCGCGTACTCAAGCACTAGAAAAGCTTGCCAATCACGATATGCTCACTGGTTTGCTTAACCGCAACGGCCTAGCACGTTGTGCCGAAGAGGCCCTTGAACGATGTAAACAAACACAGACGCCTTTGGCACTGGTCATGTGTGATCTTGACTGCTTTAAACCTATTAACGACCAGTATGGGCATGAGGTAGGCGACTTTGTTCTTCAGAAAGTGGCTAAACGGCTAGCGCACGTTGCGCGAGAAAGTGACCATTGTGCACGCTTTGGCGGCGATGAGTTTATCCTCTTGCTAGAAGGAATTACTGACCAAACCGCATTAGAGGAAATGCGTAACCGCATCGAACAGGCCATTCGCTCACCCATCAAATTGCCTTGCGGCAGGCTAGTTCACGTCGGTGTCAGCGTAGGGATTAGCTTGAGCAATAAAGATAACGATACGTTAGCCAGCCTGCTTCGCGATGCAGATACCCAGATGTATGCCGTCAAAACCAGCCAAACCACCCGTTATTATGGCTATGGTTCGGCATAATAGTGATGGACATTAAGCTATATTAGTCAAACAAGCTCATACGTTTCATAACGTTATCGCGCTTGATACGCCAATGAAATAGCGCACCCGCAACATGCAACGTAATAAGCACGACTAAGGCCCACCCTAAACGCTCATGCCAAACAAACAGCGTTTGCGAAAGCGCTTCGTTTTTGCCTAACAAGCCTGGCAAATGCCAGTGGAAAAACTCAACAGGAAAGCCGCCAGTAGCGGTGGCTGCCCAACCAATCAGTGGCATAACCACTAACCCCGCATACAGCAAGTGATGCACGCTAGTGCTAACAATCCGCTCGAAGGCATTGAGGGGCGGCTCATGATCAGGCACAACAAAAGCCAGCCGCGTAATGATCCTTAAGGTCATCAGTAGCAGTATCGCCACGCCCAACGTTTTATGGCTGGTGTAAAGCACATTGGTAAGTGTATTCCCAAACAAGGCAACAGTGCGCTCATAGCCCAGGAAGCCAAGCGTCAAGCCACTGGCCAATGACAATAGTACGGCGACTGCCACCAGCCAGTGCAATACTCGGTGTGGATAAATATAGTGATCTAACTCGTGCATTCAAAACTCCTAGCCCAATAGCGTCATGGTAGTTAGCTTAGTTCAGTCAGGTTCGGTTAGAAAAACTAATTATCTACTCCCTCACTGAGGAGCTATAGCTTCCTGTCAACAAATACATCAAAGCAACACCTTATAACGCTTCACTAGGTGCCGCTAGCTGTTCGCGAATCAATTCTGCTAACCGCCGCGCAGGTTCAGAAGGTCGGTGTGGAGCACGATGGAGCGCTAGTTCAATCATTGGTAAAGCAGGCAGGCCACTGCTTTCATCCAGCGGGCGTAGCGATGGGTTCAACATGCTGCGCGTTACCACCACGACAGCTAACCCCGCTGTTACGATAGGCGCAAGACCCGCCATTGACTGGCTGGTGTAGGCAACGCGCCAATCACGTCCAGCTCCCTGTAACGCCTGCTCAGCCACTTCACGAAAGACGTCAGCACCGGGCGAATAGAGCGCCAGCGGAATAGGGTCGCTCAGTGACGGCTGTTGATGGACACCCACCGCCCATAACAGCGGCTCACGACGAATCACATCACCGCCCGGAGAATTTCGTTGGCGGGTCACTAGCGCCAAGTCCAACTCCGCCGCTTTAACCTGTTCGACCAAGTGAGCACTGGTGCCACACTTTACAGTTAGCCCCACTGCAGGATAAAGCTGATGAAAGTACGCAAATACTGATGGCAACAGCGACGCATAGTCTTCGGGAATACCCAATGTTAAATCACCCGTTATCTGGCGCGCCTGCATATCGCTCCACGCCTCATCGTTGAGCGCTAATAGGCGGCGTGCATGCGCCAGTAAGCGATCTCCTTCAGGTGTAAAACGTAGTCGCCGCCCCGCTCGCTCATGCAAACTCACCTCAAGCTGCGTTTCTAAGCGCTGTAACTGCATACTCACCGTTGACTGAGTGTACGCCAACCGTTTTGCCGCCGCCGTAACGCTACCGGTATCGGCAATTGTCACTAGCGTACGCAATAGCGTTAAGTCAAACGTCGGTGCACGCATACATCACCATTATTGATAAGAATCATCATATAAGATTGATATTGTGATGAATGTTTTCTGAGTATGCTGCGCGTCTCAGGTTTAACGCAAGGAGAGACGCCATGTATCCCGCTCATTCCCACGTTGTCATATCACCAAGGTACAGCGTGTGTGCAGCGCTGGTAGCGGTGATTTTATGGAGCATAGCGCCGCTATTAGCAGAATTGGCGCGAGATACCTCTCCGCTTCAGCTCACCGCCCTGACCTTGTTGGCAGGTGCACTTGCAACATTGCCACTAAGCCGTCGAGTCAATATCGCGGCTTGCCGACTTCGTTGGCAAATGAGCGTATGGCTTGGGCTGCCACTGTTGATTGTCGGCGCTGTTAGCAGCTACTACATCGGTATGCGCTTAGCACCCGCTGCAGAAGCTGCGTTAATCACTTACACCTGGCCTGTGCTGTTTGTGCTGTTAAGCCAATGGAGTCGGCTTGGCCGCCTGCATATCGCAAGCGTAACAGGCGCGCTAATCGCTTTTTCTGGCGCGGCTATTTTATTACTTCCTCAAGCTTTAAATGGTGGCTTTGGTGGGGCTGCTTCAGGGTATGGGTTAGCACTACTGGCTGCTTGCTGCTGGGCGCTCTACTCATGGTTGGGGCAAGTCGCCCCCCTATCACTGACACCACTACTCCCGCGGTTATTAATGATTGCTTGTGCGGTTGCCACCTGCGCCAGCTTGATAATGGAAGGAAGCTTCACACTACCCCAAGGTGAGGCGCTGTTAGCAGGCATTGCCCTCGGACTTGGGCCTTATGGCATTGCTATGGTGGCGTGGGACAAGGCACTACGTTTTGGCCAAGCCAGCCTCGTAGGTAGCCTTGCTTATGGTGTGCCGATCTTAGCGGCACTACTGCTGGTACTGGCAGGCGTCAGCGTATTCGACTGGCGACTGCCAACGGCAGCTTTTTTGGTCGTCGTGGGCTGCCTAAAAGCCAGCCGTTGAGAGCTAATGGCAGAGTAACAACCAACAACGCCCTTGCTGCAATCAACAAGGGCGTTGTTTACCAGATAACGTGAGCTGAATTAAGCGTCAGGCTGCATTTCTGTCGGCTCGGCGCTGACCTGCAGCTCAAACATACCACTGCCGCTAACAGCGAAGCCACGTGCAATAACGGTGTAGGTACCTGGTAAAAGCGCTTGCTCTATGCGTGAGTCAGTACCACTACCACCGTCATCATCACTATAAGAATCGCTTTCACCATAAAGCTCCAAGTACGTATCAAAATCAGTTGAACGCATATTTAGCGTCACTAGCGAGCTTTCTTCTAAGGTGAGTTCATAAGTCAAAGGCTCGCCGCTATACCAGCCATTAAGCGTTTCATTCGGCGTTAACTCACCTTCATTACGTAACTCTACACCGTCCGGTAGTTCACGTGGTTCTACCGAAAGCGTGAACAAACCGCTATCAGAGCCATATGCCGTACGGGCTGTTAACTGATAACTACCTGGCGCTAAGAAATCGGCAATACTGGCGTCCAGGTTACCGGCACTGTCGTCATCTTCGCGGAAATAACCATTAGGCCCTTCCAACACTAGGTAAGCATCAATATCGCTTGAACGCATATCGATTTGATACATACCGGCGTCTTCGATTTCAAGCTGATAACTCAGCTCCTGCCCACTAAACCAACCGCTCAATGTATCATTGGGCATAACGGTACCATCGTTGCGTAGCTCGCCATCACCTGGTAATTCGCGCGGTTCGGCAGTCAACGTAAATAGGCCACTGCCTTCACCGAAGGCCGAACGTGCGATGATGGTGTAATCACCAGGAGCAAGAAAATCTGAAATCCGTGCGTTTAAGTTGCCAGCGCCGTCATCATCTTCTCGGTAGTAGTTGTTAGGGCCAGATAACTCTAAATACGCGTCAAATTCATCAGCACGCATCTCGATTTGATACATGCCAGCTTCTTCGACAGTGAACGTTACTTCCCGCGACGAGCCATCTAACCAGCTATCCACCGGCGTACCAACAACCAGCGTGTCAGAGTCGCTCAGTTCAATCGTGCGGCTATTAATAGTGAATGGACCATAGCTACGCGCATCTGCACCGCTGACGATCACCACGTATTCACCACCTTCCTCAACATGGTGGCGCACGGCTTCTGCGCTCTCTAGCAGTTGCAGCTGGTCGTCATAAAGAGCCACTAACCCCTGCAACGCTCCGCTAAGAGAAATTTCAACTAATGTGTCCTCTTCAAGGCTAATGGCATAGCGTAAATAGCGGCTACCATCATTACCATTTAGCTCACCTGACGAGGTAAGTTCCCCCCGTGTGCGCTCGCCTAGCGTGATGCTATCGAGACCAGCTAATGCTTGGGAAACCTGTCCCTGTTCCGCGCTAGTAGATTCTTCAGCGACTGCCGTTGCTGTAAAAAAGGGCGCTGTCTGGGCAGCTAAAAAACCAGCAGCAACCCCGCCTGCAGCAACCAAAATCAGCGTTAGAGAAGAGGACTTGGCCATAGGTGCATCCTTGTTCATTGGCTAAAATTTAAAACTGAGCGTGTGCTAATTATATGGTGCTTACCTGATTAAAGTGAGCGTTTATCTGAAATTTACATTAGACCTAAAATACTGCCTAGTTATAACAGACACACTTTGTTAACTTGCTGAATTGCAACGATACTAAATAAAGTTGCAAAAATTCATAATTTAGAAGCCAATTGCGCCGATCTTCGTAAAGCTTGCCGTATCAAAAGGAGCACGTTACTATCAAAAGATATGTTCGGTAACACACCGACATGGACAGAATTTGCACTAGGTAAACTGAGGCACTCCAATGGGAGCATCTAAACGTTTCATCCGAACGAGTTGTGCCGCGGCATTACTCATCTTCTTTACTGCTAGTCATGCATTTGCCATTGATATCGAAATTCGTGAAGGAGTTGCTTCCTTCTATAGTGACCGTTTTCAGGGTTCTCCCACCGCCAGTGGTGAACCATTCGACCAACAGGCCCTGACGGCAGCCCATCCAACGCTTCCTTTTGGCACCAAAGTGCTGGTAACTCGCCCTGATACCGGCCAGGAAGTTGAAGTCTTGATTAATGATCGCGGCCCCTTTGTTAAAGGCAGAATTATTGATCTTTCAAAACGGGCAGCTCGTCAACTCGGCATGATTCGACGTGGCGTTGCGCCCGTCATGATTACCCTGGTCGATTAACGGATAACACACCCGCAAGCGTGTGATACCCCTTAAACAAACAGTGTAGAAGAATTGGAGTAATTGAGAGCGGCTCACAAGAGCCGCTCTTTTTATTGCGCTGAAAAATTATCTTTTAGCGAACTTGAAAGCACGCTAACGGTCTCTATGCTGCAAGGAGATTTTCTAAATCACACATGCAGGAGGCGCCCATGCAATCTCGCTTTTTTACGTTAACCCATTACCCCACTGGCTTACCTAAGCGCGAATTTTTTTCGCTAGAAAGCCAGGAACTCCCTGACCTTGGCGAAGGTGAAGTGAGAATTCGCAATCGCTGGCTATCCGTTGACCCTTACATGCGCGGTCGGATGACAGGGTTGCGCACCTATGTAGCACCTTTCGAATTGGGCAAACCAATGGAGGGCGGCGCAATTGGCGAGGTCATTGCGTCTAACCACCCAAAAATTAAGGCAGGCGAAAAAGTCAGCCACATGGGCGGTTGGCGTGATATCGCACAGGTGCCGGGTGATAGTGTCACCGCGCTTCCTAACAGTGACGTGCCTGAACAAGCCTATTTAGGCGTGTTAGGCATGCCAGGAATGACCGCATGGACAGGTTTGAACCTTATTGCCGAATGCAAACCTAGCGATAACGTACTAGTAAGCGCTGCCAGCGGTGCCGTGGGTTCGCTTGCTGTACAGCTGGCTAAAGCAAAAGGTTGCCACGTAGTTGGCATTGCTGGGGCTGCTCATAAGCTTGCGTGGCTTGAATCACTGGGTGTTGAGCCGGTTAGCTATAAAGACCGTAGCGCCCAGGAGCTAAGCGACGCGATTAAGCTTGCTAGCCCTAATGGCATTGATGTGTATTTTGAGAATGTTGGTGGTGTCTGCCTAGAAGCCGCATTAAGTCAGCTTAATGACGGTGCGCGCATTGCTGTATGTGGCATGATCGACAGCTATAACGCCGAAAAACCAGCGCCAGGGCCAAGCAACCTTTCACAGCTGGTCGTACGTAAAGCGAAAATGCAGGGCTTTATTGTCGCCGACCACTGGTCCAGCTACCGCTATTTCCTCAACGAAGTCGCTCCCCAGGTAGCACAGGGTAAAATCGTTTATAAAGAAACTGTCAAAGAGGGGTTGGAAAGCACACCCGATGCCTTCCTAGCACTTTTTGAAGGCGGAAACACCGGCAAAATGCTGGTTAAACTCACTGATTAGCCAATACTTGCGTTAAGTTAAAATACTTCCATTCTCCCCTCTCCATCAACAAGCCGCGCTATGGTAACTAGCGCGGCTTGTTAGTTCATGCCAGTCCTTAGCCAGCAAACAATTAGACCAAAAGCGAATTGACTATTAATATTGCTAATAAGTGGCGCGTGTTTTAACCCATTATTACTGCCAATGGGTTAGGGCACGCAGTAAATTCGTCGCTTTGCTAATGTCACCAAGCGACCTCAATGCACTGTTAATAGAGGCTTTCTCATGGATGAATACACGCGTGCCCGCAATAAGTGGCCAGCGCTACTGCTCGGCCTATTATTCGCGATAGCTGGTATTGCATTAACCATCGGCGGCGCCAGGCTGCTTAGCCTGGGCGGTAGTGCTTACTATATCATCGCTGGGGTGAGTGTTTTTATTGTTGGTGTACTGCTGGCTATGCGCAAAGGTGCTGCGCTATGGCTGTATGCGCTGACTCTTTTCGCCACGCTCGTTTGGGCGCTTTGGGAGGTGGGACTCGACTGGTGGCAGCTGGTTCCCAGGGTTGCCATTGTCTGTTTAATTGGCATTATTTTACTGCTTCCCTGGTGGCGAAAACCGCTACATTCACGCGGCGGCAGCCTAGCGCTGGCGGCAAGCATTGCAGCATCGATTATTGTGGCCATTGCTAGCCAATTTAGCTATCCAGGCACGATAAAAGGCACAATTGAATCGGCCAATAACGCTGCCGAAGCAAATCCCGCACAGGTTGCAGACAGTGACTGGCCCGCTTACGGCGGCACCAATGCAGGCACGCATTATTCCTCGCTAAGCCAGATTACTCCCGACAATATAGGCGAACTGGAAGAGGTATGGCGAATTCAAACCGGTGATGAACCCGGCCCTAATGCACCGCCTGAAATCACCAACCAAAACACGCCGCTAAAGGTCAACGATAGCCTTTATATTTGTACATCACACAGCCGTGCGATGGCATTGTCGCCCGAAACTGGCGAAACCCTATGGGAGTTTGATCCTAATATTAGCACCATGGGCGCAGAGGACTTTTCCGGATGGGCGCATATGACCTGCCGGGGCTTGGCGTATTACGATGCGGCTAACTATTCCAGCAGTGCTGAAGATTCCACCATCGATAAAGCAGCACTGTATGCCGATGGCAGTCAGTTTGAACTCGACCTAACCTTCTCGCTCACCTCTGAAGAAGAGCCCACTTCTGAGCTACTGAGCGTCACCGACGTCATGTGCCCGCGCAGGCTTTATCTGCCCACCGCGGATGCCCGCCTAATTGCGCTTAACGCTGATACCGGCGAGCGTTGTGAAAGTTTTGGCGTAAATGGTGAAATCGACCTGACTAATAATATTGGCGAATTCAGCCCAGGAGGCTACTACTCGACATCGCCTGCTACGGTCACTGAAAATTTGGTAATTTTAGGTGGTCATGTTACCGACAACAGCTCAACCGACGAACCCTCTGGCGTTATACGAGCGTTTGATGTGCATACTGGTGAGCTGGTATGGAACTGGGACAGTGGAAACCCTGAAGACACCACCCCGCTAGAAGAGGGAGAAACTTATACCCGCGGCTCACCCAACGTATGGGCGCCGATCAGCGCTGATGAAGCGCTCGGCCTCGTTTATCTCCCCATGGGTAATGCCACACCCGACCAGTACGGGGCTAACCGCTCTGAAAATGATGAGACCTATAGTGCCGGGCTAGTGGCGCTTAACCTGGACGACGGCCAAGTGGCCTGGGTGTACCAGTTTGTGCATCACGACTTATGGGACATGGACACGCCCGCACAACCCGTATTGATTGACTTAGCGACGACAAACGGCACCCAACCAGCCGTCATTCAACCAACTAAGCAGGGCAGCCTGTACGTGTTAAACCGTGAAACCGGCGAGCCGATTGTGCCCATCGAAGAAGTGCCCGCCCCACAGGGAGCTGTTGAAGGCGATTGGACAGCCGAAACTCAGCCTCGCTCAGCGCTGAATTTACTGCCACCGCCACTTACCGAGCGCGACATGTGGGGCGCATCACCCTTTGATCAGATGATGTGTCGCATCCAGTTCCGCTCGCTGCGCTATGAAGGCCAGTACACACCGCCTTCACTGCAAGGCAGCATTGTCTATCCTGGCAACGTTGGCGTGATGAACTGGGGAGGCGTAGCGGTAGACCCCGAACGCCAAGCACTATTTACCGGCGCGAAGTACTTGGCGTTTGTTTCCAAACTGATCCCACGCGATGAAGTTGAAGAGAGCCAAGGATCAGCTAGCGAGCAAGGCTTACAGCCCAACACAGGCGCACCTTATGCCGTCGAACTCGGCCCACTACTGTCAGTACTCGGCCTTCCCTGCCAAGCGCCCTCTTGGGGTGATGTAGCAGGAATCGACCTGCAAAGTAACGAGGTTGTGTGGAAGCACCGCAATGGCACCACCCGCGACAGCATGCCCTTTGACCTACCCATCGCATTAAATGTCGGGGTACCCGCTTTAGGCGGCCCACTGACCACAGCGGGGGGCGTCTCATTCTTAAGCGGCACCCTGGATCAATATCTGCGCGGCTACGACATCACCACTGGCGAAGAGCTTTATAAAGCGCGATTGCCCGCTGGTGGCCAAGCAACGCCGATGACCTACACCGGTGCAGACGGCCGCCAGTATGTGGTCGTTACCGCTGGTGGTCACGGCACCTTCGGCACTAAAGTGGGTGACTATGTGATTGGCTATGCTTTGCCGGAATAGCCATCACTTAGCGTGATGACGAACGAGAACGGGCGACTCAATGAGCCGCCCGTTTTTTTGCTAGGCAGCCTCTGATTAAAAACTCAGCTCAACGCCGCCATACACACTTCGCCCTGGCGCTGGCTCGTAAAAGCGGCCAAACGTGCCGTTTAAGCGCACATTGGCGTAGTGTTCTTTATCAAGTAGATTGCGCAGACCAAGATAAGCGCTTAGCCGCGTATCCTCGCTTAGCTGCCAGCCATCGCCTACCCGTAGGTTAAGCAGCCAATAGCTATCTACTTCCGTCGCATTAGCGTTATCCGCCACTAAATCACCGATGTATTCGGTTTCCAACGTGGCAAAACGCTGATCAAGGTTTTCCCAGGTTAATTGATTGACCCACGTCTGCTCTGGCAGCCCAGGGATCCGGTTGCCATCAAAACGCTCGCTAGGTGTTGCAAACTTATCGAATTCATAACGCGCGAGAGTTAAAGCGCTATCCAGACGCCATTGGTCGGCAAGCTGCCAACCCAGCGCTAGCTCAAGACCATCGCGCTGGGTGTCAGCTGCATTCTGATAGAAAGTACGGCCACCTTCATCATAGGGCACCAGCTCATCACGAACGCGGACCGAAAATAGCGCAAGATCGTAATCCATTGCCAATGGCTCAATATAGCCACGCAAGCCTATTTCGCGGTTCCATGCTTTCTGCGGTTCAACGGCAGGATTAAAACCACCGCCAGACGGGTTGGCAAACTCAGCAAACGTAGGTGTCTCGAACGCGGTACTAGTATCAATATACGCTTGGTGCTGCGGGCGGTAACGGTAGCTTAATCCCGCCGAGCCACTCCATTCGTTAAAGGTACGTTTTCCACTTTGATCGCCGTCAGCAAGAAACGTATCGTCAACATCTAGCGCCACCTGATCAAAACGCGCACCCAATGAGAGCGTGACCTGTTCCGAGAGCGCTAAATCTCCTTGGGCAAACACGCCAGCGGACGTCGCAGTTTGAGTTTCATCCGCTAACTGCTCGCCAACAACCCCCTGGGCATCGACATCATTACGAAAACGTTCATCTTCTTGGCGAGCCACATCAACGCCTACAATATAGCTAAGCGGCAGGCTCCCTAACGCTACCTCCTGATGGTATTCAGCGCTTGCGCCCATATAGTCACGCTGATAACCCAAACGACTACTGCCCACAAATGGGAGCTGCTGTTCAAAGTCACGCTGAGCAATAAAGCTTTTAAGATACAGTTCGCCATCACCTGCAGCTAAGTCTTCGTACTGCAAGCCAAGCATCTGCTGATCAACGCTTTGTCCTGCATCCAGCGCGATTGAATTGGGCGCTGCTTGATCACGCCCAGCGGCGACTTCACGGGCATTAAGTGCACCGGGATCTTCCGAACGGGGGTTCTCCAGTAAATTAATAATCGCGGTAACCGCACGCTCACTGCCTAATTCTCGACGTATTTTGGCATTCAGCAAATACTTCTCGGTTGAGCTTTGTTCGCGATAGCCATCAACATTAAGCGCCGTCAGACTAATATGGTGCGACCAATCGCCCTGGACACCACCATTTTGCAGCGCCACTTTTTGATAGCCATCGCTACCTGCACCCATCCGCAGCCGTGTACCAGGATTATCACGCCCATCGGCAGTAGTCACATCAATCACTCCGCCAGCCGCGTTGCCATAAAGCACTGAAGACGGCCCGCGGATCACCTCAATGCGCTCGGCACTATCTAAATCAATGGCATCCAACTGTGCCTGTCCATCCGGAAGCGTATAAGGAATACCATCCACCATGATGGTTATCCCACGCACCCCAAAGGGCGCACGCGCGCCAAAGCCGCGAATAGCAATTCGCTGCCCTTGAGCGAAATTATCGCGGTTTTGCAAAAACACTCCTGGCACGCGGTTAAGCGCCTCATCCAACCTCACACGCTGCTGACCTTGGGCAATCTCTTCGCCCTCTAAAGTAGAAACTGCCGCAGGCGTGGCATATAGCTCGCGGGCTAAACGCGGGGCACTTACTTCTACGGTAGGCAGCACTGCGTCCTCCCCTGCGGGTAATTGCGCCCAAACAGGTGGCGCTAAAACAGCGCTCATAAGTAGCAGTGACGGCGTTAAATAATAACTCATGGCGTCCCTTCTAAACTGAAGTCGATGGGCTTTCTAGCTCTATACATTAAGTAAATATATCTTAAGTACATGAACGATAGCGCAACCATGGAGTCGTACCTAGGTGAAGTTGCACCTAGATCGTATTGATTCGCTAAATCTAATTATTGTGACTACGCTAGAACCAGCAGTTGCAAGACACTGTTGTTAAAGATCCCATATTAAAGAATCTGTGCTAACAACCCGTATTGAAACCGTGATTGATATCTATGCTGTTGATATCTATATGCTTGATATATAAGCACTAACATGTTTCTGTTAATACATAAACTGTGTAAGCAAAGGAGGCTGCATGGCGTTTACCGCAACTGACCCGATCAAGATGATCTTTGCCGTTATTCTGCCCCCACTAGGGGTGTTTTTTGAGGTCGGTTTCAAAGGACATTTCTGGCTGAACATTATTCTGACGCTGTTTGGCTTTGTACCCGGCATCATCCACGCCTTCTATGTCATATTGAAACATTAGACATATTGAAACATTAGACACATTGAAACCCTGGTGCTCTTTTTTGCACCGATTTAACAAACACCGCCTTGTCGAGCACAAGGCGGTGTTTGTCTTTATTGGCCATACGTTTATCACCGAACCTTGCCAGCCAATAAAAACCCTGTCCTTCAAAACTCGGCTCTGACGTTATGCATGCAAACGGCGATGCAAGGCATGGACTTGCTCATCCAGCCCAGGCACTGGGCCATCAACAGCCAAATCGGGCACCACCTCATTAATCGATAGCGGAGCGACAGGCGGTGGCGCTACGCCAAGTTCAGCCAGCCATGCACCCAACTGTTCAGAAGAACTGACATAAACGATACGACCTAGCCCTACCCAGCCATGGGCCGCCGCACACATTGGGCAATGCTCTCCTGAAGTGTAAACAGTTGCTTTCATACGCTCTTCAGGCGTCATATGATTCGCTGCCCAGCGGGCCAGGGCAAACTCTGGGTGCTGAGTAGAATCTCCATCGGCAATGCGATTTCGATCCTCGGCCAGTATCTTGCCTTCATCACTTACCAGCACGCTACCAAATGGCTCATCCCCCGCGTTTAAAGCCTCTTCTGCCAAGGCCACAGCGCGCTTTAGGTAGGCCAGTTCATAGTCGGCAACCATAGGATTCTCCTTGTATTGATAATGTGCCGTAGCACCAGAATTACCGCTTCAACGACGCCCTGCTAAAGATACTACTTTTAATAATAAATATTAGACTGACTCGCCATATAGCCCCCAACTCACAGGAGCATCATCGTGAATAGCCTCAACCCTAGCAAACTTCTCAACAGCAAATGGACTGCCACTCAGCCTCGCCATAAAGAGAAACACTTTATCGTCACAAAACTCCTGCGCAATGAAGAAGAGCAGGTTGTGGAAGTAGTCATTGAAGCTATTCATTCCAACCGTGAGATCATTCTTGCATGGCAAGATTTAAAAGACGCTAGCACATGGAAAATGGGGTGGAAGTAGCCCGTACCATGACACCGCTTCTAGAAAATATTCATAAAAGGCTTTGACCCGAAGGAAAAATCATGTCACTGTAGCGTCAGTTGGTTAGCAAGCAGCATGGTTTCAGAAGTGTACGATCTATTTCGGCAGCCTGATATTGTATTCCTTGTTTCACCCGCTACTTTTCATCTGGGTAATACCAGGAATTTTATTACGGCGCATTAGCGCGAAAGGATCTACATCATGGCAACTGGCACAGTTAAATGGTTTAACGACACTAAAGGTTTTGGTTTCATCGCTCCTTCTGACGGCGGCGACGACCTTTTTGCTCATTTCTCTGAAATTCAGTCTGACGGTTTCAAAACCCTTCAAGAAGGTGCTAACGTTTCTTTTGACGTTACCCAGGGTAAGAAAGGCCTTCAGGCTTCTAACATCAAGCAAATGTCCTAAGCCTTAACGGTTTAAGAATTTGCTCGAACCTTAACCGGTTCAGATAACAAGGCCCGCTTATGCGGGCCTTGTTGCGTTCATGGGTTAAGAATAAAAGAGAGTGACATTGAGACAGTACTTGAAAAAGTACTTGAAAAAGTACTTGAAAAAGTACTTGAGAATGTAATTGAAAGAGTAATTGAGAGAGTGCGATTAGATTTTTTACACTCTCTTTTTTGCTACCCTTCTTATGCCCGCCCCTTATGACCGCTCATATATCATTAGCCTGGCATCCACCGTCAGCGTTAACGCCTCCAGCGCCGCTGCACGTGCTCGGCCTTCCTGACTGGCGCGGTATAGATGTGGCGTCATCGCTAATAAATCACCAATCGAATCTTGCCCTTCCAACGCTATTTGATAGCTAAGTGATTCCGTCTGCAACTGAACAAAGCCCTCCGGCACCTTCCGTTCGCTTGTCGCGTCTGGCTTAAGCGTGGGATAAATCACCTCTCGCAGCTCACGCAAGTGCCCTGCCCATGCTTCAACCTGTACCAACAGGCCACCCGGCTTTAATACCCGCGCAAATTCGTGATGCACTGGAAAGCCAAACATACATAGCACACTATCGAGCGTTGCCGTTTGCACTGGCAAGTGAGCATTACTACCAACGACCCAACTACAATGCGGCATTTTTTTATCGTCTTGCTTGGCTGCCGCCAGCACTGCCCATTTGGAAATATCTAATCCCACCAGTGACAGTGGCCGCGAATTCAATGCAGCACGGGATAGCTCACGCAAGTAATAGCCTTCACCGCAGCCAGCATCCAGGCAGCCAAACGAGCTGGCAGACCGAACCTCAGCATGGCTTAACAGATGTTTGCTTACGGCCTGAGCAATAGGCTGATAATAACCAGCCTCAAGAAAACGCTGCCTTGCCGCCACCATCGGCTTACTGTCGCCGGGGTCGGTGGAACGCTTTTGCTGCACTGGAAGCAAGTTGACGTAACCTTGCTTGGCAACATCAAAGCTGTGCCCAGCAGCGCAGCGCCAAGCACTGCCTGCCAGATGAAGCGGCTCACCATCTAGCGGACAGGCCAGCGCTTGAAAAGGAGTGCTATTCATAACAATGTAAGCTCATAAGATGTGTACTTTTAAGGTATTCGGTAATAAAAACAGTTTTTATAGACTTTTAGTTTGCTGGTACGACCCGCGAGCAACATCTTTAAACAGCGTTGACTGCCATTGCCGAACAGCCAGTACCGAGGTAGTGCCAAAGCGCTGATGAATGGGCAACCCGCTTTCCCGTTCACACAGGGCGTGAAATTCTTTCGCCAGCCGCTGCATCGTTTGCTGCCATTCCGCATTGCCCGCATGGGAAAGCAAGCCATTCAGTACCATCAGCTTTTCGCCGTCACTATCGAAATGGGAGTGAAAAAACTCCGTGGCAATATATTGCTGGAAAAAACGTTGAATAGGCCCCCCAGGGCGCCAGCGAAAATTCGCGGCCACACGCCGCCGGATTCGATTACCCGGCAACAGGTCAATCAACTTTAGTCGCTCTAGCGCCAGCAGCTGGCGAGTACACTGCGCCTCGCTGAGCTGGTACTGATGATGAATTTCATCAAACCGATAGCCGTTAATCACACACACAGCGACCAAAAACAGCTCACGGTCATCGACAATGCTCTGCTCTTGCGCCTGGGTTAGCTCCTGTAAACGATGCGCTTCTTCTTGCATGGCTTGCACCAGCTCGGAAAATTCCAGGTTAAGCTGGTCGCAAATGCACTCTAACCGCTCTAAGGTGATGTGCTGTTCAGCGAACAGTCGCTTGACCGAGGCCTCGCTTAACTCAAGCCATATCGCCACATCCGCATAGGTTTTACCCTGGGAACGCAGCTGACGCTTTAAGGTATCGATAAGTGCTCTTGTCTGAGACACATGACCTCCAGACACATAAAGTAGCGTATAACGATACCTTAAAGCCCAAATAACACAACTTTAACCACCAGAGTTGCAACATTAGCTCCATTTACCGAAAGTGCCCTAACTTCTGGTTTACAAGGCGTCATTTCATGCAACCTTTACTACGCATCGCGGGCGTCTGGCCCTATCTGATTGCCATTTTCTTAAATGCCTTTGTGGATTTAGGGCATAAAATTGTTATTCAAAACACGATTTTTAAAAGCTACGACGGTGAAACCCAGGTGGTACTCACGGCACTGGTCAACGGGCTTATCCTTTTGCCGTTTATTTTACTCTTTAGCCCAGCAGGCCATGTGGCAGATAGCTACCCCAAAGTGCGTATTCTACGGGTTTCCGCCTGGGCCGCCGTTGCTGTTTCACTGGGCATCACCGCCGCTTACTACCAAGGCTGGTTTTGGCTGGCGTTTGCCATGACGCTGGTGCTGGCGATTCAGTCGGCCTTTTACTCCCCTGCCAAATATGGCTTGGTGAAAGGACTGTTTGGCAAGCCTCGCTTGGCAGAAGCTAATGGGCTTATCCAGGCCATCACCATTGGTGCCATTTTGGCGGGCACCGTGGCCTTTACCGCCTTGTTTGAAAGCTGGATTTTACCCAGCGCCCAAACACCCGGCGAGCTATTGCGCAGCATTGCACCGCTGGGCTGGCTGCTGGTATTGAACAGCGTCATCCAAGTGATGGCACTTTATCGCCTGAAGCTGGATAACACGCAGCCCTCGACGACCCCGCTCACTTGGCAACGCTATATCAAAGGCAGCGCACTGAAAGACAATTTGAGCATTCTTGGCCGCCAGCCGGTGCTACGGCTGTCAATCATCGGCCTTGCGACCTTCTGGTCGGTGGGCCAAGTGCTGCTCGCCGCATTTCCCGCCTATGCCAAAGACGCACTCAGCATTGATAACACCTTAGTGCTACAAGGGATTCTTGCCGCTAGCGGTATTGGGATTGCCCTGGGGTCATTACTGGCCAGCAAGCTGTCTCGTAACCGCATTGAAACCGGTTTAATTCCATTAGGTGCTGTCGGCGTTGCGGTTGGCCTGTGGTGCCTGCCACTGCTCACCACACCCATTAGCCAAGCGATGAACTTTGTGTTGATTGGCATGATGGGCGGGCTATTCATTGTACCGCTCAATGCACTGATTCAATTTCACGCGGCAGACCATGAGCTAGGCACTGTGCTGGCTGCCAACAACTGGATTCAGAACCTCTCCATGCTGGGCTTTCTGGCGCTCACTGCGCTGTTCGCCTTAGCAGGTGTGGATAGCCACTACCTGTTACTGATCGTGGCAAGCGTTGCCATGGTGGGCGGTGGTTACACCATTTTCAAACTGCCCCAAAGCCTGGTGCGCTTTCTACTCAGTTTTCTGCTAACCCGCCGCTACCGTGTCGATGTACATGGGCTCGAAAATTTACCCGCTCAAGGCGGCGTGCTACTGCTCGGCAACCATATCAGTTGGGTAGACTGGGCAATGGTGCAAATTGCTAGCCCCCGCCCCGTGCGCTTTGTCATGCTGAAAGATATTTATCAGCGCTGGTACTTACGTTGGTTTTTTAAGGCGCTGGGCTGTATTCCAATCGAACGGGGGGCTGGTGCCGATAATGCCTTAGCCGCCGTTGCCGAACAGCTGAATAGCGGTGAAGTGGTATGCCTGTTCCCCGAAGGCGCGATTAGTCGCAACGGCCAGTTAGGTGAGCTGCGCCGAGGCTACGAACGTGCCTGTAAGCTGGCAAACCCAGAGGTACGTATTGTGCCGTTTTACCTGCGCGGGCTGTGGGGCAGTCAGTTTTCACGCTCATCTAGCAAACTCAAAGAGCTGCGTAACGCGCCTCTCCATCGTTCAGTCGTCGTTGCATTTGGCAAGCCGCTGCCTAAAGACACCCCTGCGGACGTGCTTAAACGGCGCATCTTCGAACAAGCCACCAACTCGTGGCAACATGCTATTGATGAACTGCCCTCGCTGCCCGACGCCTGGATTCGTAGCGTGAAGCGTAACCTCGGCGCACAAGCACTCACCGACACCCTTAGCCCTCCGCTAACGACAGGCCAAGCGCTTACCGCCAGCCTGCTTATTGCAAAGCGTATTCACACGCTAACCCCAGAGCAAAACGTGGGCCTACTGCTGCCCAATAGCAGCGTGGGTGCACTGGCCACTATGGCAACCCTTCTCGCTGGAAAAACGCTGATCAACCTCAACTATCATGTTAACGACAGTTTCAATGACACTCCTAACGACAGCCAGAATAACGCCTCGAACAACACTCTATTGTCTGCGGCACTCACCCAAGCCAACATCGACACCGTGTTTACCTCGCGCCACTTTGTCGAAAAACTCCAGCAGCAAGGGCTAAACGTCAGTTCACAGCTGGCAAATACTCAGACGATTTACCTGGAAGACCTGCAAGCCGGTATCCACCGCCATGAACGCGTCAGCACTTGGCTTGCCGTTCGCCTGCTGCCTGCGTGGCTACTTCAGCGCCTTTACTGCCGTAGTAGAGATGCCGATACCACCGCCGCCATTGTGTTTTCAGGCAAAAGTGAAGGGCAACCTAAAGGCGTCATGCTGAGCCACCGCAACCTGATGGCCAATATCAAGCAGACCTCCGATGTGCTTAACACCCAACATGATGATGTGGTGTTGGGCTCGCTGCCTCTGTTTCATGCCTTTGGGCTCACCGTTACCCAGTTGATGCCACTTATCGAAGGCCTGCCGCTGGTCTGCCACGCTGACCCGAACGACACTCCTGGCATTGCCAGCGCTGTCGCCAAGCACAGAGCCACCCTGATGTTCGGTACATCAGACTTTCTACAGCGCTTAAATCACAACCCTAACGTGCACCCACTCATGCTGGAAAGCCTACGAGCAGTAGTTATTAGTGCTGATACCCTAAATGAAAATGCATGTAAGGAGTTTGCGCATAAATTCCATAAGCCTATATATACAGGCTATGGGGCAACTGAAACCGCTCCGGTGGCATCGGTCAACCTGCCGGATTCGTTGGGCGCTCATTACCAGAAAATACAGCAAGGCAGTAAAGCAGGCACTGTGGGCATGCCACTCCCCGGCACCAGCGTTAAGATCGTTGAGCCGGAAAGCTTTGCAGAACAGCCTACCGGAGAAGCAGGCATGATTTTGATCAGCGGCCCCCAATTGACGCAGGGCTACCTAAAAGACTCGAAACGCACCGCCGCCGCCATTAAAGAACTCGACGGTCAACGTTGGTTCGTCACCGGCGATAAAGGGTTTATCGACGAAGATGGATTTTTGACACTTTGTAACTAAACACTGAGCGATAGAACTGATAAAAGCAGCGGCACTTGCCGCTGCTTAATGTCTATTATTCAGACGGTTTTTCAGCAGAACTATCCGCTTCCCGCGAACGCTTACCGTGCCCTTCTCCGCGTGCAATATCTTCATGGCTGATAACCATGATTTCTCTTGGCCACCACTCTGGATGGTTATCGCGGATAAAGGCTAGCAGCTTCTCGCGCAGGTTCATCTCAGCGGTCCAGCCTGCCATGGGGTCAGATGTCATTAAATAGCAGGTGATGGTTTGGGCCGTTCCCGTTTGTGCCGTCACGTAACAGAGCAGCTTATGGTGTTCAACAACGTTCTCCTCCTCTTTGGCAAATTCGAGGAATTTATCTCTTAGCAATCCTATATCAGCACTTAGGTGAAGCGTCAGCACCAAGGATCGGTACAGCTTGGTGCTCTTCACTGACAAGTTATCGAAAGGCTTAGAAGTGAAGTAGGTGACAGGCACAATCAAGCGTCGTTCGTCCCATGATCTCAGTCGAATATAGGTATAAAAGATCCCTTCGACATAACACCACTCTCCTTCAAAGACCACCAAGTCGCCGATACGGATAGGCTTGGCAAGCGATAACTGAAACGAGGAAAGAATATTGCCAAGAACCGTTTGCCCCGCCACACCCACTAATACTGCCAATACGCTGGCAGATGCTAGAATAGACAAGCCAAGAGTTTCGAAAAGCTGAACTTGGCCTAGGATGTAGATAGATACACCGGTTACAGTGATCAGAATAATGGCGCGGCGCAATGCATATAGCGAGGTTAGCAGCCGTCGCTGATCTTTGGGCTTCGTGTCATCAATTTCCCCCACCAAGCGTCGCGTTAAACGCAGCATAATCGTATCGACAAAACGCAACGCAATAGTACCTGCACCCCAGGCCATAATAGAGATCAACAGCACGCGGAACGTTGTCGTCGCAATAGCGGAAAACGACACCACGTAGTCCAGCAGCATCTGCGTTACCAGCGACATAACAATCATCGCCATGGGCACGCCAATTTGATCGGCAAAAATAGTAGACACGCCAGAAGGCAGGATGCGAGCTACTAGCCCAACGAAGTAATAAGTGACCACTCCCACCGTACCAATGGCGATTAAAAAAATCGGGATTGCTAACCACTCCCAGATTTTTAGCATGCCAAACGATGCTTTTAATCGTTCGGGAATATAGCGTTCCAGCATTGAAGGTCCGTACTCTTCGTAGAGAGTCGGAATAAACGTCACGCTCTCTGGCATGACTAACCACACTGGATCTTCTTCACCCACGCGGTAGCGCCCCAGCCGAACATCGTAGGCTTGGTCGTCTGCGGTTAGGGCTGCTAGTTCAATATTGCGCTGCGGCTCTCCTGCCTGGGGGTTCTGCCCGGAAGGGTCTTCTATCACCGCGTCTTGACGGCCGGACATATTAGATGCATCCAACCACTCACCACGTTTTAATACCTCAGACAATTGTTTAGCAAGCTCGGCGCCCTGAGCCTGCTGTTCGCCTGGATCAATATCGTTGAGGTTAAGCAAATGCGCGGCTGCGGCGTAATCCTCGCTTTCGGTGAACGCTAAAAAGCTGCGAACCATTTCCCGTGGCGACATCCGCCCAACATCCTCAGGCACATCGCCTAGCCCTGTGTTAAGCGAATCAATGGCGAACCATCGCTTATCCTCGCTCTCATCTCCTTGAGTTTGCGCTGTGCAGACGCTGGAAAGCACCAAAGTGACAACCAACACAGCCCACACAGGCCACGAGCTGTTTTTTTTCATACCAACCTTGTCATTAAAATAAGTGAGCCAAACAACCAGCCACCAACTGGCGCAAAAACCGCCAGCCCTGCGTTGAACACAGTGCCTCCATGTCAGTGGTTGACCAAAGTACAGACTACGTTCTTCAATCAAGCAAGCACCTAGTGTTCCAGCACTGCAACTCTGCGTCTCAGATTCACTATCTATTAGTTGCTTCCCCTAATATTAGTTGCTTCCCTTAACGCGTACCCTTATTAACCAACAACGCACTCTGTGAGGAGAAACAATGAAAAAGTTAGTAGGTGTTACCAACGCACCGCACCCTCATTGGGTTGGTGACGGCTTTCCGGCGCGTTCGCTGTTCTCCTATGGCCCTCGTTCCGAGCAGTTAAGTCCTTTTTTGCTACTAGACTATGCTGGCCCCGCCGACTTTACTCCCACCACGCGGCCACGCGGTGTCGGGCAACACCCGCACCGAGGGTTTGAAACGGTCACGATTGTCTACCAAGGGGAAGTGGCGCACCGAGACTCGACGGGCAAAGGCGGCGTAATTGGCCCAGGCGACGTACAGTGGATGACGGCGGGAGCGGGCATTCTGCACGATGAGTTTCATTCGCCCGCGTTTACAGAGCAAGGCGGCACACTTGAGATGGTGCAGCTATGGGTAAACTTGCCTGCCAAAAACAAAATGGCTACGCCAGGCTATCAGGCAATTTTTAATGCCCAGATTCCTGTAGCAGCATTACCTGATCACGCAGGTAGCGTGCGCGTGATCGCCGGTAACTATATTGATGGCAACCGCGCCGCCCATTCGGGGCCAGCACAGACGTTTTCGCCGATGAACGTGTGGGATGTGCAGTTAAAAGAGGGCAGTAAAACCACGCTAACACAGCCAAGTGGGTGGACAACCCTGCTGGTCGTGCTAAAAGGCACGCTGCAAATCAATGGCGAAGGTGCAGTGGGCGAAGCACAAGTAGCCCAACTATCCCGCGATGGTGAAACCTTTACGCTTGACGCCAGTAGTGATGCCACCTTATTGCTGTTAAGCGGAGAACCGCTTAATGAGCCAGTGGTTGGTCACGGCCCGTTTGTCATGAACAGCGAACGTGAAATTATTGAAGCAATCGAAGACGTTAATCGTGGCCGCTTTGGCCAGATGCCAGCCTGATCGTCTTCGCTATTCATTGCGAAAGGTGGTGTTTTTAATTGCGAAAGGTGATGTTTTGCCAATACAGGTCTCACCTTTCCATCTCTCCTAAGCGATTTAGCGACTCATCATACAGTGCTACTAACAGCAGCTCGCCGTGATCGTTGGCTCGGAACTGACCGTAGCGGGCGGACTCAAAACGATCGGCGTGCCCTTCTTGGAAAAAAAACGCATCCGTAGCAAAACGTACATCTCCATGACGCAGTCGATAGCGTAAACGCCTTTCGTCATCGCCTAGCGGCGAGCCATCATCCAAACGCTGGAAGTGGGCAATGGAGAATTCATCCAAACGAACTACCACGCTGTCATTGGCTGCCGTTTGTATAGGGTTTTCAGCCACCTCTTTGTGGCGGTCAATTGCGCGCTGCACGCGAATACGATTAGCCAACGCAAAGCTGAGCGCCATGTAGTCGCCCTGCATTAACGAACGCGGATCAACGGGGGCAAGCTCCAAATAAACAATCTCACCTTCAGCTAAGTGATGCTCTTTTTGCCAAATGGCCCAGTTAACCACTGCTAGCACAACAGCAGTGGCAACAATGACTATCCAGCGGTTTCGCTTAACGCTACTGCTCATTAGCATCTCCTAGCGGCGCAGGCTTATGCACTGTTAGCCAGCGGTTTAGCAACCAATGCTTCAATATCCAGCGAATGATTAACAGAAACGCCCCCATTGCCAGCAACATGAGTGATTTCACCAACAGCGTCACGTCCAACCAATAGTAATAACTGCTAATCGCCATCAGTAACAGCAACACACCGCTTCCCATCAGCGGTCGATGGCCTATCGCAAACCCGAGCAGTAGCACCGCCACTCCAGCGCCAAGCCCTGGCACATAAACAGTCACCACCGCGACTAGCGCAACCGCGACATAAATCGCCAGGCGTTGTGCAATGGCAGGCTGAGAATGCTGACAAAATGCCTGATGAATAACGCTCACCAAGGCCAACGCCACCAACGCAGTGCCCAGCCAGCTGGCGAGCCATGGGCCGAGCCAGAGAGCGTCTGAATCGTAGATCCAGTTAAATTGGTTAGCGTACGCCACCCCCTGAAGCACCAACAGTCCCACTAACAGGCCAGCCCCCCATGCCTGAACAGCGCCTATGTGCCTAGGCCAACGATACTCATTCAACCAGAGCAGTGCCAGCACCAGCACCACTAAGCCAATCGCCACCGGTGCCAACCCATTGGTCGCCAGCGCCAACGTCAACGCTAAACTTGCTAAAAACGCCGACATACTGCGGTGAACTTGGCTAGGCATAATCAACGCCATCGCGCACTGTAGCGCCAGCAAACCCCACCATAGAGTTGCAGAAACGCCCCACATCTCGACCGCTGGCCAAGCCACTAATAATTGCCCAGCTAAACTAAACGCCAGCGCCATGTGTTCCAACACATCGCTTCGCGCTGCGCACAGTAGTGCAAATGCCCCGCCAATCAACAGGCTGCCTGCAATAAGGGAAGCCCCTGTGCTTTCCAGTACAAACACTACTGCCGTGGCAATAAAGCCCAACAGAAATAGCGCTGCTAACCAGCCGGAAAACGCCTGCAGAACCCTCACAAACCAGGGTGATTCCAGCGGCGTTGTTGATGAAGTCTCATTTAGTGAAATGCCAGCCCGAGTTAATCGCTGCGTTAACGTACTCCTAGGCTGACTCATAACGCCTCCTCAGCGTTTAAGCGTTTTAACCACGCCACCGCTGCCGCCCCCATGGCAAAGACAGCGCCTGCCAGCAATAGAAAGCTGCCTTCACTCCACTGGCTTTCCCATAGTACGTAACGTGCGAGCAGCCATATAACTACCGCAATCACCGATACGCAGCCACCGGCCAACATAAAAAGCTCAAGCCGCCACTGGCGATAAACGCCATATAGCACTGCCAACCAAACGGGGTATATCGCCACAATCGGTGTCAATGAATGCGTTTCCCCGCTCACCCACGCCATCATCAATAACGTCAGCGGCACGCCGCTACCCAGCGCCAGCAAGCAAATCGCCCAGCGGCCTGACCATTTACGCCGCTGCACGCCCCACTCCCACACTGTTTGTGCCACTAAGTTGATAAGCGCCAGCCCCCATAAGCCGGCGTTATCAGTAAAGAACACACTGCCTAAAATACCGCCCCAGGTGCTGCTATATAGCCACACTGATAGGTTTAAAAGCCCTAGCCACGCCACCCAAAGTGGATCAAAACGTGCTATCCACACCAGCGGCAAGGTAAGCAGCGCCCAGATGAAAAACAACTGCCATGGGTCAGCACCGGTTTGGTAAACCTGGCCCACCAGCGCTAGTAGTACTCCTATCAATAGAAACGCCGCGGTTAACGCCACGCGAAAAAGCATTACGCTTGTGCTGCCCCACACCGCGACGCCTGCCGCCAACACCAATGCGGCCTGCACTAATGCAAAGCGTGGCAGGCGGCCCATGTCCGACCAATTGAAAGCCACGAAGAACAGCACCGCGCAGGCCAGCGCCAAGCTACCCAGCCACAGCAGCAGTCGATCAATCAATAGCGCCCAAGCGTGGGGCGACGGATGCAGTTCTGCCACTTTAACCGCTAACGGCACTTGTTCAGGAGGTATCACCCCCTGCCCAATCAACGACATGAGTTTACGGCGTGTAGTCGTCATGGGCGCTCTCCTTGCTGAAACACACTTATTGAAATAAGGGGAGGCGTTAATGCAGACATCGCCCTATCGTTAGAGTCCCCGTGACACATTTGTGAACTTTGCGCGATACACTCTATATCACCCCGTGACACCCCCGTAATGGTGTACATCGAAGATAGTCTCGAATCTTCCGAACAATGAGTAGGAAAATATCACGAGTACCCAAGCGCCTAGAGCCATAAGGCGAAAGCACAAAAGAAGATAATGCGACTACCTATGACACGAAACGTATTGATTATTGAAGATAACCCGGGTATTGGTGAGCTCGTCCGCATGCATGTGGCCGAGCTTGGCATGAACCCTATTCTTTGCGAGCGCGGTGATTCCGGGCTTGCGCGTTTTCGTGAAGGGGGAATCGACCTTGTGGTTCTCGACCTGATGCTGCCCGGCCTGGACGGGCTGTCAATTTGCCGCGAAATCCGCGCTGGCCCAGGTTACGTTCCGGTACTGATGCTAACCGCTAAAAGTACGGAGCTGGATCGGGTTCTAGGCCTGGAAATGGGGGCGGATGATTACCTCACCAAGCCCTTCAGTGTGGCTGAACTATCGGCAAGGGTGAAAGCCTTGTTCCGACGCGTAGATGCCATGGCATCTTCCTCAGCCGCGGAACCCAGCCAGCAAGAATTAATCACCGATAGGCTGCGCATTGACCCGCTGCGTCGGCGGGTATTTATAAAAGACCAGCCTGTTGAACTCACTGCCCGAGAATTTGACCTGTTATGGCACTTTGCCACGCATCCCGGGCGGGTATTTAGCCGTGCCCAACTGCTTGATACCGTGTGGGGCTACAGCCACGAAGGTTACGAACATACCGTCAATACCCATATCAATCGCTTACGGGGCAAGATCGAAGCGGACCCCGCTGCCCCGGCGTTTATCCAAACCGTTTGGGGGGTGGGCTATCGCTTCCGCGAATAAGTTATGCTGAAAACACTCTATACTCGGCTAGCCTTAGGCTTATTTCTGTTATTGCTCGCCGTCGGCCTGCTATATACCTTCATCAGCCTCTATTCGCTGCGCGAATACAATGCTTCGGTCAATCAAGCGTTACACCAGAATCTAGCCAAAAATCTAGTATCAGACAGAAATCTGGTCAGCAACGGGCAACTTGATAGTAGCGCTCTAGAAGAACTATTCGCACTGTACATGGCAATTAATCCCAGCATCGAGATCTACCTGCTAGGGCTGGATGGCACCATCCTGTCTTATTCAGCAGACCCAGCGAAGATTAAACGCAAGCAAGTCTCGATGGCTCCCATACGCAGGCTAGTGGATGACATGAGCCTTTATCCGATACTTGGTGATGCCCCCCGCAGTCACGATCGGCAGAAAGTCTTTTCCGTTACCCCGGTGCCAACAGCAGACAACCCCGAAGGGTACCTCTATGTCGTTTTACGGGGTGAAGAGTACGACACGGCGGAAACCATGGCCCGTGGTGGCAAACTACTGGAAATGAGCGCCTGGGCGTTGCTAGTCAGCCTAACGGTGACGATGCTCGCAGGGCTGACTATTTTCCGCCTGCTGACTCGCCGCCTGAGATCATTAACACGCCGAGTGGAAGCGTTTGAAAACAGCGACATGAGCCAGCCCCGGCTCGATAGCAGATGGCACGACAAACAGTCCGTGGTGCGCGATGAGATCGATTATTTGGACGCTACCTTCGACGACATGGCCCATCGAATTGCCACCCAGATCGAACAGCTGACAGAAAAGGATACCCAACGCCGTCGCTTGATCGCCCAAGTATCCCACGACCTGCGAACCCCGCTTGCCTCCATGCAAGGCTATATCGAAAGCCTGAAATTAAGGCGTGATCGTCTCAGCCCCCAAGAACAGGATCGCTTTCTCGACATTGCCCTCAAAGAAGGCCGTCGGTTAAGCCGCTTAGTGGATGAGCTCTTCGAGCTTGCCGCCCTTGAGGCAAGAGAGAAACAGCCAGTACCTGAACCCTTCCCGCTAGCAGAACTGGTACATGACGTAGTGCAGAAGCACGATCAAACTGCAAGAGATAACCAATTAGCGCTAACGTTGAGCGGTAATCCAGCGTTACCCAGAGCCTACGCCGATCTTGCTATGACCGAACGCGTACTCGACAACTTGATCAGCAACGCCATTGCCTACAGCCCCGCTGGCGGCAACATCGACGTTGTGCTTAGTCAAACGGACGGCAAACCACAGGTTTGCGTACAAGACAGCGGCTCAGGCATCTCGGAACAGGACCTGCCGCATATCTTTGACCCGTTTTATCGTGGTGAGACCTCTGATGGCGCTGGCCATGCAGGATTAGGGCTGGCCATTGCACGCAGAATCATGACGCTTCAGGGCGGTGATATCAGTGTCGAGAACCTGGACACTGGCGGTGCATCCTTCTGCATACGGTTACCCACCGCCCCTCGCACTCTAACGTTATAAATACGTAATAACCTAGAGAGCTGGTTGTGATAAATCTGGTGCAAACTGGCTAGAGTCATCACACCCCTTCCCCATAGCGAGTGGAGACACCACATGCTTATAAAGATTGCCAAACCGAGTGATTTACACGAATCCGATGTAACACCGGAATCTATTTACCTCTCCCGACGGCGCTTTATGGGCGGCATGGCGGGTCTAGGCGCGGGGCTTGCCCTCTCCGGCCACGTCCGCGCCAACGAAGATTATTCTGATGTGCCGGAAGGCGATGCTCCAGTCTGGCTGAGGGAGAAAATTAGCAACACCCAGTGGCGAGCTATCACCCCAAACGACCCTGATAAAGATAAAATCGCCCCTTTTGACGATGCCAGCGGCTACAACAACTTTTTTGAGTTTGGCACCGATAAACGCGACCCTGCCCGCCATGCAGGCAGCCTGGAAACCCAGCCATGGAGCGTGGTAGTCGACGGTGAAGTGAATAACGGCGGGCGCTTTGCCCTAGAAGACTTCGCTAAGCCTTCGCAGTTTGAAGAGCGTATTTACCGTTTGCGCTGCGTAGAGGCGTGGTCAATGGTGATTCCCTGGCTTGGCATCCCCCTTGCGGAGGTAATTCGACGTGCCGACCCCACCAGCAAAGCCAAGTACGTGCGCTTTGAAACCCTAGTCGACCCAGAGCAGATGCGTGGCCAACGCTCTTCATTCTCGATCATCGATTGGCCTTACGTGGAAGGTTTGCGCTTAGATGAGGCCATGAATCCGCTGACACTGCTCGCCATGGGCATGTATGGCCGTGAATTGCCCAACCAGAACGGCGCGCCCTTGCGGCTGGTAGTGCCTTGGAAATATGGCTTCAAGAGCATTAAATCCATTGTGCGTATCTCACTGGTGGAAGAGCAGCCGGTCAACTCCTGGCAGCAAATCGCCGCTGATGAGTACGGCTTTTATGCCAATGTTAACCCAGAAGTTGACCATCCGCGTTGGAGCCAAGCCACCGAGCGACGTCTACCCAACAGCCTGTTTAATTCTAATACCATTGATACGCAGATGTTTAACGGCTATGCCGACGAGGTCGCCGAGCTCTATGCTGGCATGGATTTAAGGAAGTACTACTAATGGCAGCACCACGGGTATGGTTACTGTGGCGGATAGGCGTTTTCCTGGCGGCGCTCGCGCCGCTGGTGTTCTGGGGCTGGCAGGTAGCCAGTAACGCCGCTGGCCCCGAGCCAGGGAATTACCTGCTGCTGAACATCGGCATTGGCGGGCTATGTATGCTGCTCCTCACGCTGAGTCTTACGCCGCTCACTAAGTTCACCCGCTGGAAAGGCTTTGCATTGATCCGCCGTCAACTTGGTCTGTGGACACTCGCCTATGCCACCCTGCATATGCTCAGCTACGCGCTGTTTATTCTGGGGCTTAACTGGGCACTACTAGGTAGCGAGTTGATCAAACGGCCCTATATCATTGTTGGCATGATCGCACTGATCGGCCTTGCCGTATTAGGTGCTACCTCTAACCGCTGGTCAATTCGCCGCTTAGGCAAACGCTGGAAACCGCTACACAAATTTTCTTATGTCATTTTAGGCTTAGTGTTACTGCACTTTTTCTGGGTAGTACGTGCCGACATGCAAGAGTGGGCCATGTATGCCGCCATTGCCGCATTAGTCATGGCAACCCGCCTGCCGCCCGTCGCTCGCACACTACCAAAACTGCGCTACCGATTGAGTCGGTGAACATATCTCGGTAAAAGTTAAACGGCACGGCTAACATTAAGACACTCTCATTAGGACACTCTCATTAGGACAATGACGATGCCCAACGCCCGCTTACTTATTGCCTCAGTTGGCTTTATGGCTGCTGGCTTCGCCGCCAACACCCACGCACAAGACGACTCTTGGCGTTTCCAGCTAACCCCCTATGTGTGGATGACAGCGCTGGCTGGCGATGTCCGGCCACTCTCCAACGCCCCAACCATCAGCACCTCACGCTCTTTTAGTGATGTATTGAGTGACCTAGAAGGTGCTTTTTTTATGGCCGGTAGCGCCCGTAAAGACCGCTGGGTTTTGTTTGGAGATATTACCTGGGCATCACTGAGCCATGAGAGCACGTTGCAGCCCGGCGTTGCGATAGAAGGCAACCTACGTCAGCGTTCGATAACCGCAGCAGCAGGCTATCAAGTGCTCAACACCCCGACCCAATACCTAGATCTATTAGCGGGTGCACGGGCTTGGCGAATAGAAGCTGACGTGAGCGTGCCCGCCTTAGGCATTAGCGCCAGTCACACGGAACGCTGGGTCGATCCACTTTTAGCCGCCCGGCTGCGCTCAACGTGGACACCTAAGTGGTCAACGTTAGTGCATGTTGATGGGGGCGGCTTCGGCATAGATGCCAGTAGCACATGGCAAGCGGTCGCCACGGCGAACTACCAGGTAAATGATGCTTTTCACCTTTCAGCAGGCTTTCGGCACTTAGCAGTAGACCGCGATGAAAACGGCACCCGCGTTGATGTGTCGATGAGTGGCCCACTACTAGGCGCAACCTGGATGTTTTAGTAACACGTTTTCCACGACATGACGCCCCGCTCGTCGTGGGAATAGCACCTAAAAGCCTCAGCGGATGACTTCCCACCGGAGACTAGCGATTTTTCTGAAACGCATCACTTAATACCGCCGCCAAAATCCCCGTGGGCATCGCGATAATCCCGATGCCCGCCACCGCCGTTAATCCCGCAAAAAACTTACCTAACCCAGTGATAGGAACCATATCGCCATACCCCACCGTCGTCAGCGTAGTAACACTCCACCACAGCACACGGAGCACGCTGCCAAACACTTCCGGTTGGGCAGAGGCTTCTGCTAAATACAGGCAGAAAGAGGAAAGTAACAGCAATAGCATCGCTAGACCCGCACTCAACCACAGCTCATGAGAACGAGATTTCAGCGCCTCTGCCAGCGCTACCCAAGCCTGGCTGAATCGGCCTAAACGGGTTAGTCGCAACATTAGCGCCAAACGCAACATATGTAGTAAGAAGCCGTTGTTTTGAACCATAAACCCCAGGAAATACGGCAAAATCGCCAGTAAATCCACCATGGCCCAAAACGAAAATACATAGCGCAACCGGCCTTTTATCCCGCGGTAACGAGGATCTTCACCGACAACATACAGACGCAGTAAATACTCGCCGATAAAGATCACCACAAACACGGTTTCTAGGGTAAGAAAAAGGCGTGGTGAAAGTGCCCGCAGCATTGGCTCCGTTTCCAAAATAGCCACCAGCGATGCCAGCAAAATCAGTACGCAGACGACTCTATTAATGGTCGACAACCCCTGCCGCAGGTGCGTTTCTAAGGCTAACTACCGGTAAAGCTCAGCTCTATTTATGATCATTTCTTCAAAAGACTTATTAGTGAATGCAGCGATCTAAAACCCGAACAACCGCTTACGAACAGGGCGAATAGCAAATACTACCAGTGCTGCTAAAGCCAGCCATTCTAGCCACACCGGCAGCAGCTCCTGAACTTGGCTCGCCTGTTGAACGGGGTCCCACCCTGTCATCGCCAGTCCTTGATCAAACACCCAACCGATCAACACCGTCACCAGCAGAATGCTGACGAGATAAACCGCTAACGCTTGGCTGCCAAACTCACGCCGCAGAATAGCCAGGGTGGCTAGGCTCGTTACAGGGCCAGCAAGCAGAAAGACTAGCGCCATTCCTGGTGAAATGCCCGCCAATAGTAAACCTGCAGCAACGGGGGTGGCTGCGGTAGCACAGATATACAAAGGAATGCCGATGACCGCCATAAGGAGTAACGCCCACAAACCACCTGAAAATCCCACCAGGGTTTCTGGCGGCACAAAGGTCACCAGCACCCCTGCTAGCAATAAACCGGCAAACATCCAGCGACTGATATCATCCAATAAATCACTGAAGGCATACTTCAACCCTGCGATCACCCCCGTCGAATCAGAGGCATGTGCGTTGGCGCCGTCAGCGTCACAGCCTTTTGATGCACAGCAGCTGCTAACAGGGGTGTTTTTCGGCAGCCCTGTTTGGCCAGTAAAGCCCACTAAAATACCCGTCACTATCGCGGTTACCAACGCTCCCAGCACCCGAGCAAGCGCCATTAGGGGGCCTAACAGCACACTGGTGATGAGCATTGAATCTACCCCCACGCCTGGGGTGCTGATCAAAAAAGACGTGGTTGGCCCACGGCCCGCCCCGCCCCGATGCAGCGCCAGCGCGGTAGGAATCGCCCCACACGAACACAGCGGCAACGGCATCCCAATCACCGCCGCTCGGGTAATACTTCCCAGCCCACGCCCACCCATCCAACGCTGTAGCAAATGCTCTGGCATCAACGCCTTAATCAGCCCCGCAATCACCAACCCCAGTAACAGCCAAGGGGCAGCGGTTAAGGCAATACTCAACAGCTCGTTGATCAGCTTCATCGTCAGTTACCTGCTTGTTAACTATCAAAGTAACGACTAGCCTAAACCCTGTCATCGTTACAGGGTCAAGCCGATGAAACGCCACTATCGTATTGGGGAAGTTGCCAGCCGAACCGGATGCTCGCCGGAAAGCATTCGCCATTATGAAAAGTTGGGATTACTGGCACCGCCACAGCGGGGAGAACAAGGCTATCGATTGTATGATCAGGCCGCGCTAGAACGCATTGGCTTCATTCGCCATGGTCGTAGCCTAGGGTTAGACCTGCACAGCATTCAGGAATTGCTAGCGCTTTCCGACAACCCTGATACCGACTGCACCGCCGCCGATGATATCGCCAGCCGCCACCTAGAACACTTAGAAGAGCGTATCGCCGCTTTACAAGCCCTGGCAGGCGAACTGCGCCAAGTGGTTCACCAATGCCGAGGCGGAAAAACTGCCAACTGCCAGATCATTCAAACGCTATATGACCACCAACCCGCCTGCACTGAACGGGGATGTGGGGCAGTGAAAGCATAAGGGCTCACCTGGCAACATCCCCCACAACATCGAATTTCGCGCAGCCGTCGGCTACGGTTATATCAGCATCGTAAAAAAGGAATGCCGCATGATTGAGACAAGGGAAGAACTCGACGCTATTAAAAAGTCATGCTATTCGATGGTGACCAAAAGCGCGGGAATCTCGGCGGGCACCGCTGTCATTCCTATACCTGGGCTAGATATCGGTTCAGACGTAGCTATCTTAATGCGCATAATTCCCAAAATTAACGCTCAGTTTGGGTTGTCGCCTGAACAAATCGAAAGCCTGGATACCGAAACCAAACTCTTTGTGATGACCGCCATTTCCAATACGGGAAGCAAGTTAGCCGGAAAATACATCACCAAGAAACTAATTATAACGCTGCTGAACAAGATGGGCGTTAAGGTCGCCGCCAAAGGGGTTACTAAGTTTGTTCCCTTCATTGGCAGCGCTGTGGCTGGCACTATTAGCTTTACTGCCATGAAGTACATGGGCAACAGCCATATTGAGGATTGTTACAAGATTGCCTTGGCTACCCTGGAAAACAAGCAGCTACCTCCCGTGGCTGAGCCTGCGACCTTTATACCAGCCGACGACCCCGCTAATCCCCATTAGCAAATGACCGACGACGCCTACCCTGCCACGTCACTGTGGTGGCAGCGTAATCACCCCTTTCAAGTAAGGCGCAACGCGGCCTTTGATAATGACGCGGTCGCCTTCTATCTCGCAGCTCAGCGCACCTTTGCGGGCACCACCCTGGCGTGCGGTAAGCTGCTGCTTACCCAGCCGTTTCGCCCAATAAGGCGCAAGCGAGGTATGCGCCGAGCCAGTAACAGGATCTTCTTCCACACCTACGTTGGGGCCGAACCAGCGAGAGACAACGTCTACATCGCTGCCTTTCGCAGTAACGACAATGCCGCGGCCTGGAAGGCGCTTCAATTGCTGCATATCCGGCGTTAGCGATTCAATCAACTGCGCATCGTTAACCACCACCACGATATCGTCAGATATCAGCAGTTCTTCGATCTCGTTAATCCCTAGCGCTGCCTTTACCTCAGCTTCCATCGTTAAAGGTTCGACGACCTTTGCGGGAAAATCCATTGCCAGTTCGTAGCCGTCACGCTGCACTAAAAGCTGGCCGCTGCGGGTCTCGAACTGCAGCAGTTCAGCACTATCGCCCAGCATATTAAAAATCACCCACGCCGCCGCCAGCGTGGCATGACCACACAAATCCACTTCTACCGCAGGGGTAAACCAGCGCAGCTGATAGCCAGATTCAGTCGGCACAAAAAAGGCGGTTTCAGAGAGGTTGTTCTCTGTGGCTATCGCCTGCAATAACCCATCATCTAGCCACGTTTCCAACGGACAAACCGCCGCAGGGTTACCTTCAAACGGTTTAGAGGCAAACGCATCGACTTGGTAAAGATCTATATTCATTACAGCCAGCCTTTTCTAACGTCATGGTCATTATGTTTTGGATAACACGAGGCGTTTACCAAGGGCGCGCCGCCTGACCTAGGGCGCCTCAGTAGTGGCACGCCCTTTAATAATAGAACGGGCAAGCATCACATACGCCACCAGCCCACAGGCGGCCATGGCTAGAATGACCGCTTCAAGCGTATGCGGCAACATAGCGGACAGTGCGCTGAGCAGCCCGGCGACCCCGAACTGGGCAGCACCCAAAAGTGCTGCGGCCGTCCCGCCACTGGTGGGAAAGAACTCCAAAAAGCAGGCCTGGATATTCGGCGAGATCGCCCCTATCGAGCCGATGGTCAACATCATGGCGGGTAGGAAAGCGTACAGCGGCCACTCCATAAAGGCAGCCATCACCAGCAGCAGTATGCCGATACCCTGACAGCCCGTTGCCAACTGCAAAATACGCAGCGACGGCAACCTGGAAAGCAGGATTCGATTGAGAATATTGAAGATAAGCATCGCGACGATATTCGCTGCAAACAGCATCGAAAACGCCGAAGGCGACTGGCCGAAATGCCCCTGATAAATAAATGAGGCATAGGTGATAAACATCATCAGAGTAGAAAATGAGGCAGCCTGCCAAACGATGAACGGCAGAGCCGGCTTTGTCGACAGAACCAATTTATAACGCGCCAGCAGGCTCATCTTAGGGCTTTTCATGCGAGACACCTTGCCCGTACCGGTAAAGAGTACCCGTACCAGCAATGGCACCAGCAGCAACGCGTAGACCGCCAAAGCGAAAAAGATAGTGTGCCAGGAGCCTAGCGTCAGAATCGCGCTGCCTACACTTGGCGCAATACCTGGCGCCAGCACCATGATAAAGCCCATCATCGAAAACAGTTTCGCGGCATCACGGCCCGCCACCCGGTCACGCACCAGCGCCGGTACAGATACCAGGGTAGAACCAGCACCAAGGGCCTGCACTGCGCGCCCCCAGAGCAGCGTATTTAAGGAATCCGCCATACCAATCACAATGCTTGAGAGCGCAAAAATCGCCAGCCCACTCATCAGCACCCGCTGGCGCCCGAAACGGTCTGAAAGCGCACCGCCGATTAACTGACCAAACGCCATCGCGAAGACATACACCGAAACACTCAGTGACACCGCCTGCTGAGAAACCCCCAGTGATTCACCGATAATCGGAAAGGCTGGCAGGTACGTATCCATGGAAAACGGGCCCAGCATCATGGTCATTGCCAAGCTCAGCACCACAATGAAAGGTGTTTTAGATTGAGTCATAGAAGCTCATGGTAAAGGGGCATAATGATGGACAACATCCAAAGCATCATACCGACAGATGCTATCAAGGCAATCGAATAGGTAGGTGGCTTGCTAATGGGGCTTTGGGAGTAAGAGCGGGAGTAAGGCTTTGAGAGCAAGGTTTTGAGAGCAAGTGGACAGCCCCTGACCAATAAAAGGTATGATTGCATAGCGCATTTTATACCAACGAGGAGAACCGCATGCCCGCCTACATCGTACTGACCCGTGAGCACACCCACGATAACGAAGAAATGAAACGCTACAGCGAAAAGGCCAAAGCCGCCCGTGAAGGCCACGACCCACAGCCGCTCGCCTTCTATGGTGAGTTTGAGGTGCTCGAAGGTAGCGCCATGGAAGGTGCGGTGATTCTACGCTTCCCCGATATGGCCGCCGCCCGCGCCTGGTACGAAAGCCCCGCCTATCAGGAAGCCCGTAAGCACCGTTTCCAGGGTGCCGATTACCGCGTCTTTTTGGTAGATGGTATCGAAAAGGCGTGAAGTTTATTCGGCTCAGCCCTCTCATTCACCCCAACAGCAATCCCCGCTCGATGGGAATAAACTCGCTCGCGGCATTGATGAGAGAGGCTGCGCTGAGCTGGGGCACGCCATAGACCTCGACACGCTTGCCATGTACTTCACGGATTTTCTGGGCCAGAAGATCGAAATCGCCATCGCCGGAGACCAGCACCACCACATCCGCTTTCGCCGCGTACTCGATAGCATCCAGCGTGATCCCCACGTCCCAGTCGCCCTTGGCAGAACCATCCGAGCGCTGGATGAACGGCTTGAGCCTGACCTCAAACCCAATCGAGCGGAGGATATTCTGGAACTCACGCTGCTTGGCATCGCCCTTATCAATGGCATAGCAGCGGGCAGTGAGTACTTCACGGTCCGCCGTCACCTTCGCCCAAAACCGGCGATAATCAAAGTGCTTGCCGTAGGCTTCGCGCACGGTGTAGTAGACGTTCTGGGTATCCACAAAAATAGCAACACGTGTCATGACAAATAGGCCTAGGCAGGGAGTGAAACGCCAGCCTCGCAAGACGGGCGTGGAAGTGTCTACATGGTACCGCGCAGCGATTGGGAATACGCCTTCTGGAAGTAAATGAGCTACCGCGCATCTACCACTTTCGGTTAGACGGCGTTGATTGAGGGGATAGCCCTACACCAGACCGTCTTTGAGAACCTGGGTGGCCCGTTTGCGAAATTGGACGCCACGCTGAGGTTTCACCCGATAACCAACCGAGATAATCATGTCCAGAGTGTAGTGATCAATCTCCCGCTGAACTTGGTGCCTACCCTCTTGGCGAACTATCCGGAATTTCCGGATAGTTAAAGCTTTGTCGCTATAGGCTGGCACCCTAAAAGCCATCAACCAACCATATTCCATGGCGATAACCTCGGGCATCAGTCATCGCATAGCGGCCTGTGTACTCCCTACGCCAAAAGCGGTCAATATTGCTGCTCCCAGAGGTAAATGAGCCGATTGCCCTGCCTATTCAGATCATATTATGAGCCGATTACGGTTTATATTCGGCTCATGGGCTAACAATGCAAAGCTTCACCCGAGCCAAAGTGTAAAAATGAACAGCAAGCCTGACAGACAGAGATTACCTCTCTTGCTAACCTTGCCAACCGTACCTATATTCATATTTATTACTTATGAATAAGGACACCATAATGGCCACGACCAGCCTCAGCCTAGGGGAGCACTGGGAAGTCTTTATCAGAAACGAGGTCGCCAGCGGCCGCTATGGCTCCGCCAGTGAGGTTGTGCGTGATGCGTTACGTGCAATGGAAGAGCGCAAAAGCAAACTTGAAGCGCTTCGCACTCACTTAGCCCAAGGTGCAGAGCAAGCGAGAGCAGGTGAATTCGTGGATGATTTTTCGATGGATGGCCTAATCAACGACTTGGATAGCGAGGCTTGATGCCCACTTTCCATATCACGCTGAGAGCAAGAGACGATTTAAAAAATATCGGCCGCTATACAGAGTGGCAATGGGGCAAGAACCAACGAAATACCTATTTGAAGAATTTTGAAAAACGGTTTCACTGGCTCACAAAAAATCCCAAGCTGGGAAAGCACCGCTCGGATGTTAGCGAGGGTTATTACAGCTACCCTCAGGGCCAGCACGTTATCTTTTATCTAATCGGCCAGGAATGTATTGAAATCATTGGTATTCCTCACAAAGAGATGGATATCGTTTCTTATTTTCTGCCTGAATGAGCCAAAATAGTTTAACGACTGCCCTGCTTAAATGAATGTATCAGCCAGCGCTGTCAGCGCCTTATCAATCGCAGCGGCATCCTCGGCGAAACCGTGGGCCGGCAACCAGGTAAGATCGATATCCACCGACAACCGAGGTAGATCATGCTCGAACAGATTGATCGCCGTTCCGCCTTTCAATGCAAAGCGCGGCTCTAGTGACAGCACCGGGAGAATATCTACCAGCAGCTGTAAGCGGTCGGTGTAGCGTTTATCCCAAGTGCTCATCCAAGTCCCTCGGTAGCGTGATCTGATAAATCGGGTGCAAACGTCCTCCGGGTATCAGCACGCGTTTGCCACTGCCGAGATCCACCTCATCCAACGATAGGCGACGCAACCACGCATGCTGGTATCGATCCGCCAAGGCGAGAAACAGGCGTTTGGCCTTGATACTGTTGCAATGGCGCAGCAACGCCGTCATGCGCTTTGGGCTCAGTGTTGCCAAGCTCTGCATAAGCGCATCGGCTTCATAGACCATCGCCGCGCAGGTGGGGCTATCGCACAGTTCCAGTATCGCGCGCTCCGGTGTCGAACAAACGATGGTTCCCGCACCAGAAAGCATCTCTTGCCGTTTCAGCCCCTGCTCGAGTAAGTGATCCTTTTGAGAATCTGCAGTAAACGGCCAAACAAAGGGAGGCTTGCCGCAGAATACAAATCTCTCAGGCAGAGCCAACTGGCTCAGCCAACCTGGTGGCCGAGTAGTCCCGTAAAGCGTTATCGTGGCAGCTTCGCCCAGCCGCAGATAGTGTTCGTACCCATGCATTGCCAGCGCGAAGCGCCCACCAACGTATAACGCCAAGCCCTCACGCTCTTGCAGGCTTCGCAGTACGCCCTGCCACTGTAGCCGCCCACCTTTTCTCAGATAGACGCCACGCGCTGGTGACACCAGCCAACCGCTGGAGACATAGCGCGCCACAAGGCTTCTCGAATAGCCATACGCCTGCAGCCAGCGACTGGAGACTAAATCCGTATCTTCCAGGCTAGCTAACAGATGGTTTATCTTCGATGGTTTTTGTTCACTCATAGTGAACATATTACGGCTTTGGGTAACCTTGTCCAGTGAACACGAGGTTTACCTGAAATAAATTTTGATCACTATTAGTGAGCTTATTTAAGAATCATTGAACTCAACAACCAAGATGCCGAGTGCTTGACCGATGGGCACCACCAATACTTAAATGTTTGCCAAGCGTACGTCCTGAATAGCCTTCAGCGTTTTGCCATCAGCATCCTTCCAGGCGAGTCGACCGTTGGCGCTGCCGCCCACCAACACGCCTGCCGCTGTTGAGGGAGATGAAAAGCGGAAATCTTGGGTAAATACCAGCTTTCCATCTAGCGGCGAGATCACACCGCGCTCTTGTAGAAGCTGACGCTGCTCGCGCATGTAGTCGTGAATAGACACCGTCTCTTCAGCACGAGCTAATGAGCCTTTTAGTACCACAAAGCCATCGGCGACTTCTCTGCCAACATCTTCGACCCCGCGTTCGTTGAGATAAAGCGTAAGTGGCGGCTCTTCTTGCTCTGAAGATGCCGCAGCAGCTTGGCTGCTGGCTGCTTCAAACGCATCAATTCCCAACAGCGGAAAAATCACCAGCATCCAAAGTGTTGTGAGGCAAAGGCATTCACTTGTTATAGGTCGATTTTCATTGCAAGCGACATGGCCTCACTGACCAAGCCCACCACCTACTGCGTACCTTCATAAGCTTACCCAAGTAACACCGTATAGCGCGTGCTGCGCCCACCGCCGGGTAGCTTGGAAAGGCAGCCTTTCTCCACCAGTTCTGCCAAATCCCGCGTGGCAGTGGCTTTGCTCACCTTAGCCAACGATTGGTACTTGCGGGCATTGATACCCTGCGCGAATTCCTCTCCTGCGGTATCCAAAAAACGGTTCAGCACCTTGATTTTCCGTTCGTTTAGCACGGTGGTGGCATGGCGCTGCCAAAAGGTAGCCTTAACTAATACCCGGTCGATTCTTAACAGCGCCTGCTCAAGCGCCTCTTTTAGCGTATCGAGAAACCACAACAGCCAAGGCGTAATATCGAGACCGCCTTTCTGGGTGCTTTCGAGATGATCGTAGTAAGCGTGGCGGCGCGCCATAATGGCCGCGCTCAAGGAATAGAACCGCACGGATTGACGCTCTGCATGCGCAAGCGCACGATCTGTCACCGCGCGGGTAACGCGCCCATTGCCATCATCAAAGGGGTGCAAGGTAATCACCCATAGATGGGTTATACCAGAGCGAACCAGCCCATCGAGCCCCTGAGGCGACTGGTTGAACCAAGTAATAAAGGCATCCAGCTCAGTTTCCAACTACCCACGGGGCGGCGCTTCAAAATGCAAGGTAGGCCGAGCGGGCGAATTCGTGGGTGATTTTTCGATGGATGCCTTAATCGACAACATAGACAGCTAAGATTAGTGACAGTCACTTGCTGCTGAGTAAATAGCCACACGGACTCTTGGACACTCATCCACCCATTTTCCACATAGCTTATGCATTATCTAAACCATATATGGATAATTAACTCTTAAAAGGAGACATATAGTAAACTTCACTGCCAACGTTTATGATATCGAAAAAACCATCGAAATCGATTCTAGAATACAAACCTATCTTAAAAGTATTCGAGTTTGAGTAATAAACATCAACATGTGACAAAGGGTGTAATCTTTCATCCTGTCTTTCAGTGTCATAATCAAATCTCAGATAGCCATCCTCAAACAAAACGACCTCTTTAAAAAAAATCCAAAAATCATTTAACTGCCCACTATATTCTTCATTAACATCTATTACACTATAGGCAAATTCTTCAACATCACTGACACCATATATGTGCTCATTAAATACGGACATAAATAAAGATGTAGCACGACTATCTACAGGAAAACCTTGCTTACTATAGAAGCAGGCACTTCCATCTTTACTCAAGTCAACCAAAAAAGGAAAATTAATGGAAAAAATCTTCTCATCGCTGCAGAAAAAGAGCCTACTCATTTTATCAACAACTAGCACCATCTTGGATACAGCTTTATCTTCAGGTGCGTCATTACCGATCAACATAACTTTAACAGCCTGCAACAACACATCGATAAGGTCTTTCTTATTCCTGATAGGCGAAAATAAAAACTTAGTTTGCATTTCGTCTAAGTAGTATACTTTCTTTTTCATTGCTTTCTCAAAAATCTTATATTTGATTCAATTACTTCCTCGACTGCCTGTCTGTCATAGTCATCTTGCAAAAGTACAGATGCAACCTTATTAATCTCCATAACTGTAAACCTATCTGTAATCCCTTGACTATTGCAAACATCTTCAACCATATCTTGAAGACTGAGACTGCTGTCAGCATCATACTCTATTGGATTAACGTAGGACATTTCATCATTATCAGAAGGCATAGAAACAGTCATATGGCCTTGAGTATTTATTTCTAAAAGTGTACTCTTTAGTATTTTAAGAATATCTTCATTTCCAGGCTTTTTAACGACTATATAAGTCTTAATAAATGATCTAGTCAGCATCATATACAAGGCATTTCTATAACGAGCCTCTCTAGAAAAATTACTTAAAAAACATATTACAAATGGAAACTCAAGCCCTTTCACATTATTTTGATTGCTTATAAAAAAATCCCCCTTCCCCCTAGACTTAGTTTCGTATGCTTTATTAACCTTCCACTCAAACTCGCGTGACAATAGCATGGACAACCTATCTGCCACACTATAACCATACTGAGATGGTTGATAAAACATTGTGCCTATATCATCTGCCTCTACTGTTGGGTGATCTCCTTTAATTATTTTTACAATTTCCAAAGCCATATCAGGGAATTCTGAAGTACTACCACACTCAACTATTTCAACACTAGGCATTGATTGGTCGTTTATATCTTCAAACCTTCGCACAGGCTCTCTCTTTAAAAGATATTTACCTTCCAGCTCTTGCACCTGATAACCACAGGCTTCCCATTCATCTTTTTCTAACCATGTCAGCTTAGGGACTTCAAACATACCAGTGCCTAGACCGTGGGAAAACATTAGCGTTCGAGGATCTGTGCGGTAGCACTTTCTCAGAAGAAAATCAGGCCTTACAGGGCCAGCTAAATAATTATCAAATATGCTTTGGAAGATATCACCAGCAACGTATACTCGTTTCTTGGTCACTTTTTCAGCTAATTTAAAAAAAACCTCTGGAAAATCTTGACTCTCATCAATTAGCATAAAATCAAAAGCATATTTGTTTTCATCTGTTGGTTTATCACCGATAGCTTCCAGGGCGTGAGCACAAGCATCCTCAAAGCTAAATCTAGGAGAAAATGGAAAGAACTCAACTCCATAATGAGCGCAAATGTATCGGTATGCACCACTATGTATATCATTCCGACTTCCCCAAGCATGTACGCACCACAGTCGCTCATGCCAAGCAATTTGCTGATCAACTCTCATAAAGTCAAAAAACTCAGGTATCCTATTTCGGAGGCTAGAAGCTAATATTTTATTATGGCAAGTAAACATAACCTTAGGCTCATCCTCTGAACCGTAAATTTCTTTTAATTTATGTAGCAAGAGTTCAGTTTTACCTGCACCAGACATCCCTTGTATTCTAACCACTTTACTTTTAGGCGGCTGGTAAACAAACCTAGTTTGCTCTCCATCAAATAAAAGTATCTTTCTCTTAACTTTTTCAAGTGTAGACTGAGGCTGTTCAACACCTACTTTATCAATATCATTCACACTACCTGTAATAAGGGAGATTAATAGCTCACACTTTCTTGCCTCCCCACTATCTTCAATTCTCGAAAATCCTAAAAGATTTTCAAAACTATCTATTTCATTCAATGTAGTTTTCTTAATCAATCCAGTCCGTTTCCAATCTCGAGGCCGTCCTATAGCTTTCCTGTGTCTATATTTATCTGCTAACGAACCAACATCCTCGATAAAGTCTTCATAAAAATAGTCAAAATCTTCTGCATTAACCGCACAGTCTAAAAAGACTATACTGTAACCTGGCATCAAAAAAACAACACCACCATCATAATCATAATAGTATTTAGAATCATTCAGAGGACGATTTATTACGTATAACTGTAGTTCATGAACATGCGAAAACTCTTTCGCCTCTTTAATTATTGTGAGATCTTTATACTCATCTTTGCCATCATAAAAAAACCAGCTATTATCCATAACCTTCCCCAAAAGCATTATTACTAGCCCTAAAAAAGCCCATCATATGATGGGCTTTTGAAAAAACCAATATCTAATAATCACTCCCACTCGATTATCAATAGAAATAAAAAATGTTTATTTTTCAATATGATACTAACCACAAAAATCAAAAGACCATGAAAAATACCACGCCGAGAAATCACCAACTTAAGCAACAAAGTCGATACTCGGAGCCTATCTTAGCATTCAAGGCTTAGCCTGAGACTCAATAGGCAACCTAGGACGCAAATCAAGAAGGTGTACATGTATATAGGCTCCGCCTCCCAAAGCCTGTTGCACTCTGTCAGCCTCTGCAGTCAGCAGCGACAATAACTCATCCGCTTTGATCATGCGCTTTTCATCTGGATGTTGCCATTGACGGTCTTTTGCAAGAGTCACCAGCAAAGCTCCAGCTTTACTGTATTCTGCTGCCATGTATTTCCTAACAAGCTGATTTTCTATTGTATCTCGCAAGTCTGTCGCTGTGCGCCCATCACCAAGTTTTAGTTCAATCACAGCTTCATGCTTAGAAAGAACAGAGCGCAAACGTATATCAGTTTCCTTTTCGTCAGCTGTAACAGCCTCTTGGTCCACAGTGTAGATCGAGTTCGCGGCATGGCTCAGCTCGCGCGAAATTTCTCGACGCATGACCCTCTCATCTGATATCCCTGCCCAAGCCTCTCGCGGTGACGCGTCACGGAGAAGAAGGTCGTTTAGGTCAGACAGCCTATCCTTCAAAATCGCAAACATGGCTTCATTCGTTGAGGCAGGCGCTTCCCCGCTTCGATCAAGCGCTACCGCTTGAGCCTCATCAAATACCTCAGCATCAATCTCTTGCGCCCAACTCTCTTCTGCCACAGCCAAAATGCGATCCTTGAAATGAGCGCACAAAGGGTCTGCGGCCATCTCGAGCTTGGTAGCAAAGCCCTCCTCGCCTTTCGCGTTGAGTAATGCCGTTACAATGCTATTGCGTGCCTGTTCCGCGTTGTCTCGAGTATCCGGTGAATAGGACCCTTCGTGGTGCGCATCGTCTTGGATTCGAACGTGGCGATAGGCCAAACGAAGAAGCCTCAGCAGTAGTTGCGGCGTGAATCGTTCATCACCCAAACCAATTCCGTCTTGGCGATCACCAAAGAGGCTGGCCAGCCATGTCACAGCGTCTGATCGCTCAGATGGTTCAACTATCTCAATCTGATCCGCCAGCTTTTCGACACTCGTCTGCGGATCAATTCGCATTAAGGTCGACAACCAAACAAGGCGCAGCGAAAACGGCAATTGTTGTTCCAATCTTTGTAGTGCCCGTTCTTGAAGTCTCTTAATTTCCGCAGCATCGCCATGCTTCAAGATAACCCGTGTGACTTGCCGAACCCTTTCGGTGATTCCGGTCGTGTTATCGGCGCCATTAATCCAGTCCCCACCGTCATCTAGCCAGGATTCCAGTCGTGGTAAAAATAAACTGGCTACCCTCTCAGGCGCATAATCAATTCCTTGAAGTAGGCTCGAATGTCCACGCTCACCTGACGGCCGGTTCAGCTCCCACGACAATTCATTTCCAAGCGTCCGGTCCACAGCGTTTGGGTGCGTGTCTACGAGACCTTCTATCCACTGAGGCAGGCCGTTCAGTTCAATCAGAGCGTACCGCGCGGCTAGCTCGGCTTCGGCATCGCCGAGTTTAGCTGCCCAGTCGGGGGCCTCCGCTTCGGCGTAGATCGCGGCCAGACCAAGTTGCCAACGCACAAGAAATGTATTGCGCTCGCCTTCGGGCCTTTCGCTGGGAAAAGTTGGGTGGTCATCACGCCAGATCTTCATCAGCACCCGGCGAAGCTTGTCGGCCGTTTCTTGATTGAATTGCTCTTCAATGAATCGCCGGTTCCAGCCTGACGATCGACTGTCTTCACCATCATGACTCATGGCGCGCCACAAGTTCCAAGCAGTGTTCCAGCTTTGCTCCGTCGAAAATGCGTTTTCAGGCTGATTGGCAACTTCTCGCCAGAACTGAACCCAGCTCGCGCGGTTCTTGGCCTTTCGCCGCTCTTCTTGCTTCTTTCGTTCAGCCTGCTTCTTTTCCCAACGACGATGCTCTTTGTCGTGCTTCGATGGCTTCAGCGAGTCGTCAAGTCTTTGCACGAATGAAGGTTCATCCACTATTAGAGGCCTAAGTCCTTCAACGTGTTTTTTCCATGTATCACGATCCGGCGACAGACGGATGGCTGCCTCCAAGAGCATTGCGCGTTCACCCGCATCCCGGGTCGTGTCACCAAGCGCTTCTCTCACCCAAGTCAGATCCCGGTCCGGTCTTAGCTGAACTGGTCCATCATGAATAGTGATCTCTGCGAGCCGTCTCCAAGGATCTTTGATTTCATGAAGCGACTGCAGCAAAGCGTCCTCAACCCAGAAAAGACGCTCATTGTCCACTGCTTTCAGATTGATCAGCCGTTCGCGAAGTGATTTGATCGGCTCATCGTCGCAATGGTCTCGGTGGTGTAATCGCAATGCGATTACACCACCATGCAGCCACTGGTCGTCTAGGCTTATATCGAGGCCGCGTTCACATGTTGCTGCGAGTGCTCCACTGAGATGTGGCCGATCACTCATAATATGCGGCCACTCTTTTCGCCATTTAAGCCCCTCTGATACTAGCGCGAGGAGACCATCACGAAGTTCCTCAAGGACAGGGAGATCAAGAGACGCTCCTGCTATCAGGCGTGGTAGTTGCCAACTAAGATCGCCTACATTGCGCTTCTCTCGCTTTATCCATTTAAGGGTCCGACAAAGCTGCTCAACCGACATGTATTTTGGGAAAAGGCGTAGTATGGCACCGCGTACTACTCTGTCAGGCCAGCGATCATCAGCCTCAGCTATCCTGGCAGAAACTATCCCTAATCTCTCGTCACCAAGGGCTACTAAAGCGTCAATAGCCATTATGCGCTCGACCGCAGTTGCAGCAATGTCCTGAGTGATATCGAATACGATGTCTGCACAAGCTTCTATGCGACCCGCCTCTATAAGGCTGATGAGGACTTCTCGTACATCCGGATTCTCTACTCCACTGCGCCAAATCCTGTCGATTTCTTCTGCCAACTCGTTCGATGCAAATCGGTGGACCTGAATGTGAGGCACCTGAAGGCCTCTCCACCCACCAGGGCCGTAGCGCTTAGCGTAGGCGTGAAGAGCTTGATTTCGCTGCGCCTGCGTTAGCGACTCTGGGTCGCCTTCATCCAGAAGCACAGCAGGCTCATTGTCCCGCAAGAGTTCAAATATCCCGTCTTCTTGCAAGGCTAGCCACCCCGCCACTGGTCGCTTGGACGGGCGAACGATTGTGTTACCTTTTGTCTCCGCGAAGAGAAGACGTTTGAGGGCTCGAAACGGCATGCCTTGTCTTCGAAAAGCTATTAGCCGCTCCGCAGCAAGGTACTCGGCAACAGAGCGATGATGGAAGCGCACTCGGCCATAAGAAGCGAAGCCAAATAACGGACGCTCCAGCAGTGCTTTTCGTTCGTTCGGCTGCCAATCGGATAGGATGATCGCGGGATCAAGAGCTGCCTCCTCGTCAACAGCGTCGGACGCTGCACTATGACGAATGGTTATACGACGTGTCATCTGAACTGCAAGCGCGAGTCGGCTAGCTCCTTCGATCGCCTTGTCGACAGATAATTCCGCCGGTTCAGGTCTGTCTTCGCGAGGAAGCAACTTCACGCGAACATTCGTGGCAACCTGATCGCGATGTGTTCGGATGCGTTTATGCTCACGCCAGTCCGCGCATAACTCAATGAGGTCCTGAGGCCTACGTGCAAACTCTAGGGCATTGCGACGCCGTAAGTCTTCAAAAAGAAGATCAGGATCGCTCACTCCCTGGTGTCGACAAAAATCGACGATCTGTTCGTCCGACAACGGCATTAAAGCTACAGACCGCCAATCGGGCGATTGATTTTTGCTTCTGTTGTCGTGTTGCTCCCGATGCTCACGCATTGCGATCTTCGCAAATGCTTCTTCATCGGAGTCCGAAGACGGCGACATAGGAACAGGCAGTACGTTTCGGACCAGCTGTTCGTCGAAGGGGATCGGCCGTGTCGTGATGACGACGCGCGCCCGATGAAGCTGACCTCCGATACACTTTTTCAGTCGTTTGAGCGCGCGCTCAAACGACCCCATCGTCAATTTTAGCTCGTCAATCGAGTCCAGAAAAAATGTCGCCACCTCAGACTGTGAGGCAAGCCACCCATCCAGCCGGGCTTCTTCATCTGCATCTAACAGACTGCGAAGGTCTTCTGTTGCCAACGCGGCCAATTCAACGAAGAATGCAGATTCTCCCGAGGCCCAAAGGCGCTCCGACTGTTTACGGCATTCGTAGGTTTTTCCTGCCCCTGCCTCGGAAATTATCAGTACACGTTTTGAATGTAGTAAATCATCCCATGTATATCCTCGCGACCAGCCCAGGCTGACCAAGAAAGACTGTTGGTCGGCATCATTAACCTTCCCATCAGGGATATCTTTAAAGGTCCGCTCTATTATTGTCACTAATGCCACCTATAAAATTTTTACTAATTAGGCCCGAATCTAGTGGTGCGCTCCGTTACAGCCTCAACATATTTAAATACAGCACCATGAGACTCATTAGCGAAACTGGACTCCCCTTCAATGCTGAGGCACAACGACTCCAACATACTTATAAATCGTTGTGCGAGAGACTCCATAACGACGAGCTACGTCTGCAACACGCATATCAGGGTTGCTTAGAAGTTCTTCAATCTCCCGAACTTGCTGATCATCAAGCTTAGGCTTCCGCCCTCCCGCCCGGCCCCTAGCACGTGCTGCAGCAAGACCAGGCTGCGTTTGTTTGCGAATCAAGCTACGTCGAAATTCAGCTAGTGCAGCAAATACATGAATAACTACTTTTCCTGCTGCACCGGTAGTTTCGATCTGCTCGGTAATGCTCTCAAACCCCACCCCTTGCTGCTCTAGACTTTCCACTGTCATTACTAAGTCGGACAAACTTCGCCCTAGATCATCCAACCGCCAAACTACTAGGGAATCCCCCGCACGCAACTCCCTAAGGCACTGTTCAAGCTTTGGGCGCTCTCTACTATTACCGCTGAAAGCTTCTTCATAGATCGCGCGACACCCTGCCTTCTTGAGGGCCTCACGCTGGAGGTCTAGGTGCTGGTTATCCGGCGATACTCGGATGTATCCTATGCGTTGATTCATTGACACAACCAGAACATTGAAAAGTTAACGGAAATATTAACAGCCTTCGCTAGCTCAGGCGAGCGGAAGTTGAGAGCATCGCGGAGTAACCTGCTCCTAATTCATAGGCGCTATGATTGATACATCAAGAGACGGATAGAGGAGCGAAGAATGAGCAAGAAGAGCCCAGAAGAATCAAGTAATTACACCAAGGAAGCTTTGCCACTCGAAGCTGACGCTGCCAGCCGGGGCGTTCAGAGACTGACAGACCAGGAGAAATTGGAACTTCGGCGGGATATGATGGAGTCTTCAGCTTGGGCAAAAGAAGAACTGGCCCGCCGACGTAAAAACAAGGGGAGCGATCATAGCCTTGTCATGGCTCAGACCTCGGCATAACAACCTTGGTCATGACCTTACCCATTTCCTCCTGCGTTGCCTCGATCTTGCTGAGAACAGCAAGGATTGTTGCCTGGCCGAATTGCGCAGTTCGCACGTCATCGGTAAGCCATAGCTTCAGTAGGCCGCCCAAGCGGCCAAGGTCTCCGTTGATTCGAGCCAACTCCCGGACCTGCTCACAATCGACGACACCCTTGATCTTATAGCCCTGGCCAACCTCACGCAGATAACGCGCAGCGCTCATTCCTGCTCGCTTTGCTTGCGCCTCGATATGTTCTTTTTCCTCGGGTAAGCAGTACACCTTGATAGGTGTACTACTCTTCCTCGTTATTCGTTTCGTCTTATCGTTCATCACCTTTTGCCTTAGTTCCTTGTCGCCTGCCGGATGGTTGCTAATGCCTCCTGGAAGTCCTCCGGCGTCGCTCGACCAGTTTCAGCCTGGTAGTAAAGGATCATGAACATATTGGCGACCGCCTCCGCAACGGGCGAAATCTGCCGGGCGGCTTCCTGGTCGATGAACTCCAGGGCGGCCAGCTTGGTCGCTGCCTGATGAATTGCTTGCTGAACTTCGATATTATGTGTGGTTGTCATGTGTCACCTCTCTGACAGGTGGTATGTGGAAATGCGGGCCGGTGCAGCATCACCGGCCCGTGTGCTTTTAAAGCCCGGTACTGGAAAACCCGGCAGCTTCTGAAAACGGTGTTTTCCCAGTTCCAGCCCCTGCATCGTTGCTAATGCGTGTGCTGCTCGATGCTTCCACCCGGCCTGTAGGGTCCGGGCGGTTTACAAAGGCTGTAATCTCCGCCTCAGCGTCTTTCTCTCCCTCGGTCGTTGGTTCGACAACCGGCACAAAAGCCGTCTCTGTGGAGGCCTCCCGGGTCTCGTCGATCATATCCAGGGCAGCCATGAAATTACGTTGTGTCATCGTGGTATCTCCTTACGTGGCCTGCTGGCCTCGGTTCACAAAGCTGGCAACCTCTTCGTTGCGCTCCTGCTGGCGTTCCTGGGCATACGAAACGTAGTCCCCAACGTCGAAGGTGTGCTTATCCGGGTCGCGTGCTTGCCACTCAGCGTGTGATTGGCGGGCCTTGTCCTGGTCATCGCTGGACAGAGCATCAAAGCCGCCTGATTGGTTTACCCAGCCGCCGCCGTTTCCACCGCTCAAGCTATCGCTATCGAACGACGGTGAAGTGCTGTCCGCCCCGGCATCGTTATCGCCTTTCGGCTCCATGCTTTCGCGGATGGAAGACGCCAAACGACCGCCGGCAGTCTGGTTTACTTTGTCCTGAAACTTACCGGCCATCTTGGACCCAGCCCCTTTAGCCAGCTCACCCGCCGTACCAGCTACCAAGGAAGCAGTCCGGCCAAAGCCACCACCTGAAGAGCCAGAGCCGCCAGACGGTGAAGAACTGGTAAAGCCCGCCGCCTGAGCAAACGGGGTGTCACCTGTGCTCACGTTATCGCTGCCAGTGTCGCTACCACCCCAGCCGCCGCCGGTATCACCGGAGCCTCCGCCGCCGAAACTCGGCATGTCTCCCCCGGACATATTGGACTGCGCCTTGGTAAAGGCGGCTTTGATGGCACTCGCCCCACCAACGGTGTTCGCCGCACCTCCCAGCATCGCCGCACCGGCCATTTTGGCCCCGGCCACTCCCATACTGGCCGCTGTCATAGCAGCCCCCATGGCAGCACCGGCACCAAAGGAGCCAACCCCCATAGAGCCGACGCTACCGCCAGTCACTAGGCCGGAAATCATTGAGGGAATCTTGTTCACCAGGAACAGCAAGATCAGGGATATAACGAACATGACGGCCAGCTCCTGGCTTGCCATGTTCTCCGCCCGCATTTGGCTGTGGTAGTCCACGAGAAACTGCCTGCCGATAGCAACGATCAGCACCATTGCCAGCAGTTGTGCCGCCAAACCAAGAATGGCTTTGTAATAGTTGATTGCCATGTCCGAGGTCCAACGCGAGCCACCAAAGCCCAGGAAGAACACCCCGGCATAAAGAAGTATCCAACTGGCCGCCAAAAGCAGCAGCAGGTTAACGGCAATAAGAGCGAGAACCACCAACACGGCTAGAGCCATCAGTTCCATCACTAACGCGGTCGGAAACTGTCGCCAGCTTAGCTCTGAAGTGGCCTCGACAGTCTTATTGTAAAGTTCGAACCCCATATCCAGGATGCTCGATGGTCCAAGAGTGCTACTACCCAGCCCCCCGGCCTCGGCACCAAGTTGCTGCAATGAAGCAATGATGGTTCCGGCGATATTCATGCCATGGGTGGCATTGGAAAGCAGCCACCAGAAAAAGCCGGTGAACATGATGAAGCGGACTAACTCGGCAAAGAACTCGCCAATGTCGGCCTTGCGCAGTGCCATCATGCCGAACGTCCAGACCATCGAAATTACAACCAGCGTCCAGAACAGACGGGTGGCAGCCGCTTCAATGATCGGTCCCCATGTTGATGCAGCGGCGTGGAAACGGTCTAGCACATCATCCATGATATTGCTGCTGGACAGCTCCTGAGCCATTGCCGTATCGGACAGCATGACGGCGGCCATCACACCCAATCCGCCAAAGACAAATCGTTTCATGATGCCCTCCCTCAATATCTGTCGGGGGAGCTGGGCTTGAACTCCCATTCACCCATCTGCTGAGCTTTGTGGAAAGATTCGCACTCGGCAGCAAACGCCTGGCGTTTCGCTTCACTGCTGATCTCGGAAAGGGCCTGTTCATAGGCATTGCCGGTGCAGGTCGCTTTATTGGGTTCCGGTGGTGTGTCCTCGCACCCGGTCAGCAAAACAGCAGCAACAGCCACAAGTGGGACAATCTTCTTCATTGCGGCTCTCCTTAGTAGCGGTCTGCTGAGCTGGGTTGGTATTCCCAAGTGCGAAGCTGCTTTTCCCGGGCCTCCCCTCTGGCACTGTCATCCAGTTCAGATGCCAGGCGTGTCGCTTCGGCATTCTGCTGGGCAATCAGCAAGCTACGGATTTGCAGGAGCTGGTTGGCCTGATGGCTGGCGAGCTGGTTGGCGTAACCAATGGCGGCCAGTTGTCCGTCTGCACCTTGGGCGGCAGATTGCAGGCGGGTGAGCTGACGGGCATCAGCTTCCAAGTTGTCTTGCTGCTGTTCCAAACCCTTAAACAGTGCATCGTTGGCCTTCTTCTGCGATTCAGACGCCAGGCGGCGGTTCTCGGCCATCGCGGCCCGTTCGGCATCGCTGCACCCCGCCGACGAGAAGCAAGGCGAGCTGCGGTAATAGGCCACGTCTTGGAACTTGCCCAAGTAGGCATCGAGGCTGCCAAGCTGATTTTGGTAATAGGCGAGTGTGTTGGTCGCCTGGTTCAGATCGTTGATGGTGCGCTGTGCCTGGTCCCAAATATGGGCAGCCGGGGCCATCGTGTTTTGCAGTTGGTTTTCGTACTGCTGGAGTTGAGTTTGATATTCCTGAATCTGCTTTAGCGTCTGCGCAACGGCTTCCATCGCGGACATGATGTTCTGCGATAGGTTGGTGCCATCAACTACTGGAATACCGGCGTAGACGGGCTGCAAAGTGCAGGTCGTCATAGCGACGGCCAGAGCAATTTTAGCGGCTAAATTTTTTCTTCTAACTTTTTGCATACGTTGATCTCCATTACCAATGAATGCTTTATCGTGCCTTTCAATGCATAACGTATAAGCTCAATAATTGGACATAAAAGTTGACATGGAGATATTTACGTCAATAACTACTACGGCGGCAGCCGGTAGCCTCGCAGAACAAGATTCCCGTTGAGCACCTCCGGTGCGAATAAGGGCGAGTGAAATAGGAACCGCCGACTTGTCGGTGGGCCTACTTCACCTATCTTGCCCGCACCACAGCGTTGATTCTTGCGCGTACGGTATGTGCATTTCTGTGCTGTAACCTGTTTATTCCTGTGCAAACCGTGTTTTTCCGAGTAAACCGACACTTACAGCGGTATGACAGCGCACTTATAGCGATTCAACAGCGCTAAAATAGCGGTCTAGCAGCGTTTTGAGATGACTACTTTCCTCGCCATTCACTACACACAAAAACACAGCTTTCCTGTGAGTTCCCTCATGTGGCTACCTTGCTTGAAATCCCGCCCCTCAAATGTCAATGAAACACATGGACACCTGACACATTGCCTTTCTTTACAAAGACTTCCCTAACACTCCACCCACTTGGCGGCCATTTCATTGACTGTTTGGGGTCGGTATTAGTTGAGGCATTCTTGTTGCGCCGCGCGCCCACCTTCAGACAGGTTTCGAGCACATGTATATGCGAATAGGAAATGTAGCGTTGTAGTATGTTGTATGGTGCTACTACATACTACATACAACAAACTGCACACATTTACAGACTGCTACCGGCTTAAGTTGCTACTCATCTTGGCTCATGGGATACGGCTCCCTGAGCGCCCCAGAGAGGCGCTTCAGGCACTACCCTCCTCGGATACCATTGTCAGTCTCTGATCGACGTTCCTAGGGCTTGTGAGGCGGCTTTGACCGTCCTTCGGACGGATTGAACGCCAAGGAAAGGTGATCGTCCTTGGAGAGTAAGCAGAATCGACCATCCTCTTGGCGTTAAAACATCGGCCGGAGGCCGATAGATATTCAACCTCCAGCACCCAGCTGGAGGTTGCTGGATATCCTGAGATATCCTGAATATCCTGCCAAAACAGCAAAAAATCGGGCGGGTGTGAGTCACTACCGGGCGGGTGTGAGTCGCCATCGGGCGGGTGTGAGGCGCTATCGGGCGGGTGTGAGGCGCTTTATCCTATTCTCAGCATCTATCGTTATCCCAACTTCATGCAATTTTTCCGCATCTTCCCTAAGCCTGGAACGCCCATTTCGCATCTTCTTACTATTGATGTTTTCACCACAGACTGCTCGAATGAGAGTATCAACATGCCACCCTCCGGCTGGGTCATTCTTGTGGGTCAATATGTGTCGAGCGACCGCCTGACTAATCCCGTGCCGCAAGCGAGCAATGGGGGCGGGATCATAGTACAGACTAAGGTCATGCTCCAATAGCATGACCAAGGCGATACCAAGCCGAACTCTCCACAGATTCCGCTCTCCTCCCGTCAAGGGATCAGGGCGCGTCTTAGGTGAAGGGATAACATGATCGATCAAGCCGCCGATTATCGGAAAATCGAACTGTGGCGTTTCAATGGTTACGGTTGCTGCTCGCAGCTCTGCCAGCAGCTTCTCAAGCTGGGAGGAACTATACCGGCTGTCTGACAAGGTTTTCCGTACTTTGGCAGGGTCTACCAAAAGCTCCACACCACCATCTGACACATCACGGCGACGTTCGGCACAGTGCAAAATCGCCTCAACAACATCTGCGTGCCGCTGGCCAAGCCTCCCCTTAATGCGACAGCGACCAAAAGATGTTTCCATCCAGTCGGCCTCCATCAGGCTTGGGCGCTGGCTGGCCTGGTAAAGCATCACTCTTGCCTGTGCACTGGTACTAGTTGGAGTGACCTTGTTACCAGTTGTCATCAGCGCCTTCCATAACAGCTTTAGATTTCTTGAACGGTAATACTCCTTTGGCCTTAGGCTGCCTCTCCAACACGGCAGGTTTGAGCACACCGCCCTCGTGGCGCCTATACCACCGGTCAGAGATCGGGGCAGAGTAATTAAGCTTAGGGAAGGACCATCGGACAAAATGGCGGCGGCATTCTTCGTCTACACCCCATGTTTCGGCTTCTGCCGCCCCCATGCCAATTAAATTCGCTTGAAAGCGGGCGTTATCTGTGAGTACAGAACTGCCTCGGCTAGCCTGCTGAGCGTCGCCACTGTTAAACGCACCGGCTTTATTTGTATGGTGCAGGAATAAAACGCTGGTTCTATTTGCTCGGCAAAGTTGCTCCATGTAGGCCAACAACCCTGCCATATGGCCCCCGTCATTTTCGTCCAACTGATGAAACCGGCGTAACGTATCAATAACTACCAGGCGAGCACCTCGAGTCACGTTCTCAATCCAATGCCGCCACTCTCCGCTCATCATATCGGCACTAAAACCGACCAGAGGAGCAACCGCTAGGTTGTTATACATGGCCTCACGCTGGCTGGTGTTGAGGTGTCGGCCTATAGCGTGAAAACGCCCATCTAACACGTCTGCAGGATCTTCTCCGGTTAAAAATACCACTGGACCAGTAACCAGCCGCCACGCACTGTCCATATCAGCTAAATTCAGGAGATCCGCACCGGTAGCAACCGTTACGGCAACTTGTAGAGCAAGCATGGTTTTACCTGTTCCACCAGGACTTACCAATGCTCCAACTGTTCCCGTTTTGAAACCAGGAAATACAAAATCAAGAGGTTCCGGCTCGTTCTCAACAGCACTTCTTAAATCGAGCCATGAAATTTCGATGGCCATGCTGTTAGGCCCCTATGGTGTTGCCAGGTCGAGTAGCTTGGATTCCAGACGCTTTACGCGTTTCTATCCATTCTTCAACTTCCGATAAATCCCAAGCAACATTTCTGCTTGTAAGCGCTATACGCTTCGGAAACTCCCCACGCTGCTCTAGGTTATAAATTGTGCGGGTTGAAAGTGGGATCATCTCCAGGAGTTGTTTCCTATTGATGAGCACTTTATTTGCCATTGTTTTCACGTTTGAACCTCCATTTACCTGTTGAGGCTTCATCGTGCCAAGCAATGCAACTTGATTAAGCTTTATTTTTGGACTATAAGGTTGTTATGGATACAGAACACCAAGCTAGGCTAGACCTAGGACGAGACTACATAGCCATCCTTCCAGGCTGCGCCCAGCCTGTTTCTCTTGCTATCGCCAAATTCAGAACGTGTTGGGGACCTTACTCTGCCTTCTCTCGGCGCTACCCCATTCTTCGCCTGATACAAGAACTGATCGATCCTGCCATAGCTGAATACATGGATTCCCTCCCAAACAGTTATAAAAACTATGTTGCGGGCAGTGGTTCAGGGGTTGGATTTAGCGAAATCATCCGGCTGATAGGGCTGGAAGCAATGGTGCGCATGCAGCGCCAACTGCTACGCCAGTTCATAAAGACAAGTGATAAACAAACCCAAAGAGATCAGTGCTTCGTCGCAACCATTGAATCGTTAATCGAATTAACCTGGGATTGCGCCTGTAAGCTTCCGAAGAAATCAACAGCGACCAAAGGCGTCAACCTGAACGTACAACGAAAACATAATTTTTGTGAATTCTGTGGGAGCCTTACGGAGTACTCAAAATTCATGCTCGCAGTCGAGCAGAAACAAACAAACGAGGTTGAACTTATAGACCACAAGAAACTAGAGCTTAGCCACAATTACTGCAAAGAACATCGCCCTAAACTTACCAATGACGAGTGGAACCCAAGTTACAAACAAGCAAAGCGCTCCCTTGCGCAATTCAATATCGAACTTTCCAGGTTAACTCATCAGTCTGCACATCGTTCTAAGCCTCATGCTATGTCAGGAGACAAACTAATCGATGACTATTTCTTCCTATTCATGTTGAATTTAACATTACAGCCAGCAGACGTAGCGGAGCTTCGCAATCTGGCTCGAAAGATGGTCGACTCTAAGCTCTCAGATAATAAGAAGAAAATGCTGGTACTTCAGCATTATGGCTACACTCAAGCTCAAATTGGCAAAAAGCTACTAAGCAGAAAACAACAACCACTGACACCTCAAGCAGTATCTAAAGCGTTGGCTACAATACGTAAAGAATTCCTGTTGGGAGGCTAGAGGGATACCAACAGGAATTTTAGCCGCTAAAAAATCTGGACTCCTGAGCTGATTCTAGTCAGCCGTGAAAGCACATTTTACCGACCATGACACCTCTTGTATTTCATGCCACTGCCGCATGGACAAGGGACATTACGTCCAATTTTTTTGCTCTTGCGACTAGGGGAGAGTTGTTTTTCCCGGTTGAGATTGACTGTACGTGCAGGGTTAGCCATTCTCGCCGCGTCTTCGTAAATGTGGGCGTTTTCTTCCGTACGTTCTGTCGGTATGTAGACTTCGAAAGGCTGCGCCTGGAGATACGTGCCTTCAGCACTAACTTCAGCCACGACGCCAATGACGTTAGTAGCCTTGACACTCAACGCACCTGCGCTGGCCTTATTGTTCACCTTAGTCCAGTCAATTGGGTGGCCATGCCGTTGAAGCCAAACGAAGAGCGGCACACCATCCCCGCCCAGAACAAAGTAACGAGCGGGATGCTGAAGCAGTGTTTTTCGAAGGTCGGACAGCATCTTGGCCAGATTATTCCGGCCTTCCTCTCCTAGGTCACGGATATGACTCTCCGCTGAAAGCCAACCGCTAGCTCGGGTGCTATCGAGTGCTCCAAGCAGCTTCAGCACCTCCTCTGGGAACTTCTGACTTGGGAACGGTTTGCTTTCCCACTCTTCACCCTCGAAGCTCCTGTCGACGATGTCACTCATGCCATCCCAGATAAGCATGTTCGCTTTCTCTTCCTTCAGCTGCTCGACAATATCCTGATCGAACCGGTTCTTCTTCAGGTAAGCACCCAAGTGATCGAACTCGTCGAAGAGATGTGCCCCGCGTATCCCGGCCACAGCTTGCCGCACCTCCAAGTAATGGGCGAACTCCCCGGGTGTGGGCAAGAGTCGCTTGAGCACAAACAAATCGTCGATGGACAGTGAAATGAAAGCATGCTTTCCAAGTAAAGGCTCAACCTGCGGTAATTCTTTACAGCACGTGGAAAAGGGCGAGAACGACTCGACTGTCAACCCAATCGGCACCATTACCCGGTAGTCAGAGCGACGCACACGGCTACACTCTTCGTATTTGCCATCCACGAGGTGATAGAGGGACACTTCATCCGCCGAATTCACATAATTGAAGAAGCGCGCACATTGTTTATATGCCTTGAGTACCAAGTCCTGTACTGATTGAGCATGGCGACCAAAATCAAGCGCTGGCGATGCGATGGTGGCAGCTGCACCAGCCTTGGCCTCAACTAGTAACAGCACATCATCGACCAGGATTAGAGTGTCGTTTTCGGACCACTGCTTGCTGTCAGGATCCTTGTAGTAAACCTCTTGGAGAACTGTGGCTCCCGGAAGCTGGGCATCTAGAATGTCGGCAAAGGCTGCTTCGCTCATCATTTTCTGCCGATCTTTAACGGCCTTCTTGTAATCCGGCTTTCGCTGAAGGAGGTTAAAGAGGAGCGCACGATACCCCGCATCGCGAGCAAAACAGGGGTCGACGGCGTAGTAGTCCGACCCAAGCTGAATTAGAGGTTTCTTACGTGCTGGTAGTGTCCGAAAGGGTGTCCCCTTAAAATCGCCCGCAGCGAAGAACTCAGTATCTTCTCCACGCTGGTATGATAAGTCCGCTAGCAATGTCGGTGGCAACTTCGTGTGACGGCTTACATTGGCAATACCACCGCGAAACATATCCTCCATCGCCCCCCGGGCCGCTTTGGACTGCTCCGCATTTTCTGCAACCCATGCCTCCATGGCGTCTTCCATAGACTTACCTTGCTCTATAGAAAAGGCCTTTGCCGCCTCAAACTGCTTCATCATCTCAATGATTGCGTTGGCGTGCCCGGAACGAGTGGCGTCGGCCATAGCCTGAAAGCCTTCCGCAATATCGGTGGCACCAATGCCGTACACCTCCTCCAAAACATCATTGTGAGGCGCCAGAACGTAGCGATAGAACTCGCCCTCCAAAACTTGATAACGATTCCCGCGTATCATGACCCAAGTGGATTTCGCACGGAATTCAATGTCGGCCGTGTTAGGACCGAAGATGCCATCTTTGGTATCAGCAGAGGTGGCCATAGCAAAGAACATGGCCTGCTCTCTAAGTTTTCGGCCAAGTTCAAACAGCTCAGCGCACAGTGCTTCGTCGAATTCCATATCCGCAGGTGCGGCATCAGATGCCAGAACCGCGTGAACATACTCCAGTAAAAACTGGTTTTCATTAACCACGTCATCTGGGCCATCCTCTTGGCCTTGCTTTTCGCCCCCAATTTGGTTTCCCATTGTTTTCATCATGTGCTGAGCGTAGATGTAACCGAGCAAATCATGCGGAGGCATTTTGACAATCAACTCACGCATTCGGTCAGCAATGGATTCCATATCCTTCAATAAAGAAGCAGCAGCCTTCTTTCGTTCTTCTTCCATATTCATTCTTATCTCCCTCCCGTTTCGACCTGCTGACCTTTCGAGCGCTATAATGTCCATTCGTCGATCATATCCGCCCAGTCCTGCAACATGCCTGTACGCTGCTCACGATATTCGGCTTTGTTATAGATTGCCCTTACGCCTTTTTGCTCATGTGCTAGGCATTTCTCTATCCAGTCGGTGTTGTAACCGGCTTCATGGAGTAAAGTACTCGCTGTACGTCTCAGATCGTGGGGCCCAAACTTGGCAAGGGACTGCCCTTCTTTCTGAGCCAGCTTGTAAGTCATCGTCATCACCCGGTTCAGCGTGGCACTGCTCATGGGGACATCAGAATCGTAGCGTGACGGCAGAACATACTCCGATCCTCCAGAGAACGTCTTCAAAGCGATGAGGATATCCATGGCCTGCCTGGATAGAAACACCAGGTGAGGGTTTCGCCGCTTCATCCGTTCTTTGGGGATCGTCCAGAGCGCTTCGCTGAAGTTGATCTCACTCCAGGTGGCATTCGTCAGCTCGCTTTTACGCACCATCGTCAACAACAGCAGCTTTACCGCTGCCCGGATCGATGGTGATGTACCAATACGCCCCATGTACTGGTACATGATCCTGATTTCTTCGGGCGTCAGGGTTCGATCTCTCGGCTCAAACCTGGCAATGCTTGCAGGCCTCACCAGGTCTGCCGGGTTCTCAACCTTCTGGCCTCGCTCAGTCGCCCAGCGGTATACCTGGAGTACAATCTCACGCGCATGAACCGCCGTAGCAGGCGCACCGCGCTCTACGATGGCGTCGGTCAGTGCTCGCAAGTCCTCGTGGGTGATTTCGGTCAGCTTCTGATTGCCGAATTTCGTTTCCAGCTCTCTCGTATAAACCGAGCGGCGCATATCACGGGTAGAGTCGGCCATCTGGTATCCGCGTAGCCACTTTTCCGCCCAGGCACCAAAGGTTTCAGCCCCTTTAACACGCGCCTTGTCTCGGGCCTTCTCCTTCGCTGGCGACTTTCCATCGGCGACCATACGCTTGGCTTCACCAAGTCGCTCACGGGCTTCTGCCAGAGTGATACCCCCAACGCCATAGCGGCCAAAAGTGATTGTCTCTTGCCTGCCATTGATCGAGTAGTTGTAACGGAATGAGATAGAACCGGCAGGAGTGACGGCCACGTAGAGGCCATCCCGGTCATTCACCTTGTAGAGTTTATCCCTCGGCTTGAGGTTGCGCAGCTTGGTATCGGTCAGCAAGAGTCTTATCCTTCTTCGATTCCAATACCATGCTGGAAGATCACCCGAGAACCAGGCCATTAAATCAATAAAAACAGATAGTTAAATAATTTCGATACCATGAACACACAGGATCAAGCAGCATGGTATCGGCTATCACTCATGGCATCATGACTCGATAATACCACCTTGGATACCACGCTCAAGCGGTGCTTCCCGCTGCCATCAGTTGCCAAACACTGCCAGACATAAAAACAAAAAAGCCCATGAAAACATGGGCTTAAGTGTAAATTAATGCCAGTTAGTACCAGCTAGTGCCTAACGTGTGATCATTCCCACTCAATCGTAGCAGGCGGCTTACTACTCACATCATAGGTCACCCGCGAGACGCCTTCCAACTCATTGATAATACGGTTGGAGACCTTCTCCAGCAGCTCGTAGGGCAGGTGCGCCCAGCGGGCGGTCATGAAGTCGATGGTTTCGACGGCGCGTAGCGCGATGACCCATTCGTAGCGGCGGCCGTCGCCGACGACGCCTACCGATTTCACCGGTAGGAACACGGCGAAGGCTTGGCTGGTTTTTTCGTACCAACCGGCGGCGCGCAGTTCTTCGATGTAGATGGCGTCGGCATCACGCAGGATATCGGCGTACTCTTTCTTCACTTCACCCAGAATACGCACGCCCAGGCCGGGGCCAGGGAACGGGTGGCGGTAGACCATATCGTAAGGCAGGCCGAGTTCGAGGCCGAGTTTGCGCACTTCGTCTTTAAACAGTTCGCGCAGCGGCTCGACCAGCTTGAGCTTCATGGTTTCCGGCAGACCACCAACGTTGTGGTGGGATTTGATCACGTGGGCTTTGCCGGTTTTAGAGGCCGCGGATTCGATCACGTCCGGGTAGATGGTGCCCTGGGCCAGGAAGTCGACGCCGTCGATTTTGCTGGCTTCTTCATCGAACACGTCGATAAAGGTGTTGCCGATAATTTTGCGCTTGGCTTCCGGGTCTTTCTCGCTCGCAAGCTTGCCGAGGAACAGCTCTTCGGCGTCGACACGAATCACCTTCACGCCCATGTGCTTGGCGAAGGTTTCCATGACTTGGTCGCCTTCGTTTTTGCGTAGCAGGCCGTTATCGACGAATACACAGGTCAGCTGGTCGCCAATGGCTTTGTGCAGCAGCGCCGCCACAACCGAGGAGTCGACACCCCCGGAAAGGCCAAGCAATACATGGCGGTCGCCTACTTGCTCGCGCACGCGCTGCACTTGGTCTTCGATGATTTGTGCAGGCGTCCAGAGTTTTTCGGCACCGCAAATATCCAGTACGAAGTGCTCAAGAATGCGCTGGCCTTGCAGGGTGTGGGTTACTTCCGGGTGGAACTGTACGCCGTAGAACTGTTTCTCTTCCCAGGCCATGGCGGCAATTGGGCAGCTCGGCGTGGAAGCGGTCACGGTGAAGGTGTCAGGCACTTGGGCTACTTTATCGCCGTGGCTCATCCACACATCAAGTAATGCTTTGCCAGTGCTGGCGTCGACGTGGTCTTTAATGTCTTTGAACAGCGCGTTTTCAGCATCTATTTGAATCTGGGCGTAGCCAAATTCGCGCTGGTTGGAACCTTCCACTTTGCCGCCAAGCTGCTCGGCCATGGTCTGCATGCCGTAGCAGATGCCAAACACCGGCAGGCCCATTTCGAACACGCACGCCGGTGCTCGCGGGGAATCCAACTCGGTCACGGATTCCGGGCCACCGGCCAGGATGATGCCGTTAGGGTTGTATTCGCGAATTTCTTCTTCGGTGATATCGAAGGCGCGGATTTCGGAGAATACACCGATCTCACGTACACGGCGGGCGATCAGCTGGGTGTACTGTGAGCCGAAGTCAAGAATCAGGATCTTATGGGCGTGAATGTCACTCATGGCGGGGTCTCGGTTAAGCGGTGTGGGGTCGCTGGTAAGGCCAAAAAGCAAGCGGCGAGCTGCAATGCTCGCCGCGCCATTTTACTAAACGTGCTGGTTAGCTCACCCGGTAGTTGGGAGCTTCTTTGGTGATCTGCACGTTGTGAACGTGGGATTCGTTAAAGCCAGCGCTGGTAATTTGTACAAATTCCGGCTTGGTGCGCATTTCTTGAATATCGCGGCAGCCGGTGTAGCCCATGGAAGCGCGCAGGCCACCCATCAGCTGGTGAACAATAGCGCCCATCATGCCTTTATAGGGTACGCGGCCTTCAATGCCTTCCGGCACCAACTTCTCGGCACCTTCGGCTTTATCTTGGAAGTAGCGGTCGGCGCTGCCCTGGTTCTGAGACATGGCACCCATGGAGCCCATACCACGGTAGGCTTTATAGGTACGGCCTTGGTAAAGCTCGACTTCACCCGGCGCTTCTTCGGTACCGGCTAGCAGGCCACCGACCATCACGGCGCTTGCGCCAGCAGCGATGGCTTTGGCTAAGTCGCCAGAGAAGCGAATGCCACCATCGGCGATCAGCGGAATATCAAACTCTTTCAGCGCTTCTGCCACGTTAGACACCGCGGTGATTTGCGGAACGCCAACGCCTGCCACAATACGCGTGGTGCAGATAGAACCGGGGCCAATGCCGACTTTAACGGCGTCTGCGCCCGCTTCGGCCAGCGCTTTGGCGGCAGCGGCGGTGGCGATATTGCCGCCAATGACTTGGATGTTCGGGAAGTGTTCTTTGATCCAGCGCACGCGATCGATAACGCCTTTAGAGTGACCGTGGGCGGTATCAACAATGATCACATCCACACCGGCTTCGGCCAGGGCAGCAACGCGATCAGGCGTTTCGGGGCCAGTACCAACGGCAGCACCCACCAACAGGCGACCATCGCTATCTTTGGCAGCCATCGGGTAAGTACGGGCTTTTTCGATATCCTGGAAGGTAACCAAACCGCGCAGGTGGAACTCGTCATCGACGATCAGCATTTTCTCAATGCGGTGTTCGCGCATTTTGGCTTTGCTGGTTTCAAGGTCGGTGCCTTCTTTAACGGTCACCAACCGCTCGCGGGGAGTCATGATGTCCGCAACGCTGTCGCCGTGGTTGGGCTGGAAGCGCATATCACGCTCGGTCACAATACCCACCAGGGTTTCGCCTTCTACGACGGGGAAGCCAGAGAAGCCGTTCTCGCGCGCCATCGCCAGCAGGTCATCCAGCTTCGCCTTAGGGCTAACGGTAACCGGGTCTTTTACAATCACGCTTTCGTGCTTTTTAACCTTGCGCACTTCAGCGGCTTGCTGGCTCATGGTCATGCTCTTATGGATAATGCCGATGCCGCCTTCCTGAGCCATCGCAATTGCTAGACGCGCTTCGGTAACGGTATCCATTGCAGCGGAAAGCAGCGGGATATTGAGTGAAATATTGCGGGTCAGGCGGGTTTTGAGGCTGACATCCTTGGGCAGAACATCGGAGAAGCCGGGAACGAGGAGTACGTCATCGAACGTAAGTGCTTCTTGGGCCATACGTAGCATAGCGGCAACACCCTGATTGAAGAGGAAGTGGGGCGTGGAAAGTTAATCCGCTATTATAACGTTTGGAGGGGTGTGCCAGCAATGCGATGGGAGCATATACAAAACAAGCAGCACCACTAAAGGGAGCTGCTTGTCTTTTTCAACCTAGGCGACGTTAATCTAGCGCGCGGTCATCGGCCTCGCTGGGAAAGTCCAGATCCTCCAAACGCCCAGTCACCGCTGTGGCAATATTGGCCAAGTGGGAAGAAACCCGCTTGTAGTGGCGCGCCAACAGCGAATACGCCACGGCCTCATGAAACTCAACCGCCTCTTCTTCACCCAGCAGCGCTTCGATGAGGTCATCGCAGATTCCGCCGATGTCGCGGGTAGCTGTGATAATACGGTGAGCTTGGGCTTCGTTTGAGTCTCGTGTAGCCGCGATGAGCTCTTTGAACAGCCCAGATAAACGCTCGGAGATCTTATCCAAGGGCTTTTGATAATGATCTACGTGAAAGCCTTCACTGTAAAAAGCGCCAACTTCAAAGACGTTTTTACAGTAATCGCCAATGCGCTCGGCATCTTTTGCAACACTCATCAGCGCTAAGCAGATAGCCACATCGTGGCCGGGATTAACGGTCAGATGGCGCAACACCTTGCGGCGGATAGAGCGCTCAAGCTCGTTGACCGCCACATCACGCTGATAAAGCGGCTGCCGCACGTCTTCGGCAGGCACTGTGCTGTAAAGCACCTCGTTGGCACGTGCGAACATCCAAGCACCATGCTCCAGCATCTTGGTCAGGTCTGCGTAGGCCTGATCGATGCTGGTTTCCGAGGTAAGCGCACTATAAAGCTGTTTAAACATGGGAAACCCCTCGGTTGGCCGCGCTTAGCGCAGGCGCATGAATAATTCGGTCAATGTAATGCCGACCACCGGCACCACCAGGAATACGCCAATCAGGAACATAAAAGCGTAGCGGATCTGCTTACCAGCCAAGCGGCCATACCACGTGGCAATGCGCAGTGGAATCACCCGTAGCGGCCACCAGATGGCGGTACCGGTTAAGTTAAAAATAACGTGAAACAGCGCCACCGTCATCGCCGCAGCGATAGGATTAGCAGTAGCCGCCAGTACGCTGGTAATCGTGGTACCCAGGTTGGCCCCCATCATAAAGGGTAGCACTCGGCGTAGGCGCACCACGCCCGCTCCCGCCAAGGGCACCATCAGGCTGCTGGTAATAGAACTCGATTGCACCAGCACCGTAGACACCACCCCGACCCCGTAGGCCCGCGCATCGGTACGGAAGAAATAGGTGCGGAAGAGGCCATCCATATGGCGCAGCAGCGCACCGCGCAGATTCTTCACCATAAAGACCAGCGCTGCGAACATCAGCAGCAGGCCTAAGCCCGCGACGAACAGGCCAGCAGCCGCCACGCTGGGCATCAGGGAGGCCCCCAGCCAATTAGCGACATCAACAATGGGAGCAGTGATTACCTTAATCGGACTACTGGGCTTGGCAACTTCCTCCAAGCCAATCAGCTCCGCTACCCAACCGGCTAGCCGTGTAAAGATGCCGTAACCATTCTCATGGAACATTCCCGTCAGCCACTCCACCGGGAAGATCAGCAGAACCGTGAGAATATTGAATAAGTCGTGCATCAGCGCCGCGGTGAACGAGCGGCGGAAGTTGCGCTTGATCCGCACGTTCGCCAGGGCCACGATGACACCGGTAACGGCGGTGCCGATATTGGCGCCCATAATGGCAAAAACAGCAGTGCCCAGGGTCATCTCGCCGCTAGCCACCAGGGTGACGATCAGCGCCGAGGTGAACGACGAGCTCTGCACGACCATGGTAACCAACACCCCTGCCATCAAGGCAATAAAGGGGTTCGCGCCAAAAGCGAAGGCGCGGGTCAGAAGGTCGCTGTCGCTACCAAAGGTACCCAGGCCCGCGCCCAGCACGTTAAGTGCGGCCAGGAACAGGTACAGGCACAGGCCGGCATAAATACCGCGTAACCACGCGGGCACCTCACGCGGCACCTCGCGAGCAAGAGCAGGACGATCGGTGGAAGGTCCGAGATTCGACATAAGTGGTCTGCCGTGTTGGTGGACAATCTATGTATGACGTTTTGATGACAGTTTTGTGTCGGCGAGCAACTTAGCACGGTTATGTGACACTTTGATGACGAATGCAAAACAAAACGGTGAACATTCGCCTCACGGCTGCAAACCTAAGCACCCTGGCGAATACGTTTGCTGAGACAGGTTAGCGTATTGTCTAATGGTTGCACCCTAACACTGACTATCGCACCGCAAGCGTTGGACGACACCTGCCTCCATGACCGCCTCAAACACCGCCATCTTCTCAGTCAGCGAACTCAATCTCAAGGCTCGCAAAGCGCTAGAGCGAAACATGGGTGAGGTATGGGTGGAAGGCGAGCTTTCGAACGTTTCTCGCCCGGCCTCTGGGCATATTTACTTCACGTTGAAGGATGACCGCGCGCAAATTCGCTGTGCACTATTTCGCCAGCGGGCGAGGTTTGTTGCCGCCCCCATGCGCGATGGCGATCAGGTAAAACTACGCGGGCGCGTCTCGCTGTTCGAACCGCGCGGCGACTATCAGCTGATTGCCGAGGCCGTGCAGGCGGCAGGCTTAGGGGAGCTACTGGCGGCATATGAGCGCCTAAAAGTGCAATTGGAAAGCGAAGGCATGTTTGCCAATGCTCGTTCACTGCCCTTTCCGCCCCGCAAGATTTTGATTTTAAGCTCTACCAGCGGCGCGGCCATTCGCGATGTGTTGGCGGTGCTGGCGGCGCGCTGGCCCCTGGCGGATGTCACGTTGATTCCGGTGCCCGTACAAGGTGCCGAGGCCGCCCCTGCAATGATTTCTGCACTGGGGTTATTAAACCGACAGGCACGCTTAGACCCTGACCAGGACGTGGTGCTAATCACCCGTGGCGGCGGTAGCTTAGAGGATTTGTGGGCGTTTAATAACGAGCATCTAGCACGGGCGATTTTTCACTCCCGTTTGCCGGTGATGTCAGCGGTGGGTCACGAAGTGGATGTCACCCTAGCGGATTTCGCTGCGGATATGCGTGCCCCTACCCCGTCAGCGGCGGCCGAGCGTTTAGTGCCTGACCAAAAAGCGCTAAAGCACCAATTGTCTCAGCTAGAAAACCGCTTACGTCGTGCCATGCAGGCACGCTTAGAGCGCGATAGCCAACGGCTGGATACCTTGCGTGCCCGGCTTCGCCATCCTGGCGAACAGCTTGACCGCCAGCGGCAACACGTTACCGCCCTTTATCAACGGCTGCAGCGCGCCATGCAGCAAAGCGTTCAGCAGCAGCAAGCGCGGGTCACGCAGTTAAGCAAGCGCTTAGCCAGCCAAGATATGGCGCGCCTGCACCGTGCAGAACAAGAGCATATTAGCCAGCTTCAGCGCCGTTTAGCCAGCGCTATGCAGCGAGCGTTGGAAGTACGTCAGGCACGCTTGAGTAGTGCTGCCCGTGAGCTAAATGCCATCAGCCCGCTTGCAGTATTGGGGCGCGGCTATGCCATTGCCCAGGATGAAAAGGGCCATGTTATCCGTCGGGCAGAAGACACCGTGCCAGGCCAGAAGCTCTCGCTACGGCTGGGTGAAGGCAGGCTAAACGTGGAAGTAAAACGGCGCTACAAAAAGTAGCGCCGCTTCTAACCAGCACGCTTACCGCGTCTGCGGCGTTTCGTTATGGCCGCGGTGGTAGGTTAGTGTCATTACCTTGGATATTCCCAGAAGGCGTATTAGAACCTGCTAGCCCCGGCTGCGTGCTTGGCACCTTTGGCCTATTGGTAGCCACGCCTTCATTCACAGAAGGTTTGCTAGGCGTATGTCCACTAGTAACATCTGTCGTTGAAGGGTTCGTCGTTGAAGGGTTCGCCGTTGAAGGGTTCGCCGTTGAAGGACTGCTATTTAAAGCACCTGTACTTGAGGCACTGATGGTTGAAGCACTTTCATCAGCAGTAGGCGTGCTATATGGCGACTCTTGCTTTTCGGCAGGCTGCTTTATTGATTCGGTTTTTTCATGAATCGCTTGCTGGGCGTTATCCACTTGCTCTTCGCCTGCATCAGCTGCTTTTTTCACCACTTGGTCGCGATACTTACCTAAGTATTCATCTTCTTTACGGGTGGATGGGCAAATGCCTGCCAACGCTGCCCCCAGTGCAAACCCTAGCGCTGCCACTACCACCGGGTGCTCTTGAATAAAGTCCGATGAGGTGTTGCTAGCTTGATGGGCACGCTCCTTTATATGGTCAAAGCGTTCATGAGCCCCTTGTTGGGCATGAGAGATGGAATCGTGCATACGACCTCCCTTCTGTTGGGCTTTTTCGCTTAGATGGTGCGCTGCGCCTTTAGCACTATGGCCAATATGCTGGGCGCTCTCTTTCGCCTGCTGCATTCGGCTGCCATTATCCTGCTCACCATTATTATGATTGTGTCCCACTCCCTGATTAGTCTCAGGGCCTTGAGGGTAAGGGTTCTGAGAATAAGGGGGCTGAGAAGAATACGAGTGTTGAGCCACTGCAGCAGGCTGCTCTAAAGACTCCGAGGTAGCATGAACATTAGTTGCGTAGCGCGGTGTTTCAGCCTGTGGGTTACTTTGGCGCAACATTAACCAGCCAAGCCCAGCTCCGGTGAGCAGTACCGGCACAGGGTTTTGCTTAATGGTCGTTCCCAGGTTGGAAAAAAACTCGTTGGCACCGCCTTGGCGGAGATAGTCATAAGTGGTGTGTAGCAGTTGATCGGGCGAAAATCGCTCTTCAATTTTATGCAGCGTAGAATCAAGCCGTTCGCGCGATTGATGAATATCTTTTTCAATATCATCGGGATGTCGATGCTGATTATGGTCGCTCATTTCACCTCCTCCTTGACGTGACGCTGATGTTCTTTAGAAAGCGCTTTGTCATTACGCAGACTATTAATGGTGCGATTAGGCATTAGCCCTTGGACACTCACCTTGCTTAGCCCCGCCTTCAGCATTAATGCACCGATCAGCGTAACAACAGCACCTACAATAACGGCAGAAATCCACGGGCTAGTTTCCGGAGGCAGTACCTCATTTAAAAGCAGCACTACCGCCGCCAGCAGGGTTAAAAAACCACCAAGTAGCACTGCACCAGCGAGTGCTATTGCCGCAACACCCGCCATGGCTTGATGGGTCTTTTCAGACATTTCGGCTTTGGCTAGTTCCGCTTCGCCACGCACTAAAGCGGTTATCTCATTGAGTAGCGTTGAGAGTAGCGAACCGACTGAACCGGTCGTTTTGCTATCTGAATCCATTCTGTATCTCCCGCATACAATTTTTAGCCTATGGCTCTGCGTTAAACGCGGTTTGACTGCACAGCATTGTGTTCGCCGGCTTGATGCTGAGAGCCGTTATTAGCAGCATGTGAATTAGCTGTATCAGAATGGGTTGAAGAGCTGCGCAGAAAACGCGTGACCAAAAAACCCGCGGCAATAGCGCCACCGATAAATAGGGCTGGCTCTTTTCTTCCGTAGTTTTCTGCTTCTTTACATAGCCCATGCAGATCCTTGTCGCGCATCGTTTGCGAAAAGCGGTCTACTTTTTGGGCAAGCCTTCTTGTCTGCTGTGAGCAAAATGGCTGTTTCTGGCGATCAAATTCGTCCGCAGCCTTCTGGAACACAGCACTTACTATTTTGGTTTGTTCGGCTGCGCTCTCGCGCTGTTGAGCAAACGCATTTTCCGCCTGCTGCTCTGCGGCATCTTTTATCTCTGCAGCGCTCTCTTGGCCTTTTTGTTTAAGCGAATCGTAATCATGTGAAGGGTGATGCTTTCCTTGTTCGGTCATAATGACATCCTCCGTGTCGTTTACTCTCTTCGAAAATGATCTATCCTCCAAAACTATAGCGGGCTACCTTTAGCTTTCAATTTAAAGCAGCCGGATTATCAAATAAACCTGAAAAACCAAACAAATATCAATCAACCCTGCAATTTAAATTAAAATAAAAACTTTTTAAAAATACAGACATTAATTAACAACCTATTCCTATAAAAAAGGGTGCCACTTATTAGTAGCACCCTTTTTATAGGTAAAAACAATCAATTAGGAAGTAGACTTCTTGGGAGACGGCTTATCATCGCCATCAGGATTGACATGGTGCGTGTCGGGCATTGGGTTGGCATCATCGTGGTGATCGTCGCGCTGATCTTTCTTCTGATCGTCTTTATCAGGTTGTTGCATATTACCTCCTACTACTTGGCAGCCCTGCTTGGTAGTCGCCCTACAGCCTTGCGTGCCAAGGGATGTGAATAGGTTTATACACTATAGTCGCTTGTCGTTTACTTGCCACAGCCCAGCACTACTCTCCCCAACCGATCTCGCCACGCCTCAGTTTATAAAACCGTCAAAACAGCCACTTGTGACAGCAGCGCATCATTAACAATGCCTGATTTAAAATTTAAACTGAGTTTATTAACGTTTACTATCCGCATTTTTATCTAACGATCCAACCACCTAATTACCTAACCTCTTGGCTATCATTTGCCCATCCTTGCGTCATTGGTCTACGTTAGTAATGGCGTGATTAAGCCCTTATAGGTGAGCCATCAAACTCTTAAAAATGTAAATGCGTAAATGTAAACACGCAAATGTAAATACATATAAGTAATCCCTTATGCTCTTTCAATTTCGCAGCTTTTTAATAGGCTAGCTTTAAAAGCAATACCAACCCATCTGTGCCAACAAAGGAGTGGACGCACATGAGCGATCAACAGCAACCCCCGCAGCATCAGAATCAACAGCCTGGCGCTGAACATGCAATGCAACCAACGCCGGAGTATATTCGCGAAAGCTATCGCGGTGCCGATAAGTTGTTAGATAAAATTGCCATTATTACTGGTGGCGACAGCGGTATTGGTAGAGCTGTGGCGGTGCATTACGCCCGTGAAGGTGCTGATAGTGTTATCGTGCACCTTAAAGAGCCTAAAGATGCCGAAGACACCAAACGCTTAGTAGAAGCAGAAGGACGACGCTGCCTGGTACTGCAAGGTGATGTGGCAGAACCGGCTTTTTGTCGCGACATTGTTGAACGCACCCTACAAGCATTTGGCAAGTTCAATGTGGTGGTTCATAACGCCGCTGAGCAGTATGACTGGGACGATGTCACGGATATTCCTGATGACCAGCTACTGCGCACGTTTCAAACCAATGTGTTCAGTCATTTTTACCTCACTAAAGCGGCGCTGCCTCACCTAAACAATGGCGATACCATTATCTCCACCTCCTCAATCAACGCTTTTAAAGGCAACGACACGCTGATTGATTACACCGCCACGAAGGGCGCCATTCAGGGATTTGTGCGGTCCATGGCGATGTCGTTAATGGATAGAGGTATTCGAGTTAATGCCGTGGCTCCTGGGCCTATCTGGACACCGCTAATTCCCGCCAGCTTTGATGAAGAGAAGGTCGCCAATTTTGGCGGGCAAGTGCCTATGAAGCGCCCCGGCCAACCGAGTGAAATTGGCCCAGCGTATGTGTATCTTGCCAGTGAAGAGTCGTCTTATATGAGCGGTCAGACGCTGCACTTAAACGGCGGCGTTATTTTGAATACCTGAGACATTAGTTATCAAAAGGGCGGCCAAGCCGCCCTTCTTAGCTTTCTACTTAAGTAGTAACCATGTGCGACAACTACACTACTATCCACATTTTGCTATCGCGTTAGCGTCTTGACCAGCACCTTGGATTTTCGGGCGTGGTTATAGGCTTCACGTTTTAACGGCGGTAGGTCATCTAAGCTTGCCGAGTGGAAACCATGTTCGACAAACCAATGGGCCGTGTGCGTCGTCAGTACAAACATTTCGGTCAGCCCACGCTGGCGGGCGCGTCGCTCTAATGCTTCCACCAAGCGCTCGCCGCGCTCACCGCCGCGATAGTTGCCGTGCACGGCGACACAGGCCATTTCCCCCACCGTGGTGTCAGGGAAAACATGCAGCGCGGCACAGCCAATCACCATGCCATCACGTTCAATGACCATGTAATCGTCAATTTCGTGCTCTAACCGCTCCCGCGAACGAGCTACCAACATGCCCCGTCGCTCAAGCGGCTCCAGCAGCTCTAGCAGACCAGCGACATCGTTTAATGTGGCCGGGCGCAGCTGCTCGTAGCGGTGCTGGGTGATCATGGTCCCAACGCCGTCGCGAGTGAATAACTCCCCTAACAGGGCATCGTGGTTACGCCAAGAAAGCAGGTGGGTGCGCGCCACCCCTTCTCGGGCCGCTGTGCAGGCGGCGTTCAAGTGGCGGGCCAGCTCACTACCCGGCAACGCCTGTTGCAGTCGCGGTTCGGCTTCTGCCGGAGAAAGCTGGCGTAATAGTGCGCCCTGCTCGTCTTCAAGCCCTTCTGATTCGCCTAATAGAATGAGCTTATCCGCTTTCAACGCGACGGCAGCATGTTGCGCCACTTCTGAGGCATCTAAATCAAACACTTCACCCGTACTGGAAAAGCCAAGCGGTGGCAGCAACACCAGAGAGCCTTTTTCCAGCAGCCCTTCAATGGCACTCGCGCGCACACGACGCACTTCACCGCTGTGGTCAAAATCGACGCCTTCACGTACACCAAGGGGCTTGGCGGTCACCAAGTTGCCAGAAATTACGCTTAGCTCCACCCCGTGCAGCGGCGTGCTAGGCAGGCCTAAAGAAAGCCGTGCTTCTAACCATAGCCGCTGATGTGCTGCCACCTGCTCCACATGGGCCATCACCGCTCGGTCAGCTACCCAGCGACCATCCACCCGTGTTGGCTCGACACCAGCAGTCGTCAACGCTTCGTGTACCTGCGGTCGAATACCAAACACCACGACTAACCGCACGCCCAAGGTGTGTAGCAGCGCTAAGTCCTGTATCAGCTGCTCTCCTCGGCCAGACGCCATGGCTTCGCCCTCAATTAAGATGACAAAGGTTCGTCCCCGGTGGGCATTAATGTAAGGGGAAGCGTTACGAAACCAATCAACAAAAGGGAAGCGTGTGTCCAAGGGCCGCTCTCCGGCAGCAGGTAAATGAAAATATCCGCGTTTACTTTAACAGAGCGCAAAAAACAGCGGCACCTTCTTGTGCAAATCAACCCGGAAACAGGCTAATTTGCGTGAAGGTGCCGCTGCGTTATCGACCTAAACTAGCATCGAGCAAGGGCGTACTATGGCGGATTTACTTCCGCATTAACCAAACATGCCTTTAAACATAAAGAAGAACAGGATAGCCAAGCCAGCGCCTGCAGGCAAAGTGATCAACCATGACATCGCAATCGTACCGATAACACGCAGATTAAGTGCCGCCATACCGCGTGCTAGCCCCACACCCAAGATCGCCCCTACCAGCGTATGGGTGGTTGAAATCGGCAAGCCAGTACCCGATGCCAGTACTACCGTAGTCGCGGCAGCCAGTGTAGCGGCAAAGCCACGGCTTGGCGTAAGCTCAGTAATGCCAGTACCTACGGTGGCAATCACTTTATGGCCGTAAGTAACAAGGCCGACCACAATGCCGCCGCCACCCAGCACCAGCACCCACCAAGGCACAAGCGCCGCGCTATCAATAACGCCTTCACTACGCACAACGCTAATGACTGCTGCCAGTGGGCCTACAGCGTTGGCAACATCGTTAGAACCATGGGCGAACGCCATCGCACAGGCCGTAAAGATCATTAGTACGCCGAACACCCGTTCAACGTTGGCGTAGCCAAAGTGATCGCTGGTGTTCTGAACGTATTTAACACGGCGTTCCATGATCACACCGAGCGCCATAATGATGATACCAATGACAACAGAAAGCAGCAGGCTTTGACCAAAGCTTAGGTCCAAACCAATGTGCTTTAAGCCCTTGGTCAGGGTGACCATCGCAACGATAAAGCCGACCAAAAAGATATACCCTGGTACATAACGCTTTGCAGCGCTGAAGGGGTCTTTATTTTCAAAAATAAGATGATGCACCGACTTAAACAGTACAAAGCCGATCGTACCTGCAAGCAGCGGTGAAATAAGCCAGCTAGATGCAATTTGACCTACCTTGCCCCAGGCAACCGCTTCTACACCAAGGCCTACCGCGCCAAAACCAACAATAGCGCCTACGATAGAGTGGGTAGTAGACACTGGCCAGCCACGCGCCGATGCAATCATTAGCCAGATAGCAGCTGCCAGCAGCGCGGAAAGCATGCCGTAAACCAATAGCTGAGGGTTATCTGCTAACAATACGGGGTCAAGCATCCCGCCTCGAATGGTTGCGGTCACTTCGCCACCCGCTAACCAAGCACCTAAAAACTCAAAGACAACCGCAATAATAATGGCTTGTTTGATGGTGATAGCCTTCGACCCTACCGAAGTCCCCATCGCATTGGCTACATCGTTAGCACCAACGCCCCAAGCCATAAAAAAGCCAAACACACAGGCCAGGATAATGAAGATTTCACTGTTCTGGACAATAATCTGCATGGAATTTCCTTAGCGGGCGGTCAAAATCTGTAGGCGGCTGCCCACGCGTTCGGCGCGATCGGATAGCTCACCAACCCAATCGATAATCTTGTAAAGAAAGATCACGTCGACCGGTGGAAGCTGATTCTCAAGCGCAAACAACTGTCGCCGAATGGTGATCTGTTGATCGTCAGCTTGGTGTTCAAGGGTGTGCAGCTCGCGGATCATCTTTTGCATGACATCAGACACATTGCGCCCAAAACCGGACTCAAGTAGGTCTTTCAGCTCTTCTAACGCCTGACGCGCCTGAGCCACGCAAGCTACGCTGGTTCGCATATAATCGCGCATGGGGTCAGCCAGCTCATCGGGCACGCGCATTTTACGGCCAAGCATAATGCCAGTAATGTCGCGCACCTTATTGGCGATCTTGTCTTGCACACTGATAAGGTCGAGCAAATCAGAACGCGAGACGGGAAGGAACATCGTGTTAGGCAGATTAAGCCGTAGCTCTGTTTTTAGCGTGTCGGCGTCATGCTCTAAGCGAGTGACGTTTTCACGCAGTTCAGATGCAGTGTCCCAGTCGCCAGCAAGCGATGCTTCAAAAAACGGCAACAATTGGTCGGCACATTCATTGGCCTTGACGATGTGGGCCAGCAATGGCTGGAATGGCGAGCGGCCAAACATCGCAGAAAAAGGATTGGGGGTAACCATATAGCCTTTAGCCTGTTTTCGGGGAGCCTGGAAATGGCGGGCGCCAGTATAAAGAGTGCGCCAGCCGCCGTCATGAAAAGTTCATAATGTCATCAAAATTTAACTGAAACGTCACGATAAAAAGGTGGCTAATGTCATGAAAAATTCAACTGCTTTTTCATCGCCTATTTCTGAACCAACAGAAATCGAGCTTAAACTTGCCCTTGCCCCCGCCCAGCGGAACGCGTTGCTGAGTCACTACGTGCTAGCCACATCACCCCAACAGCAGCACCTTGCGAACACCTATTTCGATACACCAGCAGGGGATATGGCAAAAGCACGAATTGCTGTGCGCCTACGCCAAATAGATGATCGCGTGCTACAAACGGTAAAAACCGCTGGCAAAGGTGGCGGTGGCCTTTCCACCCGACAAGAGTGGGAGTGGCAAGTCCCTGGTGCGCAGCTTGACCAACGTGGTTTGGCTGCCCTGCCGCCTTTTGAAGGTTCATTAAGCACAGCGATATCAGCGCTACGCCCTGCGCTGCGCACCGACTTTACTCGGCGCAGCTGGCAAATCGACTGGCTAGACAGCCACATCGAGCTAGTGCTAGACGAAGGGGAGATTGTCAGCGGTGGCGCTCAAGCCACTATTTGTGAAGTTGAGCTGGAATTAAAAGCGGGGGTACCAGAGGCGCTTTGGTCGCTGGCCTTGGTGCTTGCAGAAAGCGTGCCGCTGCGTCCTTCGGATACCAGCAAAGCGGCGCGTGGAAATGCGTTAGGCGCGCAGCAGTGGTTACTACCCGAGGCTGACACACCGGCTCAGTGGCTGCACAGGGCCACGATGGCGCTGGATGCCTATCACGACAGTGGGCTTGCACAGCATCTAACCATCACACAACAGGCGCTAGCCACGCTGGCCGCCCACCCACAGCTGGATGAAAACGCCCGCTGCGATGCTCATACCCTGACCACGGCACTGACTGACAACGGGCAACCAACGCCCGCTTACGGCGTTGCTGCGTTAACGTTGGCGCATCGCTTCGCCTATCAAACCACGCTACGCTAGAAACATTTAGCCCACTTCAGGATGACGCGATGAGTTTTCAATTAACTCCCGGTGCAGAAGGACTTCGCACGCGACTTTTTCATATTATTTTTGAGTCCGATACGCCGGGGGCCAAAGCCTTTGATATTGCGCTAATTATCGCCATTTTAATGAGCGTGGCTGTCATTTTGCTAGACAGCGTAGACAGTTATTCCGAGCGTTACGGACACATTTTTCTCTATGTAGAGTGGGTATTTACGCTGCTATTTACGATTGAACTAGCGGTGAGGATTTACTGCCTAGAGCGCCCTTTCTTATACTTGAAGAGCTTTTACGGCATTGTTGACCTGCTAGCCATTTTGCCTACTTGGCTCGTACTGCTTGTACCCGGCGCTCACGGGCTCGTCATTGTTCGTATTCTGCGTGTCTTACGCATCTTTCGTATTCTGCGTTTAATGGAGTTTGTTGGGGAAGCACATCTGCTCATCAGTGCACTCAAACGCAGCCTACGCCAAATTTTGTTGTTTTTTAGCAGCATTATGATGGTGGTGATGCTATTTGCGGCGCTGATGTACACCATCGAGTCGCCGGAAGCAGGCTTTACCAGCATACCGATGTCAATGTACTGGGCAATCGTCAGCATGACCACGGTGGGCTATGGCGACATTGTGCCTGCCACCTCAGTCGGCAAGACCATCACGGTGATCTTGATGCTGCTCGGGTACTCGATTATTGCAGTGCCGACCGGAGTATTTTCCGCCCAGGTTATCCGCTCTATCCGCGAAGACCGCTACTCAGAAGAAGCTTGCCCCGGCTGTGGCCACGACCACCATGAAAAACGCGCCCGCTATTGTCTACGCTGTGGCACATGGCTGGATGAAGAAACAGAAGACCCACGCAAGAAATCAGCGAAAACGGGGGAAGACGACGAAAGCCTAAAACAGTAAAGCACTTACAAGCTGCAAAGCGCTTACAAACAACAAAGCACTTACAAACAGCAAAGCACTTACACGAAGCAAACATCGCTTTAGCTAGAAAACGTCTATTAACTGGCTAAAGCGATTTCTTTATGCATGTTGAAGCCACTTTCATGACCGGGGTTCTAAACAGCGTTAAGACTCAAACGGCGAAATATCGCCACGCCCTTCCCGTATGATTTTGGGTGGCAGTTCACGTAGATCAATTACACTGGTGGGATCAAGGTGACAGGCTCCGCCATCGATAATGGCATCAAGATGTGCCCCAAAGCGGTCGCGGATCTCTTCAGGGTCGCTCATTGGCAAGGTATCGCCTACTGGAATCAACGTCACGCTCATCAGAGGCTCACCCAGCGCAGCAAGCAACGCATGGGTAATGCGGTGGTCGGGCACGCGTACGCCAATAGAACGGCGCTTCGGGTGCAGTAACAGCCGCGGCACTTCGGTGGTGGCATCTAAAATAAAGGTATAAGGCCCTGGGGTGTGAGCCTTGAGCAACCTAAATACGGCGTTATCCACTTTAGCGTAAGTGCCAATCTCGGAAAGATCCGAACACATCAGTGTGAAATTGTGTTTATCGTCTAACGAGCGCAGCCACTTGATCTTTTCAATGGCCTTTTTTTCACCCAAGTGACAGCCCAGTGCATAGCCTGAATCCGTTGGGTACGCGACCACTCCACCTTTACGGATGATATCGATGGCTTGATCAATCAAGCGTTTCTGTGGGTTTTCGGGGTGAATCTGAAAATATTGACTCATCACTTGCTCCTGCCCGTGGGCACATCGTTGTCCATTTAGTTTCAAGGTTAGCCGATATGCGCTTTAAGACCCAGGGCCTAACATGCCACTGGGTGCATCGCGTAAATGAATTAAGCGCGAATGCTGCCAAATTGGCGGCGCAGCAGTGCGTGGTATGACACTCATACTGCCGGGGGCGGCATGGCTGCCAGGAAAATGAAAATCGCTGCCCATAGAGGCGTATAAGTTGCGTTCGACCAATTGCCGAGCCAGATCACGGGTGCTATCAGGGTTTTGCTGTCCGCTCACCAGCTCAGCGCTTTGCCCGCCTGCAGCTTGAAAGGCATCCATCAGCAAACCTCGCTTGCGCCGGGTAAGCCCATAGCGCAACGGGTGCGCCAGCACCGCCACGCCGCCAGAGGCAACCACCCAGGCCACTGCTTCACTGATTTCTGGCCAGTGGGCTTTTACATCGCCTTTTTTACCACTGCCTAAATAGCGCTTAAACGCGCCAGCCCAGTCAGCAACCACACCTTCGGCGACCAGCGCGCGGGCAAAATCGGGTCTGCCTAATGGGCGGTCGCTGCCTGCCTGGGCGCGTGCCTTTTCTAGCGCGTTTGGTAAGCCCATTTTTTCTAATCGCTCAGCGATCACCTCAGCGCGTTGGATACGTGCTTCGCGCTGCTGCTTAAGCCCCTCTACCAGAGGCCCTTGCAAGCCGCCGGGCATAAGCGCCACAACGTGAATATTGATCCCTTGCCAACGCGTAGATAACTCGCAGCCAGGTATCAAGCATAAGCCTGCCTGCTCTGCTGCCGCACTTGCCTCGTCAACACCATCCATAGTGTCATGGTCAGTCAGCGACATGTGGGTAAGGCCACGCTCAGCACATAGCTTTACTAGCTCAGTAGGGGTTAGCGCGCCGTCTGACGCGGTAGAGTGCATGTGTAAATCCACCGAGTATCGCTGGTCGACATCAAACACCGGAGGCAGAGCGTTTGCAGGAAGATAGTTCGCAGGAAGTAAGGGCATAAGCATGACGCCATGTGGCGAGTTTGTCAGAATAGGAAGGTGTGAATAAAAATGGTGTGAACAAACAGGCATCCTGTTTCCCTTTCACGGTCTACAGGCGCTCGCCATGGTGCGCGCTTACAAGGGCGCGGTCAATTCGACACTGGACAACCGCCCCAGCACTCAAGGAGTTATCCCCATGCTTTACGCTATTATCAGTGAAGATGTATCCAACAGCTTGGAGCGCCGATTGGCGGCACGCCCGGATCACCTTGCTCGTCTGGAAAAGCTGCGTGATGAAGGCCGCTTGGTTCTGGCAGGGCCTCACCCGGCTATAGATACCGATAACCCAGGCGATGCGGGCTTTAGCGGCAGCTTGGTCGTTGCCGAATTTGAAAGCCTTGATGCCGCGCAAGCATGGGCAGACGCGGATCCATACATCATTGCAGGGGTCTATGCCAAGGTAATTGTTAAGCCGTTTAAAAAAGTTATGCCTTGACCGATTGAGGCGAGTGTGAAGAGTCCGCCTTCTTTTTCACAGAGCCTGTGGAAAACTCTGTGAAAACTCGGCGGACGCTTTTCTCTAGGCCAGAGATAATGCCCGCATCAACAAGTTGATCATTTTTTAACCAATTTATATCACTCATTTTCACACCATGGGATATCCGCGTGACCCAACGCTCCACTGACCTGCCTCCGCTCTTGGCATTAAGCGCCCCTTCACTCACTTGGGACGAGACGTCGCCCCATTCAGACGCTTTCGACGATGTGTATTTTTCTAGGGAAGATGGCCGGGCTGAAACCGAGCACGTTTTCCTGGGGGCGAATCACCTCCCCGAGCGCTTTGCGAATTGGCAACACCACCGCGCGTTTGTGATTGGCGAAACAGGCTTTGGCACCGGACTTAATATGCTGTGCGCATGGGCCTGTTTTGAACAGCACGCACAGAGTACTGCGCGCCTGCATTTGTTATCCACCGAGAAATACCCTCTTGATCGGACGTCTCTTGAGCGCGCGTTAAACGCCTGGCCTTCTTTGGCGCACTACGCACAGGTGCTATGCGCCCAGTGGCCAGAACCAGTCAGCGGTATTCATCGTCTTCATCTCAGCGACCGAGTAACCCTCGACCTGCACTTTGGCGATACAACCGAACGGTTGAACCTGTTAGACGGCCAAGTCGACGCCTGGTTTTTAGATGGCTTCGCGCCTGCTAAAAACCCAGCAATGTGGCAGCCTGAACTATTCGACGCTATGGCCGCGCGCTCTCGCCCTGGGGCCACCTTTGCCACATTTACCTGCGCAGGTGTCGTTAAACGAGGATTAAAAGCAGCGGGGTTTAGCTGGCAAAAGGTGCCTGGATTTGGGCGGAAGCGGGAAATGTTAGCAGGCTATATCGACACACCGCCTAAAGACACTCGCCGCCAATCAACGCCTTGGTTTATGCCACCTACGGACAAGCCTGCTAACCATGTGGTCGTTATTGGGGCGGGCATGGCCGGTTGCAGCGTAGCAGCGGCGTTGGCCAAGCGCGGGATTAAGGTAACGGTCATTGAACGCGATGCTCCTGGCGCAGGTGGCTCCGGTAATCGCCAGGGAGCGCTGTATGTAAAGCTAGCAGCGGAAACGAATCACCAGAGTCGGTTCTATTTATCAGGGCTTCTCTACAGCCAGCGCTGGCTTAGCCAGCAGGCGTTCACCTCACCACAGGAAACGCCGCTGTGGCAGCCGTGTGGCGTGGTACAACTGGCGTTAAGTGACAAGGAGGCTACTCGCCAGCAGCGCTTTATGGCACGCCACCCACTGCCAGAAGCGGTGGTATCTGCGCAAAGCGAGACACTTAGTGAGCTGGTGGGTCTTCCCATCACTGCGGGTCATGGACTGTTTTATCCCCAGGCAGGCTGGGTGCGCCCCAAACTACTCTGCAAACACCTGCTACAGCATGCGAATATCACCTTGCACCACGGGGAAGTAGCCAATCTACAGCCCCACGACAGCGCATGGCAGGTTGAATTGGCCAGCAGTGAAACGCTGACCGCTGATCACGTTGTGGTGGCCAATGCGTCGTTAGCTAACCGCTTTGAACAAACGGCAGCGCTTCCATTACAACAAGTTCGCGGCCAGGTAAGCGAAATGAAGCTTCCTGAGGGAGTTCAAGGCCCGCAACGTGTGGTATGCGCGGGCGGCTATGTGTCGCCGCCAGTGGAAGGCGTGCTGACGTTTGGGGCCAGCTTTATGCCTAATAACGCCACGAGCGACGTTACAACAGCAGATCATCAGCGCAATATTGATGAATTACGCCAAACACTGCCTGAATGGGTCGCAACACTTGAGACTGCGGGCGTGGCGCTGAGCCCTGACACGCTAGCAGGTCGTGCTGCAGTAAGGGCAGCCAGCCCTGACAAAAGCCCCTACGCCGGGCCAGTACCCCATGCCGACGCATGGCAACAGGATTACGTGGCGCTGCAAAAAGATGCTTCTAACGTGCCTGATACCCAAGGTGAGCACCATTCAGGGCTGTGGATATCGACCGCTCACGGCTCTCGGGGACTTTCCAGTGCTCCGCTCTGCGCCGAAGTCATTGCCTCACGACTATGTGATGACCCTATGCCGCTAGAGCTAACGTTAGTGGACCATTTACATCCAGGACGACGAATTATCAGTGCACTAATACGCGCTCAGTAATCGCCCTCTTCCTCATCGTCGGCAAGATCTCGCCCAAAGGAGCGCCACTGGGCGAGGGTCATCACTTCGGTCATTTCCAATTCTAGGTCGTGAGCAATAATCAACTCGTGACGCTCAAGCTGCTGTTTAAGCTCGGCTACCCAGCCATTCATACCTGCGCCAGTATCAGTGGTGTCATACCCCTGACGAGTCACAAATGCTTCAAGCAACGCATCCAGCGTTTCCGGCGGTAGTAGTCGCGCGGGCACTTCTATAAAACGGCTCATATAAAACGGCTCATTCACTCTGCTCCCAGGCAGCTAGACGCTCGATAAAGGTGGCTTCATCGATCACTTCAACGCCCAGTTGCTCTGCTTTGGTTAACTTACTGCCTGCGGCCTCGCCTGCCACAAGACAGGTGGTTTTCTTGGAAACACTGCCTGCCACTTTAGCGCCTAGTGCTTGTAACCGCGCTTTTCCTTCATCGCGGGTCATACTGTCCATCGTACCAGTGAGCACCCAGGTTTGACCTGCTAAGGGCGTTGGGCCTTGCGTTACTTCACTCTCCTGCCAAGTGATACCTGCATCAAGTAAGGCTTTCAGCGTTTCTAGGTTATGGGGCTGACGGAAAAAGGTGTGAACATGAGCGGCGACAATCGGGCCAACATCATTAACCGCCTCCAGCGCTGTTTGATCAGCTTCTTGCAGGGTCTGCAGAGTGCCAAAGTGGCTGGCTAAGTTTGCTGCTGTGGCTTCACCTACTTCCCGAATACCCAAGGCGTAAATGAAGCGTGCCAGCGTGGTGTGCTTGGCCTTACCCAAGGCATTTACTAAGTTGGCCGAGGACTTTTCACCCATGCGTGGCAGCCCCTGAAGCTGCTCAGCCGATAGGTGAAATAAGTCCGCCGGTGTTTTCACCCAGTCCAGATCCACCAACTGCTCAATCAGCTTTTCACCCAATCCATCCACATCTAACGCTTTACGACTGGCGAAATGCTTCAGGGCCTCTTTGCGCTGTGCGGCACAATAAAGCCCACCCGAGCAGCGAGCGACCGCCTCACCTGCCAGCCGTTCAATATCTGAACCGCACACCGGGCAGTGGTCGGGAAAAATAATTTCTCGCGCCTCGGCCGGACGCTTTTCGATATCTACCCGCACCACCTGCGGAATCACGTCACCTGCACGCCGGATGGCCACCGTATCGCCAATCATCACACCTAAGCGAGTGATCTCATCGGCATTATGCAGCGTAGCGTTCGATACCGTCACACCGGCAACAGTGACCGGCGCTAGCCTAGCAACCGGGGTAATTGCACCGGTACGGCCTACCTGAAATTCCACATCGTTTAGCGTTGTGACTTCTTCCTGGGCAGGAAACTTAAACGCTACCGCCCAGCGTGGCGCGCGCGCGACAAAGCCAAGTTCTCGCTGCTGGCGTAGGTCGTTTACTTTAATCACGACGCCATCAATGTCGTAACCCAACTGGTCGCGCTTTTCACCCAGCCGCTCGCAGTAATCGGCCACCAACTCAGGGCCATTGACAGTCCGAAGTTCGGCGCTTGCGCGAAAGCCCCACGCTTTGAGCTTTTCCATTTGCTGGCTATGGGTTGTCATTGCGTCATTGCTAAGCGCGCCGTCACCCAAATGCATCATATCGATGCGGGCAACTTGATAAGCATGAAACTCTAATGGGCGAGTTGCGGTAATTCGCGGATCAAGCTGACGTAGGCTGCCAGCCGCCGCATTACGCGGGTTAGCGAATACCTTGCTGCCTTCTTCCCTGGCTCGATCATTGAGCGCTTCAAAACCCGCGTGGCGCATAATGACTTCGCCACGTACTTCTAACAGCGCTGGAATGCTGTCACCCATTAGCTTTAACGGAACAGACCGTAAGGTTCGCAAATTCGATGTAATACCTTCCCCCGTACGGCCATCGCCACGGGTCGCGCCACTAACCAGTACGCCCTGCTCGTACACTAGCGAGACTGCAGCACCGTCGAGCTTCGGCTCACAGCTAAATTCAATCTCCCCAGCCTCACACTCCAAGCGTTCAGCAACACGCTCGGCAAACGCCGTAATGTCGTCACGGCTAAAAGCGTTATCTAACGACAGCATCGGAATCGCATGAGCAACTTCAGGAAACCCTTCTGCTGGCGCGGCCCCTACCCGCTGAGTAGGGGAATCAGGTGACACTACCTCAGGGTATTCAGATTCCAGCTGCTTCAACCGCTGCAGCTTGCGGTCATAATCTGCATCGGTCAGCTTTGGCTCGTCCAACACGTAGTAGCGGTAGTTTGCATCATCCAGGTCAGCGCGCAGCTGACTAATCTCTTCTAGCAGTATGGTTTCAGGCTGACTCATTCAATTGTTCCGGCATACAAAAACAGGTGTTTAGTAACAAAAACACCCGCCTTCTTAGGGAAGGCGGGTGTTAACGTAATGTGCTGCTTAACGCGCTTGAAGTTGACGATGCAGACGATGACGACGCTCAAACTCATGAACACGCTGTCTTGCGAATTCAATGGTTTGTGCCGTCATTACGCTACGGTTCTCATCTTTAAGCTCGCCACCCATATGGCGTACGACCACCATCGCCGTTTCAACCATGGCTTCAAACGCTGCTGAGCTATCTTCAGCACCCGGCAGTGGCATCAGGAACGTAATACCAGGGGTTACAAACTCATCCATTTCTTCAATCGGGAACGTACCTGGTTTAAGGACATTCACCATTGAAAACTGTAGTTCGCTGTCGAAACTTTCAGTTTCAAAACGATGGAAAACCCCCATTTCACGGCTATAACGAAGGCCACAGGCCATGATTAGCTCAAGCAGCTTTCCGCCATCAAACCCTTCAGGTTCCCGCGAAAGCACACTAATTACGACCATTTCAGCAGCGTCAGTTAGCGTATCTCGGGCTCGCTCGCTATTAACATCGTGACGTAACGCTTTTTCTAATGTGGGATGCGTACGAACAACATTATCCCGATACCCTATTTCAGGTGCGTCATCGTCGTAGCCAACTTCATAGTTATCACCATCGTGGTAACTATCATCGTAACTATCGTCGTAAACGTCGCGAGTAGAGACTGTCGGTTCACTATGTTGTGCCGCTTCACGTTCCGCAGCGGCAGCGATCGCAGCCGCCTCTCGCGCTTCTGCTTGCTCTTGGGCAATACGGGCTTTTTCGGCGTCTGCCGCTTCTTTGGCTTCACGACGCTGTTGCGCTTCAAGCGCCTTACGTTCAGCTTCAAGCGCTTTGCGTTCAGCTTTTTGCTTAGCGAGAGCTTCCGCACGTTTAGCTTTTTCGGCTTTCTTACGCGCTTTTTCTTTACGGCGCTCAATTAAGCGACGTTTAAAGGAGCGTCCAATGCCTTCGAAGTCGACTAAGCGGTATTCATCAACCTCATCATCGTCTAACTCTCTCTCTTCACCGGCAGTGTCTGAACGGAGCTGGCGTCGCTTAGGCACGCCAGACGCATGATGTGCTGCATCTTCCGGTTCGACTCTTAGCGTTGGCTCTGCTTGCTCTTCGCTTAGCTCCGCCGTTGGCGCGGTTTTTACTGCTGTTTCTTCAGCACTCATCGAACTCATCGAGGAGTTGTTTACTTCCTCTGACACCGTCTCTTCAGACATTTGAGGATCAGTAGTTACTGTTTCTTGTGGGGACGCTGCCTGTTTTTTCTCAGCATTAGCCACTTGGTCACCGGCATCCAGCGGCGAATTCTCGGCCCGTTCAGATATTGGCTGCGTTTCACTATTATCATTATCGGCGCTAGAGACATTATCGGCGCTAGAGATACCCGAACCAGAGCTATCAGAATTAGAAGCGTCCGTGAAAGCTGATGTGTGTGCTTTCTGAGGCTCGACATTAACATTAGGGGTTTCGTCGGCCATAAATACGCTCGGCTCCCGGCGTTCAGGTTCAGCAACAGCAGACAAGCCCAGCGTGTGCTCGACCGAAGCGTTATCTAACTGAACAGATGAATGTTTCGCCGACGTGGAGTGCCCGACAGTAGACGGCTGCTCGTGTTTGAGAGGCTCATTTTTGCGCGGCTCGTTTTTACGAGACCAAGAGAAATGTGCATTAGCTTTTGACTTAGCTGAGCTGGCAGAATTTGAAAAAGAACGGCGAAAATCAGACAGCACCCTGGATGGCCCTGGATGCTCCTGGCGCTCTAGCTTGGGTTTTTGACCAAGATTACTATAATCAGCAGGCTTAATAACTCGGGCTCCGCCGTTGGGCAGCTCCCAGTTTATTTCAGCTTCTTTGATCTCATCATTAAATTCTTCGATCTTAGCTGCTGGTAAATCGTTGACTGCTTGATCCAGACGGGGCACACGACGTTGGCGCTGGAGCCTGCGCACACCATCAACCACAATTAGCGATACCAGTGCCAGTCCTAGAATGATTAACCACTCTCTTAGTTCCATGTCGAGCATTCCATGGGTCAATATACCGGTTGCAAAAGTGCGATGCCTGAAGGCGTAACATGTCCAATGTTAGCTAACTACTATCAAGCATAGCGCGGTTGCTACAAAAGGGGCCACTTTTTGTGGATTTTCACGCATTCATGCCGTTTGGTTGGCTTCAAGCGTAATTTTGGACTGGATTACCTGTAAAAAGTGCCATTTTAACGCTAATTTGTCCCGATATCTGCATTATCATGCCATCATTTACGTTTCATCATGCCATCATTTACGTTTCGCTGAGGGCTATTCTTCTTATTGCGTGCACTTTTTAACACGTGCTTTCGATGCATACGCCTCCCTTAACCTACGCGTATGAAGGCGACAGATACAGAGCAGGCTATTTTTTTAACTTTCCGCAATAAAACGACACATTTCTGCTGACAGCTCTCTTCATGATGCTTCCTAAAACACGATTTCTAAAGATCGATTTCTAAAAAGCGTGGAACATCATAAAAGCATTTAATAACCAATAGACTATAGCATATTGCTTTTAATTCTTAACAAGCCATGGGCTAAAGGTAATATAAGTTCATATTTTGTAAGAGGAGCGGTTACTACACCCGTTTTCAAGGATAGGTTTCAAAAACAGGAGCAGAAGCAAGCTTCATTCAAGACCTGCGCTTAATCAACTAGTGCTGCAGCCTCATCTATACCCACTGACACAAGCCTCGACACACCAGGCTCCTGCATAGTAACCCCCATTAAGCGCTCGGCTGCTTCCATAGCAATTTTGTTATGGGTGATATAGATAAACTGAACGCTTTCCGACATTTCTTTAACAAGTTTGGCGTAGCGGCCAACGTTAGCATCGTCTAGCGGTGCGTCTACCTCATCCAACATACAAAAAGGTGCAGGGTTGAGCTGAAAAATGGCGAAAACCAACGACAGTGCCGTTAGCGCCTTTTCACCGCCCGACAGCAGGTGGATGGTGCTATTTTTCTTGCCTGGCGGCCTTGCCATAATGGCTACACCGGTTTCCAGCAAATCATCCCCGGTTAGCGTTAACCAGGCTGCTCCCCCGCCAAATACCCGAGGGAAAAGCGTTTGCAAACCGGTATTAACTTGTTCGAAGGTTTCACGGAAGCGCACTCGCGTTTCCTGGTCAATACGCTTAATCGCCCGCTCTAAGGTTTCTAATGCTTCCGTAAGCTCAGCATGCTGCGCTTCCAAATAATTACGCCGCTCCGCCTGTTGGTCGTATTCTTCGATCGCCGCAAGGTTAATGGCGCCTAAACGGCGAATCTTATCTGACGTGTTTTCCAATCGCTCTTGCCAAGCAGTTTCGCTGGCATCGCTAGGCAAGTGCTCGGCCAACACATTAGGATCATGGCCTAGCTCTGCCAATTGCTCATCCTGGGTAGCCGCTTTAAGCGCCAGCGCTTGAACATCCATTCGACGCTGCTGCAACTGCTCACGACTCTGTTCTAAGTTGCGCTCATGCTGCTGGCGAGCCAGCTCGTCGTTGCGCAGCTGCTCAGCTAATGTCTGAGCCTGCTGACGGGTATCATTAAGACGCCGCTCCTGCTGCTCGCGCTGGTGTAGCAACTCTTCTAACTCTTCAGCAGCCAATTCGTCTGGTTCTACTAGCATTTCCCGTGCTTCTTCTAACTCAGCAATACGTAGCGATAGACGTTCTTCACTATCGCTACTGCGATTTTGCTGGGCACGTAGACTATCCCGTTCAGCCTTTAACCGCTCTCTCTCTAGCGCTAACGACTGTTGCCGCACCTTCATAGGAGCGTGCTGTTGATTTAGCCGGTCGCGCTGCTCTCGCTGGTAGTTGCGATGTTCGGCGCTAGTTTCACGGGCTTCGGCAGCGGCTTCCAACTGCTCCATGGCGGTATGCCAACGGGCACGCTGTTCTTCTAAGGTGAGTGTTAACTCCGCCTCATCCTCTTGTAGCTGGGCGAGCTCATCATCCAGCTCAGTGGCACGACTCTCTAAATGCTCCAAGCGTTGAGCTAGTCGCTGCTCTTTTACCGCCAGCTGTTGAAGCGAAGCCGCGTGGGCTCGCTCTTGCTCGGCCTGCTGTTCGCGGGCTTGCTCTAGCGCTTCAATGGCTTCACTGGCAGCCTCACACTGCTCATCCAGCAACGTTAACGCGTCTTCATCCTGTGTAAGGCGGGCGTCTAATTCATCAAAACGACGGCGTGTAACCAACAATGCATCAACGCCGTCACCATTGGCCTGTTGATGCAGCCAGCCCCGCCCACGCCATACACCTTCTCGGCTGACAACACTCTCTCCGAGCGCTAAATTAGCTAACAGCGCCTCAGCATCTTCGCTCGTTTCTACGAAGTGAATACTTGCTAACCATTCGCTTAATGCACCTGCTCCCGTCACCAGTGAATTCAAGCGCTGTGTTGATGAAATAGGCCGCTCAGTTTGATCAATTAAGCACCAGTCGGTAGCAAGAGCGTTAGGTAGTGCAGTTAATTGATTCTCAGGTACTAAGCGGGCGTTTAGCCATGGCGCAAGCAACCAGGAGATTACTCGCTCCCAGCCAGATGCCACACTGATCGCCTCGCCAAGCCGTGGCGCATCAGCTAAGCCGTGCGCCGCTAACGCAACGCCTAGATCAGGGTCGTGATCTGTCAGGGCGGCATCAATTAACGCCTTTAATGACGCGAGTTCGCCTTGATGTTGGCTGAGCACGGCACGCTGTTGATCACGAGCATGGGTGGCCTGCTGATAAGCGGCTTTGGCATCGCTATAGCGATGCTGCCATTGGTCTCGCTCGGTTTGAAACGCTTTAGCGCGCTGTTCGGCTTCTTCACGCAGGGCTTGGCATTCAGCGTGTTCGTTGCGAAGGTCAGTGATATCTGCTAATTCACCGCGCTGCTGGCGTCGACGCTGATTTTCTGCCTGCATACGCGCTATGCGTTGCTCTAAATCGCGCAACTGGTCTTGGCTACGGTCTGCTTCTCGACTGGCATCACGCCAGTGATTTTCTGCATCAGCCCATTGCTGCTCAGCAGCTTCTAGCGCGGGAGTGGCATCCGCTAGCGTTTGCTCAAGCCCTTCTAACTGCTCTTCAAGGGCTTCATGCTCTGGAAGTAAGTCATCTAAACGGGTCTCTATAGCGACAAGTCGTTCTTGATCCCCTTCACTGATTCTGCGCTGCTCATCAAGGTCGCGCCGCGCCGTTGCTAAATCGCTCGCCAATTGGGCCTCACGACTGCGGCGGTGCGCCTGATCCTGCTCCAGACGGGCAATCCGGGTAGTGGTTTCAAAAAACTGCTGCTGGTGGCGATCAAGAACATCAGCGAGCTCATCGTGCTGCTCGCGCGCTTGCTCTAGACGTGTTTCACACTGTCGTACGCCAAATACGTCTTTCTCAACCGCAATTTCCAGCTCGCGCACTCGGCTTTCTTGGTGAGATTGCTCAGCGCGCAATGTGCGTCCACGCACTAACGCCAACTCGCCTTTTAGCCGGTACTCTTGCTGTTTTAACTCTTGGTAGCGCTTCGCTGCTTCTGCCTGACGCTTAAGGCGTTCGAGCTGTTTGTCCAATTCTTCACGGATATCATCCAGGCGTTCCAAATTTTCCTGGGTACGGCGCATGCGATTTTCAGTTTCCCTACGGCGCTCTTTGTATTTTGAAATACCCGCAGCTTCTTCCAGGGTGGCACGCAAATCGTCTGGGCGCGCTTCAATTAACCGTGAAATCATCCCCTGGCCGATAATAGCGTAAGAGCGTGGCCCTAAACCGGTGCCCATAAACAGATCAGCGATATCTCGCCGACGACACTTTTGTCCGTTAAAGAAGTAATTGGACTGGCCATCGCGAGTGACTAAGCGTTTTACCGCGATTTCTGCGTACTGGGCGTAAACACCGCCCATGCCACCATCACGGTTATCAAATTTGAGTTCGATTGAGGCTTGGCTGATCGGCTTACGGCCGGTGGAACCATTGAAAATAACATCGGCCATCGACTCACCGCGCAGAGTTTTGGCGGAAGACTCCCCCATTACCCAACGCACCGCGTCGATGATATTGGACTTGCCGCAGCCATTTGGCCCAACGATGGCCGTCATGTTGCCATCGAAGGGCACGGTCACCGGATCAACAAAAGACTTGAACCCAACAAGACGAATAGAGGTTAAGCGCATTGCGACCCTTTATGACGACTGCTTGCGTGGTGATATTTATTCAAAAATGCGATTAACAGTAACCGCTGTTGCATCATTTTCACTAATAGGCCCAACGCTAACGCTCTCTACATCTCCGAAAAGATCACCTGGCTGAGGCGTTGCTTGGCCAGAAGATGATACACGCACTATTAGACGCACTTCGCGCACTTGAGAAATCTGTGCGTCAGGCGACATAGCCGCAGTATCATCCAACACAACCGTCATCGGCAGTTCAGATACTTGACCACGAATAACCGCAAGTGGCGGCAGTTCGCCTTCCGTATCCCGGGCGGTAATAAACACGGTGGCATCATCACTTATATTATCGGCCAGTGCTTCGTCTAACGAAACAGTAACTCGCACGCCTTGGCTTTGGGCAGCGTCAACGGCGGCCGTTTCTGGCGCGATCCCTAAACGCTCTTGAGCAACGCGGATACCTTCACGCAATGAGGAGGCTGTGTCAGGGTCTTCGATATTGGCTACAGCGCGACGCCAGCGGTCTATCGCGGTTTCGTAGTTGCCACTATCAAATGCATGAATACCAAGCAAACCGAGCACTGTGGGCTGGCGTGGATCTTGCGCTAGCGTCTCATCGACTAACGACTGCACCTCCGGAGTCAGTTCCCGTTCTGCCATAAAAAAGCGAAGCTGAGCAAGTTGTGCTAGCAATGGAGGAATGCGCCCTTCAATAGCAATTAATCGCTCTAAGGCATCGGCGGCTTTATCAGCCTGACCGGTTTCACGGTAAAGTGGGAACAGTGAACTCCACACATTAGGGTTATTTGGCTGACGCTCGGCTTCAGCTTCCATACGTTCAAGGTACATGGCCAGTGAGCCTTCAGGGTCGTTTTGCACCTCTTGCTGAATAGCGTAAAGCGTCAAGTCTCCTTCCGCACCCTTTTGTTGATACCAAAACGTGCTCGCACCCACGACGGCCACCATGACCAGGGGAACCACCAATCTGCCAGCTGTTGCCGTTTTCAAGGGGCGCTTAGTGCGGGTAGCGGTGTCTTCTAACAGGCTACGCTCTAGCTCCAAACGATCTTCTTTAAAGCGCTCTTCATCGATATCACCACGTTCGTGGGCTGCTTCTAAGGAAGCCAAACGGCGCTTAAAAATTGCGACGTTTTGCTCATCAGCGGTATCGTTGGCTTCAAAGTGACTGAGCTTGTCGCGCAGCGCACGGGCTTCACGCATGGGCGCTACTAATAACCAAAGAGCAGGAAGAAGTAGTAAGGCAATTGCAATCCACAGCGGTGTCATGAAGACCTCTCGCGGTTAATCAGGGCATCCAGGCGGGCTCGTTCTTCGGCGCTAAGCGCTTTTGCTGAGGCGTTTCGACGAGCGCGAACCATCATCACGACGACAATCGCGCCGAGCAGCACTAATCCTATCGGCAACCCCCACAGCAGATAAGTCCGGTTTTCTAAACGCGGGTTATAGAGAATGTATTCTCCAAACCGCTGCACCATGTGATTAACAATCTCGATATCTGACTGACCATCTTGGAGCAGTTGGTAGACACGTTCACGCATATCACCAGAAATTGGCGCATCAGAGTCATCAATGGCTTGGTTCTCGCACAAAGGACAGCGCATTGAAGCCGTTAAGTCGCGGTAACGCTGCTCCATAACAGGATCGTCAAACTCACGTATCTCTATGCCAGCAGCCATAGCACTGCTAGTCAGTGCCAGCAGTGCAACGGTAAGCATTAAGCGTATTAGCGCCATTTTTCCACCTCGGGCAGAATGCGTTCACGAACATCTTCCGGTGACACGTAACCTTTGTGGTGGTAGCGAATGATACCGTCAGCATCAACCAAGAAGGTTTCAGGCGCGCCGTAAACCCCCAAATCAAAGCCAAGGCTGCCGTCAGGATCAAACACATTAACGTCAAAGGGATCTCCGAACTCGCTCAAGAATTCCAACCCTTTTTCGCGGGTATCCCGATAGTTAATGCCGATCATGCGGATTCCTTGGTCGGCTAGCTCCAGCAGCTGCGGCATTTCCTGTTTACAAGCAGGACACCATTCGCCCCATACATTTACCAAGGTAACGTCACCAGTCAACAGCGTTTGATCGACTTGGCGATTCTCATCGCGCAGTGTCGTTGCCTCAAACGCAGGAAACGGTCTAGCCATTAACGCTGAATCACGGTGCGACGGGTCTTGCCCCAACCCCTGGTAAAGAAAGAGTGCGATTCCCAAAAAGCTAATGGGCAGTAGTAAAAGCAACAGCCGACGCTTCATACCGTAGCTTCCTTTGGTGTTACAGCAGTCTCTGTCGTCGCTGCCTTACGGGCAACGATGCGACGGTAGCGCTTATCAAGTACCGCCAAGATGCCGCCGAAAGCCATCAACAACCCACCTAACCATAACCAACGTACAAATGGTTTATATTGGACACGCATGGCGTAGCTACCGTCGCCTAGGTCTTCTCCCATGGCGACATAAAGGTCACGGAATAGCCCTGGACGCAACGCCACCTGGGTCATTGGCATTCCGGTGGCCAAGTAAAGCCGCTTTTCTGGACGCATGACAAAACTGCGCCCTGACTCACCACGCTGAACTTGTATGATGGAGGTATCAGCCAAGAAGTTAGGGCCTCGGCGACTTGTCAATTCCTTCATGGTGAACTGATAGCCTGCCACCTCAACCGTAGTGCCCGGCGACATACGCACATTGCGCTCGATGTTGTAGTTTGAAACAACTGCCACGCCAACGATGGTGACTGCAATACCCACATGCCCAAGTATCATGCCCCAATACGCTAATGACAGCTTACGCAGCCCAGCCATAAAGGAGCTAGCATGGCGGGTTTTATCGAATAGGTCGCGTACGATAGGTAGAACTATCCAAAGTGCCGAAACAATTCCTAAAGAAACCCAAAGATTCCATTCGCCGCCATATAACAAAGGCATAGCAACGCCCAGTAGCAATGCTGCCGCACCAGACAGCCACAGCTTACGCCACAGCTCATTGGCGTTCATGCTTTTCCAGCGTGCAATGGGACCAAGCCCCATGAACATGCACATAAGTACCGTCAGCGGCACAAAAAGCGCATTAAAGTACGGTGGGCCAACGCTGATTTTGCCTAATCCAAGCGAGTCCAGGATTAGCGGATAGACCGTCCCTAACAGCACGGTAACCGTCATAATGACCAGCAAAATATTATTAACTAACAACAACGAATCACGAGATAACCAATTAAACCCAACTTTATGGCTCACTCGGGGAGCACGCAGCGCAAACACCAGTAGTGATAACGTCACCGTAATTGCCAGCAGCATCAAGATAAAAAAGCCGCGAGAGGGGTCGTTAGCAAACGCATGCACGGAGGTCAGCACGCCAGAGCGCACCAGGAACGTACCCATGAGAGACAGTGAGAATGTCGAAATAGCCAGCAGCACCGTCCAGCTTTTAAACGAGCCGCGTTTTTCAGTGACCGCCAACGAGTGCACCAGCGCCGTTCCCGTTAACCAGGGCAGCAATGAGGCGTTTTCAACTGGATCCCAGAACCACCAGCCGCCCCAGCCAAGCTCGTAATAAGCCCACCAACTACCTAGCGCAATGCCTACAGTAAGAAATGCCCAAGCAACATTGGTCCAGGGGCGTGCCCAGCGGGTCCAGGCAGCGTCTAAACGCCCACCTAGCAGCGCGGCAATCGCAAAGGCAAATACCACCGAGAATCCTACATACCCCATATAGAGCATAGGAGGATGCACCACCAAACCGAAGTCCTGCAGCAGCGGATTAAGATCTGCCCCGTCTTGAGGCATATTCGGTAATAGCCGTTCGAAGGGATTGGAGGTCATTAAGATAAACAGCAGGAAGCCAACGCAAACCATCCCCATGATGCCTTGAACTCGCGCCACCATATCGCGGGGCAAATCGCCAGAAAATATCGACGCAGCATACCCCCAACCAGCCAGCATTAAGCTCCATAGCAACACCGACCCCTCATGGTTACCCCACACGGCACTGAACTTGTAATACCAAGGCAACAGCGAATTTGAATTATTGGCAACATTCGCCACGCTGAAATCATCCAGCATGTAACTAGCGGTTAAACATAAATAAGCAATAGCAACGAAGAAGAACTGCCCTGTTGCCATAGGTTTACCATAAGCCATCCATAACGGGCGGCGAGTGGCTGCACCTGCAAGCGGCATCACCGCCTGAACCACTGCCATTAATAGGGCAATGACTAAAGCAAAGTGGCCAATTTCAGGAATCATTTTGATGAACATAAGCGCTCCGAATTCGCATTGGGCATCAGCGTATTATGCTGGCGTTAGCCATTAATAGTCGCTTGCTTGGGGGGTGCCTTGCTGCTCTAGACGCTTACCCACTTCGGCCGCTTTTGCCTGGAAATCCGCCGGGGAGTAGCCAGCCTCTTCCAGCGCTTGCGCTACTTCGGGGGGCATATAGTTTTCATCATGGCGGGCTAAGACTTTATCGGCGTATAGACGTCCATCTGCCTGGAGTTCACCCACCACGACCACGCCCTGCCCCTCGCGGAAAAGATCAGGCAAAATACCGCTGTAATAAACCTCTAAGTCATCGACGTAATCAGTCACGGTAAACTCGACATCCAGACTTTCCGAATCGCGAGAAACAGACCCTTCTTTCACCATGCCTCCCGCTCGAATCTGACGCTCCATGGGAGCATCACCTTGGGCGATTTGTACTGGGCTAAAAAATAAATTGATATTTGAGCGCAGCGCATAAAGCGTTAGACCCACGGCAATCGCGGTTAATGATACTAACCCTAAAATAACAAACAGCTTTTGTTTACGTTTAGGCGTCATTGTGGACGTCCCCTTGAGCAGAGTTAACTGGTACTTGCGCAGGCTGGGAGTGAGTGTCGGTGTTTCCTTGCTCAGCCTTAAGATGGGCGTTTTCGCGTCGTACACGGCGTTTTACCCCTTTTAAGAGTTGGCTACGCTCTTGGCGCGCATGCCAAACTATCACCAGCATTAACAACGCAGTAATGCCCCAGGCAGACCACACATAAGGCCCGTGGCCGCCCATGGCAAAAAATTCATTGAGTGAGGAAAAAGCCATTATTTCACCTCCTCTACTAACGCTTGCACCCAGCGCTTATTGGTCTCTCTACGCAGTATTTCGTTACGGGTACGCATGAGGGTCAACGCAATAAAAAAGCAATAGAAACCCAGTACCATGATGAGCAAGGGTGCCCACATTTCCATAGGCATTGCTGAGCGTCCGGTAATCGTGAACGTTGCTGGCTGGTGCAGGGTGTACCACCAGTCAACTGAATATTTAATAATCGGAATATTAATCACCCCGACCATTGCCAATACTGAAGCTGCCCGTGAACCGCTATCTCGACTGTTAAAAGCACCGCGAAGTGCGATCACCCCTAAATACAAAAACAGTAAAATTAGCATGGATGTTAAGCGGGCATCCCACATCCACCATGTGCCCCAAGTCGGCACTCCCCACACAGCACCTGAAAAAAGTGACACAAATGTCATCGCTGCCCCCAAGGGCGCCATGACGGTAGCGGCCATATCGGCTACTTTGATTTTCCAGACCATGAACACCAGCCCAGAGATTGCCATTGAGACAAAAATAGACTGGGCTAAGAACGCGGCTGGAACGTGCACATAAATAATCCGAAAGCTATTACCCTGCTGGTAATCTGCAGGAGCGAATACTAACCCCCAAACGGTTCCCACCACCAACAGGAGCAACGCTGCTGCCCAGAACCAGGGCTGAAGCTTGGCGCTAATCGAGTAGAACCACTTGGGTGATCTCAGTTTATTAATAAAGGCCCACATGGTGTTTTCGTCCTTTAACCGTTGATACTGATGCGTAGCGAGGCGGCAATAGCCCAAGGTGCTAGCATTAACGAAATCGCTAAAAGTGCGCCTAAAATAGCAAGATGGGCCGCTAGACCATCACCTACAATAGCGGCCTGTACAGCACCTGCGCCAAAAATAAGCACCGGAATATAAAGCGGCAGTACCAGCAGTGATAGCAGCACGCCGCCCCTAGCCAATCCCACCGTCAGTGCCGCGCCAATCGCACCAATCAAGCTGAGGCTTGCGGTACCCAATGCAAGCGATAGCGCCAAAACCACGTAGCTACCCGCAGGAAGGGCCAACATAATGCCTAAAACTGGTGCCATCAGTGCGAGAGGCAAACCGGTCAGCAACCAATGAACGGCAACTTTTGCAAGACTAAGGGCCGCTAGTGGCTGAGGGGCTAACAGTAGCTGCTCTAAACTGCCGTCGTCGTAATCGCTTCTGAACAGACTATCCAGAGACAGCAGGGCTGCCAGCAGCGCCGCGACCCACAGCAATCCAGGTGCTATTTCTGCCAATAGCTGAGGATCAGGTGAAATACCGATCGGAAACAGCGTAATCACTAACGCAAAGAACACCAACGGATTAAGCACTTCACCACGGCGGCGAAGTAAAAGTGTTAAGTCACGCTTAAAGGTAGCTCTGATAGCCACCATTAGACCGCCGGCTGGTGCATGCATCGTCATATCTGGGATGCCTGTCGTAGCGTGTAAGCTGGACAACACTGTCTCCTTTTTTATCCCAGTTGAATGCGTCTAAGCACGGATGATGCGGTTAACTCATGATGCGTCGTCACTAATACACAGCCTCCCGCCTGGGCGTGGGCAACCAGCTGAGCTTCAAGCGCTGCCACTCCATGGCGATCAATTGCTGTAAAAGGTTCATCTAGCACCCAGAGCGCACGCTTCGTTAGCGTTAATCTTGCCAACGCGACACGCCGTTGTTGTCCGGCAGATAACTGTCCGGCTGGCACATCTTCAAAACCAGCTAACCCAACGTCAGCTAATGCTTTTTCGCGCTGAGTCTCACTGCCATTATCGCCACTAAGCGCCTGGTACCAGGCCAAGTTTTCTAGCGGAGAAAGGCCCGCTTTTACGCCCGGTGCGTGTCCTAAATAGAGTAGATTGGCGAGAAAATGTTCACGCACCTCGCGCATTGAAGCGCCATTCCAATAAATCTCGCCATGGTAGTCGCTTAACTGGCCTGAAAGAATTTTCAATAATGTGGTTTTACCGCTCCCATTCGGGCCTTCGATACGAACAATTTCACCACTTTTAATATCAAGATCTAGCCCCTCAAAAAGCCAGCGATCATCACGCTCACAGGCTAGCTGTCGGGCTTGCAGGCAGAGGCTCAAGGATATCTCCAAGCACAGTAATTTTGGGTCGAACTCTACACGGAAAGACCACTTCTCGCCAGTCAGTCTCTGCGGCCTGGGGTCGCAGCGCATCACCAATAGCGCTTACTTAAAAACAGTAGAGAATGCAGACCACTAGCACTGTATGCAAAAACAGGCGTATACTCTAACCACTGTATGGAAAAACACCATTCAAACAAACAGCCATCTGCTCAGTTATACGCTTAGGGAGCGGGCGCTGCATTGGAGAGAACAGCATGACGATGTCAATGCCAACACCCTCGAACACAACTCAACCATCGCTGTTTCAAAAAACGGCAAACGCGCCTAGCCAACCTTTTCCCACTCCCCGCACTACACGACGCAATACGTATGCACTTCGCGTGCAGGGCAACAGAATGCATAGCTATAATCTTTTTGATGGTGATATCGTTATTATTCGTTGTCATCAGCAAGGAAGCCACCAAGAAACCGCCATCGCGATAATTAATCAACAAGAAATTGTCTTAAAACAACTTTCTATTAGTCGCCTTGGCGTTCATTTATGGCCTGCAGATACGACTATTCCTGATGTCTTTCTACGTAACGGTGACATTCAAGCGCTAGGGATGGTGATGGGCGTGGAACGTCACACCAACCAATCTCAGCACCACTGATTCTTCGCCGCTATCTCCATAGGAGTAACGTTTGCGTTATCGGATCCCAGATTTAGCAGCCGGAACATGGCATACCGCCGAGATTGAAGTTGAAAAAAGTCGCTTTCTCACTTGGCTATGTCATGCACCCAATACGGCTGATTTTCATGCATTGCTGCAGGAGGCAAGAACTGCTCATCCCAATGCAAGTCATCACTGTACTGCCTTTATTGCCGGCCCTCCTGGCGAACAAACGCATATAGGTTTCTCTGATGATGGCGAGCCTGGTGGTACTGCGGGCAGGCCCATGTTTCAAGCCTTACAGGGTAGCCATATAGGCGAAATAGGCTGCGTCGTTATCCGCTATTTTGGCGGCACTAAATTAGGGACTGGCGGGCTTGCAAGGGCTTACGCACAGTCGGTTAACGCAGGGATTGAAACGTTACCCACACGCGAAGTTGTCGAACGAGATAATTATCAGCTCCGCATTAGTTTTGCTCACGAGGCAGTAGCGCGCGCCTGGTGTGACGAGCAAAAAGTTCCCGTTCAACAAGCAGAGTACGATAGCGTTGGTGTATGCCTCACGATTGGCTGGCCAAGGGATGAGATCCTCAATCTCGCAACGCTTGAAAACCGACTTAAAACTGCTCTCGATATTCAAAAAGTAACGCTTTAATAAAGCCCTTGATATACCCGACAAAAAAACGCGGCTTACGCGAGCAATTGCTCGGTAAGCCGCGTTTTAGTCACCAACCATCACGTAACAATAGCTGCGTAATGCCTGTTAGCGGGTCTTAGCCTAAATATTTAATCATCACACCCGCCGCGACAGCAGAACCGATAACACCTGCCACATTAGGCCCCATGGCGTGCATTAGCAGGAAGTTGTGTGGGTTAGACTCCAACCCAACCTTATTAGCCACTCGCGCAGCCATCGGAACTGCGGAGACACCCGCGGCACCAATCAGCGGGTTAATCGGCATTTTGCTAACTAGGTTCATTAGCTTCGCCATCAACACGCCTGCGGCGGTACCAATGCCAAATGCAACAATACCCAGGCCTAAGATCCCTAACGTTTCAAACGTTAAAAAGCTTTCGGCCATCAGCTTCGAGCCTACCGACAGCCCTAGGATAATGGTCACAATGTTGATCAGTGCGTTTTGTGCTGTATCCGATAAACGCTCAACCACACCACATTCGCGCATCAAATTACCAAAGCAGAACATCCCTAACAGTGGCGCTGCATCCGGCAAAAAGAGTGCGACCAAGATTAACAGCATCAGCGGGAAAACGATCTTTTCCAGCTTAGATACCGGACGCAGCTGCGTCATGGTGATTTGCCGCTCTTTCTGGGTGGTCAACAGGCGCATAATTGGCGGCTGAATCAGTGGCACAAGAGCCATGTAGGCATAGGCGGCTACGGCAATAGCGCCAAGCAGCTCAGGGGCTAACACACTCGACACGTAAATAGACGTTGGGCCATCTGCACCACCGATGATGCCAATTGCCGCCGCTTGATTCAGCGAGAAGTCCATCACTCCGATCGACGACAGTGCCACCGCACCAAACAATGTGGCAAAAATACCAAACTGAGCAGCCGCCCCCAAAAAGAGCGTACGCGGATTGGCTAATAATGGCCCAAAGTCGGTCATTGCCCCTACGCCCATAAAGATAATCAGCGGGGCAATGCCAGAGGCAATGGCTACGTTATAGAAGCTGTAAAGCATGCCATCGCCATAACCAACATTCATGGCGATATCTTTTGCTGCACGCAACTGATCCGGAGCGGCAGCATCGTGGGCAATTGTTTTCAGCGATTCCCGCCAGGCTTCCACACTGCTCAATGGATCAAGAGTGGCGCCTAACACAGAGGCCATTTGTTGCAGCACTGCTGGCTTAGCCACCTCAATCGCCTGATCGAGCGCTGAAATTGCCAAGCCAGCCTCAGGAATATTGGCAAGAATGCCACCAAACCCAATTGGCACCAGTAGCAGCGGTTCAAACTTCTTATAAATAGCCAAATAGAGCAGACCAAGCCCCACGAAAATCATAACGGCTTGGCCAAACTCAAGGTTATAAAGCCCTGAGCCTTCCCATAAGGTGATTAACTTATCCATTGCCGAATGCCCTTAAAGCTCGATCAGCGAATCACCGACGGCGACACTGTCACCCTCGCTGACGTTAACTTTCGATACGGTACCGGCACTGCTGGCGCGCACTTCGGTTTCCATTTTCATGGCTTCCAAAATAATCACCACATCGCCTTCCGCCACTTGGTCACCAGGACGCACGTTGACTTTGAAGATATTGCCAGCGAGCGGTGCATCGATGCTTTCGCCACTTGCCACAGGCTCTGCTTCTTTAGAGGGCGTAGCGACTTGCTCTTGGACATCGCCTATTTCGCCACCCTCAGACACCTCTACAACGAACGCTTTGCCATTAAGCTTAACGGTGTAGGTTTCCGGCCCACTCGACACTACTGGCGCTTTGCTTTCGGCTTTTGCTGGCACATTAGCGCTTTTCGATTCAGCTGCCTGAGGAACAGGCTCGAAAGCATCAGGATTGTCACGATTCTTAAGGAATTTCAGACCAATTTGTGGGAACAATGCGTACGTCAATACGTCGTCTATTTCCTGCTCGCCGCTAGCAATACGAATGCTGTCTGCACTGGCCTTCTCCTTAAGCTCAGCAGCTAGTCGATCCATTTCTGGCGACAAGTTATCTGCAGGACGGCAGGTGATCGGCTCGCCGCCTTCAAGCACACGTTTTTGCAGCTCAGCATTAAACGGCGCGGGCGCGGAGCCATACTCACCTTTTAATAGTGCCTGCACTTCTTTGGAGATCGACTTGTAACGCTCGCCCATCATCACATTCATTACCGCTTGGGTACCGACAATCTGTGAAGTTGGCGTTACCAGCGGGATAAATCCAAGGTCTTCACGCACACGGGGAATTTCACTCAATACATCATCAAGCTTATCGCCAGCGCCCTGCTCCTTAAGCTGGCCTTCCATGTTGGTAAGCATGCCGCCTGGCACCTGGGCAATCAGAATGCGAGAGTCGATACCGCGCAGCGAGCCCTCGAATGCTGCGTACTTTTTGCGCACTTCGCGGAAATAGCTGGCGATGTCTTCCAATAATTCCAAGTCAAGCCCTGTATCGCGATCAGTATCTTTAAGCATGGCGACCACAGACTCTGTCGGGCTGTGGCCATATGTCATGGACATAGAAGAGATAGCCGTATCGACGTTATCAATACCTGCTTCTACTGCCTTCAAAATGGTCGACGTGGATAGGCCAGTGGTAGCGTGACAGTGCAAATGCACAGGAATCGACAGTTCTTTTTTCAAACGCGTTACAAGATCATAGGCAACGTACGGCGTTAATAGCCCCGCCATATCCTTGATAGCCAGTGAATCTGCGCCCATTGCAGCAATGGTTTTAGCGAGCTCTACCCAGCTATCCAGGGTATGTACCGGGCTAACCGTATAGGAGATAGTGCCTTGTGCATGTCCACCTACTTGGCGAACCGCTTTAATAGCACGCTCAAGATTGCGCGGGTCATTCATCGCGTCAAACACGCGGAACACATCAACCCCGTTAGTCTTAGCGCGCTCTACAAATTTATCAACCACGTCATCAGCATAGTGGCGATAGCCCAATAAGTTTTGGCCGCGCAACAACATTGCTTGAGGGGTATTCGGCATAGCTTCTTTTAATGCCCGAATACGTTCCCAAGGGTCTTCACCCAAATAGCGAATGCATGAATCAAACGTTGCTCCACCCCAGGTCTCTAATGACCAGTAGCCAACGTTGTCGAGTTTTTCGGCAATCGGCAGCATGTCATCAAGACGCAAACGAGTAGCAAACAGCGATTGGTGGGCATCGCGAAGGACAACATCAGTGATTCCCAGAGGACGTTTGGTTTCATTCATGGTCGTGGCTCACAGTTTTTACGTTATGGATTTGTAGTAAATTTAACAAAATAATAGTTAGCTAAGCGGTAGGATAGCTACAAAAGTTGGGGCTTATTTACGGCGTGAAGAACGATAACGATGCACCGCAGCACTAATCACTGCCATCACTTCATCATTCTGACCATTCTGTGCAGAAGATTTTACGCTACCTCTACCGCTTGGTGCCGCAACAGGAGCAGGCTGAAAACGGCCAATCAGTTTTGACATCAGCGTAACGCTAATTACCAAAACCGTAAGAAAAACAAAAACAAACCCCATCCCTAACCCCATAAGAGCTAGCCCTTCTTGGAGCAATTCTGACTCTTGCATACCGCATTCCCCTTGTTTCAAATGCTTATCGGCACACCAATGGCCTCTAAAGGCGCTTGGCGCAGTGAGGCTAATACACTAACCTGCCACATCCAAGATAGATTGCAATCGCGCCATAGTGGAAGTCATGGTTGTTAATTTACTACATAAAGGCAAGATAGGCCTAGCGCCTATGGAAGGCGTCATCGACGCCCTAACGCGTGATCTGCTGACTCAACAGTCAGGTTTTGATTGGGCAGTGACTGAATTTGTCCGGGTGGTTGATGCACGCCTCCCTCCCCGCGTGTTTTATAAACACTGCCCAGAACTGACAGCAGACCGCGTCGCAACACCTAGCGGCGTTCCCGTGCATTTACAGCTTTTAGGGTCTGACCCCGCAGCGCTTGCCAGCAATGCGCAGCAAGCGCTATCGCTGGGAGCCATTAGCGTTGACTTAAACTTTGGCTGCCCTGCCAAATTGGTCAACCGCCATGATGGTGGTGCCTCACTGCTACGCCGGCCAGAGCGCGTCTATGCCGCCGTTAAGGCAGTGGCCGAAGCACTAGACGGCGCCATCCCAGTCACGGCTAAAATTCGCCTTGGCTTTTCTGATCGACGCTTAGCAGTGGCCTGTGCCCAAGCGACAGAAGCTGGCGGTGCTGCGCAGCTAGTTGTGCATGGCCGTACGCGTGACGAAGGCTATCGCCCACCCGCGCACTGGGAGTGGATTGGCAACGTTCGCCGCCATGTATCGATTCCTGTCGTTGCAAATGGCGATATCTGGACGCTGGAAGACTACTGGAAGGCTCGTACATTATCTGGCTGCCAAGACGTCATGCTTGGCCGTAGCGCGCTTTCAGACCCATGGCTTGCTGCTCGGATACGCCACTGGCAACGCACCGGTGAGCGCCTACCCGACACTACCTGGGCCATGCGCGCCAGCGTACTAAGGCAATACGCCAACTTACAGCGGCAGCACTTACCAGAGCGCGTGGTGGTTTCATTAGTCAAACAATGGCTGGCACAAATGCGCCAAGGCAATACTGAAGCTAATCAGCACTTTCAACGCTTAAAGCGTCTTACGGAACTTGATACGCTACTCAATAGCCTAGTTCTCGACACACCTCTCTGCTGCGAGCCCGCATAAATCCTGCACTGCGCGCCCAGCGCATAAAAAAAAGCGCCCTACCGCTGCTTGTGTGCGGGGGCGCTTTAAACGATCACAAGACCCAAGCACGAGCCACTAAGGTCAGGCTAGAAACAAGAAAACCCGCTTTCTATTGAAAGCGGGTTTTTCGAATCTGGCGCGCCCGGGAGGATTCGAACCTCCGACCCCCTGATTCGTAGTCAGGTACTCTATCCAGCTGAGCTACGGGCGCTTAACAGTTTTTAACTTCACACAATGTGAGCAAAAACATAGTAACATCAATAACTTCGGTGTGCAAGTTGGCGCGCCCGGGAGGATTCGAACCTCCGACCCCCTGATTCGTAGTCAGGTACTCTATCCAGCTGAGCTACGGGCGCTTATCCAAATTGGTACTGCTATCTATTGATGTTGCTATATGCAGTTGGCGGAGAGAGAGGGATTCGAACCCTCGATAGGGCTATAAACCCTATACTCCCTTAGCAGGGGAGCGCCTTCAGCCACTCGGCCACCTCTCCTCAACGGCACGGCGCGAATATTACCGATTTTAATGACTGCTGTCCAGCCCTATGCAGATTTTTTTCGCACCGCCCCGCAACTACCGCTTAAACGCCCTGTAATGGGCGTGACACAGACGGCCACTTATTCCGATTCGCTTTCGCTATTGCGCTCACGCTGAATGCGCTGATAGATCTCTTCGCGATGAACCGAAACATCTTTTGGTGCATTAACACCAATACGGACTTGATTACCTTTCACACCTAACACTGTGACGGTGATCTCATCACCGATCATAAGCGTTTCGCCAACACGGCGGGTTAGGATGAGCATGGCTGATCTCCTTCTCAGACGTTTTATACAACGGGATGTGTCCGCTTAAAGCGACACCACACTATTATGCGGCATGGTGTCGCCGCCACCAATGGCTCAAGCCCCTATGACACCTTAACCTCCCGTTGAAAGAAAGCTCACCACCACACGGCAGTAAGTACTCTTCAGCGTAGAAGGTTTGATGCTTAATTGTTATTCAGATTCGATATCAGACTTATCCAAACCGAATGCTTTGTGTAAGGCGTTAACTGCTAGCTCCATATGCTTTTCATCAATAACGACGGAAATTTTAATTTCCGACGTAGAAACCATACGAATATTGACGTTCTCATCGGCCAGCACGCGGAACATTTTAGAGGCAACACCGGCATGTGAACGCATACCAACCCCTACAAGCGATACTTTGGCAATATTGTCATCGCCGCGTAGCTCGCCGCCACCCAAATCAGGAATTACGGTTTCTTCAAGCAATTTCTTGGTTGCTTTGTAATCGCCTTTGGCAACAGTAAAGGTGAAGTCGGTGTAATCACCAGCAGGTGCCACGTTTTGAACAATCATATCGACTTCGATGTTGGCATCGGCGATAGGTCCCAGGATACGCGACGCCACACCCGGCACATCAGGCGTATTCAACAGGGTTAATTTAGCTTCATTTTTAGTAAAAGCGATACCGGAGATTAGCGGTTCTTCCATAGAGTCCTCGTCTTGGTCTGCGTCTGCAACAATTAGGGTGCCGGGGCCATCTTCAAAGCTCGACAGCACGCGAAGTGGTACGTTGTACTTACCAGCAAATTCGACGGCGCGAATCTGTAGAACTTTGGAGCCTAGGCTTGCTAGCTCAAGCATTTCTTCTACGGTAATGCTCTCAAGACGCTGAGCTTTGGAACACACGCGAGGGTCAGTGGTGTAAACACCATCCACGTCGGTGTATATCTGACACTCATCAGCACCTAGCGCTGCAGCAAGCGCAACACCTGTTGTATCTGAGCCACCACGCCCAAGCGTTGTAATATTGCCGTCTTCATCAACGCCTTGGAACCCAGCGACTACTACCACTTTACCTTCATCAAGGTCAGCTTTAAGGTCATCGGTTTCAATGCGCTGAATACGCGCTTTGGTATAAGCGCTATCGGTGTGAATGCCGACTTGGGCACCCGTATGGGAAGTGGCAGAAACACCAATTTGCTGAAGCGCCATTGCCAACAATGAAATCGTCACCTGCTCACCGGTCGAGAGCAGCATGTCCATTTCGCGCGGTGCTGGGTCTTCATTGATTGCGTTTGCCATATCGGTCAGGCGGTTGGTCTCTCCGCTCATCGCTGATACCACCACGACAACTTGGTGGCCTTGATCGCGAAAGCCTTTAACCTTTTCCGCCACGGCCTTGATACGGTCGACAGAGCCCACCGAGGTGCCGCCGAACTTCTGTACGTATAATGCCATATGCCGTTTTTTCCTATAGGTTCGGGAATGGAGGGTGAGTGTTGTTATTGCTATTTAACAAAAAGGCCGGTAGCACAGATAGTGCCACCGGCCTTTTTAATTAGCTAAGCGTATTTTCCAACCAAGCCGGCACACTGCTTAATGCCGCCGGCAAGGCATCGGGTAAACTGCCCCCCGCTTGAGCCATATCGGGACGGCCACCACCTTTACCGCCCACCTGCGAAGCGACATGATTGACTAATTCACCTGCCTTAACGCGGCCTACTAAGTCTTGGGTAACACCGGCAATTAGGCTCACTTTACCTGCCGCTGCATCCGCAACTCCAAGCAAGATGACGCCAGAGCCAAGCTTGTTTTTCAACTGATCAAGTACGCCACGTAAATCTTTACCGGAAACACCCTCAAGCTGGGTGACCAGTAAATTAACACCATTAATTTCCTGCACTTGGTTAAGCATGTCACTGCCCGCAGCGCTTACCAGCTTTGCTTTCAGTTGCTCAAGCTCTTTTTCCAGTGCGCGGTTACGCTCAACCAGTGATTCGACCCGTGCTTCGACTTGCTCGGGTTTGGTTTTTAGTCGCTCACCTAACCGTTGAACACGGGCCTCCTGCTCACGGAAATAAGTTAGCGCATTCTCACCGGTAATCGCTTCAATACGACGCACGCCGGAAGCGATACCGACTTCGCTCACCACATGGCAACACCCAATATCGCCACTACGTTTTACGTGGGTACCACCACATAGCTCGATAGAGAAGTCATCAGCTCCAATGGTCAATACTCGAACGTTATCGGCATATTTTGCCTCAAACAACGCAGCCGCCCCTTTAGCTTTCGCTTCTGCTAGGCTCATCTGCTCTGTTTTGGTCGGAGCATTCGCTAAGATTTGCTCATTTACCAGTCGTTCTACTTCTGCCAACTGCTCAGCAGTCATTGGCTCGAAGTGGCTAAAGTCGAAGCGCAGACGCTCAGCATTAACTAGCGAGCCTTTCTGCTGAACGTGGTCACCCAGCACCATGCGCAGTGCTTTGTGTAGCAAGTGAGTCGCTGAGTGATTACGGATGGTGGCGCCACGCAAGCTTGCATCCACCTCACCCCGGACGTTTGCGCCAACGCTCAGCGCGCCCTCTACCATAATCCCTTGGTGAAGGTGGTGACCACGCTGCTTCTGTGTGTCGGTGACCTGGAAGCGACCGCCCTCAACGTATAAGTAACCAGTATCGCCTACCTGCCCACCCGATTCGCCATAGAAAGGAGTACGATCCAGTACAACAGTGCCTTTCTGCCCCGCTTCCAAGGCAGCTAATGCATTGCCTTCGCTGTCCACGATGGCAGTGACTGTCGCTTGGTCAGCCAGGAGCTCGTAGCCAGTGAACTGGGTTTCGCCTTCCAGTTCGATAGCAGCGCTGTAGTCTGCACCAAACTGGCTAGCCGCTCGCGCCCGCTCGCGCTGCGCTTCTAACTCACGCTGGAAACCGGCTTCATCTAAGGTAACTTCGCGCTCGCGACAAACATCCGCGGTCAAGTCGAAGGGGAAACCGTAGGTATCGTAAAGTTTGAAGACGGTTTCGCCTGGCAGCACGCCACCTTGCAGCTCTTCAAGCGCTTGATTCAATAAACCCATACCGTGATCGAGCGTGCGTGCAAACTGCTCTTCTTCTTTAAGCAGCACGCGGCCTATCTGATCGCTGGCATCGCGCAGCTCAGGATAGGCATCACCCATTTCGGCATCCAGCGCGGTTACCAACTTATGGAAAAACGGCTCAGAAGCGCCAAGCTTATGCCCGTGGCGAATTGCTCGGCGGATAATACGGCGCAACACATAGCCACGCCCTTCGTTAGAAGGCAATACGCCGTCTGCGATCAAAAAGGCACAAGAGCGAATATGGTCCGCAATAACGCGTAGCGACGGCGTTGTAGTGTCCCCATGACCGGTCGCTTCGGCAGCCGCTTTAAGCAGGTTTTGGAACAGATCAATCTCGTAGTTGGAGTGAACGCCCTGCATAACGGCAGCCACTCGCTCCAGCCCCATCCCCGTATCAATGGAAGGTTTGGGCAGCGGATTCAATGTTCCAGCGGCATCACGGTCGAACTGCATGAACACAAGGTTCCAGATTTCGATATAGCGATCGCCATCTTCTTCAGGACTACCAGGCGGTCCACCCCATACGTCGGGACCATGATCGAAAAAGATTTCAGAGCTAGGACCACAAGGACCAGTGTCACCCATTTGCCAGAAATTATCTTCATCAAGCTTTGAGAAACGCTCAGGATCAATGCCGATTTCATCTTTCCAAATGCGCTCTGCTTCGTCGTCACTAATATGCACTGTTACCCAAAGTTTCTCTTTGGGCAGGCCTAGCGTTTCCGTTAGGAATGTCCAGGCAAAGCGAATCGCTTCACGCTTGAAGTAATCACCAAAACTAAAATTACCCAACATTTCGAAAAACGTATGGTGACGCGCGGTGTAACCAACGTTATCTAGATCGTTGTGCTTACCGCCAGCGCGCACACAACGCTGAGCAGAGGTAGCACGCACATAGGAACGCGGGTCGCGGCCAAGAAAAACGTCTTTAAAGGGCACCATGCCTGCATTGGTGAAGAGCAGTGTCGGGTCGTTGCCCGGCACAAGAGAGCTAGTGGGCACAACCGTATGCCCCTGCTTTTCAAAAAAAGATAAAAAGGCCTGTCTGATCTCTGCGCTTTTCATAGGGTATCCGTGACAAGAAAGCATGATGCCCCAGGGCGCTGTCGCCGCCACCCGCTGGGGTCGCAAAGGGAGCATTATAACGCAGTTGTCAAACGACTAAAGCCGCAGTTAGTGGCAGAACGAAAACAGATGGCGAAATAGCAATGGGAAGTGACTGACAGAAAGGACTGACCAAAAGAAATTACAAGCAGGATAGCGCGTAGCGTATCTGCTCAAAATCAAAGCCACGAGTGGCAAGAAAGCGCTCACGCTTAGCACGATCCTTGGGCGTTTCGCCTAGTGTAGTAAAACGTCGAGCCAAGGTATCACGGGCTAACTCAAACCAGTCCACAGCTTCTTGCTCTTCTACGTTTTCCAAAGCCGTCACTGACGTTTCTTTATCTACGCCACGCTGACGCAGCTCGCCTTTAATACGAATAAGACCTTGTCCGCGAAGAATACGCGAACGTATAAAGCTTTCGGCAAAGCGCTCATCAGACTGCAAACTCTGCTCTTGCAACGCGTCTAGACAAGCAGCAATAGCATCCGCTTGAAAGGATCTTTGCTGCAATTTACGCGTTAGCTCAGCGCGAGAGTACTCGCGCCGAGCTAATAGTTGAACGGCAACTTCACGTGGCGTTAACTCACCACTGGAAGAAAACATATCGCTCACTCAGTGTAGAGAACAGCATCCTAAAACAGCTTATAGCAAGTCGTCATCACTATCAGCAACTGCGTCTGCCGCGGGCGCTGTCTCTTCTTTTTTAGGATCAGGCTTCGCCAACAACTGTTCGCGAATTTGGGTTTCAATCTCAAGCATAATATCAGGATGCTCTTCCAGATATAGCGCCGAGTTTGCCTTACCCTGGCCAATTTTCTTACCTTTGTAGCTGTACCACGCGCCCGCTTTATCTACCAAGCCACACTGAACGCCCAGGTCGATTACCTCGCCGGCATGGTAAATACCTTTGCCGTAAAGAATCTGGAACTCCGCCTGACGGAAGGGGGGGGCAACCTTGTTTTTAACTACTTTGACACGGGTTTCGTTACCCGTGACTTCATCACCCGATTTTACAGAGCCGGTACGACGGATGTCTAAACGTACGCTTGCATAGAATTTAAGCGCGTTACCGCCGGTCGTCGTTTCGGGCGAACCGAACATCACGCCGATTTTCATGCGAATCTGGTTAATAAACACCACTAAGCAGTTGGCGTTTTTAATATTACCGGTAATTTTGCGCAATGCTTGAGACATTAAGCGTGCTTGAAGACCAACGTGGGAGTCGCCCATCTCGCCTTCTATTTCAGCACGCGGGGTTAATGCCGCCACGGAGTCAATCACAATCACATCAACACCGCCGGACCGTACCAACATATCGGTAATTTCCAGCGCTTGCTCACCGGTATCAGGCTGGGAAACCAGCAAGTCGTCCAGATTAACACCGAGCTTTTCTGCATAGCTTGGGTCCAGAGCATGCTCTGCATCGACAAACGCACATACTTTGCCCTGCTTTTGCGCTTGCGCAATAACTGACAGGGTCAAGGTTGTTTTACCTGATGACTCTGGGCCAAAAATTTCGCATACGCGTCCATACGGCAGGCCACCAATGCCAAGTGCAATATCAAGCCCCAATGAACCAGTGGAGACAGACGGCATCACCACGCGCGGTGCATCGCCAAGGCGCATAACAGTTCCTTTACCAAACTGGCGATCAATTTGGCTAAGTGCAGCATTTAGCGCTTTGGTGCGGTTGTCATCCTGAGCCATGCAGAAATTCCTCATTACAAACTGTATAATTAGCCAGTAGTATGCCAAAGATTAGCGGTTAAACAAATCCTCAGCACTATATTTAATGTTTATTTCTTTTCCTTGTCTTTCGCCTGAGCCATCAAGCGAGCAACCAGCCCTGCCAATGCTTCACGCACGGCCTGCTCGCGCACGGCCTGCCGATCACCATAAAAGTGGAAGCATGCTGCTTGCTGACTTTCCGCACTACCCCAAGAAAGCCATACGGTACCCACAGGCTTCTCTGGGCTACCACCATCGGGGCCTGCCACTCCACTGACTGCAACAGCTAAGCTAGCGCCACTGTCTATACAAGCGCCTTTAACCATCGCATTTACTACCTGTTCGCTGACTGCGCCATGGGCTTCAATAACAGCCTCAGGCACTTTCAACATACGCGTTTTAGCGGCATTGGAGTAGGTCACGTAGCCCGCTGTAAAATACGCTGAGCTACCCGCTACAGAGGTAATCGCGCTGGCAATCCCACCGCCGGTGCAGGACTCTGCCGTGGAAACGTCAACCCCAAGCTGCTGGCACAGCTTTCCCAACCGCTGAGCAAGCAGTGATAGGTCAAGATTCTTGAGGCTTGAAACGCTAGGTGCCATGGTGACTCCTTCATGTGAGACCTTAGTTCAGCGTAGAATACCGTGTTTAACTTTCTCAAAGAAATTGCTCAAAGAAATTGCTCAAAGAAATTGCTCAAAGAAATCGCTTAAAGTAACTGCCAAAGAACATGCCGCAAGCCAACACTGCTTGCGCAACGCTTAACCAGGACGCCCATGTCACAGGCCAGCCCCGCTCACACGCCCATGATGGCGCAATATCTGAAGATCAAACGCGATCACCCTGAGGTACTGCTATTTTACCGAATGGGGGATTTTTACGAGCTATTTTTCGATGATGCCAAACGCGCTTCGATGCTGCTGGATATCACGCTTACCCAGCGCGGCCAGTCAGGTGGTAAGCCCATTCCTATGGCAGGTGTGCCCTACCATAGTGCTGAAGGCTATTTAGCTCGTCTAGTGTCAGCTGGTGAGTCTGTTGCCATCTGCGAGCAAGTCGGTGACCCTGCCACCAGCAAAGGCCCAGTTGACCGGCAAGTAGTTCGCATCGTCACCCCTGGAACGCTTCACGATGAAGCTCTGCTAGATGCCCGCCGCGATAATGTGCTGGTCGCCGTTGCGCCCGGCAAAGAGAGCTGGGGCCTTGCGTGGCTGGAACTTTCCAGCGGTCGCTTCAATATCCTTGAAGTAGAAAGTGAAGCAGAAATGCAGGCAGAGCTAACCCGCCTATCGCCTGCCGAACTGTTAGTACCCGAAAGTTTGACCCTGCCCGACGCATGGTCTCAAAAGCGCAGTCTACGCCGTCAAGGCGAATGGTTGTTTGACTTAGACAGCGCCACTCGCAGCCTGTGCGATCAGTTTGAAGTTCAGGATTTACGCGGCTTTGGCTGTGCACACCTAACCACCGCACTAATCGCTGCGGGTGTGCTGATCGATTACGCCCGCGACACTCAGCGCTCACGCCTGCCTCACGTCACGGCCATTAGTGTCGAAAACCGCGATGAAGCCGTAGTTATTGACGCGGCCAGTCGGCGCAACCTAGAAATTGATATTAATCTCGGTGGCAACAGCGATAACACGCTGGCCAGTGTGCTAGACACCTGCACCACCGCGATGGGATCACGTTTATTAAAGCGCTGGCTGAACCGCCCGCTGCGCCAGCGTGACGTCGTGGAAAACCGTCACGCTGGCGTGGCGTTACTTTCGATAGACGTCGCCTATATGGCACTTCGTGAGACATTAAGCGACGTAGGCGATGTTGAACGTATCCTAGCCCGCGTCGCGTTGTATAGCGCCCGCCCACGAGATCTAGCGCGCCTACGCGACGCCCTAGTAACTCTACCCACACTTGAGCAACTACTAAGTGATATTGATAGCGGTAGCGCCATAGATGCTCTTAAACCGCACATTTGCCCCTACCCTGAGATAGCGGATACGTTAACTCGCGCATTGGTTGAGAATCCGCCGGTGGTGATTCGCGATGGCGGCGTGATTGCAAACAGCTTTGACGCCGAACTAGATGAACACCGTGGTATGGCTGAAAATGCCGGTGATTACCTAGTGCAGTTGGAATTGCGTGAGCGTGAACGCACTGGCCTGGCCAATTTAAAAGTCGGCTATAACCGAGTTCATGGCTACTTTATTGAACTCCCTCGCTCTCAAGCCCAGCAGGCACCCGCCGACTATATCCGTCGTCAAACGCTGAAAAACGCTGAACGCTTTATCATTCCAGAACTTAAAGAGTTTGAAGACAAAGCACTCTCGGCCAAGTCCAGAGCACTCACGCGTGAAAAGTGGCTTTATGAGCGCTTAATGGGAGAGCTCAACGCGGTGCTTCATGCGTTGCAAAACACCTCGCGGGCGTTAGCTGAACTTGACGTACTCTGCGCCTTTGCCGAGCGTGCCGAGGCACTCAACTGGGTAAGGCCCCAGCTCAGCGATGCCACTGGCCTAAAAATTACTGCTGGACGACACCCCGTCGTCGAACACGTTAGCGACACACCGTTTGTACCTAACGATGTCACACTAACGCCTGAGCAGCACATGTTGATTATCACCGGTCCCAACATGGGCGGTAAATCCACCTATATGCGCCAAACCGCGCTCATCGCGCTGCTGGCTCATAGCGGCAGCTTTGTACCAGCCGATAGCGCTGAAATAGGACCTGTGGATCGTATTTTTACCCGTATTGGCTCGTCAGATGACCTGGCAGGCGGTCGCTCTACGTTTATGGTCGAAATGACCGAAACCGCTAATATTCTGCACAACGCGACTGAACATAGCCTGGTATTAATGGACGAAATTGGCCGTGGCACCAGCACCTTTGATGGCCTTTCACTCGCCTGGGCAAGTGCCGAGTACTTAGCTGATGCGCGGGCACTAACACTGTTTGCCACTCACTACTTTGAAATGACCGCGCTACCGGAACAGGCCGAAGGCGTGGCTAACATTCACCTGACCGCTACCGAGCATGGCGACAGTATCGTATTTATGCACCGCATTGAGGCTGGCCCAGCCAGTCAGAGCTATGGCCTACAGGTGGCACAGCTGGCGGGGGTTCCTAGTCATGTGATCCACAGGGCGCGTGAAAAGCTAGTGGCCTTGGAAAAAAAGGAAGTGGTTGAATTGCAGCGCCCTAACGGGAAGCCCACGACCCCGCAACAAAACGACCTGTTTGCTAGCGCCCCACACCCAGTGGTAGAAGCGCTGGGTAAGGCCGATATAGACGATTTAACACCTCGCGAAGCGCTAGCGCTGCTCTATCAGTGGCGAGAACTACTGTGATGGAGTGACCAGAAAGTCATGAGCGCTTGCCGCCGCGTAAGGGCACCACTAGAATGTCGCCCATACTGTTTTATCTTATAAAAAACGATCGATTTATAACCATTAACTATTGACCACGACCGGGACACACCCGGTCCCGCAAGAGGGATAGCAAGATGACGTTTGTCGTTACCGAGAACTGCATCCAGTGCAAATACACCGACTGTGTGGAAGTCTGTCCGGTCGACTGCTTCTACGAAGGCCCCAACTTCCTGGTCATTCATCCAGACGAGTGTATTGACTGCGCCCTGTGTGAACCGGAGTGCCCCGCCGAAGCTATCTTCTCTGAGGACGAGCTGCCGGATGGCCAAGAGCAGTTTATAGAAATCAATGCGGAACTGGCCGATGTATGGCCAAATATTGCCGAGAAAAAAGATCCGCTGCCTGATGCAGAAGAGTGGGATGGCAAAACGGGTAAGCTCGAGAAACTAGAGCGCTAACCCCAAGCGCTATTTTTTCAAATCAGCTTTTCAAACCAGCGTTCGCGCTGGTTTTTTATTTTGGTGGTATATCAAGCAACAATAGACTACAAAAAAGTGCGCTATAAAAAGAGCAGGCTACAAAAAAAGGCGGCCCGTAGGCCGCCCGCTCCAAGCACTTCCTCTGACCACTCCTTGTGTCAAACTCCTCAGACACTATCCTTGCCAGGGCTCACCTCACTGTATCACCCGGCGTATCTGACCTGCATCCCGTTGCATCCTGCCTGAAGCATCCTTGCCTCCCCTGTCCTAGATACAGTGTGGCAGAAAGCCATCACAACTCAAGCGGGCAAAAACGACAACAGGCAAGCCGCTGCGGCTCACCTGTTATTAAAAATACCAAAAAAATCAAAAACATAAACCCAAATCACAAAAGGCATTTGAGTCGTTAGCGTCGGCATTTGTAAGACATCTCTTACAAAATTTTGAGATATCTCTTACACGCCGACGCCCATTTCCACCTACTGCCCTTTAATAGCTTTCAAGCCAGGGTAGACCACATTGCCCAATTCGGCTTCGATGACGAGCAGACGGTTATATTTCGCTACGCGGTCGGAACGGCATAGTGAGCCCGTTTTAATTTGGCCTGCACAAGTGCCCACTGCTAAATCAGCAATCGTAGTATCTTCAGTTTCACCGCTGCGATGAGAAATGACGGCTGTAAAGCCAGCATCCTGGGCCATTTTGATCGCATCCAGTGTTTCAGACAGCGAGCCAATTTGATTGAATTTGATCAGAATTGAGTTACCAATTTGTTCGTCGATGCCACGTTTGAGTATTTTAGTATTGGTAACAAATAAATCATCGCCAACCAGCTGTACTTTCTCGCCCAGCTTGTCAGTCAGTGCTTTCCAGCCCGCCCAGTCTGACTCATCCATACCATCTTCGATGGAAACAATCGGATAGTCCGCACAAAGCCCCGCCAGGTACTCGGCAAAACCTTCGGCATTGTAACTTTTACCTTCACCACTTAAGTTGTACTGGCCATCTTTGTAGAACTCAGAAGAAGCACAATCAAGCGCCAAGGTGACGTCTTTACCCAGGGCATAACCCGCGTCTGCAACAGCTTGCTTAATGATCGCCAGGGCGTCTGCGTTAGATGCCAAGTTAGGAGCAAAACCGCCTTCGTCACCCACAGACGTAGAAAGGCCTTTAGCAGACAGCACTTTTTTCAGCGCGTGGAAAATTTCCGCGCCCATTCGTAGGCCTTCACGGAAGTTTGCCGCACCTACTGGCTGTACCATGAACTCTTGGATATCAACGTTATTATCCGCATGCTCGCCGCCGTTAAGAATGTTCATCATCGGTACCGGCATGCTGTACTGGCCCGGCTGGCCATAAAGTTCGGCAATGTGCGCATAAAGCGGCACACCTTTAGCGTTAGCAGCAGCTTTAGCGGCAGCCAGTGACACCGCTAGGATGGCATTTGCGCCCAGATTAGCTTTGTTTTCAGTGCCATCCAGGGCTAACATTGCGTCATCCAGCCCACGCTGATCACGCGCATCCATTCCTAACAACGCACCACTGATTTTGCCATTCACGGCCTCAACGGCTTTTAAAACACCTTTGCCAAGGTAACGTGTCTTGTCGCCATCGCGCAGCTCAAGCGCTTCGCGGGAGCCAGTAGAAGCACCGCTGGGCGCACATGCTTCACCTACGGCGCCACTTTCCAGACGCACCATAGCCTGAACTGTGGGGTTGCCGCGGGAATCAAGCACTTCTAGCGCGCTGATTTCAACAATTTTGGTCATAACAGTATCCTTTGGTTGTCAGTCTAATGGATGATTGGGGTTCAATGTACACCAAGTTTGCTACCGCGGTTAACGGATGGTAAGAGGCGCAAACCCTTTCACCAGGGCATCTAACTGCGAAAGCTGAGTCAAAAATGGCTCTAATTGATCCAATGGCAGTGCACAGGGCCCGTCGCACTTAGCGTTATCTGGGTCTGGATGCGCTTCTAAGAAAATTCCCGCTAAGCCAACTGCGACGCCCGCACGGGCAAGTTCGGCTACTTGGGCACGGCGGCCATCGGCACTGTCCGCACGGCCACCTGGACGCTGTAAGGCATGGGTAACATCGAAAAACACCGGATAGCCGGTCTGCTTCATATCACCAACACCCAGCATATCCACTACAAGATTGTTATAGCCGAAGCTAGTGCCACGCTCGCATAGCATCAGGCGATCGTTACCGGCTTCTTGGAATTTGGTAAGGATATGGCGCATTTCGTGAGGTGCTAGAAACTGCGGTTTTTTGATATTAATCGCCGCGCCGGTGTTGGCCATCGCCACCACTAAATCGGTCTGACGGGCAAGAAACGCTGGCAGCTGAATAATATCAGCAACTTCCGCCGCAGGTGCTGCCTGCCAGGGTTCATGAACGTCGGTTATAATGGGCACGTTATAGCGCGCTTTAATATCCGCTAAAATCTGCAAACCTTTTTCTAGGCCTGGTCCACGATAAGAGTGGATCGAACTACGGTTTGCTTTATCAAAGCTTGCCTTAAAAACATAAGGCATCCCGAGCTTTTGCGTCACCTTCACATAGGCCTGCGCCACTTCATCGGCAAGCGCCGCCGACTCCAGCACATTCATGCCGCCTAATAACATTAGCGGCAAAGAATTGCCGGCGGTTAGGCCGGCAACGTTAATATGACGCTCTGGAAGGGCTGATTGAGACGCCGAAGACATGCTCTTGGAAGACATTCGCTCTCCCTTATTCCTGAGTCGTTGTATGGGCGCGCGTGCGTGCCGTTTTGTGCTCTAAAGCAGCGTTAACAAACCCAGAGAACAGCGGATGCCCATCGCGCGGTGTTGAAGTAAATTCCGGATGGAATTGGCACGCCACGTACCAAGGATGATCAGCCAGCTCGACCACCTCTACTAAGGATTGATCAACGCTCTTGCCTGAAATAACCAAGCCCGCCTGCTCCAACTCATCAATAAACTGGTTATTGACTTCAAAGCGGTGGCGGTGACGCTCGACAATCTCATCAGCGCCATAGGCTTCGCGGGCTTTGCTGCCTGCTTTCAAATGACAGATCTGCCCACCTAGACGCATCGTACCGCCCAAGTCAGAGGCAGCATCGCGCAGCTCGATCTTGCCTTCGGCGTTAATCCACTCAGTAATCAAGCCCACTACGGGGTGCTTGGTGTCGTGGGTAAATTCGGTAGAGTTAGCGTCTTTCCAGCCAGCTACGTTGCGGGCAAACTCAATGACTGCCACCTGCATGCCCAGACAAATCCCCAAGTAGGGAATGTTGTTCTCACGGGCAAACTGGGCGGTAAGAATTTTGCCTTCCACGCCGCGCTCGCCGAAGCCACCAGGCACTAAGATGGCATCTTTGCCAGCGAGCCGTTCGGTTCCGTGGTGCTCAATATCTTCAGAGTCGATATAGTCGACATTAACCTTGATACGCCCTTGAATACCCGCATGAATGAGCGCTTCGTTAAGTGACTTGTAAGCATCCAATAGCTCCATGTACTTGCCGACCATGGCAATGCTTACCGACTTCAGCGGGTTCAGCTTGGAGTCCAGCACCTTAACCCACTCAGAAAGGTCCGCAGGCTCGGCTTCCAAACGCAGCTTGTCGCAAACAATGTCGTCCAGGCCGTGCTCGTGCAGCATCAACGGAATGCGATATATGGTATCGGCATCCTGCAGCGGTACCACCGCACGCTCTTCTACGTTAGTAAACAGAGCAATTTTGCGGCGCTCGCTCTCTTCCAACTCTACTTCACTACGGCAGATCAGAATATCCGGCTGGATACCAATCGAACGTAGCTCTTTAACGCTGTGCTGAGTCGGCTTGGTCTTAGTCTCGCCTGCCGTCTTGATATACGGCACCAGCGTGAGGTGCATGTAAATCGCCCGGCTGGCGCCAAGCTCACTGCGAATCTGGCGAATTGACTCAAGAAACGGTAGCGATTCGATATCACCTACCGTACCACCGATTTCCACCAGCGCCACGTCAAAGCCTTCACCGCCGGCATAGACACGCTGCTTGATCTCATCGGTAATGTGCGGGATGACCTGAACGGTGCCACCCAGGTAATCACCACGACGCTCTTTGCGCAGCACACTCTCGTACACACGGCCAGTGGTGAAATTATTACCTTGGGTCATTTTGGTGCGAATAAAGCGCTCGTAGTGCCCTAAGTCCAAGTCCGTCTCGGCGCCATCTTCGGTGACGAACACCTCGCCGTGCTGGAAAGGACTCATGGTGCCCGGGTCCACGTTGATGTAGGGGTCGAGCTTGAGCATGGTGACCTTAAGGCCGCGGGCCTCTAGAATCGCCGCCAGCGAGGCCGACGCGATGCCCTTGCCAAGAGAGGACACAACGCCGCCGGTCACGAAGATATATCGTGTCATGGAAAACCTGTCGAAACGTGATCAAAAGGCGTAACAGAAAGCCACACCAGGATGGGATGACAGAATAGCAGAGTACGCCTAAAGGCTCAATTTGAACTGCTCTCGATGGGCGACACCGAGGTCAGACCTAAGCGAGGGTCTTTTGTCATGGCCGGAAAATGTTCCCCTCCGGCATTTCCGCCATCCATGGCGGTCAGATGACAAAAGTAGCGCCCATGGATGGGTTCACAGCGCCCTCGCGAAGGCCTGAAGTCGGGAAAGTCGCCCTATTAAGACTTACTTCCCCAGTCTCACTATCAAACCCCCAGGTAATCCAAAATCCCCTCAGCAGCTTGGCGGCCTTCATAAATTGCGGTCACGACTAAGTCAGAGCCGCGCACCATATCGCCACCGGCAAAAATTTTCTCATTGCTGGTTTGGTAGGCGTACTGGCCGTGTTCTGGCGCTTTTACGCGATCACGCTCATCGACCTGGATGTTGGCACCATCAAACCAAGGCGCTGGACTTGCCTGGAAACCAAACGCTACCACGACAGCGTCAGCAGCAATGATCTCTTCAGACCCAGGCACCACTTCAGGACGACGACGGCCATTCTCATCGGGCTCACCCAAACGGGTGCGCACAACCTTAACCCCTTCGACCTGCTCTTCGCCCACCACCGCAACCGGCTGACGGTTGAACAGAAACTCAACGCCCTCTTCACGCGCATTGGCAACTTCACGGCGTGAACCCGGCATATTCTCTTCATCGCGGCGATAAGCGCAGATCACGCTATCAGCGCGCTGGCGAATGGAGGTGCGATTACAATCCATGGCAGTATCACCACCACCCAGCACCACCACACGCTTACCTTCCATCGAGATAAAATCGTTAGGATCTTTTTCAAAGCCTAACCGGCGATTAACGTTAGCGATCAGGAAATCGAGCGCTTTGTACACGCCAGGCAAATCTTCGCCGGGGAAGCCCCCTTCCATGTACTTATAGGTGCCCATCCCTAGAAAAACAGCATCGTATTCCTGCAGCAGCGTGTCGAATTCGATGTCGGTGCCAATCTCAGTATTCAAACGAAACTCGACACCCATCTCTTCAAAGACAGCGCGGCGACGTTCCATCACGTTCTTTTCCAGTTTGAACTCTGGAATACCGAAAGTAAGCAGGCCGCCAATCTCGGGGTATTTATCAAACACCACCGGCTTGACGCCATTGCGTGCCAGAATATCAGCGCAACCAAGACCTGCGGGCCCCGCACCGACGATAGCGACCTTCTTATCGGTCCACTCCACCTTAGACATATCCGGACGCCAGCCCATCGCAAACGCCGTGTCGGTAATGTACTTCTCCACCGAACCGATAGTAACCGCACCAAAGCCATCGTTCAGCGTACAGTCGCCTTCACACAGACGGTCTTGTGGGCATACGCGGCCACAGACTTCCGGCAGCGAATTGGTTTTGTGTGACAGCTCAGCCGCTTCAATAATGTTGCCTTCCACCACCAGCTGAAGCCAGTTGGGAATATAGTTATGTACTGGGCACTTCCATTCACAGTACGGATTGCCACAGTGCAGGCAACGGTGCGCTTGGCTCGCCGCATCAGTGGGTTTAAAAGGTTCGTAAATTTCAGCGAACTCTTTTGACCGAGTATGTGCGGCTTTTTTCTGTGGGTCTTTACGACCCACATCTACAAACTGAAAATCGTTGTTTAAACGGTTAGCCATGATCTCTCTCCTCGAAGCGTAGGCTCTGGCGGTTATTCCGGCTGACGCCGAGATTGATTCAGCAAACTACCCAAACTTGCCGCTTTTGGCTTCACTAGCCAGAAGTGGCGCGCGTAGTCACCAAAATCTTCCAGAATCGCCGCGCCTCGCGCGGAGCCTGTTGCCGCAACGTAGGCTTCAATCATTTCACGTAGATGACGACGATACGCTTCCATCGCTTCAGTATTGACCCGATGGATTTCGACCAGCTCGTGGTTGTACTTATCCACAAAAGTACGGTCTTCATCCAATACATAGGCAAACCCACCGGTCATGCCCGCGCCAAAGTTAACGCCAGTTTCACCCAGTACGCAGACCAACCCACCAGTCATATATTCACAACAGTGGTCACCTGCGCCTTCAATCACCGCAGTCGCCCCTGAGTTACGCACCGCAAAACGCTCACCGGCAGTTCCTGCGGCAAACAGCGTGCCGCCTGTCGCGCCATACAGACAGGTGTTGCCAATAATGGCGGTTTTGTGGCTCTCAAACTGACTTACCTTGGGTGGCACAATCACAATACTGCCGCCGTTCATGCCTTTGCCGACGTAGTCGTTGGCATCGCCTTCGAGATAGAGGTTTAAGCCACGAGCATTCCACACCCCAAAACTTTGCCCAGCCACCCCAGTAAAGCGGGCAGTGACTGGCGCTGCCTCCAAGCCATCTTCACCGTAACGTTTAGCAATCGCACCAGAGGTTAACGCGCCCACGCTGCGGTCACAGTTGGTAATAGTGAAATCAAACTCACCCCCCGACTGGCTTTCAATGGCTGCTTTTAGCGCGGCCAGCACTTCCTGGTTCTTGGCGCCTGGATCGTGGGGCACATTACGGCTCACGGTGCAGAACTGCGGCGCCTCTGCGGGCACAAAATCGTTTGATAGCAGCGGAGTTAGATCCAACTTACGCTGAGCCGCAGTATTGCCTTCTAACACTTCCAGCAGGTCAGTACGACCAATCAGATCAGTCAACTGACGCACACCCAGCATTGCCATCAGTTCACGCACTTCTTCAGCAATAAAGCGGAAGTAGTTTTTGACCATATCGACAGTGCCACGGAAATGCTCGCCGCGCAGAAAGTCATCCTGTGTTGCGACACCGGTGGCACAGTTATTCAGGTGGCAAATACGCAGGTACTTACAGCCCAATGCCACCATCGGCGCAGTACCAAAGCCAAAGCTCTCAGCACCAAGAATCGCCGCTTTTACCACGTCAAGACCGGTTTTGAGACCGCCATCGGTCTGTAGACGGATCTTGTCACGCAGACCGTTAATACGCAGCGCCTGATGAACCTCGGGTAGACCCAGCTCCCAGGGCGATCCCGCGTGTTTAATAGAGGTTAGGGGGCTTGCCGCAGTACCACCGTCATAACCGGAAACGGTGATCAGATCCGCATAGGCCTTCGCCACACCGGTAGCTATGGTGCCAATACCCGGCTCAGAAACCAGCTTTACCGACACCTGTGCCTCTGGGTTGACCTGCTTAAGATCAAAAATCAGCTGCGCCAAATCTTCAATCGAGTAGATATCGTGGTGAGGCGGTGGCGAAATAAGCGTCACACCGGGCACTGAATAACGCAGCCGAGCAATTAACTGGTTGACCTTGCCACCAGGCAGCTGACCACCTTCGCCGGGCTTAGCACCCTGGGCGACTTTGATCTGCAACACGTCTGCATTGACCAAATAGGCCGGGGTAACACCAAAGCGGCCAGACGCAATCTGCTTAATTTTCGAGCTGCGAATAGTGCCGTAGCGAGCAGGATCTTCGCCGCCTTCGCCTGAGTTGGAGCGCCCTCCCGCCTCGTTCATTGCTTGGGCTAACGCTTCATGGGCTTCCGGCGAAAGTGCACCTAACGACATACCTGCACTGTCAAAGCGCGGAATAAGCGCTTCAACTGGCTCAACTTCCTCTAATGGAAGAGGCGTCGCAGCAGGTTTTAGTGTCAATAAATCACGAATCGTCGCGACCGGACGTTCATTTACCAACCGGGCGAACTGCTTCCACTTCGCGTAGCTGCCTTCTTGCACCGCAGCCTGAAGCGACTTCACCACATCTGGATTGTAAGCGTGGTACTCATAACCATGGACATACTTCAGCATGCCGCCTTGAGAAATGCCTTTGCGGGCAATCCAGGCATCTTTCGCTAGCAGCTCTTGCTGCATCTGAAGCTCAGCAAAACCAGCACCTTGAATGCGCGATGCCATACCGACAAAGCAGGTATTCATAACCTCATCGGATAGCCCCACCGCTTCAAACAACATAGAGCCACGATAGGAAGCCAGCGTTGAGATTCCCATTTTAGAAAGAATTTTGAACAGCCCTTTCTGCAGGCCTTTACGATAATTCTCCCGTGAATCAGCTGGGTTGCCCGTTAGCTCACCGGTGCGGTGCATGTCAGCCATCACTTGGTAAGCAAGCCAGGGGTAGACCGCCGTTGCACCTACGCCAAACAGCACTGCCATTTGGTGGGCATCCCTTGCATAGCCGGTTTCCACCACGATATTGGCATTGGGACGTAGCGCCAAACGACCAAGGTGAGAGTGAACGGCTCCTACCGCTAAAGCCGCCTGGATGGGCAACTGCCCTTTGGGAAGGTCAGCATCGGTCAACACCAAAATCACTTTGCCCGCATTTACCTGCGCTTCTGCCTCTTGGCAAAGCAAAGTGACTGCCTGCTGAAGGCTACTACTTTCGGGGTCATAGCCAAGTGACAACGTATGGCTGGCAAAAGCAGGGTCATCTTGATTAATAAGTGCAGTGAACTTACGCGGCGACAGTACTGGTGTCGTTAGAATCAAACGGTGAGCATGCTCAGGTGTTGCCTTAAAGACATTTAGCTCTGCACCACAGCAGGTCTCCAGCGACATAACAATCGCTTCACGAAGCGGATCAATCGGCGGGTTTGTTACCTGGGCAAACTTTTGACGGAAGAAATCCGTCAGCAGGCGCGGACGGCTAGACAATACCGCCATAGGCGTATCATCACCCATTGAGCCGACTGCTTCCTGACCACTTTCTGCCAGCGGACGCAGTACCTGATCACGCTCTTCAAAGCTCACCTGGAACATTTTCTGCTGAACATTAAGGGCGTCGGTATCCATCGTCTGGAAACGCGCAAGCTCGGTCAGCGCCGACTCTAGGTAATTAGCTTCCTGCTTAAGCCAACGCTTATAGGGATATGCTGATTTCAGACGGTTATCGATATCCTGGGTGTGCAACACTTCGCCTGTTTCAGTGTCTACCGCTAGCATTTGGCCTGGGCCAACGCGGCCTTTAGCGACAACATCCTCAGGACGATAACCGTATGTACCAATTTCAGACGCTAGCGTAATGTAACCATTCTTGGTGATCACCCAACGTGCGGGGCGAAGGCCGTTACGGTCGAGCATACAAACAGCTTGACGGCCGTCAGTCATCACCACGCCCGCCGGGCCATCCCAAGGCTCCATGTGCATGGAGTTATACTCATAAAACGCGCGCAGTTCAGCGTCCATGGTCTCAACGTTTTGCCAAGCAGGCGGTACCATCATGCGCACCGCACGATGCAGCTCCATACCACCAGTCAGCAGCACTTCCAGCATGTTATCCATGCTTGAGGAGTCTGAGCCAGTGGTATTGACGATTTCGTCAAGCTCAGCAATATCAGGCAGACGTTCATTAACGAAATTGGCTTTGCGGGAATTCGCCCAGCCGCGGTTGGCTTCAATCGTATTGATCTCACCATTGTGCGCTAGCAGGCGGAATGGCTGGGCCAGCGGCCAGCGCGGTGCGGTGTTAGTAGAGAAACGCTGATGGAACACGCAAATAGCGGTTTCCAGGCTCGGGTCATTTAAGTCTTTGTAGAACGCCGGCAAATCTTCCGGCATGACGAGGCCTTTATAGGAAACAACCTCTGATGAGAGTGAAGCAACATAAAAGTCTTCATCGCTACGTAGCGCTTGCTCTGCATAGCGTCGCGCCATAAACAGATCAACATCGAAGCGTTCACTGCCTAAATTTCCACTACTAGCTGGCTGAACAAACAGCTGCTCAATACGCGGCAGACAGTCCAGCGCCATAGGACCACACACGCTAGAGTCGGTGGGCACTACGCGCCAGCCCAGTATCTCCAAGCCGCGGCTGTTTAGCTCGCGCTCAAGGATTTCTTTAGCATGAGCTGCACGCGTATCGTCATCTGGTAAAAAAATGACGCCCACGGCAAAACGCTCACCAAGCTCCGCATCAAGCGCCTTCTTCGCGGCAGCACGCATGAATTGCACCGGCATTTTCAGCAGTAAGCCGCAACCGTCACCGGTTTTGCCATCTGCCGCAATACCGCCGCGATGGGTCATACAGGTAAGTGATTCAATAGCCGTTTTCAGCAAGTCGTGGCTGGCCTGCCCTTCCATATGAGCAATAAGGCCAAAGCCGCAGTTATCGCGAAACTCGCCAGGCTGGTGAAGACCTCTATTCATGGGCGTGCCTCTAGTCAGCGTGTGTTTTTTTAGCAGTGTTTTGATGATATATTGACGAGTTTTTCTTTTTTTAGTATTCCACTGCCTGCTTGAAAACAGGCACTTCTCGCCTTCACTGCTTTAAGAAATGGTCGCCCAGCATAGCGATTTGCCGGTGTGTAGCGCAATCACCCAGAACCCGCAAATCTTCAAAAAACCTCGTCAAATCCTGCATTTGCATTCGCACTTAATGGAAAAATATATTAACTTCAACCACTTGCAATGCAGCAAAACGTTATTTCAACGATGCCAACACAATATTAAACTTTAGTATCAAATCGCTCAAAAACCCCATGCCGATAGCGCATAAGGCATGCGGATTACATACAAAATGATCCTCACTTGACAGCCAGGCAACAAAAAACCCACGCGAAGGTGGGTTTTCCGTATAGCTTTTTTTATTAATACTGCCTTTGACCAGTAATGTCAGTTATCAATACTGCCAGCCTATAGCGTTTAACAATACGCTTTAATATTTAGTTGCGCGGAAAGTGGTGAAGTAGCTCACGCAGCATATCAGGCGGCGTGGCATCACTTACACAGGCGTCTCCTAGGGCATTGAGTAGCACCAAACGTAGCCGGGAATCAATATTCTTCTTATCCAGCTTCATACGAGCTAAAAAGTCATCTACTGTCATTCCGGCAGGTGCCGCCAGTGGTAATCCGGCGCTTTCAATAACTGCCTTAGCACGCGCGAGGGCATTGCTATCAATCCAACCAAGCTGATGAGAGAGCGTTGCCGCCATCGCCATGCCCGCTCCCACAGCTTCACCATGTAGCCAGTTACCGTAACCCTGATGCGCTTCGATGGCGTGCCCAAAGGTATGCCCCAGGTTTAGCAGCGCACGAACGCCCTGCTCAGTTTCATCTTCCGCCACAATGTCAGCTTTAATTTGGCAACTTTGGGCAATCGCTTCAGCAATTACCGAAGGCTCAACACCACGTAGCGCCTGCATATTCTCTTCTAGCCAGCCCAAGAAACGCTCATCACGGATTAACCCGTACTTGATTACCTCTGCCAAGCCTGCAGAAAGCTCACGACTAGGCAGTGTGGTCAAAGTATTGATATCAACGATGACTGCTTTCGGCTGCCAAAACGCGCCAATCATATTCTTACCCAACGGGTGATTAACGCCGGTCTTCCCACCTACCGAGGAGTCAACCTGAGAAAGTAGCGTGGTAGGCACCTGAATAAAAGCAACGCCACGCTGATAAGCAGCTGCTGCATAACCGACCATATCGCCAATCACACCACCACCTAAGGCAATCAGCGTACAGCGACGGTTGAAACCCGCCTCTAACAGCGCATCCCAAATCCGGCTTACCTGCTCAATGCTTTTGTACTGTTCGCCGTCAGGTAACACCACGGTATGAACATCTAAATGATCCGGTAGGCTGGCGCAAAGCGATTCTAAATAAAGCGGTGCGATAGCCTCATTGGTCACAACCATCACCTGCTGACCAGCAAGATAAGGCACTAAGACGTTGGCACGTTTAAGCAGCCCAACGCCAATATGTATTGGGTAGCTACGTTCGCCTAGCGCGACGGTGAGTGTGCGCTGGGCGTTTATTGTTTCAGTCATTGTGATACCTTTTTGCTTTGGGCCCGCGCAATTTCCAAAGGGTCCACCATACGATGGACACGACGCAGAATTTCGTTGACCACCGCACGTGGACTGCGCCGATCAGTTCGCACCGTAATATCGGAGGTCGCTCGATACAGCGGATCCCGTGTGGCAAACATATCGTTCAGTACTTGCTCACGATTATCACACTGTAATAAAGGGCGGTTGCGATCTTTGGCAGTCCGCTTCAGCTGCTGGTCAACGGTGGTCAGTAAATAAACGACGGTACCGCGTTCACGTAAAGCACGGCGATTTTCTTCACGTAGCACCGCTCCACCGCCGGTCGCTACCACCACGTTCGGCAACTGAGTCAGCTCGTCAATCATCTGGCTTTCACGCAGCCGAAAGCCAGGCTCACCTTCAACGTCAAAAATCCAAGGTATATCCGCGCCGCAGCGGTCTTGTATGGCGTGATCGCTGTCAAAAAACGAGCGCGATAATTCAGCCGCGAGCAAGCGACCTATCGTGCTCTTGCCAGCCCCCATGGGGCCAATTAAAAAAATATTGGGTAATTCTTGCATCAGCGAACCGCCAAACCATCATCAAGTAGTCGTGGAGTAATAAAGACCAATAACTCTACCTTTTCATTGCTCTCTTCGGTATAGCGAAACAGTCGCCCAAGCAAAGGGATATCCCCAAGCAGCGGTGTTTTAGCTATTTGGCTCAACTGTTCTGTTGTCAAAATACCGCCCAGCACTACCGTTTGCCCATTATCAACCAGCACTTGGGTTTCTATTTGGTTCGTATCAATTGGCGGCTCACCACCAAATTCACTTTCCCGGAAACTATCGTTTTTAATCACTAAATCCATAATGATGCGGTTATCCGGAGTGATTTGTGGCGTTACTTCCAAGGAAAGCTCGGCCTCCTTAAACTCTGTATCAGGATTTCCCTGAGCATCTACGCTCTGGAAAGCACGTTCTTCACCTTGACGGATAATAGCAGTACGTTGGTTGGCAGTGATCACTCGGGGCTGAGAAATTGTTTGGCTTTTACCTTCACTTTCCAGCGCTCTTAGCTCTAAATCCAGTAAAATATCACCAGAAAGATAGCCAAAGCTAAACCCTGTATTGGACGCTGCCGTGGATCCTAAATCAACCGCCAGACCCGCTTGGGCTCGATTGAGACTGTTAGGGTTTACATTACGTCTTTCAAAAACGCCGTTGCTATCTTGCTGGAAGCCTCCCGTAGTTGACGCCCCCCAGTTAATACCCAGCTCCCGTGAGGCGGTATCTCGAGCAATAACAATTCTTGCTTCAATTTGCACCTGCCTCACGGCCACATCCAAGCGATCTAACGTGCGAATAATATCGCGCACCTGGTCTGCGGTATCTTGTACCAGTAGCGTGTTGGTACGCTGATCGATACTAACTCGCCCTCGATCGGTTAACAGACCAAAGCCATCACCACCACGCAACAGTTGGGCAAGGTCTTCAGCGCGCGCGTATTTTACTTCGATAAATTCAGTGACTAAGGGTGCCAACGTTTGGCGCTGGTTGCGTGTTTCTATCTCTTGTCGTTCAAGCGCCGCCAGTTCACTAGCTGGCGCTACTACGATCACATTACCCTGTTCACGGCTTGCAAGCCCTTGGCTTTGCAAGATCAGCGCTAATGCTTGATCCCAGGGAACATCGTTCAAATTAAGCGTAATACGACCAGCAACGCTATCGCTGGCCACTAGATTGAGACCAGTAAACTCTGCCAAGGTAGCCAGTACTGCACGTACTTCAATATCTTGAAAATTAAGGCTTAATCGCTCTCCAGTAAACGACTCCCCTTGTTGCTCTCGCTCCTGCTGTGATGCTTGACTGACTGGCTGAATCTCAACTGCCAGCGTACGTCCATTTTGCGATGAAATCATCGCGTAAGGGCCATTCGTTTGCAGTTCAAGTCGCACATCACGCTGCCCAACAAAGGGAGTAATACGAGTAACGGGTGTCGCGAAATCGGTGACATCATAAACTTGGTTAAGCGCACCGGGCAGGTCAATGTCCCTCAGTTCTACCAATACACTGCCTCCGCTCCCTTCACGCAGGTTAGTCACTACACCATCGCGATTAAATGTCACCAAAACACGTCCCGCGCCATTCTCGCCACGCTGAAAATCAATATTTTCAACACGGGGCCCTTGGTTGGGCGGCTGAGTAGCCTGCGATGCTGGCATAGACGCGGAGTTTCCTGAGAGGGTGACTCTTAGCTGATCTCCGACTACACGAGAGGTGTAATCAAGGGATTCATTCAAATCAACCACGAGACGCGTTCGCCCACTGCCCTCCAACACGGTCACCTGCTCAACACCACCACGGCTAACGGCAATACGGCGTTGGGCAACGGCACTCTGTGTATCGGCTAAATCAAGCGCTAGACGAGGAGGTGCGTCTAACCGATAGCCTCTTAGCTGGGCAACGCCGCCACTGAACTGCAACACTAACTCTACATTACCGTTATTGGTTTGGCGCACATCTAAATCGGTAAGTACTGAAGCCATGCCGAGCGACGGCACGAAGGCTATCAATAACAGTAAAATTTGGCGAAATGTGACGACCATAGGGGGATATCCGGTAACAAGTAAAAAATTATTCCTCGAGGGTGAGCGTTGCCTGCCGCTCTTGCCACCCGTGCTGAGGGCTGAAAACGCGTTCAACAATACTGATTTCCTGTGGGCCAATCTGGTTAATAAGACCATGGTTGGTGCCTAGATAATTACCTTCTCGTACGCTAACAATGTCTCCCTCAGGAGGGGCAATTAATGCGACTTGCTGCCCTCCCATACGCAGCGTACCGACTAAGCGTAATGTCTGAAGCTGAAAACGTTCCAACGGCTCTTGGGTGCGCTGTTGATCGGGGGCAAGTTCACTCATGACCTGCTCCACCTGCAACGCATTTTTGCGAACGCCCTCAGGCGCTAAAAAAGGACTGCGTGCATCGCTAAAACGGTAATCAAGCGACTGGTACTCTGGTAATTTCTTAACTATCTCCGGCGCTTGCCCACCAGGAGCACGGCGTATTTCTGAAAGTGTTTGGTCTAGCTGGCCTAATTGAGGATCGCTGCAACCAGATAAGCCGACACTACACAGCAGCAGGCATAACAAGCGCTTCATGGCGTGCTGCCCCCTTCTGCCGATACTGTCTTGTAGCTATATGTGCGTGCAAGTAGCGTCATTCGTAGCGTGTCACCGCTCTGATCAACAGGCAAGAGTGTTAAGTCGTGTTGAGTAATAATTCGCGCTAGATCGCTAATATCCGAGACAAATTGCGCCAACGCATGGTAACCCCCTCGCACCTGGATATCGAAAGGGTGCTCAATATAGTGGGTATTGCTCACCGGAGGCCTTAAACGAATAGTCTCAATGGTCAACCGGTTCTCAATGGCAGCGTCGCTGATGCTGTCTAATAAAGAAGGTATTTCTGCGCTGGTAGGCAACATTGCCTGCATCTGCACCATCTGTTCTTCAAGAATCGACAACTGACTACGTATATCTGGCAAAAAGGCAGCTTCAGAGGCTTTGCGTCGATACTCGACTAACAGTCGCTCTTCTTGACGCTGTTCCGCGGCAAGTAAGTCACGCGACTCGCCCACGAACCACCAATTAATAGCTAAAAAAGAAATTAAAAAAACAAATAGTCCTAGTAGAGCTTTCAGCAGCCCGGGCCACTCGCCGGCTTCTTTAACATCCAACGTCTGCCAATCAAGATTGCGCAGACGTTGCCACTCTCGGTTAATCTGTCCACGGTTAACCATCATGGTGCAGCCTCCAAGGAAACAGCGTCACTAAGAGGCTGCTGCATCACTTCAAACTGAAAAACACGCCGTGTGTCATCTTGGCCGCTGGCAACCTCAGAAAATAGCGGTACACCCAACCCAGGCATATCTGCAATTTGTCGTAACTGCTCAGAAATTTGACGCTCATTACTGGCGACCGCTGAAAGGCTAACGAGCTCTCCGCTGCGTGTCATACGTTGATACACCACACCATCGGCAACGCTAGCGGCAATATCATTAAACAGCCTTACTGTACTCATACGTTCGGAATTAAGCGTTTGAAACAACGCTAACTGCTCGCCTAAACGTTCTGTATCACCCTGATAGCGCTGCACATCGGAAATTTCAATGTTGAGCTGCTCAATATAGGTAGAAATATAAGCATTACGCTGTTGCTGAGCAGCCAATTGCTGCTGATATATGTGCAAGATGCCTAGCCCACACGCTGCACCTGCCACTAGCATCAATAACATAACGCCGTAAAACTTCTTCGTGCGCCTTTCTCGCTGTACTTCACGCCATGGCAAAAGGTTGATATTAATACTCATTGGCTAACTCGCATTGCCAATCCGCCCGCCGTTAGCATCGCAGGTGCGTCATTGCTTAACGCTTCTTTATTAATCCGTTTATTGATGCGCATACGCTGAAACGGGTTAGCGATAGTTACCGACATACCACTATCGTCAGCGATACGCTCTGCAAGGCCCGGAATAACACTACAACCACCTGCTAACACAATATGTTGAACCTCATGCTGACGACCAGCGGTATAATAAAGCTGCAATGACCGTCCTACCTGTTGCACAACCGTCTCTAAAAATGGAGTGAGCACTTTCTCTTGGTAATCACTAGGTAGCCCGCCACGCTTTTTAGCAAAACCAGCCTCTTCTATGCTCATGTGGTAATACTCACGAATCGTATCGGTTAACTGACGTCCACCAAACACGGTATCGCGGCTATACACAATGTGCCCGCCCCGTACCACGTGAAAAGCGTTCATATTCGCCCCGATATCAACTAACCCCACACACGCAGTTGGATCGTTTGCGACGTTTAGTTGCCGGCGTAACTCGGCCAACGCACGCTCCATCGCAAATGTTTCTACGTCGACTGCAGCAGGTTCCAGCCCAGCACGTTCTAATGTTTCGGTAAGCTGGGTCACATCTTGTTGGCGACACGCCACTAAAATAACCTCTTGCTTGTCCTCATCAAAAGGAGCGGGACCGAGGCATTGAAAATCAAATGCCACTTCGCTGAACGGAAAAGGAATATGGCGGTCAGATTCGGCGATTATTCGCTCTTCAATTTCTTCTTCGCTTAGCGAAGCAGGAAAGGTCAGTGTTTTAGTAATAGCGGCACTCGCTGGTACAGCCACCGCCGCTTTTCGCGTAGAGGGCTTTGCGTGCTCCACAGCACGCCTAAGCACATTTGCCACATCATTAATGTCGCGGATGCGTCTTTCAACCACCGCGCCTTCTGGCAATGGACGAACAGCGTAGCTTTCTACTTGATAGTTATCGTTATACTGTTTGAGCTCTAACAGCTTGACGGTCGCCGATGTAATATCGACGCCAATCAACCCTTTACGGGGTGTGAGTAAGCGCATCTTGGGTTCGGCTCCGCCTGCCTAACGTGCAAGTTTCGAGATTACATGATTTTCACCTCAGTCACACGCGAATGGCATTACGGCATATCAACACTGGTGACCGCTGCTTCCCCTTCCTATAATGGCAGCCAATTGCGTGATACGGTCGTTTGGATACCGTGTCTATTCTCATTTCCACGGGTGTACTCTGTTCATGACGTTTTTTCGAACCCTCATCCTGTCACTGTTTTCACTGATCGTTGCGCTTATTGGTGCTACCGTATTGGCAGTGGTGGGTGCTGCTATTTATTTCTCACCTGGCCTACCTGATGTGCGCCAGCTGCAGGATTTTGAACTACATACACCGCTTCGCATCTTCACCAATGACGGCAAGCTCATTGGTGAATTTGGCGAAGAACGCCGCATGCCTGTCGACTTTGCTGATATTCCCCAGGACATGATTAACGCACTGATCGCAGCGGAAGATGCCAATTACTTTGATCATGCTGGCGTTGACCCTCGCGGCATTGCAAGGGCGGCGGTAGAGTTAGCCCAGAGTGGCGGTACTATCCAATCCGGCGGCTCGACCATCACGATGCAGGTTGCGCGCAACTATATGTTGACGCTTGACCAGACGTTTACTCGCAAAATTCGCGAGATTCTTCTGGCTCTGCAAATGGAGCAGATTCTTGATAAAGAGGAGATTTTCGAGCTTTACGTCAACAAGATCTTCCTCGGTAATCGCGCTTATGGCATCGCTGCAGCCTCTGAAACATATTACGACAAGCCGCTGGCAGAGCTAACGCTAGCTCAAACGGCCATGATTGCCGGTCTTCCTAAAGCGCCTTCCGCTTTTAACCCGCTAGCTAATTCCGAGCGTTCGCTCATTCGTCGCAACTGGATTTTATTCCGTATGCGCGAGCTTGGTCTTATTGAAAACGATATTTATCTAGCAGCGGTGCAAGAGCCTGTTACTGCACGTCGCCATTACACCCAAACCGAAGTAGATGCGGCTTATGTTTCAGAAATGGCCCGTCAATTTGCTATGGAACGCTTTGGCGATGCGGCATATACCGGTGGCTATCGTATTTACACCACGATTGATAGCACGCTACAGCCCTATGCGCACCAAGCTCTGGCAAACGGCTTATTGGCATACGATCTACGCCACGGCTGGCGTGGGCCAGAACAGCAGGATATCGCTGCCAGCTTGGTTGAAGCTCAAGAGCAAACCGCTACCCTCGGGCTAGAGGAAGAATTATCAGAATCACCCGAAATTCGCGAAACCGCCCGCCAAGCCGCCGAGCGCAGCCAAACACAAGTTGAAGGGGTGGATGGTGACGTTAGTAACTGGTTACAGGTGTTAGAGCGCACGCCCAACTATGGCCTCCTCCAGCCAGCCATTGTGGTTGAGAGCAGTGGTCGTGAGATGCAGGTACTTACCCGTGGCGGAGAGCTGCGTACAATCGAATGGAGCGGCCTAAGCTGGGCACGCCCCTATTTAAGCCCACGCAGTCGCGGTGCAGAACCAAGTAGCGCAGAGCAGATTGCTGTTCGTGGTGACCTGATCCGAGTGGTTGAAAACCAGGACGAAACACTTCGCCTATCGCAACGGCCCGATGCCGAAGGTTCTTTGGTTGCCCAAGATCCTCGCACCGGCGCTATTTTGGCCTTACAGGGTGGGTTTGATTTCAACGCCAGTAAGTTCAATCGCGCCGTTCAAGCCCAGCGCCAATCAGGCTCTATTTTTAAGCCGTTTATCTATCTTGCTGCCCTAGAAAATGGCGAAATGAATGCGGCAAGCGTGGTTAATGATTCCCCAGTTGTACTCGATGACGGCAGTAATTCCTTATGGCGTCCGGTCAATTCAAGCCGGGATTTCCAAGGTCCAATGCGCTTGCGCCCCGCGCTTGCTCGTTCGCGCAACCTAGTCACGATTCGTGTACTACAAGCCATGGGTCTAGACCATACTATTAGCTATTTAGAAGGGTTTGGTTTCTCTCCCAGCCGCTTGCCACGTGGGCTGTCACTTGCTTTAGGCAGTGCTACCTTAACCCCCATGGAAATGACCAACGCCTACTCCGTAATTGCCAACGGCGGCTTCCAGGTCGCACCATGGTTCATTGAACGCGTCACGCGTAACGATGATGAGGAACTAGTGGATGAGGCAACGCCCCAGGTTGCTTGCCCTAGCTGTGCTGAAGGGCAAGAAACTGTTGAAATCAACGGCAAAGAGTACCCTGTTGCTCCTCGAGTAGCCGATCCTGCGGCTGTCTATATTCTGCGCGACATGCTGCGCGACGTTATTACCTCGGGCACAGGACGAGGCGCACTAAGCTTGAACCGCGATGATATTGTTGGCAAAACAGGCACCACCAATAGCCAGCGTGATGCATGGTTCGCTGGCTTTAACAGCGACTTAGTGACCACTGTGTGGGTAGGCAAAGACAGCAATGAAACTATTGCTGAGTATGGCGCCAATGCCGCTCTTCCTATCTGGGTAGATTTTATGGGTGATGCATTAGAAGGTACGCCTTCAGCGTTACCCGAACGTCCAGAAACTATCGTCAGTGCCCGTATCGACCCAACCACTGGCCGCCGCTTGCAGGATGGTCAATCGGGAGGCATTTCGGAACTCTTCCACCGCGACCACCTTCCTGGCTTTCAGCAACGTCGTATCAGTCGTGAACTAGAAGAAGTCAGTGGTTCTCAGGGATCTGGTACTGCTGAGTCAATTTTCTAATCTCAGCCTTCTCAATGTTAAAGCCCGGCGGCCTAATGGTCGCCGGGCTTTTTCATGGTGAGTATTAAAGCTATTGGATTAACCGTTCACTGGCTGAGACTCTTGCTTGCAGGCGACCCAATTGGCACCAATCGCGACCATCATTATTGCCACCCCAGCAATTTCAGTTAACAGACTAGGGTAGAAGACCCCAACAATAGCGCCACCAATCGCCAAACGCGGCAGCAAGGACATTTTAGTGAATAAGTAGCCCTCCAGTGCTGCAGCAAACGCGCACAGTGCCAAGATAGCAATCAGTGCATTCCACACCACCACCAACACTGGCCCACCCACAATGATCTCTGGGTTGAAGACCATAAACAGCGGAATCAGGTAGAGCCCTTTAGCAAACTTCCAAGCTTGGAAGCCAGTCTCCATCGGCTTACTACCTGCAATCGCTGCCCCTGCAAAGCCTGCCAGGGCGATAGGTGGAGTCACATTAGAATCTTGGGAATACCAGAACACCACTAAGTGGGCGATCAATAGCGGCACCCCAAATTCAGCGGTCAGCGCTGGGCCCACCAGCACAATCAAGACAATATAGCTGGCGGTAACCGGCAACCCCATCCCCAAAATTAAGCTTGCCAGCAGTACCATCACTAGCGCCAACACTAGGTTGCCGCCAGAGAAAGCCAGCATCATGGAGGAGAATTTAAGGCCAAGCCCTGTCAGGCCCACTACGCCAACAATAATCCCTGCTACGGCACACGCCATGGAAACAGCAACGGCATTACGCGCGCCAAGCTCTAAGCCTTGAACCAGTTTAACTAGCCCTGCCCACACCACGCCTTTAGTGCGGCTAACGGTGACTGGCTGCCCTTGCTTGGGGGCAATAAAGAAGTACCACAGTGCATAACGGAGAACGGCCACGGCGATAATGGTGACCACTGCGTAATAACCCACGCGCATTGGCGACATGCTCATTGCCAGCAGCCACACCAATACTGCCAGTGGCAGCAGGAAGTGCCAGCCATCTTTCATCACCTGACGCATCTGCGGCAGCTCACTTTTTGCTAACCCCTGCATGCCCTGCTTCAAAGCAATAATATGCACAAACAGATACACCGTCGCAAAGTACATTATCGCTGGCAAAATGCTGATTTTGACGATTTCTAAATAAGGCGTATTGGTGTACTCGGCAATTAAGAAGGCACCTGCGCCCATCAGCGGCGGCATAATTTGCCCACCGGTCGATGCTGCGGCTTCAATCCCACCCGCCTGCTTCGGCTGATAGCCCAGCTTTTTCATCAGCGGAATGGTAAATGCCCCAGTGGTCACCACGTTGGCAATCGCACTACCTGAAATGGAGCCCATTCCCGCAGACGCCAGCACAGCAGCTTTTGCGGGGCCACCCCGTTGGCGACCCGTGGCGGCATACGCCATATCGATAAAAAACTTACCCGCACCAGTGCTTTCTAAAAAAGCCCCAAATAGCACGAATATAAAAATATAGGTTGCCGCAACACCCAGCGGCAAACCAAAGATACCCTCTTGCCCTAAATAGAGCTGTCCTGCAATGCGCTCCAAGGTATAGCCGCGATGCTCTAAAATGCCGGGCATCCATTCACCTAGCCATGGCAGCTCGCCACGAGGTCCTGCAAACGCGTAGATAATGGCAAGCAGGCCAATCACTGTCATACCACACCCAACGGCACGACGGCTTGCCTCAAGTACCGTCACCGTGGCAATGCAAGCCACTAATATATCGGTATCGTTCCAAAAGCCGGCACGGCTAAAAATCGCATCTAGATTAAATACTAAGTAACCACCGGTGATCATCGCGCCGGCTAAAAATAGACAATCGATCCCCCAACCTAAAACACCGCGCTTCCGCTTCGGCCCAAACGCTGGAAACATCAAAAAGGCCAATAGCATAATCAGTGCTAAGTGGATGCTGCGCTGGTAGAAAAGCCCCAGGGGCTGGATTCCCGCAGAGTAAAGCTGAAACAGAGAAAGGCCCACCGCAACCGCGGTGATACACCACAGTACAATGCGGGGCTGCATCGCATTCGCGCCGGGCATCACAACCGGCGGTGGAGTGGAATCGTTCATGAAGTCCTCGGAAGCGTTAACTAATGTCGTTTTTATTCACTTGGGGCGGCGTCGGGGGCAATTAATTGAAGGATGACACGTTGCCCAGCGGCGACCTCACTTAAACTCACCGATGAGCGTTCATCACCTGGCCACACCACTTGATGGTTAACCGCAGGGGAGCCCACTCTTAACACATAGCGGTTGTTGGCAACTGGCTCATTAATGGCGTTAATCCAGTAACCGCCCTCACCGTCTGACACCTGCACCCCACGGCCAAAGATATGCCCAAGCCCGGCGGCAAAATCCGGTTGATGGCTTCGCTCTAGCTGCATCACGCCAGCCACATTGCGATAGCAGTCAAGTACCGTAAAGTGCTCAACAGAGTGCTTCCATTGAAGGCACCAGCGACCGCCATTAGGCACTGCTTGATTCACCAGAGTAGCGCCCTCTTCGGTCGCAATGACTAGGCGCATAGACGCAATCGCCGAAGCGGGGGAAGCCCCCACTTCGGCGAACGCTAAACATGCAACAAGGAGCACCATCAGTCGTTGTTGCCACTGCATGGCAATATCCTTATGGCAATGTCTTACGACGTGACTCGTTAACCGTTAAGGGCGCAGACGATCGGGAATATCAGCACCAACTTCTTCAAAATAGCGGATGGCACCCGGGTGTAACGGCACTGGCGTAGAGTTCATGGTGAACTCGATCGTGGTGTCGTTGGCAGCAGGATGAACAGCGATCAGCTCGTCAGTATTCTCGAACAGCAGCTGAGTCAACTGATAGGCAAGCTCTTCATCCATATCAGAATTCACCACCAAGACATTGGGAATACCAATGGTCTGAATGGCCTCATCCATGCCGTCATACATACCCGCTGCCAGCTGATAGGGCGCGAACACTGCTTCTGCTTCCTGTGCATTGGCAACTTCTTCATCAGAAAGACCGATGAGACGGATATCACGAGTAGCCGCAAGGTTTAGGATAGAGCTGGTAGGCGGCCCAACACTCCAGAAACCGGCATCGATATCGCCATCACGAATGGCATCAGCAGTTTCGTTAAAGTTGAGGCGCTGAGGAGTAAAGTCGTCGTAGCTAATGCCATTGGCTTCCAGTACGGCACGCGCATTGAGTTCGGTACCACTACCCGGCGCACCAACAGAAACGCGCTTACCGGCAAGATCAGCAATCGTTTGGATATCCGACTCGGCTAGCGTCACTAGCTGTACTGCATTGGGGTAAACAGACGCCAGCGCGCGGGTATTTTCAATCTGGCGACTTTCAAAGTCGCCGCTGCCGTTATAAGCCTGATAAACCGTATCCGCGAGCGCGAGTGCCAAATCGGCATCGCCACGCATAATTAGGCCCATATTTTCGACGGAGGCACCGGTAACCTCAGCGGTCGCCTGAGCGCCTTCAATATGGTTATTAATCATTTCAGCAAAGCCACCGCCGATTGGATAATAAACCCCGCCGGTACCACCAGTCGCAATAGAGAGCTGCTGCGCACTGGCGGGCAGTGCGACGGCTAACATAGATGCTGCCACTGTATATTTTAGAGTTCTCATGAGCATTTCCTACGTCCTTTTTGGACTTATTAAGTAGGGTTGACGATAAGGGGGCGTCAAGCCCCTCTGCTTCTGGTTACCGTAAACGGCAAGTAGAAACGGTGCAAAGAAGTTAGCACGGCTTTAGCGTGAGATGCTAATACAACACTACTCATACAACACTACTCACTCAGCAGCCCTTTTACCTGTTCCACAATATGCGCTCCTATTGGTAACGCCGAGGTCGCCGCAGGAGAAGGCGCATTGCCTACGTTGACGGTGCGCCGCGTATTAACAAATAGAAAATCATCCACCAGTTTGCCATCATTCGACACCGCCTGAGCCCGCACCCCCGCAGGATAAGGTGTTAAGTCTTCTGCCGTTAGGCTGGGGCAATACTTGCGCACTAAAGACAAATAACCGCGCTTGTAGAGCGAGTTTTTCATCTCAAGCAACCCAGGCTTTAGGTGCTTGCCTAACACTTTCAAGATGCCCGGATGGGTGAACATCTGACCCATGTCGGTCAGCGACATATCCTGTTTACGGTAGCCTTCGCGCTTCAACGCCAGCACCGCATTGGGGCCAACCGTCACCGTGCCATCAATCATGCGCGTCAGGTGTACGCCCAAAAACGGCATGGTAGGATCCGGAATGGGATAAATCAGATGATTAACAATTCGGTTATGGCGCTCTGGCAGCAAGTAATATTCGCCGCGAAACGGACAAATCGTAAAGCCAGGGTCTTGCCCCAGCATGCGGATCACCCGATCAGCCATCAGTCCTGAACAAGACACCAAGTAACGGCTGGTGAACGTGTCATTTTGCGTGGTCACCACGACATCGTTGGTACGCTCATCAAGACCAGTGACGCAGCTGCCATAATGAACTTCACCCCCTAAACGCTCGAATTCAGCGGCCATCGCTTGAGTAACCTCGGCATAATTGACGATGCCACTTGAAGGTACAAAAATACCCGCTACCCCAGAGATATTAGGCTCGCGCTCTTTTAGCGCATCAGCCTCTAGCCATTCTCGCTCCAAACCATTGGCAGCGGTTCGCTCCCATAGCGCTTCCATACGCTGTTTCTCAACGGCATTAGTAGCGACTAACAATTTGCCGCAGATATCGTATTTTACGTTGTGCTGATCGCAAAATTCACGGGTCGCGCGGTTGCCCTCAAGACAAAACTTAGCCTTCAGACTACCCGGTGTGTAATACACCCCGGCATGAATGACTCCACTATTGTGACCCGTTTGGTGCTGCGCGGGGCCAGACTCTTTTTCGAGCACCAGCATACGTTTCTCTGGATACGCTTTTTGCAGCTGCATAGCGGTCGAAAACCCCAAAATACCGCCACCAATAATGATGAAATCCCACATGAATGACGTTACCTGTGCCAAATTTTCAAAATTTATTGATAATAGCCGTTAATCGACGTTGATCGCCACGTCCCTACATTGGTCTAACATACTGACCCGGTACACTCGCCTAGGGAGATACCATGGAGCACGATGCGCCGCGCCCAAACCTCGCTATCAGCGCTTATGGTGCGCTAAAGCACGACATTATTCGCGGCCGCTATGCGCCGGAAGAGAAGCTATTGATGAGCCGTCTAAAGGAGTATTACGGCGTCAGCACCGGCCCACTCCGAGAAGCGCTTTCCCAACTAGTCGCCGACCGTTTGGTGATTGCGATTAGCCAGCGCGGCTATCGTGTTGCGCCGATGTCACTGGCTGAACTCAATGACATCTACGACGCCCGCGCACAGTTAGAGGGCCTGATTTTGCGCTTAGCCATCGAGCGCGGCGACGACGACTGGGAAGCTAACGTGTTGGCGACTGCTCACAGGCTTTCCAAAGTGACTGAAGTGAGCTCACCTGATGAGCTGCTTGATGGCTGGGACTCACGCCATAAAGCGTTTCATACCGCCATTGCCAGCGGTTGCAACTCGCCCCACCTACTACAAATGCGCGATACGCTGTTTAATCAGGTTGAGCGCTATCGCCACCTGTGGCTGCAGGAAACCGTGATGTCTCCCCAAGCGCTGGAAACCAAACGCCAAGAGCATGCTGCCCTAGTCGACGTCATCCTAGCCCGTGACACAGAGCAAGCAGCTAACCTGATGCGCGACCACTTAATGACCCCAGTGCCAATCATTACCCGCGTACTAACAGCTCGAGGCATTCAATAAATTCGCCGTTTTAAAAAAATGTAGAAATTTTATAAGAACGACGATACATTGAACTCAATATGATAATGCCTGAGGAGTTCACGCCATGACACGCTTCAATTGGGATGACCCGCTACACCTTGAGCACCAGCTTACCGACGAAGAGCGCCAAATTCGCGATGCCGCCCACGACTACTGCCAGGAAAACCTGCAGCCACGTGTGCTGAGTGCTTTTCGCGAGGAGCGCTTTGACCGTCAGATTATGAATGAGATGGGCGAGCTTGGTTTGTTGGGTGCGACCGTCTCCCCAGAGTACGGCGGCGCAGGCGTTAACCATGTAGCCTACGGTTTGATTGCCCGCGAAGTAGAGCGCGTCGATTCTGGCTACCGTTCGGCTATGAGCGTGCAGTCATCGCTCGTGATGTACCCCATTGAAGCCTATGGCTCTGAAGAGCAGAAGCACAAATATTTGCCTAAGCTTGCCAGCGGTGAAATGGTCGGCTGCTTTGGTCTAACCGAACCAGACCATGGTTCAGACCCCGGCTCCATGATTACCCGGGCAGAAAAAGTTGACGGTGGCTATCGCTTAACCGGCGCTAAAATGTGGATTACCAACAGTCCGATTGCTGACATTGCAGTGGTGTGGGCGAAGTCCGCTGCCCACGACAACCAAATTAAAGGCTTTATTGTTGAGCGCGGCACCGACGGCTTCAGCACACCCAAAATTGAAGGCAAAGTGTCACTGCGCGCCTCTATTACCGGTGAAATCGTACTGGATAACGCCTTTATTCCTGACGAAAACTTATTGCCTAACGTTAGCGGCTTAAAAGGCCCCTTCGGCTGCTTGAATAAAGCCCGCTACGGGATTTCCTGGGGCGTATTAGGCACCGCCGAGTTCTGTTGGCATGCCGCTCGCCAATACACGCTAGACCGCAAACAGTTTGGCCGTCCGTTAGCCTCTAATCAGCTGATCCAGAAAAAGCTCGCGGATATGCAAACCGAGATCACCTTGGGCCTGCAAGCCGCCTTGCAGGTAGGCCGCCTGATGGACAGCGGCAACTGGGCGCCTGAAATGATCTCGCTGATTAAACGCAACAACTGCGGTAAAGCGTTGGATATCGCCCGCGTCGCACGGGATATGCACGGAGGTAACGGCGTTTCCGACGAGTATGGCGTTATTCGCCATATGGTGAACCTGGAATCAGTAAACACCTACGAAGGCACACATGATGTCCATGCCTTGATTCTTGGCCGCGCCCAAACCGGTATTCAAGCGTTTTTCTAACGGCAAACGAGGCACCCGATGAGCACAGCAACCAAACCACTTGCAGGCATTAAGGTACTCGACATTTCCCGCGTACTGGCTGGCCCGTGGTGCGGGCAGATGCTCGCGGACATGGGGGCCGACGTGATTAAGGTAGAGCGCCCTGTCAGCGGTGACGACACTCGCCACTGGGGGCCTCCATGGCTCTCTGGTAGCTCAGAGTCGGCGTACTACCTGTGCGCCAATCGAGGCAAGCGCTCGGTTACCGTGGATATGGCAACGGCCGAAGGGCAAGCGCTTATTAAACAGTTGGCCGCTCAGTCTGACGTGCTGCTGGAAAACTTTAAAGTCGGCGGCTTAAAACGCTACGGCCTTGATTACGCCAGCCTAAAGACGCTGAATCCGCGGCTTATTTACTGCTCGATCACCGGCTTTGGCCAGGAAAGCCCTTATGCGCACCGCGCCGGTTATGATTTCATGATTCAAGCCATGGGCGGCATTATGAGCCTAACCGGCAAACCTGACCATGAACCCGGTGGTGGCCCCGTGAAGAGCGGTGTGGCTTTTACCGATATATTCACTGGCTTATATGCCGCCAATGCAGTGCTAGCCGCGCTTTACCAGCGCCGCGATAGCAACGTTGGATGCCATATTGACATGGCGCTGATGGATGTGCAGGTAGGCGTACTGGCAAACCAAGCTCTCAATTACTTAACGTCCGGTCACGTGCCCGAGCGAATGGGCAATGCGCACCCCAATATTGTGCCTTATCAAGCGTTTGCCACCGCAGATGGTCACATGATCGTGGCCGTCGGCAACGACGAACAGTTTAAGCGTTTTTGCCACGTGATTGACCAGCCAAACCTACCGCTAGACGCGCGATTTGCCACCAATGGCGCGCGTGTAAAACATCGCGAGGAATTGCTTCCTGCTATCGCCGCCGCGTTAGCTACTCAGAAAACAGATACGTGGTTAACCGCTTTTGAAAATGTCGGGGTGCCCTGTGGCCCTATCAATACGCTAGATCGCGTCTTTGACGACCCCCATGTTAAAGCCCGCGGCCTAAAGCAAACGCTCCCTCACCACCAAGCAGGCCAGGTTGATTTGGTAGCGAACCCAATCCGCATAAACGGTGAATCGATTAGTGCCCAAACGGCCCCTCCTTCTCTGGGAGAGCACACCCATCAGGTGCTCGACGAGCTTGGCATTACTCGCGAACAACGTCATGCATTGCGCCAAGCAGGCATTATTTAATCTTGCACGTTTGCACGGCAGATAACTCATCGAAGCGCCTAACAAGGCGCTTTTTTGCCCTTTAAGCATGCTTCACTATAATCTTTATACAAAACCTATACGAAAAGTTCACAAGCGACTAAACTGATTTCGTCTATAATTAGATAATTAAATAAAGTTTCAAATTAACCGACGACAGCTCAAAAGATCGGCAGGCTGATAATTAAGCGCACGGCGATAGGGGGAATTTCATGGGTCACTGCGCATGGGTAGAGGGTAGTTGTAAACGCTGCGAAGGAGACCTTCCTTTTGAGTTCACGATGGCTTTCCAGCCGATCGTCGACGTATCACTTGCGCGGGTTACGACCCATGAAGCGCTCGTACGGGGTATTAATGGCGAATCGGCTTGGAGCGTTATTTCTCAGGTAACCGATGATTTGATGTACCGCTTTGACCAAGCTTGCCGAGTAAAAGCGATTGAAATGGCAAGCGCACTAAATATGCAAACAGACTTATCAATCAATTTTTTACCCAATGCTGTTTACGAGCCGGAAGCCTGTATTCAAGCGACCCTCGAAGTTTCACAACGCGTTGGGTGGCCAATGGAACGCCTCGTTTTTGAAATCACCGAAACCGAGCGCGTACGTGATCGCCAACATCTACGCAACATTATCGAAGCGTACCGCGAAATGGGCTTTAAAACGGCCTTAGATGACTTTGGTAACGGCTATGCCAATCTTGATTTATTGACTGACCTAACGCCGGACAAGCTTAAAATTGACCGTGAACTGGTTATGAACTGTGACCATGACTCACGCCGCCAAGCGTTGCTTAACTCGATTGTTTTGTTAGCCAAAGAATTAAATATGACACTGATTGCTGAGGGAGTGGAAACCCATGCAGAAGCCCTGTGGTTAGCGCGGACAGGCATTGTTCGCCAGCAGGGATTTTTTTACGCAAAACCCGCCATTAATTGCTTGGGCCCAGACCTCACCTCTCGATTATTAGACTTAAGAGAAGAGGTGTGTGTAGGCTTAGAAACATCAATCTACTGAACACCAACCTTCTGTCTACTACCTACTGTCTTTTATTTACTACCCATAACACCCGTTTTATCGTCTATATAACGAATATGAAACAATGAAGACCGAACCTGTCATATGAACAGTGTCACTGCAGACTTTTTATAAGCAATATCCAACACCCAAAGGAGTTGAGCCATGAGCAATGCCGAGCTAAACGAACTAAAGCAGAAGTACGTTGCGGCGGGCGCTGCCAGCCCTGCTACCGCTTTTGCGGATCGTGCTGAAAATGCTGAGATCTGGGACGCCGACGGCAACCGCTTTATCGACTTCGCAGGTGGCATTGGCGTTTTGAACGTAGGGCATCGTCACCCGAAAGTCGTTGCTGCTGTGAAAGCCCAGCTGGATAAGGTCATGCACACCTGCCAGACCGTCATGCCTTATGAAGGTTATGTGAAGGTTGCTGAAAAACTTAGCCATATTGTACCGGTACGCGGCCACGCAAAAGTCATGCTAGCTAACTCCGGCGCAGAAGCGCTGGAAAATGCGGTTAAAATTGCCCGCGCGGCCACCGGCCGTTCTAACGTTATTTGTTTCGATGGTGGTTATCACGGACGTACGTTTTACACCATGGCCATGAACGGCAAAGTCGCACCGTATCAAACCGATTTCGGCCCGATGCCTGGCACGGTATTCCGCGCCCCTTACCCGGTGCCCTACCACGGTGTCAGCGAAGACGAAGCCATTCGTGGTCTAAAAATGACCCTAAAAACTGACGCCAATCCAAAAGATACCGCCGCTATTATTTTAGAGCCCGTGCTAGGCGAAGGCGGCTTCTATCCCGCGCCCAAGAGCTTTCTTGAGAAAATCCGCGCAATTTGCGATGAGCATGGCATGCTAATGATCATCGACGAAGTGCAGTCTGGCTTTGGCCGTACCGGTAAAATGTTCGCCATTGAGCACAGCGGCGTTGAGCCAGACATAATGACCATGGCGAAGAGCATGGCTGACGGCATGCCCATTTCTGCGATTGTTGGCACCGACAAGGTCATGGATGCTTCTGGCCCCAACTCTCTGGGTGGCACCTATACCGGCAGCCCCACGGCCTGTGCCGCAGCGCTGGCCGTGATGGAAGTGTTCGAAGAGGAGAATATTCTTGAAAAAAGCCAAGCGCTGGGTGAAAAGCTAGCGGCGCGTTTTAGTGAGTGGCAAACCAAGTTCGATTGCATTGACCATGTGCGCAACATGAGCGCTATGGCAGCATTCGAGCTAGTCTCAAATAAAACCGATCGCACGCCCAATGCTGAGCTTGCTGCCGCGCTGTGTAAAAAAGCCCGTGAGGAAGGTTTGATCTTGCTCTCTTGCGGCATGTACGGCAATACGATTCGCTTCTTAATGCCGGTCACGATTGAAGACAGCGTCCTCAACGAAGGGCTGGATATTATTGAATCCTGCCTGGAATCGCTGGTTTAAGGGGCTCTGATTCAAAAGGCCTATAACAGCTCGTAGCGGGGGCCTTTTGCCATGGATGGCAAAAGTAGCGCCCAGGGATGGGTTTACAGCGCCCCCGCCTAGAGCTGTTTCGGCCATGCCAGCTCTCTACTTACCGAGGGCGTCGATCGCCTTCAAGGAAATTAGCTGTAAAAACCGCTTTTCCATGAGTCTCAAACGACCATTTCATGACATCGCTTAAAGCGGCCATCACCGCATCGAATTCCCCGAACACCTGGGTACTCATTCGATTAGGGTGAACTTCTAACCCTGTGGCTTCCAAACGTTTTACTACGTCTTTTACTACTGGCTTAAAATCATCGGCCAGCGGGTAATAGCTTAGCTGTACGGAAAGATACATTCTGCCTCCTTATGCGCTTTATGCGCGCTTACTGGCTCCCTGTGAAAAACGCTGCCACGCCGCTAATATGGCCGCCCGCGTTTCATCTGGATGCTCCATAGGGAACATATGGGTACCAGGAACCTCGCTGATAGCTAACCCACGACGCTGAAGCCGCTTAACCCGTGTGGGGGTGAGTAAGTGCGACTCTTGCCCTGCCACTAGCTGGATCGGCACACCGACTCGACGTGGCAACCCAGAAAGGTGATCCGGCAGATGGCGAAAAATCTCCACCTCAATACGCGGATCGAAGGTTAGCTCAGCACTACCGTCATCCAGCAAGCGCGTGCCTGCTTCAATGTAGTCGTTCAACGCCTCTGGGGTAAAGCGGCGAAATAATCCACGGCGGCGTAGCGAGTTAGCCATGGCTTCTCGGCTAGGCCACAAGCTGCGCCGCCCCTGGGTTTTGCCAGCGGGCGTGATGCGGTCCATAAAACCGAATCGTTTCGCCGCTTTCATCACCCAGGCATCCGGCCCCAGCATCAACGGCGGGTCAAGCATAATCACACCACAAAAGCGTTCTGGCTGTTTATCTGCCGCCATCGCCATCAGCGTGCCGCCTAACGAGTGACCAACGCCCAATAGCGGCGCGTCTGTTTCAGGTAAATAGCTCAGCAGTTCATCAACTAAATTGCCCCAGTTATGGTTCACCGGGTAATCCGGGTGATGACCCAATCGATCCAGCGGATGAAGGTCAAACGACTCTGCCAGCGGTTCCAGCAGCGTGCGATAGCTTAAGCCAGGAAAGCCATTCGCATGGGCGAACACTAAACGAGGGCGTTGGGTGGCATGGGCAGACATGGTTCGCTCGCAGGGTAAGAAGACAGGAAAGCAGCGTGGCAACAGCATCCACGCTAACTAGCTAGCAAGTAGACAAAACTATCATACGTCTGTTTTAACTCGCCTTTAAATGAGCGTCAATCGACATAAGTATTAACAGGCTAATTAAAACAGTGAGAGTTGCTGAGCGGTAACTTCTTCTGCCAAGCGATAGCCCACGCCTAAGAGCCGAACCGGCCTCTCCCCTCGTAACCAGCCAATAGTTAACAGGGATTCGAACTGATCTAGGCTGGGCGCTGGGTCGGCGTGTTCCACGGTGGTTTGGGTAAAGTCGTTGAATTTCACCTTTACCATTAGCCCGCGCACGGCGGGCGCTGGGTCTAGTCTGGCATAGCGCTGCTCTAAGTCACTGAGCAGGTCAGGCAACTGCTGGCGACAGGCTTCCAGCGTCGGCAAGTCTTGGGAGTAGGTTTGCTCAGTGCTGATCGATTTTCGCTCGCGATGGGTTTTCACTGGCCGCTCGTCGCGCCCATGGCTTAGCTCGAACAGCCGATGCCCGAAGCGGCCAAACTGTTCGACCAGCTCGGTAAGCGAGCGAGCCCGCAAATCCGCACAGGTTTGGATACCCAACCCCGCCAGTTTTTCAGCGGTGCGCGGCCCTACCCCGTGGATTTTCTTGACTGGCAGTTGCTGCACAAAGCTATCAATGTCGTTTGGTGTGATCACAAACAGGCCGTCCGGCTTGCGCCAGTCACTGGCAATTTTGGCAAGAAACTTATTGGGTGCGACACCTGCCGAGACGGTAATGCCTATTTCGCTCTTCACCCGCTGACGAATCGCTTCGGCCATGCGGGTGGCGCTACCGTTGCAAAGAGTGACATTGGTCACGTCTAAAAAGGCTTCGTCTAGCGAGAGCGGCTCGATCAGTTCGGTCACATCGCGATAGATCGCAAACACCTGGCGTGCCACCGCTTTGTATTTGGCCATGTCACCACGAATCACGGTCAAATGCGGGCAGCGTTTGAGCGCCTGGGCCATGGGCATGGCCGAGTGGATGCCAAATTCGCGGGCGGGGTAGTTACAGGTGGCGACAACCCCGCGCTGCTCAACGCTGCCACCTATCGCAATAGGCACATCGTTAAGCACCGGGTTGTCACGCATTTCAACCGCTGCGTAGAAGCAGTCACAGTCGCAATGAATAATTTTGCGCACAGATTGCCCTTGCCTCCGCCCTTACCTGTAAATAATCACAGTTTACCACAGGAAAAGCCGCTACTAGGTGCCACAAAACGTTCTCAGTACTTGTTCGTTTTCTGTTGCAGGGGCTGCAAGGCGGCGTGCTTCTGCGGATTCATCAAAGGGCTGGGTGACCGCAGCAAGCAAGGTGTGAAACGGCGCAAAATCGCCCTCGTAAGCCGCATCGATAACTTCCTGAATGCGGTGGTTGCGGGGAATGACCACTGGATTAGCACGCCGCATGGCGTCTAAACGCTCGCTGCCTTGGCTGGCCAGCTGTGCGGCTTGCCACTGATCCAACCATGCCGCCAGTTCATTGGGCTGGGTGGTCAGCGCTAACAGTGCCTCTTTATGCAGCTCGCTTGAGGTGCTGGCGTAATGTGTCAGCGCATCAAAGGTGGCGGTCATATCCATCCGTCCCTGGTGCATCTGGCTCTTTAGCGCTTTCATCAGCGGATCTGCTTGATCGCTTTCTGGAGCAAGGCCGAGTTTATCTGCATGCAGACGGCACTGCTCCACATCAAACAGGTACTCAAAATGACGAATGGCGTCAGTGGCCTGCTCTACCACGGTATCGCCCTCTTCGCGCATCAGCGGCAGTAACGTTTCGGCAAAGCGGGCTAGGTTCCATTGGGCAATCGCGGGCTGGTTGTCGAAGGCATAGCGCTTGCCTTGGTCAATCGAGCTGAAGACCTTTTGCGGGTCAAACTGCTCCATAAAGGCACAGGGGCCGTAATCGATGGTTTCTCCGGCAATGCTGCAGTTATCGGTATTCATCACACCATGAATAAAGCCAAGGCTCATCCAACGCGCCACCAGCGCCGCTTGGCGAGCAACGACTGCCTCTAACAAGGCTAAATAAGGATCGTCTGCACTGGCGGCTTCAGGGTAGTGGCGAGCAATCACATGGTCGGCCAACGCCTTCAGGGCAGCTTCATCTCTGCGCACCGCAGCGAATTGGAAGGTGCCTACACGAAGATGGCTGCTGGCAACGCGGGTAAAGACCGCGCCAGGTTCAGGCAGTTGGCGCACCACTCGTTCGCCAGTCGAAACAGCGGCTAACGCACGGGTGGTGGGCACGCCCATTGCAGCCATAAATTCACTGACCAAATACTCACGTAATACCGGGCCTAACGGCGAACGACCATCACCACCGCGGGAAAAGGGCGTGCGGCCGCTGCCCTTGAGCTGAACATCGCGCCGTATGCCGTGCTGGTCGATGACTTCCCCTAACAACAGCGCGCGGCCATCACCTAGTTGCGGCACAAAGTTACCAAACTGGTGCCCAGCGTAACCTAGCGCCCGCGATTCTGCGCCTGGTGGCAGTTGGTTGCCACTAAACCATTGGGCAAGGGTGGCATCATCAGGCTTAACTTCCATTCCTAGCGTTTCTGCCAACCGCTGATTAAATACAATCAGCGTCGGCTGGTTCACTGGCGTTGGCTGACAGGCCATCCACAGTGGCTCGGGAAGCGTGGCAAACTGGTGTTCAAATGACAGCACGGGCGACTCCGCTTTTAAAAGAAAGGACTAACGAATACCCTAGCAGCTTACTCAAGTAATTGGCGATATCATGGCGCATACTGACCCATTAATTGACGTTAATCGACTCGCTAACACAGCGGCGTTACCTCCTCTTCCGCTCGACTTTTATCACCGCGACACCCTCGCCGTCGCTCGGGATCTATTGGGTTGCCGACTGGTTCGTTACTACGAAGGTGAGCTGATGATCGCGAAGATTGTCGAAACAGAGGCCTATCGGGGGTCTGAAGATTCGGCCTGCCATGCGCATCGGCGCAAAACGCCGAGAACGGAGGCCATGTTTGGGCCACCAGGGCACGCCTACGTGTATCTGGTGTATGGCATGCACTGGCTGCTGAACGTGGTGACACAGCCAGAAGGCAACCCGTGCGCGGTGCTTATTCGTGCGGTGGAGCCAGTGTCAGGCGAAGCGGCCATGCGCGCGCTACGTGATGTAAAGGGCCGCAATCTCACCAATGGCCCCGGTAAGCTAACCCGCGCGCTGCGTATTGATAAAACGCTATATGGTCATGATATGACCCAGCCGAACGCGCTATGGATAACAGCGGGCACTCCTCCCGATGCCGTTGCCTCTGGCCCTCGCGTGGGTATCGATTATGCCCAGCCCACCGACCGCGATGCCCCTTGGCGGCTGTGGAGTGAGGGCAATCCCTGGGTCTCGAAAACGCGTTAGTCACGCTTCAAACACGCCACCGCGTGCTCTAGCACTGGCGTTAACGGAGCGCGCCACTGATGGGTTAAGAGCGCATCGGCGCGAGTAACGCCCAACGACAGCGAGGCAACTGGCAAGCCCATGGCGTGGGCATCACGGCAGTAGCGGTAACCGGAATACACCATCAACGAGGTGCCCACAGCCAATACAGCATCGGCGTTTTGCAGCCCTGCTTGAGCAGCCAAGCGCCGCGCTGGCGGCACCACATCGCCGTAATAAACGACCTGGGGCTTTAAGATGCCTTGGCAACGTGGGCAGTCCAGCACCTTAAACGTCGAAAAATCGGTTTCTAAATCTGCATCGCCGTCGGGGGCATGGCGGGCATCTAACGCTGCAAAACGGGGATTCATGTTAGCCATTTCGCTGTGCATAGCATGGCGCATAAGTTGGTAACCGCAGGTCATGCACGCCACCATGTCTGCTCGCCCGTGCAAATCAATCACCTTGCTAGAACCTGCCCGCTGATGCAGACGGTCCACGTTCTGTGTCACCAGCAGTTCCACGTAGCCCATGGTTTCAAGCGCCGCTAGTGCACGATGCGCACCGCTCACCTGGGCTTCACGCATGGCCTTAAAACCAATAAGCGCCCGCGCCCAATAGCGCTGGCGCACCGCCAGTGAGGCCATAAAATCGCCATGCTGTACCGGCGGCGGTCGCTTCCACTGCCCGTCCGCATCACGGTAATCAGGAATGCCGCTGTCGGTGCTGACTCCTGCGCCAGTAATCACCCACAGTTTAGGATGGCGCTCAATAAAACTCGCCAGCGCTTCCCCTGCCTGCGCGATGCTATTTGTCATTTCCACGGCCTGCGTCAATGGATCACCCTATGCAACACTGCGACAAGTAAACGATACTGTATGACAATAAAGGGTCATGCAATATGCCCTCGTTATTCAACGTAAGGAGTGCCTCATGCAGTGGGATCACGAGATTATCATTGTCGGCGGTGGCATGGTGGGAGCTGCACTGGCGGCTCGGTTAGGCCATGCCGGTATATCGGTTGGCTTGGTAGAACGCGGCAGCGCCCCCACCCCGCCCAGCGGCGATTATGACCTGCGTATCTCCTCACTTAATGCCCGCTCGCTGTCGTTTGTAAAAGCAAGCGGCACCGAGCTACCGGAAGAGCGCTGCTGCCCATTTCGCCATATTGATGTCGCCAACCAGGATGGCTCCGGCCATTCGCTATTTTCTGCCCAGGACAGTGGCATGGATGACTTCGGTATTTTTATCGAAAACCGCACCCTGCAATATGCGTTATGGCAGCGCTTAGAGAATCTTCCCAGCGTGACCTGCTACACCCAGTGCGCGCCGCTGAGCACCATGGCCGCCAGCACCGGCCGCATGCTGGAGCTAGATAATGGCAAAACCTTAAGCGCCCGATTAATAGTGGGCGCTGATGGCGCGCATTCAACGCTACGAGAACTCGCCGGCATTAGCGTTAGCAGTTACGACTACCATCAGCGGGCGATGATTATTAACGTGGAGACCGAGCTGCCCCAGCAAGATATTAGTTGGCAGTGTTTCACCCCCACTGGCCCGATTGCCATGCTGCCCTTACCCGGCCAACGTGCATCGCTGGTGTGGTATGACAGCGACGAAGCCACCAAAGCCCGTGAACAGCTATCCAATGACGCTCTAAAAACGGCCATTGAAACCGCCTTTCCTAAGCGGCTTGGCAAGCTAACAAGAGTCGTGGCAAAAGCGAGCTTTCCCATTAGACGCCAGCACGCTAAACGCTATATCGGCAAGCGCTTAGCCTTGATTGGCGATGCCGCCCACGTGGTGCATCCGCTGGCAGGACAAGGGCTGAATATTGGCCTGCATGATGCCGACACACTGGCAGAGCTAATCATCAAAGGCCGCGACCCTGGTGACCACATTAGCCTGCATCGCTTCGAGTGCCAGCGCCGCTTAGCCAACCAAGCCATGATTGCTGCCACTGACAGCTTCCATCACTTGTTTACCGGCGCAAAACCGCTACGCCAGCTGGGTGATCTCAGCCTGCACCTTGCCGAACGCGTACCGCTCGCCAAACGTATGATGATGCAACAAGCTAACGGGCTAAACCCATTTAAAATGCGCTAAAGCCGTCTACGCTAAGAGGGTGGCAACGCAGCCGTTGCCAACAATAATCATAACAATCCCTCATTTAAGGAAGGCGTATGCCCCTCAAGCAACGACACTCTTTATTGACCGTGGTGACGTTCACTAGCCTCGGGTTACTTGCAGCATCACCGCTACTGGCCTGGGATGGCGTCGTCGAAAAACAAACCTTCGAGATGCAAGACTTCACCACTCAAGGCGGCGAAACAATTCCCGAGCTTGCGGTGGGTTGGGAAGCCTACGGTGAATTAAACGACGCCCGTGACAATGCCATTTTAATTACCCATTTTTTCTCTGGCACCAGCCACGCAGCAGGTCGTTATGACCCGGATGGCGAGCCAACCGGCTACTGGGATGCCATCATCGGCCCCGGCAAACCACTGGATACCGACGAGTACTACATTATTGCGTCCGATACGCTGGTGAACCTCAACGCCCACGACCCCAATGTCACCACCACTGGCCCCGCCTCTATTAATCCAGACACCGGCGAACCGTGGGGAATGGACTTTCCTGTGGTAACAATCCGTGACTTTGTCGAGGTACAGCGTGCGTTGTTAGAGAGCCAGGGCATTGAATCACTCCACGCGGTCATGGGTGCCTCGATGGGGGCGCTTCAAGCGTTTGAATGGGCCAGCGCGTACCCTGACAAAGTGGACAGGCTGATTCCTGTTATTGGCGGCGGCGTTGCCGACCCCTGGTTACTGGCAACGCTTAGCGCCTGGGCAGCGCCCATTCGCTTAGACGCCAACTGGAATGAAGGCAATTACTACGATGGCGAGCCACCCACCGATGGGCTAAAAGAAGCGCTCAAGCTCGTCACCCTCAATGCCAATCACTGGCAGTGGGCCAACGAAACCTTCAACCGCGACTGGGCTGACGAAGAGCGCGATCCTGCTCAAGATATCAACGCCCGCTACGCCATTGAACAAACGCTGGATGACGTCGCCGCCGCCCGCGCTGAACTTTCCGATGCCAACCACCTGCTCTACCTGGTCCGCGCCAACCAACTCTTTATGGCGGGCCACGGTGATTCACTAGAAGAAGGACTGGCCGCCATCGACGCCCCAACGCTGATGCTGTACAGCGAAAACGACCTCGTCTTCGCCCCCGAAGGCGTACGCCGCACTGCCGAGCTGATAGAAGCCGACGGCACCGAAGTAACGCTTAAAACCCTGGAAGGCAACCGCGGCCATTTAGATGGCGTCGTCGCCATCGACCAAGCCAGCAAAACGCTGCGAGAGTTTTTGAAATAGCTTTTAAAATAGCTTTTGAAATAGTGAGTAACGCGCGGGCTTATTGAGAGCCCGCGCTTAAGAAATAGCGTTTTGAAATCGTTTGACTAGCCACACGCCAGCGACAAAAATGCTGGGAAGCGAAGAGCATTCACCCAGCGTATGATGATGCACTACTAGAGTCGCCCCAGAGGCTGTAGGGCATTAACGGCTCGCGTTTTCCTCAGCCACCTGACGAAGCGCATCGACAAGCACATCGGCTGGCTGGGCGCCAGAAATCAGGTAGCGTCCATCGAGTATAAACCCCGGCACGGCAGTGACCCCTGCCTCCATGAATTTCTGCTCTGCCTCTCGAACGTCGTCCGCGTACTGATCAGACCGGGCGATGGCCTCGGCAACGTCACCATCAAGCCCAACTTCAATAGCCTTCTCTCGTAGCACCTCTGGATCCGAAGGACGCTTGGCATCACCAAAGTAGGCCTCAAATAATGCCAACTGCAGCGCCGTCTCTCGGTTCTGCGTTGCGGCCCATGCAAGCACACGATGGGCATCGAAGGTATTATTCGCCCGGCGCTCCAGTGCACCACGGAAATTCAGCCCAAGTTCTTCGGCCACGGCCATAATCTCCCGCTGGGACTGCTCCATGCTGGCCGCGTCCTTGCCATACTTGCGGCATAAGTGCTCTAGGATCGGCTCGCCCTCGGGCGGCATATCCCGGTTGAGCTCAAAGGGCTGCCAGAAGAGTTCTACATCGATCTCACCATCAAGTATCTCTAACGCTTGTTCGAAGCGCCGATAGCCGATCGCGCACCACGGGCATGCTACATCGGACACCAAATCGACTCTCAACTTCTGCATGAGGACTCTCCTTGCTGGGTTCGGTCATCGGGGCTCAAACAGCGCCGAGCACTGGCTTGTAACACGAAACCCCTAAACGTAACCAGCCCAGACGACCACGCGCAGAAAACACTACTCGCCCTTTATTTCAGAAAAGTGGCCCGTTTTTTCCAAGGTGTATTCGCTAAAATCCCGCGCCAAGAAAAGCGAGCCTGAATAGACGCTTTGTGCTTCTTTGCGGATGTCCTCGATAGACGGCGACGCACTGGGGTTAAGCTGATAACGAGGGCTGAAGTGCGTCAGCACCAAATTAGGTAGCTTTATCGATTCGGCAAAAGCAGCAACAAGTTTGGCGTAGCTATGTCCCACATCGCCAGCCTTCTCAGCCATCCCTTCGGTATAGGTGGCCTCATGCACCAACACCTGCGCCTCTGCACACGCCTCGTTCAATAAGTCAGGCTGGTCATTGTCTCCAGCGATCACTACTTTCCTGGGCTTATTCTTAAAAATTAAGTAATCATTGCTTTTTAACTGCTCACCTGCAAACTCACTATCAACCCCTTGCTTCAACTGCCCCCACAACGGCCCTCTTGGAATCCCCTTTTGCGCTAGCTTATCCACGTCCAGGGCAGCATCAACCTTTCGCTCCGTAAATGCATAGGCATAAGACGCCACCCGATGTGAAAGTCCGAAGGTCTCAACCGCGATGCTCTCAAACTCAACGCTTGGCAGATCGTCTGAGGCGATAAACTCCAGGGCGAAAGGTAAGCATAGCTGCGTCACCTCACAGGTTGCCTCAAACCACGTTTGGATACCTGCGGGCGCAACAATAGTCAGCGGCGCTTTCCGGCCACCCATGGCGGCACTCGCCAGAATGCCCGGCAGCCCATAGCAGTGGTCGCCGTGCACATGGGTAATCAAGATGGCTTTCAACGAATGGAACGACAGCTTGGTATGTAAGACCTGATGCTGAGTGCTCTCACCACAATCAACCAGATACCAGCCCTTCCCTTTGCTTTCACGCAAAGCGATCCCAGAGACGTTTCTTTGTTTAGTGGGCACACCGGCGGAGGTGCCGAGAAAGAGTAGGTTCATGTGTTGCTCAAACCGGTAGCGGTGATACAGGTCATCCACTTGCGGGTAAATGGGTGCCGTTATTATAGTTTATTATCTTGCTCTGCAGCATATTGAGCGTAGAGTAAATCAGCAAAATCGGACTCATCAATGGCACCGATCACCAGGTCTTTGACTGCGTCAGCAAATAACTCATTATCAGCGGTAAGTTCGAAATCATTAAGAGACAAATATTCCAGGCCAACTGCCAAACCAGTTCGCTTGTTTGCATCTGGTAAAGAGTGGGAAAGAGCAATGGATGCTACATATTTTGCCGCAATCTCGAAAACGTCATCCAAGCCAGAGTATGCAATAGCATTGTCTACTCTACCTAACGCGCCTTGAAGCTTATTTATATCGGCAGCCCCTTTCATACCTGGCTCATGCTCAAGGATGAAGATATTTATCTCCAGAACACGCTCGAAAGGAAAGAAAATAAGGTTCATCACATATCAGCTAGCTTTTTGAAAGTTCGCTTATGCGTTCTGAGAACCAGCTTGGTTTCAGACTTAACAATTTGCTGGCCAGACTCACCGGAGAGATCAAGTTTCTTGCTGGCCACAATTTTAGGACGTTTAACAGCCTTAACGCCGTACGCTTCTATCTTTGTGTTCATGAGCACCTCCGAGCAATTGGGTAAGATTATACACCTGAGCCAGCATAAAAAAAGTTAATGAAACGACAGCTTGGTGTGCAACACCTGATGCTGGGTGCCCTCACCGCAATCGATCAGATACCAACCTTTCCCTTTGCTCTCGCGCAAGGCGATGCCGGAGACGTTGCGTTGCTTGGTGAGCACGCCTGCGGAGGTGCCGAGGAAAAGTAGGTTCATATCGCGTCCGTGCTTTCTCTATTAGAAACCTGAACCTAGTCTGGCGGCATACAGATTTCCAATAAGTTTGGTTGCTCAGCTTTTTACAACAGGATGCCAACGACAACAGTAGCAATCGTTAAGCGGCCTCAAAATCCAATGGCTGCAGGTCGTCCAAATTAATTGTGCTGCGAGCCATCCATAGGTCATACATATCCTGCATTAATAGCCAGCTCTCTGGGGTACGTCCGAGAACCTTCGACAAGCGCAAAGACATTTCAGGGCTAATGCCACTATCCCCTTTGAGCAACCGTGACAAGGTGGATGGTGAAACACCCAAGTTGGAAGCAAGCTGACGGGAGCTAATACCAAAAGGCTCTAGGTAAACTTCCCGAATAAATTCGCCAGGATGCGGCGGATTATGCATCGTCATTAGTGATAATCCTCATAATCAAGAATGTACGCATTACCATCTCGAAATTCGAACGTCATGCGCCAATTTCCGTTGACCCAAATTGACCACCGCGCTTTGTCTCTCCCCTTCAACGGGTGGAGCCTAAAACCGGGGATATCCATATCTTCTACTGACACGGCCGTGTCCAGAGCAGCAAGCTGCATACGCAATTTCTTGGCATGATCCGCTTGTATACCAGCGGTGCTGCCACTAGCGTAGAACCGCTTGAGTCCCTTGTGGCGGAATGATTTAATCATCAGCACATCATAGCGCGTTGCGCATCACGCAACAAGCAGATCTATATTATTTGAGTTACCCGAGCCTGAGCCAACAACTTACCCTTTCGGGATTTGGAGTAGCGCTAACGCTTTACTCACCGGAAAATGATGGGCGCCAGCGAGTTATTTTTCCGGTGCAGTAACTAACTTGTTAGCTGCCCTGTGGAAGGGCCGAAACTAATAGTGATAACGACACGAAATGATCGTAATCGCATTATCATCAACTGCGTAGACTAATCGATTCGTATCATCTATACGTCGCGACCAAAAACCAGCTAAGTTTTCCTTTAACGGCTCTGGTTTACCAATACCTTCAAAGGGTGAGCGTCTAGCGTCGTTTATAAGCTTGTTTATTCGTTTCAGCGTTTTTTTGTCCTGGGTTTGCCAATACAGGTAATCGCTCCAGGATTCGTCAGTCCATGACAGTAAACGACTACTCATCCATTAAGTCTCTATGGGTTACCTTACCTGCTTTGAACTGTTCAATTGAGCGATTCAAATGTTCAGCATTCGCCGGTGAGCGCAGTAAGTGCACCGTTTCCATCAGACTGTTGTAGTAGTCTAGCGACATAACAACAGCATCTTCCGAATCACGGCGAGTAATCACCGCTGTATCCGCGTCATTAACAACGGAATCTAATACTGCTTTCAAACTATTTCTTGCCTCTGTAAAAGATACAATTTTCATAGAGCCTCCACTTGTACGCTTTACAGGACAAGTATAGCCTTAGACCTTAACATGTACAATATGATGAACATGTCAGTTGTAGCAGCTAGCACAGAGCACACCGATGGTTTTTAGTCACCGTACATCATTCCCGAGTCACCGCACTTTCATTCCGAGTCACCGCACTGTCATTCCCGAGTGGGGTTATCGGGAATCCACCTTGACCTTGACCTTGACCTGCAGCAGCTCGAAATCCCAGGTCAACATGGATTCCCGCTAAGGGCCTGCGGGAATGACGAGGGCGGCTCGGAGGGCCTGCAGGAATGACGAGGGCGGCTCGGAGGGCTGGGGTAGAGTCATCTTCAGGCATTTATTACACAAAAAACCCAGCCCATCGGTTAATGCCAGTCAGCCTTAACTGAGCGATACACACACCAACTCCCCTCCAAACCACTGCTGTTTTAGCCCGCGCTGTTTTTCCAACAGGGCTAAGTACGGGCGTAGTGGGTGGTGGTCAGGCAACGTGAGATGCAGCTGGCGTAGGCGGCGTTGGAAAGGCAGCTGTTCAGCGGGTTGGTGCAGTGGCGTGACGTTTTGGGCGAGCCATTCGATACCAGGTAGTAGTAAATGCGTCGCGTCGCTGTCTAGGGCTAGGGTCACGCCTTTGGCGTCGAAGTCACCGGCGTAGAGGTGTGGCCGGTTGGTTTTTCGCCATGCTTTTTTCAGTTCGGCAAAGCCGCCACCGTAATGGCTGTCGCCCCGGTAAACCACCAGCGGGTTAGCGTAACCGCTAAGCGCTGCTATCTCTGGCGAAAACACGTAGAAGCTATCCAAGTTTTCCACTTGGACGAGCGCGCCAAACACCGCCAGCTTCAAGCCGCTTACATCAACATCGCGAATGCTGCGCGGCTCTGGCGCAAGCCACGCCGAGGGCTGCGGTGACAAGTTGATCAGCACGCGTTTTGCGCGTGGGCCTTCGCGGCGGCTTTTATCCTCCTCAACGCCTTCTGCCGCCTGGGCGGCACTGCTTAAACCACTTAACGAGCGCCCTAGCGGTGCCAAACGGTCACTCTCCAGTATATTGTTGATTTGCGCCATTAGGGTGGCGTCAAAGCGCAGCGTTTGATTGGAAATTCGCTTGGTCAGATCTATATCTTGTTGGCGGCACCACGCCACCACATCTTCGACCCATTTGCCTCGGGATTTTTCTACCACGGGCTGGCGGTTAAGCTCTCGAACAACACTGTTGAGCCCGGCACGGGCGCGGCCTGATAACGTCATATCGCCACCGCTAGTGCGACGTCATGAATCAGGCGCAGATCGTTAAATGGGCTGGCCGGTGATTCGTCTTGGTGTAGACGAAACGCTTGCTGCTCGCTACGCGGCAAGCCCTGGTATTCGGAGATCACCTGAAACAGCCAAATTTCATCGGGCCAGTCGAGGTGACTGTCATACAGATAAGCGAGGGCGCTAATCGGCTCGGCGGGGGGCTGATCTAACACCGCGAGGTAAAAGCGTTCCACATCTTGTTTAAGCGCCTGCTGGCGAGCAGCGGCAAGGTCATCTTCCGGCGTGAGCGCAGCCACTGCCGACTCGACGGTGTGCGTAGCATGGCGCGGGGTTGGCAATTCATGCAGCAGTTCTGCCAGCACGCGGCTTTCTAGCGCCCGGTCTAGTGCTGGCGCAGCGGCGGCATGTAACGGCGCAGCGTGGTTGAATAATGCAGGTACGTCGCTGCGTTTAGCGTAATTACTCGGCACAAAGCCTGGATGTTCGCGCATAAACGCGACCATGCCGCTGATCAGGCGGCTGCGTGCCTGCTGTTTGCGAAAGCGTGCCATTAGCTCAATTAACCGCCGCTGCACTTCCCGCAGGCTGGTGTAATGGTGGCTTAAGCGCTGCTGTAGCTGGCTGATCAGTAGCTTGCGCAGGCTGCCATCGCTACCAACTAACGCAATCAGCTCGTCGAAATCAATCAGTGCCAGGCCATCCAGCAACCTAACAATTTGTTTTTGGGCGCGGTCGTTTTCGCGGATCTTATCGCTCAACTGGCTAACAAAGCCGAAATCGCTGTTGAGTCGTTGCCAGAGGCTATCAATAGCATCGGCAAAGCGCCCGTTTAGATCGTCCACTTCCTGACGCAGGCGTAGCAGCTGCTGCTCCTGTCGCCAATGCTCACCTTGGCTGCGGGCCTCACGGTAGCTGTGCACCAACGAGCGCACTAGCTCAAGAGTTTCCGCGACATCGGCATTTACATGGCGGCGGGTTTCGTCGGCGAGCATTTCAGCGATCAGGTCGCGCACCTTGGGAGAGAGCTTTACCCCGCTCTGCTCATCTGGCCGCCATAACACCCGAGCGGCCAACAGCTTGCGCAGCGCACTGTCGTTGAGGCCGTCTAACGGCACGTCATCGCGGGTGTAGCCCTGCATCAGCCGTTCGGCGTGCTTGCCCAACAGCGCCAGCCGTTCAGCACCGGTTTTCAGTAGGCGGCTTTCCAGTTCGCTCACAGCAGCGTCTCCTGGGCACCCTCTTCCCGCTCCGCGTCGATGGGCAAGTTTTCCTCATCGCGGATAAAGCGCACCACCTCGATCAGGTAATCAATTTTACCGGTGACCACAAACACCTGACGCTCTGCGTGGGGCTGAAGCAAGTAGCCATGCTCTTTCAAGCGCTTAAATAGCTGCTTTACCTGGGCATCTAACTGGTCGCTCTGGGAGCCAAAGAAGCTGTCCGTGGCTAGCCGTTCCAGGCGCTCGCGCAGGCTTTGGTTATCTTCGCACTTAGCGCTGAACTCAGCGGGCTTGAGCACATCGCTAGGGGCCGCCAAGGTGTCACGGCCTAGCGCTTCTTGAACTAGCTGCAGCCATTCCAACAATGGCAACAGGCTGTTGACCGTGTCACTCAGCTGGCGCGATAGCTGCTCCCGAGCGGTTTCATTAAGCTGTCGCCAGGCTAAAAAGTAGACACTGCCTTCATCATTGCTCGCCAGCCTGCGGTTGAGCGGTCGCAGGTAGTCATCAATCGCGTCGCGGGTCTCTTCATTTGCCAAATGGCGGAAGGCGTTGTCATCACTGACGGCGCAGACAAACTCGCCAGCCAGCAAGCGTTCCAGTAGCGGGCCGTGTTCGATCATGCGGTCACCTCTTGCTGACGCTCCTTGATCCGCTGTGCAAGCGGACTAAGGCGCGGCTCAATACGTTTTAGCAGGCGCTGGTTGGGCTGGTTAGGGTCCCGCTCAATCAGGTAGCGATTAGCGAACAACAGCAGCACATCCGACTCTGGGTTGGGGAAAGCACCGACAATATGGATGCGGTTGCTGTCACAGGCGTCAAATAACTTTTCGACATTGTGATAAGCCAGCGTGCCGATTTCATCAATCGGCCAATGGATAGCGATTTGCGCATCCCCCCGCAGCAGCCGCGTAAACGCCAGCAGAAACTTACACAAAATCAGGTAAGCCATGCCATGGCTGGAAGACTCCAACAGCTGGCGGTCGTTTTTGATCACCAGATCAGTGCCACCTTCGTTTAGGTGCAGTTCAAGTCGCAGCAGACTTTCGAAGCTGTACTGCTGGTCACTGCGCAGTAGGTCAACCACATCGGCCAGTGCATTAAGGTAATCGTCACTGGGCAGCTCCTGGCCGGATTCCCGCCATGCTTTGTAGCGCTGGGCGAACAGCTTTAAAGGCTCCCAAAAGCCCAGTTCATCAATCGTCGATTGAATGCGCACTTCCGCTTTGCTGATGCCTTCTAGGCGCAGGTCATCCGCCACTTCGTCGGAAAGCCGACGGCTCTGGGCGCTGATTCGGCGGTTTAAGTCGCGGAAGACAATAAAGAATTTATCCAGGTCATCGCTTAGGTTGCGCCCTTCCTGAATCAGCTGCTGCTGTTGATCTTCTAACAGTTTTAGCATGTCGCGCAGCAGCGGTAACACCAGTCGCGGGCTGTCATTTGGCAGCTTCTCGCGTTCGCTTTGCAGTGCATCGGCAAAGCCACTGCTGGCATCTTTAATCAGTTGGCTTTCTACCTCCAGGCAGCCCCGACGCAGCTGCTCAAGCTGCTGATGGCGACTGGTTAGCGCTTGGCGCGCACGCTCAATGCGCTCCTCCATGTCACCTACGACATCTGCTAAGGGCGCACCCTCTGAAACAATGTCCAAACTTTCCAACTGGGTCAGCAGCGGCTTAAGGGCTTCTACGCTGCTGTGGGCATTTGCGCGCTGAATTTTAAGCTCATTAACCGCTGATTGATGCGCGTCGCGTGCGGCATGGAAGTCGTTTTTAAAGCGCGCTTTTTCACGTTTCAACTGCTGGTCAAGCTGCACAAGCTCCGCTTCCTGAGCCACCAGTTGGGGCTTGTGCTGGCTCCACTCTACACGCATAAAACGTTGGTACTCGGTGAGCTCTTCCTGGCGAGCGGCGACCTTACGAATGCGTTCGTCCTGGTTCGCCAGGCGCTCTTTAGTCTCTTTTAGCTTGGCGGGGTCTACGCCCTGGTCGGCCAGCTCCTGACTAAAGGCTTCTTCCAGTTCCGTGCGTTGGCGCTGATGTTCCTCGTTGGCATCGTTGAGCTGCTGCTTGTACTGGCGTAGCTGCGCCTCCAGGCTATCCAGCTGGTGTTGCGCATCGGCTTTTAACTCCAGCAGCTGGCTCTGATGGGTTTCGGCAAGCTCGGCAAGCGACTGGCGTTTCTCTTCGCGCAGTCCGGCCTGGGCCTGCTCCTGGCGAGCCAACGCCGCTTGGTGCTCCGCCCGGCGTGCCTGCTGGCACTGGGTATGGCGCTCTTGCTGCTGACGGCGAGCCTCCAGGGCATACTCCACTTCCTGTTCGGCCCGTTGATAGACCAACCGCGCCTGATCTTGCGCCTCATCCGCCTGCTGAACCCGTTCGTTGTGCTGCTTTAGGGCTTTTTCGGCAGCGGTACACTCCGTTTGGGCGCGCTTTTTGACACTATCTGCCTCTTCAATCGCCGCCAGCAAACTGGCTTCGTCCTGGGCGTAATCCGGCAGTGCAATGGCACTTAGGTCCAGCACTAGCCCGAACAAGTCGCCGCTAGCGCTTTCAGCAAGCTGCGGGGCGAGGTCTCGGCGTTCAAGCAGTTCTGGCGCAATGACCTTGCCAAGCTGCTGTTCCCAGCCAGGCCGGTGGTAACGCAAAAAGTGGCGCAAGCTGCCCTGCTCTGGGTCGCGCTGTTGATAGAGCACGTAGCAGTGCTGTTCGGCCCGCTCGCGCTGCTGACGACACTGCACCAGCTGCTGCTCGGCGGCATCGCGCTCACGCTTGTGGCTTTCAAGCTCGCGGCGCAGAGCTTCCAACGTGGCGGCGGCGACGCTGCGTTCCTGCTGTGTTTGGTCTAAACGCGCTTGGGCAAGCTCGGCTTCTTGAACTTCTTCAGCAGTTTGGGTGGGCATCGCCAGCTGCGCTTTTAATTCGGCTAGCTGCTCAACACCCAGTTCTAACTGCGCTTGATACTCACCTTCTAGCCGTTGGCGCTCTTGCTGATAGCGCTCGTTATGCTGCTGTTCGGCTTGCCACTGTCGCTCTCGGCGCTGGGCTTTTTCCTCGACCAGGGCATCTATCAATTCCTGATTTTCTTGAGTTTGGCGGGCAAGTATTTCGGAAAGCTCGCGTAACCGGCCATCTAAGCGCGCCTGGCTCTCTTTTATCGCCTCTTGCATAAAATGCAGATGCTGCTGGAGCTGATCACGCTGTTCACGCCACTGGGGCAAGGCGTTGATATCGCGCTCCAGCCCGGCCATGTCAGCATCGGCGTAGTGCTCGAACTGAGTTTGCAGATCATTCAGGCGGCGCTGAGTGTGCTGCAAGTCGCTTGCGACTTCACTGCGGCGGTCGTTCAGCTCATCGCGCTGCTGGGTATAGGCATGTTCACGCTGTTGGAACTCTCGCTGGTGGCGGTTTAACTCACCATCCAGGTCCGCAATGCGCTGCTCCGCCTGCTGATGATCGGCGCTTAGCTGGGGCTTCAACTGCCAAAGCGTGGTCTCTAGCTGGGCCAGTTCGCGGTCGATGCCGCCAAGTTTGGTCAACGCGGCCTGCAGTGGCTCCAGGCGCATGGATTGGCGCATCTGGGCAATCCACTCCCGCGCTTTGGCACTGCGAATGCGGGTGACCGGCAGCTCCACGCCATCCTCTTCGAAAATTGCCGCCAGCATGGTTTTGAGGGTGTCCATCTTGCCCTCTTTCGCATGCACCGCAGAGACCAGCTTTTCGATATGACGGATACGCCGTTCAGGGTTAACTAGGCTAAATTGCGCTGCGATTTGGCGCAGCTTTAAGCCATCGCGGCTATTACCGTGAAGCTGGGTGAAGTCGTTTTGGATCACCGAGCGAAACTCGGAGGTAGCTCCCAGCTTGGAAGAGACAGGAATCCCGCTGCTACGCAGCCCGCTAGACCACTGTGGGTACTCCAGCGCCAAGGGGCCTTTTTCAGTGTCGATCAGATAGTCTTCTGGCCGATAAGGGGCACCGACAAAACGGTACTCCACGCCACCTTCTTGCTTGCGCGTCAGAACTACTTGGCAAACATTGCCTGCTTCGCGGCGGTATTCGTAAACGAGATAGCTTTGACGAGTGGGCAAATAGAAGGCATCAAACTTCATGCGGGTTTTCGGCACCACCTTGTTGGGCAGCTCGCCGTAAAACACCGGCACTAACCGCTGAAGCGTGGTTTTGCCTGACGCGTTGGTGCCACAAATATTGGTGTGGCCATCCACATTGAGTTCAACCACTCCCGACAAGTGGCCGTGAATCATAACGATGCGTAGCAAATGCGCCATGCCGTGTCCTTGATCGTCAAACGTCCGAAAACGCTATCTTGCCAGACCTAGCGCAAAGCGGCATCTGTTCACATGTGAACTATTCATTCACAGGATTTATCAACGTCGGACACGTCTCCAGCTTTTTCTTCAATTACTTTTTCAATTACTTCTTCAATTACTTCTTCGCCGTTCAATCGCCCACACTGCGCACTACGAAGTCTCTGGCGACACCGATATGGTAATCAATCGCCTCACGGCAAGCCTCGGCGCTGCCGCTACCCAATGCATCGAGCAGCTGGAAATGGCTAGTGGCAATGGTATCGGGGGCTTCGTGGGTTTTGGTAATCAGCGTAATGCACAGACGAAGTTCGTGGGTTAAACCATCAAAGGCCCTCAGCAGCCGCTCGTTGCCTGCATGATGAAGCATTAACCGATGAAACTGCAGGTCTTCTTCAATGCGACGTGTTCCATCATTGCTGGCGGCCGCTTCGCACAACGTGTCTACCTGCTGTTTTAAGGCGCGCTCAGCCTCGCTGCTATAGCGCTCTGACAAGCGCTGGATAGCATGGCGCTCAAGGCATAGCCGCAGATCGAAGACATCCTCCAATTCAACGGCATTCAACGCTCTGACAAAAAAACCTCGCCTTGGTTTTGAGACCAAAAGCCCACGACTTTCCAGTAAGCGCGCAGCCTCACGAACCGGTGCGCGGCTGACGCCTAAATCCCGGGATAGCTGCACTTCTGACAGCCGCTCACCGGGCAAAAAGTGTTGCTGGATAATCGCTTGCGTCAAATAGTCAGCCACCTGCTCAACAAGGTTTTGCTGTTGAATAAAGCCACCGGGAGCCACTGAGGAAGAGACCATAGAGTCTACTCTTATTAAGTATTACGTATTTTTAGTATGACGCAAAAAAGCATTCTGTCGACGGCCGATTGCCGACTGTCGACAGTTTTACAAACCACTGCTATGTTCAAAAAGGTCTCGCCTAACGACCACAACAACGATTTATAACGGCAACTCATAACAACGCTCTATCACAACAATCACAACTGGGCTGTTTTGTATCACGCCTCGCTCGCCTAACGACAACGTAAATCTATTACGTGCTAATAACCGAGGAGCAGGAAACATGAAGACACCACTGGCTTTGGCAATTTCCGCTGCAGCATTCGCTTTTTCGTCGGCCGCTCTATCAGACGACCCGAAACAGGGCGGCACTGTTAACACCATTATTCAACCAGAACCGCCAGGCTTAGTGTTGGGGATGGTGCAAAACGCCCCTACACGCACCGTGGCAGGCAATATCTATGAAGGGCTGCTGCGCTACACCACAGACCTGGAACCCATGCCGCAGCTCGCAGAGTCATGGGAAGTCAGCGACGATGGCCGCACCTATACTTTTCATCTGCGTGAAGACGTCACCTGGCACGACGGTGAGCCCTTCACCGCTGACGACGTGGTATTTTCTGCCGATGTTTTCCACCGCGAGCTGAACCCCAGTGCGCGGGCCGTTTTACAACATGTGGAAAGCATCGAAGCAACGGATGACCACACCGTTGTATTTACCTTAATCGAGCCCTTCGGCCCGTTCCTGATCTCCTTTGAAGCAGGCACCTTCACTATGGTGCCTGAACACCTTTACGCGGATACAGACTTCCGCAACAACGAACACAACGACCACCCGATTGGCACAGGCCCTTTCAAGTTTGCTAATTGGGAACGCGGCACCGTCATTGAGCTGGTTAAAAACGATGACTACTACGAAGACGGGCTCCCCTATCTAGACGGCGTCAACTGGCACATCATTCCAGACGGCGGCTCCCGCGCTGTCGCCTTCGAGAATGGCTCCATCGATGTCCTGCCAAGCGGCACCGTTGAGAACTTCGATATTCCGCGCTTATCCGCCATGGATAACGTCTGCATGACGGAAGAAGGCCACGAATATTTCAGTCCCTTCGCCATGCTGTGGATGAACAACCGTGAAGGCCCCACCGCCGACAAACGCTTCCGCCAAGCGGTGATGTATGCCATGGATCGTGAATTTGCCAAAGATGTGCTGTGGAATGGCTTAGGCAATGTGCCGCTCTCAGCCTTTGGCTCCAATGCGCGTTTCCAACATGACGGTTTAGAGCCTTACGATCACAATCCAGACCGTGCCCGTGAGCTGTTGGAAGAAATGGAGTATGACGGCGAAGAAATTACCATTCTGCCACTTCCTTACGGCGAAACGTGGACCCGCTGGGCTGAAGCTGTACAACAGAACCTGCGTGAAGTGGGTATTAACGTAAGAACCCAAGCCACCGACGTAGGCGGCTGGAACCAGCGCCTGGGCGACTGGGATTACGATCTCGCCTTTACCTACCTGTTCCAGTATGGCGACCCAGCGCTGGGCATTTCGCGCACCTACCTTTCCGACAATATTGCCAAAGGCTCACCCTGGAATAACGTAGAAGGCTACGAAAACGAGCGGGTCGACGAGCTGTTTAACGCTGCGGCCACGGCCTTCCCTGATGAAGAGCGTGAAGCGCTATACCGTGAAGTGCAGGAGATTCTCCACGAAGACGTGCCTGTCGGTTGGTTGATGGAGCTTGGCTTCCCTACCCTTTACCGCTGTGACGTAAAAGACCTCGTGACCTCCGGCGTGGGTGTTAACGACGGCTTCAAAGATGCTTGGCTAGACCGCTAGTTTTAGCCACAGCCCCACCCAGGTAGCGCCAGCTGCCTGGGTGCTTCAGCCATGTCATGAAGGTGTCGGTCAGGAAGGTGTCTATGGTTTACGCTCGCTTGATAGTGATGCGGCTATTGAAGGCCGTTATCGTATTGTTCTTAATCGTTATTTTTAACTTCTTTCTTATTCAGATGGCCCCCGGAGACCCTGCGGCGATTTTAGCCGGTGAGGCGGGCGCGGCTGACCAGGAGTTTCTCAACCAGTTACGTGAACGCTTCGGACTTGATCAGCCGATATATGTGCAACTGTGGCGTTACGTATCAGGCATTGCCATGCTCGATTTTGGTTACTCCTATCGGCTTGGTGTACCTGTTTTTGATCTGATTATGGATCGCTTACCCGCCACGCTGTTGCTAACCGGCACGGCGTTTGTGCTCTCGCTGGTGCTCGGCATAGTGGCAGGTTCCATGGCAGCGGCGCGGGTTAAAAAGCCCTCTGGCTCGCTAATTATGGCGCTGGCCTTAGTGTTTTATGCCACGCCCTTGTTTTGGGTAGCACTGATGTCGGTGGTGGTGTTTTCTGTTTATCTTGGTTGGCTGCCCGCTTATGGTCTTTACACGGTTGGCGCGGGCCACACTGGCTTTGCGCTTGTGCTGGATGTCGCCAAGCATTTAATACTGCCTGCCACCACGCTGGCGCTATTTTTTATGGCGATTTATACCCGTATGACGCGCACCTCAATGCTCGATGCAGCCCAGCAGGACTTCGTTAAAACCGCCCGTGCGAAGGGTTTAAAGCCTAGCGTCATTCAGCGCCGACACATTCTGCGCAATGCCTTACTGCCGATTATCACCCTGGCAGGCTTGCAGGCTGGGCAGATGGTTGGTGGCGCTATTCTGACGGAAACCGTATTTGCTTGGCCGGGTATTGGGCGACTGATGTTTGAAGCGCTACAGCAGCGTGACTACAACCTGTTGCTGGGTATTTTCTTCTTCTCAGCGGCGTTGGTGATTGTCTTCAATATTCTTACCGACTTGGTTTACCGCCTGGCTGATCCGCGCATTAAGGGGGCCTCATGAGCTTTTTCGCACGCTTTGCGCAAAACCGTGGTGCCCTGGTAGGGCTGATCATTCTGCTATTGATTATCGCCATGGCGATTCTTGCTCCGCTGCTATTTCCTGAGTCTCCCTGGCGCATGGTTCAGCGTCCCTTTTTGCCGCCGCTTTCCCAGGACGGTTTTCTGCTGGGCACCGATACCATGGGACGCAACGTGGCTGCAGGGTTAATGCATGGAGCCTGGGTGTCGCTGCTGATTGGTTTGGTATCCACTAGCGTTGCCCTACTAATTGGCGTGCCGCTGGGAGCGATTGCGGGCTACTACGGGGGGCTGATTGACGACGTACTCATGCGCTTTACCGAGTTCTTTCAAACCATCCCCAACTTTGCCCTGGCAATTGTGCTAGTGGCAATTATGCAACCCAGCATCACCTCCATTGTGCTGGCAATTGCGCTGGTCAGTTGGCCCCCGGTTGCCCGTTTGGTAAGGGCTGAGTTTATGTCGTTGCGGCACCGTGAATACGTTGAAGCGGCTCGCTTGGTTGGCCAAACCAATAGCACCATTATCTTGCGTCAGATTCTGCCTAACACGCTGTCGCCAATTATTGTGTTGGCGTCGTTGATGGTCGCTACCGCTATTTTGCTGGAATCAGCGCTGTCGTTTTTAGGCTTGGGCGACCCCAATGTGATGTCCTGGGGCTACATGATTGGCGCAGCGCGTACGGTTATTCGCCAAGCGTGGTGGCTGAGCTTCTTTCCTGGTGTAGCGATTCTGCTCACCGTTCTAGCATTGAACTTAGTCGGTGAAGGGCTAGACGATGCGCTTAACCCCAAACTTTCCCGCGAGCGCTAGGAGCCCCTTCATGACGGTCACTACCGATTCTAAAAAAGAGCATCCATCAGCTGAAACAGTACTTAGCATTCGTGACTTAAGTGTGGCGCTACCCAAAGGGGCCGACCGAGCCTTGGCGGTGGAAAACGTTAGCTACGACGTTAATCGCGGCGAAATCATGTGCGTGGTCGGGGAGTCCGGCTCAGGTAAATCCATGGCTGCTAACACTGTGATGGGACTGCTGCCTAAAGGCGTTCGCCCCGTTCAAGGTGAGGTCAACTTTCTGGGACAAGACGTTATCTCCCTCACCGAGAAGCAGCATCGCGCCCTGCGCGGCCTTAAAATCGGCATGATTTTTCAGGAACCGATGACTGCGCTTAATCCGTTAATGCGGGTCGGTGCCCAAATTGCTGAGGTGTTCGAAGCACACGGTCAATTAACCCCCAAACAACGGCAAGCGCGCGCTCTGGAGCTGCTGATTGAAGTCGGTATCCCGCAGCCAGAAAAAGCCATTAGCGCTTATCCTTTTGAGCTTTCAGGCGGCCAGCGGCAACGCGTCATGATCGCCATGGCATTGGCCCTTGAGCCCGTACTGTTAATCGCCGACGAGCCCACCACCGCGCTGGATGTGACTACCCAGGCCCAAATCCTTGAGCTTATTCGTGATCTGCAGCGCCGCCGTGGTATGGCGGTGATGTTTATTACCCATGATTTTGGGGTCGTGGCTGAAATTGCCAACCGCGTTTGTGTTATGCGCCATGGTAAAATTGTCGAAATCGGTGAAGCAAAAGAGGTGCTGGAAAATCCACAAAATGCTTATACACAAGCACTGATTGCCGCCATTCCCAGCAATGCTGTGCCACCCCACCGTGAGACAAGCCAGGTGGCCCCACTGCTAGAGATCAAACAGCTAAATAAAGTCTTTCGTTCACGCGGGGGATGGTTTAAAACGGCCCGCGAAGTTCGCGCGCTGGATGATATCTCGCTAACCTTGGCGCGCGGCGAAACTATCGGCATTGTTGGCGAATCGGGGTCGGGGAAATCTACCCTTGGCCGCTGTGTGGTGCGTCTTGAACATCCAGATAGCGGTGAACTGCTGCTCGATGGTGTTAATCTTTCACAGCTAAAGGGCGATGCATTGCGTCGTGAACGCCACCGCGTGCAGATGATTTTTCAGGACCCCTACGCCTCGCTTAACCCACGTACTCGGGTCGGCATGGCGATCGCACAAGGGCCTATGGCCAATGGCACCCCCAAAGCCACTGCCCTGAAACAAGCGGGGGAATTGCTTGACCTAGTGGGTCTTGGCGCAAGCGCCGTGGAGCGCTACCCCCATGAGTTTTCCGGCGGGCAGCGCCAGCGCATTGGCATTGCCCGTGCGTTAGCGTTAAATCCAGAGCTTATTGTGGCAGATGAAGCAGTCTCAGCACTGGATGTGTCTATTCAAGCCCAGGTGCTTGAGCTGCTTGAAGAACTGAAGCAACGGCTTTCGCTTTCACTACTGTTTATTACCCACGATTTACGGGTAGCTGCGCAAATTTGCGATCGCATCGTGGTAATGCAGCATGGCCGTATTGTTGAGCAAGGCAGCGCTGAACAAATATTCCTTCAGCCAAAAGAAGCCTATACCCAGTCGCTGCTTGATGCGATTCCTGGTCGTCAAGCGCCGGTGGCGGCTACCGCCTAATCACTGAATCGTTAACCTCTTTACCAAGGAACACCCATGCAGATAACCCTGGAGGCGCTGCGTAAACTTGTTGGTGCTGCCCATGTGCTCACGGGCAATGATGTCACTAGTCGCCGTGTTGACTGGATGACCGGTGCGCCCTGCCAGGCAGGCGCCATTGTGCGCCCGGCAGATACCGAACAGTTAGCGGCTGTTATGCAGGCATGCCACGCGCTTAAACAGCCAGTGGTAACCCACGGCGGCTTAACCGGTTTAGTGCATGGCGCGGAGGCTAGCCCAGGGGAGCTGGTCATTTCCCTGGAGCGCATGACCGCTATTGAAGAAATTGACCAAGTCGGTGGCACCATTACCGTGCAAGCCGGAGCGCCACTTCAGCGGGTACAGGAAGCTGCTAACGAGGTTGGCCTTCAGTTCCCGCTGGATTTAGGCGCACGCGGAAGCTGTACGATTGGCGGCAATATCGCCACCAATGCTGGCGGTGTGAGGGTGATTCGCTACGGCATGATGCGCCAGCAAGTACTGGGGCTGGAAGCAGTGATGGCCGACGGGCGTGTTGTCAGCTCCATGAACCGCATGCTGAAAAACAATGCAGGGTTTGATTTAAAGCAGCTATTTATTGGCAGTGAAGGCACCCTTGGGATTATTACACGCGCCGTGCTGCGGCTACAGCCGCCTACTCCTAGCGAGCAAACGGCGCTGGTGGCCTGCCCCTCGTTTGACGCGCTCACCGGGCTATTAAGCCATATGGGCAAAGCGCTTGGGGGTGGCCTGGGTGCGTTTGAGGTAATGTGGCAAAACCACTATCGCCTGCTCACTGAAACCCTGGCGAGGCACACGCCCCCGATCCCAGCAGAACACCCCTTTTATGTGATTATCGAATCACTCGGCAACGATGAAACCCACCATGCAGAGCAATTCCGGGCAGCGCTTGAACAGGCATTTGAACAAGACTTAGTCGTCGATGCGGTGATTGCCCAATCAAGCGCACAAAGCGATGGTCTCTGGGCGATACGAGAAGATATTGAAGGGCTCATCAAGGGGCTGGCACCCATCTTTACCTTTGATGTCAGCCTGCCCATTGCCGATATGCAGCGCTATACCGATGCCTTAGAGAAGCAACTGGTACAACGCTGGCCAGATGGCCGCTTGGTGGTATTTGGCCACCTTGGCGATGGCAACCTGCATATTTCTGTTAGCGTTGGCAGCGATGCACCAGAAGAGCGCCATGCGGTAGAAACACTGGTTTACGAGCCACTTAAAGCACTAGGAGGCTCTGTTTCAGCGGAGCATGGCATTGGTTTAGAAAAACGCCCCTGGCTTAGCACCTGCCGCTCTCAGGCGGAAATTGAATTAATGCACACACTCAAGCAGGCGTTTGACCCGCACCAGCTGCTTAATCGCGGTAAGATTTTGAGCTAACAATATTCACTATTCTCTTAGGATACCAATATGCCCTCCTACCCCCATCATCTTACTGGTGACGGTCCCCTTAATCCGTTTCCTGGGATTAAAGTTTTGGAGCGCCGCATTGGCCGCGAGATCCCTCATCGATTGGGCTCTAATGAAGGGCTGGACATGCCCCATCGTGCGCTACGTGAGCATTTTGGCGATGCTGTCGTCGAGCATGTTTATTGCTACGGCGATGCAGAAGCTCTCGGCGTGCGTCAGCGACTAAGCGCCCAGCAAGGTATACCGCTTGACCACTTGCTGGTGGATGCCGGTGCCGACAGCTTGATTGCGTTAGCACTGCGCACCACCTGCACACCGGGCGACACCGTGGTTAGTACGGCGGGCACTTACCCAACCTTTGGTTACTTTGCGAAAGGCCAGGGTTGCCACTTAGTAGAACCTAGCTATGTTGAAGCCCCTGGCCTACTGGCCCCTGATTTGGAAGCGTTAGCGGCGGCAGCACACCAGGAAAATGCCCAGCTGGTCTATTTAGCCAACCCGGATAACCCTAGCGGCCACCTGCATAGCGACAGTGCCATTCTCAAGCTGCGCGACGCACTGCCGGATACCTGCTGGCTGCTGCTGGATGAGGCGTATGGCGATTTTCGTGATGACGCCAACAGTGACTTCGCGGCCAAGGCACTTCCTGGTGTCATTCGCCTACGCACTCTGTCAAAAGCCCACGGCTTAGCAGGCTTACGCATTGGCTATGCGATTGCTGACCCTGATGTGCTTGCCTTGATGATGAAGGTACGCATTCACTACGCGGTATCCACCTTTACCCAGGCAGCCGCAGAAGTCGTGCTCGACCACCCTGATGAAGTTAACCAGCATGTTGCGGAAGTGAAAGCACGGCGGGAACAGTTAGCAGCTTATTTCCAGGCACTGGGTGCCGACGTACTGCCTAGCGCCACCAACTTTATCGGCATTCGCTTACCAACTGCCGAACTGGCCGAGCGGGTAAACCGCGAGCTACTGGAAGCAGGCCGTTTAATCGCACGCCCCGCTCACCCAGCACTTGGTCATGTCTTACGCATTACCGCCGTCGCGGATGCTCTGGAACCAGGGCAGCTGGCGATTCTTGAGCAGGCCATTAAAGAGAATGCCTGACAGCACTAGCTGTCAGGCATTATTTAAACACTGGGCGGGTTAGGTAGAACGAACCTAGGCGGGTGTTAACCAGTGCTTGAATGCGGCCAGCTCGCCGCGTACTGCTTGGCGATACAGGCGCTGCAAGCGCGCGGTCACACTGTCGTCCGGTATCGGTGCGTCGACTGCCGGCGCACCCGCCCTTACCCCGATGCGGCGGCCATCCAGTTCACGCAGAGGAAGAATTTCCGCAGCGGTACCGGTTAAAAATGCCTCATCGGCGGTATACAGCTCATCGCGGGTGATGCGTCGCTCACGCACTTCTATGCCCAGCGCTTCGCGGGCTAACTGAATCACACTGTCGCGGGTGATGCCCTGCAAGCAGGACGTCACTTCGGGCGTGTGCAGTACGCCATCGCGCAATAAGAACACATTAGCAGCGGATGCTTCAGCCACATAGCCTTCCGGATCGAGCATGATGGTTTCATCAAACCCTGCTTTCACGGCGGTATTCAGCGCCAGCATCGAATTCACATAATGACCGCTGGTCTTGGCACGACACAGACTGATATTGACGTGGTGACGCGCCCAAGAAGAGGTCAGCGCACGTAACCCACAGCGGGTTGCCTCCGGCGATAGATACGGCCCAAGATCCCAGGCAGCAATCATCACATGGGTGCTTAATCCTTTGGCTCGCAGGCCAAGGCCTTCCGCGCCAAGAAACACTGTTGGTTTAAGATAAGCGTTAGTTAGCTGATTTTTACGCAGGCACTCCTGCTGGGCCTCGATAAGCGCCTCTTCGCTAAAAGCGAGCGGAATATCTAAGGAGTGGGCGCTCTCTGCCAAGCGGCGGGTATGCTCAGCTACCCGAAACAGCGCCGTTCCCTGCTCACCTTCATAGGCACGCACGCCCTCAAAGCAACCCATTCCGTAGTGCAGCGTATGGGTAAACACATGAACCTTGGCCTCCCGCCAAGCCAGCCATTCACCATCCTGCCAAATCCAACCATCGCGATCATAAAGCGGTGTCATTGCGTGCATTGCTCCCACTGTTGGCGCCAGCCGTCGATAAGCGCCTGCTGGTGCGGTTGTAAGGCCTGATACCCCCAGGCAGCAATTTCATCGTTTTGCGGGTCAGGTACACTAATACTGCTACCGGCTAAGGTTTGGATAACGCTGTGCCCACATAGCGGCACATAGCCTTCTGAGTAGCCGCCTTCATGGACGAAGACTAGCTTCCCCTGACAGCAACGGGCGGCAAGCGCCTTTAGCTGTGCGGTCATTTCGGCAAACGCCGCACTGTTGAGCAGCATCGTGCCTAGCGGGTCTTTGGCACAAGCATCATAGCCACAGGCCACCACGATTAAATCGGGGTTAAACGCTTCCAGGGCTGGCAACACCAGCGACTCCATCGCATAGCGATAAGCGCCCAAACCACAGCCCGGCGGCAGCGGAAGGTTGAGATTTGCCCCTAGCCCCTCGCCGTCTCCCTGCTCTTCAAAACTACCGGTATCAAGCGGATAGTTCGCGGCTTGATGAACGGAAATGGTAAACACCTCAGGCTCAGCGTAGAACGCCGACTGCTGGCTGTTACCGTGGTGCACGTCCCAATCAAGAATCGCTACACGCTTCACTTGCCCTAAGGCCCGGGCACGCATCACCGCTACCGGGATATTACCCAGCAAGCAAAACCCGCGCCCCTGATCCGCCTCGGCGTGATGCCCCGGCGGGCGGCAAAGCGCATAAGCGTTATTGACATGCCCAAGCGCCACGTCTTCTACCGCTGCCACAGCAAGCCCCGCTGAATGCTTTGCAGCGGCCCAGCTGCCAGGCGTAAAGGGCGCGCAGTCACCGCCGTTGCCACCGCCATTCGCATCGGCTTCCGCCAGCATTTTCAGGTAACGCGGGGTGTGAAAGCGCAGCAGGTCTTCCTGTGCAACAGCGGGTGGCTTAACTACCTTCAGTTCATCTATCAGGCCGCTGACTTCAAGCAGGTTTTTCAGCCGACGCTTGCTTTCGGGACTTTCCGATGCAGGCTGCGGCTGCAGAAATTCGCCAGGAGCGGAAAAAACGCCAATCGCACCCTGGTCGTGCCAAAAGCAGCGTTCGTGCCAGTAAAACCCTGTGTTACTCATTGAGCTTCTCTCAACTTCTCTGATAACCGCGCATAAAAGCGGCTAGGTTAGCGCTGAGATGTTCGGTTGGATAGCCCCCCTCCTGAATGACCACGGTGGGCTGTGATAAACCGCTCAACAGCTCACCCAGAGCCACAAAGGCTTCCGTTTCGACGTTAAACCCCGCCAGTGGGTCATCCTTATGGGCATCCAACCCCAAGGACACCACCACCGCTTCAGGCTGGTAACGGTTGAGCTGCTCAATCAGAGTGGCCACGGCGTTCAGATAGGTCTCGCCATCACTGCCCAACGGCAAAGGTAGATTAACGTTGGCACCTTTGCCCTCTTCGTTACCGGCTTCATCCACTCCCCCCCAGAAGAAAGGGTAAAAATCACTGGGATTGACGTGTACAGAGCCGGTCCAGACATCCCCGCGCGAATAGAAAATATCCTGAGTGCCATTGCCGTGGTGTAAGTCCACATCAATGATCGCTACTTTAGCGAACTTTTCACGCAGCACGCTGGCAGCCAAGGCAGCGTTATTCAGCAAGCAGAAACCGCCCGCGTTGTCTGGCCCTGCATGATGTCCTGGTGGCCGACACAGGGCATAAGCACGAGAGGGGGAGTCGAGCGATGCTCCACTCATCACTTCCTCAGTTGCCGCCACGGCAGTCGCCGCCGAAGCGAGTGCCCCTTTAAAGCTGGTGTCGCTTAACGGGCAGGCCATATCGTGTAAATGCCAGCCCGCCTGGCCAACAGGGTGACGTGGATAGTGGCTCGCCCCCCCACAAGGGTGAACGTTAGGTGCTACCAGCGCCGCTGCATTAGGCAGCGCTTGCCAACGCGCATAAATCGTTTCCAAGAAGCGTAAATAGCGCGGCGTATGAATCTGCTCAAGGCGTTTACGCAGCGTCGGCGAGTCGGTTTCACTAGGTGCCGTTAGGCTCAAACCAGCCGCCGCTAGCCCTTTGCTAAGCAGCTCAGCGCGAACCGGCCCTTCAGGTGAAGGTGCCGGCTGACCGCGCAGCAGAAAGGTCGGCGGCGCATGGTGGTCTTGATCAGGGTGGTAAAAGCACTTCATGTGTCGCAGCCCTGCCTTTTTATCTTGGGAATCATGCTGTTGTCATAGCCTCCCATACTTCAATCGCCGCCGCTAAGTCTTCAAGTGATGCGCCCACTGATTTAAACAGCGTGATCGCATCTACAGAGCAACGACCCGGCTTAGTTCCCGAAAGCACCTCAGCAAGCTCTGCCTTGATCTCATCAAAACGGAATACGCCTTCGTCAATCGCTTGAAGAATATCGCCAGCTTCACCCTTAGCGCCTGCGTAGGTATCCACAAACACATCAGCGCGGCGCAGGCATTCAGCATCGGTTTCGCGCATCTGAGGGCGGAAAGCACCGATAAGGTCAACATGGGTGCCTGGCGTTAACCACTCGCCTTTAATCAAAGGTGTGGTGGAAAGCGTGACACAACTGATGATATCAGCTTGGGCAACAGCGTCTTGCAAATCGCCCACGGCTTGGGTAACGAAACGGTCGGCATACTCCTCAGCAATAGCAGAGGCTTTATCAGGGTTTCTACCCCACACTAAAACGCGTTTGATAGGCCTCACGCTGGCATGGGCTTCAATGACCATAGGGGCTAACTTGCCAGTACCCACTACCAGAAGCGTTTCGGCTGCTTCGTTAGCTAATGCCTGCGCGGCCAAAGCGGAAGCAGCTGCCGTGCGACGGCGCGTTAGTTCACTGCCATCAATACAGGCCAGCGGCTGCCCATGTTTGCCTTCGCTAAGCAAATAAAGACCTGAAATAGCAGGAATATTATGCTGGGCATTTTGTGGAAATACGTTGACCATTTTGACGCCAATATAGCCTGCTGTTTCCCAAGCAGGCATTAGCAGCATAGTGGCTTCACCGTCGGGGCGATGCATGGCGTGATGGTGGCGTGGCGGAGATTCAACACCGTTCACAAAGGTCGTATGTAGCCGCTTAATCAAGCCTTTCCAGGCAAGATGGCGTTCCACCTCCGCCGCTGATACAACCTGCATATTAAGCCTCCGGCAGCGCAGCAACGACCATGATTTCTACTTTCCATTCCGGCTTAGCAAGCTTCGCTTCGAGGGCTGCACGCACCGGCGGACGGCCAGGCACTACCCAAGCATCCCAAGCGGCGTTCATTTGATCAAACTCAGCCATGCTGGTGACCCAAATCTGGGCCGAGACCAGATGCTCTTTCGAGGTACCTGCTTGGGCTAACAGCTGATCGATACGCGCAAGTACTTGCTCGGTCTGGCCACGCATATCAGCGGTCGCATCGCTCGGTACTTGGCCGGCGAGATACACGGTGCCGTTATGAATCGCTACTTGGCTCATACGGGCATTGCTGTCTTGATAGGTAACACTCATGAGGTCTCTCCAAGGAAGGTAAGGTTCCTCTTGAGACTACGACGACGATGCGCAATGTGCTTGCCCGAAACTCTGCAACATTTGCCCGCAAGTGCTGAAATTCCGCAAGAATGAATACGTAGGCGGTGGACGTTGCAACGACGGCTAACGGTCTGAGGAGGGGGCAATTTCAAAGTAGCGCCGGTAGGCACGTGAAAAACTGCCTTGATCACGGAAGCCAACCAGCATAGCTATATGACCTAGGCTCAGCGCACTGTGGCGCACCAGGGTACGGGCATGTTCAAGCCGCCTGCGCTGTACATACGCCAAAGGCGTCACCCCGGTTAGTTCGCGAAAGCAGGCATGAAAATGACCAGGGCTTAGCGCACATAGTGCGGCTAACTGCTCAACCCGAATATCGTCCGCTAAGTGCTGATCCAACCACGCATCCAAGCGTTCTAGATCCAGCCGTTCACTGATACAGCGAGCGCCAATTTTATCAGCGACCTGCTTCGGCTCATCTTGAAGGTACATGTACAACGCCCGAAGCAGCAGCACAGCAATTTCATTTTGCAGCGCGGGGCACTGCTCCAACTGATGCGCCAACGCATGGGTAAGCTGATTAAGCGCCGGGGGCACGGTAAAAAAGCGCGGCTTATCGAACAGCCGCTCGATTTCACTACCTTTTTCTAAAACCGCCAAGTGCTTCACCGGAATATCCAGCACCAACGTGCGGTTGCTGCCATCACCTTGGTATTCGTGGTGCCGGGACGATGGGATCAAACAGCCACGACGCGCCGTCACGCGCTCGCTCTGCCCTTCCATCGCAAGCTCCGTCACGCCACACGTTGCCAGAATTAACTGGTGAAAGTCGTGGGCGTGGGACACCTGCTCCGGGGCTAAATTGCGGTTATGCAGCTCAAACTGAACCATGGACGTACCGTTCGGCGTTACGTTAACAAGATCACTATAAAACGGCTGCCACTATAAAAGCGAGGAAAGCACCGACGCTTTCTTTGCAGGAAAAAACGGCTGTACAAACAATACACATCACCGATGGAGGGCAATAGTGGCTACACACGCCAATATTGCCCTTACACAGCCTAAGCAAACGTGTTGTAGTTGGTATTCCAGTTAACGTCGTCAAAGTCACCCAAATTAATATTTTCAAACGTTGCCAGCGTATCAGTGTCAAACATACTGTTTGAAAGGGCTTCAACACGCTGTAGCAGGGCATCGTCATCAATATCTTGGGTACTGCCGTCGCCCGCTAAGAGATACACCACGTCGCCAGTTTCAAGGCCTAGCTGATCAAACCAATCAACGCCGTTTTCGAACTCAGCGGTAGTGAACACAGCAAAGGCGTCGTTGATATCTAACGCCTGCACTTCACCGCTGATGACCAACCCCGAGCCATCACCACGCAGCGCAGCAAACTCCTCGGCGGTCAGTTCAACGCGCAGCTCATCAGCACCCGGCACATCACCAACACGGAAGTCAGTAATGCTCATCACCTCGCCACCAGGCTGGCCATCTACCGTAAAGGTTTGGGCGAGTTGCTCAACGCTACCACCCGCTTCAGCACCCGGCTGGTGCTCGTAGCCATTACCATTAAATTTGAAGGCAATATCTAGCTCCTGCTCGGCAGCACGTTCGAGCGGGTCATCAATTACGACAATGCTGGCGGCATCATCGACCAGAAACTCAGCAGGCTCATCCCCATTGCCCACCACATTCAGGGTGTAGATATTGTGGTAGGTGTCCTGGACTACCCATGTGGTGAGCGAAGAGAGCGGCACATCGCTATTGACCGCACCCTCCAGCAGCGTGCTGGCGGCGTCAAACAGTTGCTCTGCCGCACGGACATCTAACAACCCTGCATCAAAAAAGGCCGTTTGATCGGTATCTAACGCGTAATTTTCGGGGATGATTCTTCCGCTGACGAAGCGCTGCACCAGATCGCCCAGGGCGTACGAAACCGTTAACCCTGTTTGGTCAAAGTTGTCTAACTCACTGAGCACTTCAAAATCTTGAGAGCTGATCTCATCCGTATTAACGCGCACACTGTTCGCCGCTAACAGCACGTCACTATCGATAGCATCAATAAGCCGCTGGGCATCATCTTCAATGATCCAGTTCAGCAGCGTGTCGCGCTCCAGCTCAGCGGCATTGTTGGCATCTGCCAGTATAGGAGCAACAGTGGCGAGCAGCTGCTCACCTTCCGCGACAGTTAACGGGGTGACATTAAACGGCTGGTCAGCCAAAATTTGATAGCTGCCAGGACGCTCCTCCGTGCTGGCAGGCAGTACCTCTCCCGTATTGATGACGGCAACCGCATCTTGCAGAGAGTAGCCTACTTCGATGCTATCGAGCGTCACGTTGCCTAGCGCAACGAACGCTTCGTACTGCTCGGCGGTCAGCAGCTCATTGGCTCCCAGCTGCAAGCTAATAGTATCCGCACCCAGTACCCATGCCTCTTCACTGGCTGCCAATAGATTAGTCGCCTGGGCATTGGTGATGCTCCAGGTCTGAAGAGTTTCCACGTTGACATCGCGGCTGTTTAGCGCCCCATCAATAATTGCTTGAACCGACTGATAGCGGGCTTGTGCATCTTCAACGGTTGCCAGCGAGAAATTTGGTAGCTCAACACCGCTTGGGGTAATTTCGTAGCTATTGGCAATGCTTTCAATCTGATTGAGCGTTAAGTTGCTGGTTAAAATAAACCGCACCGGCGTATCGCCAAGTTCAAAATTATCTAGCTCTAATAAATCATTTAAATCGGCAAGTGTTAGAATATCGTTGTTCACCGACACCTGCTCTGCACCGGTAATGTGCAGTGGGAACGCAGTACCAACCTGGGTTTCAAGCAAGGCCGCTGACGTATCAACCACCGTCCACTTCAGTAGCGTGTTTACATCAGGCGTGGGGGCATTATTGGCATTTGCCAGCGCAGATACCGCCTTATCTACCAGCGGTTTAACGTCTGCCGCGGTGAAGGTGCCAACCGACAGCTCCTCATCGGCATCATCGACAATGCGATAGCCCACACTGTTATTATTCGGGTCTTTATTAAGGCTTTCAACACCCTCTTCGTCGATCACCTGGAGTGCTTCTTCCAGGCTGTACCGCACTTCAACAGGGCCATTGGCGTACTGATAGTTGCCTAGCGTTATTAGCGACTGATATTGCCCATAAGTGATGTGATCATCGGTGATCACCACAGTGTCAGCGAGGGTGACGTGGTCTTGGTTGATCGCTTGAATAACGTTGTCAGCCGTGTCGCTTACCGTCCAGTCAAACAGGGCCTGCACGGTTTGGTTATCATTGACCAGGCCGTTAGCGGCTTCCAGCACCGTGCGGATATCTGCTAAAGTGACGGCAGCTTTATCGACAGTTAACGTTGCGGTAAAGGGCTCAAGACCTTTCAGGCTAAAACGCCCTGCTGGCGCGAGTAAATCGGCCTCTTCGGCACGCAACGCATCGCTAATATCGTCATAAGAGACAGTGACAATTTCACCCAACTCAAAATTATCTAATCTATTCAACAAACTTTCATACTGCTCTGCAGAAAGGGGATCACCGTTATCGATTACCTTTATTTCTTTAGCAAGGCGTAGACCATCGGGCAACTCAGCCCTTAGCTGGGACTGGATATTGTCATAGCTATCCAGCACGCTCCACGTATAGACATTGGTAAGAGTCGGCGTGTTTTCGGCATTATCCAGCAGCTGGCGCACAGCGGCTAAATCATTAATGGCAGATTCGACGGTCAGTGACTGCGGCGCAAATAACGCTGTGCTGATCAGATAGTTCGCCACGACATCATCGGCACCCACACTAAATGCCTGCGCTAGCGTGTATTCCACCTGCTCGTCGCCGCGCTGATACCCAGCGTTATCGCTTTCAATGGATAACAGCGCCGTGTAGTCGTCAAGCGTAATCGTTTGATCAGTAACACGAACCACATCGGCGCGAGCGATATGCGGTGCGCCTTGTGCAGCGGCTAAAATCGCCTCAGCGGTATCGTTAATCACCCAGTTGTACAGCACGTCAGCGTCTAGCCCACCGGCGTTATTGGCACCGCTAATAATATTTTCCACACGGGCGAGTTCTACGCTGGCCTCAGTAACGCTACGCTCTCCAGGGTTATAAACGTCTAGCTCAAGTTGATAATTGCTCGCCAGCTCGATGTCGGTACTAACAGCACCTTCTAAGGTATAGAGAACAACGGTGTCGGCCAACTCAAAGTTCTCTAGCACCGCCAAACGTTCGTACTGGGCTTGATTAATCCCTGCATTGGCAACACGCACCTGATCCGCCAGCGTTACGTGGTCTTCAGCAATATCGCCAATGATGGTGTTGGCGTTATCGACCACTTCCCAGCTAAACGGCAGATCTTCGCGCAGCTCCGCGCTATTTTCAGCGTTAGCCACTAACCCTTCGATCTGGGCATAGTCTTCCCGTGCAGCTGCCACAGTGAGTTCGCTACCCAGACGAACCACCTCTGGATTAATCGCGTAATTGGTGAGCAGCGTGCCAACGTCTTCGGCGTCAATGGCTTCCGACAAGGTGTACTCGACGGTTTCACCAGTGCGTACGTAGCTGCTCTGAAGCCCTGTTAGGGCTTTATACTGCGCCAGGCTAATCATGTCGTCGTTAACGTTGACGGCATTAGCGCGCAGCAAATGGGCAACATCGCCCGCGCCAAGAACCGCATCGGCGCTATCCAGCACCGTCCAGTTAAAAAGCTGATCGGCATTAAGCGAGTCTGAGTTAAGCGCGTTAGCCAGAATGTTTTCTACCGTGGCAAGCGTCTCTTGTGCTTCCAACACGCTGACACTGCCTGCATTAAGGGGCGGCGCAAGGGCAATATCATAGTTGTCGGCAATCACCTCGGCCGCGACAGCTTGCGCCAAGGTGTAACCGACAACGGTGTCGCCTAGCTGAAAGTTGTCCAACGTATTTAGCTGGTCAAACTCATCGACGGTGAGAGAGCGATCACTGATCGTGATGGGGTTGGCACCCGTCACATGGGCATCGTTGAGATCCGCAATGATGGCAGTGGCGCTATCACTCACGGCCCATTGAAATAGCGACAGCGGCGGCTGATTATTGGCACCTTCCAACATCCGTGAAACATCGGCAAACGCTGAGGCGGCCTGGGCGACGGTCACGGTGCCTACATCGAGAGGAACATCAAGATCAATAAGGTAGTTGCTGGCCAGTGGCGCTGCTTCAAGAGCTTCCTCTAACGTATAACCAACGGCTGTAGCGCCTAACTCAAAATTGTCCAACGCATCAAGCTGCTTAAATTGCGCAGGGGTAATCACGGTTTCCGTAACGCTGACACGACGGGCTTCGTTAAGCTGCGGGTCGGCGCTGGAAGCGCCAATCACGTTTTCAAAGCTATCGAGAATGGTCCAGTCCAACAACATCTCGCGGTTTAAGCCATCCTCACCGGTATTAAGGGCGCGGTCCGTTAACAGTCGGGTTTCATCAATAAGCTCTGCAGCTTCACGCAGGCTTAGGGCATTTTTATTTAGCGGCACCGCTGGGTCTAACGTGTAGTTGGCGGGCATTTCTGCCGTTTCCAGTGCCTGTTCTAGCGTGTAAGGCACGACGGTGTTACCAAGTACGAAATTATCCAGCGTATTCAGGTCTGCAAACTGGTCCGGTCGAATCGTTTCATCCGTCAACGTGACGCGTTCCGCGCCTAAAACGGCAGGACGCTCCAAACCACCGGTAACCAGCACATCTTCGACGCTGGCGCGAATTGACCATGTGTAAATGTCGGAAAGCTCGATAGGCGCCGTTCCAACATCGTAATCACCCGCTAAAATCTTCTCTACCAATGCTAAACGGTCAGCGGCGACGGTCAGTCCTAGGGTGCCCGCAGAGAACGGCTGACCAGGATTGACCAAGTACTGCGATGGCAAGTCTCCTTGTTGCGCAAGATTAACCGCGGTTTGAAGCGTGAGATAAGGAAGATCAGCGCGAACATCAATCGTATTAGAAAGATCACTGTTGGGATTTTGGGCGGCCTGCTGAGCATCGCGCAGTGGATTGTTGTCCCCGTTTCGATAGGCATCAAGGCTGACATCTGCGCCCGCGTTATCAATAGCATCCAACGCTTGCTTTACTTGGCCTGTGATAGAAGGTAGCCCTAATACATCGGCCATTTGCTGATTGGTGAGTTCGCGACCTGTTTCATTGGCTTGATTGAACGCATTCGCCAAGCGTGACAGCGCATCGCTACTGCTAATCCCGGCGCTGTCAGCCATCGCCAGCAAGCTAGCCACTTTGATGCCTGCGATAAGCAAATCGACGCTAGAAGACGCTTCAGCCAAGGGGTCGGTGGTCAGTATGTTCAGGCGTTCGTCCAGGCCTAACGCGGTTTTAATCATGCTCTGGGCGTTAGCGTCATTGACATCAAACTGCGCCGATAGCTGGACCATCATGGTGGTCAACGGCGTGATTACCGTGGCGTTTTCTGGCGCGCGCAGCACCCCATTGAAGGGCAGGCCCGTGGCAATATCGACCCCACCTGTGGCAGTCAGAATACCGCTGCCCTGCAGGCCACTGAAGAAACCGTTGCTATTGGTTTCCACTTGATTGGCATTAACTGCGCGGGTAACGGTGGCACCGGCAATATAGCCATCAATCACATAACCGCTAATGGTCGGCGGCTGGGGTTCTGGTTCTGGCTGAGGCTCTGGCGCTGGTTGTGGGCTGGAACCACCGCCACCTCCCCCACCGCCGCCTGCTGCGGCCGCCCCTAACGCAAGCGCACCGCCGCCGAGATACAGCCAAGGTGGAATATCACCAAACGAGCTAACCGGTGTGTTGCTAGCGCTTGAACCGCCTATGCTGCTCGAGGTAGTTTCACTGCTGCTCATACTAGGTGAGAAAGAGGCGCTCGGCACAAATAGCAGTGCGCCAAAATCTGTACTTTCTGCAACACCTTGCTGTAACGCACTACTCGGGCTAATCAGTAAAAGATCGCCCTGCTGCACAACCGCGCCCCGCTCCACCAGCAACAGCGAGCCGTCAGCGCGGGTAATCATCACATTGCCATCGGGCAACAGCTCCCAGGTCTGCACATTGGGCAGCTGGCTTAACGGCACAAGAAGGCCGCTGTCGGCATCTAATTTTTCCATAAGTGCGGTGATCTCGACCACCACACGGCCACCTTCTAGCGCAACATCCGCAGCCGCTAGATAAATACGCTGGCCGTTATCCATTACCAATGTCAGGCTGCCATTGGGCTGGCGTATCACCTCAGCCACCCCTTGCAGGTCGTTAATGGCGACCATATCATCAGCCAACGCCTGCTGAGCCATCAACGGCAGTACGAGCGTTGCCGCCATGCCGCCACGCTTCAACACTTTCTGGTTTTTCGCCATCCAACGCCGAACGAAAGCAAGACGTGCCTGCGGATCAGCCGGTATTTCTATCCGTGCCACACCCTCCTGGGTATCAGCGAACGCCTCCCAGTCGCCCTGAGAGCTAACCGCACTCACCCTGACGCCATTAAGCAAGTGGCCGTTCATCACACCAGGCTGGGTCGACTTAAGAATATCGGCTGATGGTATCGCCATTGAGCACTTCTCCACTGAAAGTTCGCAGGCGCTTGGCGCCTAATCGTTTTTATATCCGGTTGGCGTTCATCGCCCACGCGCCTGCAGACACCGTGCTTATCAAGCGCATTAGAAAAATAGGCTTAAGTATTTCACAAAGAAGTGTTAACCAAACCCTGAAAAAGGCCGGTTAAAGTGCGGTAACAGAGCATTAGACACATCATCATTAACAAAACGTAGTAGCGAGCAACAAGATCAATGGACAAAAAGTGGACACTTGAAAAAACGGGGAGCTGAAAAACGGGGAGCTGAAAGCTGGCAAAAGAGGATTGAAAAACGACGCAAGCAGGCACAAACAAGCAGGCACAAAAAAGGGCCTAGCGATAAAACGCTAAGCCCTTAAAATTTGGTGCCGGTGGCCAGACTCGAACTGGCACACCCGTAAAGGCGGCGGATTTTGAATCCGCTGCGTCTACCAATTCCGCCACACCGGCAATGGATGCGCATTATACGGAGATAACCTCGCAGGTCAATCACATTGACTGACTTTATCTATCTAAAGCGCTATCCTATGCCGCCTGTTTGACCACTGAAAAGAGCCATTCCCATGCAGCGCGCGGACTTTCATTTCGAGTTACCTGATGAGCTAATTGCTCGCTACCCCTCTGAGCAGCGCAGCGACTGTCGTTTGCTATGCGTGGATGGCAAAAGCGGTGCGCTTGAGCATCGCCGGTTTCCTGATTTGCTTGAGCTACTCGAACCAGGCGACTTGCTGGTCTTCAATGACACGCGTGTCATTCCAGCGCGCTTGCACGGCCATAAGGCGAGCGGCGGAAAAGTAGAAATGCTGCTGGAGCGTCCGTTGGACAGCCATCGTGGTTTAGCGCATATCCGTTCGAGTAAATCGCCAAAACCAGGCACCGAACTGATCTTTGAAGGCGATATTCATGCCATTGTTGAAGGCCGCCGCGATGCGCTGTTTGAGCTACGCTTTCTAGGCGATACGCCGATGATTGCGCTACTTGAGAAGCACGGCCATATGCCGCTACCGCCGTATATTACCCGTGAAGATGAGCTGAGTGATCGAGAGCGCTATCAAACTGTATATGCTCGTCGCGATGGTGCCGTTGCGGCGCCCACCGCAGGGCTTCATTTTGATCAGCCCTTATTGGATGCTTTGGCCGAAAAAGGTATTAACAGCGCGTTTGTGACTTTGCACGTTGGCGCAGGCACCTTTCAGCCAGTGCGCGTCGACAACATTCTCGAACACCATATGCATAGTGAGTGGATTGAGGTTTCTGAGGCTGCTTGCCAACAATTTCGCGACACTCAGGCCGCTGGAAAACGAGTCATTGCTGTCGGCACGACCAGCGTGCGCTGCTTAGAAAGCGCTTGCCTGAAAAGTAGCGATGGCCAGATCGCTCCGTTCAGCGGCGACACCGACATCTTTATCTACCCTGGCTACGAATGGCGCTGTGTGGATGCTTTGATTACCAACTTCCATCTACCTGAGTCGACGCTGCTAATGCTGGTCTCCGCGTTTGCAGGCTATGACCACATGATGCGCGCATACCGCGCGGCAGTAGACGAGCGCTACGCCTTTTTTAGCTACGGCGATGCCATGCTACTGACCCGCTAAGCACCACACACCCGCGCCTTAACCGATTATTGACGAGTTATTTTAGATGCGAAACGAATGCTTTATGCGCTTTGAGCGCCTTGCTGAAGATGGCCGTGCGCGCCGGGGACGCCTGCACTTTCCTCGTGGCACCGTGGAAACTCCCGCCTTTATGCCGGTGGGCACCTACGGCACAGTGAAGGGCATGACACCAGACTCCGTGAAAGAGATTGGCGCAGAAATCATTCTCGGCAATACCTTTCACCTATGGCTGCGCCCTGGCACCGATGTCATTGAAGCTCATGGCGATTTGCATGACTTTGCCCAATGGGACAAACCCATCCTGACCGACTCAGGCGGTTTTCAGGTATTTTCCTTGGGTGAAATGCGCAAAATCACCGAGCAGGGTGTGCATTTCCGCTCACCAGTCGATGGTAGCAAGGTGTTTATGGGGCCGGAAGAGTCCATGGCCGTGCAGCGCTCGTTGGGCTCTGACGTGGTGATGATCTTCGACGAGTGCACCCCATACCCCGCGACCTTTGAAGAAGCCGAAAAATCCATGGAGCTTTCGCTGCGCTGGGCAAAACGCTCCCGCGATGCCCATGGTGATTCGCCTTCGGCGTTGTTCGGTATTATTCAAGGTGGCATGCACCCTGAACTTCGCGAACGCTCACTAAAAGGGCTGCTCGATATTGGCTTCGATGGCTTAGCCATTGGTGGCCTATCGGTGGGCGAGCCCAAAGAAGAGATGATCAAAGTACTCGATTATCTACCCACCTGGATGCCAGACGATACCCCACGCTACCTAATGGGCGTTGGCAAGCCAGAGGACTTGGTAGAAGGTGTGCGACGTGGCGTCGACATGTTTGATTGCGTGATGCCCACTCGTAATGCGCGCAACGGCCACCTGTTCACCTCAGACGGTACAGTTAAGATCCGTAATGCCAAACACCGCTTTGATACTCGACCGCTTGATGAAGAGTGTGACTGCTATACCTGTCAGAATTTCTCACGCGGCTACTTACACCACCTTGATCGTTGTAACGAGATGCTCGGCTCCATGCTCAATACCATCCATAACTTACGCTACTACCAGCGGGTAATGGCTGATTTGCGCGCGGCAATCGAAGCGGGTACATTGACGACCTTTGTGGAAGGCTTTTACGCCCAGCGCGGCCTGTCAGTGCCTCCCCTAGCGAATTAATCGCCATCCGCCGTTGGCGGGTGGTTTAATCGGTTCACCCATTGAGTTTTCTAACCCAGGAGTTCTCTGCAATGCTGGATTTCTTCATCTCACCAGCCCATGCCCAAGAAGCCGCTGCCGGCGGTGGCATCGCGCAAATTGTTATGCTGGTTGGTTTTGTACTGATCTTTTATTTCTTGCTGTGGCGTCCCCAAGCAAAGCGCGCAAAGCAGCATAAGCAGTTGGTTTCTGGCTTGGCTAAAGGCGACGAAGTTGTCATCGGTGGCGGTCTTGTTGGTCGTGTTACCAAAGTTAATGATGAGTTCCTAACGCTGGAAGTTTCTGAAGGCACCGAAGTTAACGTGCAGAAAAATGCCGTTGCTGCCGTACTTCCTAAAGGCACTATTAAGTCCATCTAACGCCTGCATTCCCCCCTGCCGATCCAGTGCCAGCCACCCCGGCAGGGGTGACATGGTAGCCACGATGGTGAACTTTGCTGTGCGCGGTGTGTCCGTGCACAGCAATTCCGTTTGTAATTGAAGGCAGGGCTTGCATGCTCAACCGTTACCCCCTGTGGAAGTATCTGCTGATACTGGTCGTCCTGGTGGTTGGCCTTATCTATTCGCTTCCCAACTTATTCCCCGCAGATCCCGCTATCCAAGTTAGTGATGCCCAGGGCGACTCGCTGGATGAACGGCAAATATCCCGCGTTGAAGAAGCACTCATCGACAGCAATATCGCCATTAAAGCGATCGAAGAAACGAATGGCCAATGGCTAATTCGTTTACAGAGTGATGATGACCAGCTAGATGCCCGTGATATCGCCTCCGATGTATTGGGCAACGATGCCACTGTTGCACTCAACCTTGCTGACGCCACCCCTGGTTGGCTGCAAGCCTTTTCCGCATCTCCCATGACGCTGGGCCTCGATTTACGCGGAGGTGTGCACTTCTTACTTGAAGTAGACATGGACGCCGCCCTTACCCAGCGTATGGAAGTGAATGCTAGTGCCATGCGTGAGCTGCTGCGTGGTGAGCGTATTCGCTATCGCAATACCACCATCAACGATCGGTCACTCTCAATCGATTTCGGCAGTACAGATGATCGTGATACTGCTCGACGCTTGATTAGTCGCGACTTCCCTAATTTTGAATATAGTAACGAAGGCGATGGCCGCGCTTCTAGCCTTGTTATGACGCTAAGCGACCAAACCGTTAGCGAGATTCAAGACTATGCGATCAATCAAAACCTCACCACGCTACGTAACCGCGTGAATGAACTGGGCGTAGCTGAACCGATGGTTCAACGCCAAGGCCCTAGCCAAATTGTGGTTGAGCTGCCCGGCGTTCAAGATACCGTCGCTGCCAAGCGCATTGTCGGCGCAACGGCAAATCTAGAGTTTCGCCTGGAAGCACGTAACGACACACCAGATACAGAAACCGAGCGTTTCGAATTCCGTAACGACCCAGCACGCTCAGCGGAGCTGATGCGCGACGTCATTATTACCGGCGACAGCGTATCCAGTGCCAGCAACAGCTTTGATGAAAATGGCCGCCCCCAGGTCAACATCAACCTAGACGGCACCGGCGGTACGCTTATGAACCGCGCTACGCGTACGAATATCGGCCGTAATATGGCGGTGTTATTCATTGAACATAAAAGCGAAGATCGGGTAGAAATCGACCCCGAAACGGGCGAAGAAACCACTGTCCGCGAGCCTTATACCGAACGCGGCTTGATCAGCCTTGCAACCATCCAAAGTGCGTTGGGCAATAGCTTCCGAATCACCGGTTTAGACTCGCCGACTGAAGCTGCTGAGCTTGCTCTTCTGCTGCGCTCTGGTTCACTAGCCGCCCCTATCTACTTTGTACAAGAACGTACTATCGGCCCAAGCTTGGGTGCTGAAAATATTGAGCGCGGTCTGCTCTCGGTTCAAATCGGCCTGTTGCTGGTCGTTCTGTTTATGCTGGCACGTTACAAAGTGTTTGGCATATTCGCCAATATCGCTCTGGCGCTTAACCTGACGCTGCTAATTGCGGTGATGTCGATGCTCGGTGCCACACTTACACTGCCAGGTATCGCCGGGATTGTGCTTACCTTGGGGATGGCGGTGGATGCCAATGTTCTAATCTTCGAGCGCATACGCGAAGAGTTACGCAATGGCATGTCGATACAGCAGGCAATCCATGCGGGCTACGAGCGCGCTTTCACCTCTATCGTGGATGCCAATATCACCACACTACTGGTGGCGGTAATTCTGTTCTCGATTGGTACCGGACCGGTAAAAGGCTTTGCCGTTACGCTCTCTATTGGCATCTTGACATCCATGTTCACTGCTTTACTGGTAACGCGCGCCATGGTCAACCTGACCTATGGCAGCAAGCCCGTCAAAAAGCTGTGGATTTAACATGGATCTAAATGGCATAGATTTGAAAAGCATGGATCTGAACCACGTGCTTAGCCCAGAATTTAAGAGGTGGTAATGAAACCCCTATCACAACTGCAAATCGACTTTATGGGGCGGCGCAACTTTGCGTTTGTCGTCTCTGCCGTGCTGCTAATTATCTCAATTGGCGCCATTATTTTTCAGCAATTAAACCTCGGGCTGGACTTCACGGGCGGTACGCTGGTGGAAGTACGTTATGGTGCCGCACCGTCATTAGATGCGATTCGCCAACTGCTTGAAGACAGCGGCTTCCAGGATGTGTCAGTACAAACGTTTGGTGCATCAACCGAAGTGCTTATCCGACTCCAGCAGGCATTCGATGCTGATGTCGGCAATGAGGTTGTCAGCTTGCTTCGTGCCAATGGCGATAGCGTTAATCTAGTAAGGGCCGAGTTTGTTGGCGCACAGGTGGGTGACCAGTTACGTGACCAGAGCGGCTTAGGCCTGCTGGTAGCCCTGGGCGTGGTGATGCTCTACGTTGCCTTTCGCTTCCAATACAAGTTTGCCATTGGCGCCCTGCTAGCCCTGCTGCACGATGTCATCATCGTTGTTGGCATCTTTGCGCTGTTTCAGCTGGACTTCGACTTAACAGTACTGGCAGCGATTTTGGCGGTAATCGGCTACTCGCTAAACGACACGATTGTTGTTTATGACCGTATCCGCGAGGCTATTCGCACATCACGTATTGATGATATGCCGCAAATCTTCAACGAAGCGATCAATGCCACGCTGTCCCGTACGCTGGCTACTTCTGGCACGACTGTGCTGGTGCTACTGGCGCTGCTGTTATTGGGCGGCGATATGATTAAGAACTTCGCCATTGCGCTGCTGATTGGCATCGTAGTAGGCACGTTCTCATCAATTTATATCTCAGGCGCACTACTGATTCCGCTTAAGCTTTCTCGGGAAGACCTTATACCCACTAAGAAAGAGCTGGATGAAGAGGAAGAAGAGCTGCCCTAAACGGCAGCTTGATCGCGCCAATACGTTAAGTGGCAAGCAAAAAAGCCCCGCTGGCGAAAAACCAGCGGGGCTTTTTAACTACATCATTTATTAACTACATCATTTATTAACTACATCGCTTTTTAACGCTTAAAAATGCGGTGCCAATTGTTTAATCAAGGCTTTGTACAGGCGCGGGCCAGCGGCCATCAGCTGACCTTCAGCATTCACTGTCGGTTTGCCATCAGGCGACCCTATCAGCGCTCCGGCTTCTTTCAGCAATAGCGTTCCTACCTGCATATCCTGCTCTTCAAGGCCCAACACAAACACACTGTCCACTCGGCCACAGGCGAGTTCGCAAATATCCAGCAGGCCACTACCAGATGCCAATATGGCTTCTACTTGAGGCGCTAATTGCTGAGTAATGGTCAGGTAAGCTGGCAAATGGCTAGGGCGTAACCAGGTTTCCGGCAGGCTCATGGCGATTCGCGTACCGCTAATAGCGGTAGGCTTGCTAACACGCATGCGCTTATCGTTATGCTGCGCACCGCGACCGCGGCTAGCAATATATTCATCGTCGGCGAACGGGCAAATAATGACCGCATGCTCAGGACGACCTTTTACGAGGCACACCACTGAGAGAGCAAAGCCCTTACCTGCCACCGCTAAATTGGAATAGCCGTGCATTGGTTCAATCTTCCAGACGATATCAGCGCCTTCGCCTTCGCCCGCTTTATGGGGCGTATAGCGGCCACTGACGCCATGCAGGGGATACCCGCGCTGCAGCTGCTGAACAATGGTAGCCTCTGCTTTGCGAGCAGTATCTTCTAGCAAGCGGTCGAGGTTAAATTCATCGTGAGCATTTTCAATGCGTTCACGAACACGTAAAAAGTGTTCAACAGCGCCACGCGCAGCGCGCAGCGTAAATTGGACCATAGGATTCATGATCGGGCCTTGTCACAGTGATGTTAAAGAACGGAGGCAGTGGCAGGACTGCTTTGGCGCGTAATTCTAACAGAGCCCCCTCGGGCATGCTATCGACTCATGCTAAACTGCGCGTTTTCCGCACTTGATTACCGAGCCCATTATGCTTGAGCGCATTCGTATTGTTCTTATTGGCACTAGCCATCCTGGTAATATTGGCGGCGTCGCCCGCGCCATGCACAACATGGGCTTAGCCGATTTAGCCCTGGTCGCGCCGCGCTGCGAAGTAATTACCCAAGACAGCATTTCCCGCGCCTCGGGAGCTGACCACCTGCTCCATCAGGCAACGGTTCACTCTACCCTAGAAGACGCCGTTGCTGACTGCACGCTTGCCGTGGGTGCTAGCGCCCGCTCGCGCACGCTGCCCTGGCCAATGATCTCTCCTCGTGAGTTGGCCGAACGTTTGCCCGATGAATGTCAGCCTGATAGCGCTCGCGTTGCCCTGGTGTTTGGCCGCGAGGACAGCGGTTTAACAAATGCTGAGCTGCAGCGTTGCCACGCCCATGTGCATATTCCCACCAACGCAGACTTCAGCTCGCTAAACCTAGCCGCCGCTGTTCAGGTGATTGCCTATGAGTGCCGTATGGCATGGCTAAGCCAACAGGATACCGCCAGCACCACTGAAGAACCGGATGATGCGTTGGTCACCCATGCCGAACTAGAACGCTACTTTGAACACCTAGAACGCACGCTAATTGCCATTGAGTTTCATGACCCCGCACAGCCGCGCCAACTGATGGCTAGACTGCGTCGTCTCTACCTGCGTGCTCGTCCAGAAAAAATGGAAATGAACATTCTACGTGGGATTCTTTCGGCAACTGAAAAAACAGCAGACAAACATCGGCCATAACGCTGACTACTGCTGCAGCCTGAGTTGCCGAAACTTGAAGTCGCCCCAGCGCGCCCCAACATCGTTTTTTAAACGTGGCATTGCGCTAACCATATTCCAAGAACCATATTCCAAGAACTTATGACTGCCGCCCTTTAACGCCCAAGGATCACCCATGTTTCAACGCCTGCGTGAAGACATTAATAGCGTATTCGACCGCGACCCAGCGGCACGTAACTTTCTTGAGGTGCTGACCAACTATCCAGGCCTACATGCCCTGCTGCTTCATCGCTGCAGCCACTGGCTGTGGAAGAAAAACCTTAAATGGCTGGCACGAACGCTATCGACATTTTCCCGCTGGCTGACCGGCATCGAGATTCATCCAGGTGCCACCATTGGCCGCCGCTTCTTTATCGATCACGGCATGGGCGTAGTAATTGGTGAAACGGCGTTAGTTGGCGACAACGTGACCCTTTACCAGGGCGTTACCTTAGGTGGCACCAGTTGGAATAAGGGCAAGCGTCACCCTACGCTGGAAGATGGTGTGATTGTCGGCGCTGGTGCGAAGATTCTAGGACCATTTACCGTTGGTGCAGGCGCAAAAATTGGCTCTAATGCTGTCGTTACTAAAGAAGTTCCATCCGGCGCTACGGTGGTTGGTATTCCAGGCAAGATCGTTAAACGCGCCGACCCCGATAGCGAAGAAGTATTAGACATCGATCCTGCTCGCCGTGAAGCGATTTGCCAAAAATTTGGCTTTGATGCCTATGGTGTTAGCCAGGATATGCCCGACCCTGTGGCACGTTCGATGCAGGCCATGCTCGACCATATGCACGCTGTGGATGAACGCATTGAGCGCATGTGTTCAACACTGCGCAAACTCGATGCTAACTATCGCGACGGCCAGCTACCTGCCCTGCGGGATGAAGATTTTGCCGACATTCTGGATGAAAACGATACAGGCTGCCCAGGGGTTGGCAAACATAGCCATAGCCCACAAACCAACACCAGGACGACCGAGACAGACACAGCCAATGCGCAGCAAACTGCGGCGCATCCACCTACGGACTCACCCTCCACTTTAGCGGCTGACACAGCATCAGAGTCGACACCTGAGTCAACGACATCGCGCAATAGTTGACCAAAGCACTCAGGATTTCCATAATAGCGCTACATTTGCCGTAAGTGCGCTGAGGTTCAGCGTCGAGGTGCCTGTCATGCGCTTGACCACTAAAGGCCGTTACGCCGTTACCGCCATGCTTGATTTGGCGATAAATACCCCCCAAGGGCCTACCAGCTTGGGGGACATTTCTCAGCGTCAGGAAATTTCGCTCTCTTACCTTGAGCAGCTGTTTGCACGCCTGCGAAGAGCTGGCCTAGTCAGCAGCGTGCGTGGCCCGGGTGGCGGCTATTTACTAGCGAAACCGCCTGAAGATATCAGTGTTTCTCAAGTGATTGATGCGGTTAATGAGACCGTGGATGCAACACGCTGCCAAGGGCTTTCAGACTGCCAACAAGGCGACACCTGCCTCACTCACCACCTATGGTGTGAGCTGTCTAGTCAGATTCGTAATTTCCTTGATGACACAAGCCTTGCACAGCTGATGCAGCGCCCCGATGTTATGCGTATTGCCTCTCGGCAACAGCAGCGCGTAGAAGCAGGCATTCTCGCCTCATCCCCTTAACGGCTTTCACCGCACGTTGGACTTTATGACGATGACCTCTTCACCTTCGCTGCCGATTTATTTGGACTATGCCGCGACCACGCCGGTCGATACGCGCGTCGCTAACATCATGCAGCGCTACTTAACGGTTGACCAGCTGTTCGCCAATCCTGCCTCGCGCAGCCACATGCTAGGCTGGCAGGCGGAACAGGTAGTAGAGCAGGCCCGCCGTCAAGTCGCGGATACCGTTGGCGCAGACCCACGCGAAATCGTTTGGACCAGCGGCGCCACTGAGGCCAACAATCTCGCGCTAATTGGCTATATGCGTGCCAATCGTGAGCGCGGCATGCACTTGGTAACGTCCACCATTGAGCATAAAGCAGTTGTTGATACCGCCAAGGCCTTAGAAATCGAAGGTTTTGAGGTGACGTGGATTACGCCAGGGCGCGATGGTCGTACAACGCCTGAGCAGCTGCGTGCCGCTATGCGAGACGATACGGCACTGGTATCGTTAATGGCAGTTAACAACGAACTGGGTAGCATTAACGATATTGCTGCGCTGGCAGAGATTACTCATGAGTTTGGCGCTGTTTTCCATACCGATGCGGCCCAAGCTGTTGGCCGTATTCCTTTAGATGTTGTAGCGCAGCAGATTGATTTAATGTCTCTGTCTGCCCACAAGGCTTACGGTCCTAAAGGGGTTGGTGCGCTTTATGTCAAACGCCACCCAGATATACGCCTAGAAGCCCTTATTCATGGTGGCGGTCACGAGCGAGGCATGCGCTCTGGAACTCTACCTACCCATCAAATTGCCGGGATGGGTGAAGCGTTTGCACTGATGCAACACCACCATCAGGAGGATCAAGCGCATATTGCCCAGCTACGGGCGCGCTTCCTGACAGGGCTAGAGGACGTTGATGGTGTCTTCGCTAACTCTCCACTGGAAAATGCCGTTCCCAATATTTTAAATCTGGCATTTAAAGGGGTAGACGGTGAATCGCTACTGATGGCACTGCGCGATGTTGCCGTATCAACTGGGTCAGCCTGTAACTCTGCTAGCGTCGACCCATCCTATGTTTTATTGGGAATTGGTATACCGCGCGCCCTGGCGCTGTCCTCGCTACGCTTCAGTTTCGGGCGTTTCACTACCGACGCCGACATTGATCATGCACTGACATTACTGCGCCATGCATTGAGTGGTCTTCGCTCATCCACGCGTTAAATGGCTGATGCCACACTTGGCAATCAACCTACCGACTTCTTGAAGGAGAACGCCCCTATGGCAACTCTCAATATTACGCCCGCTGCAGCTCAGCAAATTCGCCATGTTCTCGATGAGCGTGGCCAGGGACTGGGGCTGCGCGTTTCCGTTAAACCTAGCGGTTGTTCAGGCTATAGTTACGTACTCGACTTTGCCGATGACGTCAGCGATGACGAAATTCGCTTTGAAGAGCATGGCGCTTGCGTATATATCGCGCCAGACGCGCTAGAAATACTCAACGGCAGTGAAGTGGACTATGTAAGCGAAGGGCTGAATCGCTTTTTCCGCTTCAACAATCCCAACGTTAAAGATGAGTGTGGCTGTGGCGAAAGCTTCACAGTCTAAGCGTTTAGCGCTGCATCACCGGTATTCATCCCCCCCTTGAGGCGCTATAATCGCGGCCACTCGGCAATTGGTGATGCAAACGCCCTGCCGACTCATTTTTCCTGCGCCGCCTCGGCTCTCCGGGGCGGCACTTCTGCTTTATGCCTCTTAAGGAGATTCCACCATGGCAATTGAACGTACTCTTTCTATTATCAAGCCTGATGCCGTTGCTAAAAATGCAATTGGCGACATTATTGCTCGCTTTGAAAAAGCAGGCCTGAAAGTTGTTGCTGCGAAGATGGTTCATCTTTCTGAAGAAAAAGCAGGCGGTTTTTACGCCGAACATAAAGAGCGTCCTTTCTTTAAAGACCTGGTTGGCTTCATGACGTCTGGCCCAGTCGTTGTTCAGGTACTGGAAGGCGAAGGCGCTATTGCTAAAAACCGCGATTTGATGGGTGCGACTAACCCGAAAGAAGCAGCACCGGGCACTATTCGTGCTGACTTTGCGGAAACAATCGACGCAAACGCTGTCCATGGTTCTGATTCGCCGGAAAGCGCTGCGCGCGAAATTAGCTACTTCTTCGGTAACGACGAAATTTGCCCGCGCTAAACCAAGCGTGCCGCCGATTCAACATCCGTTGCCGGCCATTTTCGCGGGGGCTAAGCCCCCGCCTTTTCTCTGAACGCTGACCGCCATGACCACTACCGTAGCTCAACATACGCCTACCTCTCTCTCTTCGACCGAAAGCGAACCTGCCGCCACTAACGCGCCAGAACGCCAGAATCTGCTGGGCATGTCTCGTGAGCAGATGGAGGCCTTCTTTTTGTCAATCGGCGAAAAGAAGTTTCGTGCTGCCCAGCTAATGAAGTGGATTCATCAGGAAGGTAGCGACGATTTTGCTGCCATGACGAATCTTTCCAAACCGTTGCGTGAAAAACTAGCTCGGTTGGCAGAGATTCGTGGTCCTGGAGTTGTTTACGAAGGCACTTCCAGCGACGGCACACGCAAGTGGGTCTTGGAAGTCGAAGATGGCAGTTACGTAGAAACGGTGCTGATTCCTGCAGAAAATGGCAAGCGCCGGACGCTATGCGTCTCTTCCCAGGTAGGCTGTTCGTTAGACTGCAGCTTTTGCTCGACCGGCAAGCAAGGCTTCCAGCGCAACCTGACCGCCGCCGAGATTATCGGCCAAGTATGGGTCGCCCAGCGCAGTGTTGGCCCGCGCCGCGATACCGCTAATCGCCCGGTGACGAATGTAGTCATGATGGGCATGGGTGAGCCGCTGCTCAACTTTGACAATGTCGTTCCAGCAATGAAGCTGATGCTAGACGACAACGGCTATGGCCTTTCCAAACGCCGCGTTACGCTATCCACATCTGGCGTGGTGCCGATGATCGATAAGCTTGGCGATGAGATCGACGTTAGCTTAGCCATTTCGTTGCACGCATCCACCGACGAGCTACGCAACGAGCTGGTACCGATTAACCGTAAATATAATATCCGTGCACTCCTGGACGCCTGTCATCGTTACTTATCGAAATGCCCGGATAATCGCCAGGTGACCATTGAATACACGCTCATTAGAGATGTAAATGACCAGCAGGAACATGCTGAGCAACTGGCGGCATTGTTAAAAGAACTGCCCTGCAAAATTAACCTGATACCATTCAACCCATTTCCTAACTCAGGCTACGAAAAGCCCTCACGCAACCAAGTGATGCGCTTTCAGCAATGGTTATATGACCTGGGTTATAACGCCACTGTACGTGTCACAAGGGGCGAAGACATCGACGCTGCCTGTGGCCAGTTGGTAGGGCGTGTGAAAGACCGCACTAAGCGTAGTGCACGCTATATTCAGTCCGTACAGCTTGACGCAGACTAAACCGTTGTTATCTTGACTTCCGTCGAGTGCGGCGCTTTGATGGACACGTTTTCGAACCGCCACACGCAAAAATGTTGCCACATAACTACGCGTCTGATGTTCACTGCAAAATGGTTGCTACAAGAGGGTGTACATGATCAGTCACTGCTGGCGCTTTTACCCATCTAGGGTTTGTATGCTGTGCGTGCTAGCCAGCAGTATGTTGCTAGTTGGCTGTGCCACGACTGATAACGCACTCTCAACCTCTGACGATGGCGCGGCAGATGCTTACACCCAATTAGGGGTAGCTTATCTAGAACGTGACAATCTTACCCGCGCGCTCAGTGCGCTTGATCGTGCACTTGAAATTAACCCACGTAATGCCGAGGCACTTCAGGCGCTTGCACTGGTCTATCAACAGCAGAACGAGAATGAGCTTGCGAGTCACTATTTCCAGCAAGCAATTAAGTCAGCCCCCTCTTTCACTCGCGCGCGTAACAACTATGCGGCGTTTTTGTATCAGCAGGGGCAGTTCACCGCCGCCTGCGAACAGTTAGAAACCGCATCTCAGGATGCCCAGTATGCCAATCGCGCTCAGCTGTTTACCAATTTAGGACAGTGCTATTTGGCAACCGAGAACATTAATGAAGCGCGCAAACGCTTACTGCGTGCAGTCAGCATTGATCCACGTAGCCCGCGTGGATATTTATTATTAGCCGAACTTGAAGTTTCACAGGGCAATTATGGTCAAGCTTGGGAGCCGCTGCAGAGCTATTTACAGCTGGCCGGGCAAGATCCAGTAGCGCTGGAAATGGCGATTGATATCGCCCATGCCCGCGGTGATCATGCTGCGGCTGCCAACTACCAGCGCTTATTGAATATTGACTAACGGTGCCCTGTTCACCTAATTATTGAAGGATGCTCAGCTATGAGCGATACACAGTCATACGAGAATGTTACGACCGCCAGTCCAACTGCTACTCCTGGCGAGCTTCTCTCGCGCCAACGTGAAGCACTTGGCGTACCGCTTACGGATGCCGCAAGGGCACTGAATTTGCGCCCAGCGGTGGTTGACGGTTTAGAGCAAGATAACTACGAAGAGATACCTGTCGCTGCTTACCGCCGGGGTTACTTGCGTGCTTACGCGAAGTATCTCGGTATGGATGACGGTTTAGTGCTTGAGGCCTATCAGGCCAACCATGGTAGTAAAGAGCCAGACCGCCGGGTAACGCCGGTTTCAGTCACTCGGCCACCGTCTCGTCTTGGTGCGTGGCTTTTCAAGCTTGTTACTTTATTAGTCATTGTGGCCTTAATTGCCGTCACCGTTATGTGGTGGCAAAGCCGTGGCGGCAGTGAACCACCCAGCATGGGAAGCAACCCCGGGTTAGAGGAAGGGAGTAACACCGCGAGCACGCCAGCTAACAATGCAACGGCAACACCTGAACAACCCCTGGTTGCCACACCACAGCTTCCTAATAATACGCCTGCAGAACAGACTAGCTCTTCCGAGGGCATTGATGAGGAAGTGGCTAGCGCCGTATCGGCAGCTGTTGAGCCATCAGCAGAAACTGAATCATCGACTCCGGCGCCTAGCGAAGATACAGAGTTTGCCGCTACAGACGAAACAGCAGAAGCAACGGATGCCGCCGCTGACAGTGAAAACAATACGTCCGATGCAGCGCCAGCAACGAACCTCAACTTACTTGAACTGTCGTTTAACGAACAATCGTGGACTGAAATTTTTGATGCAAATAACCAGCGGGTGTTCGTCGGACTGCAAACCCCTGGCACCACAGCAAGTGTTGAGGGCGAGCCGCCTTTTCGTTTAACTATCGGCAACGCAACCGGTGTAGAACTGCGCTATGCAGGCGAGGACGTTAACCTTGTCCAACACGCCGGTGCTAATAATGTTGCCCGCTTTACCCTGGGAGAGTGACCCGTCTTATGCACGCCCCTTCTCCGATTAAACGCCGTTTTTCGCGCCAGATCCACGTTGGCAATGTCGCCGTCGGTGGTGATGCGCCGATTGCTGTACAGAGCATGACCAACACGAATACGCTGGATGTTGATGCCACCGTGGCACAAATTCAGCAGTTGGAAAAAGCCGGTGCCGACATCGTTCGCGTTTCTGTACCTGATATGGATGCCGCTGAAAGCTTCGGCAAAATCAAGCAACGTGTCGATGTTCCGCTAGTGGCAGACATCCATTTTGACTACAAAATTGCCCTACGTGTAGCCGAACTCGGTGTCGACTGCTTGCGTATTAACCCAGGTAACATTGGCCGCGAAGATCGAGTACGCGCGGTGGTTAATGCTGCCCGCGATAATGGCATACCGATTCGTATTGGTGTCAATGCCGGGTCCCTAGAAAAAGATCTACAGAAAAAGTATGGCGAGCCAACCCCCGCCGCGTTGGTGGAATCGGCTATGCGCCATATCGATTACCTGGATCGCCTCGATTTTCAAGAATTTAAAGTCAGCGTGAAAGCCTCAGATGTATTTATGGCAGTAGCAGCGTACCGCGACCTGGCTACGCGTATCGAGCAGCCGCTTCATTTGGGCATTACCGAAGCAGGCGGCCTACGCTCTGGTACGGTGAAGTCGTCGATTGGTCTTGGCATGCTGTTAATGGATGGCATTGGCGACACGATTCGCGTATCGCTAGCGGCCGATCCGGTAGAAGAAATTAAAGTTGGCTTTGACATGCTCAAAAGCCTAAGGCTGCGGGCAAAGGGTATTAACTTTATTGCTTGCCCCAGCTGCTCACGGCAAAATTTCGATGTCATCAGCACCATGAACCAGCTAGAAGAACGGCTGGAAGACGTCATGACGCCCCTGGACGTCTCAGTCATTGGCTGCGTCGTCAATGGCCCAGGTGAAGCGAAAGAAACCGATATCGGCCTAACCGGCGGCTCACCGGCCAACTTGGTATATATCGATGGAAAGCCTGCTAGCAAACTACGTAATGATCACTTAGTGGATGATCTGGAAAAGCTTATCCGCGAGAAAGTGCGCCAAAAACAGCAGCAAGAAGACGACATGATTGCCCGCAGCGTTTAAAAAAGCCGAGCAAGCGATACCCAACCTGGAGGCGGGCATAACTTTTCTTTTCCCGCCCCAGCGTTGTCTCCCATACAAGGAGTTTTCATTGAGCAAGTCCGTCGCAAAAAAGATCCAGGCTATCCGTGGTATGAACGATTTATTGCCTAGCGAGAGTCCACGCTGGCAATTTTTTGAAGCCAAAGTGCGTCAGCTAATGCACCGTTACGGCTTTGATGAAATCCGTACGCCCATTGTTGAACAAACGGCGCTATTTGCTCGCTCAATTGGCGAAGTCACCGATATTGTCGAAAAAGAGATGTACACGTTCGACGACCGCAACGGTGACAGCCTAACGCTGCGCCCTGAAGGTACCGCGAGCTGCGTACGGGCGGCGATGGAACATGGCTTGCTACATAACCAAACCCAACGACTGTGGTATCAAGGCCCTATGTTTCGCCATGAGCGCCCTCAGAAAGGCCGCTATCGCCAATTTCATCAGGTAGGCGTAGAAACGTACGGCTTTGATGGACCGGATATCGATGCCGAAGTCATTCTGCTCTCTGCGCGTCTTTGGCAAGAGCTTGGCCTGCTAGAACACGTGACGCTAGAGCTTAACTCCCTAGGCTCTTCAGAGGCACGCGCGGCCTATCGCGATAAACTCGTTGCGTATTTTGAACAGCATCACGATGTTCTTGATGACGACTCAAAGCGTCGCCTGACAAGCAACCCGCTGCGCATTTTGGATTCCAAAAATCCAGCAATGGCGGACATGCTTAACAATGCTCCACAGTTAATGGATCATTTGGACGAGGAGTCGCGCACGCATTTCGAGCAACTCAAAGCCATGCTGGATGCAGCTGGCATTGGCTATGTTGTTAACCCACGCTTGGTACGGGGTCTTGATTACTACTGCCGCACGGTATTTGAGTGGACCACCACCGCCCTAGGCAGCCAGGGCACGGTATGTGCAGGCGGTCGCTACGATGGCCTAGTCGAGCAACTCGGCGGAAAACCCACGCCAGCCGTTGGTTTTGCCATGGGTATTGAGCGTTTAATATTGTTGCTAGAAACGCTAGACCTGGTGCCAGAAGAAGCGCTAGGTGGCTGTGATGTTTATCTGCTTCCGATGGATGATAACGCTACTATTGTAGCCCTTACGCTGGCCGAAGAACTGCGTAGTGAGCTGCCAACCCTTAGGCTGCAGCTGCACTGTGGTGGCGGCAGTTTCAAAAGCCGTATGAAAAAAGCCGATAAAAGCAACGCACCTATTGCAGTCTTATTGGGTGAAGATGAGCTAGCAGAGCAAGCCGTAACGCTTAAGTTCCTGCGTGAAGATCGCGCACAGTTGCGCGTCTCTCAGGCTGAGCTCGCCGCGACACTGCAACACCTAGTGTCCCATTAACCTTACTGTCGATATAGTTGGCAGACGAACACTCGCCAGCCGCCTTAGCGGCTGAGCTAAAGAACAGGAGGCCGCCCGTGGCGGAGCTGAGAAGCGAAGAAGAACAGCTAGAAGTAATTAAACGCTGGTGGAAAGAGAACGGAACCTCTCTCATAGCAGGGGCTGTTCTTGCGGCGGCGGGTGTACTTGGCTGGAATGCATGGCAAAACTATCAAGAAGGCCAAGCAGAAGCCGCCTCCGTGCGCTATCAGCAACTTGTCAATATGACCACTGGTAACACTTTGGCAGATGACCAGTTAGCCAATGCCCGTGAGCTCATTGATGAAATCACCAGTGACCATGGCAACACCCTCTACGCAGAATTAGCACAGCTGCTGGAAGCGCGTTTAGCTGTTCAAGAGGGCGATCTTGATGCAGCGAAAAGTGCGCTTGAGAATGTTGCTAGCGACTCTTCCCGCCGCTATGTGCAAAGTCTCGCATGGCTGAGGTTGGCGCGTATTGAGATTGCAAACGACAATCCAGAAGCAGCCCTGAGTTTATTAGATGAGTCGATTACCGATGCCCTAGCAGCTCAGCAGGCCAATGTGCGTGGTGATGCCTATGCGGCGTTAGGCCAAACAGAGCAAGCGCGAGACGCTTGGCAAACTGCGCTAGAACTGGCTCAAACCCAGAACCAGCCACTCTACGGCGTACAGTTCAAGCTTGACGATCTCGGCGTCGAAGAGGTGACACAATGATCACAACCCGCTTTCCTAAACTGCTATTTTCTAAGCCAACGGTGCGTCTTACCGTTGGTGCCGTGGCGCTGGCCTTGCTAGTAGGTTGTGCCAGCAAAGGCGAACCTGCGTATACGCCGAAAGAGCTGCGTAGTTTTGCAGAAACCTCTTCGCTTGAAAGCGTATGGAGTAGAAACGTAGGCGATGGCCTTGGTCGTGCCCGTTACCCCATAGCCCCGGCTCGCGAAGGCGAGACCATATTTGCCGCGGATGCTGATGGCGTGGTAGCCGCGTTTAACGCTGATAACGGCAATCGCGAATGGGAAATCGAACTGGATACGCCTATCTCAAGCGCCCTGAACGCCATTGCAGGTCAGCTTTATTTAGGTACTCGCAACGGTGAAGTAATCGCCTTGGATCAGCGTGATGGCAGTGTCAATTGGCGCTCACGCGTTTCCAGTGAAGTGCTGGCAGCACCACAAGCGAATCAACAGTTACTACTCGTTCAAAGCGTTGACGGACAAATCACCGCTCTCGACCGTGCCAGTGGCGAAGAGCGCTGGGTATATACCAGCTCGCAGCCTTCGCTTACCCTGCGCGGTACCGGCACGCCAATGGTCATTGATCCAGTGAGTTTTGTTGGATTTGCTAACGGGCAACTCGCCACGTTAGATAACCGCAATGGCCAGCCGCTGTGGGAATTGCAGATTGCCACTCCCCGTGGGCGGAGCGACGTCGATAGGTTAGTTGACCTTGCCGGTCAGCCTGTTGTCACCCCTGATGGTCGACTCTTCGTTACCAGTTACAACGGCAACGTCGTAGCTTTGGAAGCAACACGCGGTGGCGTTCTATGGGAAAGCAATTTATCTAGCCGTCACACCCCTATTTTGGTGGGTAACATTCTGCTTGTGGTCACCGACGATAGCCACGTTGTGGGCCTAGATGCCGACAGCGGCCAGGAAGTGTGGCGTAACGATGATCTAGAAGACCGCTGGTTAACAGCACCCGCGTTTGCTGATGGCCGCGTGGTCGTCGGCGACTTCGAAGGCTATGTTCATTTGCTTGACGCCCGCGAAGGCACGCTAGTCGGTCGTACCCGCGTACATAAGTCTGGCATCAGCGTGCGTCCCGCTACTGAAGGCAGCACCATTCATGTTCAGGCCAATAATGGTCGCCTGGAAACCCTGGAAGTAACTCCATGACACCCGTCATTGCTTTAGTCGGTCGGCCCAATGTGGGCAAATCGACGTTGTTTAACCGCCTTACCCGCTCACGCGATGCGCTCGTAGCGGACTTTCCTGGCCTTACCCGTGACCGTAAATACGGGAACGGAATGCTAGGCGGCAAAGCGTATACGGTGATTGATACCGGCGGCATCAGCGGTGACGAAGAAGGGATTGATGCGGCAATGGCCGAGCAGTCCCTGGCCGCGATTGATGAAGCCGATATTGTACTGTTTCTGGTAGACGCTCGCGCAGGGCTTAACGTGGCCGATGAAGCCATTGCTAACCATCTGCGCGTTAATCAGAAAAAAACCTGGCTAGTGGTCAACAAAACCGATGGTTTGGAAGAGCATTCGGCCATGGCTGACTTCTGGACCTTAGGGCTTGGCGACCCATGGCCGATTGCTGCCGCCCACGGCCGCAATGTTTCACTGCTCATTGACACAGTGTTGGAGCCATTTCCCGAACGCGATCCCAGCATTCCTGGGGATACCGGCACCAAAGGTATTCGTATAGGTGTTATTGGCCGTCCCAATGTGGGTAAGTCCACATTGGTTAATCGGCTGTTAGGCGAAGAGCGCGTTGTCGTATTTGATGAGGCAGGCACTACTCGCGATGCGATTGAAATACCTTTCGAGCGTCGTGGTAAGCCCTACGTATTAATTGATACGGCGGGGGTTCGGCGACGTAAGAATGTGAGCGAAATCGCTGAGAAGTTCTCAATCATCAAAACCCTTGACGCGATTAAAGAGTGTCATGTGGCGATTATGGTGCTTGATGCTCGCACCGGTTTAGTTGAGCAAGATATGCACCTGCTTGACTACGTGCTGACCACTGGCCGAGCACTAGTATTGGCTATCAATAAGTGGGATGGCTTGGAAAGCGACGCGAAGGAGAAAATGCGTTCAGAGATTAAGCGCCGCCTGGGCTTTGCCGACTATGCAGAGATGCATTTTATTTCCGCGCTGCATGGCACCGCTGTGGGTGATCTTTATCCTTCGATCGAACGAGCTTTCGATGCCGCGAACGCTCACTGGTCGACCAACCGGTTAACCACGCTACTTCAAGATGCAGTCAGCCAACACCCACCGCCCATGGTCAACGGCCGACGTATCAAACTACGTATGGCTCACCAAGGTGGCAGCAATCCCCCTATCATCGTAGTGCACGGCAACCAGACTGAATCACTGCCGGAAGCCTACCGCCGTTACCTAACCAACACGTTCCGTAAAGTGTTAAAGGTTCGCGGTACGCCGATGCGCTTTGAATTCCGCTCTGGTAGTAACCCGTTTGACCACATGGCAGGGGCTAGCGATAAAGAGAAAGCCAAAAAACGCGAACTTAACCGTACCAAAGAAGCGCGTAAAAGCCGCCGTTAATACCAACTTACTATGCTATACCCAACGCCTGCTGATTAACCTCAGCAGGCGTTTTGTTTGATAGCTCCATCCACTAACAAATTAACTTGACAGTTATCCGCACGAGCCCTCAAATAGCCGCGCTTTTCGACAATCGCCTCTCTTACCTATTGCCCTTCTTAGGAGGGATATTAATGCACTACGCAATTAAACACGGGCGCGGTTTGCTCTTACTGCTCTTGGCCAGCTTACTGGCAGGCTGTCTTGCCCTACCCCAAACAGGCTTATTTGCCTTTCGCTTGGCGGTAACATCACTGGGTATTGAAGAGGTGCGCATTGGCCCTTATAGCGTTCAAGCAGGGCTTGATACCAGTGACTTAACAAGCTTGCTCGCGTCTAGCCTAGGCGCTGGCAGCTTACCCGTTCAGGCAACCCTTGCGATGGGCTTGGGCTTACCCACTGGCATGCCTGCGGTTGAGATGTCAGGTTTTCGCTGGATGTTAGACATGCCGGGCATTGACCCGGTACAGGGCCAATATCAAGAAGAAGTAACGCTCACATCTGGGCAGGATTCAACTTTACGTCTACCGGTATCGTTTGACATTCTAACTACCGATACCCAGCGCATGATGCCCATGCTAGAACTCGCTAGTCAGTTAGCCACCCAAGGCTCACTACCGCCTGGCAGTGAGCTTGCTATCACACCGGGAGACCTGCGCGGCTTGGGCATGACATTACCCGCTGGGCTTTTAACACCGACCATTCGCCTGAACGTAGGCGCCGACGGCCAGTTAACACCTGTGCGTTAAGCCTGACGACTTCCACCTTCGTGAAGCCGTTTGCGGCCCACCCACTGGGCTGCAAACTGCCAAGCCGTTCGGCCACTGCGGCCTCCTCTTAGCGTGGCAAAACGAACCGCTTCTGCGCGTGCGGCATCACTCCAATCCTGCTTGTCACCAATACGGGCAACCCAGTGCTCACAGACCTCTAAGTAAGTCGCTTGGCTAAAAGGATGAAAGCCTAACCATAAGCCAAAGCGATCCGATAATGATATTTTCTCCTCAACCGCGTCACCGTGATGCAGTTCTTCACCCACAAGACGCGTACCGCTATTGTCGTCCATGGACTCGGGCAATAAATGGCGGCGGTTAGAGGTAGCGTAGAGCAAGACGTTTTCTGGTGGCCCTGTTAATGCGCCATCTAACACGCTTTTTAGCGCTTTGTAGGCATCATCATTGCCTTCAAACGAAAGATCATCGCAATACACCACAAAACGATGCGGTGTATTGCGCAACTGTTCGACTAACATCGGCAGACTGCTCAGATCGTGGCGATCTACTTGGATCAAGCGCAGTCCATCGTTGGCCAAAGAGTTAAGCAGCGCGCGAATCACCGATGACTTTCCGCTGCCCCGAGAACCCCATAGCAAGCCATGATTAGCAGGCAACCCCTGTAAAAAAGCACGTGTGTTATCGACTAGCGCTAGTTTTTGACGCTCAATGCCTAGCAGGTCATCCAGCGTCATCATGTCTCGCGGTGGTACGGGAACCAAGCGCCCGCCTAATGGATGACGCTGCCAAATAGCGGCTACATGCTTTTCCCAATCCACCTGGATTGGCGCAGGGGGTAACCAATGTTCTACGTGGTCCAGTAACCGCGTTAAGCGTTGGCTCAATTCAGCATCCATGATTGTCCTCAGAGTACGTTATGATAGGTATTGATTTACCACTGACAGTGGTTATCTTGTGTGCAAGGATCCCTACTCGTCTATAAGGAAACCGTCTATGCGTTGGCTTCGCCCACTGGCTGTTACTGCACTGTGTGCTTCTATTGCAGCATGCTCCACGTCTCCTACCGGTCGCTCGCAGCTGCTCCTGCTCTCTGATGATCAGCTCAATCAAATGGGTCAGCAAGCCTTTGCGCAGTATCAACAAGATATCCCCACCGCAGGTGAGGCAAGTCATCGCTATGTACAGTGCATTACGGATGCCATTGTAGAAGTGTTGCCAGCGGAACAGCGTAACCTTGATTGGCAAATTCGCGTCTTTGAATCTGAGCAACCTAATGCCTTTGCCTTGCCCGGTGGCTACATGGGCGTCAATACGGGCATGCTTGATATCGCAACTAATCAAAATCAGCTAGCTTCGGTTGTCGGCCATGAAATTGGTCACGTCATTGCGAATCATGCTAATGAACGCGCCTCAACCCAAAGCGCTACGTCACTTGGCCTATCAGTGCTTTCCAGCACCTCAGGAATGCAAACCCCAGGTGGCCAACAGCTGATGGGCGTGCTGGGCATGGGCGCTCAATATGGCATTGCGCTGCCCTTCTCACGCCGCCATGAAAGTGAGGCTGACGTTATCGGCCTTCAGTTAATGGCCCAGGCAGGCTTTGATCCACGTGAAAGTGTGACCGTTTGGGAAAATATGCAGAGGGCTTCCAGTGGTGGCTCACCACCCGCGTGGATGTCAACCCACCCAAGCGAAGGTCAGCGCATTGAAGGGCTACAAGCCAATATGAATGACGCCATAGCAAGTTACGAACAGGCACGTAACAGTGGCCGCACCCCCAATTGCCCACGCCCCTAGGCAACTTACTATTGAGGTTTAAATGATTCGATTTGGTTTATTGCTGCTTGTCCTGCCGATTCTGGTATTACTCGGCGTCTATTTCTGGGAGCTGGGTGATGTACGCGCTTGTCAGCTTGAAGGTGGACATTGGGACTACCTAGCAAGTGCATGCAGCGAGTCGCCCCAGCCCTTTGTGTCGTGGCTTGAGCGATCTCCGCTACTGGTCAACGGCGGCATGCTGCTCTCAGTAGTCGGTCTCGTGATGTGCATGATTGGCTTTTACACCAAATCTCGCTAAACACGAGAGAACAACCAGCATTAACCAATAAAGGCAGCCGCAAGGGCTGCCTTTTGCTGACTTCTGTTCAGAACAAATGAAAACGAACGCTAGCTAGTCGCTGGCGACGTTCAACGATTGCCTTAACAGTGTGCGCACCGGAGCTGTTTCGGGCCGCACGTTACGCCATAAGAAGAAAGATTCAGCAGCTTGCTCAACCAGCATACCCAGGCCATCGAGCAACTTGGCACCGCGTGGGCCCGCCCACTGCAAAAACACCGTGGGCTCCGGGCCATACATCATGTCATAGGCCCAAGCGCCTTGGTTAAATAAGCTATCCGGCAACGGCGGCAAATCACCAGCAAGACTGGCGCTGGTGCCATTAATCACCAAATCAAACTGGCCTTCTAGCGTGTCAAGCCCACCGCCATGAAGGGTACCTAAGTCGGTAAACGCTTCTGCTAATTGAGCGGCTTTTTCCGCCGTTCGGTTGACGATAACGACCTCACGCGGCTGCTCAGCAAGCAGCGGTTCAAGCACGCCTCGCACTGCACCACCTGCACCGATCACCAGCACGCGTTTACCCTTAATAGGTACGTGATGGTATCCAAGGTCACGCACCAGCCCAATGCCATCCGTGGTGTCACCGTAAGTGCGGCCGTTGCCACCGACAATCAGCGTATTCACCGCTTGAGCACGCTTTGCGCGGTGGCTTAGGGTGTCGCACAGCGCAAAGGCACCGCCTTTAAACGGTACGGTCACATTTGCCCCGCGACCACCCGTTGCCATAAATTCCCGCCAGGCGCTAGCAAAGCCCTCCACTGGAGCAAGCTCAGCGGTGTACGTTATGGGTTGGTGAGTTTGGTTGGCAAACTCTTCGTGAATTAACGGCGACTTAGAGTGCTTAATCGGATTACCAAACACACAGTAACGGTCGGTCATACAGGCTCCTTATGCAGTACCTTGCTGAGCGGCCTCAGCAAGCCAGTCACGGGGCACGAGGTAGTCATGCAATTGCGCCTCGCGACTACCTTCAAGGGGTGTAAATGCGTACTCCCAGCGGGCCAGCGGCGGCATCGACATTAAGATAGACTCAGTGCGCCCGCCACTTTGCAGGCCAAACAGCGTTCCCCTGTCCCACACTAGGTTAAATTCCACATACCGACCACGACGATATAACTGAAAATCACGCTCTTTTTCGCTCCATGCATCACCCTTACGGCGTTCCACAATCGGCACGTAGGCATCTAGAAAGCTGTCGCCTATCGCACGCTGAAACGCAAAACAGTTGTCGAAGCCGCCCTCATTCAAGTCATCGAAAAACAGCCCGCCCACACCACGTGTTTCTTCGCGATGCTTAAGATAGAAGTACTCGTCGCACCACGCTTTGTAACGCGGATAAACGTCTTCGCCAAATGGCAGGCAAGCAGCCTGGGCAGCCCGATGCCAATGCACAACATCTTCAAACACCGGGTAATAAGGTGTTAAATCAAAGCCGCCACCGAACCACCATACCGGTGGTTCACCCTGTTTTTCAGCGATAAAAAAACGCACATTTCCGTGGCTTGTCGGCACATTAGGGTTTTCAGGATGGAGTACCCAGGAAACACCAACCGCATGAAAACTGCGCCCGGCAAGCTCTGGCCGTGCCGCTGTCGCCGAGGGTGGCAGCTGGGCACCATAAACATGGGAGAAGTTAACACCGCCTTTCTCGAAAACAGCTCCTTCTTCGATGACTCTCGAACGCCCGCCGCCGCCTTCTTCACGCTGCCAGCTATCTTCTTTAAACGCCGCTTTTCCGTCAGCAGCGGCAAGCCCTGCGCACAACCTTTCTTGCAGGTCCAGAAGGTAATGTTTAACGTCGTCTAGGTGCTCGTGGGCCACAGTAACTCCAAAGAGGTCAAAGATAAGTGTAAGAGGCTGCGCTAAGAACGCATTATTTTGCCGGTTAGCAAGTCTCTAATGGTGCTGGGCTTTGCGTTGCCCCCAAGCTCACCTGCGACAATCGCGGCAACCTCTTCACCAAAAATAGTCGACACCTCCTCGGCGCTCATGGCGGGAGGATCGCCCGCACGATTAGCAGAGGTAGAGACGAGCGGGCCACCAAAGGCCTCACAGAGAGCCTTCATCAGCGGGTGATCGGTCACCCGCAATGCCACACTCTGATGGGCTCCGCGTACTAACCCATGGCTGCGGCCATTGTCAGGCACTAGCCAAGTATTAGGGCCGGGCCAACTGGCGGCTAAGGGTGCATGCAAAGCTAGCGGCAGTTGGTTTAGCCAGGGCTGAAATTGCTGAATACTTGCAGCAACGATAATGACGCCTTTGGCTGGGTCACGCTCCTTCATCCGCATCAGGTGCGCTAGCGCTTCATCGTTATCGGGGTCACAGCTCAGCCCCCAGACTGCTTCGGTGGGGCAGGCGATAACGCCACCCGCTTTCAAAGCACGTACCGCTTCTTTAACGTCAACAGCCGATTTCATAGATGCTCCTCGTCACAAACGCGGCCCCTCATCACTTTGGCTTTTATAGTGCTATAAAATATAAAAAACGGTTACTTATATCCTACCATGAGCGTGTCAAACGCACCCAGCCGCCCGCTTGCTGCGCCACTTTGCCATCAAGCTCCAGCATGAGTAATCGCTGCTGACATTCACTGACCGTGATGCCCGCACTCTGAACCAATAGATCAATGGGCGTTGGCGTTGCTCCCAGCGCGCTTAGTACATTGTCTTTGAGCTCATCGTTATCGATAGGCAAGTCAAGACTTGTGTTTTCAGCGATAGCACGCGGACTGCTAGGCATATAGCGTTCAGACCAATGCTGCAATTCGTCTACAATATCGTCCACATGACGTACCAACGTCGCGCCACTGCGCAATAACTGCAGACAACCGCGAGCCTGTACATTATGCAACGAGCCGGGTAGTGCAAACAGTTCCCGATCTTGCTCCAGCGTTAGTCTTGCACTGACCAACGAGCCACTCTTCTCCGTCGCTTCGACCACTAACGTACCTAATGCAAGCCCCGTCACAATTCGGTTCCGACGAGGGAAAAAAGCTGGTCGAGCGCCAGTCCCCGGCGGATGTTCTGATAACAGCAAGCCTCCCGGCACATTGCTTAGCTGTTCATGTAACTCACGATGGCTTGGCGGGTAAATCACATCAACGCCGCAGCCAAGTACTGCAATCGATTGCCCACCGGCCGCTAACGCGGCGCGCTGTGCAACGCCATCCACCCCTAGCGCCATGCCACTGACAATACACCAGCCGCGATTAACCAGTTCTCGAGCAAACGCCTGAGCATTACCGCTACCTTCAGACGTGGGGCGTCGTGTTCCCACCATGGCAAGCTTTGGGCCCTCTAGTGCGCTAAGATCACCTTGTGCCCACAGCACTACAGGTGGGTCTGGCAATTGGTTGAGCAGCTCTGGCCATGCTGGATGATTACGATGAAGTAAATGCCGATTAGGCGCGGCGTTTAACCATGCGAAGGAGTGGTCGACTGCCTGCTGCAGCGGGCTGCGATCTGGCTGCGTTAACCAAAGCCTCAGGGCAGTAGCGGCGTTGCTGGGCAGCCCAGCAAGCCAGCCATGGGGCCATTGCGGCTGTTTGGCGACCAGCGCTGCGGTGCGAAGCGCCCCCATACCAGGAAGCTCATTCACCACTAACCACTCCTTGGCATCCATTCGCATCTCCTGTTAATTGAGTGGTGTTTAATTATGTGGCGTTTATGGCGTTGGCGTGCCCACCTTGTCACCAACAGCTAGCACCCTGGAAGCCTGCATCACCAAGGCATAGCTCATCTGGCTATAGGGTTTAACGATCATTACCTTGCCTGCATCAGTCGTGGGTAGCTGCAGCAACTCTTGAGTACGCGGGTCATTAACAAGCTCCCCCTGCTGCCCAACGTGCAGCACATGTCCGGGCTGCAAACCATTCTGAGTACCGATATCCAGTGCCACTATTTGTAAGCGTCCAATAAAGCGTACTCCGCCAGGTACCGCAATAATCTGGCCAGCGATATTGTTCAACGGTAAACGAGGCTGAAAGCTAACTTCTGACGACTGAGCGTCAGGCCACAGGGAGTCTAGCGGTAGCAAAATATCGTTGTTACGTACTTCCTGGTAAGCACTGAGTACTTCTAAGCGTGCAATTCCGCCTTCACTGCTGAGCTGGCGCACTTCACCAATATTAATTAACTCCGTACCCAACGGCGCACCAGTAGCAGAAACATACGCCTCACCCATCCGATAAACCCCCAAACGTGCTCTGGCAGGCAGCTCTCCCCGCGCATATAACGTATCGCCGGCACCACTCATCAATCGTTGATTTTCCCCTCCCACAACGTAAGCCAGTTCTTGCGGGGGTTCACCTGGCTCTATTACTCGGTGTTCACGCAAAAATGCCCGGACTGCCTCCATAGGAAGCGGCGCCATCGTCTCTTGTTGGGGAACGGTACGCATCTGAGGTGAAAGCTTTACCACCCGTTGCGGTGTTTCCCAGGCAAACGCAGCGGTTATCATGAGCGTCAAACTTGCCAACGACACGCTATAATAAAGAAGCCTTTTCGCAACGATTTTTTTCGCCACTATCCTGTTCTCCCTTGCCAGTGATGGGTGAAGCCGTTGAGGGGAGCTGCATGGCGTTGTGCGTGCCCAGGAACGCTTACAGCATGATATAGTGGCCGATAGTAAAGCACTTAGGCTTGCCAACACAGATGGCAAAGCCTGCTCATATTAAAGACTCAGCATAACGGTGATTGTAACGCCATGGCCAAACTTCCTATTCTCGAATTCCCCGACGAGCGTCTGCGCACCAAGGCCGCACCGGTGGAAACCGTTGACGATGAGGTCCGCCAGCTCGTCGACGATATGTTGGAGACCATGTACGACGCGCGCGGCATCGGCCTTGCAGCGACACAGATCGATGTACATCGTCGCGTCGTAGTAATGGATGTCAGCGACGATAACTCGCAGCCGCTGGTGCTTATTAATCCGCGCTACGAACCCATTGGTGATGAAAAAGAACCCCTTTCTGAAGGTTGCCTATCAATTCCGGAATACTACGCGGAAGTACCGCGTTATTTAAAAGTAACGCTGAACGCACTAGATCGTAACGGTGAACCTTATGAACTGGAAGCCGACGGTTTATTAGCTCACTGCATCCAGCATGAGTATGACCACCTGGAAGGCGTGCTATTTGTTGACTATTTATCACCTTTGAAACGTGACCGTGTGATGAAAAAGATGCAGAAACGCCACAAACTATTACACGACGCATAAACCGACCTACGCCGTGTCAATAGCTGGCCAAGCCGACACGTTGCGACCACACGGAAAATGACTACCGTGTGGAGTGACGCTGTCGGCCTTTATTTTTTTACGCGCCACACCCTCACTTTTCCACTCAATGCTAGGTAGGCATCACCATGTCACAGTTGCGCGTTGTTTTTGCTGGCACGCCTGATTTCGCCGCTTCAAGCCTTGCTGCCGTACTCGAAAGTCAGCATCAGGTAGTAGCGGTATATACCCAACCAGACCGCCCCGCAGGCCGCGGGCGCAAACTCACCCCCAGCCCCGTCAAGCAGCTTGCGCTTGAGCATGGGCTACCGGTCTATCAGCCCGTCAGTTTAAAAGACACTGATGCCCAAGCGGAGCTGGCAGCATTAAATGCCGACGTAATGGTCGTGGTGGCTTATGGGTTACTGCTACCTCAGGCGGTACTCGATACTCCCCGTTTAGGCTGCATCAACGTGCACGCGTCGCTGCTACCACGCTGGCGAGGTGCTGCTCCCATCCAGCGGGCCATTGAAGCTGGTGATAGCGCATCAGGCGTTACCATTATGCAGATGGATGCGGGCCTAGATACCGGCGCTATGCTGTATGAAGTTCGCACGCCGATCACTCCCCGCACCACGGGCGGTGACTTGCATGACCGGCTAGCCATTCAAGGGGCGAATGCGCTGGTGAACGTGCTCGACATGTTAGACAGCGACGACCTAGCAGCAACGCCGCAGCCTGACGAGGGAGTTACCTACGCTGCCAAACTCAGTAAGGCTGAAGCCGAGCTGGATTTTTACCAGCCCGCTGAACGGCTGGCACGCAAAATCCGCGCCTTTAACCCCTGGCCTGTGGCGTGGTGCACGCTAGGTAATGATCGCTTACGTTTGTTGATGGCCAGCGTTGAACCCGGCGAACAGCCCGCTTCGCCGCCAGGCACGCTGCTGGAACATGGCGAAGATCACCTGCGCATCGCCTGTGGCGAGCAAGGCCAAGAAGTGCTGTGCGTTAGCCGCGCCCAACTGCCTGGTGGTAAAGCAATGGCTGTGCGCGACCTGCTTAACGCCCGTCAAACCCCGCTTACCGTCGGCGCTCGCCTTGGGCACGCCGCCGCTCATCAAGGAGTTAGTGAATGAGCCAGAATCGCCCACCCAAAGGCGGCAGTGGCCAGGAAGTACGCGCTGCAGCCGCCCGTGCGCTAGTGCCGATATTAACTGATCAAGGCTCACTCGCTGGGTTAGATGAGCATAGCGTTATCGCCCGCGACCGCAGCTTATTAAAAGAGCTTTGCTACGGCACCTGCCGACGCCTCCCGCGCCTGGAAGCATTGGCTCACGCACTGCTCAAGCAGCCTTTTAAGAAGCGCGATAGTGATGTTCATGCACTGCTACTGGTGGGAATTTACCAGCTCCTGTACATGCGTATTCCCGCCCACGCCGCGGTGGGTGAAACCGCAGGCGCTGCTCGCCTGCTGGGCAAAGAGTGGGCCACCCGGGTGCTTAATGGCTGCCTGCGTCGCCTCCAGCGTGAAGCCGAGGAGCTTCAAGCCATCGTCGACCGCGATGAAAACGTTGCTCTGGAGCACCCGCCATGGCTACTCAACGCGTTGCGCAGCGCCTGGCCTGAACAGTGGCGAGCGATTGCGGAAGCGAATAACGAACCAGGCCCCATGACGCTGAGAGTTAATCAGCGCCACAATGACCGTGAAAGCTATTTACAGCAGCTCACTGAACAGGGATTAAGTGGACACCTATGCTTACATGCGCCAGATGGTATCACCCTGGACACACCCTGTGATGTCACCATACTTCCCGGCTTTGCAGAGGGTCATGTCAGCGTTCAAGACGAAGCTGCTCAGCTCTCAGCCGCGCTACTTGGCCCCGCGCTAGCACCACGCCCTGGTGCCCACGTACTGGATGCTTGCTGCGCCCCGGGCGGTAAAACAGCACATCTGTTAGAACAGTTCGATATTGCGCTCACCGCCATCGACAGTGACAACCAACGTTTAGCACGGGTTGAAGATACGCTGAGCCGCCTAGGGCTAACAGCAGAGCTCCAGCACGCCGATGCCACTCAGCAAGCGTGGTGGAGCGGCACACCTTTTGACGCTATCTTGCTTGATGCTCCCTGCTCCGGCACTGGCGTTATTCGTCGCCATCCCGATATTAAAAAGCTGCGCCGTAAAGAGGATATTCGCCAGCTTGCCAAGTTGCAGCGTCAGTTACTGGATAATCTTTGGACATTACTTCGCCCGGGCGGCACCCTGCTTTACGCCACCTGTTCGGTACTGCCTGAAGAAAACGCAGAGCAGATTGATGCGTTTCTTGCCCGCACGCCGGATGCAAAAATTACCACCCCAAGCGATGTCGCCTGGGGGGAACCCAGTGGCCAAGGCCGCCAACTGTTTCCCGCGCAAAGCGGCCATGATGGCTTTTTTTATGCCAGACTAGAGAAGCACGTTGCGTAACTTACTGCTCGTTAAGCCTTGTTGACTAGCGACGCAGTGAATTTATCGAAAAGATGGAGGCAATATGAGTCATCATACTTATAAGCATATCGAGCTAACCGGTTCTTCCGAGAAAGGTATTGAGGAAGCCGTGCAAAATGCCCTCGCCAAAGCCTCTGAAACCGTCAAACATATGCGCTGGCTCGAAGTAACTGATACCCGCGGCCATATTGAAGACGGCCGTGTAGCTCACTGGCAGGTCACGATAAAAGTCGGTTTTACACTCGAGTAATCCCGACCTGCTTTTTAACGGCGGCTGGTTTACACTGGCCGCCGTCTTTATTGCAGCGCACATATCTCTTGCCGAGAACGCGCTGGCGCTTACAACGGAACCGATGCTCAGCAATGAAAATCATCATTCTCGGCGCCGGCCAGGTCGGCGGCACCTTAGCGGAGCATCTTGCTCGCGAGGAAAACGATATTACCGTCGTCGATACTGACGGAGCTAGGCTACGCGAATTACACACCAAGCTGGATATACGCACCGTTACCGGAGCGGGGTCTTATCCTATGGTGCTGCGCCAAGCAGGCTGTGAAGATGCCGATATGTTGATTGCGGTGACCAACACCGACGAAGTCAATATGATTGCCTGCCAAGTCGCCCACACGCTATTTCGTACCCCCACCAAAATTGCCCGCGTACGTTCAACCGCCTACCTCACCCGTAAAGGATTATTCGCCCACGAAGCGATTCCTATTGATGTACTGATCAGCCCTGAACAAGTGGTCACGGATCATGTGCGCCGCCTGATTGAGCACCCCGGTGCGCTGCAGGTGTTGGAGTTTGCCGGTGGTTTGGTGCAATTGGTGGCGGTCAAGGCGTTCTACGGTGGCCCACTGGTGGGACAAGATTTAGCCTTTTTAGCCAAGCACATGCCCAATGTGGAAACACGCGTCGCCGCGATTTACCGCCGCAATCGGCCGATCATTCCCCGTGGCGATACGGTGATTGAAGCCGACGACGAAGTGTTTTTCCTGGCGGCACGGCGCGATATTCGCGCGGTAATGAGCGAACTACGCCGCGTTGAACGGGATTTTCGGCGGGTGGTGATTGCCGGTGGGGGCAATATCGGTGAACGCTTGGCCGAACACCTGGAGCACAGCCATCAGGTCAAAATTATCGAGCACAGTTTAGAGCGCTGT
>NZ_JHQL01000001.1:0-352614 GCF_000712975.1 Vreelandella neptunia | reverse complement strand
TTTACATTGTCATGACCGCTTGCCTTGATATTTGGTGATTTATCACCCTCATCGGCAAACGCCCACATGAATTACCTGATCAAATTGTTAAAGAGCTATCGATTGGCGTCGCCGTTCGATGGATGCGTATCATACCGATATTTTTTTCTCGGTCAACCCCTTCTCGGATATTTTAAACACTATGCATTGTTTTTCGCAGTGTTAGGCATCATTCAAGCATTAGCAGCAGAAGCCGCTTGTTCATTACTGACGATGAATTAGAGCGTCAATCAGGCGAAAAACAACCAAAAACGCTAACACCGAACCGAAAACAAACGGCACCAAATAATCGGCACGAGTAAGCTCCCAAAAGTGGTATATACCCAGCCCAGCTGAGAGATAAATAAAGCGATGCAACCAGTGCCATGCCTTCCAACCCATGTGCTGTGGAAACCATTGAAATGATGTTACAGCCAACGGCACCAACAATAGCAACGCTAAAACGCCATATCTGACATAATGTAACGCCCATATATCATGCCAGATCCACTGCCAATCCCAGTATTGATCCCAGCCAAACCAAGTCAGCATATGCACCACCAGCCAAAAAAAAGCCCATAACCCTATTTGTCGCCGCGCTGCCATAACACCACGCCAACCGGTCAATCTGAACGCGGGACTGAACGCAATGGTAATAAGCAGCAAAACCAGGCCTGTTTTACCGGTAAAATGCACTGCTGCTTCGGCAGGGTTAGCTCCCAAACCGCTATTTACCCACAACCAAGCAAAGATGATTCCAGGCGCTATACCTATACAAAGGACAAAGTAGCGAAACAGTAAAACCTTAGATGAATCAAACAACATTAAGAAACCTTCCTCCCGCTACTTTAGGGCATGCTGTAGAGCGGCACGTTCAGCGCCTGCCGATAGAGCATTTCCCATAATCTTGCTGGCATGCCGTCACTGGTTGCGTATTAAAAAATTGCGGAGGTTCGCTTTTTTAAATCAGTAGTGTTTTTGAAGATCCATCCCAGTGTACAACTGGGCTACTTCATCAGCATAGCCATTAAACATTAGCGTTTCTCTGCGCCCACCTTCTCCAATGCGCCGTTCACGCGCCTGTGACCAGCGTGGATGGTCGACCTCTGGGTTTACATTGGCATAAAAACCGTACTCTTCAGGATTTTTAGCCACCCAAGATGGCGTCGGCTTTTCTTCAAGGGCTCGAATCGCCACTACTGACTTGATGCTTTTGAAACCATACTTCCAAGGCACCACCAAGCGCATAGGAGCCCCATTTTGATTGGGCATTTTTTCCCCATACATACCCACCGCGATCATGGTTAAGGGATGCATTGCCTCATCAATTCTTAACGCTTCACGGTAAGGCCAATCAATCATTGAGCGTCGCTGACCACGTAAGTTATCAGGGTCAAAAATGGATTCAAATTCAATGTAATTAGCGCGTGACGTCAACCCATAATGCGTTAGCAAGTTAGCAAGCGGAAAACCTAACCAAGGGATCACCATTGACCATGTTTCAACACAACGAAGGCGGTAAATTCTTTCTTCCAGCATATAGCGACGGAGTATGTCTTCTAAATAGACGCTAGCTGTATTTTCAAACTCGCCTTCAATGCTGACACGCCACGGGTCTGTTTGAAGCTTGTGACCGTACACTTCGGGATCACTTTTACGAACACCAAATTCGTAAAAATTATTGTAAGTCGTTGCATCATTGACTGAAGTTAGCGACTCACCCTCGGCAAAATCTTGATTACTAACGCCTTGCTGTATTTTATCTGCCAATGTTCGCTGCCATGCACTTGCCGTGTTGGGCATTAACATTCCTGGCGCAAAGCTCATGACAGCACCAAATGCAGCACTGTGTTGAAGGAAACGACGGCGATTTTCAAAAACATGTTTGGGAGTGACTTCTGATTCCGCTATTTTTGGATACCTATATCCCTTCATACATAGCCTTCCGAGGTAATAAAGCTAAATTTTTCAAAAGCATCTAGTTGGCAAATAAATATATAAAATGTAGACCGACTCGAATAACAACTAACAACAGGACAAAATAGACTGATAGCCCTCATAAGCACTCTACCGGGGTTATGCCACATCTCAAGACTGTTCGTGAGGGTATAAAATGATCTATGACACAAATTCTTCTAGTGGATGAAAGGCTCCTCAACATTGAATTTCATATGCATCATACACCCAGAACCTTACTAAAATTTTCAGGTATTGCCCTTAGTTTTCATGACCATACTTAATGTAGACATTAAAATACAACCAGTATCTGATCTAGCTCAAGGTTTCCCTTTTTTGACCTGATCACTGGCTTGTTTTTTAACTGAAATTAATCCTTACTAAGGATTAAGGCTAGCTTAACTAGCCAAGCAACTCTCATTAGAGAGTGATTGAGGCAAGGGGGAGATCCATATGAAAAAAATACTACCCGTCGTAGTGGCCGCTGCCGCCATGGTTCCTATCGGCATGGCAACAGCAGATGACGACTTACAAAGCTACAAAGACCGTTTTGAAGCACTACCACACTTGCCGCCGATACCTGCAAATAACTCAATGACGCCCGAAAAAATTGAACTGGGCAATATGCTGTTTTTTGAGCCGCGCATTTCATCTAGTGGCGTCATCAGCTGCGCTACTTGCCATAACCCAGCATTAGGCTGGGCTGACCGTATTCCGCGCGCCACTGGTCATGACGGCCAAGTGGGTGAACGTAACACACCTACCGTACTAAACAGCGGCTTCTTAGGTTCACAATTCTGGGATGGCCGTGAGCCAGACCTAGAGGGTCAAGCATTAGGCCCCATCGAAGCCGACGTTGAAATGGCGATGGACCTTGAGACTGCGCTTGAGCGACTCACCGAATTCGATCTCTATCAGGAAAAATTTGAAGCGGCTTTCCCCAATGACGAAGAGCCGATCAATGCTGATAACTTGGCGCACTCTCTGGCTACATTTCAGCGCACACTAAACACACCAAACTCGCCTTTTGATCGTTACTTGCATGGCGATGCTGAAGCAATAAGCGACGAGGCCAAAGATGGCATGGTTGCTTTCGTTGATAATGGCTGCATCGCTTGTCACCGTGGACCGGCACTGACAGATAGCCAGTTCCATGCTATTCAGGTGCCTGGCTCTACCGACTTAGGCCGCTTTACTGTTACTGGCGAAGAAAGCGACAAATATCGTTTCAGAACGCCCACCTTACGTAATGTTGCGGTTACTTATCCCTACATGAATAACGGCGCTACTGAGACACTGGAAGAAGCTGTTACCATCATGGGACAAGAAATGCTTGGTCGTGAGTTTGATGAAACTACGGTTAATAACATCACTGCGTTTTTGCATACGCTTACCGGCGACATGCCCGATTTTGAAGTGCCAGCCCTTCCATAAACTGGCTGTTATAAACCTTCGCAATTAATCGTAGTGCCTTGAACCCGCCAAGAACTGGCGGGTTCAAGGTACATTAGGCGCTTTCAAGACGATGCATAAGCTCTTTGCGCCGCTGGTCGCTGGTAAAAGCTTCTTCGATAGCATTTCGATTCAGCAAACGGAAGACATCTGCATCCCAACCAAGTGCGTCTGCACAAGCAAGATGGTTAGCTAGCAGCCCGCCACCAAAGTAAGCTGGGTCATCAGAACTAATCGTTACCTTCAACCCCTTTTTAAGCAAATGCGGAAGAGGGTGATTTCGAAGATCATCAACCACTTTTAGACTGACGTTAGAGAGTGGGCAAACCGTTAGTACTATTTGGCTCTCCCTTAGCCGCTCAACCACGATGTCGCTTTCAAGACAACGAACTCCATGGTCAATTCGCTGAACGTCAAGGATATCCAGCGCTTCGGCGATATAGTCAGCAGGTCCCTCCTCTCCTGCATGAGCAACCCGTACTAAGCCAATCTCTTTGGCCCGCTTGAAAAGCGCCTGGAACTTTGCCGGAGGGTTATCACGCTCTGCGCTGTCTAAACCAATAGCATCTATAAACTTCCAGTACGGCGCAGCGTTTTCCAGCACTCGAAGCGCTTCTTCAACAGGACGGTCACGCAAAAAAGCCATAATCATACCGACAGACAAATCAAGCGATGCCTCTGCCTCTTCCTTGGCACGAAGTAAGCCCGCCATCACAACCTCAAGGGGAATGCCACGCTGGAGGTGGGCCTGTGGATCAAAATGCATATCAATATGCACTACCCCTTCCCCACGAGCACATTGGAAATAATCTATCGCCAGGTCATAAAAATCCTGCTCCGTGCGCAGTACATTCATGCCTTGATAGTAAAGATTCAAAAACCCCTGGAGGTCACTAAATTCATAGGCTGCTTTTGCCTCTTTAACCGTCGCATAAGGAAGCTCAATACCATTTCGCTTGGCAAGCTCAAACATTAGCTCAGGCTCAAGAGAGCCTTCGATGTGCAAATGGAGCTCTACCTTAGGGAGCTGGAGAAGAAATTCATGCATACGAGACTCCTAACATTAGGATAAATTATTTCCAATATTATCAAGAGTATCCGTATTTAACTTCCCCTCAGCAAGTCGCCAGTGATAGTTAACGCCGGGCAATAACGCTGGCTCCTCCACCTGGTGAACAAAATAGATCACTGTTCGGCCAATAAGCCAACGATCCAGGGAGTTAGCAATGTGCATGGCTGTTAATGCATCTACTCCAGCAAAGGGTTCGTCTAAAAGCACCACCGCTGGATCGCGCAATAAAACACGAGCCAGAGCCACTCTACGCGCCTGCCCCCCTGAAAGTTGCTGGCCTTTTTCGCCAACTTGGGTCTTAAGCTGCTTTGGCTGCTGCTTTGCCCAATCATCTAGTGCAACTTGAGAGAGAACTTCCCATAGCTGATCATCGCTTGCCTCTGGCTTTGCAATACGAAGATTTGCTGCTAACGAACCATCAAAAAGATCAACCTGCTGCGTGAGCAGCGTAAAATGTTTGGCGCGGCTTTCTACAGTAACGCCTGAAGGCGCACAGCTGGCAACGTAAACCTCTCCCTGTGAAGCCGATATTCTACCCATAATAAGGTTAGCCAACGTTGACTTGCCTGCTCCAGAGATACCCGTTATCACTGCTCGCTCTCCGGCTGGTAAGTGGAATGTAATATCAGACAGCACCGAGTAAGCTGTATCGGGATAACGAAAAGAAACATTATTAAACGCCACTGGATGCCCACGAGAAGCATCAGGCAAAGTCATCGACGGCAACTCACTCACTATAGTAGTTAGTGTATTTAATCGCCGAGCCGCCCCATAGCTGGCACCGGCTTTAAGAAAGGCATTAGGCAGCGAAGTAAAAACCTCATTGATGCCCAGTACTGCGATAACTGCCATAACAACGATGGGCCCTGCTACCTGACCAGCCGCCACGGTGAAGCTGCCTAGCCATAATACGCCAACTACCAACAAACCAGTTACCGCCAATACGAGCGCATTCCCGATGGCCGATTTATAGGCAAGCTGACGCTGATTACTAAGCGCTTGGTCTTCGTGTTGATTAACCCGCATACGATACCAATCGTTGGTCTGGTAGCTCATTAGCTCAGCCGAGGCTTGTACTTGATCAAGCACCAGACGGCGTAACTCGTCTTGATCATTAACCTGCTGATAGCTATTGCCAAAACCAAGCCACGCATAACCAAGCGTTACCATAAGCCATAGCACACTTAATACGGCGGCTATTAAACTGCCCAACAAAGGCAACCAAATAGCGATGAAGCCAGATATAACAAGTATGCTTAACAGACCAGCAACCGGTGGAATTAGCAAACGTAGATACAAGTTATCAAGCGTATCAATATCTGACGTCAAGCGACTTAGCCATTCACTGGCTCGGCGGCGCTTTAGAGCTGCTTCATCCAGTCGTGTTAAATCACTAAACACGCGGTAGCGCAAATCAGCTAACAATGTCAGTACAGTATTATGGTTATAAAGACGCTCCGCGTAACGCGCCACCGTTCGTAACAGTGCAAAAAAACGAATCCCCCCACCAGGAACATAAATATCCAAAGTAGCAGGCAAACCAGCCGCTAGCGCTATGCCGGCCAGCGCACAGGCGGTAATGAACCAACCCGACAGTCCTAATAAGGAAAGCCCTGCCAGCAGCGTTATCCACACCAATAACGCCCCAACAAAAAAACGCAGCCGGCGGCGCAATAATATCAGTAGCCACGGCTTTATATCGCGATAAAGTTGCTTCATACCGCCGCCTCAATAAGCTGACCTGCTTGGCAGATAAAATGGCGATTAGCAACGGCTACCACTGCAGGATGATGTGTTGCAATAACTAGCGTACGACCTTCCTTTGCCCAATCTAACAGCGCTTGAATGACAGCCTGCTCAGTAACAGCATCTAGGCTTGCCGTTGGCTCATCTAACAACACCAGCGGTGCTTCGCTAAGGTATACACGCGCCAATGTAAGGCGTTGCGCTTGACCACCAGACAGGCCAACACCACGCTCGCCTACCTGGCTTTGTAGGCCATCAGGCAACTGTGACAACAGCTCACCCAGCCCCGCTCGTTGCAGTGCTCGGACCATTGACGCTTGATCCGCCTCAGGGGCGGCTAAGCGCAAGTTGTCGGCAAGGCTTCCCTGAATGATGCAAGGGGTTTGATCCAGCCAGGCGACTTGCCCACCATGGCGATAGCGGCATTCGCCGCTGCTGGGCATCATAAAACCAGCCATTAATGCTATAAGGGATGATTTACCGCTCCCCGACTCACCAGTGATCGCCACCACATCACCACGCCATATGGTGGCATCAAGAGCGGCCAATACCGTGGCACGCCCCTCATACCCGATGCCAGCTTGGCAAAGCTCAATGACTGCATCCTCAGCATGCGGCGGCGATGGGGCTGAAGGCACTAGATCTTGTTCGTTAAGTACCGCTACTACACTTTCAGCTGCCCCTAATGCTGCCGCGCGATCATGATAATGTTGGGATAGCGTTCGTAAAGGCTGGAAAAACTCTGGTGCTAGCAGCAAAACGGCTAGCCCAGTAAAGAGGGTTAGAGAAGAAGATGGCCCATAGTCGATATAGCCTAACAGGCCAAAGCCGACATACATTGCTACAACAGCAATTGCTACGGATGCAAAAAACTCAAGCACTGCTGATGATAAAAACGCTAATCGCAGTGTGCGCATACTTAGTCGTCGATAATCATCAGTGGCATACCAAACCTCTTTTTGTGCTGATTTGGTATGGCCAAACAACTGGAGCGTCGTCATTCCCCTGACCCGATCTACAAAGTGGGCTGACAAACGCGAAACGGCCATGAATTGATCACGGTTCAAGCGTTCAGCGCCCATTCCCACCAACGCCATAAAAAGAGGAATAAGCGGCGCTGAAAGCAATAAAAAGAGGGCGACAAGATAGTCCAACCATCCAACAATGCAAAGAATCAGCAACGGTAATGCGACCACAATCCTCATCTGCGGATAAAAACGCGCGAAATAGCCGTCTAACGCTTCAATATGCTCTACCGCCTGAGTCGCTATCGCGCCACTCTGTTGGCGAGTAAGCCAAACTGGCCCAAGCGCCGCTACTTTATTTAACAACTCCTCCCGCGCATGCTGACGGATACGAAGACTTGCCTCTGCACTATTGGCTTCTTGCATTGCTTGAAATAGTGAGCGAAGCAGCACCACCGCCATCAACCCAAGGAAAAAAACGGTTAGCGATGCTGGCGAGCGGCCATGAATAACGAGCTGATCGACGAGCCACGCCAGCCCCACCACAAGTAGCACCGTATGACTACCCGCCAGTACCCCCCATATCGCTGCTAGCGTAAGTTTTTTTTGCTCATGCCGAGCGAGGGAATTCAACCATGAGCGCGAAGTTATCGGCATTACCTGATCTATATTAGATGTCACCATCACGTTAACGGCACTCCTCACTTATGGTCGCGCCTTGCCAAGAATGGATACACCTAAGACAAATACAACCACAGGAGAACGCCTATCAAACCAGACACACTTAGTCATCATGTTTTGCTTCCGTTTCAAATGGACGTGACAGGTATCATCATTAACGTTCGAGCAGACACTCCAATCGTTAACTCCTTGCCGGGTCAACATCCTCATCAAAAGGCGTATGCGCTGCGGAAAAGGGCCGCATCGGACGTTTGAAATTTTCTGACGTAGTTTCCCGCTTATCTTCAGGCAACATACCGTTGCGCACCACGCGTGTGAGGTAATAAATACCAGCGTAAAACACCACCGCATAGACCAGCACATAGCCGACCAACGTAAACAGCGCCATTGGCCCAGTAAGTGACGGCGTTAAACCTTCCGCATGAGTCATAATGCCGTATACCAACCAAGGCGCCCGTCCGGACTCAGTGACAACCCAACCTGCCAGCACTGCCACAAAAGGCATGGGTATCATGCAGACTAATGCTTTCAAGTAGGCCGAATGCTGATACACCCGTCCTTTACGCCGCATAAGTAAACCAACCAGCGCGGTGGCAATCATTAGCAACCCTATTCCCACCATCACACGAAATGCCCAGAACACGATGAGAACCGGTGGCTGCTCATTTGGTGCCACTTCTGTAATACCAGGAATCTCGCCTTCGGGTGAATGAGTAAGAATAATGCTGGCTAGATTTGGAATACCCAGTTCAAAGTGATTTTTTTGTGCTTCCTGATCAGGAATTGCAAACAACAGGAGGGGCACATTCGTTGAGGTTTCCCAATGGCCCTCCATTGCTGCAACTTTTGTTGGCTGATGCTCTAAGGTATTGAGGCCGTGAAAATCACCCACCACAGCCTGCGCCGGGGCGAGAAACAGTAGTAACCATAAACACATCGACAACGCTCGGCGGTTAGCCTCTAGATCGCGACCACGAAGCAAGAACCAAGCACTTACACCAGCCACCACAAAACCGCCGGTTAAAAATGATGCCATAGCCATATGGGCAAAACGGTAGGGGAAGGACGGATTAAAAATTGCCTGTAGCCATGAGGTCACATGAAAGCGGTTATCAATTAACTCCACCCCGGCTGGCGTGTGCATCCAGCTGTTTGCCGACAAAATCCAGAAAGAGGAAATAAAGGTGCCTACCGCTACCATAATGGCTGCAAATAAGTGGACGCCCTGAGGCACTTTACCGCGCCCAAATAACAGCACACCAAGAAAGGCCGCTTCTAAGAAGAAAGCTGTCACAACTTCATAGCTTAATACCGGACCTAGAAAATTTGACGCCGCTTGCGAAAAGTTACTCCAGTTGGTGCCGAACTGAAACGACATGACAATGCCAGACACCACTCCCATGCCAAAGACAACCGCAAACACCTTTGTCCAGAACAGCGATAGACGATCCCAAGCAGGGTTATTGGTTTTGAAGAAAAGCCCATGGAGTAGCGCTATGTAAGAAGCTAGACCAATGGTGAAAACTGGAAAGATCGCGTGAAATGATACTACGAAGGCAAACTGAATTCGTGATAGCACGAGGGGATCAAGTTCCATCACACTCTCCTAAGACCTGAATAAGCATCCCATTACTGGGTCACACAAGCTTAGTTGAGCATCGCTGGTGCTGCTTTTAAGTGCTAAACCTGATGACAGCGACACAGCTCCAAGCTTGGTCATTGAATGTGTTGCAAGTTGACGTTGTGACAAACATTATACACCGCTAGTTCTTTTTACAGACTGTGTCGCATTGACGCAGTAAATTATCGGCGGGGCTAAGACATCACCACAATGCTGACCATATAGCCGGTATAAGCAATAAACATAGAGAACAGCATGCCGCCTTCAATACGGTTTATACGCCGTGGGCGACCGCGCCAAGAAAACGCGAAAAACACCATCATCAAGGTCATGAAGGTCATAACACTCCAATCGCGAATTAACACTTCACGCCCCACTTCAATTGGAGTGATGACGCCGGCAAGGCCTACCACTGCCAAGCTATTAAATAAATTAGAACCGACTACATTACCCAACACCATATCATGCTCTTTGCGCCGTAAAGCGCTAATAGAAGATGCAAGCTCTGGTAAGGATGTTCCTATTGCTACGACGGTTAAGCCAATAATTAAGTCACTAACCCCAAACGCTACCGCTATTTCGACCGCTCCCCACACTAAGATGCGCGAGCTTGCGATCAACAGTATCAACCCAATTAACGTCCACATAATCGCTTTGCCACGCGACATGGCCTTACTATCAAGCGCCTCTGCTACTTCACCGACTAGCGGATCATCTTGCTGTCCCCGTGAACGAACAATACTAACCCCAATAAAGAGCGCCAGCGCACCTAGCAATAAGATGGCTTCTCCGCGAGAAATCCAACCGTCATATAGCATATAACCTGTCAGCAGCATGACACCTATCAACAGTGGCATCTCCTTGCGGATCACGCCGGAATGCACCGCTAAAGGAGCAATCAACGCAACAAAACCTAAAACAAGGCCAATATTTGCGATATTTGAACCGTAGGCGTTACCTACCGCTAAACCAGGATTTCCTTGTATGGCCGCTAACACAGACACCATCATTTCGGGTGCAGAGGTGCCAAAACCAATCACCAGCATGCCAATTAACAAAGGCGATAGCCCTAACCATCGGGAGGTAGCTGCGGCGCCATCAATAAATTTTTCAGCGCTCCATACAAGCAGCACCAAACCCACGACCACAGCAAAAAAAGGCAGCAACATTATTTCATTTCCTTAATAACGTAATGTTAGGCACTATCATCAGGCACCATTGTCGAGGCATCCTTGTCTAACTGGTTGGTTAGGTCAAGTGCTGTTTTAATGGAGCGAAGACACTCCTCGATTTGACAGAAGTATCTGCCCACCGTACTACTTTGGGTTCCTCAACGTATTGAGAATTAGCTGTTGCCTCACTTTCAGTTTATCAAACGACCTTCTATGCGGGTAAACACACCACAGGTCGACCGCCACCCTCCAGAAGCACGCGTTCAGCGTAGACGTTTGCGCGCCTGTCATGAGTGTGACTGGGTTTCAGCACTTCCTCCGCTCGGCTCTGGAGAGAAAGCATCCTGTCCGCGATGCTCGCATGTGCTAGTAAAACGGCATCGCTATCCCGCTCAACGTAGTATGGCGCTCGCGCTTTCTTCCCTGATAGCACTATTTGTAGCCGTGTCATTTCCTTTTGTTAGTTTCAGTGTCAGCGGCATTGGTAATCGTATTGAGCTTTCACAGACGGCGACTACATTGATCGCTTTTCATCAGCCTATTGTCGCTATCGCTGTCATTATGACGATTGTGGTCCTTCCCGCGATTTATCTGATTGGCGTTATCTGGCTTCAGTTTGGTTTGCTTCGAGGCCATCCAATGCCGTTTAGCCGAGACATCGCCCGTTCACTCGCAAGGCTGAACCCATGGATGATGGCAGATGTTTTCATCGTTGGGGCACTGGTTAGTTTGATAAAAATAGCGGGTATGGCACAAATCGAGCTAGGCATCTCCTTCTGGGCGTTCAGCGTGTTTGCCATCCTCTTACTGTTAACGACACAATCCATTGATTCGGATTGGATGTGGTTTTCGTTAGAGAAAGAACCGCTCGCACCAGAAGGTACACGTACAGGTGAAACAGCGGCCAGCCAAGGGATAACCGGCTGTCCAACTTGCGGGCTAATTAATCGCCTTCCTGAGCATGGCAAAGGACGCTGTTTGCGTTGCCATGAAAGGCTCCACCCACGGCTCCCTCATAGTTTACAACGCACCTGGGCTCTTCTTTTTGCAGCCGCGGTGATGTATATACCCGCTAATGTATACCCTATTATGACCACCACCAGTTTAGGACACTCGTCACCGTCAACGATCATCGGTGGGGTCGTACAGCTTATGCAAATGGGTTCTTGGCCAGTGGCTGCTGTTATCTTTGTGGCAAGTGTTATCGTGCCGGTTGGCAAACTTGTCGCTTTAGTTTGGCTTTGTATGGTTATAAAACATAGCAACGAACTTAATGCGCAAAGTCGCACACGGCTTTATCGGCTCACTGAATTTATAGGCCGCTGGTCGATGGTTGACGTATTTGTGGTTGCCATATTGGTCGCCTTGATTCGCGCTGGCTCTCTAATGTCAATTACACCAGGACCTGCAGCGCTCGCCTTCGCTGCCGTTGTTGTACTGACAATGCTGGCTGCTATGACATTTGATCCGCGCTTAATTTGGGATACCCCACCTCCTCGCTCTACTCGCCGTAAAACGGCCACCAAGGAAACTGTTGATGGCTAATGATTCAACACCAAAGAAAGCTGATATTAACGACAACAACAATTTACACCGGGCAAAATCATCGCCCCAAACGCGGCTCTCGCCGATTTGGATTGTACCAATTGTTGCCGTTGTTATTGGGCTATGGCTTGTCTACGACAATTACGCAAGCCGGGGCACGCTCGTTACGCTAACAATGGAAAGTGCAGAAGGCATCGAAGCGGGCAGTACGCTTATTCGAAGCCGAAATGTCGAGATAGGCAGAGTTCAAAATGTTCGCTTATCTGATGATCTTTCCCACGCCGTCATGACCGCCCGTATCCAGCCAGAAGCAGAGGCAATGCTCAGAGAAGATAGCCGATTCTGGGTAGTGAAGCCGCGCATTGGCCGTGAAGGCATCAGCGGCTTGGGCACAGTATTATCTGGTGCTTATATTCAGCTAGAACCAGGACAATCCAATGAGCCTAAACGCGAATTTACGGTAAATGATACACCACCTGTTGCGCCAGCCGGGCAGGCAGGTTTGCAAATCAGCCTGGTCAGCCAGCTAGGTAACTCGCTTCGAATAGGCGACCCTGTTTCTTACCAAGGCTATACCGTTGGACGAGTAGAAGATACTCGGTTTGACGCCAACTCTCGTACCATGCACCACCAAGTATTTATCGAAGAACCTTACGGTCAGTTAGTAACAGATAGCACTCGATTTTGGACATCAAGCGGGGTTGATTTCCAGCTAGATGCCGACGGTGTTCGTGTCAACGTAGAATCCCTTGAAGCATTACTGGGAGGCGGTGTTACGTTTGGCGTGCCAGAAGATTTACCCATGGGGCAACCGGTAGAGCCTAATGCACGCTTTAATCTCTATGCGGATGAAAATACTGCCCGAGAAGGCACTTTTAACCGGTATCTTGAGTATGTGCTGTTGGTCGATGATACCGTTCGCGGCTTATCGAAAGGTGCTCCTGTCGAGTTTCGCGGTGTAAGAATCGGCACGGTTGCGTCCGTACCTTGGAATTTTACCGCACCGCAGCCCGACTCGCGCTCTCAGTTTGCTATCCCAGTACTGATTCGAATTGAGCCTCAGCGATTGGGCATTGAGAATACTGATATCGATATCGAAGAGTGGGACTCACGTTTTAAGCGACTTTTTGGCTTGGGGCTCCGTGCCTCGCTCAAAAATGGCAGCTTATTGACAGGCGCACTTTTTGTTGACCTTAACTTTCAACGCGAACTGGCTGACGAATATGTCGCGGAAACATTTTCCGAGCGAACAGTGTTCCCCACGGTCGCTGGCGGCTTTGCACAGATCCAAGCGCAGGTAACCAGCCTGCTTGAGAAATTAAACGCGCTTGATATTGAGCCACTGCTCACCGGCCTAGACCGAAACTTACAAGCATCTGAAAGCATGCTTAACGAAATACGCCAGGTCAGCACTTCCATCAACCAGCTGCTAAATGACCCAGATACTCAGGCAGTCGGCGGCAACGTTAATGCCACCCTTGAGGAACTGCGTAACACCTTACAAGGTGTTTCACCATCCTCTCCGGCTTACCAAGAATTAACCACCGCTATCCAACGACTGGATCGCTTAATGCGCGACTTACAACCACTTACTCGCACATTAAATGAAAACCCAAGGGCGCTTTTATTCGATAACCTGGATACCCAAGACCCCGTGCCTCGCGCACCACGCTAAGTAGGAGCTTACTATGCGCAATAAGGTAATCCGTTATTTATCACTATTAGGCCTTTGCAGTCTGCTAAGTGCTTGCGCTAGTAGTGTCACACCACCCACTCGCTATATGCTACCCAGCGAAAACGCAGTAAGCTCGCCAAATCAATCGATTGGCACGCTTCAAGTGCGTTCACCACGTTTAGCCCACTATCTAGATGTGGACGGTATCGTCATGCAGCTTGATGACATTACCCTAAATGAAGCCCGCGAACACCAGTGGGCTGAAAGTATTGCTCGCCAATTAGAACGTGCATTACGTGCTCAACTATCCCAAGAGCTTACATCCGTTCAGATCGTTCATGCTGACGGCAATACGCCTGAAGCGCTCACACTGCTGCTTGAAGTTGACCAGTTTCAGGGGCGACACGACGGGCGAGCAGTCACCAGCGGCCAATGGCAGTTACGCAGTGCAGATAACAACCTACTTGCGCTAAAAAGCTTTTCTGCCGAAACCGAACTTCAGCAGGATGGTTACCCTGCCCTGGTGCGCTCGCTTGGCGAAAGCTGGGATAAGGTAGCACTGCAAATTGCCGAAGAGATTCACAAAGGAAATTATTTTTAGATCTAGCTTCAACAAGGTGCTTTACCTCTATGTTAAACGCTGAAATGAATGATCCGTGATATACTAAAGGAGTTATCTTTCAGCATTACCACGTCACCCCCGATTCAAGCCAATGTCTATTTCACCGTCTTGATCGGCAAAAAAATGACCATCGCGGCATCGCACTTTATCTGGCAAACTTCGCTGCCGCGAAGGTGTACTATCCTCGCTTTTTGAACATTACGCTCAGTAACGACGACGCCAAGCGACGTCACTTACTAAGCGATTGCGGAGAACGCATGAGCTTTTCTGAACTTGGTCTGCACGACGATTTACTCCGCGCGGTTACCGCGCAGGGCTATACACAGCCTACCCCTATTCAACAAAAAGCCATTCCCGTCGTGCTTGAAGGACGCGATATGCTTGCCAGTGCGCAAACGGGCACAGGCAAAACCGCTGGTTTTACGTTACCTATGTTACAGCGGTTAGCGAATGGCAAACGACCCGGTAAACGCCAAGTACGCGCGTTAGTACTTACCCCTACGCGTGAGCTTGCTGCCCAAGTAGGCGAAAGCGTGACTGCTTACGGCAAGCATCTCTCTTTGCGCTCGCATATTATTTTCGGCGGCGTTGGCCAACAACCACAAGTTGATGCACTTAAAGCGGGACTTGATGTATTGGTAGCCACCCCAGGCCGGCTGCTCGACTTACAACAACAAGGCCACGTCGATCTCTCAGCCGTGGAGATCCTGGTACTCGATGAAGCTGATCGCATGCTTGATATGGGGTTCATTCATGATATCAAGCGACTATTACGTTTAGTGCCTAAACAGCGTCAAAACCTACTGTTTTCGGCAACATTTTCTAACGAAATACAGTTATTGGCGCAACAGCTGCTCAACAATCCAGCGTTAATAGAAGTCGCACCTCGCAATACGACCGCTGAAAAGATTGAGCAAACTATTTACCGGGTAGATCGCGATAAAAAGCGCGAGCTGTTGGCGCATTTGATTCAGCAGCATGGTTGGTTTCAAGTACTCGTTTTTACGCGTACCAAACATGGCGCAAATCGCTTAGCAGAACAGCTTTCTAAGCAAGACATACCCGCTATGGCCATTCACGGCAATAAAAGCCAAGGTGCTAGAACACGGGCGTTGGGGGCGTTCAAAAGCGGTGATTTACAAGTACTCGTCGCCACCGATATTGCCGCTCGTGGGTTAGATATCAACGAACTTCCCCATGTTGTTAATTTCGACTTACCCAATGTGGCAGAAGACTATGTGCACCGTATTGGACGTACCGGCCGAGCGGGCAGCGATGGAGAAGCAGTTTCACTCGTATGTGTCGACGAACACGGCTTGCTGAGTGGGATTGAGCGGCTTATTAAGCAAAATCTGCCTAAACGTATCGAACCTGGTTTTGAACCTGATCCCAACGCCAAGCCTGAACCAATTGAAAATGGCCGACGTGGCCAAAAACAGCCCCGTGCCAAGCGTAAACCGGAAGGGCAAGCGGCGAACAAAGGCGGTGAACGTCGCCGCGCCCGTCGCTAGCCCTTAGCTTAGGAATATGCGAAGGTTACCGTTCTGCGTATTCCGGCGGTACTGCTTAATTTATTCATGGAGTGATTATGGCGTCGTCTCAACTTATTAACGATTACCGCCAGTGGCTTACCTTTCAACGTCAGGAGCAGCTAAGCCGCGAGCACCAAGGCATTTCTCAGCGGCTGGAAGATGCCCGTGCATCAGCAGGCCAAGTGCTGCAGGCGTATCGTAGCATGGCAGAAAAAGCCTCTACGCAGGGCGCCTGTTATCGCACGCTTTTCTTACGTGAACGCAATAATAACGAATCACTGCCTTGTGAAGGATGGTTGTTTGTTCGTCGCGTCCTTAGCGAAGAGAGCAGTACGCGAGTGCGAGTAACACTACTCGAAACATTTACGCTGGAAGACGGCATTATTGCCCCTGGGGACAAACCCGCGCGTAAATTAACCCTCGAAATCTACGACAAGTTGAATATGGATAAGGGTATGCGTACCGAGGTGCGCGTAGACTGCTTAGATACACAGCAAGATTATCATTTCATTACTCTGCTTGATGCCGTTCGCGGCGATTTACGCCCACATCTCAAGTAATAGTAAACATGGTATCTCGTCGCGCATGCACCTTTATTATTTTGATGTTCGTGGTGGGGCTTAATTTACGCCCCGCCATGTCATCAGTGGCACCTTTGCTTGCCCGACTGCAAGAAACCGCTGGCTTAAGCCCTGCATCAGCGGGCATTTTAACCACCTTGCCCGTGCTTTTTTTAGGCTTATCAGCACCTCTTGCTCCCCTACTGGCTAAGCGTATCGGCAGCGAACGAACCCTAAGCGCTGCACTGCTTCTGTTAGCTTGCGGGTTAATTTTAAGAGGCCTACCAATGTCAGGGGCTCTTTTTATTGGTTCTGCAATGGCTGGCAGCGCAATTGGTATTGGCGGCACCCTCCTTCCTGCACTAGTGAAACGAGAGCTACCTGACAGTGCCGATCTCTTAACGGGTTTATACACCATGGCACTGTGTTTTGGAGGTGCATTAGGTGCTGGTCTTAGTGTTCCACTGATGCAATGGCTAGGCAGCTGGCAGCTGAGTCTCATGAGTTGGTCACTGTTGGCACTTATTGCCTTAGTCCTATGGCTTATCAACATTCCAGCAACTCAGTGCACGCAGCCTAGTCCAGCAACCTCTTCTTCGCTTACACAACTACTACGTAAATCACTTACGTGGCACGTTATGCTGTTCATGGGCATTCAGTCTTCGATGGCTTACATTGTCTTTGGGTGGCTACCAACCTTATTAGTCTATAGAGGTTATGACGAGGCAGCGGCTGGCTGGACGATGGCCATCTCCATCATGTGCCAGCTTGGTTCAGCACTGAGTGCTCCCTGGCTTGGCCGCTTAACCCACGATCAACGCCCCGCCTTACTGCTCGTACTACTGAGTACGGCACTTGGGCTTTGGATGTTGCTTATTGCACCGCTGGCGTGGAAATGGCCAGGAGCTGTGCTACTTGGCATTGGCCAGGGTGGCAGCTTTAGCCTAGCACTTAGCCTACTGGTGTTACGAACGGCTAACTCGCGTCTCGCAGGACAGCTTTCCGGACTAGTACAAGGCGGGGGCTATACGCTGGCAGCGCTAGGGCCATTTGGGGTGGGGCTAATGCTGCAAGCTGGAGCAGAGATACCCCATATCGCATGGCTGCTCATCGTACTGATTGCCCTTTGCTGTGGCTTCGCCTTATTAGCTGGGCGTAACCGTCAACTTGACGATCACAATGGCGAACTAGTCGTGCACCGCGGCTAATAGCTTCCTTCGGAATCAGCTATTTACACGCTTTTTTTATACACCTTATTAGTTATAAATATTTAGATACTACGACTTGTGTTCGCCCACTTCAGGAAACGGCTATGAGTATCAATTCCGCCCTAATGAACGCCACTCCCACTCAAGAACGTGTGTTGGTGATTTATACTGGTGGCACAATTGGCATGCAGTCCAATACAACAGGGCTAATCCCGGGGGGAAACTTTCAAGCTCGCATGGCAGACGCATTAAGTCGGCTGCCTTTAGTACATCAGCATGCCCTGCCCGCCTATGACGTCCTTAGCTACCCATCATTAATCGACTCAAGTGCAGCGACGCCGTTGACTTGGCAACAGATTGCCAAAGATATTGCTGCTCGCCTTGCCACCTATCGTGGATTTGTGGTTATCCATGGAACCGATACCCTAAGCTGGTCCGCTTCGAGTCTTGCCTATCAGCTGCAAGGGATTGATCGCCCAGTTGTGTTGACAGGCTCTATGTATCCTCTTGAGACAGCGAATAGCGATGCGCTCGACAACCTTCACGGCGCGTTAAGGTTTGCTGCTAACGCTGAACTAAAGGAGGTGGCGATTTATTTTTCAAACGTCCTTCTGAGAGGCACACGAGCCATCAAACAGCATACGGAAGCCTTTGATGCATTTTTTTCCCCTAGCTATCCCTGTATTGGTGAACGCGTGGGCGACGACTTCATTTATTACCCCAGTAGAGGCTTAGGATTTCAACAGCGTGGCGCACCCCGTTTCGAGCTTGCCGACTATCAAGCGGTTTCCAACGGGGACGTTATCCGGCTAACCTTATGGCCAGGTATCGCTGTTTGGCAATTAGAGACCCTGCTTAACGATTCACGCGTCAAGGGCGCTCTACTGCAGCTTTGGGGAGCAGGTAATATACCCAACGATCCTGCAATTATTGATGTTATTGCTAATGCCAGTGGCGAAGGTAAACTGCTGGCTGCAATTAGCCAATGTCCCCAAGGCAGCATTCATATGGGCGAGTACGCAGCGGGCCATGGCCTAGCAGAAGCAGGCCTGCTGTCAGGCGGCAACATGACGCCGGAGGCGGCTTTCACCAAGCTTACCCACCTATTGGCTCAACCCTTATCGCTAGATGATCGCCGGCAACGCTTTTTAACCTCACTTGTTGGCGAGCGATAAAACACACGACAACCTTTATAACCGTGTAACACATACTCGGCACTGGCGTACTCGCTCATACACGCTATGTTTAAACATACGTTCATAACCAAAAAGGAAGGCAACGTATGGAACAACCCGTACACCATTTTAGCGAGCTATTTGAACAACTCGGACTACGCTCGGATGCGGAGTCCATTGAACACTTTATTCAACGCCACTCTCCCCTACCCAAAGAAATGCCGCTAGCTGAGGCTCCCTGCTGGAACGAAGGCCAAGCGGAATTTCTTCGCGAAGCCGTGGAAGAAGACGCCGACTGGGCTGAAGTTGTCGACCACCTTGATGCATCAATGCATAAAGGCAACTAACCACATCACTATCAGACTTAACAGACTATCAGACTTAACAGTTGACTAAGCACGTTTGCTATCACTGACGCGCCGCTTCTACGCGGCGCCTATACCAGCCTCCCACAAAAAGGAGCAGCGTCAACACAACAAGTGGTAAAATCACCTCGATTTGCAACGCATCTTTTTCTTCGACAGCTTCAAGCGCACCGTAAATAGCACTACTGTAAACCGTCCATTTTATCGAAAGCCCGATAGCTGCCGCCATTAAGTAGCGCTTTAAAGGGATACGCCCTAATCCTGCTGCGAAATTAATCACTGAGTGCGGGAAACCCGGCAAAATTCGCAGCGCGCACTGCGTTAACAAATCACTTCTCTCTTTCAGTGTTTCCATCACTTTAAACGTCAACCCTTTTGGCTGCCAACGCCACCCAGCATTTGCGGCTAAAAGATAGGCACCCCACGCACCAGCAACACTACTCAACGTTAACATTAGCGTAGCTACTATAGGGGGATAAAAAGGTGCTATCAGCCATAGTCCGATACTGCCCGGCAAGCCAATTGCCAATGTGATAGCCATTGTGCCCATTATAGCAATCACAACCAGAGGATGATGCGACATCGTCGCCGCCCAACGTTTTACAGCCATCAAGTCCGGCGAATACCATAACCAAACATAGGCAAACATTGCCGCGATAGAAAAACCGGCAGCCCAACGCCAAGAGTGCTTAAAAAAGTTATTCATTTAGCCGCGCTTCAACCCTCTCAAGGATTTGCCTGCTTACTTTACCTACTAATGGCTTTGCAGCGCGGTTTACCGCTTTTTCCATTAATCGGTTACGAATGTCATAACTCAGAGTGAGCGATACTTCTGTACCTTCTGGCACTTCACGCAACTGATAACGACCCTGATTTTTTACTCCTTCTAATGATTCCCACGCCAACACATAGGGGGGGGTTATTTCTGTTACCGCTACATCAAAAGACCAATCTACTCCAACCGCACGAACGTGCCAGCGGTAACGGTTATTGCCTAAGGTATCAATTGATTTGATGAGATCAGAATAATCAGCAAAATCTTCTACTCGACGCAGTAAGTCAAACACCCTTTCAGGTGGGGCTTTGATAATTTCACTATGTTGTATGGTGGCCATGAATTCATCCCTTACGACTAGAAGAGTCAGCTTAGCATGTTGACCCATGCACATACCGAACAGAAAATAGTACCAATTACCGTTACTGCTAGCCAGGTAACGCTGCATTGCGTAAACTGCCGCCCTTGCCGGACCGGACCCCGGAAACTTCGCTTAGCACGATGCTAAAAGCACTCAATAAATTCTCCGACCAATGAGCTTCTATTATGTTGTCACCCTCGACCTCTGGCGCGAACGCGCTATCTACCGTTGTGATTTATTCCGGCGGCATGGACTCTTACACCGTTCTTCACCGCGCAATCAAAGAAGGGCTAGAGGTTCATGCTCTGTCATTTGATTACGGCCAACGCCATTCAAAAGAGTTGAACGTAGCAAAAGCAGTGTGTAAGCAGCACAATATTCCCCATCAGATCGTTGATATACGCGCTATTCAGGGCTTAATTGATAACTCAGCGCTGACCAACTCAGACGTATCAATGCCCGAAGGCAACTATGCTGCTGACAACCTACACACCACCGTTGTCCCTAACCGCAACATGATTTTGCTTTCGTTAGCCATTGCTAAAGCGGTTAATATCGGTGCGGCGCGTGTCGATTATGGTGCCCATGGCGGTGACCATATTCTCTACCCTGACTGCCGCCCTGAATTTGTTCATGCAATGAATCACGTCGCTGGCATCGCTAATTTTGACCCCATTAGCTTACATGCCCCTTATTTAGAATTGAGCAAAGCCGATATCTTGCGGGATGGCTTAGCAATGGGCCTAGATTACCGAGATACTTGGACCTGCTATGAAGGGCGTGATCTTGCCTGCGGTAAATGCGGCAGCTGCCATGAGCGTCTCGCAGCGTTTGCAGCCAATAATGTCGCAGACCCTCTGGCGTATGAAATCACTTCTGCACAGGCTAACCACTGATGTATCACGTTAAAGAAGCGTTTTACACCTTACAAGGTGAAGGCGCACAGGCAGGCCGTGCCAGTGTATTTTGTCGTTTTAGCGGCTGCAATCTTTGGTCTGGACGTGAAATTGATCGTGCTAGCGCAAAGTGCTCTTTTTGCGACACCGATTTTATCGGCACGGATGGCGTTAACGGAGGCCGTTTCAGTACACCCAGTGCGCTCGCTCAGCATATAAAGGATCTCTGGCCAGCCGAGGCAAAGCATGCAACGCCCTATGTTGTTTTTACCGGTGGGGAACCACTACTGCAACTTGATTCTTTATTGATCGCAACACTACATAGCATTGGGTTCGAAGTAGCCGTTGAAACCAATGGTACGGTATTACCACCGCCAGGAATTGACTGGTTATGCGTTAGCCCTAAGGGCAAAAACCCACTGGTGGTCACTCGTGGCGATGAACTAAAATTGGTTTTCCCACAGACTACGGCGCCGCCAACTCAGTTTGCCAACTTGGACTTCAACCACTTTTTTTTGCAGCCAATGGATCACGGCATTCCAGAGAAAAATCTCGAGACGGTGCAGGCCACTACTGCTTATTGCATGGCTAACCCCCAGTGGCGTTTATCGCTTCAAACGCACAAAATTGCAGGGTTTGAGTAATGGCATTATTTGTAAATCATCTTAGCCATATTGATGTGTCATTATGGTGCCCAGCGAAAGGGTTAATAGGCTGTAGTTGGCAAGTGGATGCCCAGTTAGACGGGGAGTTAGCCGAAGACGGCATGCTTTTTGATTTCGGAGAAGTAAAGCCGTGGATTAAGCGCACGCTGGATAATGGCCTAGACCATACGCTGCTCGTACCTATCAACGCGCCCGGCGTGGAGGTTACTGACTGTGATGAAGGTATCTGTATACGCACAGCATCTCCCTACGAAATGGAAGTTCGCGGCCCCGCCCAGGCGTTTAGCTTGCTCCCTTGGGACAACATCACCCTTGAGCGCGTTACACGCTACTTAAGCGCACAGCTAACCGAGCAACGACCCAAAAACGTACATAACGTCACGTTAGTACTTAAAGACGAGTGTATTGACGGCGCGGCTTATAGTTATACGCACGGCTTGAAGCGGCATCTTGGTAACTGCCAGCGTATTGCCCATGGTCACCGCTCGCGCTTGTATATTTGGCAACAACAGGCACGGCAACCAGCACTTGAAAACCACTGGGCAGCCTGGCTTGATAATCGCTACCTGCTTGAAAAAGCCGATATTGAAAGCCAGATTGACGGGAAGCTAACGTGTCGATACCGCTCAGCACAAGGTACGTTTTCCATCACCCTGCCTCAAGATCGCTGCTGCATACTACCTAAGCCAACAACCGTCGAAAATATTGCTTTATGGCTTGCCAATAATATTGCACAGCACAGCGGCCATAAAACATTGGTTCAGGCATTTGAAGGAATTGATAAAGGAGCTACCGCTGAAGCTTTGCCATGAGTAATCACGTATTTGCCACAGACACCGCCGCCTGCCGAGCAGGCTGCGGTGCTTGCTGTATTGCACCGTCTATCACTTCTTATATACCCGGTATGCCTGATGGCAAACCAGCGGGGGTTCGGTGCGTGCAGTTAAGCGATGACTATTTATGCAAGTTATTTGAAGATCCTAGCCGTCCAGCTGTGTGTGAGCAGTTTAACTATGATACCGATGTATGCGGCGAGCACCGAGAAGAAGCACTCACCACACTTAACTGGCTAGAATCAACAACGCGTTAATAGCTAATTCAGATTTCGTTTTCCACACTTACCGCGTGAGGCAAACGCCTATCAAGCAGACTAACCCAACGGACCAGTACTGGTGCATCGCTGTGACTCACTTCGCTCAATAAACGCCTAAATGCTTCTTTTGCCTGAAGGTCGCTTGGTGCAATGCGCGTTAACCAAAGTTCAAGTGCCGCCAGCTCCTGATGCCGATTTCCATGCTCCCTGGCCTGATTAATAGCCATTTCAGTTAGCGCTTTCACTTCATTGGCGGGGTGCCCAAGCAAATCACGCACTTTGGCAAGCTGCGTTGCTAACTCAGGTAGAAAAAGCGTTGTGCGCTCTTTAGCAATAACAAGACATTGATCCAGGTAATCCTCTGCTGCCTTAAGCTCACCCAACTCAATGCACGCATCGGAATACCATAAAACTGGGCGTTGATAGCGATCCCGTCCGTTCAGCTCTGCCATTTGATCAAGGCTATGTCGCAGCTGGACTAAGCCCGTCTGATCACCCGCAAGTGCTCTCTGCCAGCCAAGAATGCCTTGGGCTGAAATCTGCCAAAGCTGCAAGTCGGGCGTGCCCGTCATTGCCGCCGCACGCTCCGCGTGTCTTGCCGCTAAGTGCACATGGCCTAGTTGGCGATATAAAGCAGCCGCAAACATTAATGCCATAGCAAGCGTGCCAGGATGACCAATTTTCTCTGCTAACCGAATGGCAGAAGAGACATGTCGCTCTGCACGCTGATAATCACCACGCAGACAGAGCGCCCAACCTTGAAAACAAGCAGCGGTTACTTGTGGGTGATCAGAGAATGGCAGCCATTCAATCATCATTGGGGCGTTGAGCGGATCAATTTCATCCAAATGGTCATGTGCTTGTTGTATGCTGCCAGCCCAGTATTCGCAATGCGCTCTCGCATAGTCAGCTAATCTCTGATAACGCGGGTCCTCTAAGCGCCCTGCAATATCTGCCAGGGTCGATGCTAATGCAAAGGCATCAGCGTGCGCATAGCGTTGGCTACGCCCAACCCATAGCCCCCACTTGACCAAGAAGATTTGCTCAAGATCTTCTGGGTCTTCCGTGCTTTCACTGCTTGATTGCCGCAGCAACTCTCGTGCTCGCACAAAGCTTTCATGAGCAGTAGGCGAACCATGCCCCTCCAGGGCAAACGCCGCCTGACCGCGCACAGTGAGCAGACTCACTTCACGTTCAACTTCATGCTCAACGTGTCTCAGACTGGCTAAGCCAAAATCTGCCATGCGCAAAGCAGTGCGATTAGCACTCACTTTTAAGGCTTCCCGTGCAGACAGCTCAAAGTAACGGGCACCTCTAGCATAGTGGCCGCTACGGCGGAGGTGGGTTGCAAAATCACCAGGATGACGACTAATCCACATAGGAAAGCGCTCTTCGATCAGTGTAACTACCTGCTGATGAAGCTTAACGCGTACATCTCTTGGGCACGAAAGATAAGCAGCTTCTTGCAGCAGCTGGTGGCTAAACTGATGCTCTGGCTCCCCCCCCTCTTTATCTACTGGCTCGATAATTTCCAGCTGTCGCATATGCTCAATAGCTTGAGCCAAACGCGGTTTTTCCCAACCGCTACACTCTTGCAGAAAATCAAGGCGGAACCGCTTACCTAGCACTGCTGCAACATGGGCAATTTCCCGATCGCCTTCAAGCTGGTCAATACGGCTGGCAAGCAGCCCTAATAACCCTTTTGGTAGCTCATCAAACTGCACGCTACGGCCTTCACGACGATCCATATCCAGACGCCGACAAATCTCTTGCATATAGAGCGGCACACCGTCGCAACGCTCAATAATTTGATTACGCAGCCGCGGGCTTAAATGAATGCGGTAACGACGGGATAACTGCGAAAGCAAGCGTGAGGACTGGAGGGCATCCAACCTTCCCAGGGTGACTTGCTGATCCCAATGCAGCTTGACCGGAAGTGACTCTCGACCATGGTGGCTAGCCACTAACATAAAAGCCGTATTAATAGGTAGACGTGCCTGTAAACCAGCAAGCACCTTAAAAGAGGGCTCATCAAGCCACTGCAGGTCGTCAATCATCAATACTAATGTACGTGAACTGGCTTGATAATCTATTAAGCGATGTAAAAGCTTTACTACCAACTCTATTGCTTCACCGTTTTGGATCAGCTGTGCAACTTCCTGAACATCACGAACACCCAGAGCCTCTTCAAGAAGCTGCTGACGCTCATCATCTAAAGGCTCCAATGACAGCGTTTCCTGTAACTGCCGTATAGCCGCACAGGTTGGTGACGCTTCTAAGTACCAAGTAAGTAAAGTGCGAGCAACGCCATAGGGTTCTAATACTGATAACCGCGTTGTTGGCTGCCAACAAATCGCAGCATCGCGGCTAAGCTCTAACTGGCGAAAACCCACCATGAGAGCGGATTTACCCATCCCAGAGGCACCGCGTACTAAAACGCTTTGACGCAGCCCTATACCCGCTCTCGCCAGCGCGTCTCTAAGTGTACGTAGAGATGTTTCTCGCCCCACTAAACTAGGTGGCAGCGCATCCCTACCACCTTCATTGACACCCAACACAAGCGCTCTCAAACGAACACGGCCATCGCTGGCCACCAAGCGAGACACTAGCCGCGGCTGTAAATCCAGCGCAGGCGGCATGTGTTGGCTCGCTTCTTGAGAGATTACCAATTCGCTACCTTCTGCCGCACTCATTAGCTCCAGCGCCACTTGAGTAACCTGGCCCAACGGATCCGCTAACTGTCGCTCTGGAAGGTAAACCACCCTTCCGCTATTAAGACCTGCGGCAAGCTCGAATTTTGGAGGTTCTCCTTCACCACTCCAGTGACGCTGCGACTCTTGAGGTAACGCTTGGCGACAGTGCTCATACAGAGCGACAAGCTCTGCTAGCTGATGTGCTGGTCCATGAGTACCGAAACAGGCCAAACCAAGCCCACCTGTTGCACCAGGCAACCAAAAACCACCTAAGTGATGACATTGCTGTTCTAACCAACGCAGCAACTCTAGTTGGAGCGCCAAGCAATTACGAGTAGCAGCACGATCTTGCCAATCGCCTTGCAATTTAAGCCGAATGGCCATTACCGACAGCTGGCGTAGCTCAATTTCATCTTCGCGAAGCGGTTTACTATCTGCTGCTAACACGCGAGAAAAAGCGCCTTGCGGGCTCATTACGCGCGGATCGTGGTGACCGTCTGACCAATAATTAGCAAGCTGTAGAAAGCTCGGTTCGGGCTGCTGACCAGAAAGCGCTAATAATTGTAAATAGCTGTTGTACTGCTCATGAGCCGCTGCCATCTGGTTTTGCTCAGCCAACTGGCGCACCCGTCGCTCATGAAAGGGTCCATAGCCTGAAAAACGACTAACTAATCCTTCCAATAAATTGTCAGGCACATCGGTGTGGGCATCTAGTACCTGCTCAGCAAAACGAATAACCCGTTGACGCCATTCATTTCTTACCTGAACTAACCAACGCTGGAATTCGCTGCAGTTGGCGAGTTGAAGCTCTTCTATTAAATCGCCCTGGTAACACGCCATCACCTCTTCGAGGTTGGCTAAATCCCGCGGCCCTTCCAATAATTGTTGCAATTCATGCAAGTCAACCCGCCATTGAGCAGGCAATTGAAATGCGATGGTTTGGCGAGAGACGTTCAATACTTGATCAGCATTATCCCCCATCGATTGCCGCAGACAGTGAAGTGCATGACGCAGATTCGTCCTGCCCGATGACAGCCCTTGATCTGGCCATAGCAATTCCGCGAGCGATGCCCGATTGACAGGTTGCCGGTGTAACAACAAATACACGAGCAGCGCTTTTACTTTGTCATAACTGAAGTGCGTCAGCACATCTTCTCCTTGTGACAAAGAAAAATGGCCAAACAGGGTCAGTTGGTCTGTCTCACGAGCATCGCGCATGATACATATCCTACCTAGACTAGCGATGGCCTACGCTGGCACACCGCTGTGAAAACGAAAAGCCGTATCTGGCGAAGTAATCAACTCCGCTTCACGCGCCACAAAAAAAGCGACTCTGTCATCTATTGATGCCGTTGTTTGCTGTTTAGCAAGCAGCAGATAATCTTCAAAATGACGGCCTTCGGACTTCACCAATGTGCGATAAAACTTTGCAAGCTCTTCATCTAAATAAGGTATCAAGCGTGCAAAGCGTTCGCAGCTACGTGCCTCAATAAGCGCACCAATGATTAATACATCAATCAAGCGGTCCGGGTCGTTACTGCGAAGATGCTTACGTAAGCCTTCGGCATAGCGTGAAGCCGTAAGGTGCGTGTAGGCCACGCCACGCTTCTCCATTAAGCCAACGACCTGCTCAAAATGCAGTAACTCCTCTCGAGCCAGCTGCGACATCTTGCTTAATAATAACGGCTGATCAACATAACGATAGAGCAAGCTCATTGCCGTCGAAGCGGCTTTCTTTTCACACTGAGCGTGATCAACAAGAAGTATCTCAGGGTTATCCAGTGCCCATTGCAGCCATGCATCTGGCGTTGGGCAAGCAAGAAACTGATGGAGACATTCTGGCAATAAATCATCTGCTTGTAGCGAATGTCCCACGGGTTCCAGCGTATTTAATTGTATCGACATAATACCATTACCAAGCGCTTATCTCACTATTGTACAACATATAAACGCCCTTGGCGTTTGTTCCCTGCCATTACATTTGCCATAAGTAGGCCGTAACAGCACTTTTTATATAGCACATTGCTAATATAAAAATACGCTTATATTGAAGCTCCACACTTCAACTTAAGTAATTTTATTGCCGTAGTGATAATAATACGACGAAATGAGCAAACAATAGGGTAACGCGGCATCACAATAATCACACGCGCCCTCCCCTTAAATGACGGCAGTTCGGTAAAAAACTTCCACCCGCAGGATTAATTAAGAAAAAAACGCGTTGTTCAGAAACCTTCTGCCAGCTCCTCAACATAAAGTACAAGGCCCCCAAGAGCTTGTCGTCTTAACATTGTCGACAGTTTCCCGTAGAATCCATTTCATCCACCAGACGCTGTTTGTCAAGCGTATGTCACGTGTCCGGGCACATACTCAATACCGTGTGGGTATGCGCTCGTCACCACTAAGAAGATGAGAGGGCCCCAACGTGCTTGAAGCTTACCGCCAACATGTCGAGGAACGCGCTGCTGAGGGCGTACCGCCCAAGCCCCTGAACGCCGAACAAGTTGCTGCCTTAATTGAGCTACTTAAGAATCCGCCGGCAGGTGAAGAAGAGTTTGTCCTTGATCTAATCACTAACCGAGTCCCCCCAGGCGTTGATGAGGCAGCTTATGTAAAAGCAGGTTTCTTAACTGCGATTGCTAAAGGTGAAGCCACCTCTCCGTTAATCGACAAAATCCATGCCGTCAAACTCCTCGGCACCATGCAAGGCGGTTATAACATCGTCTCCATGGTCGAGCTATTAGACAACGAAGAACTTGCTCGTGAAGCTGGTGAACAGCTCAAGCACACTCTCCTAATGTTTGATGCGTTCCATGACGTTGAAGAGCGCGCCAAGAAAGGCAATACCGTTGCTAAGGACGTTATTCAGTCATGGGCTGAAGCAGAGTGGTTCCTCTCCAAGCCTGCACTGGAAGAGAAGATTACATTAACGGTCTTCAAGGTGCCTGGTGAAACCAACACCGATGATCTATCTCCAGCACCTGATGCATGGTCGCGTCCAGACATCCCGCTACATGCCAACGCTATGCTCAAAAACGAGCGCGAAGGTATTGAGCCTGAAGTTCAAGGAACAACCGGCCCGCTGAAACAAATTGAAGGCGTCAAAGCAAAAGGCTTCCCTGTTGCCTATGTTGGCGATGTTGTAGGTACCGGTTCTTCACGTAAGTCTGCCACCAACTCTGTACTCTGGTTCTTTGGCGACGACATCCCTTACGTACCTAACAAGCGCGCTGGTGGCTTCTGTTTTGGCGGTAAAATCGCGCCCATCTTCTTCAATACGATGGAAGACTCTGGTGCATTGCCGGTTGAAATGGATGTTTCTAACCTGGAAATGGGCGATGTTATCGATGTCTATCCTTACGAAGGTAAAGTGTGCAAGCACGGTACCGACGAAGTACTGACAACATTTGAACTCAAGACCCAGTTAATTCTTGATGAAGTGCGCGCAGGTGGCCGCATTCCGTTAATTATTGGTCGCGGCTTAACGGGTAAGGCCCGTGAATCACTAGGCCTTGAGCCTTCTGATGTTTTCCGCCTACCGGACCAGCCGGTTGATACGGGCAAAGGTTTCACCCTAGCTCAAAAAATGGTCGGTAAGGCTTGCGGTCTGGACGGCGTGCGCCCCGGCATGTACTGCGAACCTAAGATGACCACCGTTGGCTCTCAGGACACGACTGGGCCGATGACTCGTGATGAGTTAAAAGACTTAGCGTGCCTAGGCTTCCAAGCCGACTTGGTCATGCAATCATTCTGTCACACAGCAGCCTATCCAAAGCCTGTCGATGTGGATACGCATCACACATTGCCTGACTTCATCATGAACCGTGGCGGCGTCTCTCTTCGCCCTGGTGACGGCATCATCCACAGCTGGCTGAACCGCATGCTGCTGCCCGACACGGTGGGAACCGGTGGTGACTCTCACACTCGCTTCCCGCTGGGCATTTCGTTCCCAGCAGGTTCTGGTCTAGTGGCATTTGCTGCCGCGACTGGCGTCATGCCGTTGGACATGCCGGAATCTGTGCTGGTTCGCTTTAAAGGTGAGCGCCAACCGGGTGTTACACTGCGCGACCTAGTTCACGCGATTCCACTCTATGCCATCAAAAAGGGCCTGCTAACCGTTGAAAAATCCGGTAAGAAGAACGCTTTCTCTGGTCGCGTCTTAGAAATTGAAGGACTTGAAGACCTGACTGTTGAGCAAGCTTTCGAGCTTTCCGACGCGTCAGCAGAGCGCAGTGCAGCAGGCTGCACAATCACACTGTCTGAAGAAAGCGTCACCGAGTACCTCAAATCCAACATCACACTGCTAAAGTGGATGATGGCGAATGGGTATGGAGATGAACGCACTATCAGCCGTCGTATTGAAGGTATGGAAGCATGGCTTGCCAACCCAAGCTTAATGCGTGCTGATAACGATGCAGAGTATGCTGAAGTTATCGAAATCGATCTGAGTGAAATTAAAGAGCCAGTTCTTTGCGCACCGAACGATCCAGATGATGCCCGTCTGTTATCAGACGTGGCTGGTGAAAAGATTGATGAAGTGTTTATCGGCTCGTGCATGACCAACATCGGCCATTTCCGCGCAGCGGGTAAGTTACTTGAAAAACAGCCTGCGGGTAGCCTGAAAACGCGTCTTTGGTTAGCACCGCCGACCAAGATGGATCAGCACCAACTTACCGAAGAAGGCTATTACGGCATTTATGGCCGTGCTGGCGCCCGTATGGAAATGCCGGGATGCTCACTGTGTATGGGTAACCAGGCACGCGTTGCAGCGAAAAGCACCGTGGTGTCTACGTCTACACGTAACTTCCCGAACCGTCTGGGTGATGGTGCCAATGTTTATCTCGCCTCAGCGGAACTGGCAGCTGTTGCTGCCGTGGAAGGTCGTCTTCCAACTGTAGAAGAGTACCAGCGCTATATGAGTGAATTTGACGCTCTCGCTGGGGAAATATATCGTTACATGAACTTTCACGAAATCGAGGAGTATCAAAAAATCGCCTCGAACGTGATACCGGTTGCTCAAGAAGCGTAACGCTCTTGAAGTACCGAACCTATCGCCGATGCTCGCAACATCGCAAGAAGGTTGGTAACAATCCCTTCTTGAGCCGATGACCGAACGCCCCAGCCTATTTTAGGTTGGGGCGTTTTTTTATAGCATTTGGTTTTCTTAAACTGGTCTTCATAGATAGATTTCTTTAAACAATGCTTTCTAGGAGCGTGCAATGACCACTACACCCCCTGTCGTGACACCGGATTTATGTGATGCGTACCCTGACGTAACAGTGCTTGAACCAATGTTTGCTAACTACGGCGGCATCGACAGCTTTTACGGCCCTATTCGTACTGTTAAGTGTTTTGAAGACAACTCAATGGTTAAGCAAGCCGTTGCCGAACCAGGTGATGGAGCAGTACTGGTTGTAGATGCTGGCGGTTCACACCGTTGCGCCATGCTAGGTGATATGCTCGCCGAACAAGCTGCTAAGAACGGTTGGGCTGGTGTGGTGATGTATGGCTGCGTGCGTGACGTGGATATTCTTGTCACACTACCAATCGGCGTTCAAGCATTAGGTAACCACCCACGTAAAAGCGAAAAACGCGGCGAAGGACAACGTGAGATTCCTGTCACGTTCGCTGGTGCCACGCTACACCCCGGACAATGGCTTTACGCAGATAACAACGGCATTATTATCGCCGAAAAACCACTTGAGCTTTCCTAAGGCAATTGCTTGCCAGGCGTGGCACATAGTGCCACCCTGGTAGCTCAAATTCTGACAAAATTGTGACCATGCAGCCGCTAAATCAATTGGGCTACACCCTACTTCGCACCCTACGCGACCATCTTCGTCCTCTCATTGCCTACCATCTACTCTTTACGCTATTAGCTTCTGCCCTTTTAGTGCCGATGATTGCCTGGATTTCTCAGGCATTGTTAGCACAACTCAATCGAACAGTGGTCACCAATGATGCATTACTTGCACTGCTATTTAGCCCCCTAGGCCTAGTGGCAATGCTCGTGGGTCTTGGTTTTGCATTCTTACTAATTTATTGGCAACAAACGGGCATGCTGCTAGTTGCCGTAAGACCTAAAGACAACCATTACCGACTCGCCTTTGAAGCACTTTGGTTGAGCACCCGCCGCTTGCCAGCCCTCGCAGGCCTAGTAATTCTTCAGGTGGGCTCCCACTTGCTACTCTTAGCCCCTTTTATGATGGGCTTAACGTGGCTTTATGATGTGTGGTTAAGCGGTATAGATCCTTACTATTTACAACAAACTCGTCCAGCCTCGCTTTGGTATTTTATTGCTTGCGCATTGCCTTTACTCATTATCTGGCTTGGACTAGCCGCATGGCTCTACCTGCGCTGGTTACTAGCACTCCCTTTAGTCGCACTGGACAACTGTTCACCCTTCCAAGCACTGAGGCGTAGCGTACATTTAACTCGTGGCTGGCATCGATCGATTGGTGCGGCAGTGTTAACACTACTGATCGTCATTATCAGCCTGCCGATAATCTCGACATGGTTATTTGATACTGTTGTGACGCCTCTCTTGTGGGGGCTACCCGAATATAATGCTGTGTTGGTTCCAGCGATGCTGGCTTATTTAACCAGCTACGTACTCGTTACGTTAACCATTACATTTTTAGGTATTGCCACCAATGCGCTGCTAACCGCCTGTCTTTACTTACAGTTAGCCCATCGCGAAATGCGCCCTTCCCCTCGTTCAGAAAACGCTCACCCTGGTCGTCTTGCGTGGGCGATTGAGCTGAGCGTGCTGCTTCTGGCTGGACTTCAAGCTTGGTGGATACTCAATAGCTTTGAAATACGCGATAACGTAGCGGTCATTGCCCATCGTGGAAGCTCAATGGTAGCGCCTGAGAATACCTTATCGGCAATAAGGCAAGCACTTGAAGACGGCTCTGATGCCATAGAACTGGATGTTCGCCTAAGTGCTGACAATCAAGTACTGCTCTACCATGATCGTAGCTTGGCGCGCCTGACTGGCGATCGACGAGAATTTGGTGACCTCACCCGAGCAGAATTGAGCAAATTTGATGTAGGCAGCTGGTTTGGCGACGCCTTTCAAGACGAAAGAATTGCTGGTTTAGATGATGCGTTGGCGCTAGTACGAGGACGTGCTGGCCTGATGATTGATATGAAGCCATCACCAGGCGACGAAGAAAAGCTCGCTCGCGCTGTGATAGCAACCCTTGAGGCAGAAAGCGACATTCGTTACCGCTGCTGGGCAACCCAGAATAACGTGCTCAATGCGAATGCGAACTGTGGGTTTCCAAATGTGTTCCTGGAAATGCGGATGGCAACCATGTCGCCCAATATGGTTACCTATTTAAAACAACAAGCCCCTGACTTACGCGTTACTTTACTTGCCCAACTAATACTGGCTGGCACATTGGATCGACGCCAATTTGATGCGCTTGGCCTGCGCCATAACCGCATCACAGCGCAAGAAATACGCTTGGCTGCGCTTTATAATTACGAAATACATGCCTGGACAGTTAATGACCGAACGCGCATGTCTACCCTCATAGATCTTGGAGTTGATGCGATCATCACCGACTATCCAGACCGCTTAAGTGAACTAATAGAAGACCGCCGCGCATTAAGCGACGGCGGTCTCATGTTGGTAAAGCTCCGCAACTGGTTACGGCAATAGGTTACCCATCATGATGAGCATTAGTCTCCCATCACAACGCCTTCACGACGCGGGTCGGCGCCCCCGAATAAGCTGCCGTCCTCCAAGCGCATAATGGCTTGCAGTCCGCTAGTAAGCTCACGCTCGTTGACGGTATGCCCACGTTCACGAAGTGCTTCAATCGTCTCCTCAGGAAAGCGCCCCTCCTCAATAAACACATCACCACCCAGAGTGATAGCGTGAGGTAGATTCAGCGCTTCCTGCGCGTTCAACCCCCAGTCGCGCATAGCCACCAAGGTGCGAGCAGTATAATGAATAATGGCGGCACCGCCTGGTGAGCCCAAGCTTGCCACTAGCTCTCCACTTTCTTGATCAAACACTAGCGTTGGACTCATGCTTGAACGAGGCCGCTTGCCAGGCTCAACACGGTTGGCGACAGGTTCACCGTCTATCTCGGGAACAAACGAAAAATCCGTCAGCTCATTATTCAGCAAATAACCACCCGCCAACCCAGTTCCACCGTCGGCTAAAATACGTGAACCAAATGCTTGCTCGATGGTGGTCGTCATTGCAAGTGCGTTGCCCTCTGCATCCACAATGCTAATGTGGCTGGTACCATACTCAGGCTGCTCAGGTTGGCTTGCAACACTAATCGAAAGCTCGCCAGGATTACCTGGTTTAGCACTCCCACCCATGCTTTGCTCATCAATCAATGCACTTCGGTTAGCTAAATAATCAGGTGCTAGCATGAGCGACCAATCACCACCCGGTGCCTCAACAAAGTCAGGGTCGCCGATATAGCGACCACGGTCAGCGAATGCTAAGCGAGACGCCTCTAAAAACTGGTGTAGCCAACCGCTGCTACTCACACCATCCTCTAACGGCGCTTCCAGTAAAGGCTGCTGTTCTAGCATGCCTAAAATTTGCATCACCGTCAGGTGGCCCGACGAAGGTGGCGGGAAACCGCACACTTCCCACTGCTGCCAAGGCGTGCACAGTGGTTCTCTTTCTAGGGCCGCATAACCACTCATGTCATCTGACGTTAGCGTACCTGGGCGCACAGGGTGTGATTGAACACGCTCAACAAGATCTTCTGCAATATCTCCTTCATAAAGCGCGACGCTACCCTCTTCGGCAATACGGCGCAAAATAGCAGCCAATGCAGGATTTTTAAGCGTTTCACCAACGGCTATCGGCTCCCCGTCACCGGTGTAGTAAAAGTCACTTGCCAGCACATTATCACGCAGAGCGGTGTCATTCGCTAAGCTAGTGTGCAAGCGTTGGCTAACTCCAAAACCTTCTTCTGCAAGCGTAATGGCAGGGGTTAGCAGCTCTTTCCAAGGCAACTGGCCATGCTCTGCGTGCGCCATTTCAAGCATACGTACGGTGCCAGGCACACCAACAGATAAACCGCTCGCCACTGCATCGGCAAATTCAAGTGGCTCACCGTTCTCGATAAATAGCTCACCGGTCACTGCCGCAGGTGCGGTTTCACGGCCATCATAAGCCTGTACATCATGCCCATCGTAATGCATCAAAAAGGCACCACCACCAATACCACTCGACTGAGGTTCAACAAGTGTCAGTACCATTTGCACCGCTACGGCGGCATCAATGGCATTGCCGCCGGCTTTCAGCACCTGATAACCCGCATCGGTTGCCAACGGATTTGCTGCCGCTACCGCAAATGTCGAAACCTCCCAGCCAGGCTTCTCTTCAAAACCTGATCCTACTTCAGGAGTAATAGAGGGCACTTCATAACTAAACCCCCAGCTATATAGAGGCACTAACATTAAGCCCGTTAGCGATAACATCCGTTTAGGCAACATGCTTTTCTCTCCTACGACAGTGATTTAGCGCGTATGAACCTCACGACGCCCCAACATTCTATAACTCAGTCAAAGCGTAGCCTATAAAACGCACTCGCCCGGCACAATGGCCGGGCGAAGATACGAATTAGATTCGTCATGCTGCTAGAACGTATTATTCAATGGTTTCACCTGCCAGCATAAACCAAGTTTCAAGCACTGCATCTGGGTTTAAAGAGACAGAATCAATTCCCTGCTCCATTAACCACTTGGCCAAATCCGGATGATCAGAAGGGCCTTGGCCACAAATACCAACATACTTGCCTTGTGCTTTGCATGCCTTAATGGCCATGGCTAACAGCTTTTTCACTGCTGGATTTCGCTCATCAAACAGGTGCGCAACGATACCTGAGTCACGATCAAGTCCAAGTGTTAGCTGGGTCAAATCGTTAGAGCCAATAGAGAAACCATCAAAGTACTCAAGGAACTCATCAGCCAGTAGCGCATTAGCTGGCAGCTCACACATCATGATAACTTTTAAGCCATCAGGATGAGACTCACCGCCCCGCGGCAAGCCATTAGCAGCCAACAACTCGACTACCTCGCGCGCTTCATCGGTGGTGCGAACAAAGGGCACCATGATTTCAACGTTATCAAAGCCCATTTCTTCACGAACCCGCTTAAGCGCTCGGCACTCAAGCTCAAAACAGGGTCTAAAGGCATCTGAGATATAACGAGAAGCCCCCCTGAAACCAAGCATTGGGTTCTCTTCACCGGGTTCGTAGAGTTTGCCACCAATAAGGTTTTCGTACTCATTTGATTTAAAATCAGAAAGCCTTACTATCACTCGCTGAGGGTGAAAAGCAGCAGCCAGTGTTGAAATACCTTCGACCAGCTTATCAACATAGAAGCTGACTGGATCATCGTAACCGGCGGTGCGTAAATCGATAACTTGCTGAAGATCGGCAGGCAGCGTGTCGTAATCCAACAGCGCTTTAGGATGTACACCAATCATACGGTTGATGATGAATTCCAACCTGGCGAGACCAACCCCCGCATGGGGCAAACCAGCAAAGCCAAAGGCACGATCCGGATTACCCACATTCATCATAATTTTAAAGGGGATCTCAGGCATTGCATCAACACTTGACACCTTACAATCAAATGCCAAAAGCCCTTCATAGACGTGCCCAGTATCACCTTCAGCACAAGACACCGTGACATCCATGCCTTCTTTGAGCTGAGTGGTCGCATCACCACACCCTACCACTGCGGGAATGCCTAATTCTCGGGCAATGATGGCGGCATGACAGGTTCGTCCACCGCGGTTTGTTACAATCGCTGACGCACGCTTCATGATCGGCTCCCAATCGGGATCGGTCATGTCGGTCACCAGAATATCGCCCTCTTGAACCTTGTCCATTTCTTCAGGACTTAGCACTGTTTTTACCGTACCACGCCCAATACGCTGACCAATCGCCCGTCCAGTGATCAGTGTGCGTCCTTTCTCACGCAGGTGAAAGCGTTCTAATTTACCGCCTTCTTGTTGAGAAACAACGGTTTCAGGGCGAGCTTGAACGATGTAAAGCTGACCATCGTCGCCATCTAGCGCCCACTCAATATCCATCGGGCGCTGATAGTGCTTTTCAATGGTTATGGCTTGCCGCGCGAGATCCATAATCTGTTCATCGTTAATACAGAACCGACCACGATCTTTGAGTGGCACGTCAACAGTTTCAACCGACTTACCGGCACTGGCGTCTTGGCCGTAGATCATTTTGATCAACTTAGAGCCCAGTGTGCGACGCAGTACCGCAGGGCGGCCCGCTTCAAGCGTGGGCTTGTGCACATAAAACTCGTCAGGATTAACAGCCCCCTGAACAACCGTTTCGCCAAGCCCCCACGAAGCGGTTACAAACACCGCATCGCGGTAACCAGACTCTGTATCCAAAGTAAACATGACCCCGGAAGCACCGGTCTCGGAACGAACCATTTTCTGTACACCCGCCGACAGCGCTACATTTTCATGGGCATAGCCGCGGTGAACGCGATAGGAGATCGCACGGTCATTAAACAGCGAGGCGAACACTTCGTGCACCGCTTGCTTAATATTGTTAAAGCCTTCGATGTTTAGGAACGTTTCCTGCTGCCCTGCAAAAGATGCATCGGGCAAGTCTTCTGCTGTTGCCGAGCTGCGTACGGCAACTTTCAAGCTAGGATGTTTGGCTTGAAGCTGCTCATAGGCATCACGTAGCGCGTTTTCAAATGCAGGGGGAAGTGGGGTATCAATAACCCATTGGCGGATGGTTTTTCCAGCCTCGGCCAACGCTTTAACATCATCGACATCAAGGCGAGCAAGGGTGGCATTGATACGATCATTTAACCCTTCGTGAGAGAGAAATTCACGATAGGCATGAGCCGTCGTGGCAAAACCACCTGGCACTGTCACACCGACACCCGACAAATTCGATATCATTTCGCCAAGCGAAGCGTTTTTACCACCCACGCGTTCGACGTCTGCCATACCTAGCTGATCGAACCATAGAATGTACTCTTCCACGCAACCCCCTCGCTTTTAGACTGCTTCGCGACCCGGTAGGCCGACTCTTATAGACAATGCCACCCTAGCATTGCCATACAGCATTCGCCATTGGTCTAATAGCGAACGGAGTGGAGGTTTTTTACAACAAAACGCTATAAATAGCTTTTTATGTAGTGGGCACGAAAAGCACGCAGAATTAAGCACCAAATATTGTGCTAATCCGCGGTGCAACCCACAATAGGCGTTCTATTTACTGGTGGACTTGGTTATGAAGCGTACAGCTTTTTTTATTTCAGATGGCACTGGCATTACTGCGGAAAGCCTTGGGCGTAGCCTCTTGGCCCAATTTAGTGATGTTGAAATTAATATGTTAACCAAGCCTTACATCGACACGTTAGAAAAGGCACAGGCATTAGCAGAAATAATCGAGTCTACTGCTAACCGCGATGGTCACCGTCCTATTATTATTGACACCATCGTAGATCAGGACATTCGCAATGTTATTCGGCAAGCCTCTGGATTTAAGGTAGATATTTTCTCTACCTTTCTAGAGCCGCTCGAACAAGAATTAGAAACGCACTCTTCCTATAGTGTTGGCAGGACGCACTCAATTGGTAGCGATGATGTCTATATGGATCGCATCCATTCAGTACACTTTGCACTAGATAATGATGACGGTGCTCGCACCCATCAATACGATAAAGCCGATATTATTTTGGTCGGCGTCTCTCGTTGCGGTAAAACGCCCACGTCTCTTTATTTAGCGCTTCAGTTTGGCATACGAGCAGCTAACTACCCATTGACTGAAGATGACCTGGATGAAGATGGCAGCTTGAAGCTACCTAAAGTGCTAGCACCGCATCGCCATAAATTATTTGGCCTGACAATTGATGCCCGCAGACTAGCAGCGATTCGCAATGAGCGGCGCCCAAATAGCCGTTACAGCTCAATGGATCAATGTTTACAAGAAGTTGGTCAAGCAGAATCGCTTTACCGTTCGATGCATATCCCGTTTATCGATACAACGCGCTTCTCGGTAGAAGAGATTTCAACGCGTATGATTGCCGAAACAGGCTTAACGAGGCGTTTTTCACCTCGCTAAGCCTAAAAAAGTGCCAATGTAATGCACTGGGCTTATTAAGATCTCAACTTAACTACATGCCCTTAGGAGCAAATATCCCAGGGGCGTTACGCCAGTAGCCTTTGTAGTCCATGCCAAAGCCGAAAACGTAACGATCGGCGACTTCAAGGCTACAGTAATCGGCTTTTAAGCCAGGTACTGCTTTACGGTCGTGCTGTTTGTCTACTAGTACAGCCGTGGTGACGCTTGCTGCTTGGGCTTCCTCGCAATAGGCGAGTATGGCCGCCAATGTTGACCCTTCATCAAGAATGTCATCGACGATGACGACGTGACGCCCTGCCATGGGGATTTCTGGTGAAACGCGCCAGAAAAGCTCGCCACCACGCAATTCGTTGCGGTACCGCGTTGCATGTAAATAGTCTACTTCCAGCGGAAAACCAAGTCGTGTTAACAGATGTCCTGTGGTAATTAAACCACCATTCATAACGCAGTAAAAAACCGGCAGTTTATCCCCTAGATCTTTGCTAATCGCTTCAGCCATTCGATCCAGCGCACGCTCTACCTGCTCTTGGGAAATTAAGCAGTCAGCGTTATCCATCAGCTCACGCATTGAGTCAAGCGACTCAAGCGCCTCTTTATCCAATTTAGACATTGGGTTACTCCAGGAAGAGATTAACAATTAAATGATGTTAGAAAGGGTAGGTAACTAGGTAGCCAACGCCTCTAATTTAGCGTGGGTGCGGCGCCAACGACCTAATGCAGTTAATGCATCTAGATCTGGTCGGGCCCGTCCATAGCGTAGCTTGGTGGGTCGTTTACTTTGCATTCCTTGACATGATTCAACAATTTCTAACGCAGCTGAGCGATCATTACAGACCAGCAACATATCGCAGCCTGCGGCTAGCGCAGCGCTAGCGCGCGCCTTTGGATCACCAGCCTCATGGGCACCTGCCATGCTTAAATCATCGGAAAAAATACAGCCCTTAAATCCTAGGGACTCTCTTAACATACCCAGCCAATTAGGCGAAAAACCAGCCGGACGGGAATCAAATGCGCTGTAAATAACGTGGGCAGGCATGATGCCATCAAGCTGTGCCGCCAGCTGACTAAACGGAACAAGGTCATGCTGTTTAATCACTGACAGGGGGCGATCATCTACCGGTAGCGCTACATGAGAGTCAGCGGCAACACCCCCGTGACCAGGAAAGTGTTTCCCTACCGCAGCCATACCTGCTTCATGCAAGCCATTAATAAAACTCTGCCCCAAAAGCGCGACATGGGCAGGGTCAGCGCTGAAGCTGCGATTCCCAATAACAGTGGATATGCCACTTTCAACATCTAAGACAGGCGCAAAACTAATATCAAGACCACAAGCAGCCATTTCCATACCCAGTAGCCAGCCAGTATCTTTAGCTAACGTGAGTCCTGTCGTTGGATCATCAACAAATTGTTCACCAATACGCGACATAGCAGGAAGATGAGTAACACCTTCTTTGATACGTTGAACCCGGCCACCTTCTTGATCAATGCCAAGCAAAAGCTCGCTGCGGACGCGACGAATATCACTGCAAAGCTTTCGGACCTGGTAAGCATTTTCGACATTTCTAGCAAATAGAATGACACCACCCACTGCAGGGTCCATCAAAAGATTTTTTTCAGCTTGCGTTAATCGTGGCCCTTCTAGGTCGAGCATGACCGGGCCTAAAGAGTGAGTCATTGTGATGGATCCAACAAAAGGGTGACTGATTTTAGTTGATCAGCATCGTGTGTCAAAAAATCAGTAATGAATCGACTAGGCTTGACCATCATGAAGCCAGACAGGTGTACCAGGTCGGGCGTGCTTAAATAGAAAAAGCAGATCACTATTACGCAGCCGGATGCAGCCATGTGACGCAGCGATACCCATTGGTTGGTCGGGTGGCGTGCCATGCAAATAGATATAGCGACGCTGAGAGTCAACACTACCGCCTCGGTTAAGACCCCGTTCTAAACCACAAAGCCACAAAATACGCGTTAATATCCAATCACGATGAGGAAATTTCTCCGCGAGTGCTGCCGAAAATACCTCTCCCGTCCATCGACGCCCACGAAAAACCGCATTGTCAGGTAGACCGTCACCAACTGACGCACGGATATAGTGCCACCCACGAGGCGTTTGACCACTTCCCTCCTGCTGCCCGACGCCTTTTTCACCCGTTGATACAGCGCACGTATATTGCGGCGTGCGCCCTATCCAATAGCACAATTGCTGTTGCTGGATATTGATTTCTATCCACCCTTCATCCAATGGCGGCAGTTCAGCTAGCGTGGGTGTTCGCATAATGTCCTTCGTCAGCGGCAGGTGGCAGCGGCGCATTCATAGCGGCAACCACCACTGGGCGTAAGCGTCTCACTAAATCCCTTACCGTTACTTGCTCATTATAATCCTTGGCAGCAATGTCTCGCAGTGCATCTAGCCCAGACAGCGTAAAGATCACGGTACCAAGCATAAAATGCAGCCGCCAGAAACGTTCAGCATCAGGCAAATCAGGCGTTGCTTGACGCACAAGTTCTGTAAAACGGGTAAAGACATCGCCATACTGCTGCTGAATGTAACGTCGCAAATGACCCTGTGCCTGACTATACGCCAACCCTAAGAGACGCATAAAGACCTTCAGACTATTACGCTCAGCAGGTACCGTCAGCACCGTGCTCGCCATTGTTTCCAACAATACTTCAAGGGGTATTACATCACCGTGATAGTGCGCTTCAAGCTCATCAAGCGCAGTATGAAAGCGCTCAGAAAACGGATCTAAATAACGTGCAAACACCGCTTGGATAAGTGCTTTCTTAGAGCCAAAGTGGTAGTTAACAGCAGCCAAATTGACCCGCGCTTTGCTGGTAATATTGCGCAGCGACGTTTCAGCAAACCCGCGCTCAGCAAATAGTACCTCTGCAGTATCAAGGATACGCGTTACCGTATCAGATTGCGCCATAGCGCCCTCCAGAAAACGAGTGTTTAAAACATCGTTAAATACTATGCCATAACGTAAGTTGGCTCAATCACTTATCGTTGGCTTTTTGTTCAACGCTAACAGACGCTTTAAGCGCATATTCAAACGCCTGCCGAACACTACAATTGATACGCTACTGAGATAACACCACGCTCATTCGTATAGATCTCCTTACCAATAAGAGGCCACCGATAGCGCCACTGTAGGGCGCTCTACCATGTACTGGACAGAGCAACATACTGTATACTTAACCACATACTGTTTAAGCCGACAGGTAGTTACTGTCTTGTCCAATTTTTGGAGGTTGTTATGTCACGCCCACTTACCGCGCGCCAGCAACATGTTTTTGATTTTATTGTTAAAACAATGGGTGAATTTGGCTATCCACCTACCCGAGCGGAAATTGCAAAAGCACTGGGATTCCGCTCACCTAACGCGGCCGAAGAGCATCTGAGAGCACTTGAGCGCAAAGGTGCCATTCGCATTATTCGCAATACCTCGCGAGGGATACGCTTACCTAATCAAGAACCCCAAGAGATAAGCGATGTTCCTGCCACAACACTCCCTGCGCAGGCAGAGCCACTACCACATAACGGCCTGCCCGTTATTGGAGAAGTTGCCGCAGGAAGCCCAATTTTAGCGGCTGAACATATTGATCGTTATTGTCCGCTACCGGCTGAATATTTCACCCCTAAAGCAGACTACCTACTTAGGGTGCGTGGTTTATCCATGAAAGATATCGGCATATTAGAAGGTGATCTGCTTGCTGTGCATCGGACTGATCGCGTTCGTGATGGCCAGATTGTGGTAGCAAGGCTGGAAGATGAAGTGACCGTTAAGCGTTTTAAACGTCAAGGGCATACAGTGACGTTGATGGCAGAAAATAGTGATTTCGCACCAATTGAAATTGATCTGCGTACGCAGCAGCTAGATATTGAAGGGGTCGGTGTCGGTGTCATCCGTGGCGGCAATGGCCAAGCGCTTGGATAAGAAAGTGTAAATAATGCTGAGGCAATCGATAGAGGATGCCTCAGCATTACTGGAGTATCATTGAGAATCTATATAGCGGTGGTCATTAAAGGTCGCTACCCAACCCGGGTGGTACACCAGCAAAATGCTCAACAGCATGCCAGTAATGAAGGCTTCCGAGGGCATGAGTAGTGGTAGAAAGCGCGCATACTCTTGAGCTAAATAAATCGCCTCGGGATCAGTACCTGCAACGACTATTAACAATACCGCTGATAAACCGCCACCCAATGTCGCTAGCGCAGCGCCAAAGAAGCCACATGCAAATAGAAACACCATTAGGTTATCCGGCAACCGTCGATCAACTAAACGCCATACCAGCCCGGTAATAACTGCAGGGACAATACCGGTTACCAACACGTTGGCCCCAAGTAATGCCCACTCGTTGCGGCCAATAGCGCACATCGCAACGTTAATCAGTATATTGCTAATTAGCGCAAGCGGCATTTTGAAGACCAGCGTCATTAAGACGGTAAATACTAAGTGTAACGTTAGCCAGTCGACCGCTTGAGCACGCAGCTGCCACATCAACACCACCGTTACCGTTGCTGCTAGCCAGCGGTGCTGAAGTGCCACATCGTCAAACAGAGCCTGCCATGGTCGAAGCCACAGCATCCATACAAGCATGCTAAGCGATAGCAACCAAGTCAATATCAACGCCCAGGGGGCTAAAACACTCTGCGCAAACGACATGGCAGTCCCTATTCGTAATTAACTAAAAACCACCGTTTTATTACCATGGATGAGCACTCGATCTTCTAAGTGCCACCGCAAACCGCGAGCCAACACGGCTTTTTCAACATCGCGCCCAAAACGCACGAGATCTGTTGGCGTATGACAGTGACTTACCCGATGAATATCCTGCTCAATAATCGGCCCAGCATCCAACTCTTCGGTAACATAGTGACAGGTGGCCCCAATCAGCTTAACTCCTCGCTGATAAGCTTGATGATAGGGCTTAGCACCGGCAAAAGAGGGTAAAAAACTGTGGTGAATATTAATCACTCGACCTGCGTATCGTGAGCAGAGAGAAGGCGGCAAAATCTGCATATAACGCGCCAGCACCACACAGTCAGCCCGGGCACTATCTATCTGCGCTTGAACTTGCTCGAAAGCAGCCTGCTTGTTATCAGGATCAACGGGCACATGATGGTATGGAATGCCATACCATTCAGTAAGAGATCGCATATCCTCGTGGTTTGAAATTACCCCAACGATATCACAGTCAAGTTCACCAGCCTGCCAACGGTACAGTAAATCAACTAGGCAGTGAGACTCACGCGACACCATTAACACCACACGCCTGCGTTTTTGAGTATCAACCAGCGACCACTGCATGTGAAAGGCCTCTGCCACTGGCTCAAACGCACTACGCAGCGCCTCTGCTGACATACCTAGCGAATCTGCCAGAATTTCATAACGCATAAAAAAGCGACCAGTCTCAAGATCAGAGTGCTGGCTTGCCTCAGTAATAGAACCACCTTGCTGAGCAATAAAGCTTGAGACACGCGCCACAATGCCCACTTGATCAGGGCAAGAGACCACCAAACGGTAATAATGAGACATAAATAAACACTCTTGACATATTTTAACGGCACGTTCGACAAGCCCCTACCATCAGTAGGAAAACTGTATATAAGTGAAATAGTGTACCTTATGCATAGCAAGGAAGCACCGCAGCTGAGTGCCGTGATGATTGTTACCCGCCCCTGCCTTCCCGTATAGTTAAGGTCTTACTTTTTAGGCTTTTCATTACTGATGCATCCACCACGCGTTCAACTTCGTCCCCGCCGTCGCCCACCGCTGCACTTACTGCCGCTAGGTGGGTGTGGTGAAATTGGAATGAATCTTACGCTGTATGGATACGACGATACGTGGATCGCCGTCGACTGCGGCATGATGATTCGTCAAGATCTACCTAACTCCCCATTGCAGGTGCCCAATACAGAGACACTAGCAGCGTTAAGCATTACCCCTAAGGCTCTCTACATTACTCACGGCCATGAAGATCATATTGGCGCTGTGGCATGGCTTTGGCCTAAGTGGAACTGCCCTATTTTTGCAACACCGCTAGCAGCGGGCTTGCTGCGTCATAAGTTCGCAGAGCACCAGCTTAGCAGCGCTGCCATTCAGGTTGTGGAGCCGGGCGATGCCATGGAACTTGGCCCTTTTACGCTGCGTTACCTTTCGGTCACCCACTCAATTCCTGAAAGCTGCTCAATTCTAATGCAGGCAGGTGACTATCGCGTACTGCACACAGGAGACTGGAAATTAGATCCTAACCCGTTAATCGGCATGCCCATTGACGCTGCTCAATTTCGTGCACTCGCACCTATTGATTTGGTCGTAGGCGATTCCACCAATGCCCCGATGCCCGGTCATTCTGGCAGTGAAGGAGACGTAGCAAAGGCACTTGCCCATACTTTAAGACAGTGCACAGGCCGCGTCGTTGTATCATGTTTTGCGAGCAACCTCGCCCGTGTATTAGCCATTGGGTTGGCTGCGCAACAATGCGGCCGACGGGTCAGTCTTATGGGTCGCTCAATGGAGCGTATGGTGAGCGTGGCAAGAGGGCTGGGGTATCTAGACGACTTTCCGCCGTTAGTGCCGCCCCATGATCTAGGCTATCTGCCGCCAGAAGAAGTTGTGATTATTGCCACAGGCAGCCAAGGCGAACCGCGTGCCGCGCTACAGCGTTTAGCACAGCGCAGGCATCCGTTTGTTGATCTCGAGCCTGGCGATAGTATTATTTTTTCTGCCAAAGCTATACCTGGTAACGAGCGCCCTATTGAACAGCTTAAAAAACGTCTAGCGCAGCTTGGGGTAGTAATTTTCGATGAAATGAACCATCCAGAACTACATGCTACCGGGCATCCTGCTGAAGATGAGCTAAGAAAACTGTATCAATGGGTTCGCCCAAAAACATTGCTGCCAGTTCACGGTGAAGCTCGTCACCAGGCCGCCCATCAGGAAATTGCCGCCAGCCTCGGCATTAACGCCCCGCTCGCTCCGGTAAATGGCGACATGCTGGCGTTCGACAATCTAGGGTTACGTTGCGAAGCTCGCCACCCACAGCCTCCCTGTATCGTTAACCAAAATAGCGTTGTGCCTCATCCAGGGCTTGAGACAGGTTCTCACTCGACACGACGCGGCAGCCTGTTTTTGGCGCTTCCCGTTACGGCTACCGACACTGGCTGGTGCCGGATTGGCCGTTTAATGCTGGATGCTAGCGCGACCAGCCCACTTGACGAAGACAGTTTCAGCGAATGGCTAGATGACCAGCTGGAAGAGATAGAAGCGGCCACCTTGGCTGATTTACGCCAAGCGCTACAGCCAAGATTAATTCACTGGTTAGCCAATCACCTCCAACACATGCCAGACGTGCACTTGCAGATAATGGCAACCGAAATGCCCTCGTCAGAAGCGCTTGGCAGTACGTTTTAGACGGCGAAACTAACGGTCACGGCGGTACTAGCGATCAAAACTAATATCCTTAGCCCGCCATCCCTGGCTTGTTATCCTTAACTACCAACGCTCTGCCGCCTGCTGATCGGTGTGGCGCTCTTTTACCCAGTAAGCACCATCGCTGGAGTGCTCTTTCTTCCAAAATGGCGCCTGGGTTTTTAAAAAATCCATAATAAAGTCACAAGCTTGGAAAGCATCACGGCGATGAGCGCTAGCCACCAGGACACGTACAATAGGGTCTCCCGGGGCCAAATCACCAATACGGTGAATAATCCGTATGGCCTGCAACGCCCAGCGCTGATAAGCCTGTTCACCAATCTGCGTTAATGTGCGCTCAGTCATCCCAGGATAGTGCTCTAGGGTAAGCCTAATGACATCTGGGGTTTCATTAAAATCACGCACAAACCCAGTGAAGGTGACAATAGCACCAATATCGGTACGCTGGCGAAGCGTACTTTCATAGCCATCATCCATTTCAAACGGCGCTTCTTGAACCCTAACGGCAATATCCAACTCAGTCTCTGCGATGTCAGTCATGGACTTACCCCCCCGTCACTGGAGGAAAGAAGGCAACTTCATCCTCATCAGTAAGTCGTGCACTATCGTTTGCCATTACTTGGTTAATAGCGCATAGCGTGCGTTGCTCAGAGAGCACGTTAAAGCGCGAATCCCTAGCGCTTAATGCCGCTTTCAATCCAGCCACATCTCGACTTGGCAGTTGATCAAGCCCTATAGAAAGATCACTTTCTTCCACCCTTTCACGTAATTCAGCAAGGAATTTCACCCGTACACAAGGCGATGAACAGCGCTCACCCAAGCTGACCTCTCCAGCCAGACTACCGCCGGTCACAATAGGCTCTGGCGCACCACGCTGGTAGTCTCCGCGGACTCCCCCTCGCTTACTTTCCAGCTGAATGGCCTCAATGCGCATATCTTTGTCTACCGCTTTACACATATCATAAAGTGTCAGACACGCCACCGATACGGCTGTTAGGGCTTCCATTTCTACCCCTGTTTGCCCATTAAGGCGACATAGCGCTGAGACATGAACACACCCGTTAGCGTGATCGATATCGAAGTCAACGGAGACCTTCGACAGCGCCAATGAATGGCATAGCGGAATCAGCTCGTGAGTACGTTTAGCCGCTTGAATGCCAGCAATACGAGCGGTCGCTAGTACATCGCCTTTCGGTAAATCGCCATCACTCAGCAGCTGCAATGTTTTAGGCTGCATAACGATACGTCCAGACGCCACTGCCTCACGACGGGACTCTCGCTTATCTCCGACGTCAACCATGTTGGCTTCGCCGTGTCTATTGAGGTGAGTTAGCTGCATATCGTTACCTATTTAATCAAGCCATGGTGTTAGGAAGTGGTGCTGTTGGGCTGGGCGCTTAACCATTCGAGCACCCACTGCGTGATCGCTTCACTATTATTAAGATCTAGCCGCTTTACGGTTGGACTCAGCGACTCAGGGGACGAACCGCTTAGCGCCACTGCTTGCACCCAATCACCACTCATAATGGAATCATCTCCAATGCCCTCACGATACAGAACTAGCTTTGGAATTGGCCACGTTTTAAACCCCTCTACGATGACTAAATCTGGCGCATGGTAAGCCATCATTGAAACAAGGTAGGCCAAATCTGGCTCCTCTTGGTCAGGCGTCTCTTGCATCAGAGCAAAACGCTCCCGAGATGCAATCAACATCGGCTCAGCGCCCGCCTTACGAAGCTGATAGCTGTCTTTTCCTGGCTGATCCACGTCAAAACTATGGTGGGCATGCTTTATTACTCCCACCCGAAGGCCCACCTCGCGCAGTCGAGGCAACAGCTGCGCTAACAGGGTCGTTTTACCAGTTCCGCTCCATGCGGCAATGCCTAGCACAGGAAATGGACTATCAATGGCCTTTTCCATTAACGACTCCCAATGATGAACAGATAGTAAATGAACAGACAGTTAAGTAGCTACTCACCCTCTTTTTCAACAGGCAAGAGCCAGTTTAGCGCAATGCCGACCAGCGCGGCTAAGCTCACGCCTTGAAGAGTGAACTGTCCGCCCCCGAACTGCATTCCACCTATCCCAAACACTAAAATTAACGAGACCACCACGAGATTACGCGCCGCTGTTAATGACTGACCAGCACGCACCAGAGTGTTCATGCCAATCACCGCAATGGAGCCAAACAGCAGGGTCATAATCCCCCCCATCACAGGGCCTGGAATGGTTTGCAATAACGCACCCAGCTTACCTACAAAGGCCAGTACAATCGCGATAACGGCGGCAATTACCATATACATCGGGTTAAACGCCTTAGTCAGCGTCACCGCCCCCGTGACTTCTGAATAAGTAGTATTGGGAGGTCCACCAAACAAGGCAGCGGTCATGGTCGCCAATCCATCACCTAACAAGGTGCGATGAAGGCCAGGTTTTTCAAGATAGTTTTTACGGGTCACCGAGCCTATCGCCACCATGTCGCCGATATGCTCAACTGCGGGAGCAATTGCAACGGGAATCATGAACAAAATCGCTGCCCAGTGAAAGCTAGGGGCGGTAAAACTAGGCACCGACAACCAAGCAGCATCACGTACGGAGGTAAAATCGACGACACCCATCACAAGCGCTAAGCCATACCCTACTGCAATGCCGCCCATAATCGGCACCAGACGTAAAATTCCACGCCCAAAAACAGCTAATACAAGCGTCACTAGCAAGCTGGCCATAGAAAGGAAAATCGCTTGACCATAACCAATGTTATCGCTTGTCTCGCCTGTCGCCATACTGACAGCGACTGGCGCCAATGCTAAACCAATCACCATGATAACCGGCCCGACCACAACAGGCGGCAGCAACCTATGTAGCCATGCCGTGCCTTTAACACGCACTGCCTGGGAAATAACAACGTAAACAACCCCCGCAGCCATCAGCCCCCCCAGCGTTGCCGACACGCCAAAACTTGCAATCGAACCCTGAATCGGGGCAATGAATGCAAATGAGGAGGCCAGAAAAACCGGTACCGTTTGTTTAGTAACCCCGTGAAATACTAGGGTGCCAACTCCAGCGGTAAATAGCGCAACACTGGGATCTAACCCGGTCAGTAACGGCACCAATACCAGCGCACCAAACGCGACAAATAGCATTTGCGCGCCTGTTAGCAGCATTTTTGGCCAAGACTCATGACTTGCTGAATTGCTCATTTAAACGCTTCCAATATTTCGTTGTAGGTGGTTAGCAAAAAGTAGGTGGTTAGCCAACAATAGGTGGTTAGCCAAAAAAATGCCCCCGACGCAAAGCGTAAGGGGCATTGTTAGTCAGAAAGCTCAGCGCGTCCCGAAAATTTTATCGCCAGCATCTCCCAAGCCAGGCACGATATAGCCGTGCTCATCGAGCCGGTCATCTACTGATGCGGTGTAAATTTCAACATCAGGGTAAGCATCCTGGACTCGTTTGATACCTTCAGGCGCAGCCACTAGCACAATGACTTTCATATGCTCACAACCCCGCTCGCGCAACATATCTAGTGTTGCAACCATTGAACCACCCGTCGCAAGCATAGGGTCAATCACAAGCGCCATGCGCTCTTCGATATCGTTTGCAAACTTAGCGAAATAAGGCACTGGCTGAAGTGTTTCCTCATCACGATAAAGTCCCACAACGCTGACACGAGCACTGGGTATCAGGTCAGTGACTCCCTCCAACATACCTAAGCCAGCACGTAGGATCGGCACAACCGTCACTTTCTTGCCTTTTAAACGTCGCGTGGCAATTGGCGCATTGTTCCAGCCTTGAATTTCATGATCTTCAAGTTCGAGACCTTTGGTAGCCTCATAAGTAAGCAGTTTCGCCACTTCACCTGCTAGTTCTCGGAAGCTCTTGGTGCTCAAATCAGCTTCGCGCATTAGTCCCAGCTTATGTTGAACAAGCGGATGGTTAATGGCGTAAACACTCATGGGACTTCCTCGCTGCAGGGGATTCAGGATGGCGACCTAGGTCGCATCGACAAGCTTACAAAATTGCGCGCCATTCTACCCGCAACTGACCATTAGGTTAAGGGGTTTCCGGCAATTGCCACTCAATCGGTGAGCGCCCATGTTCGGTTAGAAACTGGTTGGCCCTAGAAAAGTGGTGATTACCAAAAAAGCCTCTATGCGCAGAGAGTGGAGACGGATGCGGAGACTCCAACACCAAGTGGTGCGATTGATCAATCAGTGCTTTCTTCTGCCGCGCATGGCTACCCCATAGCAGGAAGACACATGGTTCAGCATGCTGACTGACCGTTTCAATGGCACAATCGGTAAAGTGCTCCCACCCCTTACCACGGTGAGAAGCGGCATTGCCTTGCTCAACCGTTAGCGCAGCGTTCAGTAACAACACTCCCTGAGTCGCCCACGACTCTAAGAAGCCATGACGCACAGGCCTAAAACCTACATCAGACGCTAACTCTTTATAAATATTGACTAAAGAGGGAGGTACCTGAATGCCTGGCTGTACTGAAAAACACAAGCCATGAGCCTGGTTTGGGCCGTGATAAGGGTCTTGCCCTAAAATAACGACTTTTACAGAGGCTAAAGGCGTCAGCTCAAAAGCGCGAAACCAGTGCGATGAGTGCGGATAAATCACCTTTTTTGCTGCTTTCTCTTGGGCCAGAAATGCTTTCAGCGCTGACATATAGTCAGCCTGAAATTCTTGCCCAAGCCATTGCTTCCAGTCGTCGGGTAGCGGGTTGGCCATATTACTTCTTCAGTTGATCCGCTAGCGGCTCAACATACGCAATGCCCATATCCCAAGGAAATTGGATCCAGCACTGCTGAGCCACTTCGGTAAGGTATTGGTCTACCAGAGGACGTCCTTCTGGTTTGGCATAAATTGTCACAAAGTGTGCTTTCGGCAGCATTTCACGAACAGCACGCGCGGTTTTACCAGTGTCCACCAAGTCATCGACTAGCAGCCAGCCATCGCCATCATGATCAACGCCCTTCATGATGTCTAAACCACCTTGATCCATATGATCATAACTTTTAATACAAATAGTATCGATCAAACGGATGTTAAGTTCGCGTGCAATCAGCGCTGCAGGAATTAAACCACCACGGGTAATCGCTACAATGCCTTTAAAGTCCCGTTCTATTAGCTGATGACACAGCTGGCGCACATCGCGATGTAGCTGATCCCAAGAAACGGTGAAGTGTTGATGATAGCGCTCGCTGCTCATAAGGTGCGTTACTCGCTTTCAGTGAAGGAACATACCGCGAATACGCTATAGCCAGCATCGCGAATTTTCTGAGAACCACCCAGTTCAGGGAGATCAATAATGGTTGCTGTTTCTACCACTTGACCACCAGAGCGCTGAATAAGATTCGCTGCTGCGAGCATGGTGCCACCTGTTGCAATCAGATCATCCATCAACAGGATGCGATCATTTTCCTGAAAAGCATCAGAATGAAGCTCAACCTCTGAATGACCGTATTCAAGCGTATAAGTCTCACTGATTGTTTTGAACGGCAGCTTGCCCTTCTTACGCACAGGGACAAAGCTACAGCCTAGCTCGTATGCCAGCGGCGCACCAATAATGAAGCCTCGGGCATCAATAGCCGCGATGGCATCTAAGTTCATTTCCTGGTAACGGTGCACAAAGCTGTCGATCAGCTTGCGAAAGGCAGCGCTATTTTGCAGAAGTGGCGTGATATCACGAAAATTTACGCCCTGCTCTGGCCAGTCAGGAACCGTGCGAATAACGGACTTAATGTAGTCGCCGTAGATGCTCATCGCGTCTCTCATTGATTAATAGTAAGACGGGCTTTTAACCCAGGAATAAAAACTTCGCTGCAAACAGTAGTGCCAAAATAATAACGGCTGGATTCAAATCGCTAAAACGACCAGCCAAAGTCTTAATCGCCACATAGCTGATGAAACCTAGCGCGATACCTTCTGCAATAGAGAAGGTCAGCGGCATGGCTAGGGCAGCAATTAGTACCGGCGCGGCGTCAGTAGGATCTTCCCAATTAGCATTAGCCAAGCTGCCCGCCATCAGTACAGCTACATACAGCAGAGCACCTGCGGTCGCATAAGCAGGAATAGACCCTGCTAATGGTGCAAAGAAAAGACTAATTAAGAACAGAAGCCCCACCACAACTGCGGTTAAACCGGTGCGGCCTCCCGAAGCGATACCTGCAGTTGACTCGATATAACTAGTCGTTGTTGAAGTACCCAGTGCAGCACCTGCCATAGACGCGGTACTATCGGCCATCATGGCGCGACCAATGCGTGGCAACTTGCCATCTTCATCCAGCAGCTTTCCACGATGAGCAACCCCTACGAGCGTGCCTGATGTGTCGAAAAGATCAACAAACAAAAAGGCAAAGATAACGCTAAGCATTGCCACATCCAGCGCGCCCATTAAATCCATTGCCATAAAGGTAGGCGCAATGGAAGGAGGCATCGACATAATACCGCCATACTGGTTATGACCAAACAACATCGCAAGGATCGTAACACCTAAAATACCTATCATTACTGCGCCGGTTACGCGCAGGTAGGAAAGCGCCGTAATAACGAAAAAGCCCAATAAGGCGTAAAGTGCGGGAGGCTGGGATAGATCACCAAGTGCCACATAGGTGGCTGGATTTGCGACCACAATACCGGCATTTTTAAGTGCAATCATCGCAAGGAATAAGCCAATACCTGCAGCAATGCCTAAACGCAACGAGAGCGGGATTGAATTGATGATCCATTCACGGACTTTAAAAATACTCAGCAAAAAGAAGGCAAAACCAGAGAAAAAGACAGCCCCTAATGCCGCTTCCCAGGTATAGCCCATGCCAAGTACGACGCCATAGGTAAAAAAGGCATTCAGCCCCATTCCTGGTGCTTGTGCGATTGGGTAGTTTGCCCAAAGCCCCATGACAAAACATCCGATCGCAGCAGCCACACAGGTGGCAACAAACACCGCGCCATAATCCATCCCCGCTTCCGAAAGAATGCTCGGGTTAACGAAAATGATATAAGCCATTGTAAGGAACGTGGTGAATCCAGCGATCACCTCGGTTTTTACAGTGGTCTTCTGCTCAGTGAGCTTGAAGTAGTTGTCCAGAAGTTTCATGTCGTTTTTATCCTTCGCGCTTACGCTGAATGCGTCCCTTGATGCGAGAAAAGCGGCACATATTACCGAAAGGCTCTTCGTCTTGCGAGTACCCCGTGTGCCGCTAGCGTTGATGGGAAGTCGCCCACCCACTTATATGAATAGCAAACTTCAGGCCATGAGCTAACCGATCGGTCAACGGTAGATCAAAATAACTTTCTAAAGACGGCTAGCCAACACCCTTTCTACCGTCTCTACAATCACTTGAGTTTGTGGATCAATCTCGATATTAACTCGGTCACCCAACAATCGGTCTTTTAATACCGTGCGCGCCAGCGTCTCTGGAATCAAATTGACACTGAACTCAACCCCAGCACTATCGCTCGCGGGGCGCACATCACCTACGGTTAAGCTAATACCATCAACACCAATGTAACCCTTCTCAAATACAAACTTAGCGACTTTCTCTGGCAGTGAAAACCATAGCCTGCGATTGTTAGGCGCCTCTTCTATCGCTACTACGCGAGCCATGCAAATAATGTGGCCGGACATGGAATGCCCCCCAATTTCATCACCAAAGCGCGCCGCACGCTCTATGTTGACGCACTGCCCTGGTGCAATTGCACCAAGATTTGTCAAACGCAATGTTTCACGCATCAGGTCAAAGCTGACATTTTCACCCTCTATGGCGGTTACCGTCAGGCAAACACCGTTATGAGCCACCGATGCCCCAATCGACAGCCCTCGGCGCATTTCCTCAGGTAATGCAATAACATGGGTACGAAACTCTTCGAGTTCGTTTACCGCAACAACTTTAGCGACGCCTTGCACAATGCCTGTAAACATATGGCTTGGTCCTCTTATGAAACACTTTCAAGATAAAATAGAGTTAAAAATTTTGTGCAAGCTTACTACTAATGCCTAGGGCTTGTGCAGCCAAAGCCCCAGATACCAGCATTGGAATAGCTTTTTCCTGACAGCAACCAACCAAAAAACACATAAAAAAGCACTAACCACTCTTTAAAGTCATTTAGTCAGTAAATAAATCTGCTCCCAAGCACAAAAGCATGAAATAGAAGGGTTCTAATTGACAAGCCAGCCACCACTCTTTAGACTTTCGCCGCAAATGTAATGACGCCGATTTGTACCCAGATTGCGGGCGTCCACCCAGCGAATAGCTTGGTGAAGTGCAGCTAAAAGGGTGTGTCCAGCGTTGATGGCCACCCGTAAGGGTGGCCTTTTTTTATTTCCCGCCCTACGCTTGCTCCCTCGCACTCCGTCTTCGGCCTACCATTAAGGCAGACGCTATGATTGAAATTAGCAATGTAAGTAAAACCTATGGCACCGGTGATAGCACCGTACATGCCCTAAAAGACGTTAATTTAACGATCCCCAAAGGCAAGATTCACGGCGTTATTGGCCTTTCGGGCGCAGGTAAATCGACTCTTATTCGTTGCGTCAACCTGCTTGAGCGGCCAAGCACTGGCAGCGTAGTCGTCGACGGTCAGGAAATGACTCGCCTTAGCCGTGGCGAATTAAACCGCGCCCGCCATCGTATTGGAATGATTTTTCAGCATTTCAACCTGCTAACAACGCGCACAGTATTTGACAATGTGGCCCTCCCACTTGAATTAATGGGTGAAAGTCGCAGCGCTATTAAAAATCGTGTAGCGCCATTATTAGAGCTGGTAGGTTTGTCTGATAAAGCCAAGCAATATCCAGCCCAGCTTTCTGGCGGTCAAAAGCAGCGCGTTGCCATTGCCCGTGCACTGGCCAGTAAACCCAACGTATTGCTGTGCGATGAAGCCACGTCAGCACTGGACCCCCAGACCACTAGCTCTATCCTTGAGCTGCTGAGAGAAATTAATCAGCAGCTTGGTATCACCATTTTGCTGATCACCCACGAAATGGAAGTGGTGAAATCAATTTGCCACCGCGTAAGTCTTATTTCCAATGGCGAGCTTGTTGAAGATGCTGAGGTCGGTGATTTTTTCACTGCGCCTAGAACGCAGTTAGGTCGAGAGTTCCTGAATGACTTTTTGCAGCTCAGTCCGCCTAAAGAGTTGATTGAGCGGTTAAGCGACACGCCGAGTGAGCATACTCACCCTGTTGTTCGACTAACATTTTCCGGCGATGCGGTTTCGACCCCCCTTATTTCTCGCTTAGCACGAGAGTGCAGCGTTGACGTCAGCATACTTCAGGCAAAGGTCGAGTCTATTCAAGACCGTACGCTAGGCCTGATGATTGCTGAGCTGCTCGGCAGCCCCGCACAAACCCAGGAAGCAATGGCTTATTTAGAAGCACATCAACTACAGGTAGAGGTACTCGGCCATGTCCAGCGCAATGTTTGATCTTATTTTACAAGCCACGCTGGATACGCTTTACATGGTGGCCATTTCCGGCGTCATTGCTACCCTACTTGGCCTGCCGCTTGGCGTGATGCTTTACGTTACCCGTCCTCGCCAAATTTTGGCCATGCCGGTGCTTAATCAAGTGCTAGGCATTGTTACCAATATTGGCCGCTCAATCCCCTTTATCATTTTGATGGTAGCGATTATTCCCTTCACGCGCATGCTGGTAGGCACCTCTATTGGCATTAATGCAGCCTCAGTGCCGCTAACTATTGCTGCTATTCCTTTTGTTGCTCGCTTAATAGAAGGTGCACTTAACGAACTATCTCCTGGGCTTATTGAGTCTGCACAATCAATGGGTGCAACACCCTGGCAAATTATTACCAAAGTTCTCATCCCTGAAGCAAGGGGCGGCATCATCACAGGCCTAACGATTACACTAGTGACACTGGTCAGCTACTCTGCCATGGCAGGAGCAGTAGGTGGCGGCGGGCTTGGTGATTTAGGAATTCGCTATGGTTATAACCGCTTTAACCCAACCATCATGCTAATTACCGTCGTTATTTTAGTGATTATGGTGCAGGGCTTCCAAAGTCTGGGCGACTACTTGGTGCGTAAAAGTGACCGCAAGTGATAATAGCCTGTGCCTTTTATCGGCATAGACGAATATAACCAAAACGCATTAGAATTTTATTCTTTATTACTCCATAATCACATACAACCTTTACTGCGCGACAGGAGCGACACTATGCAAAAACTACTCATCGGCGGCCTAACTGCTTTAGCACTAGCGGTTAATGTTGCTAACGCAGAAACACGCACCATCAAAATGGGCACCGTAGCAGGCCCCGAAACCGAAGTTATGGAAGTGGCTGCTCGGATTGCCAAAGAAGAGTTCGACCTAAACGTCGAAATCATTGAGTTTACTGACTACGTGACGCCTAACGCTGCGCTCGCTGACGGCAGTTTAGACGCTAACGCATACCAGCACGAACCGTACCTACAGGCCATGGTCAATGACCGTGGATATGATCTTGCCATTGCGGGCTACACCTTTGTTTACCCGATCGGCGCTTATTCTGAGAAGTACGACAGCATTGAAGAGCTGCCCGATGGCGCTCAAATCGCACTGCCTAACGATCCGTCTAATGAAGGACGTGCACTCATTCTGATGCATAACCAGGGTCTGATCACACTAAATGATCCGAGCAACCTGGAAGCCACCCCCATTGACATCGCTGAAAATCCGCGTAACTTCCGCTTCCGCGAAATTGAAGCAGCACAGCTACCCCGTGTGCTACCCGATGTGGACATGGCGTTCATTAATAATACGTTCGCTCAACCGGCTGGCTTGAGCCTAGATGACGCGTTAATCAAGGAGGGGCCTGAGTCCCCTTATGTCAATCTAATCGCGGTGCGTGGCGGCGATGAAGAGCGCGAAGAAATCCGTCAACTTGTTGATGCTTACCAGCGCGATGAAGTCATCGAAAAAGCAGAAGAACTGTTTAAGGGTGCGGCAGTTCCCGGCTGGATCGAATAAACAGCACCGCTTTTCTAGCAATTTAATCATGCCAGCCCTAGGGCTGGCATGATGCGTTTAATCCCATAAGGAATGCGTATGCATAGTGTTGATTATGCGCTGCTCAATCGGCAGCTTGAAGCCTTACTAGACACCCGAGACTGGCTAACCAATAGCGCTCAAACCTGCGCTTTTATTTATCACACATTAGAAGAGCTAAATTGGGTGGGGGTTTATCTCCAACGCCAGCCCAACCAACTCAGCCTTGGCCCATTTCAGGGTAAACCCGCCTGCCACCCAATCCCCTTCAACAAAGGTGTTTGCGGAGCTGCGGCACGCCTGCAGGCGACTCAACGCGTTGATGACGTTCACGCCATTGCTGATCATATCGCCTGCGATGCGGATTCACGCTCAGAACTCGTTGTTCCCATCGTGATCGACGGCCACCTATGGGGAGTGCTCGACTTAGATAGCCCCCAGCACGCACGCTTTAGCCAAGAAGATCAGTCAGGCATTGAAGCACTTGTGGCTACGTTTATTCGCCAAACTGACCTACCCTTCTTTATCAACCAATAACAAAAAAGCCCCGTGCATATGCAGGGGGCTTTCAAGTGCAGGTATTTGGTAGGACCAGGCGGATTTGAACCGCCGACCTCCACGATGTCAACGTGGCGCTCTAACCAACTGAGCTATGGTCCTAAATGTAAGCTACATAAAAAGTATAAGTAACTAGTTGCACATAACGTAAATGGTAGGACCAGGCGGATTTGAACCGCCGACCTCCACGATGTCAACGTGGCGCTCTAACCAACTGAGCTATGGTCCTGCTGTGCAACGGATGCGTATTCTACGGCTTCATAGCTGAATTGCAAGTAGTTTTTAGCACTTTGAAATGAGGCTAATAAACTAACACTGCTCAATTGCAAAGTGAGATCGACACATATCTCTTCTTGCCGCTAAGCTGATCATAGCTTAGCGACTATTTCGTAGATTAATAACTATTCACGGTTAAACCAGGAGGTAAACCTTGCTTGGGCCTTTGCTAGGATGCACCGCCATCTCCCTGTTACTTGCCACTCTTATCGCTCGCGTGCCGATGCGCTGGTGGTGGGTGCGCAGTTTTGAATTTCCTCGACTACAAATCGCCGTGCTCGCTTTGGCGTGCGGCTTGGCGAGCCTATTGGTATTAGAACCAGGACAGTGGCAAGTGACAGCAATACTTGTTTCATTCGTTACGTTAGGGCTGCAATTACGCTACATCTTGCCATGGACAAAGCTCTGGCCAGTTCAGGTTAAAACCGCACATAACGCGCCTGAAGACCAGATGATCACCCTACTCATCGCCAATGTACTGACACCAAACCGTCAATCAAAAAAACTCCTGGAGATGATAACGCACCATCAGCCCGATATGATTCTCACTTTAGAGTCAGATCAATGGTGGCAAGATCAATTGGATCCAGCACTAGACGAGCAATGGCCTCATAGCGTTAAGGTTCCACTAGATAACCTTTATGGCATGCATCTTTATTCACGGCTAGCGCTGAAAAATACCGAGGTAAAGTGGCTTATACAAGACGACATACCCTCAATTCACACTCAGGTAGAACTGAAAAGCGGCCAGCATATCCGTCTATTTGCCGTTCATCCAAGGCCACCAGCGCCCAGTGAAAGTGAAAAGTCTCTATGGCGTGATGCGGAGCTTTTATGGATTGGAAAAGAAATCCATCAAGACCCAAAAGCCACTCTTGTCGCAGGAGATCTGAATGACGTTGCCTGGTCACGCACAACTCGGCGCTTCTGCCGTATAGCAGGCATGCTTGATCCACGCCGTGGACGCGGTATGTTCAGTACCTTTCATGCCAGTTACCCCATTCTTCGCTGGCCCCTTGACCACGCATTTGTTAGCGAGCATTTCACTCTCGTTAACATGCAACGCCTTGGGGCGTTTGGGTCTGATCACTTTCCTATATTGGCAACTTTTTGCTACCGCCCCTCACGCCAGGATGAGCACGACACACCTGATGCCAGTGCAGCAGAGCGCCAAGAGGCGAGTGAAACCATTCAAAAGGGCAAAACGGAAGAGCAAGAAACCTAACGTCTGCCCTTTTAACACTCAACAGACCCTTTAACACTCAACAGAGGCTACTTCGGTATGCCTCCTTTCGTAAGCACAACAGGGTCTAGCAAGCGCTCAAGCGTTGCGCGATCCAGATCAGTTTCTTCTTCGGCGACGTCGATGATTGGCCGCCCAGCTTGATAGGCTTTTTTAGCCACCGCGGCAGCGGCGTTATAGCCAATCACACTATTAAGAGCAGTCACTAAAATAGGATTCCGTGCGAGTGGCCCCTGTAAATTATCATCACGCACGCGGAAGGTGGCGGTAGCACGTTCAGCCAGCAAAGTGGCTGTGTTACTCATCAAGGTAATCGATGTAAGAAGATTCGACGCTACTAACGGCAGCATCACGTTGAGCTGAAAGTTACCACTCTGCCCAGCAACCGTTACTGCGGCATCCAGACCGATGACTTGTGCTGCTGCTTGGGCGGCCGACTCAGGAATCACAGGATTTACCTTACCCGGCATAATGGAACTACCAGGCTGCAGTGCCTCAAGTTCAATCTCGCCCAACCCTGCCAACGGCCCTGAATTCATCCAGCGCAAATCGTTAGCGATCTTCATAACCACACATGCAAATCCCTTTAACTGACCAGATAACTCTACGGCAGCATCCTGGGAGGCCAAACTGGCAAAAAAGCTCTCGTTAGGCTCAAAGGGCAGCCCGGTTTGCTGACTTAAGTCGCGAGCCATTAGCTCGGAAAACCCTTCAGGCGCATTAATACCGGTGCCTACCGCCGTACCGCCTTGCGCTAATCGACACAATCTTGTCATGGCGCTATCAAAACGCTCAATAGCCTGCCCCACTTGGCTCGACCACGCTCCTAACTCTTGATCCATACGCAGCGGCATGGCATCCATTAGATGGGTACGACCTGTTTTAACAACGTGAGCCAACTCACTAGCCCTATGGTCAATCGTCGCCTGCAGCGACACTAAGGCAGGACGAAGCCTTTCATGAACAGCTATCGCTGCCGACAAGTGAATGGCCGTCGGGATAACGTCGTTGCTCGACTGCCCCATATTAACGTGGTCATTTGGCGTTACGTCGATCCCTTCACGACTCGCAAGCGTCGCTAGCACTTCGTTAACGTTCATATTAGTCGACGTACCAGACCCTGTCTGAAAGACATCGATCGGAAAGTGCGCGTCATGCTGACCCTCAATTACCTCTCCAGCAGCTTTAATGATCGCATCGGCACGAGGCTTATCCAGCAAGTCCAACTGATAGTTACTGCGTGCGGCAGCAAGCTTTATACGCGCGACAGCATGAATAAACGCTGATGGCATGGGAGTATGCGAAACAGGAAAGTTGTTGATAGCCCGCTGTGTTTGAGCACCATAAAGTGCATTCACAGGCACATCAAGCTCACCCATGCTGTCCCGTTCAATACGTGTGTCCATCCTTGCACTCCTTTTAAAACAACCTAAACTAACGCTACCCACATCACTAACATAATGTTTTATAATGATTATTTTAGTGGTAACGGTTATCTATACGCTTAAGCCTAGCGCCATCGACGCGTTAGGTAAATCTACACGCATTATTAACTTCCTCAGCGACAGTTACATATTTTATAAATCCAATCCTCAGCAATGTTGCACTGCACAAAAACCCCTGTTATGCTGCAACGCAAGATAACTAGATATCAGCCGCGGTGAATGCTTAACAAAACCGTTGCTGATCAACCAACACTAACGGCACCGCCAATCATTGGGCCGATTAGTGAGCAATGGAACAGGAGTGTTTACCATGCAAACATTTAACACCAACGAAATGACTCAGCAGTTCGATAACTTCTTCATGGCACCTGTACGTGCCTATATGACGCTAAGTATCGACTATTCTGAAAAAATGCTTAACGCACAGCTTGATGCCAACAAATCTTACGTAGATACCGGCATCGCCCAAATGCGTCAGCTGATGAGCGTTAAAGATGCCAGCGGCCTGCGTAGCTATATGGAAGGTCAGCAGAAAGTGGCTAAAGAACTGGCTGAGCGTGTAAAAGGCGATGCGGATAAAGTGGTCGCTCTTCAGCAAGACTTCTTGCAGAAAGGTCAAAAACTGACTGAAGATAACGTTAAGCAAGCACAAGCAGCAGCCAGCAAAATGAGCAAAACAGCTTAACCTGTTTCGGTTATTGACTTGCTGTTACTAAAACGCCCCTGCCAGTGATCTGGCGGGGGCGTTTTGCTTATTATGTGTTACCAATTAAGCGCCGACTTGACGAAAGGTATAGTCAACTTCCGCTTAGCGGATAGCGACGCTTGATCAAGCGTCTCAAGTGCACGACACAACTCTCCTAGCTCACGTGGCCCACGATGCATAATGTAGCGCCCTACGTCATCAGGCAACTGCATTCCCCGAACGTTAGCACGAAGCTTTAATGCCGCTAAGCGCTCGTTATCATCCAGTGGATGTAGATGAAACGTAACTCCCCACGTTAATCGTGACGCCAAATCAGGCAAGGCAACGTCTAACTGGCGCGGAGACGTATTAGCAGCGATTACTAAGGCTTTTCCCGCATCGCGCAGCCGATTAAAGGCGTGAAATAGCGCCTCTTCCCAGCGCTTACGACCTATCACATATTCAAGATCATCAATGGCGACAAGGTCCAGACACTCTATATCCTCCAGCATAAGCGGTGGAAAGTGGCCAAGATCTGACAGCGGAAGGTAGAGCGCTCGCTTGTCTGCATCGGAGGCAGCGTGACATGCCGCCTGTAAAAGATGGCTTCGGCCACTGCCCGGCGCGCCCCATAAATACAAGAATGGTTCAGCATCCGCCTTAAGCTGCCGGCTCAAGTACTCCATTAATGACGCATTTGCTTGTGAGGCATAGTAATTATTAAATGTCGCGTCGTCTCGCAACCCTACCCCAAGCGGTAGCTGTGCCGGTAATCGGCTCATGGTGACTCCCTTTCATCGTGACGACCCTGTCCATCATTATGATGTTGCTGTTCTGTCGGACGTTGCTCGGCATCATAGAGAGCGCTGCCTTTATAACGATCTTTAACTTCCCTTAAAAGCACCATAATGACCGCTGCGGCAGGCAATGCTAAAAGCACCCCTGTAAGGCCAAACAGATGCCCCCCCGCCAGTACTGCAAAAATAACCGCAACAGGATGCAAACCGATTTTATCGCCTAACAGTTTAGGCTGAAGTATGACACTTTCTGCCGCTTGACCGATACCAAATACCGCGATCACCCCCAGCACAGCCCACCACGTATCAAATTGGAAAAGCGCAACAATGAGGGCCACCACCAAACCCACAATGAAACCCAGGAATGGCACAATACTAACAAGCCCAGACACAACACCAATCAGCAAGCCAAAATTCAAACCCATTAACGTTAAGCCTGCTGCATAAATAATGCCTAAGCACAGCATAACCAGTAGCTGACCACGCAGAAAGGCGGATAGAACTTCATCGCAGCGCTGGGCCAACCGGAAAACATCACTTGTCCATTGACGGGGAACCAAATCAGCAAGACTTGAAAGCAGCCTGCTCCAATCAAGTAACAAATAAAATGTGACGACTGGGATCAAAGCAACGTAAGTGACCCAGGAAACAAAAGCCATACCCGAACGACCTATTTGACTTAACGCCTGAGCCGCATAGCTACCCGCATCACGCCAATTCTCGACTAATGTTTCCCGAACGTTCGTTAACTCTGCCCCTAGATCATACCCTGTCCACTCTTGTACTTGCGGTGCCAAAATGTTTTCTACCCAATTAAAGACACTCGGTAACGCCTCTCCTAACTGTTTCGTCTGCTGAACAACCAGCGGTATTAAAACGAGCAGGCTTAAGATAAGAATCAGCAACAAAACTAAAAATACGCTACTCACCGCCCAAGGTCGCTTCATGCCTAAGCGCTGAAAATAATTGGTAAGCGGGTCAGCCAGGTAAGCCAAAATTAAACCAGCGATAAATGGCATCAATACCGCATCGAGTAAATACAGGCAGCCCACCAACACCACCAAAAACACAACGCCCCACCATGAATGTCGCATGCTCTTTATATCCCTCCTGGAAAGATGGTTAGCGCCCTTAGCGTACTGAATAGTAACAAAAGTAGCGTATTGAACATCGGTTAACGCCGCACATCGATGCGACTTACGTCTCTGGGTGTTACAATCCGTTCCGTTATCGCCCCAGCACTGGCCATTTCGCCAGCACTACCCGTACTGCTATAGGCTTCACAGGATCTGTCATGACCGATACCTCCACTTCTCAGGCCACTCCCTCACTCAGCTATAAAGACGCAGGTGTCGATATTGATGCCGGCAACGCGCTAGTTGATCGCATCAAACACGTTGCCAAACGCACGACACGCCCTGAAGTCCTGGGTGGCCTTGGCGGGTTTGGCGCATTGTGTGAGCTTCCCGCTGGTTATAAGCAGCCAGTCTTGGTCTCCGGCACGGATGGTGTCGGCACAAAGTTGCGTCTTGCCATGGACCTTGGTAAGCATGACACCATTGGCATTGACTTGGTCGCTATGTGTGTCAACGATTTGATCGTTGCCGGTGCTGAACCGCTGCTGTTCCTTGACTACTATGCCACGGGTAAGCTGGATGTGGATATCGCTGCAGATGTAGTAACCGGCATTGGTGCTGGTTGCGAACTGGCTGGTTGCGCATTAGTAGGTGGCGAAACTGCCGAAATGCCCGGCATGTACGAAGGCAATGACTACGATTTGGCCGGCTTCTGCGTAGGTATTGTTGAGAAGGCCGATATCTTAGATGGCAGTAAGGTAGCCGAAGGCGATGTATTGCTGGGACTGGCTTCTTCTGGCCCGCACTCTAATGGCTACTCGCTGATTCGCAAAATTCTGGAAGTTAGCAACACTTCACTCAATGATGCTGTAGATGGGCAGCCACTTGGCGACGCGTTAATGGCGCCGACGCGTATTTATGTGAAGTCGTTGCTGTCGATGATGCGTAACACAGACATTCCCGTTCACGCGCTCTCCCATATTACCGGTGGTGGTTTGCTGGAAAACATTCCTCGAGTGTTACCCGATAGCCTTGCAGCCCACGTTGACCTTTCAACTTGGCAGCGCCCAGAAGTATTTAACTGGTTACAAGCCCAAGGCAATGTCAGTGAAACGGAGATGCACCGGGTGCTAAATTGCGGCATTGGCATGGTAGTAGTGGTGCCCCAGGCCCACGCTGAAAACGCCAAGGAGCATCTACAAGAGCAAGGCGAGACCGTTTATCAAATTGGTCAAATTATTCAGCGCCAGGAGGAAGCCGTCGTTTTGGAGAACCTTCGCGCATGAGCAGCACCGACTTCGATAACGGCATGTTCAACGACACCATAAACGACATGGCGCCAGAGCCAACAGCCGCGCGACGTATTGTGGTATTGATTTCCGGCAGTGGCAGTAATTTACAAGCGCTGATTGATGCGCAAAGCCATGACCAACTTGGCGGGGAAATCGTTGCTGTTATTTCCAACGAGCCAGATGCCTATGGCTTGAAGCGCGCCTTAGAAGCGGACATTGAAGCCGTTGCGCTACCTCACCGCGAATATGACAGCCGCGATGCCTATGACGGAGCGCTGATCAAAGTCATCGAGCGCCATGAGCCTGACTTAATTGTCTTAGCAGGTTTTATGCGCATTTTGACACCTCGCTTTGTGCAGCGTTTTTTAGGCAAAATGCTTAATATCCACCCGTCTTTGCTTCCGGCTTATCAAGGGCTAAATACTCATGCTCGAGCGCTGGCAGACGGTGTAAAACAGCATGGCTGTAGCGTGCATTTTGTCACTGAAGAGCTGGATGGTGGCCCCGTTGTGCTGCAAGCGGAACTGAACGTCACTGATGAAGACACCGTTGAGACACTTAAAGAGAAGGTGCACGCTCGTGAGCACCTCATCTTTCCAATTGCGGTTCAGTGGTTCTTGCAAGGTCGCCTGCAATATAACGCTGAAAACGCCACCATGGATGGCCATCCCCTTCCCCCGCATGGCATGCGGCTCTCACACACAGATGCTGCAGAAGAGCTAGACGAAGAACTAGACGAAAATACGTAAACGTTACTGGCCTGACCATAAAAAAACGCCTTACCGCTATTAGCGAGTAAGGCGTTTTTCGCTTGGCTTGCAAAGATTAAGTGCGAGGCAGCGTAACGCCTCGTTGCCCCATATATTTGCCGCCACGATCTTTATAAGACGTTTCACACACCTCATCAGACTCAAGGAACAGCATCTGAGCTACCCCTTCATGCGCATAGATCTTGGCGGGCAGATTGGTAGTATTTGAAAACTCAAGGGTCACATGCCCTTCCCACTCTGGCTCAAGCGGCGTTACGTTGACAATAATGCCGCAGCGCGCGTAAGTGGATTTTCCAAGGCAAATCGTCAGCACACTGCGCGGAATACGAAAGTACTCTACCGTTCGTGCTAATGCGAAGGAGTTTGGCGGGATAATACACACATCGCCCTTAATATCGACGAAGCTTTTGTCATCAAACGCTTTGGGGTCGACAATAGCCGAATGTATGTTGGTAAACACTTTAAATTCATCGGCGCAGCGAACGTCATAACCGTAGCTCGACGTGCCGTAAGAAATCACGCGCTGATCATTCACATAGCGCACCTGCTCAGCTTCAAACGGTTCAATCATGGCATCGCTCTGTGCCATGCGACGAATCCACTTATCAGATTTAATACTCATTTGTTACGTCATCACTCGCTAAAAGAAATAGTCGGACCACCGCTATGGCTGGCACTTACTGATTGCGCCACTTGTTTAGCAATAGCTGCAAACGTGTGGCTCACTGAGCTATCAGGTTCGGAAATTACACTGGGACGACCAGAATCAGCTAACTCACGAATAGAGAGCGTTAACGGTAACCGCCCAAGAACGGTTGTCTCGTACTCTTCTGCGATACGATCACCGCCCCCAGTGCCAAAAATTGCCGCTTCATGGCCGCAGTTTTCACAATGATAAAGGCTCATATTCTCTACCACACCAAGCACTGGCACATTGACCTTGCGGAACATCTCTATGCCTTTACGGGCATCCAGCAGCGCAATATCCTGGGGAGTGGTAACAATTACAGCGCCTGAAACAGGCACTTTTTGCGCCAGCGTTAGCTGAATATCACCGGTACCAGGTGGCATATCGATCAACAGAAAATCCAGATTATCCCACTGGGTTTGGGTTAACATTTGCTGAAACGCGCCCACCACCATCGGTCCACGCCATACCATCGCTTCTCGGGTGTTGACCATAAAGGCCATCGACATCGCTTGAAGACCGTGTGCCTCTAGCGGCAGAAATTTATTGTCACCTGATGCCTGAGGCCGCACGCCTTCTTTGACACCCAACATCTGCGCTTGACTGGGGCCATAGATATCGGCATCCAAAACACCAACGCGATAGCCCTGAGCAGAAAGCGCTAGCGCCAAATTGACAGTAACGGTCGATTTACCGACCCCGCCTTTCCCCGATGCCACTGCCACTATATGTTTTACACCGTCCATCAATGGCGCTCCTGTTTTCTTACGGTGAATGTTACGTGATTGAATGATACTCCTAGGCGACCTATTTCTAAACCAACATACAATCTAAACCAACATACAAAAAGCGGATGCAGGGGCTGCCTACATCCGCTTTCTTGCGCTAGCCATCATCAGCACACATTAAGGGTGCATCTCTCAATTACTGTTTTGTTGTTCCTGATTGTCAGAGCTTGCTTCTTCCACTTGCTCAGTATTATCAGAACTAGAACTATCGGAATCAGCGCTATCAGTATCAGCGCTATCAGAACCAGAAGCTGTTTCGTTACTCTCTTCACCCGTTAGCGTGGGCACTTCATCATTAGCCGTATCGTTTACATGCAGGCGACTCTCCAAGGAGGAAAGTTCGTCACGCCAATCACTAAGCTGAGTTTCTAAGCGCGCAAGCTGCTCTTCACGGGCTTCAATATCACTCTCAACATTTGCAACTTCTTCACGACCAATATCTAACGCGACCATGAGATCATCCATCTCCGTGCGTACTTGGTCGAGGCTCTGCTGCTCTTCTTCACGCAGCTCAGTTAACGAATCAACCTCGCTTTGCAGCTCATCCCGCTCACTAGTAAGTGAATCACGCTCACTGCGCAGATTATCTAACTCATCTTGAACAGTTGAAATTTCTTCCTCAATACTAGAAAGCTGTTCATTAGCGTCACTGATCTGTGTATCTAGACTCGACAATTCCTCTTGAGCGGCATTAAGCTCATCTACAGCTTCCTGGCGCTCTTGTTCAGCTTGCTGACGAGCGGACTCAGCTTCCTGGCGGGCTTCTTCGGCACTTTGGCGAGCTTCTTCAACTTCCTGGCGAGCAGTCTCCGCTTCGTCACGAGCGCTTACGACTTGGTCACGCTCTTCTTTTAGCGCCTGCAAGTCAGCCTCAGCACTCTCAACTTGTTCGCTTAATGCATCAACTTCTTGCTGCAGGGTATCGCGCTCAGACTCTAACTCTTCAAGACGCGACTGTACCGCGCTTGTATCACGCTGAGCAGACTCAAGCTCGCTTTGTGACTGGGCCTGCTGCTCTTCCAACGAGGCCATCTCTTCACGCATGGCACTCAAATCAGTCTCAGCTTGCTCAATTTCTGCAATACGCTGACTAAGCTGACTATTATCCTGCTCAACACTAGCTAACTGACCTTCTAACGTCTCAACACGCTCTTGACGTGTGCCTGAGTTAGATTGCGCCATAATTGCCCAAATAACTGCGATCGCGGCAATACCCGCAATTCCTTTGACACGGTTGTCCTTAAAAAGCGTTTCCATGTCCGGCTTATTCGCTGGCGCTTGATGATCCGAGTGGTTTGCTTCTGACATACTGCGTCCCTCTCTTCTTTTTTAGGCTACCGATATCAGCAGCGTTAATAGGCATTTAGTACCTGACATTATTTTACTAGCATACACATCTAGCAACATCTAGCTAGTGACCAACGTGTATGACAAATAGTTCTACTTAGTACATTTAATTGTTAGGGTCCGTCTAATGCTTACCTTTCTGAAAGCCTAACGCACCTGCGCTAGCAACCTCAAACCAAGAAAGCGAAGCGTGCAACGACACAACGCTGCCAATAATCAGTAAGGTAGGCGGCGCAATCTTACCCTGCTTAAATGTTTCAGGCAGCGTTTGCAAACAACCAACGTGCGTACGCTGGTGCTGAGTTGTTCCCTGCTCAATCAGCGCCAAGGGCGTTGTAGGCGCAAGACCATGAGCAATTAATGTTTGGCAAATAAACGCTAAGTTACTCAACCCCATATAAAATACCAAGGTTTGACCAGGGCGTGCTAACGCTTGCCAGTCAAGCGAGCACTCCCCATGCTGCAAATGGCCCGTTACAAAACGAACTGACTGGGCATGATCCCGATGGGTTAATGGAATGCCTGCATAGGCTGCACAACCAGAGGCAGCTGTAATTCCTGGAATAACTTCGACCATCACTTTTTCCGCAACAAGTGTTTCAAGTTCTTCCCCGCCACGGCCAAAAATAAACGGATCGCCGCCTTTAAGGCGTACCACACGCTTCCCCTGTTTAGCCCAAGTTACCAATGTTTGATTAATTTCATCTTGAGGTACGCTGTGCGATGACTTCGCTTTGCCAACGTAAAAACGGGCGGCCTGAGGACCAATTAAGGCCAATACTTCATCGCTAACGAGGCGGTCGTAGAGCACCACTTCTGCGGTTAGAAGTCGCTTATAGGCTTTTAACGTCAATAGTTCCGGATCGCCTGGCCCCGCACCTACTAAGCTGACGGAGCCATCTAAGCTCATAAAGTCATCACTCACTTTTTGAGCATCAGCCAAATGGCTTGCCTTGGCAGTGGCTCCTTTTACTGCATTCAAAAAACACCTCGGTAATAAAAAAAGTATTATATATATCTAAAAGTAATATATTTTCCTATGTGGTGCCAACCTTTCTATAGTAAACCCCTGCCTAACCTCGTTAATTCTATTTTAGAATATACATATATCAATTAAATTTTAAAAAATTTAAAAATGTCAGCAATAACTTACATATTAGTTACGGTTTTAGGGCTAACCTTCACGATTAACTTTTATTTGGCATATGCTTTGGAGCTTCACGCATGCCCGTGAATGACACAGTCACAGCACCGACCAGTGCTGACAGCTTAATATCCCTTATTCCTGGGGTTATCTTTCAATTTTATCGATCACACTGTGGCCGGATGCACTTTCCCTATTTGGAAGGAGGTGGCAAAGCGTTGGCACATATCGATAGACGCCAGTTAGCACAGGAAGCAAATCAATTAATTGAGCGATTAACCGGTCACGATCATCCAAAAATAATGTCCTCTATTGAGCGCTCAGCCCGCTGGATGCTACCGCTTACAACCCGTTTCCGACTCCCACTACCAAACGGAAAGCCGCACTGGATAGCCGTGAGCGCTAACCCTTTCCCCGCATTAAATGGTGTCCGTTGGAACGGCATCATGATGGATATTACCGATCAAGTTGCTGAAGAGCAGCGCCTAAGAAAACTTTGCGATACTGACCCTTTAACGGGATTACCTAACCGGCGAAAGCTCATGGTGCATTTGACGCACTTAGCTTCACTAAGCACACGGCACGGAACACCGTTATCAATAATGATGGTAGATATTGACCATTTTAAACAGCTCAATGATCGTTGGGGGCACTTACAAGGCGATAGCGTACTCGAACAGCTTGCTGCGCAAACCCAACAGCTCTTACGCTGCGAAGATATGGTGGCAAGGCTTGGAGGTGAAGAGTTTATGGTCGTGTTGCCGCTTACGCCGCTGCAACAATGCCATAAACTCGCGGACCGCATTCGCCACGCCATTGCAAACTATGATTTTGGAATCGGCGCTGGTCAGGTCACGCTAAGCATTGGTATAGCTGAATACCGATGCGGAGAGCCATTGGTCAGTCTAATCGAGCGCGCTGATCAGGCGCTATACAGCGCAAAAGAAGTTGGTCGTGACTGTGTATGCCTTCTACCTTGAATAGAGCATTATGACGAGGAGGAGACCAATGACAACGCTTGCTAAAACAGCCTGTGAACCTTGCGGTGGCAATACTAGCCCACTGTCCTACAGCGAATGCCAAGCCCATTTAGAAGCGCTATCAGAGTGGCAGATTGTCGACCACGATGGCATCATGAAGCTAACGAGACAGTTTACGTTTCGTGACTTCGCTGATGCCCTGGCATTTACCCAGCGCGTTGGTGACATAGCAGAGCAGGCTGGGCACCACCCTGTCATTGTCACTGAGTGGGGTAAAACCACCGTGACATGGTGGTCTCATGAAATAAAAGGCCTGCATCTTAATGACTTCATTCTTGCCGCCAGAACCGACGAGGTAGCCGAATAAATGTTTGAGCAAATTGAGCGAGTCCCAGGAGACGCCATTCTCGGGCTGATCGAAGCTTTCAAAAAAGACACCAATCCACAGAAAGTCGATTTAGGGGTTGGCGTATACCGCGATGCACAAGGCAACACGCCGGTTATGCGTGCAGTCAAGGAAGCAGAAGCTCGCCTGCTCAAGAATGAAACCACCAAAACCTATATTGGCTCTCACGGTGCACCTGCATACGGTGATGCGGTGTTGCCTATGGTATTAGGTGCAGACTCTTCCGTATTAAAAGCCAACCGTGCAAGCGCTACTCAATCTCCTGGTGGCACAGGGGCACTGCGCTTGGCCGCTGACTTTATTGCTAATCAGCTTCCTGGGAAAGGCATTTGGGTGAGCGATCCTACCTGGCCAAACCATCACGGTATTTTTACTGCTGCGGGTATCGAACTTCACAAGTACCCTTATGTTGACGCCGATAACCGCCTTGATTTCGATGGCATGCTAGCGGCACTAAAGAAAATTCCAGAAGGCGATGTTGTTGTACTTCACGCCTGCTGCCATAACCCAACTGGCTTTGACCTTTCTCAAGATCAATGGCACGAAGTGATGGCGATACTACGCGAGCGCAACCTGCTGCCATTAGTTGACTTCGCCTACCAGGGTTTTGGTGAAGGGTTAGATGAAGACGCCTACGGCGTTCGTCTCCTAGCCGAAAACCTGGATGAAGTTATTATCACCAGTTCCTGTTCAAAGAACTTTGGCATTTATTGTGAACGTACGGGCTGCTTGATTCTGATTGCAAAAGACGCCGAACAGATGGAAAACGTACGCTCCCAAGCAGCGATCGTTGCTCGTGAAAACTATTCCAACCCTCCCGCTCATGGCGGCTCAATTGTTAGCGAAATTCTTCATGATTCTGAGCTGACAACGATGTGGCGTGAAGAGCTAACCGAAATGCGTGATCGCATCAATACACTGCGCCGCGACTTTGTTGAGGCCCTTAAGCCTTACGGCCTTGATGAGAAGTACGCCTGCGTTGCAGAACAACGCGGCATGTTCTCTTACACCGGTTTAACACCCGAGCAAGTCGATCGCCTACGTGATGAGTTCGGTATTTACATGGTGCGCTCTGGCCGTGCCAACGTTGCAGGCTTCTCTCACGAGAACTTACCTTACCTTGCTAAAGCCATCGCGGCTGTTAATGAGTAATGTAATCTTGTGATAAGTAGATGTAATAGGTAGATGTAATAGCTAGATGCGATTAGCAGAAAAGCCCAGGCAGACAGCCTGGGCTTTTTTGTTATTTAGGTTTGTTAAGCAACTGAACAGACACGCAATTGTTATGTACAATTGCGCGCTTGCCGCCAGAGCCAGGGGCGCCCGTGCGGCGTCCGTTACAACGCAATGCTTGACCGATTAGTCAAACCTTCGGCAAACTCAGCATAGCCTTGTATACAACACACCATAACCAAGAGGCCTAACATGGCGGCTGCTGGCACACACTATCCGTGGTACAAAAAAGAAGATACCGACGCATTTTTCGCTCTGTTCCAAAATAACATTGCTAACTTTGTCATTATCGCAATCACCATGATAGGGATGGGGTTTCCTACCTCTATTGTCTATGGTCAGGTGCTACCGGGTGCTGCGGTAGCGGTTATGGCAGGCAATTTCTATTACGCATGGAGTGCAGCTAGACTTGCGCGAAAGGAAAATCGTAGCGATGTCACCGCACTCTCCTACGGCATCTCTACGCCGGTCATGTTTGTGTTTCTATTCGGCGTCTTGCTTCCCGCCAAGCAGTTAACGGGTGACGCAGAGTTAGCCTGGAAAGTTGCCGTAGCCGCTTGCTTTATTAGTGGCGCTATAGAAGCCTTGATTAGCATTATTGGCCGCTGGGTGCAGTATCACCTTCCACGGGCCGCCATGCTGGGCGCCGTGGCAGGCGTGGCACTTACCTTTATTGCCGGTGAAATGCTGTTTAAAACCCTGGAAATGCCGGTGGTTGGCCTCTTGGTACTAGGTATCATTATTGTAGGCTTAGTTGCGCGTGTCAGCATGCCGTTTAAGCTTCCGACATCGCTGTTTGCCATTGTGATCGGAACGGCGATGGCTTATTTAATTGGCGATGCGGGTAGTGAGCGTTTTAGCGATGCGTTTACCCATTTAGGGTTTTATCCCTTACTGCCTAACTTGGCGTGGTATGAAGGGCTAGGCTTGCTATTTACTGGCATGCTGGCAGTGCTTACCGTAGTGCTTCCCATCACTCTCTACAACGCAATTGAAACGATGAATAACGTTGAAGCGATGGAAGCGGCTGGCGATAAATACGATGTACGTGAATGTCAGGCAGTTGATGGGGCAGGCACGATGATTGGCGCATTATTTGGCGGCGTATTTCCAACTACCGTTTATATCGCAACAGTAGGCGCGAAATGGATGGGAGCAGGACGAGGCTACAGCATTTTAAACGGTGCGGTTTATGCACTCGCCACCATGTTTGGCCTCATCGCGGCCTTAGCGGCCATTATTCCGGTCTCGGTAGTGGCTCCTATCTTGGTATTTGTGGGCATGTCGATGATTGCCACGGCGTTTCAAGCCAACGATACCCGTTACTACCCAGCGATTGCTCTGGCGATGCTGCCCTACTTTGCTAACTACGTGATGACACGCTTCAACCGAGGCGCTGGTGAAGTCGTCAGCGATATTTCAAGTGCCATTGTTATTATGGGTCAAGGCGCAATGTTTATGGCCATCTTCCTAGGTGCAATGACCGTGTCGGTGATCGACCATCAATTCCGTAGGGCAGCCGCGTTTGCCGCCATTGCAGCAGGCTTCTCATTTGTAGGACTGATGCATGCCCCAAAGCTGGCCTTCAACGCCGCGCCTGAATTTGTCATGGGTTACTTGGGCATGGCATTGCTGTTCATATACTTCTCCTTTCAGGAAGCCCCAAAGAAACACTAATTGCCCGACTTACTGAATCCCGCCTGCCGATGTGGGCGGGATAAAATACGTCGTAGCACCATCCAAGCAACAATACCTGCCAACACGTTTCCCACCGCTGCACCAGCGGCTAAACCTATCCAACCAAATAAGTGCGTGCCCAACCATAAGCAGGGTAAATAGCAAATAAAAAGCCGTGCGCTCGATAGCAACATTGCCCGAAGGGGCCAACCAAGTGCGTTACCTGCAGACACCACTAGCATGCAGACACCCAGTGCAGCGTAGCTGGGCAGCAAAAAGCGAATCAACAGCGCAAGTTCACTTTGCACCTCTTGATTGCCAGCTAACACCATCGCCACCCAAGGTGAAGCTAACGCCAACAGCACACCTAAACTTAGCTGCCAAATGACAGCAACGGTCAGTGCCAACCGCATAAGCTGTTGAATTTGCCCCCAATCGCCTGCCCCATAGCAGCGCCCAAGCCACGGCGGCAACGACATCGTCATCGCTAATATTACCATCAGTGAAAGCGTCTCCAGACGGCTAGCAAGACCCCAGGCAGCCACCTGTGCATCCCCTAAACCAGCAACAGCCACAATTGCCAGCATTGCCGCCAATGGCGGCATTAATTGACTGATCATGGCGGGAGCGGCAATCCCAGCAAAAGGGCGCCACGAGCGCACTGCTTCTTGCCATATCGCAATATTTGTTGTCCATTGGCGACGTTTTAGTTTGATACTGCTAAATAACAGGCCGACAGAAAAGGCAATGGCAGTCGCCCAAGCAGCACCTGGCAACCCCCATCCTTGCCATGAACCAATGCCAAAAATAAACAGCGGATCCAGCCCCAGATTGATAAGACTACTGAGCACCATCATCTTACCCGGCAGCCGCGTATCGCCATGGGCACGAAACACGCTATAAATAAAATAAAGCAAAGCACCTAGCCAAGCCGAAAATAGCTGAGGCCCCCAGTAAGCTCGGATATAGACCAGCGCCGTAGTATCTGCCCCCAGCAAGCGGAATATAGGCATCTGAAGCAGCCATAACATCACCACTAGAACACCGATCACGACCCCACCGGCAAGTAATACAAGACTACTTAGCCGTTTTGCGCGGGCTTCCTCGCCGGCTCCTAATGCTCGCGAAATCAATGCCGCAATCGCGATTCCCATTCCCACCTGAATACCAATAATTAGAAATGACAAAGGAAAGGTGAACGACTGTGCGGCCAAGGGCGCGGTGCCCAAACGCGCAATAAAAGCACTATCTACAAGCTGAAAACCCAATAACGCCAATACCCCAATGGCCATCGGCCACGTTTGACGCCATAGGGTTATCGCCAGCTCGCGCTGCTGTATATCAACGGCTGCCAAAGATAACTCCTCGAAACAGAGTGAGTAACGATTTACGCCACATTGCTAAAAAACGTTAGTACTCACCAGATGGGGCTTATTTGCTGTGACTCGCAACACAAATCTCAACACAAAAGCGCCATCACCCCCTATCAGGGTGATGGCGCTTTGTTTCCTGCACTCGCTTACTGACGAATGCCTTCAAACGTCACATAAAGCTCAAGTTCGTGCATCGACTCTGGGAAATCGCTCATATCAATGCCGAAATCACCCAGCGTTAGCATGGTACTACCTTCAAAGCCAGCACGGTAATTGCCCCAGGGGTCATCGCCTTCACCCATTAAGGTGACAGGCATTTCAATTTCCTGTGTTTCTCCATGAAGCGTTAGCTCACCCGTTACGACGCCTTCATTATCACCTGTTGATTCAAACCCAGTTGAAGTAAAAGTGGCCGTTGGGTATTCACTGGCATCAAGAAAATCGCTACTTAAGAAGTGACGATCACGCTCTGCATGATTAGTGTTCAGGCTGTTCACCTGCACTTCCATTTCTACAGAAGAAGCTTCTAAATCCTCTGGATCATAAGTAAATTGGCCGTCAAACTCTTCAAACGTGCCCAATATATAGGAGAAACCGAGGTGGCTGATCTTAAATTGAACAAAGGCATGCTGGCCTTCTGTATCAATTTGATACTCGGCCGCTTGCGCGTGGCCAAACGTCACTAGCGACGCAGCGGCAATTGCAGTAGCAAAAGCAGTTTTCTTTAACATTGTGGAAATCTCCTTTATTTTCCTAATAAACCACTGCGAGTTAACTGCCCACGCAGTGGACAAAAACATTATTAACGTTTCCGACTATGGGCAGGATTCACCATTCGGACGAGTGTTGCGTGGCGATCCCACCAGTGGTGTTTCATTGCAGCGATGGCGTGGCCTACAGCTAATATGATGAGTGCCAGAGCGCTATACCAGTGAACGTCGCCCGCTAAGCTGGCTTGATTGGGAAGTCCATGGAGTAATGCGGGTACTTCGAACCAATCAAATACACTAATACCGCGTCCGTTAGCGGTAGAAATCAAATAGCCACTAACAAGTACTAACAACAGCAAAACATACAGCATTATGTGACCAGCATGGGCAGCTATACGTTCAAAGCGGTTTCCCTCTGCATGGGGCGTTGGTTGAATCAAGCGCCATATTAGGCGAGCAAAGGTAGCTATTAACAACATAATGCCAATCGAGCGATGTACCCACGGCGCTTGGTTATACCATGTATCGTAGTAGCCAAGATCTGTCATCCACCAGCCTAGAGCAAACAGTCCCACAATGGTTAGTGCACTTAGCCAGTGAAGAGCAATACTAACGACTCCCCAACCACTCTGCGTATTCCGCCACATCCTTGATTTCCTCGTTCACAACAGCGATCAATTATCTTTGCTGTAAGCACATTCTTATATAAAGCATACCGCTTTAATACTTAAAACACCGCTGAAAAAAGCAGAACACATCATTCGTAAAAAACGTTTTTAAAAATCAGCAGTAAAAAACGATGCGGAAATAAACGCCTCCTGCAAAGCAGGCAAGAAAAAACCGGTCACGAATGACCGGTTTTCAAAACGATCGCTAATTCGCTCAGCTAGCCGCTAATGCATCTAGCCCACGAGCAAGGTCACACTGAATATCGGCTTGGCTTTCCAGCCCTACCGCAACGCGAATTAGCCCAGGTGTGATACCCGCAGCGTCTTTCTGTGCATCGGAAAGACGTCCATGGGTAGTAGTAGCCGGGTGAGTAATCGTCGTTTTAACATCCCCTAAATTGCCCGTTATAGACAGCATCTTGGTGGCATCAATTACCTTCCAAGCACCCTCTTGGCCTCCCCTAACTTCGAAGCCTAACACGGCACCAAATCCTTGCTGCTGCTGTTTAGCAAGCGCATGTTGGGGGTGAGCTTCCAAACCGCTGTAATACACCTTATTAACGGCTGGGTGTTGGTCTAGCCAGCGCGCCAGAGTAAGCGCATTTTCACAATGCGCGTTCATCCTCAACGATAAGGTCTCAAGACCTTTGGTGAAAATCCACGCGTTGAAGGGGCTAAGGCAAGGCCCACAGGTACGTACCACACCAAACACTTCTTCCAACACATCGTGCTTGCCAACTACTGCACCGCCAACGGCACGACCCTGCCCATCCAGATACTTCGTTGCTGAATGGATAACTAAGTCGGCTCCAAGTGCAAGTGGCCGCTGCAATGCAGGTGTTAAAAAGCAGTTATCAATCGCCAAGAGTGCACCACTACGCTTAGCAAGCTCGGCTAATGCTGGAATATCCGCAACTTCCGACAATGGGTTAGAAGGTGTTTCAGCAAACAACAGTTTGGTATTTGGACTGATGGCCTCTGCCCAAGCAGACACGTTTGACAGTTCGACATAGCGAGTCGTGATGCCAAATTTGCCCAGATATTTATCAAACAAGCTCACGGTAGAACCAAACAGCGAACGTGATGCCACGATTTCATCGCCAGCACTCAGCAATGCTAATGCAGTCGACAAAATCGCTGACATGCCTGAACTCGTCGCCACGCATCGTTCGCCACCTTCAAGCGCCGCCAAACGGCGCTCGAAGGTATGGACGGTAGGATTCGTAAAGCGCGAATAGACATTGCCAGGCTCCTGCCCCCCAAACTTGCGTGCAGCTTCAGCCGCGCTCTCATAAACAAAGCTAGAGGTAGGGAATATGGGCTCGGCGTGCTCTTGCTCAAACGTACGGTGATGGCCCGCGCGAATGGCAAGGGTCTCTAGCGACCACTCATTCTGGTGACTATCATCATGCATGGCTGAGCACCTTGTTCAAAACATCAATAAAATCGTGATACAAACCGCGAATAGATAGCGTTAGTCGTCAAGATCATCATCATCTTGATTATGCATATCTACCAGCGCATGGTCGCCCGCACTTTGATCTTTAGCCGCATCATTACGGCTCGCTTCTAGTACCGCCAAATAAGCATCATCAATATCGCCAGTGACATAATTACCGTCGAATACAGAGCAATCAAACTCTTCCATCTCAGGATTAACGTCTCGGCAAGCTGCTTTCAAATCCTCTAAATCTTGATAGAAAATTCGATCTGCACCAATTAGCTGTCCAACCTCTTCTTCTGTCCGGCCATGAGCAATCAACTCTGTTGCCGCGGGCATATCAATGCCGTAGACATTGGGATAACGAACAGGCGGCGCGGCAGAAGCGAAGTACACTTTACGGGCACCTGCATCACGGGCCATCTGAATAATCTGCTTACAGGTGGTACCCCGCACAATGGAGTCATCTACCAGTAGTACATTCTTACCTTTGAATTCAACATCAATGGCGTTCAACTTCTGGCGCACCGATTTTTTACGCTGTGTTTGGCCCGGCATGATAAACGTACGGCCAATATAGCGGTTCTTCATAAACCCTTCGCGATAAGTCACACCTAAGTGCTGAGCCATCTCAAGGGCGGAGGTACGCGACGTATCAGGGATCGGAATCACAACGTCGATATCGTGATCAGGCCACTCGTTAAGAATACGGTCACCAAGTTTGCGCCCCATCTGCATGCGCGTGCCATACACATAAGCACCATCGAGAATAGAATCGGGGCGCGCCAAGTAGACATGCTCAAAAATACAGGAGCGCAGCACAGGTCGATCAGCACATACCTGGGTGTGAATCTGCCCCTGCATGTCGACGAAAATCGCTTCACCAGGTGAAAGGTCACGCTCCAGCTCAAAACCACCGACATCTAGAGCAACAGATTCAGAAGCAATCATGACATCCTGTCCTTCGTCACTTTGGCGAGTACCAAAGACGACTGGACGAATACCATGGGGGTCTCGAAATGCCACCATGCCAAAACCATTGATGATCGCGACCGCCGCGTAGCCGCCTTTGCAGCGCCGATGGACTCTACGAACGGCATCAAAAATATCCTCAGCTTCTAGGTGCAAGCCCTGCTTGCCCAGTTCATGGGCAAATACATTTAGCAGCACTTCAGAGTCGGAACTGGTATTAATGTGGCGAAGATCTGTCGAGAAAAGCTCCTGCTTTAACTGCTCAGAGTTAGTCAGGTTACCGTTATGAGCCAGCGCAATACCGTAGGGCGAGTTGACATAAAACGGCTGAGACTCAGCTTCACTAGAGGAACCAGCGGTTGGATAACGTACGTGGCCAATACCAAGGTTACCTTTTAGGCGAGCCATGTGGCGAGTATGAAACACATCTCGAACCAACCCGTTACTCTTGCGCAGTAGGAAGCGTCCCTCGCTCCAAGTCATCATGCCGGCAGCGTCCTGGCCCCGATGCTGAAGTACGGTCAGAGCATCGTAGATTCCCTGATTTACCGCCTGCTTGGCCAGAAGGCCCACTATACCGCACATTCAAGTTACCTCGCTTTAGTGCCATGGTTTACCGTAGCAAACCCGTACGTTCATCAAACGAATGTGAGCCACTGCCTATTTCTCGATCGCAAGAGCGGGCATTGGTAGGCAGTAGCTAACTGTATTACAAACTAAACATCGCGTAGCGTAACGCCAACATAAGTAACGCACTCACTGGCTACTATGTTCACTTGTTGGCGTAAAAGGCTGTGGAACTAGCTCTTCCCGAGCGCGAAAATCCGGCAACGATATGTCACGAAGCGACTCAGGGGCTTGCGGCAGCTCCCGCTCCCACTGGTCTAACTGGCTTACCGCCCAATCGCGGAGCTCAATAAAGGTTGGTCGTAACTCAGCTTCTTGCCACGCCTGTAGCTCTGCTAATGGCGTTAGCGTAATAAGAACGGTTGCCACCAACAAAATAACAGCGCCACGGGCAAACCCGAAGGCGGCTCCAGCAAACCGGTTAAGTAACCCCATACCGACCCACTCTACCGCTGCGTGAACTAAACGAATCACCATTCCACAGAGCAAAATGACGGCAAAAATCACCAAGATAAATGCCAATACTAAGCGAGCATCAAAACTGTCAATGAAGCCGCTCATTAAATCCGCCACCGGCTCTGCAAGCACGCGCGCTACCATTAACGCGACTACCCACGCGGCGAGACCTAGGGCTTCTCTGACAAACCCGCGTGCGAAACCCGCTAGCATCGAAAGTGCTAATACCGCCAGGAAAAGCGCGTCGATCCAAGTCAGCGTCATAAATTAGTCTCTTACCCGTACTAACAAGCCCTGTACATTGGCACGCTGCTTAATAATCGCCATCGCAGACTCACCATCTTCAGAGGTCGCGTACGGCCCAACATAAACAGAGGTAAGATTATTATCACGTTTGCGTAGATAAGTATTAAACCCCGCCTGACTAAGCTGATCACTTAAACGCTGCGCGTTACCCGCATCACCAAAGCTTCCCACTTGAACGGCCCATTCCCCTTGGGAAGAAGACGCAGGACCAGTAGCATTTGAAGATGAACTGGAAGAGGTATCTGAAGACGTACTACGGTTATTAGCGGCCATTAATTCAGCAATGGGATCACTTTCCTCAGCGCTTTGAGTACTGCCACTGCTGGCTTGATTTGTTTGGGGCTGCCGCGGATTAGCATCAATGGGCATACTATTAATTACACTTTCCCCAGGGCTATCTTCAGCACGATCACCATTAGCGGTTGAAGTCGTATTGATAGATGCCGGCATTTCCGGAATCGGAACATCCTGTTGTGTTGTTTTAACGGGCTGCTCAATAACAAAGGTGGGTTGAGGACGTTCTTCACGAGGAGCAGGGTCACTCATCAACCACGGCACAAAGATCGCTAGCAGCGCGAACAGGATAACAATACCACTGATGCGTTCCGTTTTACCGTATTTCATATCCCTCTCCATCAAGCTTAGCGAGCACAACGGTTAGGCCGATTAAGCTTGCGGCAGTGTCATTTCCAACAGGGCCGCAACTGTAAAAAATGAGCCAGTAACTAATACCCGGTCGGTGGGCACCAGCTGTTCAGCAATAGCGCGAACGCCAGCTTCTGGGGAGTCTGAGCAGTGATGCACTTGCCCACCCAGTGACACAATACGTTCGGCTAGTTCGACAGCTGGGCGACCACGCTCTCCCTCTAACGTTACACATACCCAATGGGTAATGCGTGGTAACAGAGCACTGATAACGCCATCTGCATCCTTGTCGTTTAACATCCCAATCAACGCCCATTGCCGACCACCTTCAGGCATCATGGGAAGTCGCTTAGCTACATAGTCGGCTGCATGGGGGTTATGGCCAACATCCAAGCACCACTGACCTATCCACTGCATACGCCCTGGCACTTGCACCTCGTGAAGCGCACGACGGCATGCCTCTGCGTTTAGCACTAATCCGCTAAGTATAAGGGCTTGGAGAGCCGTTGCCGCATTATCAATCGGCAAACCCGGATCCGGAAGGTCTGTCAGAGTAATAACCTCACCCTGGCAGGTCATCCCCTTCCAGTTCCATTCAGAACAAGCATTAGCGCCACCGTCGGCAGAGTGGCTGAACGCATCACCAAGGCAGTAAACCGGTGCTTCAATCGCATGGGCGGCAGCAGCCACACTGCTGGGCAGAACTTGGCTACCCAACACAGCGGGTCGTGCCGCACGAAAGATGCCCGCTTTTTCTCGGCCAATTTGCGCAATATCGGTTCCCAGAAAATTAGCATGATCCTGAGCAATGGTAGTGACAATACCAATATCCGCGTCAATGATATTCACAGCATCTAAACGGCCACCCAGGCCAACCTCGAGAAGCGCTAAGTCAAGGTCCGCCTGCGCTAAACACCAAAGAGCACACAACGTACCTGCTTCGAAATACGTTAAGCTGATCTCAGGCACTTGGAGCCTTGCCTCTTCTACGCGCTTGAAGCCAGCAATTAGCTGCTGGTCATCAGCATAATTGCCGCTGATCGTCACACGTTCGTTATAGCGCACAAGGTGGGGGGAGGTATAAGTACCCACCCGCATACCATGGACACGAGCGATGGAATCCATCATGGCAAGGGTCGACCCCTTGCCATTGGTACCTGCCACCGTAATGACCTGCGTTGCAATCGGACGACTTAACAACCCCATGCGTTGGGCAACGTCAGCAACCCGCTCAAGCCCCATATCAATCCCTACGGGGTGCAGAGTTTCAAGGTAGTGCAACCATTCGGTTAAAGACCCTGGAGTTAAAGAGTCAGAAGCTAAAGAGTCAGGAGCTATAGATTTAGACATTGCGGGTTGAATCGTCGCTCTTAACGGTGCTGACTTCGCTAGATGTTTCAGGCGCATCAACGTCTGCTGCATCTGCTATCGGTGCTTCATCCACCAAAGGCTCATCAACCACTGCTTCCTCACTGACACTATTTTCGTTAGGCAGAGCGATATTATGGGTCAGTTTACGCAGTACACTACCAACACGAGTACGCATATCATGACGATGCACGATCATATCCACCGTACCGTGCTCCAGCAGAAACTCACTGCGCTGGAAACCTTCTGGTAGCGTTTCACGCACCGTTTGCTCGATAACCCGCGGGCCGGCAAAGCCAATCAACGCATTAGGCTCGGCAATATTCAGATCACCTAGCATCGCTAGCGACGCTGATACACCGCCAAAGACGGGGTCTGTCAGTACGGAGATATAAGGCACGCCCGATTGCTTGAGTTTTTCAAGTGCTGCCGATGTTTTAGCCATCTGCATCAATGAAAAGAGGGCTTCCTGCATTCGCGCCCCACCAGAAGCTGCAAAGCAAATAAGAGGGATGCGCTCTTCGAGGGCAATGGTTGCCGCGCGGACAAACTTCTCGCCCACCACCGCTCCCATTGAGCCGCCCATAAAGGTAAATTCAAAGGCAACAGCAACTACCGGTAGCCCGTCTAACTCGCCGCGCATAGCAACTAGTGCATCTTTCTCGCCAGTTTCTTTTTGGGCAGCCGTTAGACGGTCTTTATACTTTTTAGAGTCGCGAAATTTCAAGCGATCGTTCGGCTCAATCTCAGCCGCAACCTCTTGTCGACCCTGTTTATCCAAGAACCAATCCAAACGTTTACGCGCGGTCAGCCGCAAATGGTGATCACACTTAGGACATACGCTGTGATGCTTCTCAAGCTCAGGGAGATAGAGAACCGCTTCGCACTTGGGACATTTACGCCAGAGGCCGTCGGGCACGCTGGCACGACGGTCTTTACGCTGGATACGCCCCATTGAGGGCACAATCTTGTCTAACCAGCTCATATCAAAAAGGCTTCCGTGTACGTCATTGCTTAGCAGTGCCAAGCTTGATGAGTGTCGTCAATCAATTCAGTGTAGACGATGAGGGAATGCGCTTAGGCATCCATCGCGGTGCGCATTTCGCCCAACACGCTTTTTAACTGACCCGCTATGGTTTCAGGTGCATCAACGCTTTCTGCAATGCGATTCACTAATGCACTGCCAACAATTACACCATCGGCCACTTTCGCCACTTCGGCAGCAGTGACACCGTCGCGGATACCAAAACCAACACATAGTGGTAAATCGGTCATTTCGCGTAGTGGTGCAAGGTGGTCAGCTACATCGTCAGCATTGAGTGTAGCAGCACCGGTAACGCCCTTGAGCGAAACATAATAGAGGTAGCCCTCACCGTGGGCGCATATTGTAGCGGCACGTGCATGGGAAGTGGTAGGCGCAACTAAGAAAATCGCTGCTAAACCACGCTGTTTTAACAGCGGGCCGAACTCTTCAGCCTCTTCCGGTGGCATGTCCACCACCAACACCCCATCAACACCAACGTCTGCAGCTTTATCCGCAAACGTCTCGTAGCCAATTCGTTCTATCGGATTGAGATACCCCATCAGTACGATAGGTGTTTTACTATCAACCTGACGGAACTCAGCGACCATATCCAACAGGTCTACTAAGCGAGTGCCTTGTTTAAGAGCACGTTCGCAGGCTTTCTGAATCACCGGGCCATCAGCCATCGGGTCTGAAAATGGCACGCCAAGTTCAATAATATCGGCACCTGCTTCTACCAGGGCATGCATAAAGCTTACGGTGTACTGTGGTGCTGGGTCACCGGCAGTGATGTAAGGAATAAGGGCCTTACGACCCTGCTCTTTTAATTCGGAAAAACGCTGGTCAATACGGTTCATGCTAGCCCTTAAAACTCAATGCCATCGATGTTCGCAACGGTCATGATATCTTTATCACCACGACCAGAAAGGTTAACCACGATATGCTGATCAGGGCGCATAGTCGGTGCTAGCACCTTCGCGTGGGCAAGCGCATGAGCAGACTCAAGCGCTGGCATAATGCCTTCCATGTGCGTCAGCTCGCGGAACGCTTCCAGCACTTCTTTATCGTTTGCCGCGACATAATTGACTCGACCAACATCTTTCCATAACGCGTGCTCAGGGCCTACGCCTGGATAATCAAGCCCAGCAGAAATTGAGTGCGTATCCGACACCTGCCCCGCTTCATCAGACATCAAATACGTGCGATTGCCATGCAGAACCCCACGCGGTGCATTCGATGCAAGCGGCGCGGCATGGCGGCCAGTTTCAACCCCATCTCCACCGGCTTCGACACCGTACATAGCGACCGCATCGTCCTCAACAAAGGGATAGAAAAGGCCTAACGCGTTCGAACCGCCGCCCACACAGGCAATTAACGCATCCGGTAAACGCCCTATTTGCGCTAATGATTGCTGACGCGCTTCACGACCTACTACCGCATTGAAATCGCGTACCAGTTGCGGATACGGGTGCGGCCCCGCCACGGTGCCGATAATGTAGAACGTGTTATCAACGTTAGTGACCCAATCACGTAGCGCTTCATTCATTGCGTCTTTGAGTGTACGAGTGCCGGATTCCACGGGTATAACCCGTGCCCCAAGCAGTCGCATACGATAAACGTTGAGCTTCTGACGCTGCACGTCAGCCGCCCCCATATACACATCACACTCAAGACCTAAGCGGGCGGCCACGGTTGCAGTAGCAACACCATGCTGGCCTGCACCGGTTTCAGCGATAACCCGTGGTTTGCCGGTCTTTTTTGCCAATAGCGCTTGGCCAATGGTGTTATTAACCTTGTGGGCACCCGTGTGGTTTAAGTCTTCACGTTTCAGCCAAATTTGCGCGCCGCCTAAAGACTGTGACCATCGCTCGGCATGGTAAAGCGGAGATGGACGACCCACATAGTGGGCAAGGTCACGGTCAAACTCTGCCTGGAAAGCGGGATCATCACGCAGACTCAGGTAGGTCTGCTCTAGTTCTTCCAGGGCAAAGCTCAGGGTTTCCGACACAAACCGGCCGCCGTACGGGCCAAAATGACCACGGGCATCCGGCATTCGGGTCAGGTCGCTGAACTTAGTTTCAGTCGCTGAGACAGTCACAGGCATACCTCACAAGATCGCCAGAACAGGCAAATAAATGAACTAACAATGAGACGTAGCCACCCTCCGGGCGTGCTACGCAATAAACTTATTGGACGCTGGCTAACGCCACATGTTTGACAAAAGACGTCATTAAATCAGCATCTTTTACGCCGGGAGTGGTTTCTATACCACCAGAGACATCAACAGCATAAGGCATTACTTGGCTAACCGCTAAAGCCACATTATCAATCGTTAACCCACCAGCCAGGATAACAGGTTTTTCCAGGGTTGAGGGTATTCTGGACCAATCAAAGGTCTCTCCGGTTCCCCCTGGCGTACCCGGTCGGTAGGCATCTAATAGCAGCGCTTGCGCGTGAGAATAGTCAGCCGCCGCCTGATGCAAATCGATATCGTCACGCATACGCAGCGCTTTAATCCAAGGCCGCCCAAACTGCTGGCAGAACGAAGCTGGCTCATCACCATGAAACTGGATTAAATCCAGATAAGGCAAGCACTGTTCAATGAACTCAGCGGGCTGGTTAACAAACAAACCTACCCGGGTCACAAAGGCAGGTACTTGCGCTGCCAGCTCTTCCAGTAATGCAGGCGTTATGCTGCGGGCACTCTTGGGCCACATTACGAAGCCCAGTGCATCCACACCCAACGCTGCTGCCAGTGTGATGTCTTCATGGCGAGTTAAGCCACAAAATTTAATCCGCGTGCGAGCTGAATATGCACTCACGATGACGTCTCCTGCTGTTCGAAAGGCTCTTTTTGCGCTAAGTACTCTAAGGGCTCCTGCTTCTTGAACGTCAATTTACGCCTTGCAGCAATGCGTGGGTTATCAGGCAGCACACGCTCGCCAGTCCATTCACCGGTAAATGCAAGCAAATTAGGTCCTAGCGGCTCTTTTGGTAGGTCAAAACGCTCATCATAAAGTGAGTCTACAAAATGAAGGCCGCAGGCCGGTGCGGTAACATCGCCTTTACGGCGATTCTTCAGTGCCAGCAGGCGCTCAATATGCCCTTCATCCTGAGAACCGCGCCCTACGCTGACCAACGCCCCGGCAATATTGCGAATCATATGGTGCAGAAAAGCATTGCCCTGAATATCAATCACTACTATCGGCCCGTAGCGCTTCACTTCTACAAAGTGCATTTGTCGCCAAGGCGTTTTGGACTGACAGCCCGCCGCTCGAAAACTGCTGAAGTCGTGCTCGCCTACCAAGGCTTGTGCTGCCCGATGCATAGCGTCGGCATCTAGCGGGTCTCGGCACCAGGTTACGTTATGGCGCTCTAGCACAGGTCGGCTAATTTGATTCAACAAAATATAGCGATAGCGACGCCCAAGCGCGCCGAGGCGCGAATGAAAGTCATCTGAGACGGGTTTTACCCAGCGCACAGCAACGTCTCTGGGAAGGTTGGTGTTGCTGCCAAAAATCCACGCTTTTTCAGAACGTTGAACGGGAGGATCAAAATGAATCACCTGGCGTGTGGCATGCACGCCAGAATCGGTTCGACCACTGGCATGAATGCGCACTGGCGCACTAGCCACTTTTTCAAGCGCGTCTTCCACTGCCTGTTGAACGGAGGCTGCGTGCTTCAAACGCTGAAAGCCGCAAAAGCGCGTACCATCGTATTCAATGCCCATCGCTAGGCGCCCAGTTAAGGGCGTTGTTTCGTCAAAATGGTAAAACAGCGTCATGAAGCCACGTCACATAGAAAATGGTTAAGGTGTTCCATTATCCCGACGTCGCGGCTCGAATGCCACCTCTTCGATTTCCCACTCATCTTCAGCAGCTTTTTGCTGTTGTACTGTGGATGCTTTAGCCATACCACTCTCTTGCTCAGCAGACACGTAGTCCCAGGTAAAATCGACTGCTGGTTGCCTGGGGGACTCTACCGCCGGTTCGTGAGGTTCGATAGCGGGCGGCTCATAGTCAATCGTACTATCTTGCTGCCCCTCACCGTACGATACAGGTTCTTCGACTGGCTCGGGAGCCGCTAAAAAAGCGTTATCAAGCGCTAACACTTCTTCGCCAACATGCTCCCTGTCATCTTTTTCTTCTTCAAACGGCGCACTAGATTGCGCTGCAATGTCTGGCGTTGACACATCCGAGCCTGATAATGCCGGTTCTGAAGCTGATAATACAGGCGCGAACGGTTTTGGGCCCACATCGTCTGGTGCAAAGGACACCGGCTCAACTGGTTCAGCCGACTCAACTGGCTCAACTGGCTCAACTGGCTCTGAAACGCTCTGCTCAGACGCCTCATGCTCTGCAACATTAAATACTGAGGACTCATGCGGCCCGCTAGGCTCGACGGTTTTCTCAGCGGCGACCACAGGCCTAGGTGACTCCGGAGACTTGTCTGTAGATGTAGACAAGGAGGCCGCTGCAGGCACGTCTTCCCACTCACGTTCTCGTCGCTTACGCGACCATATTAGCGCTCCTAACAATAGTGCCAAGATGACACTAGCCAACGGCCACTGATACGCAGTAATGCGCTGAATGATAGTTTCAGACGTACTCTGTGGGCGGTTAAAACTAGCCATCTCACTGGTCGCACTATTCTCTGTATTACTCCCTGACAGCGTGGCACTTCCTGCTAGCGCATCGGTTAGATCAGTCACCTCCCGCAGCTCACGTTGAGAGGCGTTCAACGCTTGGGTTAAAGACACCACTTCTTCACGCAACGTGGCTAGATCACCACGTATTTGATCCCGCTCATCCTGTGCCGCTTGCAGCCTAGCTTGGCTTTCCAACAGCTGTTCGGCTAGCACTTGCTCTTCGTCGAAGGCCACAGCCTCAGACATTTCCTGAGATTGATTGGCGCCCTGATCATCACTCACCATAGCAGGCTCGCTGGCCTGCTCGATGCTTGGCTCACGGCCTTCAAAGGTTTCTTGGGGCTCAGCCACCGGACGACTTGCAGGCTGCCGCATCGCCTGAATCGCCTGGGCGGCATCACTGGGCGTTCGTGAGGTTATCCGCTGACGACTGGGAATATTGAGCGTCTGCCCTGCACGGAGTTCATCCACATTACCCGTAGGGAACGCGCCTGGGTTGGCCTCTAAAAGCGCCATCATCATTTGTTGAATGGTAACGTCGGACGGTTTCACCCTTGCAGCAACGCCCCAAAAAGTATCGCCACTTGCTACATAAGCAATATCTCTTGCGGCTGGTGAAGTGACGACAGAGGTGCGACTAGGCACTTCAGGCGTGCTTACTGCACCCTCTTGGCTGCCCATTGCATATTCAGGGGGATCAAATAACAGCGTTAACGCACGCGTTTGGCGCCCTTCCGGCGAGGAAATAGATAGCAGTAAATCCAGCCATGGCTCATGAACCGCTTGAGAAGAGCGCAGCAGCAGCCGATGCCCGTCAGGTTGCGCTTGAATTTGCACACTGATACTTGCCGTGAGCGGTGTCCACTCTAAACCCAGCGCCCTAAACGCCGATTCGTTTGCTACTTCAACACGTAAATCACTCAGCGCAAAACGCTCGCTTTCCTGAAGTGGCACTGTTGCATCAAGCGGCGCATCTAACGGTGAATTTACCGTTGCTGGGCCCAACCCGAGAGCCAGCGCTAACGGACTAACAGCAGTAAGCGATAGCCACAGCAACCCTGCCAACTTTTTTTTCATTCACGCCCCTACTGCGTTTCTTTGTTAGTAGCACTCTAATAGCACGGTCAAAACAGGCCCCCATGTCATGGAGTCAATCGTTTTTACCACACACTGATCATTACTACCTATACCAATCTAGGACTAGCTCAACGCCAACTTAGTAGCACCTATCCATTAAAACGCATAAAACGGGGTATCAACGACAGGTTAGGGCCAATGGGAGCATACAAAAACGGGAAGCTGCGAACAGCTTCCCGTTTCGATTCAACAATCTTGCTTAAAGCACGGTGTGCTTACTGTTCGCGTAAGATTTTCAGCATACGCTTAAGCGGCTCGGCAGCACCCCATAACAACTGGTCACCAACACTGAAGGCAGATAGGTATTCGCCACCCATATTCAGCTTGCGTAGACGACCAACCGGCACTTGCAGCGTACCAGTCGCAGCAGCAGGCGTTAGGCCAGCAACAGTGGCGTCTTTGTCGTTCGGGATCAGTTGAACCCACTCATTATGCTTAGCGATGCGATCTTCGATCTCGTCAAGCGGTACATCCTGCTTCAGCTTAATGGTGAACGCTTGACTGTGAGAACGCATTGCACCGATACGCACGCAAAGGCCATCAATGGGGATCGGATTGTTTTGCAAACCTAAGATCTTATTGGTTTCAACACTGCCCTTCCACTCTTCACGGCTTTGGCCGTTATCAAGCTTGGTATCGATCCATGGCAGCAGGCTGCCCGCTAACGGTGCTCCAAAATTATCCGTGGGGAAGTCGCCGCTGCGCATCGCAGCAGTCACTTTACGGTCGATATCCAGAATCGCACTAGAGGTATCTTTAAGCTCTTCGCCTACGCTATCGCGCAACTGCCCCATCTGGTTCAACAGCTCGCGCATGTGTTTTGCACCTGAACCGGAAGCGGCTTGGTATGTCATGGAGGTCATCCACTCAACCATATCTGCTTCAAACAAGCCACCCAGCCCCATCAGCATCAGGCTCACGGTGCAGTTACCGCCGACAAAGGTTTTAGCCCCCTTCGCTAGCTGGTCATCGATCACCTTACGGTTGACCGGATCAAGAATAATGGTCGCTTCGTCTTCCATGCGCAGAGTGCTGGCCGCATCAATCCAGTAGCCTTTCCAGCCCGCCTCGCGTAAGTCTTTATAAACCGGCTTGGTATAGTCGCCACCTTGACAGGTAACTACCACATCCAGCGCTTTTAACGCATCAATATCAAACGCGTCTTTCAGCGGAGGCACGTCCACGCCGATATCGGGGCCAGGCTGACCAACTTGGGAGGTGGTGAAAAATACCGGTTCAATACCGTTAAAATCACCATCATCCTGCATGCGCTGCATAAGCACCGAGCCAACCATGCCACGCCATCCCACGAAACCGACTTTCAACATGTGAAGTCCTCCAACTAAGAATGAGAGCCATATTATACACAAATATTAGACACGACGTCGGCCACCCCTGGGTGGCCGACTGTTAATACCTTTCAGCGTCAATTAGTTAGCACGCTTTATACATAATTTAATCTTTTGCGAAGGCCGCTAATACCGCATCGCCCATCTCAACGGTAGATACACGGCGCGTACCTTCTGAGGCAATGTCAGCAGTGCGCAAACCATTATCCAACACACTACCAACAGCGGCTTCAATACGCTCAGCCATAGCGGTTTCATTCAATGAGTAGCGCAGCATCATCGCCACAGACAGCATCATGGCCAATGGGTTAGCGACATTCTGCCCAGCGATATCCGGTGCGCTACCGTGGCAAGGCTCGTACATGCCCTGGCCACTCTCGTTTAGCGACGCCGATGGCAACATACCGATAGACCCGGTAAGCATGGCAGCGGCATCAGAAAGAATATCGCCAAACATGTTGCCGGTCACCACCACATCAAACTGTTTTGGCGCGCGCACCAGCTGCATAGCGGCGTTATCTACGTACATATGGGAAAGCTCAACATCCGGGTACTCCGGTGCCAAACGCTCCATCACTTCACGCCACAAAATAGTGACTTCAAGCACGTTGGCTTTATCTACCGAGCAGAGTTTTTTGCCGCGCTTCTGAGCCATTTCAAAGGCGACACGGCCAATACGCTCAATTTCGCTCTCAGAATATATGTAGGTGTTAAAACCCACCCGCTCACCATTACGCTCTTCAATGCCACGTGGCTGGCCGAAATAAATGCCACCAGTAAGCTCACGGACAATCATAATATCCAGCCCAGCGACTAACTCCGGCTTCAAACTAGAGGCGCTAGCCAGCTGCGGATAAAGCATCGCCGGGCGCAGGTTGCCGAATAAACCCAGGTTTTTACGCAGACCTAGCAGGCCTTTTTCAGGACGCTTGGAAAGGTCCTCTAGCTTGTCCCACTTAGGACCGCCAACAGCGCCAAGCAAAATAGCGCTGGCCGCTTTGGCTTTTTCAAGGGTTTCCGCAGGTAGTGGCTCACCGTGAACATCGTAAGCAGAGCCACCAACAAGGCCCTCTTCGACCTCGATATCCAAACCAGCTTCCTGGCAGGCCTTCAGCAAGCGCGCCGCCTGGGCCGCAATTTCAGGGCCAATACCGTCACCCGGCAGCAGTAATACCTTATGAGTCATGCAATTTCCTTAGCATTTCAAACGTTAAAGGTGAATGAACGCTTACGCAGGCTGACGGAATAACCACGGACGCTGCTGGCGGTGTTTTTCTTCAAACGCGCGAATTGCGTCTTCGTCCTGCAGAGTAATACCAATATCATCCAGTCCGTTCAGCAGGCAGTGCTTGCGGAACTCATCCACCTCAAATTCGAGAATTTCGCCACCAGGTGTAATGACCCGCTGATTTTCTAAATCTACGTCTAACTGATAGCCTTCACTGCCTTCCACTTCCGTAAACAGGCGGTCAACTACGTCTTCTTCCAACGTAATCAACAGAATGCCGTTTTTGAAAGCGTTGTTATAGAAAATATCGGCAAAACTTGGCGCAATCACCACTTTGAAACCAAAGTCTTCCAACGCCCAAGGCGCGTGCTCGCGGGAACTGCCACAGCCAAAATTACGACGCGCCAGTAACACTTCAGCGCCTTGGTAACGCGGCTGGTTTAATACAAAATCAGGGTTCAGCGGGCGCTGTGAACAGTCTTGCCCTGGCTGGCCTTCATCTAAATAGCGCAGCTCATCAAACAGGTTCACGCCAAAGCCAGTACGCTTAATCGACTTCAAAAACTGCTTCGGAATAATCAAGTCGGTATCGACGTTAGCGCGGTCAAGTGGCGCTACCACACCTTCTAAACGTTCAAATTTTTTCATGGTTTAGGCCTCCTGCGCGTGGCTGGCGTCGTTAGCGGGTAAGGTACGTACATCAACAAAGTGGCCAGCGATCGCTGCTGCTGCGGCCATCGCAGGGCTTACCAAGTGCGTACGACCGCCGTAGCCCTGACGACCTTCGAAATTGCGGTTAGACGTCGATGCACAGTGCTCACCAGCACCCAACTTGTCGGCATTCATTGCCAAGCACATGGAGCAACCCGGCTCGCGCCACTCAAAACCTGCCTCAATAAAGATTTTATCCAAGCCTTCCGCTTCTGCTTGGCGCTTCACTAAGCCAGAACCCGGCACCACCATGGCCAACTGAATAGAATCAGCGACTTTGTTGCCTTTAGCCACTTTGGCGGCTTCGCGTAAGTCTTCAATACGCGAATTAGTACAGGAACCAATAAACACTTTATCAAGCTTGATATCAGTAATTTTCTGGTTCGCCTGCAACCCCATATATTCGAGGGCGCGGGCGTGGCTGCGCTGTACCGTCTCATCTAACGCAGCCTTTGGGTCGGGCACCTGGCCAGAAATACCGGTGACCATTTCAGGGCTAGTGCCCCAGCTTACCTGCGGTTCAATCTCTTCAGCTTGCAGAGTAACCACTTTATCGAACTGTGCGTCGGCATCAGAAACCAACTGACGCCAGTCCGCCACAGCTCCTTCCCACTGCTCGGCGGTGGGCGCAAATGGACGCTCGGCAAGGTAGTCAATCGTCGTGTCATCAACGGCAATTAGGCCCACACGAGCACCAGCTTCAATCGCCATGTTGCACACGGTCATGCGGCCTTCCATAGACAGCGATTCAATCGCGCTGCCCGCAAACTCAATCGCATAGCCCGTGCCACCAGCGGTGCCGATCTTACCGATAATCGCCAACACTACATCTTTAGCGGTCACGCCCAGGCCAAGCTCGCCTTCCACACGCACCTGCATGTTCTTCATTTTTTGCGCCAGCAAACACTGGGTCGCCATGACGTGTTCAACTTCCGAGGTACCAATACCGTGTGCCAAAGCACCAAACGCACCGTGGGTAGCGGTGTGGGAATCGCCACATACCACAGTCATTCCTGGCAACGTTGCGCCCTGCTCTGGGCCTACCACGTGCACGATACCCTGGCGCGGGTCGTTGATTTTGAACTCTTCGATACCGTACTCAAGGCAGTTATCGTCCAGGGTTTGCACCTGAATTAACGACACAGGGTCTTTAATACCGCTATTGCCTTCAGCGCGCTCTTTTACCGTCGTAGGAACGTTGTGGTCAGGCGTTGCCAAGTTGGCATCTAAACGCCAGGGCTTGCGGTTAGCTAAACGCAGACCTTCAAACGCTTGAGGCGAAGTGACTTCGTGCAGCAATTGGCGGTCGATGTAAATTAACGCAGTGCCATCATCACGCTGCTTCACCAAGTGCTGGTTCCAGAGTTTGTCGTAAAGCGTTTGACCTGACATGTTGCTCTCCTGGGCATTGCCCTGCTAGTTCGGTATGGCAGCCTCTACGTGCTGCTTAATAGTGCGATACATGCAGTGTCACGCGAGTCGCGCATAAAAGCAATTCATGTTATTCATAGTTTAGATTCCAAATTGGAATACATGTTTAACGCTACCTTTTTAGAAACTCTTTAGAAGAACCTGCTCAGGGAGTTGCGAGTGGATACCCAAAGCCTGCAAGCATTTCTGGCCGTTGCTGAAACCCAAAGCTTCTCCCGCGCGGCGGAACAGCTGTATTTAACACAACCCGCGGTAAGCAAACGCATCGCCACCCTGGAAGATCTGCTGGGCACGCGATTGTTTGACCGTATCGGGCGGCGCATTGCGCTGACCGAAGCGGGCAATGTATTACTTCCCAAAGCACAGCACATACTGTTTACCGTGGAAGATAGCCGCCGCGCGCTCGCCAATCTTTCCGGCCAAGTAGGCGGCAAGCTGACGCTCGCCACTAGTCACCACATCGGTCTGCACCGTCTGCCGCCGCTATTAAAGCAGTACACTCACCGCCACCCAGAAGTGGCGTTGGACCTACATTTTCTGGACTCAGAGTTAGCCTACCAAGGAGTCGTCGACGGCACGCTGGAGATGGCGATCGTCACTCTCTCCCCCCACCCCGTCGAACACCTCCACGTGGTCGAACTATGGCGTGATAGGCTGTGCTTTGTCTGCGCCACTGACCATCCATTGGCCCAGCGCGTCAACCACCACCGCAGCCCGCTCAGCTTGGCTGAATTATGTGAATTCAATTGCGTGCTGCCAGGGGCAAAAACCTTTACCCGCACTTTAATTGGTCAGCGTTTTGCCGAAGCAGGCCTGCAGCTTCCTGTCAGCATGGCGACGAACTATTTAGAAACGCTGAAAATGATGTGCAGCGTAGGGCTTGGCTGGAGCCTACTACCCGAAAACATGATTGATAGCGATCTGGTCGAGCTAGACGTAGATACCGCGCCCATACAGCGCCCGCTGGGCTACCTCGTCCACACTAACCGCACACTTTCCAACGCCGCTAAAAAAATGATTGAGGAACTGGAGGAGGCACGACGCCACTGAGGCGATCGTTGCTAAGGCTGCTTTTCTTACTGATGTTTACCTTTGAACACCGTGGATTTGCCAACACCATATACTGCGTTAGGCTTAATAAAAAACTAACCATTAAGGTAATTCAAAACTATTAAGGCAATTCAAAACTATTTGGGACAATTCAAAACTATGGGTACATCAGCAGAAACGTCCAACACTACCGCGTTCAGCACTACGCCCCCAACCATTCCATCCCTCACGCCTAAGCATATCTCGCTTTTTGAACAGCAGGGGTTAAGCATTAAACCGCTAGCACCACTTGGTATTGAAATTTACGGCGCTGATGTTCGCTCACGACTTCCCGACCCCGTCATTAAAGCGCTGGAAGTAGAAATGGCAAATCGCGGCTTCATCGTTTTCAAGCATCAAACTGACCTTTCTACGGATGAACTGGTTAATGCGAGCAAATGGTGGGGCGCTGGCGAAATCCATTCCACTCATGGCGTCCATCCTGCCACTCCCGATATGAACAGAGATATTTTCCGCTGTTCTAATGATCATCGCTACGGCATCTTAGGTGTCGGCCCACAGTGGCACAATGATGGGAGCTTCGAAGCCGACACCTTCTCCCACTCTGCCTATTATATGGCGCGAGCCCCGGAACACGGTGGCGGCACTCACTTCGCTCACCAAGGCGCCGCTTTCGATGTGCTGCCAAAGGAAAAACAAGCCTTTTGGGAACGTCTAGTCTCTGTGAATTCCGCCTCAGGCGTGAGTCATCCTGTTGTTCACACTCATCCCATTTCTGGGCGCAAGAGCGTCTGGTTACACCTAGGCATGACAGGTGCGGTGATCGAACGGCTGCCAGAAGACGGTGTGCCCATTAATGAACTTCAACGGCAGGCAGCTAACGTGGAGCAGATGCGCTTGCTCAATGAAGAAGAGCTCAAGCAGCTTTTCAATGATTATAACGACTTGCTGAACGCCTCCTTTGAAAAAGGCTACGGCATTCGATATCACTACGATACTGGCGATTTGCTATACATTGATAACTGGGCTCTGGCACATAGGGCTGCCCCTGAAGCGCATATGTCTGCCGAAGAGCAGGGGCTGCGCATTATGGATCGAGTAACAGTCAAAGCAAAACAGAACCTAGCCCCCCATTTTGGGCTGCCTCAGCATATTAATCTTGGTGGGCCACATCCATTTAATAACGACGGTGTCTGGAAAGCGGGTGGAATTGGATTTCGCTGGAAAGACGATATCCCCATGCAAAACTGACTCAAAGATACATTGCAAACGGATCAGTATCGGCTTTCCAAAGCGACACTGATCCGGGCATAAGCAGGTGGCCTATGCTTGTAACGTCAGACTCAAAGCCTCGTAACAACTCATCACATTTCCTATTTTCCATGAACCAGCTTTGAGTAACTAGCACGTTCAATATCTATTACTTCGACGGTTAATGAGCAATCGTGAAGTTCAAGTTCTTGAAGTTGTGTTAATACCGTCGTTGAAAGCATATGTTTCTGGTCAGAGGTTCTACCCGACAAAATCTTTAAAATCACATGTATAAAATCAGATTTTTCTTGCCCCGTAAGATAGTTTTGATAAGCGATTGACCTTACTTTTATGTCACTGCCATCAGTCTCAAATAGCGCCGACTTCATGGCACCTGAAAATACCAATGGCAATATCAACTCACCGTCCAACGATGCCGAATGTTCAACAATGCAATGTGGCATGGCTGCTCCAAAAATATAAAGTTATTGTTCTTTCTATCGATTGCTCTACCAGTTTCTCGCCATTTTATAGCACCATTTACAATACGCTCCTGGTTGGCGATAAGTCATATCGATAGAATATCTCTAGATACTCGTAGACCAGATAAAAAAGCTCCATGCGCGGTCCCGAAATAATCCCTGTCGGTCGCTTCCCCGGCAAAAAATAACTGTTTATTCAACGTGCTAGCTAGGGCATCGCGCATCACGGGGGTTGAACCTAGGGCATTGTAAGAGTACGAACCTCTCGCAAAGGAATCAGATGCCCAGCGCGTGATCTGATAGTCGACGGGCTGCGGTATATCAGAACCAAAGATAGTCCTCAACGTTTCCATAGCACTCGCCACAATCTGCTCGTCTGACCATGCTTCAATGTCACGCCCACGATCAGCGGCATTAAACCCTAGCAATATTGGCATGTTTACTGCTCGCTGAAAGCTAACCCATTCAGTCCACTCTCCATGCTTTGCCGAAACATATTCAAGCCAATCCATGTCCTCAGGCCAGAAGGCTTGCTCAAATCTAAGGTAGCACTTATTCAACACCCCCATGCCAAGCTTGCTAATAGCATTTCGCTTTTCTTCGGGTAACGCTGGAACGAAGCGCACATCATTGTGTTGCAGCACACCGAGTGGCAGTGTGACAACAACCCGATCAGCTATAAATTCATTGTCTGTGGTGCGGACGCTGACCGCTGATTCATCCTGCCTCTTTATTTCGTTGACCACCTGAGACAGCCTAATGTCGACATCCTGCGCCAAATACTCGGTGATGACGCTGAACCCCTGTGCAAACAAAACATCATCCCCATCGAACTCTTCTGCACTGTCGTACCAATATGATGAAAGACGACTCGCACTCCCCGCATACTCTTGTTCAATGTTTCCCGACAAGCAGAAACTCAGGAAGCGTAGCGCTTCTGGATCGCTTGCGAAATTTTTCTCAAGCAAGTTGACCACCTGCCTGATAGAGGTGTCTGCATCCGCACTCTGTGCTTTGCGCAATGCAGCAAACATTCTTCTCCGGACAGCCTCAAGTTTGGCTTCTTCGACTTCCGAGAATGCTTGACCGTCGGTAGTGTAAGTAACGGCTCGCTCGTAGCTTGTCACCAAGCGCCTCGCCCCCAATTGATCGGCCAGCTCGCTAATTGGATTACCAAAAACGCCGTGAATCCACGTCGCGCCCATATCAAGGGGTACGTCAGGCCATTTCTTGCTCGTCCAGATTCGGCCACCAATACGGTCTCGCGCTTCCAACACAATCACATGATGCCCCGCCCCCATGAGCTCTTTTGCCGCCACTAACCCCGCCAAACCGGCCCCGATAACCACAATCCGCTGACGACCATTACCGATGGTCTTGTCATCATCACCGCCACGCCCACTGGCCTTACTACTAACGAATACCAGAGCCAGCAATTTCAGAAAATCACGCTTGTTCATGAAACACCTCACCCCTCACAGTGGTGATGCATAATGCCCGCAGCACGCGCGGCTTTAGTGACGGCGAAGCCGCAACGAAAGAGGCGTCACCGTGCTTGGTCTTGTTGGGGCTTTTTTCGTATACTTGTACGGAAAACCCGTACATAAAGGTGCCGTTATGGACACAATTAGCGTAAACAAATTCAGGGATAACCTTAAAAGTGTTGTAGAGCAAGTAGTTAGCAGGCACGAGCCGCTCAAAGTAACGCGACGAGCCGGAGAGGCTTTCGTGGTAATCAGCGCTGAGGACTGGGAGCGAGAACAGGAAACCCTCCACGTGCTCCAAAACAAGAATCTCATGCAGCAGATTAGCGACTCTCTTGACACCCACAGCAGTAAAACAGGCTATAAACCGACGAGCGAGCAAATGGATGAGATCACTGGTCTTTGAGGGCAACACTTGGGAAGCGTATGAGGTTATGCGCGAAAAAGACAAACGATTACACAAAGCCTTGTGCAAATTGCTTAAGGAAATGCTGCGATCAAATGCCCCCTCCTCTGGCCTTGGAAAACCTGAACCTCTAAAGCATAACCTCTCTGGCCTGTGGTCTAAGCGGATATCACAGAAAGATCGTTTAATATATCGATTCGATGACAGGTCCATTTATATATTCGCTATTGGTGGTCACTACGATCAGTCCTAACAACACTGTAGTCCTCCTTTTTTCGAGCCACGTCTTCGCGGGTGTCTCGCTGCTCGTTCCTCGCAGATCCGTTACGCGCTACACGTTGCTTTCATTGGGCTTTCATTGGTTATAACGGCGCGGCCAATGTTGGCGGCATTATCATCGCGCTACGAGAATTAGACTTTTCTTTCGGTAAACGCCCTCTTCGCTTCTCTTGCGCTAGCCAACGGTTAAGAATCCTATTAGCCTGCTAACTCAACCAGTAAGGGATTGAGATGCAAGAGACAACGATGCGGCGGCGGGTGGCGGGTGTGCTGGTGCTGCTGGGGCTTTTAGCGCAGATAGTGGGCTTTACCGGTGCGATGCCAACGGCGCAGGCGGTGAGCTATTTATTGTGGGCGGCAGTGGCGCTGTTGTGGCGGGATATTCCTAGGCGTTCGCGTATTCAAGCGGGGGTGCTGATTGCTATTGGGGTGTTGATGCTGATGGTGGCGCGGGTGGTGTACGGTACCAATGTGAATTGGCCTGCCATGCTTCAGGGCAACGTGTTTGTGGTCAGCATGCTGGTGGGCGTTAGCTTTATTTCTTTGCTGGGAACTCAGGGTAATAAACGCACGCCGGGTAAGCGGGTGACCGGTGCAGATGGCGTGCTGCGTACGTGGCTGGGCGTGCACTTTCTCGGCACTATTTTGAATCTTTCGACGGTCTTTATGGTCGGCGACCGTTTAGCTAGGCGCTCCCCACTAACCACACCCCAGCTATTGGCGCTTAACCGTGGGCTGAGTAGCGCGGCGCTATGGTCGCCTTTCTTTGCCTCTATGGCGATAGTCATCGCATTAGTGCCAGAAGTGCAGTACGGCCAGATTGCGCTAATTGGTTTTCCGTTGGCGATGCTTTCAGGGCTGTTAACGACGTTAGAGCTTAGGCGGCGGTTTGATTTAGCCGAGGTAGACGGCTTTTCGCTTTCGCCGCGTAGTCTGTTAATGCCTGCGGGCATGGCCGCGCTGGTGATGCTGTTTCACTTTTGGCTGACGCCGTCGCTCACCATTGTCAGCATCATTACCTTTTTACTACCAGCAGTGGCGGTACTCAGCAACCTGAAGGAAGGCGCGCGCTATACCTTGCGACGCATTCGCCAGCATACCACCACACGGCTACCCGCAATGCGCGGGGAAATTTCGTTGTTTTTAGCAGCAGGCTTATTAACCCTGGGGCTTTCTACCCTGGTTGCAGCGGCAGCAGGTGACGACTGGACGCTATTTGCCACCTTTGGCATGTGGCAGGCCATGGTGAGCTTTGCGGCGATTACGTTAAGTGCGCTGGTAGGGTTGCACCCGATTATTGGCGTTTCCGTACTGGCATCTATTTTGAATTTAGCCAGTGGTGAGCAAACGCTGTTTGCCTTTGTCGCGCTGAGCGCCTGGGCGGTAGGCACAAGCGTTGGGCCACTTTCCGGCATTAACCTTTCACTGCAGGGGCGTTACGGGGTTAGCGGCTACCGCATGATGAAAAATAATTTACTGTATGCAGCGATGATGAGCCTGCTCTCGCTAGGAGCGATCGCAGGCCTGAGCATGTGGGTCAATTAAATGATGGGCGAATTAGCCACTCATGTTTCGACGATTTTGCTCGGAAAACGGTAGAAGTAGCGGTGGCCACACTGGTGGCATGGTTCCAGGCGAGAGACGCTTTCTAGCATCACCTGGGCATCGCAATGCACGCACGCCATCAGTCCGGGCGCGGCTACTTCACCTTCGCAGTAGTCGGCGCGCGCGGCTTCCAGGTCATCTTCGAAGCGTTCGCGTTCCACCACGCTGCGGTCGGCGATTGAAAGCAGCGATTCCGCCACCCGTCGTGACAGGCTGTCGATATCGATACCTAACCAGCTTGCAACCTGCTTACCGGTATCTGCCATGTAGTAGCGCATATCTTTCAAATCACGCTCTACCCAGGCACGCAGCAGCGCTAGCTCGTCTTTGGTGTACTCTTCAAGCTCTGCTTCAAAAGCAACGGCCTCGTCTAAATCCTTTTGAAGGTTTTCCCAGGTAAGCTCATTAGCCCCGTCCTGCATGCGCTCTAGCAGGCGCTCGTAGCCTTCGCGCAAACGGTGATCGTTATGTTGTTCCATAGTCCCTCTCCTTTTGTCGACCCAGGGTGTGGCCTATCATCGGCTACCCGTTCAAGGATACACCTGCATAGGATACAATCGACGCTACTTATCTGACAGTCGTCATCTATTATTCACTTTACGCCCTTTTAGGGGCGAATTACCCCAAGGCATTGAAAACACCGATGGACGCACATTACAGCCCCCGAGAGATCGAACGTGACGCTCAGCATTACTGGGACAAACACCAGTGCTTTAAAGCAGTAGAAGACGCCAATCGCGAAAAGTTCTACTGCCTATCCATGTTCCCCTACCCCAGCGGCAAGCTGCACATGGGTCACGTGCGTAATTACACTATCGGCGACGTTGTATCCCGCTTCCAGCGTATGCAGGGTAAAAATGTCATGCAGCCCATGGGTTGGGATGCGTTTGGCATGCCTGCGGAAAATGCCGCTATTCAAAATCAGGTGCCGCCCGCCAAGTGGACCTATCAAAACATTGATTACATGCGTAACCAGTTGAAGGCGCTTGGCTTTGCCTACGACTGGAGCCGCGAATTTGCCACCTGTGATACCAGCTATTACCGCTGGGAGCAGTGGTTCTTCACCAAGCTGGTAGAGAAAGGCCTGGTCTACAAAAAGATGTCCACCGTGAACTGGGACCCGGTTGACCAAACTGTACTGGCCAACGAGCAAGTTATTGACGGCTGTGGCTGGCGTTCTGGCGCACCGGTTGAGCGTAAAGAGATCCCGCTGTGGTTCTTGAAGATTACCGACTACGCCGATGAGCTGTTAGCAGATTTGGAAAACGTCGAGTGGCCTGAGCAAGTTAAAACCATGCAGCGCAACTGGATTGGTAAATCCCGTGGCGTTGAGATGACCTTTGATATTCAAGCGGAAGATGGCAGTGCTTGCGAGCCGCTGGCGGTCTACACCACCCGCCCAGATACGCTGATGGGTGTTACTTATGTAGCGGTTGCCGCTGGCCACCCGCTGGCCAAGCAGGCTGCTGCGCAAAACAGCGAGCTGGCGGCGTTTTGTGACGAGTGTGCCAAAGGTGGCACCTCAGAAGCCGAAATGGCCACCAAAGAAAAGCTGGGCATGCTCACTGGGCACAAAGCGATTCATCCGCTAACTGGTGAAGAAGTGCCGGTATTTGTGGCCAACTTCGTGTTAATGGAGTTTGGTACCGGCGCGGTCATGGCAGTGCCTGCCCACGACCAACGCGATTGGGAATTTGCGACCAAGTACGGCGTAGAGCTGAAGCCTGTGGTGGCCGATACCCAAGGCAACCAGCCGGACATTTCCGAAGGTGCTTACGTTGAGTACGGCACGCTGATTAACTCAAGCGAGTTCGATGGCCTAGAATTCCAGGCAGCGTTTGATGCAATTGCCGCGAAGCTTGCGGAGCTTGGCCGTGGTGAGGTGAAAACTAACTACCGCCTGCGTGACTGGGGTATTGCTCGTCAGCGTTACTGGGGCGCGCCGATTCCCGTGAAATACGGCCCGGAAGGCCAAACCGTACCGCTCTCTGATGACGAGCTACCGGTAGCATTACCTATGGAAGTGACCGTAGACGCTTCTGGTTCACCGCTAAAGAAAATGCCAGAGTTTTCCGAGCTGGGCGATGGCTGGGTGCGCGAAACCGATACCTTCGACACTTTCATGGAATCCTCCTGGTACTTCGCCCGCTTCTGCTGTGCGGATAATCACGAAGCGATGCTGGATGAACGCGCCAATTACTGGCTGCCCGTTGATCTCTATATTGGCGGTATCGAACACGCGATTCTGCACCTGCTTTATGCCCGCTTCTTCCACAAACTGCTGCGCGATTTCGGGATGGTGGATTCCGATGAGCCGTTCCAGCAGCTGCTCACCCAAGGCATGGTCATTGCAGAAACCTTCTACCGCTTTAAAGATAACGGTGGCAAAGAGTGGTTTAACCCTGCCGATGTAGAAGTGAAACGTGATGAGAAAGGTCGCCCATTAAGTGCCCTCTTAATGAGCGACGGCCAGCCGGTGGAAATGGGCGGCATCGAGAAGATGTCTAAATCGAAAAACAACGGTGTTGATCCACAGTCGATGATCGACAAGTTTGGTGCCGACACCGTACGCCTATTTATGATGTTTGCCGCACCGCCTGAGCAGTCGTTGGAGTGGTCAGACTCCGGCGTTGAAGGTGCGCACCGCTTCTTGAAACGGATTTGGCGTCAGGTTACCGAACACCTTGCTGCGGGTACACCGGGCGAATTGACCGTTGATGCGTTGAACGACGACCAAAAAGCGCTGCGCCGTAAAACCCACGAGACTATCAAGAAAGCCAGTGATGACATTGGCCGCCGCACCACCTTCAATACCGCCATTGCTGCGGTAATGGAACTCTCGAATGCAGTGGCTAAGTTCGACGATACGTCCGAACTCGGCCTAGCGGTCAGTCGCGAAGCGCTTGAAGCATGCGTGCTGCTGCTAGCGCCCATTACACCACACCTGTGCCATACACTGTGGCAACAGTTGGGTTATGACCAGCCCGCTATTGAAGCCCAGTGGCCAAAGGTGGATGAAGCCGCGCTCACCCGCGACAGTATCGAACTAGTCGTGCAAGTAAACGGTAAACTTCGCGCGCGCCTAGAAGCTCCGGCTAGCGCCGACAAAGCTGCCATCGAGACGCTTGCGATGGAGAACGAAAACGTCCAGCGCCATCTGGAAGGTAAAACGGTTCGTAAAGTCATCGTTGTACCCGGTAAGCTGGTTAACATTGTGGTGAGTGGATGAAGCCATCCCAACACGTTACACGCCGTCGTTTCCTCGCTACCAGCATCGCCGCCTCAGCGGCGGTGCTACTCAGTGGCTGTGGTTTTCGCCTGCGCGGTTTAGAGTCAATGCCGCGTTTGCCTGCACTGTCATTAGAGGGCGATAACACAAGTGCCTTGGCCCAACAGCTACGCATCAGATTGTTACAGCAAAGCACCGAGGTTTCTGACGGTGCGCCCTGGCGAGTCACGCTAGGCTCGCCAGCACTTCGCCAACGCCGTATTGGCAGTGAAGGGCGTGCCAGCCAAGAACACGAGCTAACGTTAAGCACGTCTCTCTCTGTACAGCAGCGAGAAAACAATGCTTACGTACTTAACAATGCAACAGTAACTACCAGTACTCGCATTCGAGTCAGTGATGATGATCTGCTCAATCGCGAAACCCTCTTTCAAGAAGCGGAACAAACGCTAACGCGGCAACTGGCTGAGCGCATTATCGAAAGATTGGCAAACCTTGAGGCCATTCAGTGAAGGTATTTTCGGATCAGCTTCCCGCGGCCTTAGCAAAAAAATTGCCCAAGGTCGTGATTGTTGCCGGTGATGAACCATTGCAACATCGAGATGCCTGCGATGCCGTGCGCTTAACCGCGCGGCAAGCGGGAGTCGAAGAACGGGAAGTGCTTGATGTAGAGGCTAATTTTTCCTGGGGCCGGCTGCTGGAAACCGCCAGCAATCTCTCCTTATTCGCCTCTAATAAGCTCCTTGAACTGCGGTTAGGAACACACAAACTGGGCCAAGATGGCAGTAAAGCACTGGCTCAGTATGCTGAGATGATGGGTGGTAGTGACGATTTACTGCTGATCAGCATGGGCAAGTTAGACGCTAAGCAGCAAAAAAGCGCTTGGTTTAAAGCGCTCGACAAACAAGGGTTATTTGTACCTGTATGGCCCGTTGATGCCTCACGTTTAGGCTATTGGCTCCGGGATCGTGCATCGCTACATGGTTTGCAAATTGACTTAGAAGCGGCTCGTTTATTGGGTGAACGTACCGAAGGTAATCTGTTGGCCGCTGATCAAGAGCTGCAAAAACTTGCGCTTATTCATCCGCCTCACACTCGTCTTAATGTCGAAAGCATTGCCCAGGGCGTGGAAGACAGCACTCGCTTCGATGTGTTCAATCTGGCGGATGCCTGTTTAAAAGGTGAGCCAAGCCGCACCTCGCGCATCGTCAATGGGCTGCGCAGTGAAGGGGTTGAAGCCCCCATTGTGCTTTGGGCACTCAGTCGTGAGCTACGTACCCTGTTATCGTTACACCAGCATTTGGATCAAGGGCAAAGCTTTGAGCACGCGTGCAAAACCCAGAAGCCGATGATTTTTGATAAACGCCGCCCCGCTTATCAAAAAGCGATCAGCCGCCTATCAATGAAACGTTTACACAAACTTCTGTTAATGGCCCAACGTTTAGACCTTGCTGTGAAGGGCGCTTCAGCGGTGCCGTTATGGCCTGGACTTCACGACCTAGCCATGACTATGGCTGGTGGCAAGGGGCTTTTAGCTGAAACCCCATGGACCTACCGCATTAGTGCAAATAATTAGTACTTTTAGTTTTTGCCTTAAATCCAGTGCGGTTTATTTCTATACTATTGATTCAAGTTATAAATTAACTTGCTCCCCGATACGTCTAAGGATGAAGACAATGAAAAAAGTGCGTGCTTACCTCTCAAGTTTACTGATCGCTGCGTTAGTCATTACCAGCCTACCTGTTGCTGCTGCTCCTACAGCCCCACAGGGTATGGACACTGCTTCCACAAACTTAGCCTCTACTAACTTAGTCTCTACGCAATCTGTTTTAGCAGGTGATCGTGCTGGTGCTGATCGCGAGCGCATCAATGACATTCTTTCCCGTGCAGACGTGCAAGAACAGCTGCTAAAGCAAGGTGTTAATTTAGATGACGTTGAAGCTCGCGTTGCTGCGCTGAGCGACGCCGAAGCGCAGCAAATGGCCGAACAGCTTGAACAGCTGCCCGCCGGCGCCGGCGTGATTGGCGCTCTGTTTGCAGTATTTGTGATCCTACTAGTGACTGACATTCTCGGCCTAACCGATGTTTATCCATTCACTCGCTGATTTGTCTTCCATGATAAAACACCTTTTAAACGCCCGCTTTGCGGGCGTTTTACTGCTGGCTTTACTGCTGCCCACTCTGCTTAGCGGCTGCGCCCGCAGCCCAGTGCTACTAGAAAGCACTAAAGCTAGCCTTACACCGCAAACTGAGCTCACCGAAGTACCGTTTTACGCCCAAACGGAGTATCAATGTGGCCCAGCAACACTGGCCATGGTGCTTAATCACCAGGGGGTAAGTGTAGGGCTTGAGCAGTTAATCCCACAGGTGTTTTTGCCTGGCCGAGATGGTAGCGTTCAACCTGAAATGCTAGCCACCGTACGCCGTTATCAGCAGCTGGCAATTCCAATTCGCCCCACTATGGACGCGCTGCTTGGCCACCTGGAAACAGGCGACCCAGTAGTAGTAATGCAAAACTTATCATTACCAGCCTTCCCAATGTGGCACTACGCGGTGGCCATCGGTTTTGATTTGCCTAATGAAACACTGATCTTACGCAGTGGTGAAATCGAACGGCATACAATGTCGTTTAGCCGCTTTGATGCTACTTGGGCACGCAGTGAACGCTGGGGTTTTGTGGTTAGCGAACCTGACAGCCTGCCCGAAGGCGTTACCGCCCGCAATGCACTGGAAGCCATTAGCGCTTATGAGGAGCAGCATGGGCCTGTAGCAACGCTTTCCAGTTGGCAAGCCTTTGTAGAACGCTTCCCTGCCCAACCGCTGGGTCAATTTGCGCTCGGTAATGCGCTATACGCCGATCAACAACCTAAAGCAGCAATGGAAGCCTTCGCATCAGCCACACAGCTTGAACCCTCCATGGGGGCTGCATGGCTTAATTTTGCAATTTTAAAGCTACAACAAGGGCAAACGGACACTGCCCGCGAAGCACTTATTCGCGCTGCCGCTTTAGACGGAGACTGGCAGCCCCGCGCTCAGCAATTGCTGGATAATTGGTAAATAGATGGTGAACATAGGGGGGAATACCCCCTACTTCGAACATTTTAAAACATTCGGTTTAAGCCATTTTGTGCTGCTACCCGATATGCTTCTGCCATTGTAGGATAATTGAAGGTGGTGTTAATGAAGTACTTCACAGTATTCGCCTCACCTTCCTGCTGCATAATTGCCTGCCCAATGTGTAGAATTTCCGACGCCTGGTCACCAAAGCAATGGATACCCAAAATCTCCAGCGTATCTTGATGGAACAAAATTTTCAGCATTCCCACTGTATCGCCGGTAATTTGCGCACGAGCAGTATCTTTAAAGAAGGCTTTACCCACTTCGTAGGGCACTTTGGCTTCGGTTAGCTCACGCTCGTTGGGGCCAAAAGAGCTGATTTCGGGAATGGTGTAAATCCCGGTGGGCACATCGCTAACGAAACGATACTCTTTTTCCAGTAGCTCGTTACAGGAGTTTAACCCCTGGTCGTAGGCAGCACTGGCGAGACTCGGCCAACCAATCACATCGCCTGCAGCGTAAATATGCGGAATCGTGGTGCGGTAGTGCTCATCAACGCTAAGCTGGCCTCGGCCGTTTGCCTCTAAGCCGATATTCTCAAGCCCAAGACTATCCGTATTACCGGTACGGCCATTCGCCCAGAGAAACGCATCGGCGCGGATTTTCTTGCCCGACTTCAGGTTTACGGTTACACCAGCTTCGTCGCCTTCGACACTTTTATAGTCTTCGTTATGACGAATCAAGACACCGTGTTTGCGCAGATGATAGGAAAGCGCATCACTGATTTCATCATCCAAAAATGAAAGGAGGCTATCGCGGTTGTTGATTAAATCAACCTTAACGCCTAGGCCCGAAAAGATAGAGGCGTACTCACAACCGATTACACCTGCCCCAAAGATCACCAGTGTCCGCGGTGTATGGGAAAGACTGAGAATCGTATCAGAGCAGTAAATACGCGGATGACGAAAGTTAATATCCGCCGGACGATAAGGCCGAGAGCCGGTAGAAATAACAATTTTTTTAGCAATCAGCTCCTCCACACCTTCCTGTCGATCTCGCACCACCACGGTATGGTCATCTTTAAAACGAGCCATACCATGAAACAGATCAATACGGTTGCGCGCGTAAAATGTCGTGCGCATTTCAACTTGTTTATCGATGGTGCCACGCGAACGTTCCATCACTTTGGGGAAAGAAAACCAGCGGGGTTCACCGATATCGCGGAACATGCGGTTGGTATTGAACGCCATGATCTGTTTGACCTGATGGCGCAGCGCTTTTGAAGGGATAGTACCCCAGTGCGTACAGTTGCCACCCACCTGGGCCTGCTTTTCAATAATCGCCACTCGCTTGCCATGCTTAGCGGCGTTTATGGCAGCGCTTTCCCCAGCGGGACCAGTACCTATCACCACGACATCGTAATTGTGAACTGCCATACGACTTGGATCTCCTTATTCCTTACGGTAAAAGCGCTTTAAGAGCATTTACGTAAACACCCACAGCAAGTGGGCGTCTGAAAAGCAAGTTGCCAGATTAACGACGTGTTGCGTCATAACCTAGGTCAGCTCCACGACTTTCATCGCTACGGCGGCGCACACTTCCACGCTTACGGTTTTCTTCTTCGCAAACCTCATCTTTACCACCACAGATGTCACAGCCTTCTTTTAAGCCCAGCTGATTTAAACCGCCACAGGAGCCAGCGATAGGCTTTCGACCCATTAATACCCCAACAGCCATGGCTGTCATTACCAGTGCCATAAAACCAAATACCAGTAGCCAGATTGTCATGCGTACCTCCCAGCATTGCATTAACTGTTCACCTGCCGACAACGATCATGTCGTTAAGTGCCGTAGAATTTTAATATCTATTGTACCTCAGCCACTCCAAAATGATCAGACGGCAAAGCGTTTTTCCAGTGCTCACAAAAACGGGGCTGACCAAAAGGTCAGCCCCGCTTATGCCTGAAGGCAGTTTACTGCAATACTGTATTAACCGCCGAAGTCATCTAACAGAATGTTTTCCGGCTCTACGCCCATATCCAACAGTAGCTTAATAACAGACGCGTTCATCATCGGCGGCCCACACATGTAGTACTCACAATCTTCAGGAGCAGGATGATCCTTCAGGTAGTTTTCATACAGTACATTGTGGATGAAGCCGGTCGGCCCTTCCCAGTTATCCTCTGGCTGCGGGTCTGACAGTGCCAGATGCCACTCAAAGTTCGGGAACTCTTCAGCCAGCTGATCGTACTCTTCATTGTAGAAGGTTTCACGCCAAGAACGCGCACCGTACCAGAAGGAGATCTTACGCGACGACTTCAAGCGCTTGAGCTGGTCAAAGATATGGCTACGCATCGGCGCCATGCCTGCACCACCACCGATGAAGACCATTTCTGCATCAGTGTCTCTGGCGAAGAACTCACCAAACGGACCCATAACGGTCACTTTGTCACCCGGCTTCAGATTGAAGACGTAGGTAGACATAAGACCCGGCGGGTGGTTAGTACCCGGAGGCGGTGTCGCGATACGAATGTTGAACTTGAGGAGGCCTTTTTCATCCGGGTAGTTAGCCATTGAGTAGGCGCGGATTACTTCCTCGTCGTTCTTATGGGAAATTTTGAACATATCAAATTTTTCCCAATCGCCACGATACTCTTCTTCGATGTCAAAATCGGCGAATTTAATATCGTAGGGCGGCGCTACCAGCTGAACATAACCACCGGCGCGGAAAGCAACTTCTTCACCTTCAGGTAGCTTAAGGTTCAGCTCTTTAATGAAGGTAGCCACATTGGGGTTGGCAGTTACTTCAGTTTCCCACTTCTTCACACCAAACACTTCTTCAGGCACTTCTACTTTCATGTCCTGTTTAACAGGAACCTGACAAGATAGACGCCAGCCTTCTTTCTTCTCACGCATAGTGAAATGGGATTCTTCGGTCGGCAAAATAGAGCCGCCGCCCTCTTCTACTCGGCACTTACACTGAGCACAAGAGCCGCCACCGCCACAGGCAGAAGAAAGAAAGATTCCGTTTGCAGCTAAGGTGTTAAGAAGCTTACCACCAGCCTGGGTCTGCAGGGTATGCTCGGGGTCGCCGTTGACTTCAATCGTCACGTCCCCGCTACTCACTAGCTTGCTGCGCGCTGCCAGAATGATCGCCGTCAAACTAATAACGATGATCGTGAACATGACAACACCGAGCAAGATGACAGATGTATCAACCATGTCGGTTTCCTATTGCTGAAGGTTTTCTGTACCTCGGCAGCCTGGGCTGCCGAGAAAACCGGCTCCGATTAAAGCTGAATGCCTGAGAAGGACATAAAGCCCAACGACATTAAGCCAACGGTAATAAACGTGATGCCAAGACCCTGAAGACCGCCAGGCACGTCGCTATACTTCAGCTTCTCACGGATACCAGCCAGCGCTGTAATAGCAAGCGCCCAGCCAACACCAGAACCGAAACCATAGATTACGGATTCGCCAAAGTTGTAGTTACGCTCAACCATGAACAGAACACCACCTAGGATGGCGCAGTTAACGGTAATCAGCGGTAGGAAGACGCCCAGTGCGTTGTAGAGCGCAGGAACGTATTTATCGAGGAACATTTCCAGAATCTGAACCAGTGCGGCAATAACGCCGATGTAGCTCAGAAGCCCCAGGAATGAAAGATCGATATTTTCAGCACCGCTTACGCCGGTCCAAGACAATGCGCCTTCAGCCAGCAGCAAGTTGAACACTAGGTTATTGACCGGTACTGAAATAGTCAGTACGACAATAACAGCAATTCCAAGGCCAAAGGCAGCCGAAACTTTCTTGGAAACCGCCAGGAACGTACACATTCCTAAGAAGAAAGCCAGTGCCAAGTTCTCAACAAAAACCGAAGCAACAAAAAGGCTTAGATAGTGTTCCATGTTACACGGCCTCCTTCGGCTTGGTGTTGTGCTTCATTTTGAACTCGTTCTCTTCTACCTGCTCAGGATTGACTGAACGCAGTACCCAGATCAGCAAACCGATAATAAAGAAGGCAGAAGGCGGTAGCAGCATCATACCGTTAGGCACATACCAACCACCATTTTGAATGGTAGGCAGGACGGTGAAACCAAAGATGCTGCCAGCACCTAGCAATTCACGGAAGAAGCCAACGACCATTAAAACGAAACCGTAACCCAGGCCATTTCCAATACCATCAAGGAACGACATGCCCGGGGTATTGGACATAGCAAAGCCTTCTGCACGGCCCATTACGATACAGTTGGTGATGATCAGACCCACGAATACCGACAGCTGCTTAGACATTTCATAAGCGTAAGCTTTGAGGATCTGGTCAACCACGATAACTAGTGACGCAATGATGGTCATTTGAACAATGATACGGATCGAAGACGGAATATGGTTCCGAATCAACGATACGAATAGGTTCGAAAAGGCCGTAACAAAAATTACCGCTAGCGCCATTACCAGCGAGACGCTCATGCTGGTAGTCACCGCTAGTGCAGAACAAATCCCTAAAATCTGGAGCGCAATGGGATTATTCTTAAAGATCGGCGCCGTTAAGACGCTTTTTGCATTTGCATCCGCCATGATCAGGCCCCCTCAACGTCGTCGAAGTTGGTGTCGGTATCTTCGGCGTCTTCTGGCTCAGTTCCACTACGGAACTTCGCCAAATAAGGACCGAAACCTTCTTCGCTGAACCAGAACTGCAGCATGTTAGTCACGCCGTTACTAGTCAGCGTTGCACCAGATAGCGCATCAACTTCGTACTCATTGCTTGCACCGCCTTTGGTCAGGTGGATTTCCGGTGAGAGGTCGCCCTCTTCATCGTAAATCTTCTTACCTTCCCACTGAGCTTGCCAGCGCGGATTATTCACCTCAGCGCCAAGGCCCGGTGTTTCGCTGTGGTCATAGTAGGTGATACTGACAATGGTATTACCGTCACCTTCTACAGCCAAGAAGCCCATCATGCGTCCCCAAAGTCCTTGCCCACGGATAGGCAGAACAATTTGGTCTGGATTCTCTTCATCGCCGACAAGGTAGACAGTCGCAAAGTTCTCAACACGAGACAAACCTGCGATATCACGGTCGCCAGACAGTGTACGACCCGTTGCCGGATCGCGAGACGCTTCGAAGCCATCAAAGGTATCTGGGTCGAACTGATCGGTATACTCACCAGAATCAAGCTCTACCACACGCGCAGTGATCTGGGTGCGGAACGCTTCTTCAACATCCATACCAGGCTCATAAAGGCGTGCCACGTTAAGAATGTTGGTTTTACGGTCCAGCTCCTGATTTAACTGCTGTGCAGGACGTAGCGCCACAGCAGCCGTCGACACGATCACCGAGCACACGATACACAGCGAAAACGCTACGATCAGGATCTTCTTGATGGAGTTGTTACCTTGTGCCATTAGGCTGTCTCCTCGGCCGGTACGCCAGTCCGCTTGAGACGGCGTTTAATATTGGCCTGGACGAACATGTGGTCAATCAGCGGCGCAAACAAGTTGGCAAACAAAATGGCTAACATGATCCCTTCAGGGAAGGCCGGGTTTACTACGCGAATCAGCACGGTCATCACACCAATTAGCGCACCAAACACTAAGCGACCTTGGTTAGTCATAGCCGCAGACACTGGGTCCGTTGCCATAAACACCATGCCGAAAGCGAAACCGCCAATCACTAGGTGCCAATACCAAGGCATTGCGAACATGGGATTGCTGTCAGAACCAATTAAGTTGAACAGCGTACTGGTAATAACCATGCCCAAGAAAACGCCCAGCATAATTCGCCAGTTAGCGATCTTAGTCCAAAGCAGTACTGCGGCACCGATAAGGATTGCCAGCGTTGATACTTCACCTACTGAGCCAGGAATGAAGCCTAAGAAGGCATCCCACCAGCTGTAAGTGTTGGTCAACGCAGTCATACCGTCCTGGAAAGCCATGGAAAGTGCTGTTGCACCAGTATAGCCATCGGCTGCTACCCATACTGCGTCACCGGAAATTTGCGCCGGATAGGCAAAGTATAGAAATGCTCGACCAGTTAAAGCAGGGTTCAGGAAGTTTTTACCTGTACCACCAAAGATCTCTTTACCTATGACGACGCCGAAGGTGATACCTAAGGCAACCTGCCATAGCGGAATAGTTGCCGGTAGAATCAGAGCAAAAAGCACAGACGTTACGAAGAAGCCTTCGTTAACTTCATGACCGCGCTTGATGGCGAACATCACTTCCCAAAAACCACCTACCACGAACGTAACGAGGTAAATAGGTAAGAAGTAAGTCGCACCCAGTACAAAGTTGGCCCACAGACTGCTTGGATCATGCCCACCCGCTAGGGTCATCATAATCGCTTCGCGCCAACCGCTCATGGATGCATAGCCTGCATCAATTGCGGTATTTGCCTGCCAGCCCGCGTTCCACATACCAAAGAACATGGCAGGAAAAGTACACATCCACACTGTAATCATGATGCGCTTCAGGTCAATACCATCACGCACGTGAGAAGTGGTTTTAGCGACGCTAGGCGGCGAATAAAAAATAGTATCTACCGCTTCGTAGAGCGGGTAGAACTTTTCGTATTTACCACCTTTATGGAAGTGCGGCTCGAGATTATCGAGTGTTTGTCGAATACCCATCATCAGGCCTCTTTCTCGATCATGGTGAGATTGTCACGCAGGATAGGGCCGTACTCATATTTACCGGGGCAAACATAGGTACACAGTGCCAGATCCTCTTCGTCCAGCTCAAGACACCCAAGCTGCATGGCAACCTCAATGTCGCCCACAATCAGCGAACGCAGTAACTGTGTTGGCATTACGTCCAACGGCATGACGCGTTCGTAATTACCCACCGGTACCATGGCACGTTCAGAACCATTGGTAGACGTTGTCGGCGCGTAGTTACTCAGGCCTTTAATCTTGGAGATATAGATGCCCATAACAGAGTGGCGATTAGCACCTGTAGACAACCACCCCATAAAGGCGCGCTTGTTGCCCTCTTCGAGCAAGCTAATTTGATTATGGAAACGCCCCAGATAGGTCAGATTCCCTTCTGCTGAAGCACCAGAGAATACAGAGCCTGAAATTACGCGGGTGTCTTCAGGTTTGATGATCTCACCTGCTAAGAGTTCCTCAGTACTAGCACCTATACGGGTGCGTAATAAACGAGGCTTTTCAGCACGTGGGCCACCCACGGCAATAATACGGCTCATATCGAGCTTACCTTCGATAAACAGCTTGCCGAAGGCAATCACATCTTGATAACCGATGTGCCACACTTTTTTATGCAGGGCTACCGGTGAAAGGTAGTGAATATGCGTGCCCACCAGACCAGCAGGATGCGGGCCAGCAAAGCTTTCAGCTTTTACGCCGCTAACATCACCACCAGGAAGGGACGCATTGGCACCCGTGCACAGAAAAACGTTGCCCTCGGTCAGGCGGGTTAGCACCTTGAGGCCGTCTTCAAATGCTTGGGAGTTTTCGTTGATCACTACCGCAGGGTCAGCACTGAGCGGATGGGTATCCACGGCAGTGACAAAAATATCAGTAGGTGTGCTGTCGATGGCTGGCGTGCGAGAAAAAGGCCGGGTGCGCAAAGCAGTCCAAAGACCTGACTCTACCAGTTGATCAACAACAGTTTGACGTTCAAGCTGCTCTAAAGCGCCACGATCATGGGAAGCAAATGTCATCGCTTCTTCATTTTCATCGACTTTAATAACAACAGAAAGCAAACGTCTCTTTTCGCCACGGTTAATAGCAACTACTTCACCGCTGGCGGGCGCTGTAAAGCGTACACCATCAATTTTCTTATCGGTGAAGAGCAATTGGCCTAGTTTGACCTTATCCCCTTCCTGAACTTCCATCGTTGGTTTCATGCCAACGTAGTCGGTGCCCAGGATTGCCACGTGGCGCACAGGCCGCGCATCTTCAATACGCTGCTCGGGCGCTCCCGTGATGGGGAGATCCAGGCCTTTTTTGACTTCGATCATAGTCTCGCCCAGTTGATGGATCGGATATACGAAGGTAAGGGGTTCGAATGCTTATTTTCTGCTCAGTGAAATTCTTATTTTCTGCTCAGATTGTTACCAGTCCGGCTCAAGCAAAGTTGAACCACCCCGAAAAATCTCTCGTATTATAAAGATAAGCGCGGCCAATGACCACATCCCTGACGGCCTCCGAAAGTGCTATATACGCTTTAAGTAGATTTGTTTTCGCCACAAAAAACGCCACCTGAAGGTGGCGTTTTACGTTACTTCATGCTCCACAGCGCTAGAGCAGCTGCTTACATGCAGTTAGTGATCAAACGGTTTGATGGGGCAGCTTCAGAAACTTTACGTTCGACATATGCTGAAGGATACGAATAACCTGGCAGCTATAGCCAAATTCATTGTCATACCACACATACACAACAGCATGATTACCGTTTGCAATAGTAGCTTTAGCGTCAACGATACCCGCATGGCGGTTACCAACAAAATCAGACGATACAACTTCAGCGGAATCTACAAAGTCAATTTGCTTCTGATAAGAAGAGTCAATCGACATGCGACGCAGGTAGTCATTCAGCGCTGCAGCATCGGTGCCCTTTTCCAAGGTCAGATTCAAAATAGCCATAGATACATTGGGTGTTGGCACACGAATGGCATTGCCCGTTAGCTTACCCTCAAGCTCGGGAAGCGCTTTTGCAACGGCTTTTGCTGCACCTGTTTCGGTCAGTACCATATTAAGTGCTGCACTACGACCACGACGATCACCCTTGTGGTAATTATCGATAAGGTTTTGATCGTTAGTATAGGCGTGCACTGTCTCTACGTGGCCGGTCACCACACCATACTCATCATTCAGTGCTTTCAGCACTGGCACAATGGCGTTGGTGGTACAGGAGGCTGCCGACACAATTTGGTCATTATCACCAATTGTTTCGTGGTTAATGCCAAATACGATATTTTTAATATCGCCTTTGCCCGGCGCTGTTAACAATGCTTTCTTAGCGCCCTTGCATTCCAGGTGCTGACCCAGACCCGCCTCATCACGCCAAATACCAGTGTTGTCAACGATAACAGCGTTATTGATGCCGTAAGCGGTGTAATCAATCTCACTGGGAGAGTCGGCGTAAATAACCTGAATCACGTTACCATTAACGATCAACGTGCGCGCTTCAACATCGACTGAAATGGTGCCATCAAAGGGACCATGCACCGAGTCTCTGCGCAGCAAGCTGGCACGCTTTTCAAGATCTTTAGCAACATCACCACGGCCACGTACAACAATCGCCCGCAAACGCAGCAAGTTACCACCACCCGCCTTCTCAACCATCACGCGTGCAAGCAAGCGGCCAATACGCCCAAAACCGTAAAGAACGACGTCTTGAGGCTCGCCTTTGCTACCGTTCGGCTGAAAACCATCAATAATCTCAGCAAGCTCTTTACGCAGGAAAGCACTAAGGTCACCACCGCCTTGGCGCTTAAAATTAACTGCTAACTTGCCAACGTCAACATGGGCAGGACCAAGATTCATCTCACTCATTGCTTTCACAATGGGGAACGTATCTTCGACAGATAACTCGGTCCCTTCAATTTTGCGCACAAAACGGTGATCTTTGAGGATGCGAATGACTGACCGCTTAATCAAGGAACGACCAAACATAGTGGCGACAACATTGTTCTGACGATACAACTGACCCACCAACGGTATCATTTGCTCAGCCAGAGCTTCGTTGCTTTGCCATTCCTGAAAAACGTTTTCGAGAGCTTGCTGACTCACGTGCGGCCTCATTGGGTAGTGAAAAGAAATTTCTTAGAACATTATCCTGGGCTTACCTACATGTCGCAATGAATGGATAGTCGCACACCATGTAGGGGTATTACAGAAAAAACGAATTGACTACAAGCTGCAACAATGTATCGACACACGACACGAAACAGTAGGTAGCTTGTGTACCTCATGACTCCTGCACGTCTGTACCTTGCAGGCTTCCGTAACCTGTGTTTGCTTTGCATAGGCCTCTGCCTGAAAGTACTGATCGTGTATGATCCAGTTTCCGTTTCAGCGCAAAAACGATACCGTGACTATGCCTTCTTTTTCTCTGCTCGAACCGCCCCAGCCAAAAGGGACACGCGACACGCTTTACCTAACAGCGCCGCCGGGCAGTGCAACTGCCCTGGCACTGGCCCAGGTCGCCTTAAGCGCACCATTATTGGTCATTACGCCCAACACTGCCAGCGCGCAACGATTGGAACAGGATCTGGCGTTCTACAGTAATGTGCCCGTTTTGCCCTTCCCAGACTGGGAAACGCTGCCTTATGACAGCTTCTCCCCGCATCAGGATATTATATCGTCACGCCTACGCACCCTACGATTATTGCAGGATGGGGTACGCGGCATTGTTCTGGTGCCAATTAATACATTAATGCAGCGGCTTCCCCCCGTGTCATATATAGCTGGGCGCGTTATGACGTTGAAAGAAGGCGCAAAGCTAAAACGGGAAGCATTTCGCGAGTCGCTCTCCCGAGCAGGCTATCGTGCTGTAGAAACGGTCTACGAGCCTGGTGAATACGCCATGCGTGGTGCCATCATTGACCTTTTCGCCATGGGCATGGATGAGCCAATTCGTATTGATTTGTTTGATGACGAAATCGATACGCTACGCCATTTTGACCCCGGTAATCAGCGATCCACCAACAAAGTCGGTGTGATTGAGCTACTACCAGCGCATGAGTACTCATTAAGCCGCAGCGCTATTGCCTGTTTTCGAGAACAGTTTGAAACGCTTTTTGATGTTGATCCGCGCCAGTGCCCACTCTATAACGATGCGCTGAAAGCGATTCCCTCGCCAGGTCTGGAGCAATATTTACCGCTGTTCTTCGACGAAACTGCTTCTTTATTTGAGCACGTCACCGATGACACCCGTGTGGCACTATTACCCGGCGTGTTCGAAGCAGCTGAACAGCACTGGCGCTCGATTGAATCACGCTACGAAAATTTAGGTGTTGATCCAACACGTCCTCTTTTACCGCCTCTTCGCGCGTTCATTCCCGTGAATGACGTTTTTTCGGCGATTAAAGCACGCCCACGAATCGAACTCACCGAAGACGATACACAGCGTCATGCCCTGGCGCCGAAAGCCCAGGCACTACCCTCACTTGCAATTAACGCTCGCGCCAAGCAACCGCTGAATGAACTAGCCGCCTTTTTAAATACACAGCACGCTACGCGGGTTCTGTTTGTTGCCGAATCAAGGGGGCGCAGAGAAGCGTTAGAAGAAATACTAGCGCCGCTTAAATTAACGCTGCCTCATATCAACAGCTTCCAAGACTTTTTAAGCAGCACTGATCGAATTGCTATAACTGAAAGCTTGGTAGGTAGTGGCTTGTGGCTTACCGAGCCTGATGTCGCAGTGATTAGCGAGACTGAGCTATTTGGCGATGTAGTGCGCCAGAGCCGGCGACGAGAAAAAGCCACCGACGACAATGAATTGGCCGTGCGGCACCTTTCCGAGCTGAGAGAAGGTGCCCCAGTTGTGCACCAAGCACATGGCGTAGGCCGCTATTTGGGGCTGGAAACCCTTGAAGCTGGTGGTCAGGCTAATGAATTCTTAGCCCTTTCATATGCCGACGGTGCCAAGCTTTATGTACCTGTCGATAGCCTGCATCTTATTTCTCGCTATAGCGGCGCTGATGACGAGCTCGCCCCGCTACACCGACTAGGCTCTGACCAATGGGAAAAAGCACGCCGCAAAGCAGCTGAGAAAATCCGAGACACTGCCGCCGAGCTGTTAGATATCTACGCTCGGCGAGAGGCTCAGGAAGGGTTTATTTATGATACACCTGGAGAGGAGTATGTCCGCTTCTCTGCCAGCTTCCCATTTGAAGAAACCCCCGACCAACATGCCGCTATCGAAGCAGTTATTAGCGACATGGTCTCTGCTCAACCAATGGATCGCGTTGTTTGTGGCGATGTAGGTTTTGGCAAGACCGAAGTCGCGATGCGCGCTGCATTTCTGGCCGTCCAGACCGGTCGCCAAGTGGTAGTGCTTGTGCCCACTACCCTGTTAGCTCGCCAGCATTTTGAAAACTTCCGAGACCGTTTTGCTGACACCGCCGTGAACATTAGCCTTATCTCACGCTTCACCAGTGGCAAAGAAACGACGCAAACCCTGGAAAGCATCAAGAATGGGCAGACTGACATTGTAATTGGCACCCATAAGCTGCTGTCTAAAAGCGTTGAGCTTCCCAAAATGGGGCTCTTAATTATCGATGAAGAACACCGTTTTGGGGTCGCGCAGAAAGAGAAACTCAAAACGCTACGCGCCGAAATCGATATTTTGACGCTAACGGCGACACCGATTCCGCGCACCCTTAACATGGCCATGAGCGGTATCCGAGACCTTTCGATTATTGCCACCCCGCCAGCACGGCGCTTATCGGTCAAGACGTTTGTGCAACAGCGAGACAGTAGCATCATTAAAGAGGCCCTACTGCGTGAAATACTACGCGGCGGACAAGTCTATTTTTTGCATAATGAAGTCAAAACGATTGAAAACGCCGCCGAACAAATTCGCGAACTGGTGCCAGAAGCGCGAGTAGCCGTCGCTCACGGCCAGTTACCAGAACGCAGCCTTGAGCGAGTCATGTCAGACTTCTATCATCGTCGCTTCAATGTACTTGTATGCTCGACTATTATAGAAACCGGCATTGACGTACCCAGCGCCAACACAATTCTGATTGAGCGCGCCGATAAGTTCGGTCTGGCCCAGCTACACCAGCTACGTGGACGCGTTGGCCGCAGCCACCATCAAGCATACGCTTACCTACTAACACCGCCCCCCAAAGCAATGACACGAGATGCCGTTAAACGTCTTGAAGCGATTAGCGCTTCTGATGATCTGGGCGCTGGTTTTACCCTGGCAAGTCACGACATGGAAATTCGCGGCGCTGGCGAGCTGCTAGGCGACGAGCAGAGCGGCCAAATGGAAACCATCGGCTACACGCTTTATATGGAAATGCTGGATCGCGCGGTGAAGGCAATACGTGCGGGCAAAACGCCTAACATTGACGCCCCCTTCAACACCGGCGTCGAGATTAGCCTCAATCTGCCAGCGTTGATTCCAGACGACTATATTCATGACGTACAACAGCGCCTAGTGATGTATAAGCGCATCGCCAACACTCAGAGCGATGCGGAACTCAAAGAACTACAAGTGGAGCTTATTGATCGTTTTGGTCTCCTTCCTCAACCTTTAAAAAACCTGATACGTCAAACTAGGCTGCGCCACCGTGCTGAACAACTGGGCGTTGCGCGCATTGAAGCCGGTGAAAATCGTGGCCGCGTCCTTTTCAATAGCGCCACTCAGGTCGACCCATTAACGCTAGTGACACTTATCCAGAAATCGCCTCAACATTACCGTTTGGATGGCTCAGACACGTTACGATTTGAATTTCCAATGGAAACTATCGAACAGCGTTTTGAAAAGGTCGAAGCGCTGCTAACAACGCTCAACCAAAAAGTAGCGGCGGCGTGAACCTTGGGGCAAACTTATACAATGGCTCCATCCCCGGCCCGCCTACTATCGCTAATGACATATCGCTAATAGCAATGCAACTGCGCAGTGATTAGCGCATAAATTGATTAGGAACCACCATGAATATTCGCAGGTTATATAACGTTTGGGCCCCAACTAGTCTAGCAGTCTTGCTGACGGCAAGCCTTTCTAGCTCTATTTATGCACAGCCGCCTAATACCACAACGGAAGGGGCAGCAGCTCTTACCGAAGAAGCATTAGCCACCGCTGACCAGCTTGCAGAACAAAGGGAGCTACCACGCGGCCATTTTCGTCTACCTGAGACGGGTGACATTATTGGAGAAAACTATACCGTCGTCGTAGAAAACCCTGAAGAAACACTAATTGACATCGCACGGCGCCATAATATCGGCTATGAAGAAATCCGCATGGCGAATCCAGACGTCAGCTTGTGGGTGCCTGGAAAAGGAACAGAAGTTGTTATACCAGCACGCTATATTTTGCCGCCCGCCCCTCGTGAAGGCGTAGTCGTCAACCTTTCCGAACTGCGACTTTACTATTACCCAGCCGATAATCCAGGCATTGTTGAAACCTATCCTGTCAGCGTTGGCCGCGAAGAATTTGCCACCCCTGTTGGTATCACCCGCACCACAGTAAAGGTGAAAGATCCTGCCTGGGCACCACCAGCATCTATGCGTCGTGAAGCAGCAGCACGTGGCGAGCCAGCGCCCTCTATTGTGCCCCCTGGCCCCAATAACCCATTGGGTCGTCACGCTATATTGCTGGCGATGCCTAGTTACCTGATTCATGGCACTAACCGCCCTGAAGGCGTGGGTATGCGGGTAAGCCGCGGCTGTATTCGTATGTATCCTGAAGATATCGAATCGCTCTATGAGCGCCTACCTAGTGGCACTCAGGTCAACTTGATGGATGCACCGTTTAAAGCAGGCTGGGCAGCAGACGGCACACTGTTTGTACAGTCTTTCCCTCAGCTTGAAGAAAACGTTGGCGATTTCGAGCCATTGCTTAATGCCATCGAGCGGGTGAGCGAGCTCGCTGAAGACCAAGCAGAAGTGGATTACGCTCAGGTTAAGCTAGCAGTGGAAAATCCAAATGGCCGCTTTGTAGCGCTTTATGGCCCCCAAGCGCCAGAAAAGGCTCCTGCTGAAGAAACGTTAGAACTTGATGGCTTATTAGAAGAAATTGAACTTACGACAACGAATCGAACTGAGGAAGAAGCTTAATCGAAGAAAAATCCAAAGAGCAAAAAACCCCGCCGAGGCGGGGTTTTTTACATCTACAGCAACCCTAAGGTTTAACGCTTAGGGCCCAAACAGAATTACTTCTGCATGGAGCGCTGGAACATGCGGTTCATTTCTTCACGGTTTTGCTCAGACATCTGCAGCGCAGCTTGCGCATCGCGCTGAGCTTGGTTTGCAGTGTTCATCGCTTGTGAAGCCATGCTGCGTGCTTCTGCGGCATCAGCCTGTGCAGATTCAGCAGTCATGCGAACTTCTTCCAGAGCGCTGGTAGAAGCACAGCCAGCCAGGATTGCCAGAGAAGCGGCAGCGGCAGTCATCTTCAGAGCAGTCTTCAGAGTCATAGTGTTCTCCTTGAGTCTTCCTTGGGTACAACATTAAGGGTATGACAAACCTAAGGCTAAAGTGTTAGCCCAGTTTTGTCTACCTGCGGTGCAGGTTCTTTACAGCGACTTGTGGCTTGGCATAAGTCCAAGACACGCAAGTCAAACGCTGTTTTATAATAGACCACAGCGGTTGTCTATAGCCACGTATTTAAAAACCTAGAACTTCCTTTAACCACATCAGCCTAGCGGATCACTACGCGAGTGCCAACACCTACCAGCGAAGCAACTTGTTCAATCTGCTCATTGGTGACAGCAACACAGCCTTGGGTCCAGTGATATTGACCATGAATATCTGGATCACCACCCCCAATACCATGTATACCAATAGCGCCACCTAATGCCGTATTTTGCGGCGGAGCACCGTGACGCCGATAGTGATCAAAATAAGCATCATAATCTGCTTGAGAATAAATGCCTTTTTCGAGCGCCATGCGTGCATGCGGTGGCGTAGGATAATCGATACCTATAAAAATATGCCACTGACTTTCGTAATTAAATCGGTTTATTCGAAACTCGCCAAGTGGAGTCACATTATCACCACGGACTCGCTGCGTTTTTGCGCCACCACGCCCAAGCGATATGGGTGAATAATGTTCAACCACCGTATTACCGCGATAGATACTCAGCGTAGCTTCTTTATCATCAATTAACACCCAAAGCTCATTGCTGTGACGCGGAATATTGGCGCGCGAAAGCAGCGTCTCCACTAGATCTGTGGGTTCGTAATCATTTACAGTGCTAGAAGTCGCTGCGCTAGCCACAGCGGGCCAGCCCAGCGCCAATGCTAAAAAACGGCGACGGTTTACGGGCATCATTGTCAATCTCTATATAGGCCAGCATCAACAGCCAACAAAGCGTTTGTAGCAGTCGTTATACCTTATTCCAGCACCAAATGTCAGTGCCTTAATAAGCCAAATAACCTGCCCATACGACAAGGTTGACAACCGCGCCGCTGTTAATCGTTCTCAGGCTATCTTGCCACTCTTATCTTGTAAAACTAACCTAGTTATCCCTCAAATTACTGGCTAGATATCCTCGAATTCTTGCATGCTCGTCACGAGCTTACGCGCTTCGGCGTTATGCCCTTCTGCCAAGGCATTAAAGAAGGCTGCTTCTGGCTCTATCTTGGCACGTGACGCACGATGCTCATAAAGATGCTGTAGCTTTTGATGCGACTTAATCGCTATGTGAGTCAGTTCATCGATAGAATCTGCCACTGTTTGTTCAGCGAGCGCCTCAAGCTCAGGAGGCTGGGGAAAGTCGCTAGGATCATCAAACCATATCTCCAGCACTTCACGATGGTCAGAGCCATCATTAAACAGCGCTTCGAGTCCAGTTTTCATTCGCAACTCACTATCGGCTAAATACGTTAATGCCATGGCAAGACGTTGATGGTCACTTGAGTCCGCAGCAGCGCGATATTGACGCGCCATATCGCCATGATAGCTTGCGGCCCACTCAACTAAGTCTTTGACTTGGTTATAGCGCATTTATATCTCCTTTTGCGATTTGCGCGCTCTAAGCACTGTATTTGTCGCTATGGTTACCACTCTTGGCTAGTTTCACGTAAGGCGGCAATATCATGCTTAGCAGCGGTAAGGTTAGCTAACAGCTGGTTAGCAAGCGTTGTCTGGCTACCGACGGCAATCATAGAAGGATTTTGTACGGTGCGCTGACCTGCTCCGTTATCACTATGTAGCTTCTCGACTTGGCCTATCAACCAATTCAACCAGCTATCTGGCTGACGCATTGTATCGCGCAAGCGCTGTAGCTCAGCAACAGCTGGGCCTCGCTCATCAAGCAGCGCTTTCCAGCCATGCTCATTGAGGCGCGCATGCTCAGTGACTTCTTTAAGCAACGAATTTAACGCCAGCTCAAAGAGCGCCAGGGCGCTCTCTTCAATCGCTATTTGCCGAGCCTGAGCATGTTCGTCGTCACCCGACGGCAGCCCCACTAAAAGCTCAACTTGGTAGAGCAGTTGATTGGTTCGCGAACGTGGGCTCACTTACGCTTATCCTCCACATGCCATTTACCTGCCTCAAAGGTCGCTTTCCAGCCGGTTGCCTTACCCTCTTCATCGGTCATCACGAACTGCTCTTTATTTTTGCGTGAATAACGAATTTGTGCAGGCCTGCCATCCGGGTCTTCGCTGGGTGCCTTTAGGATAAAGTGGTACTTTTCTGGTAGCTCATCGGCGTGAGCTTGCAGCTCTTTCACCAGCGGCGGTCGAGTTTCACGATTTTTAGGAAACTTGCTGGCCGCTAGGAATAAACCGCTGGCACCATCACGCAACACATAATGATCTTCCACTTTTTGGCAAGCTAGTTCCGGCATTGGTATCGGATCCATCTTGGGTGGTGCCACATCGCCGCTACGCAGTAATTTACGTGTGTTCTTGCAGTCACTGTTGGTGCAGCCGAAGTATTTACCAAATCGACCCGATTTAAGCTGCATCTCGGAACCACATTTATCGCATTCGATAATGGGGCCATCATAGCCTTTGATTTTAAACTTACCTGTTTCTACCTCATAACCATCACAATCAGGGCTATTGCCGCAAATATGCAGCTTGCGACCTTCATCAATCAGATAGTTATCCATGGCCGTACCGCACTTCTGACAACGACGCTTGGCACGAAGCGCGTTGGTTTCTGCTTCTTCACCCGCATCTTCTGCAACGGCCTCTTCACCAGGGATTAAATCAATGGTGGTTTTGCAGCGCTCTTTAGGCGGCAGGTTATAACCACTGCAACCTAAAAAGACACCGGTAGAGGCCGTACGAATTTGCATTTTTCGGCCACAGCTTGGACAGTCAATATCCGTAGGGACCGGCTGATTAGGCCGCATCCCCTCATCACTTTCCGCCTTGCTGAGCTCTTGGCTAAATTCACTATAGAAAGCATCCAACAGGGCTTGCCAGTTGCGCTCACCTTCCGCAACTTCATCCAGACTATCTTCCATTCGAGCCGTAAACGAGTAATCCATCAAATCCGGGAAAGACTCTTTCAACCGTTCGGTGACAATATCACCCAGTTTTTCAGCATAAAAACGGCGACTCTCTAATTTTACGTAGCCACGATCCTGAATCGTGGAAATAATAGAAGCATAAGTAGAAGGACGGCCAATACCCTGCTTTTCGAGCTCTTTTACTAAGCTGGCTTCTGTATAGCGCGGGGCAGGCTTTGTAAAGTGCTGCTGCGGGTCAAGCTTTTCAAGCGACATTGCCGTGCCTTTCGGCAAATCAGCCAGGCTTTGATCTTCATTTTTACCTGATGGCTTCATCACCCGCGTGTAACCATCAAACTTGAGCACTCGCCCTTTGGCACGCAAATCGTAACCGTCAACCTCAACGCTCAACGTACTGGAAAGATACTGCGCTGGCGTCATCTGACAAGCGACAAATTGACGCCAAATTAACTCATACAGGCGCTCAGCATCGCGCTCCATACCTGAGAGATCAGTCGCTTTCCGTTCAACGCTAGAAGGGCGAATCGCTTCATGGGCTTCTTGGGCGCTTTCTTTACTGCTGTAACGGTTAGCAGACTCAGGTAAATAGCGTGCACCGTACTCTTCATCAATAAATGAGCGAACACTCTCAACCGCATCCTTTGAAAGATTAGTGGAGTCGGTACGCATGTAGGTAATGTAGCCAGCTTCGTAGAGGCGCTGGGCCATGGTCATGGTTTTCTTAACCGAGAACCCTAATCGGCCGCTAGCAGCCTGCTGCAACGTTGAGGTAATAAACGGCGCGGTAGGCTTGGAGCTCGTCGGTTTGTCTTCACGGGAGGTAATCGCAAGCTTGGCTTTACGCAGTTGCTCAATGCGTGTAAGCGTGTCTTTTTCGGAGGTAGGAAGGAAGGGCTTACCATCCTGACGCACCAGCGCAAACCTGACTAACTCCCCATCCGGGGACGCGAGATCGGCGTGGACATCCCAAAACTCTTCAGGAATAAACGCACGAATTTCTCGTTCACGCTCAACGATTAAACGAACGGCAACAGATTGAACACGACCTGCTGATAAGCCTCTGGCAATTTTGGCCCACAGCAAAGGAGAAAGCATAAAACCAACCACGCGGTCCAAAAAGCGGCGCGCTTGTTGCGCTTCCACGCGGGGAATATTTAACGCCCCTGGCGACTTAAACGCATCCTGAATGGCATTTTTGGTTATTTCATTAAATACAACGCGCTTATAGCGACTGTCATCACCACCAATCGTCTCGCGTAAATGCCAGGCAATCGCCTCCCCTTCGCGATCCAAATCCGTCGCGAGATAAACAGCATCCGCTTTTTCAGCCAGCTTCTTTAATTCCGCGACAACCTTTTCTTTACCTGGGAGCACTTCGTAGCGTGCTTCCCAGCCATTATCCGGATCAATCCCCATCCGCCTAATTAGCTGATCATGGGCTTTACGCTTTTTGTACTCTGCTTTCTCTTCCGCCGACATCTTACGTGTTGCCGCAGCCTGGCGAGCGCGCTCCTTCGGATCGGAGGCTGTCTTACCTGAGCCGCTGGTCGGCAGGTCACGGATGTGACCCACGCTCGACTTTACGATGAAATCGTTGCCGAGATACTTATTGATCGTCTTCGCTTTCGCAGGCGACTCGACGATGACCAGTGACTTGCCCATAGTGCTCCACTTTCCTATTGCCCAGGCGCTATCGCCCATGCTCTGAATACGTTGCCGCCTGTCGTTACCACTTGACGGCCATGAGAAAAATGCGCCTACCCTACCCCAGGCCTGCAACAAGCGCCAGTAACAACCGTCGCGTAGGTAACAAACTGACGCCCAGCCACGAGGTGCTTATCTGCACTATTTTTCATAATGAAGTAGCTAGACACTAGACTGCCAGTACGCAGACAGCAACCCAAAATATGCATGTAAAAAAACGCCCCTGTATGAAAACAGAGGCGTAGATGAGCATAATACAGCGCTTAACGCTTGCGCGGTGGTTTCCGACGCGTTGCCACACTTGGCTTAGATTTGCTTACTTCTTTAGGTGCCTCAACCTCTTTGGGTGCTTCAACCTCTACTTTACTAGTAGCTGTCGAATTTTCGCCAGAAAGGTTTGTTTCAGAAGATTTATCAGAAGAGCTTTCACTAGACGCATCTTCTGTAGAAGCATCGTCTACTAAAGTGCTGTTAGCTGAAGAGCTTGCAGCAGCATGAGTCGCCACTTCAGGGGCTTTCGCGTCTACCTTTTCGGCTTCAACCACTGGTTTGCTCTCGACTGCTTTTAGCGGAGCCGCCTTTGGTGGACGCGCTTGGTCGAACAACTGCTTCACCTGATCAAAACGTTGCGCAGCATGCTCAGACAACTCGCCGCTAGCGGCAAATACATGCTTAAGATGCTCGATATAGCCGTCAATATCGCTGTTGCTTTGCCCTTCTAGCAGTTCGGGCAATGACGATAGCGCACGCTCACGATCTAATTTCAGAATAAAGAACTGATCGCGCACCAAACGCTTAAACTCACTCAAGGTTGAGCTAGGCTCTAGCTCGGCACGGGAAGCACGTAACCGTTTGAAGTTACGTTCGTCTGTCGCCGGTGCTCCACCCAACACATAGATTACCGAGCGCATGACCGCTTCGTGAGCGCCACCCTGAGCAATTTTATTGCGCAGCTCATTTTTGCGGTTTTCAACAAAACGCTGATGTTCTGGCTCAGCACCGGGACGGCGGCGATGGACATGCGCATCACCATACAAACCTACTGCGGCTTGCAAGAGAGGCTGGCCATAAATGTCCATAAACAATCTTTCTGTTGTGCTATCGCGCAAATCCCGCACAGCATTGAGATGCGCCACAATTTGATCAGAGCACATGGTTTCAAACGCTTTAAAGACGTTATCTTGGCTCACTTGCTGGCGATTGCGACGAACTGTTTCTGCCATGACCGGTAGTGGCACTGTCAGCGGGTTCCGATCAGAAAGAAGTTTGTAACCTAAGCGAATAGGATGCATACGGCGAATCCAGCGCGCCGCCTCTGGCGTCATTGTGGCCTGCACCCAAGGCTGAACATATAACCGATAAAAACCAAGGTTGATCTCAGAAATACGCGCAACAGTCGCAAATCGACGATCATCTTCAGGACTATGCATTACATCCTGATCTAACTCCTCAAAGTTACGTGACGTGAACTCAAGTAAATAGTCACGTTCAAGTAACTCCGCGTCATCATGATCGCTGACATGCGAGACCGTCGTTTCGTACAGCCCTGGTGGCATAACATCGATATAATCCATGTTAGCCGTAAACTCAGTATGCTCTTTGCGTGACACACTGCCGGAAACAAAAATTCCCAAGTGACCCGTTGTATCGTGCAGGCAGTAAACGATCGTTTGCTCGTTGGCAATAATGTCTTCTTCGCCTTCGTATAAGTCACGAATCCAACCTAACGCCTGAGGCGGCGGTGTAATATCGTCGCCACGAGAGCAGAAGACAACAACAGGCGAGCGTACGTTGCGCAGATCAACACGACGCCCATCGCGAGTGACTAACTGGGCTGTTGAGAGTCGATTACCAACAAACAGATTGTCAACGATATACTGAATTTCTTCTCCACCTAAGACAACGTGACCACCCCACCAACGCTCAAATTCCAGATAGCGTTTCGATTCGGTGTCAATATTGTCATAAAGATGGTACTGCTTTTTCCAGTAGGTATTAGCCGGATTAAGACGCTCGAAGTTTTGTACCAACCACGCACCGTCAAAGAGGCCATTACCGATATCACTGGTTAACGCGGTAATCCAGCTACCACCCGTCATCCCGCCGGTATAGCGCATCGGCGCTTTGCCGTGCTCCCCCGCCCAGTAAGAAAGCGGAGCACCGGCAATAAGAATGGGGCCGAACACATCCGGCTCTAGCGCTGCAGCCATCATTATTTGCCAGCCCGCCTGACAATTACCGACTACCATTGGCTTTTCAGCGGTTTCAGGGTGTAAAGCAATGACATGGCGTAAAAACGCGATTTCCGCTTCTACCACATCCTCAACGGTTTGACCTGGCTCTGGGAAAGGCAGAAAGCCAATAAAGTAACAAGGATGGCCAGCCTTCAAAGCAACCCCAAGCTCGCTATCAGGCTTAAACCCTCCGATACCTGGGCCATGACCAGCCCTAGGATCGACAACAACAAACGGCCGTTTTTCAGGATTAACCTGGATATGACTGGGGGGAAGAACTCTCAACAGTTCATAGTTAGTTGGATGCGGAAGCGTACGACCATCAATGAGTACTTCGGTATCAAACCCCAGCACGTTCGGCTTGGTTTGCTCCATATGCTCAAGGTATTGATTTCCGCGCTCGCGCATAACATCCCAATAAAGGACGCTACGTTCGATACTATCGCGCCAGTAGCTCGCTGCAGCCCGTCCGAATCCGAACGGATCTACCATGCTAGCAAGGGCCTCGCCGCCCGGTAGTGAAGCCATTTGATCAGACGTTCCTGGCCACAGGCTTTTCAGCGCGCTGCCAGGCAACATAGGATGAGCGAGAAAGTTCATAAATTCTCCCATTGGGTTGATGCGAAGCATCTGTCCCGAAGCGATGATGCTGCAATGCAATATAGTTTAGGCCACTCGCCGCTTAACGTCGATGCTTACCTTTGCAATTTCATGATTGTTGCCATAAAGACGCTTGCACATCATTGGTGATAGCATTTCCAGCATGATACTGAGATTTTGTTTTGAAGCACTTTCTGTTTTAGGAGGGTGTATACCTAGAGGTTGTTATGTCATCCCTTACACTGCTCAATCGTTTAACCTTCCGACAATTACAGGTGTTTCAGGCAGTTCACCGCCAGCGCTCCTATTCACGCGCTGCAGAGCAGTTAGGGCTTACTCAGCCTGCAGTCAGCGCGCAAATCCGCCAATTAGAACTTGCTCTTGGTCATCCACTGTTTAAATATGCCGGTAAAACTCTTTATGTGCTACCTGCGGCGGACACCTTGGCTATCTCTGCACGAGAAATTTTTGGTCAACTTTCTCGACTGCAGATGAATCTTTCAGATATTAATGGAAACATTCGTGGCGAACTCAATATTGCCGCGGTGTCATCGGCTCAATATGTGGTGCCTTATTTACTAGCGCGCTTTAGGGCGCGCTATCCCGATGTGCGTATCCGTCTTAAAGTATGCAACCGGAGCCAGGCTTTAGAGCGTTTAACAGAGCAAAAAGATGATGTTGTGATTATGGCGATGGTGCCAGAGGATGATGGCCTAGTGGTGATGCCCATTCTTGAAAATGAACTCATCGCGTTAGTCTGGCCAGACCATCCATTACTTCACATGGAGACACCCACCTTAACCGACTTTGCACGTCATTATGTGTTAATGCGGGAACCAGGATCTGGGGTACGTAACGCCTTTGAACAACTGGCTGCTGATCAAGAGGTTGGCCTTCCCCACCGCATTGAATTAGGCACGAATGAAGCAATTAAACAAGGTGTTATGGCTCACCTAGGCGTTGCTGTTTTGCCTCGTTTAGCAGTTCAGCTTGAGCTAGAGCAAGGGCTATTATCAGCGCTGCCATTGCCTAATTTTCCTATTCGGCGCTCATGGTGCACTGTCTACCGTCGCGACCATTTCCCGACCCCGGTTGCTGATCTTTTTTTACGCTTTACCAAAGAGCATCTTTCAGATTATCGGCAGTACTTTAAAACTCCCTCTAGCCCTTTACCGAGCCATGGCGTCTCTTGTTTGCCCATGATGGCAATTTAGCAAAGCAAATCATAAGGTGTGGTGTATGGTGGATCACAGGTGCGTAGTGTCTTGTCGACTGAGAGGTATGTTACATTACTCTACTACCTATGTATCAGTTAGCGTATTTTGGGTTCGGAATGTACTCGCGAAGGCAAATCATTAGTCAACGCAAAGGGCTTTACACGCCACGCCGTAGCAAGCTGTAGTAACGCATGGTTAGGCGTCACAACATTTGGGCATTGCCTGCCGCACAGTAAAGAGGCTCTCTCCTATGAGCAATAACCCCACAACCCGTGTTCCTAGCGGCGAAAAATTCCGTAATGAACATGGCATGTCCGTCATCAAAGACGGCATGAAACAGCGTAAAGCACAGACAGAATCTCCTCTCAATCTCGAACGTAAACCCAAGTGGTTGCGCGCTCAGATCCCAGGGGGCGAACGTTTCGAGGCAGTCAAAAAAAATGTCTCGACGCACCGCCTCAGCACTGTCTGTGCAGAGTCGCACTGCCCGAACATGGGCGAATGCTGGAGCAATGGCACTGCCACTATCATGTTGATGGGGTCTGTTTGTACGCGCGCATGCCGATTCTGCGCGGTAGATACGGGCAACCCGAAAGGCTGGCTAGATTTAGATGAACCCGAGAATACAGCGAAATCCGTCGAGCTAATGGGACTCCGTTACATCGTACTGACATCTGTTGACCGCGATGACCTGGATGACGGTGGCGCTACCCATTATGCCAACTGCATTAAGGCGATTAAATCACGCACACCAGAAGTAGTCGTGGAAGCATTAACACCCGACTTTGACGCTGACAAAGCAGCCGTTGAGCGGGTGGTGGATTCAGGTTTGGAAGTATTTGCGCAGAACGTAGAGACCGTTGAGCGCCTCACTAGCAAAGTACGCGATCCTCGCGCTGGTTATCGTAAAACGCTGGATGTACTAGCACATGCTAAACAGTATCGACCTGATATCATCACCAAGACAAGCTTGATGCTTGGTTTAGGCGAGACAGAGGAAGAGATTCTTAAAACCTTTGATGACCTAAGAGAGATTGGCGTTGATATTGTGACGCTGGGGCAATATTTACGGCCAACCAAAAACCATTTGGCTGTAGAGCGCTGGGTCACGCCTGAAGAGTTTGATCGCTATCGTGTGCTTGGCCTAGAAAAAGGATTTATGGAAGTACCTTCCGGTCCGTTAGTGCGCTCTAGTTATCGCGCCGATCGCGTCTTTGAGAAAAACAATCTCGGTCTCGCCTCACCCGCCGCAGTTCCTGGCCAAGAACCTGATGCAAATCGTATTCCTGCATTCAACGTTGGATAGACCAATGTAAGTAGATCAATGTAAATTGATGACCTGCACGCAATCACTATTGTCAATTAGCCTGCGTGCAGGTAGTTTTTTTTGCTTAATTAACAGGCTGCAACTCACGCTGTAGCTGTTCAGCTAATGCAGACGCTAACTGGTCGCCTACACAGTGATCGATTGGCAGTGATACTACATCTGCCAAACGCGTCACCTGCATACCCGCATAGCCACACGGGTTAATCCTGCCAAAGGGTGATAAATCACCATCTATATTTAGCGCCACCCCGTGATAGCTTGAGCCCCGCCGAATACGTAATCCCAGCGAGGCGATTTTTGCCTCACCCTGCGGCGTATCAATATAAACACCAGGTGCATCAGGCTTCGCCCAAGCAGCCACGCCATAGAGAGCAAGCACATCAATCACTGAGTTCTCTAACGCAGTGACTAGTTCTCGAACACCGATTTTGCCACGCCGCACATCAAGCAAGGGATAGAGTACTACTTGGCCGGGGCCGTGATAGGTCACTTGCCCGCCACGATCCGTTTTGACTACAGGAATTTCACCAGGCATTAATACGTGCTCTGGCTTACCCGCCTGGCCTTGAGTAAAAACAGGATCATGTTCTACTAACCAGAACTGGTCAGGCGTTGTTTCATCCCGAATGTCTGTGAGTTCACGCATTGCCTTCCATACAGGTAAGTAAGCGCGATGCCCAAGACGATGCAGCTCTATTGGTTGGCTAACCATGGCTATACCACCATATGTACGCGACCCGTCGCTTTTAAATCATCAAAAAGTTGGCTTAGCTGAGGTTCACCGGTAGCTACAATCGTGACACGTACAGATTGGAAACGACCGTTGCGACTCTCGACCACTTGAAGAGTAGCCTCATCGAAGTCAGGGGCATGCTTGATGATTACTTGGCAAACACAGGCTGGGAAATCTTCGGCAGCATCACCGACTACTTTTAATGAATAATCACAGGGAAATGTGATTTTAGGTGGCTCGGTTACTTCGGCCTGACGTAAATCTCTCAGCCCATTTTTCGCGCCTTTTTTCATAACTCGCCTTTACACGGAATATAGATATGTGTGTATAAAATAGGAGTGCAATACAGCTTTATAAGATTAATAGCTTAAGTGCAAAATATAAAAATTTTGCACTTAAGCGTGCTTCTGTTAATCGGTAAAGTTACTGATCAAACCACTGAAAAACCGCCTCACTTGGTCAAATAGGCGCTTAAAAAAACCGCCCTCTTCGACATTTTCAAGGGCCACTAACTGACGCTCTCCCACCACTTCTTCACCTAAATAAACTTCTAAGGTACCCACTTCATCGCCAACAGCCACTGGCGCTTGAAGATCAGCATTTAAATTTAGACGGGCACGCAGCTCTTCATTACGATTACGCGGTAGCGTCATAAATACTTCTTCATCCACGCCTACACGTAACTCGTTACTATCGCCGCCCCAAATGCGCGGCGTTGCAAGTACAGCACCCCGCTCATAGAGCTTCATCGTCTCATAGAAGCGGAAACCGTAGCTTAGGAGCTTTTGCGTTTCTTGCGCTCTCGCCTCTTCCGAGTTGGTACCCATCACGACTGAAATCAAACGCATTCCATCACGCTGGGCCGAAGAAACCAAACAATAACCCGCTTCCGTTGTCCACCCAGTTTTCAAGCCATCGACACTAGGATCACGCCATAACAACCGGTTACGGTTCGGTTGATCGATACCACCAAAAGCAAAGTTGCGCTGAGAGTAAATAGCGTAATGCTCAGGATAGTCGTTAATAATATGCTGTGATAACAGCGCCATATCCCGGGCGGTTGAGTAATGATTATCGCCAGGAAGACCCGTCGCATTTTGGAAATTAGTGTTATGCATCCCCAGACGCGTCGCGTGCTGGTTCATTAAATCGGCAAAGGGTGTTTCACCGCCAGCCAGATGCTCAGCCATTGCTACACTTGCATCATTGCCCGACACAATAATAATACCATGCAGCAGGTCATCGACAGAGACACGATCTCCCACTTCAATGAACATCTTGGAGCCACCGGTACGCCAAGCTTTCTCACTGACATTAATCATATCCGTCAAGCTAATCGTGCCCCGATCTAACTCACGCTCTACCAAATAAGCGGTCATCAGCTTGGTGAGGCTTGCTGGCGGCAAACGCTCGTCAGAATTATGCTCAGCAAGAATCCGGCCGCTGTTAGCGTCCATCAAAATCCAGGAACTCGCTGCAAGCTGAGGGGCTGAAGGAATAATTGTCTGCGGCTGGGGGATCACCTGAGCAACAGCCGGAGAAACAACCGCGGCAAAAACCGCAAACAAACAAAGCCCGGCAGTACGGCGAATAGACATCAATACATTCATTACTAACTTCTCATAAAAAAATAAAAAAACGTTAACAAAGCACGTTATTTTAGCTAATAAATGGGGTGAACTATCTCACGATAAATACTTGTGGAAAGCCAGCCCGACGTAGTTCTTCGCGTGCTTGGGGTTCCTGCGTAGGACTCACTGGCCCGACTTGCACACGGTGCACACCTGTATCACTCATCACCCGTACTTTATGCGGCAGCTCATCGACCAGGCGCCGCTGTAACTGCTGAGCACCCTCTTCACTACCCAACGCCGCAATTTGTAGATAAATGGCATCATCGGTTGCCATTGATCGCTGTACAGCAGCCTCTCTTACAGGCTGTGCATTCACCTCAGGAGGTATCGAGGAAACTGCATTAGCTGCTCCACTACTGCCCCCCCTACCTTGCTGTGCCAGCCATTGTTCAGGCTCAATAGCCTCAACGCGAACGGCGCCAGTGCCATTATCTAAAAAGCCTAGCCGTGCAGCCGCTGCATAGGAAAGGTCAATTTCACGATCACTATGAAAAGGCCCACGATCATTGATGCGAACAATAACAGAGCGGCCGTTATCTAAGCTGGTCACGCGCGCAAAAGTGGGTAATGGCAACGAACGGTGTGCAGCAGACATTTTATACATGTCATAAATTTCACCGTTTGACGTGGCATAGCCGTGAAATTTTTCACCGTACCAAGAAGCCGTACCCTGTTGAGCATAGCCTTTTGCGTCTGGCAATACGTGATAGGTTTCTCCCCACACTTCATAGGTGGAGCGATTTCCAGCACGTGAAAGCGGTTCAATACGAGGCTCTGCATCTGGCACTTTGCTCACATCCGGCGGCTCCAACGGATAGGCATCCCCAGTCATAGCATAGCGCTCACCTGTTGATGAACCGCTGTTTTGCACACCACCACTCGCTCCGCCTGTACTAGTAGAGGCAGGCGCGCTAATTGGTTGATTCTTGTCAACGCTACTTTGTTTGGCTTCCTGGCTGGCACAACCGCTAACCAACGCCATGATGACCACTACGCCACCGATACTGCGAGCTTCAGACAGCACTGTTCTCATGTTTAGTCCTCAACTTGCTGCTCAATGGCTTCCGATAATTCCGCCACCGCCATTGCATAGAGATGGCTATGGTTATAGCGAGTAATAACGTAAAAGTTATACTCCCCTAAACGATACCGGATACTTTCATCGGCAAGCTCTAGCCTTAAAGGCACTACAAGTAACTCAGGATCAAGCGCACTCTGTGGTTCAATGCCAGCCTCGATTGATTCAGATACAGTAACCACGGGTTTACTGGTTTGATTAATAGGCAGCGATTCAGGGGCTACATCAGGACCATTGGCCTCATGATAAATGACCCCATCACGCTGCCAGCCATGTACAGCGAAGTAATTTGCCACACTGCCAATTGCATCAACCGGGTTTTCCCATAAATCTCGTATACCATCGCCATCGAAATCAACAGCATAGGCTTCATAACTAGTAGGAATAAACTGGGGATACCCCATTGCCCCTGCATACGATCCATAAAGCTCATCAGCTTCGACGCCTTGTTCGTAGGCAATTTTCAGAAAAGCCGCTAGCTCGCCTCGGAAAAAGCCGCCACGAACGGGGTGATAAAACGCCAGTGTGGCCAATGAGTCTAGTACACGATGGCGGCCTTTATGCTTACCGTAATAGGTTTCAACACCAATAATGGCAGCAATAACCTCAGGAGGAACGCCATACACATCTTCAGCTTGTGTAAGGGCATCCTCGTACTCATTAATGAAATCAGCGCCTTCTTCAATGCGTTGTTGTGTTAAGAATATATCGCGATACTCGTGCCACCTTAAGCGACGTTCGGCAGCGCCTTCCATCGCGTCTAACACCGTTTGGCTAAAACTGGCTTGATTGAGGGTTTCGATTAGCCAATCTGCGGGTATTCCTTGCGCTGCTAACTCGTCAACTAACAGTTGAGTGCCTGCGTGCTGCTGCGGATCAAACGTCGACGCACCATCAGCCCAGGTACTTGTAGAACACGCCAGTAGCATAGCTGTCACACAGCCGCCTGCTTGAATTCGGGCCCAGTTCATTAACTCACCACTCCTGTGAAAAAGCACCGCTGCTTATCCATTTGATATTAACGCGGTAACAACCGCCGATGGGCATGTATTGACATGAGAATACCGAACCCTGCCAGTAAGGTCACGCTGGATGTCCCTCCATAGCTTACAAGCGGCAGTGGTACGCCAACGACAGGTAAAATACCGCTCACCATGCCCACATTAACGAATACATAGATAAAAAATGTCAGGATAATGCTGCCAGCAAATAGCCGCCCAAAGGTATCTTGGGAAGAAGTAGCCAACCAAAGACCTCGTGCCACAATCATGACATAAAGGGCCAGTAGCACCAGCATGCCGACTAAGCCAAATTCTTCACCTAAAACGGCAATAATAAAATCAGTATGTCGCTCGGGTAGAAACTCTAACTGAGACTGGGTTCCCTCTAGCCACCCCTTCCCCCACAAGCCACCGCTACCTATGGCCGTGGTTGATTGAATAATATTCCAACCTGACCCCAATGGATCGCTATCCGGGTCTAAAAAGGTTAAGACCCGTTGCCGTTGGTAGTTATGCATATTCATCCATAAAACGGGAAGTCCTGCCGCTATTAAGGCCCCGATCAAACCAATTAAACGCCAGGAAAGACCTGCCAAAAGCACTACAATGACCGCTGCGCTAGCCACTAACAATGATGTTCCAAGGTCCGGCTGGATAGCGGTGAGTACCACGGGCAAACCAATGATGACCGCGCATACTACAATATCTCTGAAACGCGGTGGCAGTTGGCACCGATTCAAATACGCGGCAACCATTAACGGCACTGCTAACTTCATCATTTCTGACGGCTGAAAACGAATGACACCAGGGATGACCAGCCACCGCTTTGCCCCCATACCCACATCACCAGCAACTTCCACCACCAATAACATGGCCAACCCAACGCCATATGCTAAGGGGGCCCAGCGCAAAAAAGTAGACGGCGAAAATTGCGCAATAACGACCATAACAACAATAGCTATGCAAAAACGGATCGCTTGAGCAATTACGGTATCAATACGTTGCCCAGAAGCGCTATAAAGCACTAGCAAACCACCCCCCATTAGCAACAGCAGCAAACCTAATAGCCATGGATCAAGATGGATACGTTCCCAAATGCTTTTGCGCCTAGCAATACCGCTATCCGGAGGGCGGACGGGGTAACGGCGTAACGGATGAGAAATCGCTGGCCATGACCGCATTAATTGCCCTCCACGTTAGCAGTATCTTCTTCCAGTACTTCCTTAACCTCTTCAACGTCCGGCGCATCATCGTTTAATAACCATGCATCCGTCATCGCACGTGCTAAGTGCGCAGCATGCGTACTGCCTCCACCGGCATTTTCAACAATGACTGATACCGCAATTTGTGGATCTTCAAGCGGTGCAAACGCCATAAAGAGCGCGTGATCACGCAGGCGCTCCTCAAGCTCTTCAGCGTTATACCGCTGATCTTGCCCCAGCGAAAATACCTGGGCAGTACCTGATTTACCGCCCATACGATACTCAAGCCCTACTCCTGTTCGCCGTGCGGTGCCTTCGTTACCACTGATAACTTTTTCCATGCCACTAAAAACACGACTCCACCAATTCTCATTATCTAACTGAATATCAGGTAGCGTGTCCGGCAAATCGAGAGCTACGGGTTCGTCACCAATTTCTAACGCAAGACGCGGTTTTACCCAATGACCACGATTTGCCAAGGTGGCAGTTGCACTCGCCAACTGTAACGGTGTTACCTGCCAGTAGCCCTGGCCGATACCTACTGAAAGTGTTTCACCGGGATACCAGGGCTGATTGAAACGCGCGCGCTTCCAATCACGAGACGGCATTAGTCCAGTACTTTCACCCTGAACATCATGTGCAACGCGCTGGCCAAAGCCAAAATTAGACATTTGCTCATGCAGATTATCTATACCTAGGTCATGGGCAAGTGAGTAGTAATACGTGTTGTTTGAAACAGCAATCGAGCGCTCCATATCGACCCGCCCATGCCCCCAGCGTAGCCAGTTACGATAACGACGTGAATCATTAGGTAATTGATAAAATCCTGGGTCGCTAATGGTACTATCCGGGGTAATAACCCCTTCAACCAGCCCCGCAAGCGCTAAAAAAGGTTTAATAGTTGAACCTGGCGGGTAATGGCCACGAATGGCTCGATTAAACAGCGGCAAGTCGAGATTTTCCTGTAGGCCTCGATAGGAAGCGACATCAATTCCCGTTACAAATTGATTACTATCGAAACCAGGTGTCGAGACCATCGCGAGAATTTCACCCGTGCCAGGCACGATAGCAACGATAGAACCACGCCTTCCATCCAACAGCTCATACGCCAACATTTGCATTGACTTATCAAGCGTTAGCGTAAGGTTTTCCCCAGGCACTGGGTCAGTACGTCCAAGCTCTCTAAGTACACGCCCACGTGCATTCGTTTCCACTTTACGTAGCCCGGCTTGGCCATGCAGTTCTGTTTCGTAAAAACGCTCAACGCCGGTTTTACCAATAAAGTGTGTCCCCGCATATCGCCCAGCATCGAGAGTTTGCAACTCTTCTGCGTTGATGCGCCCCACGTATCCTAGTGCATGAGCCATCATTTCAGCGTCGGGATAATAACGGAGCAGCTGGGCTTCTACTTCAACCCCTGGCAGGCGATGTCGATTCACCGCTAGCCGTGCGATCTGGTCTTCACTCAAATCGCTCATTAATAGCGCAGGCTGAAACGGACGCTGACGTTGCCTTGAACGCACATTGAACGCGTCAATGTCATCTTCAGGTAAGTCTAGAAGCTCCACTAAAAGAGCTAACGTTTCGTCTAGGTCATCGACACGTTCGCGGACTAATGTGAGGTTATAGGTAGGGCGGTTCTCAGCAAGAAGAACACCATTGCGATCGTAAATCAGCCCGCGATTAGGGGGTAGCGGTTCAACGCGAACACGGTTTTTTTCAGAGCGAGTGCTATACAAATCGTGCTGCACGATCTGTAAATATGCTAACCGCCCGGTCAACAATCCCGTCAAAACAATCACTACTAGAACAGCAAGCAGCGCCCTGACACGAAAAATACGTAATTCTTGCTCAGGGTTTTTAAGCGTGTCACGGCGCTTAGGCATGGGTAACGATGACTCTCAAATCAGACGAAAAGCAATTATCGATGATAGGGATGACCTACTAACAGGGTCCAGGCTCGGTAAAGCTGCTCAGCCAGCATGATGCGTACTAAAGGATGCGGTAACGTGAGAGGCGATAAAGACCACGCTTTATCTGCCATTGCTGAGAGCGATGGCTCCAAACCATCAGGACCTCCCACCAACAGCACAATATCTTTGCCCAGCATGCGCCAAGCATCTGCCTCGCTAGCCAGTTGCTCGGTACTCCAGGTTTTACCCTTAACTTCAAGTGCCACGATATACTCGTCACCACGAAGCTTGTCACGAATACGCTGGGCTTCTTGTGCACGCGCCTTAACGATATCAGCATTTTTACCACGCTGACCCAATGGGATTTCTTCAATTTCAAGTGTGAAATCCCGCGGTAGCCGTTTGCGGTAGGTCTCAACACCTTCTTCCACCCATCCAGGCATTTTGGTACCCACCGCTAACAGCCGAATCTTCATGACATCGTAGCCCGCTCTTCAAACCGCTTCAGTGATTCACCAATCGCTCCAGCATCATTGGGCAAATCTGCCCATAAACGCTCAAGGTCATAGAGCACTCGCGCTTCAGGTAACATGATGTGAACAACTACGTCACCCAGATCTACCAGCACCCAATCGGCATTGTCACCACCTTCGACACCGCGAGGCTTAAGACCTGCTGCTTTGGCTTTTTCGACTACGTTCTGCGCTAGAGCAGATACATGACGGGTAGAGGTACCGCTGGCAATCAGCATCAGATCGGTAACTTCAGTCAGCTTGGAAACATCTAGCTGGGTAATATCACGTGCTTTAAGTTCTTCTAGGGCATCAACCGCTAGATTTTTAAGTGTATCGATGTGCATGGCTCCTAAAGGCAACCCCTTGTCGTAATAAGCTCAACAATAGCAAGCTCGGTGATTCAATCAGTAAGCCGGCCATTGTAACGGCTTCTTTCATGACTGCCAGCGCTATTCGTGAGAATGATATAAACCATGCTGAAGAATGGCTTCTTCAACGGCCTCAGGCAGTAAATAGCGTACGCTTTTGCCCTGTTGCAAACGCTCTCTTATGTATGTCGCCGAGATGGCCATCATAGAGGGAAGAGCTAACGTAAGGACGTTGCCATTCGGGCATAGCATCAGTTCATCTACACTATCGACTTCACGATCACCCACCAGTTCCCTTAACGCATCAGGCCAGGAGGTGCTATAACCCGGCCGTGCGATAACCACCAGATGCGCCAGAGAGAATATCTGATTGACGTTGTGCCATTTGGCTAATCGCAGAAAAGCATCAAACCCGATAATCATCACTAGTCGAGCGCTATCACCATACGCTTGCCGCAGCTCGACAAGTGTATCGACGCTATATGAAGGCCCCTCTCGACGTAACTCACGATCATCTGCCACTACTCCGGGCGTATCGCCGATACCAAGCGTTAATAATTCTAAGCGTTGTGCTGGCGATACCTGAGGCATACCACGCAAGGGGGGCTGAGGTGCTGGAATCATATGCAGACAATCGAGTTTTAGGGCTTCACGAACCTCAATGGCGCTTCGCAAATGCCCCAAATGCACAGGATCAAAGGTTCCTCCCAGCATACCTATTCGTGTGGGTGTTGAATTCATTGCCTAACTTGCCCATCTCCAAACACGACATATTTTTGCGTTGTGAGCCCTTCTAATCCCACCGGACCTCGCGCATGCAGCTTATCGGTTGAGATACCAATTTCTGCGCCCAGCCCATACTCGAAGCCATCAGCAAAGCGTGTAGAAGCATTTACGATAACTGAACTCGAGTCCACCTCTGCCATGAAGCGTCTCGCCAGACTGATGTCTTGAGTCACAATGGCATCGGTATGATGGGAGCCATATTGCTCAATATGCTGGATAGCCTCATCCATACCATCAACAACTTTAATCGCTAAAATAGGCGCAAGATACTCAGCACCCCAGTCTTCTTCTGTGGCCAACGCTGCTTGCGGCAACAACGCCCGTGTACGCTCGCAACCACGTAGTTCTACATTGTGCTCGGCGTAAGCACGCGCCAGCTCGGGCAGCACAATATCGGCGATCGGTGCATCAACTAACAGAGTTTCCATCGTATTGCAGGTACCGTAGCGATGCGTTTTCGCATTCACCGCGATAGCCATCGCTTTAGCGGGGTCTGCGGTAGTGTCAATGTAAACATGACACACGCCGTCGAGGTGCTTAATAACCGGCACCGTGGCCTCACGGGAAATACGTTCGATCAGTGACTTTCCTCCTCTCGGAATAATGACGTCAACATAATCAGGCATGCTAATCATCGCTCCCACCGCCGCCCGGTCAGTCGTGGCAACGACCTGCACAGACGCAGAGGGCAGGCCCACATCAGCTAATCCTTCCTGAATGCAGCGGCTAATAGCGGCGTTTGATGCACTCGCCTCAGATCCCCCTCGTAATAGGCAGGCATTACCAGACTTTAAGCATAAGCTAGCTGCCTCAAGAGTAACGTTAGGACGAGATTCATAAATGATGCCAATAACGCCTAGCGGAACACGCATTTTGCCCACCTGAATGCCGCTCGGGCGATAGCGCATATCGTCAATTTCTCCAACAGGATCTGGCAAAGCGGCCACCTGATGAAGGCCTTCGATCATGGCTTCAATACGCGCATCATTAAGCGCTAAACGATCTAGCAACGCAGTATCTAAGCCACTCTCTTTTCCACGCTGTAAGTCAAGCGCATTAGCTTCCAATATCACTTGTCGAGAGGCTGCCAGGCGAAGTGCCATTGCCTCAAGCGCACGATTCTTTAACCCTGTGTCAACACGACGCAGCTCCTTAGCTGCTGCGCGAGCGCTTTGTCCAAGCACCTGGATATAAGCGGACACATCCCCCCCCGCCAATTGCTGAAGAGCTTCATCTTGTGCGTTTAAACCGCTCATACTTTCTCCCTGTGATATTGCGTATGCAAGGCAAGTTGCATTCTATAGTAGTGGTAAGGCCTGTTTGGCAGTATGTTACGCCACCAACGCGTTATAGTGGCTATACCGGCTGCCTAATCACGACGCTGATATGTCATCAAGCCGACTATGCTATGGGCAACCCTGAAGTAGAGGTGAATAGTAAGCCACCATGCAAAGCAAGTACAAAATACGCCTACTAAGAGCCAATCTGTTCGCAGCCGCGTTGGTGTTAGCGCTTTGGACGCATACGGCGCAGCCAATGGCTGCGCTAGTGCTTTGGCTGTCTGTAGGTTGGCTTTTCGTTACTGCGTTATTGCTCGATTTTAGCCACCGCCGCTCTAAGGGCCCACCCTGGCAGCTAATCACCGGGGTATTGCTACTAGGACTTATTGCCGCAGCGCCGGAGCGTCACAGCTTGCTAATATGGGCGTGGCCAGCGATGTTTATGCTGCCTCAGAAGCGCTGGGTAGTAGTCTTCAATGCGCTGGCCGCACTGATGAGCTGGCTATTAATCATCCCGCTATTTTCCTTGCCTGAAGGACTCTTACTCTTAACTGCTTTAATTACACTAAGCATTTTATCCAGCGCCAAAGCGTGTCAATTAATTGATATGAATGGCTCCATTCGCTCACGCCTTCGGCTTATTCCAGGGCTTAATCTGTGGCCAAGCGGGCAACTGTTAAGAGATCTTAATCGAGAACAAACCCGCTCTGAACGTGAAGCCATTTATGCAGAACTGTTAATTATCCAAGTAAAGCGTCACCAGCTTTGGGCGGCCGCGCAAAAGCTATGCAACCTCACCTATAACTTTGAAAACGTTTATCGTTTAAACAGCCAGACACTTGCCACCTTAATGCTGTCACATAATTCCCAGGAGGCAGCCCACCGACGCAAACTACTCTGTGCCGGTCTTCCGGAAAAACAGCTTTCCTACCACCTACCGCTAATAGACTTAGAGTTATCAGGTTTAACGGTCGAGACGCTGGCTAACTTCCCGCCTCACCCACGAGAAGATAGTAATGATTGACCCACCGCCGCTGCACAGGCAATTAATGACCTTTGCTTATACCAGCAGCGTGATCCTAGTGGCAGGATACACGCTCTGGCTTTATGGCATGGGGAATTATCGCGACCTTTTAGTGCCAATGTTTGTAACGCTGCTGTTACTGGCAGCGCTATTGATGCATCACAGCCAGACGCTAAATACTGTTATCTCTCGCGTTATATTATTGGGCAGCAGTTATATCATCACCCTAGCGGCTTTCTATCACCATCCTAGCGTCTCTAGTTTGTGGATCGGCCTACCAACAACCGCTGCATTTTTTCTATTGCCGCTATCGAGCGCTATAATACTGGCTGTATTTTCTGCCCCTCTTTGGTGGCTGTTACATAGTCACGGCACTGCCTCGCCGGTAGAGGGAGTCGCTTATATCGCTCTTATGCTGTTATTAACACTCCCTCCCTGGGAGCATGCACGACAACGCGCTTTGTTAAGGGCAACAGACCCAAATGATAACGATTGCGATGCCTATCATATCGATACATTAAAAGAGCGTCTGCATAATGAGTTTCAACGTGCAGCAATGCTCAACAAGCGTTTGGCAGTTCTTGTTATGCATTTACCTCAGCTTGATATGGCAGAAGAGCAGTTTGGCTCACGTGCAAAAACAGCGCTGCTGGGTGCCCTATGCAATGAAGTGAACAGCCGCTGCCGCGACTATGACATTCTAGGTCGGGCAGACAATTCTACGTTCTGGCTCGTATTGCCAGATACAAGCGAAAGTGGTGCCATGTTGGTAAGGGAGCGTCTACAGCGCGCATTATCACAGTGCGTTTTAGTTGAAACAGGACAATTAGAAACCTGCATAGCGGTTTGCCTACCGTGCCGCAATGAGCGCTTTGAACGCTACATAAACCGCCTGGAAGCACGTGCTAAGGCGTTATCGACTGCCTGATAATCATCAAATGGAGCGGGACTTATCATGGTTGATACGCTTTTTGATCTGTCGCTTTCACCAGCGATATTAATGCTGGCGGTTGCGCTGATATCGCTACTTGAATCGCTTGCGCTAGTGGGCTTGTTGGTTCCAGGCGTTGTGCTTATCACTGCGGCCTCCTCTATAGCGGGGCATGAAGCTATTGCTCTACCATGGCTTATTAGTGCCGCTTTGCTGGGTGCGGTCTTAGGGGATGGCATTAGCTACCAGCTTGGCTATCACTACCGTAAACAAGTTACCAATCGTTGGCCTTTATCCGTTCATCCAGAATGGCTGGCGCGCGGCGTACGTTTTTTTGAACGTTACGGTGTCCACTCTGTGTTTATTGGCCGGTTCGTCGGCCCAGTGCGCCCCATTATTCCGCTTATTGCGGGTATGATGCGAATGCCTCAGCGCACATTTTTGTGGGCCAATATCGCCTCAGCTGCCCTATGGGCACCGGCTTACGTATTGCCTGGCTACTTATTGGGTAGAACCTGGCAACAGCATCTCAATCTACCCCAAAATATAGAAACGGTGCTCATTACATTAGGCGCCAGTCTCGTCGTGCTTGCGGTGATTTTCTCCTGGGGAAGAGCCCAGGTGGGTCGCCATGGCTTTTTCTACCTTGCAACAGCACGCCTTATTCGTCGCATCCCCTTTATGCGTCGCTCATGGCTCTCAATGAGCTTAAATGATGAAGTACCGTTAGCCTCGCTACTGCTGTTTGTCATCACATTGGCAAGTGTCTCAGCCTGGACTCTGCTAGTAATGAATCATCAAGGTCCGCTGGCGGTAGATTTACAAGCTCAGCGCCTGTTTAACTGGTTAACCAATGAGCCACTTCATTTCATTAGCTTAGGCTTCGCTAAACTAGGAGACTCACTAGGAATTGCCGCGCTGATTCTGCCTTTGGCTGTTTGGCTGATACACCACAAACGTATCGATGCACTCTGTCATTGGACCTTTGCCATTGGTGGCATTGCGCTGCTCAACACAGCGGGAAAAATGGTTTTCGGGCGTGCCCGGCCAGAAACACCAGACTATCTGATTGGCTCATTTTCCTACCCCAGTGCACATACCTCAACGACCGTTGTCGTTATTGGGTTAGCCGCTGCATTCATTGCAGCAGAATTGCACCGCAAACAACGCGTCTGGATTTATTGGCTGGCAATAGCCCTGGTAACACCCATGGCATTGTCGCGCTTAGTATTAGGCGTACATTGGTTGAGCGACCTCATTGGCGGTGCTCTCCTCGGCTTGCTGGTATGCGCTATCGTTCGGCTGAATTGGCAGCGCCGCACTAGAGCGCCGCTACCACCCTGCCCCTGGGTCAGACTATTAGCTGCCACCAGTGCACTAATAGCTCTACGGCTTATTCTGCTGCCCCCTGTTTAGCAGTTCAACGCCACTAAGCCAGTCGTCTATCCCAACGCCAGCCAACCCCCAACGCCTATCATTAATGTTCCTGCAATGCGGTTGAGTAAGCGTACATTGCCACTTTTACCCAACGCATTACGTAGCGTTTTCCCACCAGTGGCATAGACCAGCATGCTGGCAAATTCAATGATTAAAATCACTGCAATCAAAAGGGTTAGTTGAGGTGCTAGTGGCCGACCGCTATCTAAAAACGGTGGTAGCAGCACCATAAAAAAAGCCCATCCTTTTGGGTTGGCCACCGCCGTCACTAACCCCTGAATAGCCAACTGTAGCCTTCCAGCAGCAGGTCCGGCATTCAGCTCTGCAGGGATAGCCATACGCCCTCTAGAACGCCACATCATGATGCCTAAATAAGCCAAATAAGCGCCGCCCACCCACTTAAACGCAATAAAAAGCTCAGGATGACGTAGCATTAATGCTGCCACGCCAGCCCCAGCGGCGGCGGCTACGATGCCTACGCCAATTAACTCGCCTATCATCATCCACAGCGTTCGCTTCACCCCCTGGGTCATACCCAGCACCATCGCCAAGGTCATACACATCCCCGGCGTTAGGGAAACGAATAAAAACGTGGGTACAAACACCGACAGCGTCGCCCATGACATCATCATTACTCTTCCGTGTTGTTTACATCATTATCTGCATCGCTAGGTGCGGTTTCATACCCCTCTCCCCAACGCGGTATCAGGCGATGAGTGATGCCCAGTTGATTGAGTATCCGGGCGACTACAAAGTCGATCAAATCTTCTATCCGTTCTGGGCGGTGATAAAAGCCAGGAGCCGCAGGCAAAATCACTACACCCAAACGGCTTAGCGCCAGCATGTGCTCTAGGTGAATGGGGGAAAACGGGCTTTCACGTGGCACCATAACTAAGGTCCGTCGCTCTTTTATAGCAACATCAGCGGCACGCTCAATTAAGTTATTGCTCGCACCCGTCGCAACTGCTGACAGCGTGCCTGTAGAGCAGGGGCAAATCACCATCGCAGAGGGGGCACCAGACCCCGATGCGACAGGCGCCATCCAGTCTTCACGACCAAAGCAGCGAATTTGGCCAGGCTGAGCACCACTCTGCTTGGAAAGTGCTTCTACTAAGCGTTTCGGCTGAGCTGGTAACGACACATCGGTTTCCGTAGCGATGACCATATGCGCTGCTTTGGAAATCATTACCCACACTTCATGCCCTGATGCTACTAATACGTCAATCAGGCGCAGACCATACTGCGCACCCGAAGCACCTGTCAGCGCCACCGTCACCGGAGGTTTAAAGTCTGTCACTCAGTTTGCTCCTTGGCAGATAGCGCACTCAATAGACGCTGGTGAACCCCCTCGAAACCGCCATTGGACATCACAACAATACGGTCGAGTAGTGACGCTTGAGTAACAACCGCATGAACAAGTGCATCGATATCGCTATATAGCTCAGCGCGCTCGCCTTGCTCAGCCACTAACGCCTCCATTGACCAATCGAGTCCTGCCGGTTGAAACCAGAAGACAGCATCTGCATCGGCAACGCTCTCTTTTAGCTGGGCACGAAGTGCGCCTAAACGCATAGTGTTAGAGCGTGGTTCAATCACCGCGAGCAGTCGCCCTTTGGTAGTGGCTGCCCGCAACCCTTTTAACGTGGCCGCGATCGCTGTTGGGTGGTGAGCGAAGTCATCAATGACTTGCACCCCCCCCACCTCCCCAATGACCTCCTGACGGCGACGAGGCGTTTGAAAACGAGCAAGTGCGGCGCAAGCGCGGGCAAGATTCACCTCACAACGGCTCGCAGCGGCAAGTGCTGCAAGCGCATTGCGTGCGTTGTGCTCTCCGGATAATGTCCACTCGACAACACCGTCTTCTTCACTGTTTTCATCAAGGTGAAGCACCTGAAAGCGGCTGCCATCAGCGCGCTCTAAACGTAGTTGCCACTCACTGCTCTCTAACGTGCCGAAACGCTCGATAGGTGACCACGCTCCCATTTCAAGGACACGCTCTAACGCAGGCTGTTGATCGGCGACTAGCAAGCAACCTTTGCTTGGCACGGTTCGTACCAAGTGGTGGAATTGGCGCTCAATCGCAGCAAGGTCAGGAAATATGTCGGCATGGTCAAACTCTAAATTGTTCATCACCACCATTTGGGGGCGGTAATGAACAAACTTAGAGCGCTTGTCAAAAAACGCCGTATCGTACTCATCAGCCTCGACAATAAAGGGACTGTCGGGCTTGCCTAAACGCGCCGACACGCCAAAGTTACGTGGCACGCCGCCAATTAAGAATCCAGGCGTTAAGCCAGCGCTTTCCAATAGCCATGCTAGAAGGCTAGCAGTGGTGGTCTTGCCGTGAGTACCTGCAACGGCAATAACTTGCCTGCCAGTCAGTACATGCTCAGCCAGCCACTGAGCCCCTGAGGTATACGGCAAACCACTGTTAAGCAGCGCCTCAACTTCTGGATTACCCCGAGATAGCGCGTTGCCTACAATGACAAGTGCAGGTTGATTAGCAAGATTTTCGGCGTGATATCCTTCTATCAAGGTTATCCCCGCCTCTTCCAATTGGGTGCTCATAGGAGGATACACATTCGTATCTGAGCCGCTTACCTGATGCCCTAGCTCCCGCGCTAGTAAAGCCAGGCTCCCCATAAAAGTGCCGCAGATGCCGATAATATGCAGACGCATAGGTGAAGCGCTCCTTACTTAACTAGTTAACTAGGCTGGTGAGACTAGCATGCAACGTTAACTTGCTCATCTAGTTCAAGGCAGATGTTGGCTTTAAAACTAGGCAAAAGCTCGTTCAGAAGTGACAAAACGTCCAGCTTGATGCAGGATGCGGCTACATTTTTGCTCATGATCTTTTAAATACGATCATACATACACATCCTACTGCTGACCCATCTTAGTGTTGCCGAGGAGCTTACAATGCGTGTTTTGATTCGCTATTTCTTTAAAGGTGTTCGCCTGATTTTAGCCCCCGTTATGTTGATATCGGAGAAACTATCAACGCCAAAATCCGTCGAGCGTAGTGAGGAAGAGCAGGCAAAAGTCGATGCCGCCTGTCAACGCTTGGCTCTCTATCAATTCCGTACCTGCCCTTTCTGTATCAAAGTACGTAAAGAGATCGCACGACTGGGCCTAAATATCGAATTGCGTGATGCTCAGTTAGATCCCGCCCATAAAAAAGCCCTGCAAGAAGGCGGGGGCAAGGTTAAAGTTCCTTGCCTTAAAATTAATCATGAAAATGGACAGGAAGAGTGGCTCTACGAGTCAGATGCTATTAACCACTGGTTACACCAACACTTCGCTTAAGCCCCTTTTTTGCTTGCCGCTCTTGGCCTAAAGTGCCGAGTAGCGGCTTTCATCTTACCCCACCTTCGTCTAATCCTCCCTCTAGCCAAGACCCTACCCAGCCCTGTCATTCAGCAGACGAATGATACCTCTCATTATTTCGATTGTATGACGCAACCCCAACTCTCTATGTTTAGTCTAGGTTTTAAGAGCATTAGGTTGTTAGACAGCTTATAAGCTGACCGTGTCTGTTTTGCTGGTTTTTAAAAACATTTGGCGTGTATACGCGCTAGGTTTAACCGGCAAGGTGAACAATAAACAATACAAAGGGAAACATTATGACGTTTAAAAAAACACTATTGGCTTCTGTCATTGGTGCTGTGGTTGCGGGTACGGCAATGTTGCCAATGACCGCTAGTGCAGAAACCCTGCGCATTGGTTACTCAGCCGATCCTGAAACACTTGATATTCATGAGCAGTTATCTGGCGGCATGCTGCGCCTTTCCCACTTAGCATTTGATCCGCTGGTACGTTGGACAAAAGATTTTCAATTCGAGCCGCGCTTAGCGACTGAGTGGGAACAAGTAGACGAAACCACTACACGCATGACGCTGCGAGAAGGCGTCACCTTCCACTCGGGTAACGAATTCACCGCCAAAGATGTGGTGTGGACCATCGAACGTCTGAAAGAAAGCCCCGATTATCGCGCCATTTTTGAGCCCGTTGCCAGCGCTGAAGCAGTTGATGATTACACTGTCGAAATTACAACCACGGAGCCCTACCCACTACTGCTCAACCTTGCCACTTATATTTTCCCCATGGATAGTGAGTTCTACACTGGTGAAACTGATGACGGCAATGAAAAAGCAGAAATCGTAAAAGCGGGCAACTCATTTGCATCGCGTAACGTTTCTGGCACAGGTCCTTTTATTATCACTGAACGCCGCCAAGGTGTTCGAGTTGATTTTGAACGCTTTGAAGATTACTGGGATACCGATAGCGAAGGTAATGTCTCTAAAATTATTCTGACGCCTATTGCTGAAAACGCTTCACGCGTGGCAGCACTACTGTCAGGCGGCGTTGACTTCATCGATGCCGTACCGCCTAACGACCTAGATCGTGTACGTGAGGCTAACGATGCTCATTTAGTTGAAATCGCCGGTACACGCATTATTGGTTTCCAGCTCAACGAAGAACGCGTTGAAGCCTTCCAGGATGCGCGTGTTCGCCAAGCCGTTGACCTGGCAATTAACCAAGAAGCCATTGCTGACCGCCTAATGCGTGGATTTTCCACACCAGCAGGACAGTTTTCTCCGGAGGGCTACTCTGGTCACAATCCTGATTTAGTACCGCGTTACGACGTTGAACGCGCTAAAGAGCTAATGGCAGAAGCGGGCTATGAAGAGGGATTCAGCGTTGACATGATCGCGCCGAATAACCGCTATGTAAACGATGCCCAGATCGCTCAAGCAGTGGCTAATATGCTGGCTCAGATCAACATTAACGTTAATCTGCGCACCATGCCGCTGGCTCAGTACTGGCCCGAATACGATACCCGCGAATCTGACATAGCAATGATTGGCTGGCACGCTGATACCGAAGATACCGCCAACTTCTTCCAGTACCTCTCTTTCTGCATTGATGAAGAGACTGGCGCTGGTCAATACAACTACGGCAGCTACTGTAACGAAGAAATTGATGCGCTTGTAACAGCAGCAGATAGTGAAACCGACCTAGAAAAACGCAATGAGATGCTAAGTGAAGCCGAAGCTATGCTTTATGAGGACGTAGGCTACATCATGCTGCATTGGCAAAACCTCGCCTACGGTGCTGCTGACGGCATTGAAATCGAGCCGGTTGTTAACGCCCTCGACTTCCCCTACCTAGGTGACCTGATCATTAATCGCTAATTTCCACGCTTACTTTTACACGTGCAAGGATGCTTCGTTCCCTAGCCCCCTGGGGAACGAAGCGTTTTATGTGGTTAACAGCCTCACCATAAGCTCAACCCTTACTTGCAATTAATTCTCTATTAAACCTATGACATAGGTGGCGTACGCCATGATTGCTTTTTTAATCAAGCGCCTGATGCACGCGATATTGGTGATGTTTGTCATCAGTGTACTGGCCTTCGCCATCCAGGATAACCTGGGTGACCCTGTACAGCAGATGGTCGGACAGTCGGTCCCCGAAAGCGAACGTGAAGCCATTCGCGAACGCTTAGGCTTAAATGATCCGTTTCTAGTTCAGTATGCACGCTTTGCGAAAAATGCGGTGCAAGGCGACTTCGGGTACTCCTACTTCTACCGCGAACCTGCGCTTGAAGTAATTGCTCGTCACTTGCCTGCCACTCTCGAACTCGTTTTTGCGGCCACGCTTATTATTGTGCTTTTTTCTGTGCCCATTGGCGTTTACAGCGCTATAAAACCTCGCTCTTTCATATCGCGTTTTTTTATGGGTGCTTCCATTATCGGCATTTCAATACCGGTGTTTTTGACCGCCATTTTATTGATTCAGATTTTCTCGATTGGTATCACCGTCACCCTGTTTCCTGAAAGTACCAGCTGGGGAGTTTGGCTAAATGACCTGCTATCGACAGAGGGTAATATGCCATCCTTTGGCCGCGGCTATGATTTAGTGCATGTGGTAGGCCACTGGGACACCAACTTAGCCACGTGGAATGGTTTACAGCATTTGGTACTCCCCGCTGTTTCACTCGCATCTATTATGCTGCCGCTGTTTATCCGCCTGATTCGCGCGGAAATGATGGAAGTACTGCAGTCAGAGTACGTGAAGTACGCCCGTGCCAAAGGCATTTCAATGCGCCGTGTTTACTTTGTTCACGCGCTTAAAAACACCATGCTGCCAGTTATCACCGTTGGCGGTGTACAGATTGGTACCATGGTGGCTTACACCATTTTGACAGAAACCGTTTTCCAATGGCCGGGCATGGGACTGATGTTCCTTGATGCAATTAACCGAGCCGATATACCACTGATCGTTACCTACCTGATGATTGTCGGCGTCATTTTCGTGGTGACGAACACCATTGTGGATTTGATCTACGGCTTCGTGAACCCCACCGTAAAACTGACAGGTAAGCCCGCATGACAACGCCCACAACAACGACTGCACCTAGCCGCTGGGAACGCCTGCGCGACTCTTATTTATGGTACAGCTTTAAACGTGACCGCACGGCTCAACTATGCCTCGCAGTATTCATTTGCTTGGTGATTGCAGCGTTTGCAGCGCCCTTGCTAGCCCCCACTGATCCTTATGATCTACGTCATATCGATATTATGTCGTCTGAGTTACCGCCCTTTTGGATTGAGGGAGCCGATGAGCGTTACAGCTTAGGCACCGATGCCCAGGGGCGCGATTTATGGTCGATTATTCTCTACGGCACCCGCGTATCGTTACTGATTGGTTTTGGCGCGGTCATACTTCAAGCACTGCTCGGCGTAACATTCGGCTTAATGGCAGGCTACCTAGGCGGTCGCATCGATGCTTTTTTGATGCGCTTAGCTGATATCCAGCTGTCATTTTCCACCCTGATGGTCGCTATCGTGGTGGGTGCACTGGTGAAAGCCACCATGGGCAGCGCGTTTTACAGCCAATATGCCGTGCTCATGCTTATTTTGATTATTGGGTTGGCCGAGTGGCCTCAGTATGCACGTACGGTGCGCGCTTCGGTGCTGGCTGAGAAAAATAAAGAGTATGTCGATGCCGCACGGGTCATGGGCCTACGCAGCAAGCGCATTATGTTCCGACACGTCTTGCCCAATACGCTTTCACCGATTTTTGTTATCTCGACGGTGCAAATTGCCAACGCCATTATTTCAGAAGCCGCATTGTCGTTTTTAGGTTTGGGTATGCCTGAAACCCATCCATCGCTTGGATCGCTAATTAAATCAGGCTTTGACTATATACAGTCGGGGTCTTGGTGGATCACCCTAATTCCTGGTGCGGTACTCATTGTGCTGGTGCTGTCTATCAATCTATTGGGCGATTGGCTGCGCGATGTCATGAACCCACGACTCTACAAAGGCTGAGGACACCATGGCGCTACTTGAAGTCTCCCAACTCGACGTTCGTTTTGCCCTTCGCCAAGGGGAAGTGCGCGCATTACGTGATGTTAGTTTCACCCTGGAACGCGGCGAACGCTTAGGCATCGTGGGCGAGTCTGGCGCGGGTAAATCCGTCGCCGCTTTCTCACTGCTTAACCTGATCGCTAAACCCGGCTTTATAGCGGGTGGCAGCATTAAATTTGAAGGTCAGACGCTTAACACCATGTCTGAGCGCGGTCTGCGCAAAGTACGTGGTAACCGCATCTCGATGATCTTCCAAGACCCGATGATGACATTAAATCCCGTGCTCTCAATTGGTGAACAGATGGTCGAGTGCCTAAAAGCCCATCGACGTATCTCCACCAAAGAAGCACGCGCTATTTCCTTGGATAAATTGCGCCAAGTTCAGATTCCGTCACCAGAAACACGCTTAGATCAATACCCCCACGAGCTTTCTGGTGGTATGCGTCAGCGTATTATCATCGCCATCGCCCTGCTGCTCGACCCCGATATTATCATTGCCGATGAACCGACTACCGCCCTGGACGTGACCATCCAAGCGGAAATCATGGCACTGCTGCTTGAGCTATGTGAACAGCACAATGTGGGCTTGATTCTTATCACTCACGACTTGGGTGTCGTGAGTCAGGTCACTCAGCGTATGCTGGTTATGTATGCAGGTCGTGTTATTGAACAAGGCCTCACGCGGGAAATTATCAATGATCCGCAGCACCCCTATACCCAAGGGCTGATCAACGCATTACCACAAATGGCGACACCCGGCGAAAAACTCAATCAGATCCGTGGCAGCATGCCGTCACTCTCTAACTTACCCAGTGGCTGTGCATTTCATCCTCGCTGCGACTTCATCAATAGAGCAGATGGTCAGCCACGCCCTGCCTGCACCCAGCAAGTACCTGAATTTGTCGAATCCGGCAATTGCCGTGTTGCCTGCCATATGGTGGCTGAAATGCTTGAAGATCGTCGCCTGAAGGAGGAAACACAATGAGTGCTCAGGTAGAAACCCCTAGTACGTCGCCGAATCAAGCTATGCCTACTCAAACCAAGTCGTCTACTCAAACGACGCCCACTCAAAACGAAGAGAGCAGTGAATCGCTACTGCAAATTCGAGGGCTAAAAAAGCGTTTTTCTTTATCAGGGGATTTTTTGGAACAGCTGCGCTTTAAAGGCGGCAAGCTAGTTCGTCACCAAGAGCATGTTCACGCGATTAACGGTGTTAACCTTGATATCAAGCGCGGCGAAGCTCTTTGTGTAGTGGGTGAATCTGGCTGTGGTAAATCCACTGTTGCCAGAACAGTTATGGGCTTACTCACCCCCACAGAGGGTGAGATTCGCTATGACGGACAGCGCATCGACAACTTAAGCTCGCGCCAGCTCTTGCCTTATCGCAAGCGCATGCAAATGATTTTCCAAAACCCTTACGCATCGCTCAACCCCCGGATGACAATTCAGCAGACGCTGGAAGAACCGCTGCGCCTACACCACCCAAACTGGAACCGTGAAAAGATACTTGAAAAGGTTCAAGACGTTATGGGTTCAGTAGGCATTGACCCCGACTGGGGCAAGCGTTTTGGGCATGAATTTTCCGGCGGCCAGCGCCAGCGTATCGCCATTGCACGTGCCCTAGCCGTTGATCCTGAATTTATCGTCGCCGACGAGCCTATTTCAGCGTTGGACGTGTCTATCCAAGCCCAAGTGCTCAACTTGCTGATGGAAGCGCAACAAGAGCGTAACCTAACTTATTTATTCATCACCCACGATTTAGCCGTTGTTGAGCACTTTGGCACCCGGGTAGCCGTGATGTATTTAGGCACCGTATGTGAAGTGGCAACGACAGCAACACTATTTGCTAAACCACGTCACCCTTATACCCAGGCGCTACTTTCCGCAATTCCGCGCTTAAAAGATGATCGCCCGCAGCATATTCGTCTTACCGGCGAAGTGCCTACACCGGTCAACTTACCAAGCGGCTGTGTATTCCATGGCCGCTGCCCCTACGCCAACGCCCGTTGCCACCAGGAAATTCCCGCCCTGCAAACCCAAGATGACGGCACTCGTGTTGCGTGCCACGCTGTTGAAGAAGGCCGCCTATGACGCCAGTTTCAACAACAGGACTATATTTGGCATCACTGCGAGGTAAGACATGGAAATTCGCTGGCTAGAAGACTTTATTGCCCTGGCCAGAACGCGACACTTCTCCCGCGCAGCGGATGAGCAGCATGTTACACAGCCCACCTTTTCACGGCGCATTAAATTGCTAGAGGAAGAGATGGGCGTAACGCTGATCAACCGGCAAACGTTGCCACTTTCGCTGACCCCCGCGGGAGAAGAGTTCCTGACGCTTTGCGAGCAGGTAACCGATCGCGTGCGCTTGACGCGTGACCGCGTGCGTGAAATCAGCGCCGGACAACAACGGCGTATCATGGTGGCTGCTCCGCAAAGTCTACTCCCGCAGTTTTTGCCAGAATGGCTTGCGTCTACGGGCTGGCAAGAACGTATTCAGCCCTATTTACGCGCAACTGGCTGGGTAGCAAGCGATTATTTTCAAGCGCTTGGCCGGGCAGAGTGCGATCTAGCTATCTGCTATTGGCCCATCGGGCGGTGCGATTTAGATATTGATACCAGTGCCTGCACGTATCGGGTCATTGGTCACGAACGCTTGATTCCTGTCACAGGCCTAGATATGAATGGCGCACCTTGCGCGTTGCTACCCGGCTCACGCCAGCAGCCCGCGCCTTGGCTGGCCTATCCAAAGCGGGGCTTATTAGGCTCAGCGGTAAAGGCGCACCTTGCTCGTCTACCGCAGAGTACCTACCTCACGGCGCAAAGTGAAAACCTCTATGCGGCGGGCATTAAAGAGTTGGTTCTTCTTGGCTATGGCATGAGCTGGTTACCCGAACGCAACATAGCTGCTGAGCTATCCAACGGAACATTAGTTAGAGCAGGCGATAGCCGTTGGGACGTACCGATGGAGCTGCGCCTATACCGTCACCAGAACCAGCATCACGCCGAGCTGGATAGCTTGTGGAGTGAGCTCGCTCCGCCACGCAGTTAAACCAGCGATGAGCACCAACGCCTAATTTGATAACGAACTCTAAGATCCTAGTCTAGCCGCCATTAAAAAAGGACCCCACCTGAATGTCAGCTTCTTTGTTTAACTTGCAGCGCGACCACTTAGCACATTTACAGCAAGCCTATACAGACCTGTTAGCCAGTCACCGTCTCGATAGCGTGGCCATTTACAGCGGCCACGCCAACCCACACTTTGGCGATGATCAAGCACCCACCTTCCAAACCTACGGCCATTTTATGCACTGGGTAGGCATGGCCGACATCCAGCACAGCTGGCTGGTAATTCAACCGGAAAAACGCCCGCAGCTACACCTGTATGCGCCAGCTGATTTCTGGCATTTGCCTACCCACCTGCCTGAAGAGCCGTGGGTTACTGAGTTTGATATTCAACTGTGTAGCGAAAAACCACTACCAACGCTAGCTGGCCGCGCTGCTGTGATCGGTGATATTGATCCCACCACACAACTCGCGCTAGACGCACAGTACCAACCGCAACCGCTGGTTAACGCTCTAGACGAACTACGCATGTTTAAAACTGCTTATGAGATTGCCTGTTTGAGTGAAGCTAACCGGCTCGCCATGGCAGGACATCAAGCAGCGCAGGCGGCGTTTATTGGCGCATCGGCTGAGTTAGATATTCAACTGGCGTACTTGGCTGCCAGCAGACAGCGGGAGTCCGATGTTCCCTATCAGAACATCATTGGGCTGAATAACCATGCAGGCGTATTACACTACCAACACTACGACTTAAGCAGCCCTACGAAGCGACATAGCCTGCTGGTTGACGCTGGACGCCGTTTTCGCGGCTACTGCGCGGATATTACACGCACTTATGCTGGACCTGACGCGCCAAGCCTCTATCGCAACTTAATTGATGATATTAATCAGTTAAAAGATACGCTGGTAGAAAGCGTTGCCCCAGGCGTGGAGTTCATTGCGCTACATGAGCAAATGCATCGTTTGCTGGCAGATATTCTTATTGCCAATGATCTTTTCCAGGGCAGTGCAGAACAGGCAGTTGATGAGGGGATTACGCGGGCCTTTTGCCCACACGGATTAGGGCATTCGTTGGGATTACAGGTTCACGATGTGGCAGGGCTGCGTCATCCAGACGGAACACTCGCCCCTGCTCCTGAACAGCATCCAGCGCTACGTTTAACCCGTACACTGCGCCCTGGCATGGTAGTAACCATAGAGCCTGGGTTTTACTATATCCCAATGCTATTAGAGCCCTTGCGCAACAAAACGCTACCGATCAACTGGAGCCTCGTTGACTTGCTAGCCAACTGTGGCGGCATTCGTATTGAAGATAACATTGTCGTGACGGAGAACAGCCAGCAAAACCTGACCCCATAACTCAAACACAACACGCCCGACATTTAGGTCGGGCGCATAAAAAAAGTCCCCCGAAGGGGACCCAGGTGGAGCACGCCAGCTCACTCGGTGTATCGCTTACCAGCACAAGCTGGGGCGATGTAGCAAAGAAGGGAGAGAGACCTAGTTCATCTATCAACTCTATTCATTTGCTGCTTACTTAATATATAGCGATCTGCGTGCCAATTTTTTAATAACTCAATTAAAACAATTACTTAATATAAAATTACTGGTTTTCAAAAGTGTTACGACGCATTGCAGCAAATAAAATGCACCAGCACTGCACATTTTTGGGCACCTCTGCCTCACAATGCGTCAACCTAGCGTGATTAACGCAGCTATTGGATTAAGGCGTGACGATAATTTTCACCTGCGCCTTGTCATTTAGTAGTGCTTCAAACCCCTCCTCGACAATATCCGCTAGCGGGATGCGTTGGGTCACCATATCTTCAGCGCGGAAGTAGCCACGCTGCATAAGCGCCATTACCGCTGGGTAAACATGGCGATAGGCAATAATCCCTTTCATGGTGCGCTCTTTAATGACCAGGTCATTCGGCTGGAAGCTTGCCTCTCCCTCCCAAATACTCACCACAATCACTTCGCCGCCTTCATGGGTGCTATGCAACGACTGGTTCAGCACTGCCGGAATCCCGGTCACCTCGAACGCCACGTCAACGCCGCCATTGCTTAACGTTTGCAGTTTCTCCACGGCATCTTCTTGCTGCGGGTCAACCACAATTGCACCAAGTGCTTCAGCTTTGGCTTTACGTGAAGGCGCGACTTCAACGGCGTAAATTTGAGCGGCACCCGCAGCTTTCAGCGCTTCAATGGTCATTAACCCAATTGGGCCTGCGCCAAACACTGCCGCGCTATCTCCCGCTTTTAAACTGCTTTGGCGCACCGCGTGTAAGGCAACCGCCGCGGGTTCCACTAGTGCCCCTTGTTCGAAGCTGAGGTCATCCGGCAGCTTATGTACCATGTGCTCACCCATCACGGTGAACTCCGAGAAGCCACCGCCGCCGCCGGAAAGGCCATGAAAGCCCAATAGCGGCGTGAGGTTATAGCGCTCCATTTGATAAGCGCCATCCTTATTGGGTGAAAGAATCGGCTCTATGGCAACGCGATCCCCCACTTTAACCCGCGTTACGTTGTCACCTATCTCAACCACTTCACCGGCGAATTCATGACCCATGATAATCGGTGCTTGTTCACCGCTAATGGGGTGTGGTTTATCGACTGGAATAAAAATCGGCCCGGCAGCGTACTCATGCAAATCGCTACCACAAATACCACACGCCGCTACTTTGACCTTTACCTCATGAGGGTCGTTAATCGTTGGTATTGGCATTTGCTCAACACGAAGGTCTTTCGCTGCGTACCAAACCGCTGCCTGCATGGTTGACTCACTCATTTGCTACTCCTTCTCTTATGCTCTGTGATGAACTGGCTGCAGGCCATAAACAGGGGTGTCTAACCCTTCCATACGGGCTTTTAGCTGCAGCGCTAGATAGCGTGAGTAGTGCCGCGACTGGTGTAGGTTGCCGCCATGGAACCACAGTGCCTCTTGCTGAGTGGGTTTCCACATATTGCGCAGTTCACCTTCCCATGGACCGGGGTCTTTAGTGGTGTCGGAACCTAACCCCCAACACTTACCGACTTTATCGGCCACTTCTTGAGAAATAAGCCGTGCCGCCCAGCCATTCATCGAGCCATAACCGGTGGCATAGATAATCAGGTCAGCCTCAAGCTCGCTGCCATCTGTCAGCGTGATGGAGTGCGGGTTAATGCGTTCGATGCCCACGCCGCTGCGCAGTTTGATGTCGCCACTGGCGACCAAATCGCAAGCCCCTACATCAATGTAATAGCCTGAACCACGGCGCAAATACTTCAAAAACAGCCCCGATTCATCGTCACCGAAATCAAGCATAAAGCCTGCGTTCTCAAGCTTCTGATAAAACTCGGCATCGCGCTTTTTAATCGCCTCAAAGGCGGGGCGCTGAAAATCTGGCAGCACCTTGTAAGGAATCGAGGCAAACACCAGATCGGCTTTTTCATGGGTTAGCCCACTTGCCACCGCCTCTTCCGAATAAAGCGGCCCTAGCACCTCTTCCATCAGCGAATCCGACTTCACAATATGGGTCGATGAACGCTGCAGCATGGTGACATCAGCATCGTGCTCCCACAGCGCTGCGGCAATATCGTGGGCCGAGTTATTTGAGCCCACGATGACGCATTTCTTGCCTTTATAGGCATCCGGCCCTGGGTGCTGGCTAGAGTGCTGCTGCTCACCTTCAAAACTTTCTGCCCCTGGAAATGTCGGCACATTGGGCATCCCAGACATACCGGTAGCCATCACTAACTGTTTGGGTCGTAGCGTGATCTCCTCGCCGTTGCGCTTAACCTTAACCACCCACTCCCCTGCGGCCTCGTCATAGCTAGCATTCTGACACTCAGTGGAACTCCAATAATTGAGCTCCATCACTTTTGTGTACATTTCCAACCAGTCGCCCACTTTGTCTTTAGGGGCAAACACAGGCCAGTTATCTGGGAATGGAATATAGGGAAGGTGGTCGTACCACACTGGATCGTGCAAGCAGAGTGACTTATAGCGGTTACGCCAGGAATCTCCCGCGCGCTCGTTTCGCTCAATGATGATCGTTGGCACGCCCAGCTGCCTTAGCCGTGCGCCTAAGCCAATGCCACCCTGGCCGCCGCCAATAATCACGCAATACGGCTGCCGAGTGTAGCCAAGCTCCGCTTCTTCACGCTGTCGTGACTCTAACCACGTTTCACGCTGCTTATTGGCACCGTGTTCGGCCCCTTTTGGGCGATGGTGATTGCACTGCTCAGGGTAGTCATTCAGCGCTTGCATGGTCGTTAACAGCGTCCAACACTTGCCTTCTTTAAGACGCAAATAGCCTTTACCACTGGCAACCGCTGTTTTGAAAGTAAACCACGCATCATAGATGTCGCCATTTTCAGTGGCTTCGCCGTCTAACTGCCAATCCGTAGGCTGTGCGTTATTGAGCGTGGCATTGAGCATGGCCTGAATTTCATCTTTGCCTTCGCAGGTTTTTAAATTCCAGGTGAAGGTAAGAAAGTCGCGCCAGTAGCACTCGTCTCCAAACAGAGACAGCACGCGCTCAACATCCTGGCCTTGAAGAGCAGCATCAAAATCGCGAAGCCACCCTTGAACAGTTGCCGTGGCGGCTTGCGGGCCTTGTGCCTTTATCGTTGACATAGCGGGTACCCCATGTGCAGTTGTTATTGTTGAGTTAACGGTGATGCACCCAATACATAGCAGCCGCCGTGCCAAACCAACCATATAAAAAATAAGCAATTGAAAAATATATAATTTATTTACATGCAGACAAATAGATAAGACAGCGAAAGAGTCGTACACCTGTCACGCTGTTTACAGCTAAACGTTACAGGTGTAACGCACGACTAACGGCGTAAGCAGCCCACGTTGACTCTGGGGGCAAAGCGCATAGGCTAAAAGAACAATAACAACAGCGCCCAATGAGTAACGCCATGCTGCATCACACGCACGCCACTAAACAGTTTCAGGCAACTACACAGCTTCAGTCTGAACAGCGTCGACATATCGAGCATATTTTTCAGCTCGGTGAAGGGCTAGACGCCCCCTGCTTACCTGCACAGGCCACCATTCGTCGTTCCTGGCTGCGCTGCCTAAATGACTATCAGCTAGACCCCACTCACCCACGCCCAGCACGGGTAGTACCTCAGCAAACCCTGATTGAGCACCGCGAGTCTGTTGACGAGTTACTGCATGTCGCCCGCGCTGGGGTCGATCAGCTCTATGGACAAATAGCCCAACTTGGCTACGTGCTACTGGTCACCGACCACCGCGGTATTACCGTTGAGTTTCGCGGTGATCCCAACCAGGACCAGCAATTACGCAAAGCAGGCCTCTACTTGGGCGCTGACTGGGACGAACGCTTTGCTGGCACCTGCGCTGTTGGCACCTGTTTACATGATCGCCAGGCCATCATCTGCCACCGCCAGGAACACTTCGATGCTTCCCATATTTCACTGACCTGCACCGCCGCCCCCATTGCTGACCCTCAGGGTAATGTGATGGCCGTGTTAGATATCTCCGCGCTGCAGTCACCTACGCAACACGAAAGCCAGAATTTCAGCCTATCGCTAGTAACGCTTTATGCACGCATGATTGAGGATGCCTATTTTCTTCAGCGCTACCGCGACTGCCTGATGGTGCGTCTAGATACTTCCCGAGAATTTGTCCACGTCAACGGGCGTGGCTTAATTGCCATTGAAGAGAATGGACAGGTGATCGCCGCCAACGCCGTAGGCCGCGAACTCATCGCCGAGCACCAGCATCGCTGGCCACCGTGGTCTGCAAATCACACCCCAATGCTGGGTGAACTATTTGAGTGTGAGATCGCCGATATACTCAGTATTAATAGCGGTACTGATGATCAATTGCGTGCCTTCCGCGCTCGCGCCAGCAACACCATCCACTTTATTAGCCTTCTGGAACCCCGCCGCCCTCGCATGGCACAACGGACAACACCGCCTGCGTCTGAACTGCCGGAACCATTGGCCAGGCTAGGTGCCGACGACCCCGCCATGCGCAAAGTGCAAAAGCTGGCCGAACGTTTGCGCAATGAAACCAACGTTAACGTGCTGATTAGCGGCGAAACCGGCACCGGCAAAGAGGTGGTTGCACGCGCACTGCACAAAAGCGGCAATCGCGCCAAACAACCGTTTATTGCGGTTAATTGTGCGGCCATTCCCGAGTCATTGATTGAAAGCGAACTGTTTGGCTACGAACCTGGCGCCTTTACCGGTGGCCGTTCAAAAGGGATGCGTGGGCTTATTCCTCAGGCCCATGGTGGCACGCTGTTTCTAGACGAAATCGGCGATATGCCATTAGCGCTACAAACTAGGCTGTTACGCGTGCTGGCCGAACGGGAAGTCATGCCGCTAGGCGCTAACACGCCAGTAAAAATCGACATTCGCGTTATTACAGCAACCCATCGACATATCGAAGAAATGATTCAGCAAGGGGAATTCCGCGAAGACCTCTATTACCGGCTTAACGGCGCGCAGCTGCGCTTACCCGCATTACGTGAACGCGCCGATAAACTGTATGTTATTCGCCGCGTATTTGAAGACATCGCCACCGAACGCGCCACGCACGTATCGCCGCGCCTGCGCGCAGATGCCATCAGTGCACTACTCGCCTACTCCTGGCCCGGCAATATTCGTCAGCTTAAAAATGCCCTCGCCTTTGCCCTGGCAACCTCAGAAAGTGACGAAATAACCGTTCACGACCTGCCAGAACAGTGCCTTAGCCAACGAATTACTCGCCACGAAGCGACGCAGCTTGTAGCCGATGTCAGTGAATCTCAGCCAGGCTCACTTACCCACCTGCTCAAGCAACACCACTGGAATATTAGCGCGGTTGCCCGTGCGCTAGGCGTTTCACGGCCTACGGTCTACCGGCAAATGCAGCGCCAAGGAATAGTGCCCCCCAATTGGCAAGGATGATAAATCGATACTGACGCGCTTATCGGCCTTTAGGAGTTCTGTGCTATTAAACAGAATCGACTAGACAGACGATCAAGCGTGCTCTTTCTGCCAGCGTTGGGCCACGACGCTTGCTTGTTCCAAATGACGACAGTACGTCAATGACCCAGCCACCTTGTGAATACCAGCACGGCGCAATTTAACGATGATTCTTGTTTTCAAGCCGACGATAATCAGTCTAACGCCCTGATGCTTCATTTCAGCGATTAATGACTGAAAAGCCACAATGGCGGTGCCATCCATACTTAGCACATCGTGCATATCGATAATGACTGTTTCAATCGCCGGGTCGATCAGATGCAGTGATTTAAGCGCTTTTTCCGCAGCCCCAAAAAACAGCGGGCCATTAATGTCATAAACTGCCACCTTTGCGGGCAGCCCATGGGTTGTAGAGTGATGGTCAACATCAATTTGATCAGTCTGAGTCAGCATGGACATTCTTCGGATGAACAGAGCAGCGGCCAACCCAACGCCCACCGCAACGGCCAGAACCATATCGAAAAGCACGGTTAAGCCAAAACATATCACAAGGATACTCACATCCCCTGGAGGGGCTGAACGTAGCGTTTTCAGGAAGTGACGTGCCTCACTCATATTCCACGCGATAATAAACAGCAGTGCGGCAAGGGCTGCCATAGGCACCAAACCGAGCAGCCCAGCAAGTGCAACGACCGCAAGTAAAACAACGAGCGCATGAATCACAGCAGATATCGGTGAGCGGGCCCCACTACGAATGTTGGTGGCCGTGCGCGCAATCGCAGCCGTTGCGGTGATGCCACCAAAAAGAGGTGCAACAATATTTCCCAACCCCTGGCCGATCAGCTCAGCATTGGGGTCGTGCTTGGTCTTCGTCAAACCATCTGCCACAACCGCGCATAACAACGATTCGATAGCTCCCAGCATCGCAATAGCAAACGCCGGGCCTAAAAGTGCCCGGATTAGCTCAAAGCTTAACTGCAGAGGCTCACCATCGGCCCCTGGCAAACGCCAAGGGGCCATCAACGTTGGCGGAATAGGCGGGATTCCATGACCTGTTTCTCCATTTATTTCCCAGGTAAAACGGGTCGCTATCGTTTCCACAGCATTTCCCACGCCGGGACCACTCAACCAATGGTTCATCCCATAAGCGACAAACGCCCCGACAGCTAACCCCACAAGAGGCGCAGGGATGGGTATGTGTAGGCGTGGCCAGATAAGCATGACGATCAACGTGAAGGCGCCCACGCTCAGTTCAAGCGGGTTTAACGTGGGCATGGAAGAGACGATAACGGTGACATTCTCGACAAAGTGCTCACCAAGCTTACCTGTTTCCAGGCCGAGGAAATCCGGCACCTGCAGAACGGCAATCACAACAGCGATGCCTGCTGTAAATCCAAGCACGACTGGGTAGGGAACAAATTGAATCAGTCGGCCCATCCGGGTAACGCCTAGCAGTATCAAGATAACGCCAGCCATCATTGATGCGATGAGCAAACCGCCTAGCCCGTACTGCTGGACAATCGGGAAAAGGATGACGACAAAGGCAGCCGTCGGGCCAGACACGTTGAAACGGGCACCGCCCGTTAGCGCGATGATGGCACCCGCAACAATCGCGGTGTAAAGACCATGCTGAGGGGGCACTCCTGTAGCGATTGCCAAGGCCATTGACAGAGGCACTGCCACGGTACCAACGGTGAGGCCTGCCATCACATCTCTGCGTAAATCAGCGAATCCATAACCGTCCCGCCACGCGGCGCGAAGCCCAGTGGCAATAGGAAAGTTAACGGGAAATTTTTGGCGCGACATACGCTAGCCCTCTTTGTAGTCACCCATCTTGGCAATCGATCTCTCTGCAATGCAGCACATTTGCCGGGAAAGCGTTGCCCAAAGCAGTCGGCCTAGAGAGCGTAATTATGTTAATGACATTAACATGTGGTTATAATTTTATGCAATTGACACAAGATACTCTCTAGTGTGGTGACGGCTAAGTCATTGCGATAACAAAGATAGCGCATTAACATTAAATGTTAATGTTATGGAGGGATGGTAATGGAAAAGAAGACTGCTCGGCTCACGCTGCTCATAGATCCTCAAAAGAAACAGGCCTTTGAAAAGCTATGTGCATCACAGGATCTGACGCCCTCGCAAGTAGTGCGACAACTAATACGTGACTACCTACATAAGCACGATGTGGATTACTTAGCGCAGATAACCAAAAATGAACAAACACCTTGAGCTGACTGCATAGAAGCTGTCGTTAGTTGGCCTTGGGGTTTACCCTCACGTACACTTGTTTGAATCTATTTTTCAACAACTCGTTTCGACAAGCCGAGGCACTCCCCATGGCGTTTGATTCTACCTCTTCTTACATCGCAACTGATGCACTCAAACAGGCGGTCAACGCTGCGGTCGTGCTGCAGCGTCCACTGCTTATTAAAGGCGAACCCGGCACCGGTAAAACCCTGCTGGCCGAGGAACTCGCTGAATCCCTGGGCACTAAGCTGATTACTTGGCATATCAAGTCCAGCACCAAAGCCGCCCAAGGGCTTTATGAGTATGATGCGGTCAGTCGCCTGCGCGATTCCCAGCTGGGCGTTGAAGGGGTGGAAAATGTCGGTAACTACATCAAGCCCGGCAAGCTGTGGGAAGCCTTCACCGCGGGCGAGCGCGTGGTTCTGCTGATTGATGAAATCGACAAAGCGGATATCGAGTTTCCCAATGACCTGCTGCAAGAGCTGGATCGTATGGAGTTTCATGTTTATGAAACCGGCGAAACCATCCGCGCCGAACAGCGCCCGATTATCGTGATCACCTCAAATAACGAAAAAGAACTGCCTGACGCCTTCCTGCGTCGCTGCTTTTTCCATTACATCGAGTTCCCCGACCGCGAGACCATGCAAGCCATTGTGGATGTCCACTTCCCAGATATCGCCCCCAAGCTGGTCGGCGAAGCTTTGGAAGTGTTTTTCGATCTGCGCAACGCTCCAGGGCTCAAGAAAAAGCCCTCTACCTCGGAGCTTGTCGATTGGCTCAAGCTGCTAATGGCCGACGAGCTGGCCCAGGAGGCGCTCTATCACCGCGACCCAGCCAAAGCCCTGCCACCAATGGCGGGCGCGCTGGTTAAAAACGAGCAGGACACTCATCTGCTAGAGCGTCTAGCATTTATGATGCGTCGCCAAAAGAGTACGGGGCGCTAAGCCATGTTTATTGGTCTGTTTGATGCCCTCAAACGTGCCGGTGTGCCCGTTTCACTGCGCGAATTGCTCGACCTTCACGCCGTGGTAGAACAAGGCGTCGTGTTTGCCGATATGGACGCGTTTTATCAAGTAGCGCGTACCGTCATGGTCAAAGATGAGCGCTACTTTGACCGCTTTGACCGCGCCTTTGCTGCCTGGTTTAAAGGCATTGAAGACATGGATTCGGCCATTGAGGCGCTCATTCCCGATGAATGGTTGCGGCGCGAATTTGAAAAACAGCTCAGCGACGAAGAGAAAGCCAAAATTGAATCCCTAGGCGGCCTTGAGGAGCTGATCGAGACCTTTAAAAAGCGCCTAGAAGAGCAAAAAGAGCGCCATGCAGGTGGCAACAAGTGGATTGGCACCGGTGGCACCAGCCCTTTTGGGGCGTATGGCTACAATCCAGAAGGCATACGCATTGGCCAGGATGGCTCGCGCCACCGTCGCGCCACCAAGGTGTGGGACGAGCGACGCTTTCGCGATTACGATGACTCGCTTGAACTTGGCACCCGCAATATCAAAATGGCCTTACGGCGGCTGCGCAAGTTCGCCCGCCAAGGCGCATTGGATGAGTTTGATGTGGACAGCACCATACGCGAAACCGCGCGGGATGCGGGACTGCTCAATATCCAAATGCGCCCCGAACGTCATAACGCGGTTAAAGTGCTGCTGTTTTTAGATGTCGGCGGGTCGATGGATGATCATATTCGCGTCTGCGAAGAGCTGTTCTCAGCGGCACGTTCCGAATTCAAGCATTTAGAACATTATTACTTCCACAACTGCCTTTATGAAGGGGTTTGGCGCAATAACATGCGGCGCCGTAACGAACGCATCCCGACCATGGATGTGTTGCACACCTACGGGGCGGACTATCAGGTGGTGGTAGTCGGTGATGCCGCCATGTCGCCTTACGAAGTTACTCACTCTGGCGGCAGCGTAGAGCACTTCAATGACGAACCAGGCGGCGTGTGGTTGAAACGTTTAACCGAGACGTTTCCACGCTTGGCATGGCTAAACCCAATGCCCCCCCGTGCCTGGGAATATACCTATTCGACCCAGTTAATTCGCGACGTCATTGATGACCGTATGTACCCCATGACCATGGAAGGCCTGGAGACGGCGATGCGCGAGCTAGCCAAGTAACACAGTCACGGCGAACGCTTTCCCCTGCCTCGACGCTAGCCAAAAAAACGGCGCGTTCAATTGAACGCGCCGTTTTTGTTCGCTTAATTAGCTAACACCTTATCACTAAGTCATGCGTGACAGCACATCGTGGTTAGTCAATTTTCGATGCAAAATTGCCATCACCACATGTCCCACAATCAACGCCAGCAGTGCCCAGCCGAGTTCACCATGCAACAAACCGCCAAGATCTGTCATCCAGGCAATTTTTTCACCATCGAAGCCAGGCATTAGGTTAATTCCAAACACATCTAGCGCTCGGCCTGAACCGTACTGACGAATCAGCGCGATGGTCGGCACCGCAATCATTAGCCCGTAAAGCGCCAAATGACCCAGTTTAGCCATCACGCTAACGGATGGCGGACGGCGCGATGTATTGATTAACGCCCAGGCGACTCGCATGACCACAAGCGCCAGGAGCACAACGCCCACTTGGCTGTGAGTACCCCATAAAAAAGACTCGAGCGGCGTGTCCTCAAAAAACACCCGCGCCGCAGCACTGCTGAATTGCCATACAAATAATAGTGCCATCCCCCAGTGGAGCAGGCGGCTGACCACTCCATAGCGTTTATTAGTATCCATCACTGCTAGCGCCATATACGGTTCCTCGACCTCAGTAATCAACAATATGACTATTTTAGCGAGCTTAGCGAACAACATCATGACAAGAGCATGGAGTTTTGTTGCCAATCGTGGAACGCACTGTTCCAACAAAAACCGGTGAGCCTATAGCCCACCGGTTTTCAAACAGACTAACGTTAACGCAAGCTTTGCATTAACTAATACTTAACTAGCGGGCTGGTTTTTCTTCTGCTTCAACCACCAACTCCTTTTCTACCGCCATATCTTCTTCTACATGGATAGGCTCTTCAGCCTCATCATTGGCATGGCTGCGTGAACGGTGCTCAATCATGAAGTACAGAATTACCCCAATACCCAGCCCCCAGGCTGCGCCGTGGGTAGCCAACACTACGCCCATAATCCCGGCAACGCCCATGGCGGTGGCGTTCTTAATTTGCTCAACTGCCACTGCAATGCATAGGTAACCAGTAATCAACAGCGTGATCGACAGCGCAATTGGCAGCACCGGGCGGAAAAGCGTTACCAACGGCAGTAAGAACAGCGCCAGAAATCCAACAATCCAAAACACTGATGCCCCTGAGTAGATGGTATCCATCGCCCCGCGGCCATAGCGGTAGCGTTCTGCAATGGTTGCCATCGCTCCGGTAAAGAGCGGCCCAGCCAAGCCAGGGTAAGGGGCAAACATGGAGTGCATCAGGTTACGCAAACCGGTAATTAGGTGTACCCGATCGACATTCACCTCGATTTTTTCATCCGGACGCAAATGGTCGACACGCTTAATAAGGCTTTGACCAACAATAATGTCACCAAATGCAATGATGTACGCGATGATAGCCGTTGGGATTGCCGCCACCAGAAGATCAATACCCGGCGCGCCAATGGTGAACGGTAGGTAGGCCCAGATACCGGCAAAATCGGGTATCGCAATGCCCCACTCAACCGAAGGCATCGGGTATTCGGCAACTCCCCAGCCAATCGCCATGGTGATTAGCATCCCCGGCACCATGCCGTAGGCGGCGATATTGCGTGCCCAGCGAAACTTCTCAGTCAAGTCACGAAATGACAGTGAAAACAGCACATAAAGCGTAATTAAACCGCCAATCCCCAGCGAAATAGGCGTTTCGTACAGCCTGCCCCCAACGCTAATCTCGCCGCTAATTGCCGCAATGCCTGCGCCGAGCAAAATGCCTGCTTTGATTGAATCCGGCACGCTGTTAACAAGCTTTGTTCCTAACCGAGTTACCGCCATAAATAGAAAAATTGCGGTGACCATGAGCTGTAGAGCTACCATCGCGCGGATTGCTTCCGGCCCCGGCTCAAACTGGCCGATAAACAATAGCACTACAGGTATCGCGGGCGTGATCCAACCGGCCACAAACGGAACACCCAACAACGGGGGAAGAATAAAACCAATGCCGCACACGACGACGTAGGCCAACGCCACTTCATAAGGAAGCCCTAGATATTGTTCTAATAGAGGAATCATCCCTAGCCCGATAACAAACATTACCAGCGCTTGGATGGTCTCAGGTATTTCCCAGCGGAAATGAATAAAGGGTAGGCGAACTTTGAATGGGCCAACGGGCCAGTAGGGATGTTCTTCCCCATATTTTCGTTTGAGCAGCACGACGATTCCTCACGGTGTCTGGTTGTTCATTATTGAATCCTTGTGAGTATTGTTATTGTTAGATGCGTGCTTTTTACTTAGCTATCCACCAAGTTAATATTCGACTTTTCGTGCATACCCCCTTTATGGCTGACACAAATATTGTTGACACACTGGCTAGAAAATAATCCTACACGGGTTAAATAAGCGAAAAATACGCTTAAAAACCGATAAAACCATTCAAACTGTCGACAACATAGCAATAAAAAAACGACGTTTTTGTAAACGTCGTCTTTTAGTCTTAGCTATATAAGAAGCAGCGTAATAACACCTAACGATCAGGAGCAGCAGGTGCCAAGGGGTAGCCGCCCTGCCGTTATCCACCTACTCACTGAGTGCTCTATCGCCTTACAAGGTAGTAGGGAAGCTGTTTAAACCTGATAAAAAAGCGTCTTTGGCATCGGCAAACGCAGCGGAGTCATGCTTAAAGCGACGTAGTATCAGCGCTTCATCCAGGCACAAGGTGGGTGCTAGATCATCACTATGCTTGGCTGGGTGGCGGGCACCTAAACCAATGCGTCGCCCTTTCACGCCATCAAACCAACGCTTAAATCCGCACTGCTGATAAAACGCTTCTTGGGCAGCATCACTTACCTCAACACGTAGCGGAGCTTTGAGAATTAACTCACTGATTAAGCGTGCTTTAGCGCCTTCAACAAATTCGCAAGCGTGAGTGACCGTCATTCCCTCGCCAGCTTCATCCAACACTAACAACGCTAACGCCAGAGGCTTACCGTCACCATCGACACCCGCTAACAAACGAGCTGCTTCTTGGTCGAACAGCACATTTTTAGTACCGGTAAAAACCACTAGGGGCGTTAAACCTGCTTGCTGTCCATATACCTGCGCACACAACGTTGCCAAACATGCATCACGCGGGGCGCTCTGACTAATGTGAACTACCTTCATTACGCTCTCTCATGAGGATTTAAAATCGCCCCAATAACTGGCAGGCTGTAAAAAGCCGCCAGCGTAGAGCAAACCAACAATAAGCACCAGTCTGTTGAGGCCGGAGGAACTAGCCGCTGCAGGCATTGTCCCACCAGTGCGACACGCTTATGTTGTCGCTAAGGAGCACTAATGCCACAGTTTATTAACGACCCAACGCTACCCAAACCATCGTTTCCCGGTAGCCACATGGTGATTGACGAACACTATATGTTTATTTCTGGCTTAACCGTTGCTGACCTTTCTAACGGTAAAGCTGCCCGTGGCGATGTCAAAGAAGAAACACGCCTTGTAATGCGCGAACTTGAACGTATGCTAGCGCAAGAAGGCGGTACCTTAGCTGATGTTGTTCGCGTCGATATTCACCTAAGCGACTTACGACAAATCAATGCCCTAGACAGCATCTACGCAGAGTTTTTTGAGCCAGGTTACTACCCGGCCCGCACCTGCACAGAGTCACCTAATATTTGCGGGGGCAGCACCGTCGAAATTACCCTGATGGCAAAGCGCCCACCGCAAGAATAAGGGCTAAATCAATCAGTACTTAATCAACCAGTACTTAATCAATCAGTACTTAATCAAGGGCGCTTAGTGCGCCCTTATCATTGCTAAGATCGATTCTATATCTAAGTGTGCTTCCAACGTGTCAGCTAGCCGCTCCAGCGCTTGTTCACGATGGGCACGATAATCGACAGGTGCCGCACTCTCTAAGCCTAACGTAGTCAGCAACGCTTGGCAGGTTTCGGGATGGTCAAACAATCCATGCAGGTAAGTACCCATCACTTGGCCATCGATACTGGTAGCGCCATCCACGTGGCTACCTAAATCAAACAGCGGCCGATTGAGTGCATTCCCTTTGCTTACACCATTGTGAATTTCGTAGCCCGACACAGCCGCTTCTTGCCCCACCATGACGCCGCTGACATTGCGCAGCTGCTTACCCGCGACCATACGTGTGGACATCTGCAACAGCCCCAAACCTGCTACTTTCCCTGGCGCGCCTTCCAAGCCGTCTGGGTCATCCACCCACTCGCCCAGCATTTGAAAACCACCGCAAATCCCCAGCACCTTGCCGCCGTAGCGCAAATGGCGAGCAATCGCCTCTTTCCAGCCCTGGCGTGTTAGCCAGGCTAAATCGCTGGCGGTGCTTTTGCTCCCTGGCAGTATCATTACATCAGCAGGTGGAATCGGTTGGTCTGGCCCTACAAAAGTAAGCGATACCTGGGGATGTAAGCGCAGCGGATCAAAGTCCGTATGATTGCTGATACGCGGCAACGCGGGAACAATGACCTTCAGGGTGTGATTGGCTTTTTCAGCTTGAACCCGACCAATGCTATCTTCAGCATCTAGCAGGAGGCCCTGCAAGTAAGGCAGGGTTCCCAGTACCGGCTTGCCAGTATGTGCTTTTAACCACTCAAGCCCTGGTTCTAAAAGTGCAATATCGCCCCGAAAACGATTAATAATAAATCCTTTTGTGCGTGCCTGTTCGCTGTCGCTTAGTAGCGCCAGTGTTCCTACTAGCTGAGCGAACACACCGCCGCGGTCAATATCGCCCACTAATAAAACCGGACAGTCTGCAGCTTCGGCAAAACCCATATTAGCGATATCGTCTTTACGCAGATTGATTTCCGCCGGACTGCCCGCACCTTCGGCAATGATGACATCAAAACGGCTTTCCAAGGTCTGCCATGCCGCCATAACACTCTCTTTCGCCGTGCGCTTAAACGCGTGGTAATCCAGTGCATCCATATGGCCATGCACTTGACCGCGTAGAATCACTTGGGCACCGCGATCACTCTCCGGCTTTAATAGCACCGGGTTCATATCACTATGGGGCACCACACCCGCCGCCTGTGCCTGTAGCGCGGTGGAACGGCCAATTTCACCCCCATCGCTGGTAACGGCGCTATTAAGCGCCATGTTTTGCGGCTTGAAGGGCGCAACTGAAATACCACGGCGCTTTAACACGCGACAAAGCCCGGCAACCACCGTACTTTTGCCTGCATCCGAGGTAGTCCCCTGAATCATTAATGTGGTCATGCCCGTCGGCCCTTGCTGAAAGTAGCCGAACTGTAGCCGCCGAACAGGTCGTTAGCAACGTACAAGATCTCCCAACAATGCGCATAGCCCATGGTATTTCGGTATCGTCTTCGAGCAGACAAGCATGCTAGTTTCCGCTAGGGTAGCGCCTCACGCTGCCAAACGAATTCGAATTAGATGCAAGAGTTACTCAATAAGATTGCCGCCGAGCTTGCCCTTGAAACCGAGCGGGGAAAAGTCGCTGACTATATTCCCCAGCTTGCCCATGTGGACCCCAGCCAATTCGCTATCAGTTTAGCTACGGTAGACGGCCAACGCTTCTCTGCAGGCTGCGCCACCACGCCGTTCTCAATCCAGAGTATTTCCAAAGTTTTTACGCTAACCATTGCGCTGGGAAAATGGGGCGATGGATTATGGTCGAGGGTCGGACGCGAGCCTTCTGGCGACCCGTTCAATTCCATTGTGCAGCTTGAGCACGAAGGCGGTAAACCGCGCAATCCGTTTATTAATGCCGGGGCAATTGCGATCGTTGACGCCATCATGATGGGCCACGAACCTAAAGAGACACTGGCAGAAATTCTTAGCTTTGTACGCTATATCGCCGACGATAACAGTATCTGCTTTGACCATCAGGTAGCAGCTTCAGAAATGCAGCATAAAGACCGCAACGCCTCGCTGGCGCATTTTATGAAAGCCTTTGGTCGCCTGCGCCACGATGTCGATAAAGTGCTCGGCACCTACTTTCACCAGTGCGCGATTGCCATGAGTTGCGAACAGCTTGCTCACGCTGGGCTATTTTTGGCCTCTGACGGCGTCAATCAGCCGAGCGATTTACGCGTGGTATCACCTCAGCGAGCGCGGCGGATTAACTCACTGATGATGATGTGCGGCCACTACGATGCGTCCGGGGAGTTTGCTTTCCGCGTTGGCCTACCCGGCAAAAGCGGCGTAGGCGGTGGAATTTTGGCTATTGCTCCTGGGCGTGGTTCGCTGGCCGTGTGGTCACCAGGGCTGGATAAATACGGCAATAGCTTGTTGGGCACACGCGCGTTGGAAATGTTTGTCCAACACACTGGGTGGTCGGTGTTTGGGCATTAGTTCAGAGTTAATGCGGCTCAAGCAAGGGGGAGTGCTGGGCCGCTTCCCACGCCTGGACCTGCTGCTTGGTTTCAATGCCCCAGCGGTAGCCGCCTAGCGCACCGCTTTGTTGGATTACCCGATGGCAAGGAATCCACAATGCAATGGGGTTTGCACCCACCGCATTTCCGACGGCTCGAGATGATTTCGGCGTGCCAAGTGCCTGAGCAATTTGCGAGTAGCTCGCCAACTGCCCTTCAGGAATGGTCAGCAGCGCGCGCCATACGGCAATCTGGAAATTAGTACCGCTCACGTGGAGCGACAGCGTGGCAGGCGAATGGTTAGCGCACTTTGTTTTAGTAAATGGTGTAAACAGGGCCTCTACCGCATAACGAGTGGTGTCAGGGCAATGACAGAGCGTACTACGTGGCCACTGTTTCGCTAGTGGCGCCAGCAGCGCTTCCTGGCTGGTAGACGCCACAAAGGCCATTCGACAAATCCCTCTCGGCGTTATCGCCACTAACATCTCGCCAAAAGGCGTGGGATGTAACCCATACGTAATCTCTACCCCCTCTCCTTGGCGCTTAAACTCACCCGGCGTGACCGCTTCTAACTGTACAAAGTGATCATAAAGCCGCGAGCCGCCGCTCAGCCCTAATGCATGCACGGTATTGGTAAGACTTTCTGACGATGCGATCAGTTGTTTGCCACGCTCCAAGGTCAACGCCTGTAAAAAACGCTTAGGGCTGATACCCGCATAACGACAAAACAGCCGCTGAAAATGGTAAGCGCTCAAATGTACTTGCGCCGCCACCGTTTCCAAACTTGGCTGGCTGGCGGCATTGGCCACCATATAGGCCATCGCTTTTTCGATACGGGCATAGTCATTCATAAAGACGTTCTCACCGAAGCTAAACGAGGAAAAGCACAGGGCTCTCTGAATACAGCACAAGCTTAACCAGACCGTGTCGTCAGGCCTACCCGAATCTTGCGCAATATCGTGGCATCTCAATTTTGTTCAATACTCTTTTCTCGCGCTCTTGCAAGCTCTTGATTCTGTTTAGGAGGACAACAATGAGCGTTTCACTACTGTTACCAATGTCTGCATTTGCCCTTGCCGCGTCTATTTCCCCAGGCCCAGTCAACCTTGTTTGCCTGAGTAGCGGCACCCACTACCCTATCGCCAAAGGGCTTATCTTCGTCACGGGTGCGACATTGGGGTTTCTAGCACTTTTCCTGGCGACTGGAGCAGGGCTCTATTCACTTCTGAACGCACTACCGCTACTGGAGGAAATATTACGTTGGGCGGGGCTACTTTTCTTACTTTACTTAAGCTACCAGCTTTTCCAGCATAATGGCTCGGTTCATAACCAGGACACGGATAAGCCACCAGGTTTTATGACCGGCGCGATGATGCAGTGGTTAAACCCTAAGGCGTGGCTGGCGTCTGCCGCTGGCATTGGGGCTTACACCAGCAGCAATGACCCTTACCAGTTATGGCTCTTCGCTGCTCTCTACCTACCCATTTGTTGGCTGTCATTGGCAAGCTGGGTTTATGCAGGTGCTTTTCTTAAACGCTACGTTCACCGCCCATTCATTCTGCTTACCATTAACCGCACGCTGGCGGCTGGCCTAGCTGCCAGCGCTATTTTCCTGCTGCTTGAGTAGCGGATAGCGATACTGATTGGGTGTTGCCGCCACTAACCGCTTAAAGGTTCTCTGGAAGTGGGGTTGGTCGTTAAAACCGGCTAACAGAGCTGAATTAACGATCGACTCCCCCTGCTTAAGCGCCCGCTGGCCAAGCTGAACACGGCGATTAATCAGGTAAGCATGGGGGGTAAGCCCGTAGTGTTGCTTAAACGCTCGGATGAGATGACCAGCGCTATACCCCGTTAACTGGCACAGCGTTTCAAGCGAAACATCAAACGCAGCATTCACATCACAATAGACGGCCGCAGCATGCAAGCCATCAGGCGGCTTCGACCTAGAGACGGTCGTCTCATGCGTCAATGCCAGCATTAATGCGGTAAGAAACTCTGTCACTGACGCGTGCTTGATAGAGATCGCGCGCTGTTCATCCAATAAACAAGCCGCCATTTCGCAATAGCGAGCATAAAGCGCTGGCTGTGAGACCACCGCCGTATCGATATCACTCCAGACGGGGGTCTCCAGCGTGCCTAGTTGATAACGTAAATCCGCTAGCCATTGCGCGTCCACGTAGAGCATCAAATACGCCCAGGGCTCGTTCTCAATGGGGTTACATGCATGAACCCAATCGGGGTTCATCATGACTAAGTCACCAGCGCTAATAGGATAAGTCGACTCCCGATAACGAAACGTACTGCTGCCTGACGTAACGGCTCCTACCGACCAGTGAACATGGCTGTGAGGGGCGTAGCACACTTGCCTTGCATCGCTGATTTTGCGTAGTTCGACATAAGGCAGTCGTGAGTCGCGCCAAAAAACCGGAGGCGACCCAGCATTTGGAGACCCGGCACTTGAAGACCCAGCACTTGGAGACCCAGCACCTAAAGACTTACAGCTCATCTTCTGCTCGCATCATCAAAAAAATAGCGAATAGCCTGTTAACTTGGCCTACGCTGGACAATAGCGCAGCACACGCACAGTATAGGCCGCCAGAAAAGCACTATATACACTAGATTGCGTAGGAATTCGCAATGCCATTAACGTCAGGAGGACACCATGGCCAATCGTATGAATAACCCAGATCATCGTGATGCGATTACCCTTTTCGCCCGAATGGGCTACGCTTCTCGCGGCATCGTTTATGTATTAGTGGGTGGCCTCGCCGCCCTGGCAGCTTTTGGGCAAGGCGGCCAGACCGAAGGCAGCCGCGGCGCATTAGAGCGAGTACTTACCGCTCCCTTTGGTAAAAGCATGTTGGGCCTTATTGCTGTTGGTTTGGTTGGCTATGCCATGTGGCGCACCATCCAAGCCATTAAAGACACCGACCATCATGGTAAAGATGCAAAAGGCTTAGCGATTCGTGCGGGCTTATTAGCAAGCGCCATTACGCATACTCTTCTAGCTTTTTTTGCCGCAACGCTTATCTTCCAACTCGCAGGCTCTTCTGGAGATTCTGGAGGTGGCTCGCAAGGCGTGGCGGGCTGGCTGATGCAACAGCCATTCGGACGATGGTTAGTTGGCGGGGTTGGCTTAATCTTGATAGGTGTTGGTATTGCCCATGCAATCAAAGGCTACAAGGCCAAATTCGACAAACACTTTTCGATGCCACCCCAAACTCAACAGTGGGCCTACCCCATCTGTCGATTCGGCTTAGTGATCCGTGGACTCGTCTTCGTGATCGTGGGTAGCTTTTTTATCATAGCAGCCTACCAAATCAACCCTAATCAAGCAGGTGGTATGGGAGAAGTGTTCAGCACGCTGCGCAGCCAACCTTTCGGTCAGTGGTTGCTTGCCTTTGTCGCACTTGGGCTCTTTGCGTTTGGTCTCTACAGCCTTTTAGCGTCCGTCTATCGTCGCATTAATACTGAAATGTAGAGACATAAGATGCTTTCAACAACACGGACTAAACAGTGGTTTGAGCGCATCAATGGCTCGAAAAACATGCTGTGGCTACTCGGCACTCTATCTTTTTTAGAAACCATTATTTTGCCAATTCCCATCGAGCTGGTGTTGATCCCGCTCATGGCGATTAACAAGCAGCGCATTTGGGCAATGGCCACCGCGACGACCCTTGGCTGCCTGATAGCTTCCATTGTGGGCTATGCCGTCGGCATGGTGCTATATCAATCCATAGGTACGTGGTTTATCGAATTTATGGGTATTGAACAAAGCTATCAATCTTTCCAAACCTTCTTTGAGCAGTACGGTTTTGCTGCGATTCTAGCCATTGGCATACTGCCAATCCCATTTCAGGTGGCGATGATTACCGCCGGGCTTTCCGGCTATCCGATTATGTTATTTGTGCTGGCTGCCCTGCTAGCCCGCGGGCTGCGCTACTTCGGCCTTGCTTGGTTGGTACACCGCTTTGGCAACCGCGTAGAACTTATGTGGAAGCGTCACGCGCTTAAAACCAGCCTAGCGCTAGGCATGGTGGTTCTTGTGGTGGTCGTCGGACTTCAGACACTGGCAGGGTTGGTGATGTCGCGTTGATCGCAAAACCGAAGGCCTTCTTCATCTCTCGACTACCCCACTAGGCCTTACTGCTATTATCCAGTGGTAATGTGCCGTACTCCTTCACCGGCTGAATAGCAAAGTTGCTGCGAATATCGCTCACACCTGGTAAGCGCAGCAACGTCCCCGTTAAAAACGCCTCGTATGCAGCCAAGCTAGGCACTACCACCTGTAGCAGAAAATCCGATTCACCAGACACCAAATGCGCTGTGACCACTTCCGGCAGTTCAACCACTGCTTCCCGGAAAGCATTAGCTTGCTCTTCATGGTGTCGTTCTACCTTAATGCCCACAAACACCGTTAATTCCAGCCCGACGCTTCGACGATCAAGCTCCGCGTGGTAGCCACGAATAATGCCGCTTGCTTCCAAGCGCCGCACCCGGCGTAAGCAGGGCGACGGCGACAAATTTACTTTCTCCGCAAGCTCCACATTGGTTAAGCGAGCATCCCCCTGTAACAACGCAAGAATGCGTCGGTCGGTTGTATCTAACTGATCCATTGGCATAAGTAAGTATTTCCCTATTCCTAGCTAGCACAACATACCAATATTTGGTGATTATTGAGCGTAAATGGCAAGAATTCACTCATCACTTTAACGGTACCATGCTCCTTATGAAGTCACTACGTGTAATCTTGAGGGAACGGCCATGGAAATCGGTCTTTTTATTAGCGCATTAGCCATTGTTTACCTGATTCCAGGTCCTGATATGCTGTTGGTGCTGCATACCAGTAGTACGCTGGGCCGCGGACATGGGCTAGCCACAGCGTTAGGGTTAGCTATCGCGCGAGGGCTGCATGTGGCGTTAGCCGGCTTGGGCCTAGCCGCCCTATTTGTCGCCGCCCCGTGGCTTTTTGATGCTGTTCGTTATCTCGGCGCTGCCTACTTGATTTGGGTGGGCGTACAGCTAATTCGTACCAACCGGCGCACCGATACTAACAAACTGCAAGCATCGCTCACCGGTAGCTATTACCTAGCTTGGAGACGGGGCCTTTTAACGAACCTGCTAAATCCAAAATCGCTGCTGTTTTGTTCGGTGTTATTACCCCAGTTCGTTCACACCCAACAGGGTGATGTTGCGCTCCAGTTTACTTTATTGGGGGCTGTGCTAGTGGGTGTAGGACTTTTGTACGATGCGCTATATGCCTGCCTGGGAGCGCAGATGCAGCGCTGGTTTGCCAGCCATCAAAAAAGGCAAACATTACAACGCTGGGTATTTGGAACACTGATTATTGGTTTTGCCTTGAGGTTAGCATCTTAAATTTAATCAGCAAAAAGCCTGCCTAGGCTGTAATGCCAGTCAGTTAAGGCTGACTGGCACGCTCCCCTAGCCCCATATAACAAAGCGGCCACCTCCCAAAGCGAGCACCGCACGTCACTCCCGAGTCACCACACTGTCATTCTCGACTCACCGCACCGTCATTCCCGAGTGGGGTAATCGGGAATCCACCTTGACCTTGACCTTGGCCTGCAGCAGCCCAAAACCCCAGGTCAACATGGATTCCCGCTAAGGGCCTGCGGGAATGACGACGTGGCAGGGCCTGCAGGAATGACGAGGGCTGGGGTGGAGTCACCGTCAGGCACTTATTAAACAAAAAACGTAGCCTAGGCATAATACCTAGGCTACGTTGATATTTTAAATACCATACTCTCGCTCGACTTTGGCAATGCGCGTTTTAAAATGCTGGTACCACTGCTGATGGCCTAGTCGCTGGGCTTCCTGATGCTCTGCGTGCGCTTTCCACGCTTTTATCGAAGCCAAATCAGTCCAGTATGAAACAGTAACGCCCACTTCGTTTCGAGCAGATTCAACCCCTAAAAACCCCCGCTGCTGAGCCGCAAGCTCCACCATGCGAGCAGCCATTGCATCGTAGCCATTATCAATATTGGTGCGCAGGGAAGTAAAAATAACCGCGTAGTAAGGAGGCTCGGGCGTATTAGCAATACTAGGCATAGCATCACTACCTTGATTCGTATTGGTTACGGCATCACTCATTTACGCAAATCTATTACAAAGAGCCATTACAAAGAGCCATTACAAAGAACCATTACAAGAACTATTGCACATAATAACCACTGACTCGCCACTCTCCATTTTCCAGATGAGGTGTTACGGTCTCAATTCCTCTCGCTTTATTTTCAAATCGAGTATGAAAGATAAACACCATGTAGTCACCATCTGGCGCACCCGGCATAGATTGGTAGTGAGAGACTTGCACTTTCCGACGAGATTCTACCGGTCCAAACTCATGACGTGCTAGTTCAATGATACGTCTAAGCATGTTGGGCGATAGAGGCGTTTTTAGAAGTGGCGATGAGGTCTCCCAAGCTTGTTCGATCTCATCATTATCAATTGATTCTAACCACGCAAGCGCCGCTGCTTCTGCCGTCTGAGCAGAGACCTGAGCATAGGGAACTAGACTAAGCAGTATGGCAACGAGAAAAAAAGCGACTGATTTTGGCATGGCTGACTCTTGTGGCGGTTTGGTATTTTCATACCTCTCACGTAATTATCGGATAATGGGGAGATTTCTTTAGGGCCAACCTACATAACCGTCAAACAAATGGGGCGAAAACCCTTCTGGATTTTCGCCCCCATCATTGCTTCGTCGGCCGTTAGTTAACCGCTAAACTACAGCACTTAATAACCCACGTAATAGCCTAATACCAGCGCTGCCCAGCACATAACGTAAACTAGTACTAATAAAGGGGTAATAACGCGTAGCCACTGCGCGTAAGAAACCCGCCCTAGCGCTAGCATCGCAAGAGTGCCACCAGACGTTGGAACAATCAGGTTAGTCAAACCATCTCCCACCTGGAATGACGTGATCATCAATTGACGGCTCATGCCTATTAAATCTGCTAAAGGAATCAAAATCGGCATGGTCACTAATGCTTGTCCTGATCCCCCCGGAATAAACAGGTTGATCACGCCTTGAATAACACTTGAAGCGACAGCCGCCACAGCGGTGGGCATATCACCTACCAGAGAGCTGAGGGAATTAACAATAGTGTCAATAATCTGTGCATCTTGAAGGATGACCTGAATAGAGGCAGCAACGCCAATGACTAAGGCACCGGCTGTTACGGATGAGGCTCCTTCCATCATTTGTCTTACCAGCGCATTAGCACCCAGGCCGTTAGAGAGCCCAATAACAATCGCCATCAGCAAGAACATGGCTGCAATTTCATTGATGTACCAACCGCGGGTGAACACACCAATCAGCATGATAATCAGGCCAGAAATAAAAATAGCTAATGTAATGATGTTTTGGCGGCTCAAGGTATAATCTTCGAGACGCTTGGTTAGCTCAGCCGGGCTGTCATCGTGGTAGTCCATTTTGACAACGTAACGGCAGATAAAAAGCGCCAAGGTAGCCAGACACGCAACAACCATCAATGTACGTAACCACCAGCCTGAAAAGGTGGGTAATTCACCGATACCTTGAGCAACGCCAACGGTATATGGATTGATCGGGGATAAAGCGAATCCGATACCGATACCTCCTACGGCCATCACAACGCCGACTAATCGAGAGCAGCCAATGGCAGAAGCTATCAGCACGCCAATGGGCACGAGCGCGATATTATTCTCAAAGCCGACAGCAACGCCAAAGAAGCCATAGATAAAGGTGCCCGCAGCAATGATCAGGTTGCGACTTTTAATGCTGTTTTCAGCACCCACTCGATGAACGGCGACACCAATGGCGTTCTCCAGTGCACCTGTCCGCTGTAGAATATGAAACAGACCACCAGCAATAAACACGATAAACAGAAATTGCGATGCGTTAATCAGACCTTCCGGTATGGCGACGAAAATCTTGAAAAAGTGCAGATTCGCAACATCTGACAAGTACATGAAAGACTCAGGAATGACCGTCGTACGACCATCGACAGTCTGACGTTCAAACTCCCCTGCGGGCACAATAAACGTCATTAGGTAGGCGGCGACCAGAATGAAAAAAATTAGCACCATCGGATCCGGTATCTGCTTGTACCATTTACCTGATGCAGGGGCTTTTGTGTCTGAAACTTGCTGTTGTTGGCTCATAATCAACCCTTATGATTTTTGTGGCTTTATGTTGAGCTAGTTGGACAAATGTATTAATACAATGAAGACAGCTATTGCTTTTGTGCGAGTCGCTGGCAGGTGTTTAAGAGAACCTCAATGGCAACGCCGAGATCCTCAGGCTTGATAGCTTCGCTGGGTTGGTGGCTGATACCGCCGCGACAACGAACAAACAGCATGCCGATGTCACACAGGTCGGCCATGGCTAACCCATCGTGGCCTGCGCCGCTGAATAGCACCCGTGGCTCAATCCGAGCATCCTTAAGCGCGCTCTGCATGGTATCGATAAGGTGCTTGGCGCATTGAACAGCCGATTGTTCATAGGTGTGACGATGCTTAAAGCCAAGGTTCAAGGCTTGCATAGACGCGTCAATTTGGCTTAACAATTGAGTTCTTGCTTGACGGCGAATTGCATCATCCGGCGAGCGCAGCTCAATGCTCAAGGTCGTGGTTTGAGGGATGACATTGACGCCATTAGGCGCGTTCTCAATCTTGCCCACGACACCAACGAGTTCATTAGTGCTTTTGCATAACTGATCGACCAATTGGATGACATGGGCAGCTCCCACCAGCGCATCCTGCCGCATATGCATGGGAACAGTTCCAGCATGTCCTGCCATGCCATTGATGGTTATCTCGTGGCGCTCGATCCCGGTAATTGCACTTACTACACCCACCGCGACATCATCCTGCTCAAGCTGAGGGCCCTGCTCGATATGTGTTTCGATAAAAGCGATTACGTCTTTCGATAAGTATCGATCGGCGTCGATATGCTGGGTGTTACAACCAAAGTCAGCCAGCGCTTGCCCAAGTGTTATGCCCTGATCATCGCGGGCTTCAAGCATCCCTGGTTCAAACGTGCCCGCCAGCACTTTAGAGCCAAGCAAGGTAGAACTGAAGCGTGTCCCTTCCTCGTCGCTAAACGCCACCACATCAATGTGAAAGGGCATTTCAATCGCGTTTTCATGCAAGTAGCTCACCAAGGCAAGAGGCAGAATAACGCCCATCATGCCATCGTACTTGCCGCCATTAGGAACGGTGTCCTGGTGCGACCCGAGTAGCAGCGAACGGGCACCGGCCTGTGGACTGGCATAACGACCGATCAGGTTTGCGGCATTATCCATGCGCACAGACATACCCACGCTTTTCATCCACGTTGCAAGTTCATTCAGCACAGCGCGGTGTTCAGGGGTGGCGCAGCGACGGGTAACGCCGTCGCGTTCAATATTGTCGGTTTCACTAAACTTAGCGGCATCTTCCAGCCACTTCCACGCCTGTTCTCCGGCCTGGGTTAAAGAAAGCGTCATGGTTGCCTCAAGAGGTTATTGTTTGGTGAGCTGCACAAAACAGCTATTTATCATGATAAATAGCTTATGAGAGCATCGAACAAACTGTCAAACCCTTGAGGAAGCGGACAAGAAGACATTTCGACTGGGAAAACAAAAAACTCAGCCAGAATAAAAGGTTAAATTTTCGGGGGATTATCGGTTTTAAGACCTATGTCTAACCAACATTGTGATAATTAATAACGATGCGGATTGTCAGCTGTAGGAAGACGAGCAAGAAATGACTGAAAATCACCATCCTGCTCAATACGTAGGTGAAGTTCGCTCAGTGCAGTAATCGCGTTAGGGGCATAATCGATTCTCAAATCGTAGGGCAAGCCGCCTGGGGCGCGTACTTTCAGAGCCGCTGAGAGCGTGCCACGATGATCCCCACCCTGCTGCTGAGCAGCACTCAGCGCGGCTATCAAAGCGCTGGCCATATCTTTACGCTGGCGAGTATCAAGGTAGGCTGCCTCCATGGCGGGTATAACGTCACGATTGGCCAGCATATTGCCTGCAATCAGCAAACCATCGCTAATTCGCATCTCAGCAACCGGAACGTTTTCATCGCCTGTCCAGCCTGCGGCAACGCCACGCTGATCCATCAAAGCAACCTGTCGCCACGCAGCACCGTTGTCCTGTTGTTGCAGGCTGCTGATAATATCCGCCACCTTTTCCCCGTTGGCTAAGCGATACAGTCCTTGCTCTGCACTGAATACATTGGTGCTAAAGCCCTGGGTAATAGCGGCACCAATACCCGGTAGCATATGGGGAACAAAACCACCCAGTGCAGGCCCGCCGGTAGCACATGCAACGCCGAAAGTGCCTGATTGCTTATCAAGTGCTATTAAACTGTAGGTCATGATGTATTGCTCGCTTATCAGATTGAAGAGGTTTAAAATTTATCACTATAAATTAGCTCCCACTAGCTTCAATCGGCTTCGCGCGTTTAATCATAAGCCGACATTTGCTAGACATCACGTCACTGCAAGGGGATGATTCTTATTAAAAATGCCTCTTCCAATGTAAGCTGAGACAATCATGAAGCAAGCACGCCAACCTGCTAAACCTAAGCGTAGTGACGTAATCAGTGAGGCAATTAAGGAATATATTGCGCAACACCATTTAAAGCCCGGTGATCGACTGCCACAGGAACAAGAACTGATCCAGGCACTAGATGCATCCAAAGGCACGGTGCGTGAAGCTCTCAAGGGGCTTGAAGCCCAGGGGCTGGTTCAAACGCGAACAGGCCCAGGTGGTGGAGCCTTTATCAGTGAAGTAAGCGATGATCGAGCGATGACCTTGCTGGGTAACTATTTTTTCTTTCACTCGCCCACGATTCACGACATCTATGAAGCACGTAAAGCCCTCTGGCCAGCCCTGGTAAAGAGTCTTGAGGGCGTCCTCGATACGGATGCCTTTGATCGACTAGCGTCAGTAATGACCTTTTATGACCACCCGCCAGCATCGTTAGAAGAAGAGCGCGAGCAGCGATTTAAGGAGTTGGAGTTTCATTTAGTCCTGATTGATTATTGCCCTAACCCTCTGCTGGCCTTGATGTGCCGATTTCCAGTACGTCTGTTGATGAACATGACAGTCTGCCAGCGAATCTACGAACAGCCCAACCCTGAGTTACGCCGTCAAGGCTATGATTATCAACGTCAATTATTAGAGGCATTGCGTCAAGGAGACATTCAGCGCGGCTGCCAGATTGTCAGCGAACATATGCAGACAGCTCAAACCCTCATGGAGGCCAGAGAAGCGATGCTTGAAAAAACCTTCTTTAAAGCAGGTACAGACAGTGACATTGATAGCAATCGTGACTATCTGGCGCTAACAGGGTATGCGCAAGCCAAAGGGTTAGCGGAAAAAAGCAACCAAACTAAATAGGCACAATTTCCCCGCGAAACCTCCCGCTTTATGAAAATGAGCGGGTGAGGCCTTACCCTCGCTTCTAAAACCTTCTCCGCTCGTTTACTATGCGCCACCCAATATTACAGCGCCCACCATTAGGCTACTATGTCCGCCAATCTGTCCGCCAACGCACTCTATACCGACCTATCTGGCTACTACGATTTGATGTGCGTCGATATCGACTACCAAGCGCAAAGCAACGCCATTCATCGGCTCCATCAGATTTTCGGCAATGGCGGGCATACGCACCTTGATTTAGCTTGTGGCACGGGACCTCATGTTCGTCACTTTATTGATGTTGGCTATCTCAGCAGTGGGCTTGATATTAACCAACCCATGCTGGATATCGCCGCCACGCGTTGCCCAGAAGCGTTTTTTTCACTGCAAGATATGAGCACGTTCGAAGTCAGTGAATCTCTTGATTTAATCACCTGTTTTTTATATTCAGTCCACTACAACAATGGGATTGAAAAGCTAAAAAAGTGTATTGCCAGCGCCCACCGCGCGCTAAAACAGGGCGGCGTTTTCTATTTTAACGCGGTGGATAAAAACAAAATTAACAACGATTTATGGGTTAAACACAGCGCCAAACAAGACGATGATATTTTTACGTTTCGCTCGGGTTGGCACTACGACGGGCACGGTGAAAAGCAATCGCTTAGGCTGAGTATTGAAAAAACTAACGCCGACACTACCCAAATTTGGAACGACGAGCACCCCATGGTAGCGGTCAGCTTTACAGAATTAACCGCCCTACTGACGCCTTATTTTGAGGTGCATGTATTTGAGCACAACTACCAGACCATTACCCCTTGGGATAGCCTTTCAGGCAATGCGATTTTTGTGTGCGTGAAGCGCTAGCGCCGATAAGGCAGAGAGGCCTTGTGCTCCCCTCTTACCATTACCGTGTGACATAAAGCGAGGTGTAACGCGCTGAACTTAAGACTCAGAACCTGCGTCGTTCGAGCCAGGCCGTAGCTGGCGCTGAATACCGAGCAAGAAATTACGCAGCATTTGATCCTTACACTCACGGTAATTCTTATGACTTGGCTTACGGAAAAAAGCGCTGAGCTCATGGTGGCTTAGCGGTAAGCCCACCAGCTCAAACACTTCTAAAACATCTTCGGCTTTCATATTCAGCGCAATACGCAGCTTCTGGAAAACCATATTATTATTTAATTGCGCTTCAGGCACTGGCTGTGGGCCTTCACGCTTGCCGCGCTTAAAACTGATGAATCCATTAAGAAACGACGCCAGCTCTTTATTTTTCATCGTAACGAAAGCATCATCTTCATCTTTTTTTAGCCAAGCGGTCACTTGCTCTTGGCTTACACTAACGTCTGCCAGCGTGAAGATATCCACGATGGTTTTATCTTTTAAATCAAAAGCATAGCGGATACGGCGAAAAATATCGTTATTGGTCAAAATTGGGGTCCTGATTGGAGGTTAGCTTTTCGAGCAGCTGATTTATCTCAGCTTGCAACTCATTATCTTCAATTTTGTTGGCGCTGACTTTAGCATGTTGCAGCATTTCGATCGCCTCATCCGTTTGGCCTAGCTCTACTTGCAACATTGCCATGGAAAAACCGATAGAAGCCATATGGTCTTTCGAGTTCTTCGCAATGGCTTTCTCAAGGGCTTTTTGGTAGATCGGCAGCGCATCCTCTAACTCCTCGGTAAAGTCAGCCAGGGTTTCCCACTGCTCTGGGTGATCTTTATCGGTGTGTTCGTTATCGATACAAATCGCCTGCAACTCTGCATAGAGAGCCTCAAAGGTCGCGCGGTCATCTTTCGCAGCGGCCTTCATAAGCTTTTCAGCTAGTTCATAAACCGCTTTATATATTTTGGTGTTAATCATTACCAACCACCTTCCTTCACTCAACGTTAATATCGCCGCTTATTTTTAGTTACGTAGCGGCTATAAGAAACATTATAAACCGCCTGATAAGGCTTTAAGTAATACTTCTGCAAGGCACTTACTTTATCTATCCCAGCGATACTCCATTTGCCGCGCTGTTTTCTCCGCAAGCTCGGTGCTGTGTAACTTGGCGACCAAGTGTAGGCACATATCGATCCCCGCCGAGATGCCACCGGAACTAATAACACCCCCATCATCTACCCAGCGCACGTCTTCCACCACATCAAGCTGCGGAAACTGAGTTCTCAAATCACCTTGATCGTCCCAGTGGGTAGTCACTCTTCCTTTCAGGCCGGGTTGTGCATTAGCAAACAGGAAGATACCAGTACACACTGTGGCCACCTGCTGCACTATGGCTGCTTGATCTGCAATCCAGACCTTTACCTTTTCGTTTGCCATTTCACCCGTGTGCACACCACCAACAATAATCAAGACATCAATGGGCGGGTGATTATCGATGGTGGCATTTGGCAACACCTGGTATCCCGCCCTAGCAGTTACCGGGCCGTCTTTTTCAGCAATTAAAAATACTGAAAACGGCGCGTCTTCATCACTGACGCGACTGGCCGTCGTAAAAACTTCAAAGGGGCCCGAGAAATCGAGTACTTCTGCTTGGTCATAGATATAGATGCCAATGTTCATGTAAGGGTGTCCTAAGAATCTAAATACGTTATTTTCCAGCATGTAAAAATGAAACTGCTGCTCCTTGCCATGCGTTACACCGCACTACGATTCGGCAACGCATTAAATTAACAGGTGTTGTAGTGCGTGGTATGCGAAGCGCACCCGCAGCGGCGGCCCGGCGCAAAAGCAGCGCGCAGCGTTGCCGGGTTTGATTTGTACGGTACAGTCATCTGCTACCTTGCTAAGCATTGACCACCAGTTTTGGCCAAGTTTGCAGCCACTGCTTGTTGTATACCCGAGCTTCAAAATCCGTTCGTTTTGGCCGTTTAGGATTTAATGTAACGGTATAGTCAAACAGCGGCTTAACGCCAAAGGGAGCCACAATGATGACCTCCCCATTATCACCCAACGCAGCACCTACCGCAGTTTCCACTTCGACCCAGAAACTCATCGCATCTTCAGTTGAGGTATACGGATAGTCCCTATTTCGCTCATGCATTCTTGCTTGGTTCTTTACTGACCAGGGAAAGGTTGAGACGCCTCTTAACCCTTGCTCAATCTCACGATCACGAGAAACGCTTATGTCGTTCGAATCGAAGTAAATTAAATCAATGTCGTTCAAGGGCGTACTCGCTGAAACGTCATGCAGCTTGTCCCACACCAAATTTCTAACGAATCCAGCAGCAAGGCACCAACCCGGCAGCTTCTGCGCAGCCGCGATAGTCAGCGCCTCCAAGCGATCAGAATCACTCATTATCCATTGTTTAATCAGCGCTTCATGATCCATCTCTATTCCTTGCTTAAGGTCTGTTAACGCATATCTCAACGCTTTGCTGGTTTATGCGAAGTGACCTACAAGCGGCCACAACGCGTTGTTAACCGTAATACTCCATAACTAACTCTGGATGGCCAGTTCGCTCATCAACTTGCTCACCTAATAAAATAAACCCCTGCTTTTTATAAAAGTTGATACTGGGAGTATTTTCCTGGTAGACCGACAGTTGCAAACACTCCCTTCTGCTCTTGGCATCATCAAGCATCGCTGACCCCACACCTTCGCCTTGTAATTCAGGGGACACAAAAATGGCAGCCAGCGTATTTCCGTACAAACTGTAGAATCCCGCTATCTGATTGTCAGATTCGAAGACAAACGTCTCCGATGCGGGGATATAAACATCTCGCATTTCGTTAACCTTTGACGCCCAAAATTCCGCCTCAACAAAAGCGTGCGCTTTAATCGATGCTGAAAGCCATATCTCCAATATCTGGTCAATATCCCTCTCTCGGCATTTACGAATCATTTAAATATTCCTTACTGATGGTCAGCTGAACCAATGCATGACAGAGAGTCGTTTGATAACCGCACGCCAACAGTTGAAGACTGGCAGCAGCTTTTAAAAAAACTGGCAGAATCAGGTAGCGGCCCTGTACTTCTGGATCAGGCAGAGCAAAAGGCCAGAACCCGACAAGAAACAAACGCGTAATGGACAGCAAGCCTCTCGCCACCTCGAACTTACCCTCGAACTACCGAGCATGCACGTCACAACCATTAAGCTTATAATCACCGGCTAAGCAAGCCCCACTCTACTATCGAACTCCAAGCCTTGGGCCTATTACTGTGAGCAACCCCCATCGAAGTGAAAAAAGCCAAGCTAGGCCTGTTCGCAAAGGCCTGCACCCAAGGAATCTACACAACCAAGGCTATGACTTCTCGGCTCTCGTACAAAGCCACCCTGCATTAGCCCCTCATGTGAAACCGAACGCGCATGGCGACCTCTCCATCGATTTCGCAGACCCAGTGGCAGTAAAAACGCTTAATGCCGCGTTATTAAACCGGCACTACAACATTGTCGATTGGGATATTCCAGAGGGAGCGCTTTGCCCTCCCATCCCAGGCAGAGCCGACTATATCCATTATATGGCTGACATGTTGGGGCTTGAACAGCGCAGTATCAAGCTACTCGATATCGGAACTGGAGCAAATGGAATCTACCCGCTACTGGCCTGCCAAATTTACGGCTGGCAATGTGTCGGTAGTGACATTAACCCTCAGTCGCTTGAAAACGTAGCCAGAATTATCGCCAATAACCCCTCTCTCAAAGAACGCTTCACACTGCGCACGCAGCACGATAAAAACCACATTTTTGAAGGGATTATTCAAGCTGGCGAGTTTTTTGATGTCAGCGTCTGCAACCCGCCCTTCCATGCCTCGCTTGATGAAGCACTTAAAGGTAGCCAGCTTAAACTCAATAACCTTGCTCGCAGTCGCGGTGAACAAAAACCAACGACCCAAACCCCCACTCTGAATTTTGGCGGGCTGGGAGCAGAGCTTTGGTGTAAGGGCGGCGAACAGCTGTTTCTGAAAAAGCTGATAAGAGAAAGCAAGCTGTATTCAGCTCAATGTCGCTGGTTTACCAGCTTGGTTTCAAAAACTGACAATGTTAAGCCTGCCAAGAAGTTAATTCGTAAGCTCGGCGCAGTGGATGTACGGGAAATAGAGATGAAGCAGGGAAATAAGATCACGAGGGTATTGGCCTGGACATTCTTGTGAGCCGCAACCACTGACGTCGACGTCATTTACGCTATACTGCATCAATTTTCATTTTCGACACACCTTACGACGATATGTCAGGGCGCCTAATGCCATTTTCAAAACTCGGTTTATCCAGTCCTCTTGTTCAAGCTATCACCGAACTAGGTTACAAAACGCCAACGCCCATCCAGAAACAAGCAATTCCAGCCATTCTTTCGGGTAAAGACCTGATCGCCACCGCACAAACCGGCACAGGCAAAACCGCTGCCTTTGTGCTGCCGCTGTTGGAAAAATTCAGTAAAGCAGCAGAACCGCTGCGCGGCAAACGCATTCGCGCACTGATCCTAGTGCCGACCCGCGAGCTGGCAGTTCAGGTTGAAGCCAGTGTGGCTCAATACGCTAAACACACGCCCCTAACCTCGATGGCGGTATATGGCGGCGTTGACACTGCGCCACAAAAAGAACGCCTCATCGAAGGAGTAGATATTCTCGTCGCCACGCCGGGCAGACTGCTGGATTTGGCCCATCAGCGTGCGCTGCACTTTGATGAACTTCAAGTCATGGTGCTGGACGAAGCGGACAGAATGGTCGACATGGGTTTTGTCGATGATATCCACAAAATAATCGTGCGCCTGCCTGAAAACCGTCAGAACCTGTTGTTCACGGCCACCATGACCAATGACGTTCGCGCCATCGCTCACGCGTTTTCAGACAGCAAGATGACAGACATGGCGACTGACATCTCCATTACGCCCAACGTCCGCGCCGCCGCCACGATCAAACAATGGCTCATCACGGTAGACAAGGACACCAAGTCCGCCCTGTTGAGTCACTTGATCAACGAGCAAGCGTGGGATCAGGCGCTTATTTTTGTCGAGAAAAAACACAGCGCGGCCAAACTGGTGGCTCAGCTGGAAAAGCGCGGCATTCAAGCGGACTCCATCCATGGCGGCAGAAGCCAGGCCATGCGCGAGAAGGTGTTGGATCAGTTCAAAGCGGGCGAACTGAAGTACCTAGTTGCCACAGGGGTAGCCGCTCGGGGGTTGGATATTGGTGAACTGAGCCGAGTGGTGAATTACGATTTACCTTTTCAGCCAGAAGAGTATATCCACCGCATTGGCCGCACCGGCCGTGCAGGCGCCTCAGGTGAAGCCATCTCTTTAGTAGACATCAGTGACTTTAAAAATCTTTGTGCGATTGAAAAACGTTTGAAAAATACGATTGAGCGCAAAGAAATCGAAGGCTTTCCGGTTAAAAAAGCAGTCCCCGCTTCTAACTTGAACCATGTTAAAAAAAGCAGTCGTTAAGCGCTAACCAAGAAGCTCACCTCGAATGAATACAAGGGTGGGCTTCACCTCTACTCAGCGGGCGAAAAAGCATCCAACAGCTCCGCATTCGTGGGGTATTTCTCCAACAGCGCAAGTAGCTTCTGCGCGCCTTCAACAGGCTTAAGAGGTGTTAACGCTCTACGCAAGGTCCTAACTTTTTCAATATCTTTAGCATCAATCAACAACTCTTCTCGACGGGTACTGCTTTTGGCAATATCTATCGCCGGGAAAATTCGCTGATTTGCCACTTCCCGTGATAACACGAGTTCCATATTGCCCGTGCCCTTAAACTCCTCGAAAATCACCTGATCCATACGGCTTCCCGTATCCACCAGCACAGTAGCCAGAATCGTGAGAGATCCGCCGTTTTCGATCTTTCTCGCAGCACCAAACAGTTTTCGCGGTATTTCCATCGCACGGCTATCCAGCCCACCCGACATCGTACGACCATTGCCGCGCTGTTCAGCATTATGAACGCGCGCGAGTCTGGTAAGCGAATCGATCACAATCATCACATTATGACCCTCGCCTGCTTGCTTACGCGCCGTCTCAAGTAGCTTATTTGCCAAATGCACATGGTGTGAGTAGCTTTCGTCTGAAGACGAGGCATGTACGTTTGCCGACACACTGCGCTTAAAATCGGTCACTTCTTCAGGGCGCTCATCAATCAGCAAAGCATACAGCTTTATATCCGGATGAGCGGCTGCCACGGCCTGACAGATATGTTTTAACATCGTCGTTTTGCCAGAACCCGGCGGCGCAACAATCAACCCACGTTGCCCCATTCCGATGGGCGTAATCAAATCCATCGCTCGCACACTACGCTGTCTAGAACCAAGCTCTAACACAATGCGTGGGGAAGGATGAACAGCGACGCCATTTAAAAAACGTTTTTCGGGATCATCAGGGAACTGATCTTCCACTTCGTCGGCGGGCTTGGCATCTATCTGTTTTTTTGTTTTCAAACTGAGTGTTTTTCTCGTCATAATATCGGTGGATCGCCTTGAATAGCCTTGATGAATAGCTTAGCCAGCCGAGCAGTCGCAGCGTTGCGGTACTTGGAATGGAAAACGGATAAGTCTAACTTGTGCTCAAAGGTACTGAGTTGGAGCTGATCTTGGTAGTTTATAGAGCTTGAAACGCGGCATGATAGTCACTCATCGCCTGTTTTCTTGATCCTACCAAAACATAGGCGTCAGCGGAGTTTTTCTACAGGCTCAACGCTCGGCTCATCGGCGAGCGTAGCGAGTCCGGTGGAGGCCGCAGGCCGGAACGAAATGCAGCCGCTTGTTAGATAATTTAATGTTCAATAAGATCTTCCCAACATGCAATAGTGACTGTTTTGGGTAATATCACTTCTTCTAGGAAACGTTCGTAAAAGCGTTCTCCTTCTTGTTCTCTTGGAAGAACTATAATTGCGATGTCTTCAATTGCGAATGAATAATTTTTTGTACTCCGCCATTCGCGCTCACAGTATATCGAATCGAATTCGGTTGTATCGAATGTTTTTATATACGCTAAAAAATTCTGAAAGCTTTCATCTATTTTTTCTTGAGCACTCTCAATCCAATCAAGCTCAGAAATGATGCTAGATGTATCTACGGAACCATCTAGGTCATTATCGTCGATAATCTTGTCAATCTCGTCTTGAACTGACTCAGTTTCGCTTATTGCACTGTAAGGATGGACGTCATCAACTGCTGAGTACCCCTGATAGATGCTATTGAGTAAAGCTGTATCTTCAAGGGTATACATAACGGGATTAAAGCCAGATTTGACAATTGAATCTCTGTGAAATCCAATCGCAATTTTTCCATATCTATTCGAATGGTAATCAATATGCTGAAGAGGAATGTCGGCCACACAACATACCGGCTTTGATTTAACAGTAACAGGATGATTTTTCAGAATATGGATTTCTTTTGTTTCAAAATCAAACTGCCTTTTTTCAGGCACGATTACCTTAACTATTTCACGGTACCGGCCTACTCTTAGCTCCTGAGACCCCAAAATAGCTTTAAGCGCTTCGTATCCGTTTATCGCGGGCTTAAGCTCTTTAAGCTGCTTGTTGGCAGCATCGTCCCATATAGGGCCGCCAGTAAAATGCCAAAGTATTTTCGATACTGTTCCTGGTCTAGATGCCATGCCTGTCTGTCCCTTATCATCTAACGCCCGCATTTGCGGCTGGTTTGGAGCGCAGCGGAAAACCAGTCCGACAACATGCGCTTGTTATAGAGCATCTGTAGATTCTCGTAGGGCTGGTCGATATTTTAAAAATATCAATAACTGAAGTTGTAAATCCTTTCAGTAATTGATGATGTCGATTATGCATATAGTCCACTAAGCCCATTTAACTCTAAGAAAGCAGAATTCTGACCTTGTCTATTTTGTCCCTGGTTATTAAGACGACGTGTACTTCGAACTAAAATACATGCAGTTTTAGCTCTTGTAATTCCTACATAATGGAGGTTTAGGTCTTGATCCCAACTAGGGTAAACCTCATCATTAAAATCTCCCGTATATTCTCTATACGGGAAAACCCAATCATACAGATCGAGATGAAAGACTATCTCAAACTCCAACCCTTTAGACTTGTGAAGTGTCATCACTTGAACTTCACTGCCATTACTCGGAGCATATTGATTTAGTGCATCAGTAGAATTAACGACGTCCTTCAGCGCATTAATGTCTCTAGGGGCCACATCGCCTCCCAGAAGTTCTCTTGAGATACCAAGAATCGTCTCTTCTAAATATTGATCTCCAATTGACCGTACCAATTTGATTTCTGATCTTACTCTAGCAAGCTGCGCTCGTGTGCATCTAATTTCATACTCACGGACAGCATCAATGTCAGTGGTTAAAAAAGCACTGTCATATCTATACCTAAGAAGGTCAGAAAAAAGATTGCTGGCTCGTGTATTTATCAGACCCAGAGGGTCATCATTGTACACGCGGTGCGGTATATTCAACCCCGCTATTAAATAGACCAAACTTCTATTGTTTCTTACTAAAATTGCTATCTCTGAAAGATTGGTAACGCCAAATGAAGCAGCAGTTTGAGGTAGATAGGTGTTCAATTCATTAGCTAGGTCAATCTGTGTTCCATTAAATACTCTTTGGAAGACTCTTATTTCGTTGGTCGGCAAAAGATTTGCATTTTCGGAAAATAATCTATTTGCATAATTTGTTATGGATGGGTGACACCGATGATTAATATTAACAATATGGTGCTCAAATACTTCAGGTAATGAAATTAGCTCATTGATATATTCGGGACTGCTTCCTCTCCAAGCATAAATAGATTGCTGCACGTCCCCTACAGCTACTGCCCTTAGTCCTAACTGCAATAAACTAAGGAATAATTTGTGCTGTGCTTGTGAGGAATCCTGGTATTCATCCACATATAGTGATGTATATCTGGCCACTATATACTTCTGACATGCAATTGAATTATTTAAAATATGGTTTGCCAATATTCCAACTGCTTCAAGAAGAACAACTCCACTTTTAAATTGTTGAATAAATTCATCTTCATATTGATCATAGTCATTAGTTGAAAGAACCACGCCCACGTCACTTAATGGCGGCAGCTTAGCTTTTAATCCTTCATCCAGCTCATCATAAGCTATACATTCAAGGCGACTATCAGCGGGCCCCCATATTCTTTTGGCGAAAGGGAATATAATTTCACTTAAGCAAAAGTGATCAATGGTTCCGAAAAAACTACGTTTTGTGTTGAAACCATCTTTCTTGCACTTTCTTTTTAGCTCCTTACTGGCTTTAACTGTGAATGTTATACCTATTACGCCTCTATGATTCCCTATTTCAGGAATCTCTTTTCTTATTTTATGAACAACTACCGATGTTTTTCCGCTTCCAGGGCATGCTGTAATAACCATGTTGGCATTGGAGTCTATTGCGGCCTGTTGATCAGGTGTGGGGATAAAAGAATTAGTCATTCTAAGCTAACCCTTTAGCAATTTCTAAGCTTCGTAATAACGGTTTTGCTAGATCTCCAGTTACTAGACTATTTAATTCATGCTTATAAGAATTTAAAAACCCACGCATACGAATTGCTTTTTTATCTGCCATATACTTAATGGCATCATCGGTATTAGTTTTTCCTGTATAAGCGATTACTTGTGCAGGCAGCTCACTCGCCAAATCATGCTCCAAGTCAACTTTAGAAAGGAACGCATTATGCGGATTAATTTGATTGGATACATTCTGCCAAATCCCATTCTGAACTATTGACTCTGCTGTTGTATTTACATCTCGATGGTCATGTTTTTGCAAGCCTAATAGGTCTAAGCACCTATTAATACCAGCCAGATTCCGGAGTTCTATACCGCCCACTGTAATTTTGGAAACATCATTGTCTGTTCTTAAAACCCATGGAATTTCCATTGCATTTAGTACATCTACGTAAACTTTAAATTGAACACCGTCTACCGATAAAATTGATATATTATAGAAATCTAAATCTATGCCATTTACTTTTGCTAATTCAGTATAAAAAAGTTGCTCAGAAGGGCCTTCTACCAATAAAACAACCCTTGAAAAGAATGCCTCGGCAGGGAGGATACTCATTCTATAGCCAAGTTCGTCCCATGTATCACTGATACACTCCGAACAGCCATCACTTGCGGCGTAGCTGCCATTTCCCCGATTTACAATATGGGCGATTGAGTCTGGGGAGTATCTAGTTGTAATTTGCGGAGAATGGCTTGTTATTAATGTTTGGCCAGGTAATTCATTGTTTAGATAATCGGCTAGCTTTCTCTGTTGGTGGGGGTGCAAATGAGCCTCTGGCTCTTCAACACAGTAGAATACGACCTCATGATCAGGGTCATGATCTCTTAGGCTTTTTGCCTTCCATAACGCCAAAAGAATTTGGTTGTTTCGCCCATCACCGCCAAGCATGATCTTCGATCCATTAGATGATGCGCTTAACTGTAGGCTGTCAATAAATTGCTGCACTTGGATTGCACCGGAATCTAAATGCACTCCATAATCATCAAAGGTATGAGCAAGTTTTTTCAGCTCATCATTTACTAAATTAGTAGAGCTCTTTACGTAGTTTAAGCGTCTTACTCGTTCATTAACTATATTTAGGCTCTTTCCAATTTTGTTGAGCTGTTTATTATCAGATTCTGTATCAGCATCATTCCTGTCGGCTTGAGATAGTTTTAGAAGTTGCTTTTTTTCAATGTCTATAAACTTCTGTAAATCTCGCTGCGATTTAATATACCTAAGATTTATATACTTCAAATAGAATCGATTGCTTATTTCTTCTAGGTCTGCTTCACCAGACCCTGCGTAGAACTTATGTTCTAGGTTTTCTCTAGACGCTGCCAGCTTAAATACTGTTTTGGAATCATCACTTACATATTCACGTAAAACCGATAAAACTGCTTCTTCTTTTACATCACAAAAATGAATTACTATGCTAAATTCATTTGCCTGTGAACCATCAGGTTTAATATTAAAATCTGTTTCTGATGGCTCAATATCTCTCTCCGATAGGGATTTATCTAGCAGAAGCCTTAAGGCAAACATTAGGTTCGTCTTGCCTACGTCATTTGCCCCTATAACAAGAGTGCTTTTTCTAAAAGCGATTGTCGCGGACTCAAAGTTTCTGAAATTAGTGATTTCTACTTTTTCTATCTTCACTTACTTACCCTTAAGATGAGAAGTACTTAATTTGACAAATTCGCGTATTCGCCTGCTCTATAACGCCCGCGTAATAGGCGTGAGCTTGCGAGCGTCCTAATTGACGCGTTTGTTAGAAGCAAATTCGTCATAAAAGTCCGCAAACCCTTTATTTAGCAGTATTTTATGTAAATTTTCCATGTCCTCTTCATTTAAGGGGGAGCTTGCTTTTCCTTCGGCTTCTCGTATTGATTGTCTTGCATATAAGGCGTCATCTACACTCTGCCAGTAACTGCAATTTTGTTGCTCATCTGTTCTTACGATGCTATAAAATTTACTATGAGGTTCGCCATGTACAGGATAGTGATGTATTGACTCACTCAGCCAATAAAGTTTTGAGTCCAACGTGGCAACCCATGTTTCTTGGTTTTTCCCAAAAAACATTTTCTCAGAATATTTTAACGCAGACTTGCCGTACTTTAGATCTTGAACACCATTGAAGATATTAAGCAGGCGTTTCTTTGGGTCGGCATGTCTATCTAAGAAATTGTCTTTTATATCTTGTATTCGATCTTTTAAATTTTGACTGTATTCATCTTTCTTAGTGCAGAAGCAGTATTTTGCAATTTCTGCCTCCACTGCGCTAAGCATATCAATATCGTCGCACACTGAATCTAAGTAGATGTTAAACTTTTCCACGCCTGATAGATTGCTATATTTGCTATCAATAATATGAATCTGAATTAGTGAATAGTATGAAATTGAATGAAGATATTGCTCGCCAAGCGATAGCTCATGAAATTCCAGCTTCCTAAGCTCTTCCGGATCTAATTCCGAATTTCTGGTGGCTGTCGGATGATCTACCAATTGTGGACAGAATATCGACAGAAACACTTCAAATATTTCAAAACACTGCTTTTTGAACTTGGGGTGCACCTCACTTAAAGCAAAGCCTGGGCTCAGGCAAATACTTTCTGCTGGGCACTGATTTACAAAATTCACTAGTTCCATCAAACCCAAATCAGCCGGGTTTTTTCCTCTAAGTATCACATCCTCCATTCTTATAAGGATATTAAGATCTAACAAAAGCGAGGTTTCTGTTTTTCTGTCTTTATTATCCTTGACTCTACTGACAGTTAACCTAGGTGAACTATCTGTTTCTCTGCAAGGTTTAATGAACCTCATTTTTAATCCTGACACTACAGACTCCCTGCCACGATAGGCTTCTAACAGTGATTATATAGCCTGCTTCATAACACCCTTGAACATGTCAGCACGTTTATTGGTGTTATCTAGCCATCCAAAAAATCATAAACCACTGTTTTTATAGCTTTATTTATCTCGCATGGCAACATATCCAAAATTCGCGTGCCGGCTCGTTTTTACGATTTAATCATACTTTATTGATAAATTTGGCTTAGGTCACGTGGCTTTGAAGAAAAATTGAGCTGGAGCAGGCTTTGGGCAGCTGCCTTCGCGGGTGCCTTTTGGCTCGTTCCTCGCCAAGCGTTACGCCGCGCTACGGGGTGGCTAGATTGCTTATGTGGCTGGATCTTCGCGAGCTGAAGCGCCCTCCCACAAGCGGTGCTTGCAGGAGGCGCAGCGGGCTTAGGCTTTGAGGATGTAACGCAGGGTTTCGAAGACTGGATCAGTCGTGGTGCACCAAGCTTGGCATCGGCTTCTTTCAGCGGGTGAACAATGTCTTCACTGTGCAAGGTGATGCAGGGCTGCATCATAGTCACGCCGTTTATTGCCACTCAAGTTTGAGGTCTTTATGTGACTGGGCACAGTCGCGTAGATAGAGATTAATTAAGCTCTGATACGGTAGATCTTTTTCTTCCGCCAGATTTTTGAAATACGCGATGGTATCTTCATCCAGGCGGATCGTGACCTGCTTTTTAAGCTTCTTGGCGTATGGGTTTTTGACTGACTCTGAAAAATCGTAATGGTCACGCATGTCTATACCCTTCGTAAGTTTTTCGCTCTCGTTTATCCGCCTTGCGCGCAGAAATAATTCGAATGGTTTCGCCATCTCTCACGCAGTGGCGCACCACCAGTAAGCGAGAATGAATGCTTGTACCGAGGAGAATGAACCGGTCCTCCTCTTCAGAATGGTCTGGGTCAGCTATAAGACGTGCAAACTCATCCGTAAAGGCAGTTTTGGCCTCCTGGAACGAGACGTCATGCTTCTTGCGATTAGCGGCATCCTTGCGAGGATCCCAGTCAAAGGAATAATGGCTCATAATTACATCGTAAGTACATTATAATTGTCGTCAAGGCACCGAGCTAAATACTATTATCTAACCGCTTTAAGAAACATAACCAACTATTTTTAAATCGCTATTTATATCGTATGGCAACATATCCAAAATTCGCGTGCTGGCTCATTCTTACGATTCAACCATACTTTATTGATAAATTTGGCTTAGGTAACGTGGCTTTGCAGAGAAATTGGGCAAGTGGAGGCTTTGGGCAGCTAGCTGCCTTCGCGGGTGCCTTTTGGCTCGTTCCTCGCCAAGCGTTACGCCGCGCTACGGGGTGGCTAGATTGTTTATGTGGCTGAGTCTTCGCGCGCTGAAGCTCCCTCCCATAGTAGTCGCCATGGGCGAGCGGAGCTTCAGTTACTTTCTCACGCCTTCTTCTTTACTAAAGCTCGATGCCTTTCTGAGCTTTAATCCCTTGGTCTTTAAAGGCGTGTTTAACCACCTTCATTTCAGTGACGGTATCGGCAAGATCGATGAGTTGTTGCGGGGCGTAACGACCGGTGACAACCGCGTGCTGCATAGCTGGGCGGGCTTGCAGGTCGTCGAGCACTTGGTCTAGGTCGAGGTACTCGTAGCGCAGGGCGATATTAAGTTCGTCGAGCAGTACTATGTGGTAGCTGTCGTCTTGCAGCATGCGCTTGGCCTGCTCCCAGGCGGCGTTGGCGGCAGCGACATCGCGTTCGCGGTCTTGGGTATCCCAAGTGTAGCCTTCACCCATCACGTGGTAGTCCACATTAGGCAAGTTGCGAAAGAAGGCTTCTTCCCCTGTGCTAAACGCGCCCTTAATAAACTGCACCACGCCGACGTTCATACCATGGCCAAGGGCGCGGGCGAGCATGCCAAAACCGGAGCTGCTTTTGCCTTTACCGGGGCCGGTTAGCACCAGCAGCACGCCCTGCTCTTTGTCAGCGCTGGCGATGCGCTCGTTCATGATTTTCTGCTTGGCCGCCATGCGCTGGGCATGGCGTTCCGGGGTTTTGGCATTTTCGCGCATGGGTGCTCCTTGAGTTAACGCTTAAGCTTTTAGAACGTAGCGCAGCGTTTCTACCACTTGATCCGTCGTTGTGCACCAGGCCTGGGCTTGGGCATCCACTTCTTTCAGGGGGTGAACAATGTCTTCGCTGTGCAGCGTGATGTAGGGCTTGGCAAGTGCGGCGCAATAGCCCGCATCAAAGGCGGCGTTCCACTGCTTGTACTTATCACCGAAACGCACGACGACCAAATCCGCTTGTTCGATCATGGTACGGGTACGAATGGCGTTGACCTTGGAAGACTGGTGGTCGCGCCAGAAGCCGTTGTCCGGTTTGCCTAGGTGGTCGCCTGCGGCATCAGAAGCGTCGTGGTCGGTAACGGGGGCGGTGAATACAATGTCTAATCCAGCGGCATCGGCGCCTCGCTGAATTTCTTCACGCCAGTCGGTGTGAATCTCGCCGGAAAGATAAACGTAAAAGCTCATAGCGGCTCCTGATAATCGTTGGTGTAGGGTATTAACCGCCCTATGATAGCCCACATAGGCTTTATGGAAAAATATTCCAAAAAAATCACTGCGCCAGTATTTGCAGGGGCTGACCGGTAAAAATGTTCGCCACTAGCTTAGGTGCCGAAGGGAAATAACCATGGAAATAGCTCGCAATCAGCGCCCCATCACGGTAGATCGGCTCGGCTTCACTGCCCGCCAACTTGCGGGTACGAGCAAACGGCTGAAGTGACGTTTCCAACAGCGAATGGTGGTAAGTGTGCCCCCGCAATTCACCCTGTTGAGCGTGTAAACTTTGCAGGCCTAGCGCCGTCAGTTTGCCCGCCATTTTTGCAGTACCAGGCAATAGCCCCAGCATGGTATGACGCTTTCCGTCACCATCCACTAGGTGCTCGACACAGCTCATCAGCCCACCACACTCTGCCAAAATAGGTTTACCTTGGTGATGATGAGTGGTGATCGCCTCACACATTGGCTGATTCGCGCTAAGCATTGCTGCGTGTAGTTCCGGATAACCGCCGGGTAACCACAGGGCATCGCATCCTGGTAGCACGCTGTCATTGAGCGGTGAGAAGAAGTGAATCGCCGCGCCCATCGCTTGCAGCAACTCCACATTGGCGCGATAAATAAAGGCAAAGGCATCATCACGGGCAATGGCAATGCGCACACCGCGTAAATACTCAGGAACCGGTGTAGGTGGCTCAGCGCTTAACGTTACCTTTTTGGGCAGTCGGCCCAACCCAGCCTCTTCCAATACCTTGGCGGCGGCGTCTAGCTGGGCATCCAAGCCACTTAGCTCATGGGCTTGTAGTAAGCCTAAATGGCGGTCGGGAATTTTCATGGCATCGTGACGGGGAATCGCACCCAACAGCGCAATGCCTTCTGGCATGCTTTCTGCCAGCAACTTGCCATGGCCTGGGCTGCCAACACGGTTGGCAATCACTTCATGAATGGCAAGATCGGAACGGTAGTTAGCAAGCCCCTGGGCGACCGCACCAAAGGTTTGCGCCATCCCCCAGGCATCAATTACCGGCAACGCCGGAATACCGGCCAAAATGGCTAAGTCGGCACTGGAAGGCGAGCCGTCGAATAGCCCCATGGAGCCTTCGACTAAAATTACATCGGCCTCTTGAGCGGCTTGAGCCAAGCGCCAACGGCACTCATCTTCGCCAGTCATCCACGGGTGGAGCTGGTACACCGGCTGGCCCGAAGCCACTTCCTGAACCATTGGGTCGAGATAATCTGGGCCATGCTTGAAGACCCGCACGGTGCGCCCCGCATTACGGTGTAATCTTGCTAACGCTGCGGTCACCATAGATTTTCCCTGGCCGGAACCAGGTGCGCTAATTAACGCCGCGTGGGCTTCACCTTGCAACATGCCTCTTCCCCTTCAATACAGGCTTTTTTATACAAGCCTTTGGAATTTATAGTGATGTTGGGTATTACTGGATGGGTACAAATACTGGCGCGCCGTTAACTTGCACCGTTGCCAAGCGCTGCTGATAAAGCCGCTCTAACGCGCTGGGCACCAGCATGGTGTCTCGCGGCCCCCAGCAGGCCTCACCGCTTGGGTAAAGCAGCAAAATGTAGTCGCACCAACGGGCCGCTAGATTTAAATCGTGAAGGCACATCATCACCGCACTGCCTTGGGCTGCTTGCTGAGCCATCAGCGCCATCACCGCACTTTGGTGATGCAGGTCCAGATGATTGGTCGGTTCGTCGGCCAGCCAAATACTGGGGGCTTGAGTCAGTACCGTGGCCACCGCAACACGTTGCCTTTCGCCACCGGAAAGCGTGCTCACCAGCCGGTCGCGCAGGTGGGCAACGTCCAGTTGCTCAAGCGCTGCTTCAGCCCGGGCATAGTCGTCTGCCCCCTCCATTTGCCATAACGACAGATAGGGATGGCGGCCAATCAACGCGGTTTCCAATACGGTGGCGGGAAAGCCGTCCAGGCGTTCCTGAAAGACCATCCCCAGGCGTTGGGCAATTTGCCGCCTGCGCAGCGTCTCAAGCGGCTGCCCCCCCAGCAACACTTGCCCGGAACGCGGCGCGTTCAACCCCGCCAAGGTGTGCAGCAGCGTGGTTTTACCCGCACCGTTAGGGCCTAATACGCCCCATATCTGGCCGGGTTCGATGGCAATATTCAGCGCCGTGCCATCGCGCCTTTCTGGCACGTTGATGATGAGGTCTTGCGTGACCAGGCGGCTCATCAGCGGCTCCGGTAAAGCAAAAAGAGGAACGTCGGCACACCCAATAGCGCGGTAATCACCCCCACTGGCAACTGCTCCGGGGCAATCATCGTGCGGGCCAATGTATCGGCCAACACGAGTAAGGAGCCCCCGGCAAGGGCACAAGCTGGCAATATCAGCCGTTGATCGTTGCCTAGCAACAGGCGCAGCATATGCGGCACCACTAAGCCAACAAAGCCAATGCTGCCCGCAGTGGTGACAGCCGCTGCAGTTAACAGGCTCGCCGCGATATAAATTCCCCACTCCAACGGACGAACAGCAACCCCCAGTGCCGCTGCCTGCTGTGGGCCTCTAGCCAGCACATTTAAACTACGTCCCAACGGAATCAAGACAATACAGGTGAGTAATAACAGCAGCAGCGGCGGCCAGGGAGTACGCGCGTAGGAAAGATCGCCCATCAGCCAATACAGCATGCCCGGCAGCCGTTCGGCAGGGCTCAACGCCAACATTAGGGTAATCACCGCACCCCAGCCTGCCGCCACGACTACGCCGGTAAGCAACAGACGTGAGGGCGTCCAGCTGCCGCTGCCGTGGGCCAAACCAAACACTAGAAACGTGGACAGCAATGCGCCGAAAAACGCTGAGCCTGAAATTAGCAGCCCACCCACACCTACCAGCATGGCCGCCAACGCGCCAATCGATGCGCCACCGGAAAGCCCAAGTACATAAGGGTCTGCAAGAGGATTGCGCAGCAGCACTTGCATCAGAGCGCCAGCGACTGCCAATAAACCGCCGACAGCAAAAGCCGAAAGCGCGCGGGGAAGGCGTAAATCCATCACCATAGTACGCGCCAACGGATCACCCTGCCCTTGCATCACCGCCCAAAGCTGGGCAGCGGAAAGCTGAGCACTGCCCACCGCTAGGGAAAATAGCATGGCGGTAATGGCAATCAATGCCAACAGGCAAAGAGGTTGCCACAGGCGCGCTGTCATTAAGAGTCCTTGTCCATAGAAGCCGCCTCAACGCGTTTTTGACGGGTTTGCTCAAGTTTTTCGCACAGCAACTGAGCGCCGTCTAACAGACGTGGCGTGGGCCGTTGAATCAGCGAAGGCGGCACAAAATAGAGGCTATCATCCGCCACGGCGGAAAGATGTGGGTATTGTTCCCAGTGGGTCAGCCAGTGGCGGTTCTCTTCCCCCATACCACCAGCAATAATCGCTTCAGGATTAGCCGCCAATACGGCTTCGTCATCCAGCCTTGGTACTAGGCGTAGCTGATCGCCAAACACATTTTCACCGCTGCAAAGCTGTACCACTTGGCCAATCAGGTGTTCATCGTTCACGCTCATCAGCGGTTGATCCCACACTTGATAAAACGTGCGTACGGGCTCTCGATCACTATAGCGCGCCGCCAACTCCGCCATACCCTGTCTGAAACTATCAGCCACTTGCTGGCCTGCGAGCTCCGTTCCCGCTAGGCGTGCCAACCGCTCAATAGTATCAGCGACATCATCAACCGTACGCGGTTCAATGTAGAACACCGGCATGCCAAGTGCTTCAAGGGTTTCCATTTGCTCAGCCGGATTGCCGGTTACCCAACCGATCACTAAGTCAGGTGCCAGCCCCACTAGCGCTTCTAAATCAATCCGCGTGTGGCTGCCAACGGAAGCTACTTGTTTGGCCTCCGGTGGATAATCACTGTAGCTCACCACAGCAACGACCTGTTCCCCAGCACCCGCAGCGTAGGTCAGCTCCGTCGCCCCAGGGGAAAGTGTGGCAATGCGCCGAGCCTCAGTGTGTAGACACACCTCCCGCTCACGGTCATCTACCACGCAGCGGCTGTGGTCATCTGCCACTACGGCGCTTGAAACCACACCACCGAGTGTTAACAGGGGTAGTGTGAATAGAGTCTGTAGGCAACGATTAAATAAAAATCGCTTTAATGGCAGTGCGGGGCCAATAGCCCCGCACTGTTTAGACATACTCTGATTCGCTTTTTTATTGGCCAAAGTGAACACTCAAGAACCCTGCACGGCCTGCATTAATGTAGTCGGCACCATCAAAAGAGCGTGTTGTAATGTAATCTTGATCCAAGGCGTTTTCCAACGTTACCCGCGCACTCCACAGCGGGGCAAACTGCCAGCCCGCACGCAGGTTCACCAGCCCGTAACCGCTTAGGCGGTCTTGGTTCTGCGCATCACGGTAACGGTGGTTTTGAGCAATCCAAGACCCACCCACCGACCAGTCACCAAGCTCACGGTCTACGTCTAAGCGAAGGCTTTGCGAGGCGCGGTTTTGCAGGCGCTTACCTGTCAGGCGGTTTTCAGGGTCGGTGTACGTGAGTGCGGCAGCCAGTGTCCAATCGTCGAGTTCAACGCCAGCCGCTAACTCTGCCCCACGAATGCGGGTTTCCGGCACGTTAAACAGCAGACCTTGGCCAGTAATCAAGTTGTCGATATCGGTTTGATAAAGCGCGGCATCCCAGAACCATTGGGCATACTGTCCACGTACACCCACTTCAATACTTTCTGACGTTTCAGACTCCAAGTCGGGATTACCGAAGCCAGGGAAATAGAGCTGATTGTAAGTGGGTGCGTTAAAGGCCGTACCGTAGTTGGCACGTAAGGTGTGATGGCTGTCTACGTCATAGCCCACGCCTACGCTACCAGTGACTTCTTCACCGTAAGATTCATTGTCATCAAAGCGCAAGCTGGCTTGCAGGGTAAACGGTGAAAAATCGAGCAGCGCCTGAGTAAAGACCGCCGCGTTGCTTCGGCTGGTTTCATCATACGCCGTAGTGCTATTGACTCGATCTTCGCTGTACTCAGCGCCAGCAATTAGCTCGTGGGCGCCCGCTGTAAAGGTATTTTCCCAGCGCGCGGTGCTCACCTTGGTGTTGAACACAGAGTCACCAAAGTCAGCGAAGTTATCGCTTTCATCACGGGATTCGCTGAGGGTTAAGCGGCTGCGCCAGTTATCGGTCATCGGCAGTTCACCGTAGACCCCTGCCACCTGCTGCACGAAGTCGTTTTCGCCACCATCGTATTCGTTATGGCCACGGGCACGAAGCGCCAGCACGCCTGCTTCTGCACCGCTTGCAAAGGTATGGGAAACCCGTGCTAGGGCCGTGGTGTTGTCATAGCCCTTATCGTCTCCGTCACGCCGAACCGGCTGGCCATCGGTGGTGAAGTGGCTACCTGCAAAGCTGTAGCGGGTACCCCCTTCTTTGCCGCTAATACCGGCACTCAGGCGCTGGGTGTTAAACGAGCCACCGCCAAAAGAAACCCGCGGTTGTGGGCCTTCTTCTTCGCCTTGAGGGGTAAACAGCTGAATAACGCCGCCAATCGCATCGGCCCCGTATAAGCTACCGCGCGGGCCGCGCACAATTTCGGCGCGGTCAAACATGCGCGGCTCCAGGTATTGCCAGGCAGCCCCACCGCTGGTGGCGGAACGCAGACGAATACCGTCAATCAGCAGTACATTTTGGCTGCTACCGCTGCCACGAATAAACACGCTGCTGTTTTTACCGAAGCTGCCGTTGGTAGAAACATCCACCCCAGGCTGGCCGCGAAACAGGTCGGTAATACTGACCGGATCTTGGCGGCGTAACGTAGCTTCGTCCAGCACGGTTACCGAAGATAAGCTTTCGTTGGCAGTGCGCGGCGCAAGCGCGGCGGTAACCACCACAGGGTTTAACGTATTTGTCGCAGGCTGGGCATTCGACTGGGCTTGAACGGCCAACGGTAGTGCAGCCATCGCAAACGCCGCCAGCGTGACGGTGGAATGAAAACGATAAGACATGGAGAAATCCCTTGCTCACTGTGCTCACCCGCACAGCGTGTTTTTTTGACCGGGCAGAGGGAGTCCAAGGGAAGTATCAGCAACCTGACAGCTACTAGTATTACCCTGAAAGCGCCCTCCGCGCTTCGGTATAGTGTGGTTCTTTAGAACCATGTCTCTTAGGCCGGTCTCCGGGCTGACGAGCGAAAGGCGGATAACAGCACCTATCCTTTCCGAACGACCACCTTCCCATGCGTTAGCACAGTGGCGTCTTTAGCCGTTCTTATCTCGATCACCGTTGCGGGGGCAGCGTTGGATTCACGCAAGCGTTCACCAACTTCCCGTTTAACTGATGGCGATAATGGCCACCAGCACCTGAGAGTGCGCGTAAACTAGCAATTTGTTGGGGGTTGGTCAATTTAACCGACTAGGGTTTAAGCGCCTGCACCAACCCATGCCGTACATGCCAGACCTGCTCGGATTGGGCGGCGGCATCTTGGCTAAACCAGCCGCTTAAATCGCGCAGGCGACGCTGGTCTCGGGCCATGGGAACAATACCCCGCCCTAACTCGTTCATGATTAGCACCAGCGTCACGCCGTGGGTGTGTGCTGCAGCGTCCAAATTTGCAAGGTCTTGCCGCCACTGATCGCGCGACGCATCGCTGCTTATATCCGAGCTTAGCACTGCCGCTAACCACTCAAACACGCCGTGAAGCACGAGCGGCACATTGGGCTGCATAATGTGACTCACTTCGTGTAAACGTTGCCCTGGGGAAAGCCGCCTCCAAACAGCGCTGGGAAAGCGTGCGTTTACAACGTCGCGCTTACCTGCACAGGCACCGCCGATGAACAGCTGCATTGCCACTCTCCTTTACCCTCTTCACGATTTAGATACGTCAGTTGCCAACGCCGCCCCTGCGCTTGTTGCACGATACCTTCCCAAAAGCCAATGGTTTCAAAGCGACGCCGCAACTCGCGTATTACCCCGCCGTGGGTAACCACCAGCACTTTTTGATAATGGTGCTCGCGGGCATGCGCAGCCACCTGTTCAAGCCAAGCATCTAACCGGTCACGTAGCTGGCCAGACGATTCACCGCCTGGAATTTGCAGCTCCCCCACGCTGTCAATCCAAGCGCGATAATGGGGTAACGCTTTTAGCTCATCGTAGACCTTGCCTTCGTACTCCCCAAAATCCAGCTCCCGTAGCCGTGGCTCCAAATACAGCGGGACGTCCGGCTTTGCCGCCTGCGACCACGCTAGGGTTTGCTGGCAACGGGTTAAATCGCTTGAATAAACAGCGTCAAAGCACTCTTCTGTCAATGCGTCTCGCAATGCCAGCAGCCCCGCTTCCGCGTCAGGAAACAGCAGCGGAATATCGCGCTGCCCTTGGTAGCGGCGCTCTAAATTCCAGGCGGTGATACCGTGGCGAACTGCCACCAACTCCACATTAAGACTAGTAGCCAAAGCTCTCCTCCTTCAATGGTGGCACCTACCATGTCGCCATTGATGCCGTTAAATAGACGCAGCAGTGCCTTTCTGGCAAATGCTACCCACACCACAATGACCAACCCCCAGGCAATCAAACCAGGGAACACCACGACAAGCAGCAACAAAGGCAGCAAGGCATAACCCACATCACGGGGGCTAAGCGACTGCTGCCAACTCCATGCAAGCCCCTTCGATTGGGCACAGGGGGTAAGAACCAGCAGTGCAACCCCTGCAAATCTACCTAATGCAGGCACTGCCAACAGCCACCACAGCGGCGCCTGATACGCCAGCAGTGCCCACAGTAATACGCCCTTCCAAGCCATCAGAAACAGCAGTGCCAGGATGCCGAAACTACCTATCTGAGCGTCTTTCATGATTTCCCAACGCCGCTCAAGAGGTTGGTTACTGCCTAACGCGTCGGCAAGATCCATCACACCATCGAGATGTAACCCCCCTGAAAGCGCGACCCATAAACTAAGCAGTAGCAACGCCGTTATTGGCGTTGGTGCCCCTATGAAATTTAATAGCAGCGCGTTTAACACCAGCACGCTGCCAATTAACAACCCCACCAACGGATAGGCACGGATTGCCCAACGCCGAGTGGCGGGTGTCCATGGGCAGGCAACAGGAAGTGGAATGCGGGTTAGAAACTGCAGCGCGAGCACCAGGCCGAACAGCGCATCTTTCATCGTTTCCACTCCACAGCACAGCCCGCGATGACTTCAAGCACTGAGTCAGCTTGCGCCGCTAACCAACGGTGCAGGCACTGGATAAACTCAACGTAGCGCCAAGTAACGGGCTGATCAGGAATCAACTCTTCGTTGAGATCGTTCGATACAATCACCAATGTCAGCCCCCGTTCTTGTGCATCACGCAGGCAGCGATCAAGCAGCGCCAGGCCTTGCTCATCACTGAATTCTTCATTTGGCTCAGCGCCAAACAGCACTTGCCCAGCCCACAGGGTTAAACAGTCGAGTAGTACCGCGTGGTGATCGGGTACTTGGGCAATGGCTTGGTCAATCGCAAGGGGAGCTTCTAGTGTCACCCATTGGCCTTCCCGGCGTGCCTGATGGCGCGATACGCGGTCGGCCATTTCTGCATCGTCAACAGTGGCGGTGGCAATGTAATAGCAGTTGGCGTCACCCGCCGCGCTGAGCACACGCTGCTCCGCTACTTGGCTTTTTCCAGAACGAGCCCCCCCACTAACAAAGACAATCATGCAATACCTTTAGCAACCGGTTATTTGCCGACTCATCACGCAGTGCCAAGCGCAGCCAGCTGCCCTCAAGCCCTTTAAAACTATGGGTATGCCTCGCCAGTAGCCCTTTATAAAGCATGCGTTCAAAAAGGGCTGCGCTGGTCACGCCGCGTTCACGCTGTAAAACACCAGGCCGCACTAGGAAAAAGCAGCTATGGCTGGGCACCACCTCAAGCCCTAACGCCACCAACGCCTTGCCCATACGAGGCTGCTCACTGGCAAGCCACTGCTGGGTGAGCCGTGCAAACTCACTATCCGCTAGCAGCGGCGCTACCAGTTCGGCGGCAAGGTGGTTCACACTCCAGGGCGGCTGGTGGTGGCTCATGGTGGCTACTATGTTTTCCGAAGCCAGCACATAGCCTAGGCGCACTCCAGGCAAGGTATAAAACTTGGTCATTGAGCGTAGCAGCACTAAGTGACCGTAACGCTTAAGTAGCGGCGTCAGCGCCTCGACACCTATCGATAGATCGATAAACGCCTCATCAACCACTACCTGGGTACCGGTTTCCCGCGTATGCGCTAGCAGTGTCTCTACTGCGTCAATGGGTATCAGCGTGCCTGTTGGGTTATTCGGGCGACACAGAAACACCACGTCAGCGTTTGCCGCTTTCTCTAGCAAGTCCGCCACCTCACCAGCGAAATGCGGCTCGCGCAACACATGCTCGGCCGTTTCAATACGGTGGGCAGAACAGGCTCTGGCATATTCGCCAAAACTGGGAGCCAATAATAGGGCTCGGCCACCGGCATGCAGCGCCGTGGCAAGAAAAATCGCTTCCGCCCCACCATTGGTCAGCAGTACTTGTGCTGGCTGAACACCGTTGTGCGCCGCAATGGCCTGCCGGGCTGACGCGTAGTCTGGCGAGGGGTAGCGGCTAAGCCCGCCAAGTCGAGTTACTAGCCAACTTGCTACCCACTCGGGCGGTCCAAGCGGGTTAAGGTTAGCGCTCACGTCGTCAACCACATGATCGTCAGGTAGCCCAAAACGCTTTAGCAGCGCCGCGGCCTGACCACCATGGCTTGGCCAATCAGCCGCTTCGTGAACAGTGGCTTGACGACTCATAGCCATGAAATCCCCACGCTTAATAAGATCGTTAACACGGCCATTAACAAGAAAAACAGCAACCAAGCGCCGTGCATCAATTTAATCGTGGCGTTGATATGCGAACACGTCAGCGTTTCCAACGGGGAGCCAAGGGTGGCTCGATGGGATACCGCGCCCTGATAAACATTGGTGCCACCCAACTGCACACCCAACAGATTCGCGACCATGGCCTCTGGCCACCCCGCATTAGGGCTTGGGTGACGGGGCGCTTCGCGGCAGGTGGCCATAATGGCCCGACGCCAATAGTGCGCCGATGATTGCCAACTGATCAACACCCCAGCAGCCCACAAGCATAGCGCGGTCAGCCTTGCGGGAAGCCAGTTAGCGATATCATCGAGTTTCGCCGAGGCATAACCAAAGTCGCTGTAGCGTTCGTTTTGGTAGCCCACCATGGAATCCAGCGTGTTAATCGCTTTGTAAGCCAGCGCCAGCGGCGCACCGCCTATCACAGCAAAAAATAGCGGCGAGGTGATGCCGTCTACCGTGTTTTCTGCAATGGTTTCCACCGCGCCACGGGTAATGCCTGCTTCATCCAGTTGCTCGGTATCACGCCCCACCACCATAGAAAGCGCCTTTCGCGCCGATGCAAAATCACCGTTAGCCAGCGGCACAGCAATGGCACGTCCCGCTTCCGCCAAACCTTTTATGGCCAGCGTTGTCGCCAGCAGCCATAGCTCGGCAGCTAGCCCAAGCCAAGGGTGTACCCACGTCAGTAGTGCCAAACCTAGCCAAGCAAAACTAAACGTGCCCAGCACAATGGTTGCAGTGAGCATAAAGCCCAAGCGCCGACGGCGTTTTTCACTTCCCTGGTTCCAGCGCTGCTCAAGTGCGCTGATGGTGCGTCCAATAATGACCACGGGGTGCGGCAGCGAACGGGGGTCACCAACGATCAAATCAATCACAATCGCCATCGCTACTAAACCAACAGACGCTAACCCCAGCATGGTGAAGCCTGTTGCGATTTCGTCAGCGACCCCAACGTCGCCTGATACACCGCTTGTCCTATCGCCCGCCCAATCGCCGTGCCAGAGCCTGCATAAGGTGTTGGATCGCCACGCTGGGTAGCGGCGATAGACAGGCTGTCGGTTGATGTGCCGGTAGCGGGCGTTTCGCTGAATGGATCGTTAACACCCATTTCTCTCAATGCTTGAACTTTCGCTTCCGTTGCTGATAGAGACGCATTAACCAGCGCGCCATCGGTCAAATGGGCATCTAAAAAAAGAAATGTGTTAATTGTGCCTACCCTGGGTGTGCTTCTCAGCATTAAGCGAGGATCTGCGTCACTTGAAACGCTAATATCAACCGCGTTGCCAACACCTGCCGTCACCAACGCCAGCACACCATTGGTTGTTGCAGCCAATGGTACGCTGAAGGCACATGCACTGTGCAGGCGCACTGCAGTCATCATCGCAACAGCGGATAGCGGTAGTCGCTGATCTGCTAGCCAACGTAGCAGGTCGTCTTTTGGGTGATGGCCGTCGTAATCTTTATCGACGTGAAAATTTGCGAAGTGTTGGCAATGCCCAAACCCGCCTCCCACAAGCGCGCTACTTAGGGTGTACAGTGGCTCAGCGGCCGACACCACCAAGCAGTGTTCACTTTGCGACCACGTTAGCGGCTGGCTAAATGTAAGCGTTTCTAGCTCGCTCATGGGGCAGCATTGTCACTAATGCCCGCATCGGCAAAGGTAGCCATTTCACTGAGCATCGCGGCGGCGGCCTGTAATAAAGGAAACGCCAACGCCGCGCCACTGCCTTCCCCCAGGCGCATCCCCAAAGAGAGCAATGGCGTTGCATCAAGCGCCTCAAGGGCCGTGGCATGACCAGGCTCTTCAGAACGATGTCCAAAAATCAAATAACCGCGCACCGCTGGACATAAACGGCAGGCCGTCAGGGCAGCAACCGTGGCGATAAAGCCATCCACAATGGCTGGCAAGCGATTGGCCGCCGTGGCTAGATAAGCGCCTGCCATAGCAGCAATCTCTAACCCGCCTAGCTTGCTTAACACCTCTATGGGGTCTTCGGTATTGGCTTGGCGTGCGCTTAGCGCCCGCTCAATCACCGCTACTTTATGAGCCTGCTGGACGCTACTAATACCGGTGCCAGCGCCCACCAACTGAGCCACTGGCTTACCGGTCAGCGCCGCCAGCATGGCGCTGCTTGCGGTGGTATTCGCAATGCCCATTTCACCAACAATAATGCATTTCGCTCCCGCCTGAACAGCGCGCTCAACGGCTTCGCCGCCTACCTGTAACGCAGCGAGTGCTTCGTCACGGCTCATGGCATCTTCAAGCACCATATTGGCGGTGCCCGCGCGCACTTTGGCATCCGTAATACTCGGCATTGCTAGGTGTGAAGCAACGCCAACATCCACCACCTCAACCTGGGCGCCAATTTGTCTGGCGAAGGCGTTAATCGCCGCGCCACCACGGACAAAGTTAGCCACCATTTGAGCCGTCACTTCTTGTGGGAAGGCCGACACTCCCTCTTCAGCAATACCATGATCAGCAGCAAAGACAATAATCGCCGGTGGCGTGATGATTGGTTTACATTCACCAGTGATCTCACTAAGCGTAACGGCCAATGTTTCTAACTGGCCGAGGCTGCCTGGCGGCTTGGTGAGCGTATCAATATAGCGAAGTGTCAATGCGCCAGTGTGACTATCAAGTGGCGTGACGTGGTTAACGACGGGATGCATAGCGGCTCCAGGGCAGCAATCAAATTCATTTTGCGCAAGATGGTAGCAAAAGCGCGGCTGCTATACTTGCGCTTTAAGACACTTCAGCACGCAACCACCCCATTAGGGGCCGAACTGCTCTGTTAGCTGTAAGGTTCATAAAAGCATCATCATTTACGACGATAGTAGTTATCAACTAGGGGTAATAAAACTACAAATATGGTTTTTATTGCCGTAAAGTCTCTTATATCGACACAAAAAGATGTAAAATAACTACAAACTTGACTCACCGTCTCTACCATGCAGAGGTCTCTATGCCGAGCTCAACACCCGCTACTTTAAATTCTACCGTTGCTGAGGTTACCCAACGCATTCGTGAGCGCTCTGCTGAGCGGCGTGCTCTCTATGAGCAACGCATGGCGGACCAGCATAAGCGTGGTGTGCATCGTGCAGAGCTATCCTGCGGTAACCTAGCCCACGGCTTTGCCGCCTGCAGCCCTCAAGAGAAAGACTCCCTGAAGCTAATGAACAGCGCCAACTTAGGGATCATCTCTTCTTATAACGATATGCTGTCGGCCCATCAGCCGTTTGAAACCTTTCCGGAAACCATCAAAGCCGCTGCCAGCGCCATGGGGTCAACCGCCCAGTTTGCCGGTGGTGTGCCCGCCATGTGTGACGGGGTGACCCAAGGGCAACCGGGCATGGAACTGTCGCTGTTTTCTCGCGACGTGATTGCAATGGCGGCCGCCGTTGGGCTTTCACACAACATGTTTGATGCTGCCCTTTACCTGGGCGTGTGCGACAAGATTATCCCTGGCCTGTTTATCGCTGCGGCGCGCTTTGGTCATTTACCTGCCATGTTCGTACCGGCTGGCCCGATGCCCAGCGGCTTGCCGAACAAAGAGAAAGCACGCATCCGCCAGCTATACGCAGAAGGCAAAGTAGGCCGCGACGCGCTGCTGCAAGCGGAGTCTGACTCTTATCACAGCCCTGGCACCTGCACCTTCTACGGCACTGCCAACTCGAATCAGCTGATGATGGAAGTAATGGGCCTTCACCTGCCGGGCACTTCGTTTGTGAATCCAGGCACGGAAATGCGTGAAGCCCTGACCCGCTACGCAACCGAACAGGCGATTCGCAACACTGAACCTGGCGGTGACTACCGCCCTTTCTATAAGCAGATTGATGAGCGCGCCATCGTCAACGCGGTAGTCGGTTTGTTGGCATCTGGCGGATCGACCAACCATACGATGCATTTGATTGCCATGGCCGCTGCGGCAGGCATTACGCTGAACTGGGATGACTTCACCGACCTTTCCGCTGTAACGCCCAGCCTGATGCAGGTATACCCTAACGGCCAAGCGGACATTAACCACTTTCAGGCGGCAGGCGGCATGAGCTACCTGTTCCGCGAACTGCTCGGCGCGGGCTTACTGCACGGCGATATCCCCACGGTGTTCGGCACTGACTTGACCGCCTATACCCAAGAGCCGTTCTTGGAAAATGGCAAGGTAGTTTGGCACGAAGGTCCGGAAAGCAGCTTAGACGAAGACGTCTTACGCCCAGTGGCTAACCCCTTCGCAGCTACCGGCGGCCTGACCGTAATGAAAGGCAACCTGGGACGCGGCGTGATCAAAGTATCCGCCGTTGCAGACGAACACCGCGTGGTAGAAGCACCGGTGAAAATCTTCGAAGACCAGAATGAAATGAAGGCGGCGTTTGAGTCTGGAGACTTAGATCGCGATGTCATCGTGGTGGTGCGCTTCCAAGGGCCAAAAGCCAACGGCATGCCGGAACTACACAAACTGACGCCGTTCCTAGGCGTACTGCAGGACCGTGGTTTCAAGGTGGCACTGGTGACCGATGGCCGTATGTCTGGCGCGTCCGGTAAAGTGCCCGCTGCGATTCATATTAGCCCAGAAGCACTGGACGGCGGCCCGCTATCGAAACTGCGCGACGGCGACATTGTGCGCCTGGACGCCAACGCAGGTACGCTGGAAGCCAAAGTAGAGGCGGCTACCTGGGCAGATCGCGAGCGCGTAGTGGCGAATTTGGATCACTATCACGTTGGCCTGGGCCGCGAACTGTTTAGCGGCTTCCGCCACCTGGCCATGCGGGGTGAAGAAGGTGCAGGCTCACTGGGCGGCTTTGAAGCCGACGATCTCGCTCGTCAACAGGGCCAGATTCTTCAAGAGGATGCCTGATGCGACCGGCCTTAATTGGTGATATTGGCGGTACCAATGCACGCCTGGCGCTCGTAACGCCAGGTGGGGTAACGCCCCACGATATTATTAATCTTCCCTGCGCGGACTACCCTGGGGTTATCGATGCGATTCAGGACTATCTGGAGCGCGTGGGAGCTACCGGTGACAATGCACCAATGGAAGCCTGTTTGGCGTTTGCCTGTCCGGTTCACGCCGAGCGCGTCAAGATGACCAATAATCACTGGGATTTTATGAAAAGCGATGTTCAGCAGACGCTGAACTTATCGCTATTCAAAGTGATTAATGACTTTACTGCCCAGGCGTTGGGCGTGCCCCATGTGGACACCGACAATCTGGTGGAAGTACAAGCAGGTGTGGCCCAGTCTCACTCTACCCGCTTGGTAATTGGCCCCGGCACAGGTCTGGGCGTTGCTGGTGTTTTTCCCGGCCAGCATGCTTGGATACCGCTTCCCACCGAGGGCGGCCACGTTACGTTTGCTCCCACCGACACCACCGAGCGAGCGCTGCTGGATGTTTTTCTACAGCGTTACCAACGGGTCAGCGTGGAGCGCATTTTATGCGGCCAGGGCCTATTGGAACTGTACCAAGCCCATTGTGCGCTGAAGGAGCAAACGCCTAGCTGCACGACGCCAGCCGAGGTTACCCAAGCCGCCAACCAGGGTGACCCTACCGCCACCGCCACCCTGTTACGCTTTTTAAAAATTCTCGGTGATGTATGCGGCGACGCGACCCTAACAATGGGAGCCAGGGGCGGCGTTTATCTATGCGGCGGAATTTTACCACGCCTGCTGGAGTGGCTACCCAAATCCGAGCTGCGTGATAGCTTTGTGAACAAAGGCCGGATGGGCGCCTATAACGCCGATATTCCCGTGTGGATTGTTACTCACCCGTGGACAGGGCTACTCGGAGCCGCTGAAGCGCTGCATAACGAAGAAGTCTTTTAACTTATTAGGGATGACCATGCCTGCTCACACTTTCGATGCGCCCTTTGTTCTCGGCATGATGCGCCTGCATGAAGCACCAGAGATGCACCAGGCGAATCATCTTGCCGACTGGATCGAAGCCCGTATCGAGCAGGGGTTGCACTGGTTCGACCATGCCGACATTTATGGCAGCGGTGCTTGCGAGACACTATTTGGTCAAGCGCTGCGCACGCGCCCTGGGTTAGCGAAACGACTTAAGGTGGTGACCAAAGCGAGCATCGCCAACGATAACCCAGCCCACGGCTCTGGCAAGATAAAGCACTATAACGCCAGCCCTGCCTATTTGAATAAGGCGATTGATGCCGCACTGGGTCGCTTGGGCATCGAGCGCATCGAGCATTTTTTAATTCATCGCCCCGACCTATTAATGAACGCAGAAGCGACTGGCCGTGCCCTGGATGACGCTATCGATGCAGGTAAAATTGGCGCTGCGGGTATTTCGAACCATTTGCCAAGCCAGTGGCGTAGGCTGCAAAACGCTATGCACCATCCTTTACGCGCCAACCAAATCGAACTTTCTATTAGCCATAACGCACCGCTGTTTGACGGCAGTTTTGATGATCTTTGCGCCGACGGCCATTCGCCGATGGCGTGGTCACCGCTCGCGGGCGGCACACTCATGCAAGGCGACGTCGGTAACGTGCTTAACCGCGTCGCCCAAGAGCAAAACTGCACCCCTAACGCATTAGCGCTGGCTTGGTTGCGGTCACTGCCTAGCCGGCCGGCTCCCGTTGTGGGCAGTGTAAAACCTGAGCGTATTGCTGACATGCTCAACGGGCCTGAGATGCTTTCAAGAGAGACGTGGTACGAGCTGTTAGAGGCCGCGCGAGGCCACTGCGTCGCGTAATCCCTTCATCAATTAATAATATAATGACAAGGAATGACTTATGACGCCGGTGATTGCTTTTGGTGAAGCCTTGGTTGATATGCTGTCCAGCCGCTTAGGCGATGACACTGGCCAGGAAACCTTCACGCCATACGCGGGGGGCGCGCCTGCTAACGTCGCGGTTGCCTGCGCGCGACTTAACGTACCCAGCCAGTTTTTAGGCATGGTGGGTGACGATACGTTTGGCCACTTCCTGATTCGTGAGCTGAAAAGCCATGGGGTAGATACCCAGGGCGTGGTGCTGACCAAAGAAGCACGTACTGCGCTGGCGTTTGTTTCCCGGGATAGCAGCGGCGAGCGCACCTTTGATTTTTATCGCCCACCGGCGGCCGACCTGCTCTATCGCCTAGAGCACCTGCCCCAGGGCGTGTTTGAACAACCGGCGATTGTTCACTTGTGCAGCAACAGTTTGACTGACCCCGAGATTGCCGATACCACCTTAGCGATTGCCGCTATGGCGAAGCGCGCAGGCTGTTTAGTCAGCGTGGATGCCAACCTCCGTCATAATTTGTGGGCTGAAGGGTCAGCGGATGTGTGGCGGGTAACCGAGCTATTGGATTGCGCCGATCTCGTTAAAGTCTCACTGGAGGAGCTTGATTATCTTCGTGGCGGGCATTCTCAAGAAGCGTGGTTATCTCAGCGGCTCGCCGCCGGGGTAAAGGTCATTTTAATCACCGACGGCCCTAACAACGTGGTGCTGAAAGGTGTTGGCCTTGACCACACCATCACGCCGCCCCAGGTAACCGCTGTTGACACAACCGCTGGCGGTGATGCGTTTATTGGCGGCCTGCTGGCTGAGTTATCACGGCACGGCATAGATGAGAACTGGTACCAGGACAGTGCCTTTTTAACCCGCGCGGTGGAGATTGCCTGCCGCTGTGGCGCTCACGCAGTGACCCGCCCAGGCGCTTACGCCGCACTGCCGACCCATAGTGATATTGAAGCGCTAAGAAATACGTAACGTCTGTGAAATACATAACGCCTGTAGCAAAAAAGGGCGTGCAACAGCACGCCCTTAATCACGCATCTTACTTACACGCTAAATCCCACTTACACGCTAAAACCCATTTACACTCTACATCCTACTAGCGCGCTAATTAGTACAAGAACTGGCTACCTACTCTTGCGCTACCGCTTCTTTACTCGATACCACACTGCCCTCCAGCAAGCTTATACTGCCTTCCAAGACACTCACATCAACCGAGCCTTTGGCTTGTGTAAAGCTAACCTGGGAAATCGCTCGTTGCTGCGTCGCGCCGTTAACCAGGATCTCCAGCGAGCCATGATCACACCACCACTCTACTTTGATCGTTAAACCATCAACGCTGCCCGCTGCATGGTCACAGGCGAAATGGTCATCGAAAGCTGCTTGTCCATTCACGCCGTTACGCGTGTAACGAAGTGCAACGTCCTCCTCTCCCGCGTCAAGAGTAAGCTGTTGATGATCTCCCTGCTGAAGCGACAGCACTACTCGGCTGCCAGCCGCTAAGGTCAGTTCAAGCAAACCACGACTTACCGATGGCAACGAGGTTAAGACGCTATATTGCCCAACATCCAACATCGCCTGTGGTGGCATAGACTGCGGTACAGCTGTCAGCGCCTCATGGCACTCGCTGGCGATACGCTGGCAAAGCCGAATGCCGCTCGATGTCGCGCGCAGGGTTAGCTCTCTGGGTAGGCTCATCATTCCCCGCCAGCCGGCTTCAGGCGCATGATTGGCATACTGCCAATTATTCAGCCAAGCCACGGCTAAACGACGCCCCGAAGTATTCGACCAGCTCTGCACGGCGTAAAAATCACGCCCTTCATCCATCATCATGACGTCATCAGGCGAGTGGTCGTTCGTAAAACGCTGGCCGTCGAACTCCCCCACGAAATAGTGCGTGAATGAGCCAAAGGCATTATCTGGCGTAGCACCAATGCCCACGATTAACACCCACCGGCTAGTCGCCTGGCCGTTTTTAGCGCCCTCTACAGGCAGTTCGAACAAATCGGGGCACTCCCATGGGTGCTGAGTATGCGCCCCATGGTCCTCGCCAAACGCACTGGCAAACTGCCAGTCCAACAGATTTTCCGAGGTGTAAAAATGAATTTCCTGCCCACAGGCCAGCGCCATTACCCAACGCTGGGTAGCGGCATGCCACACCACCTTTGGGTCGCGAAAATCTTTAAATCCTGGCGCGGGTAGCACAGGGTTGCTTGCATAACGCTGCCAGGTACGCCCCTTGTCGCGGCTATAAGCCAAACACTGTGACTGCTCATAATCTTCAGGGTCATCAGAAAGCACTCGGTGACAGGTATAAAACGCCAGCAGCCCCGGCTGGCCGTCAAACAGCCCCGTCACATCATGTTCATCCACAATGGCACTGCCTGAAAAACACGCCCCTTGGGCGTCTGGCGCCAGTGCAATAGGCAAGTGTTCCCAGCGGCAAAGATCTGTGCTTACCGCATGCCCCCAGTGCATGGGCCCCCATACCGTGTCATGGGGGTGGTATTGATAAAAAAGGTGATACTCCCCCTCGAAATATACGAGTCCGTTGGGGTCATTCATCCACCCCATCGGCGGAGTAAAATGCAGCGCTGGCCTGAGAGGAGAAAATTCGACGAGACTCACTGTTAAAAACCTTTACTTAATCGATTAAGTTGAGGCTATCACGCTTTGCTCCTTATTGCCCTACACCGTTAGGTGAAACGCATAAAAAAGCCCGAGCATGGCAATATGCTCGGGCAAATGACTTGCGCACACGACCCGATATCAGCGTGGCAAGTAACGAGAGTGCTCGTGTCGATTTACATCGTATTCATTAGTGGTGAAAACGCTCAGCGGCCTGACGGGCCAATTCGCGAATACCGTCCCAATCTTCCGCTTCTACCATGGCTTTTGGCGTTAACCAGGAACCGCCGACACACATCACGTTAGGCAGTGAGAGATAGGTGTCAGCGTTATCGACCGTGATACCGCCGGTTGGGCAAAAACGTGCTTCGGGAATCGGTGCACCAAAGGCTTTAATGGCTTTTGCGCCGCCGCTGGACTCCGCCGGGAAGAACTTGAAGCGGCGATAGCCATACTGCCAGCCAGTCATTAGCTCTGAGATCGTTGACACACCGGGCAACATCGGCACCGGGCTCTCTACGCCGTAGCGATAAAGTGCCTCTGTCGCACCAGGCGTTACCACAAAATCTGCACCTACCTGCTCAGCTTGGCGGTATTGCGCGGGTGTTAACACGGTTCCTACACCAATGCTGGCACCCGGCAGCGCTTCACGCATACGTTTGACGGCCTCCAGTGCGCAGTCGGTACGTAAAGTAATTTCCAATACCGTTAAACCGCCTTCGACTAAGGCACGACCCAGCGGTACCGCATCTTCAAGACGCTCAATGGTAATAACCGGAATGACCTCAGCTTTTAAGCAAATGCTATCAAGCTCGGCGGTGCGCGTTGAGGGTAGCTGTTTATCGATTGTCATCAGTGAGTCTCCAAGCAATTTTTACTGGCAAACGTTTTATTGGCGAAAGCCTAGGCGTTACGGCGCCCAATAGATCGCTAACGGGCAAGATAAAAACGCGCGAATAGGCAGCTTACGAACGTCATCTCCGTTCATGGCGTTTGCCAATACGCTGCGCTTATCATCGCCGGTAATATGCAAAATATGGCGATGCGCCTGATGAAGGCGACCTGCCGAGAAAGTGATACGCGGCTGCGGCTGACTGGGCGTGCGTACCGCGACAAGCGGCTCATCGGTAGAGAGCGCTAAGCCAAGCTCTAGGCTGTCGGGGAACAGCGACGCCGTATGACCATCGCCCCCCATTCCCAGGATCACCACGCTGGCAGGCCAGGATAGAGACGCCGTACGCTTGGCAACCTCCTCAACCCCCTCTTCAGGCGTTGAGGCATCAGAGGTCAACGGTACAAAGTTGGCGTTCGCGGCCGCTCCTTGGAGCAGGTTCTCGCGCACCAGTTTGGCGTTACTGTCGCTACTTTGTTCATCCACCCAGCGCTCATCGGCCAGGGTAATGTCAATGCGCGACCAAGGCAGCGGCTTAGCTGCCAAGGCTTTAAAAAATGGCACCGGCGTAGAGCCACCCGATACGACTAGTAGCGCACGTTCTTGGCGAGTCAAGTCTTCGGCCAATGCCTGGAATACCGCTTCCGCCAGCTGTTCCGCCAGCGCTTGACGTACGTTGCTCATATTAATAATCCTCGTACCAACTGCGACCATCTTGGGTAATCATGGCGATGGAGGCGACTGGCCCCCAAGAACCTGCCGGATAACGACGCGGCGGCGTGTCACGTTTTTTCCAGCCGTCGATAAGCTGGTCACACCAGCGCCAAGCGTGCTCCACTTCGTCACGGCGCACGAACAGATACTGTTGGCCTTTCATGACTTCCAGTAGCAAGCGCTCATAGGCATCGGGAATACGTGACTTCGGAAATGCGCTGTTAAAGTCCAGGTGCAACGGGCCAGGACGCAGACGCATGCCTTTATCCAAACCGCTGTCTTTGGTGAGTACCTGCAGCGCAATCCCTTCATCCGGCTGCAGGCGAATGATCAGTTTGTTCGAGGCAATTCCCCGCTGATCAGGATCGAAAATATAGTGTGGCTGCTGGCGGAAATGAATCACGATTTGGGACAGTTTTTCGGGCATGCGCTTACCGGTACGCAGGTAAAACGGCACGCCTGCCCAGCGCCAGTTGGAAACCTCAGTTTTCATTGCCACAAAGGTTTCGGTTCGGCTTTCGGTATTCGCACCCTCTTCTTCTAAGTACCCCGGCACCGGCTGGCCATCGTGGGTACCTGCTATATACTGACCACGTACCACGTCACGCCCCAGCGCATCGCCAGTGAAAGGTTTAAGCGCTTTAAGCACTTTTACCTTTTCATCCCGAATAGCATCCGCATCCAGGTTGGAAGGCGGATCCATGGCAATCAAGCAAAGCAGCTGCAGCAAGTGGTTTTGCACCATATCGCGTAGCTGTCCTGCATCATCGAAGTAGCCCCAGCGCCCTTCAATGCCGACCTTTTCTGCGACGGTAATTTCCACATGGGAAATGTGGTTTTGGTTCCATTGCGTCCCAAACAGCGGGTTAGCAAAGCGCAAAGCTATCAGGTTTTGTACCGTTTCTTTACCCAAATAGTGGTCAATACGGTAAATACGTGACTCAGGAAAAACCGCCCCGATCGCATCGTTAACTTCTTGCGATGACACTAGATCGTAGCCAATAGGTTTCTCGACGATTACCCGCGTCTGCTCATCCAGGCTGCCACTCGCCTCAAGATTGCGGCAAATATCACCGTAGATCATTGCGGCAACGGATAAATAAATCACCATGGGTCGATCAGAGCCTTCTCGCCACTGGCGTATTTGCTCAAAACCCTCGGCTTTTTTAAAATCCAGCTGGCAGTAGTCAAGCCGGTTTAGAAAGCGTTCGAGACTCTCTTTATCCTGTTCATCCTTGTTCAGTCGCTTTTGCAGTGCACCATTTACCAATTGTCGAAACGCCGCACTATCATGTTCTTGACGCGCCAGCCCCATAATACGCGTGCTTTCGGGCATCAGGCCTTCACGGTCAAGATGATAAAGCGCAGGAAACAGCTTGCGCATCGCAAGATCGCCCAGCGCCCCAAACAGCGCTAAATCGATAGCGTGATTCTGATCGCCCAGCGGGGAATGTGACTGGCTCATCTCAGCTCCTATTTATAATTAGATGATCTAATGTAGTTAGATTACCTAAAATCTATCTGATAAAGGGCATTATACGCAATATTTGATGTAATTTTACTACAAAAAAGTAACGCTGCCTTCCCATTTGCTTTTTTTACTGCCATTTAGCTCTTTTACTGCGTTATGCCCATACCGCTACCCACTGTTTTACCTCTTTATTGTTACCTTTTATTCCACTCTACGCCCCTTAGATACGCCATCGCTACGCCCCCTGAGGATGAGGTGACATTGCGCGTAATTGGCGACGCTGGCACTGACGAAAGCGCTGCTCATCAAAATGTTCGCAGCACTCTACGACAACAACAATGAGGTATTCACGCTATGGCAATGTATCGACCCATCATGATGCCGCTGCTAGCCGCCACGCTGGCTGCCAGTGCCACCCTGCCCGCCGTTGCCTTTGAGGATGATCGCCTGACTATCTGGATGGGTGATAATAAAGGCCAGGAAGGCATACGCGCAGTTGCCGAGCAGTTTCTTGAAGAAACAGGCATCGAAGTTGAGGTGATCTTTCCCGATAATCTTACCGACCGTTTTCAGCAGGCGGCGGGGAGTGGACAAGGGCCAGACATCGTCATCTGGGCTCACGACCGCATGGGCGAGTGGGCACAAAGCGGCTTATTGAAGCAAGTCGCCCCTAGTGACAGCTTCCGCGAGGCGTTTTACGACTTCACCTGGGAGGCTGCGCTGTGGAATGGCGACACCTACGGCTACCCGATATCGGTAGAGTCATTGGGCCTCATTTATAACAAAGCCCTAGTAGAAACACCGCCAGAAAGTTTTGCCGAACTGATGGAGCTTGACGAAACGCTATCTCAAGACGGCAAAAAGGCCATCTTATTTGATTACAGCGAACCTTATTACGGCTGGACATTGCTTGCAGCCAACGGCGGCTACCCTTTCAAGCAGACTGACAGCGGCTATGATGTCAGCGATATAGGCGTTAACAACGAAGGAGCCCTACAAGGGGCAGAACTGTTGGTTGAGCTGATCGAAAGTGATGTATTACCCCGCGGCACTGATTACAACTTGATGGACACCCGATTTAATCAAGGCGAAGTCGCTACCATGATTAGCGGCCCATGGGCCTGGCCGAACCTTGAGCGTAGCGGAATTGACTACGGCGTCGCACTACTCCCGAAAGTGGGGGATGAACGTGCTAAACCCATGTTTGGCGTGATGACGGCAATGATTAACTCCGCCACACCCAATGATTTTCTCGCCGTGGAGTTTTTAGAAAACTACCTGCTTAGCGAAGAGGGCATGCACACATTCAACAGCGACGGCTCACTGGGAGCGGTCGCCCATATAGATTATCAGGCTGAACTTGCTGATAACCCCAACATTGCCGCGACGCTTGAAAATGCTGAAGTCGGTATGCCCATGCCAAACATTCCTGAAATGGGTGCTTTCTGGGCAGCCATGGAGCCCGCCCTGCAGAACATCGGTAGCGGGCGCCAGACCCCACAAGAAGCGCTGGACGCCGCCGCACGCCGTATGCGCCAGTAGCCTTTTTTTGCCCTTCTGCCCGGTGGCAATCGCCACCGGGCAGCCTGCAGGATATCGTCATGTATACCACTAACGCCTCTCGTGGCCTTCCCCGCCATCGCTCTCGCCATCTCACCGAACGTTACACACGCTGGGCACTTCGCTGCGTTATTGCCACGTTGGTCATCGCGCTTCTTTGGTTAGTGCTTGCTTTTCACCTCAACGGCCAGTGGATGTTCGCGCTGCTCTTTCTAGTGCTGGGCGCCTCACTGGGTGTGGTGTTTACCAAACGCACGCTAATGAGCCACCGCTATATTTTTCCTGCCATAGCGGGGCTTGGTGTATTTGTTATTTTCCCGCTGCTTTACACCATCGGCATTAGCTTTAGTAATTACAGCTCAAGCAACTTGCTATCGGAAGAGCGCGTGCGCGGCCAGCTAATGAGCCAAACCTACCAACAGGAAGGCAACGCGTTTGACCTAACGCTTTACCAAGAAGGTGAGCTTGTCCGCTTATACCTGGAAAACAGTGAGGCAGACACGCCACAGCGCTTCGTTTCCTCACCGCTCAACTTTGACAATCACGAGACCCGTCAAATAGGCATTCAGGCAGTAGACGCTTCACCAGCCCAGGAGCCACTGGGAATGCGCGCTATTATTCAAGCTCGTGATTCTCTGCAAGAACTTAGGCTGCTGACACCTAATGGCGCGGAGCTGCGCATGGCAGGATTACGCCAGTTTGCACCTATGGTGGATCGCTATGAAGCTCGTGAAGATGGCACACTTTATGATCGCCGCGATGACCGCGTTCTTACACCCGACCCCGCTATCGGATTTTTTGTCACTGATAACGGCGAAAGAATCACGCCAGGATGGCCAGTCAATGTAGGGTTTACCAACTACACGAAGATATTCACCGATCCCGACATTCGCGGTCCCTTCATGCAAATTTTTGTGTGGACCTTTGTCTTTGCCGCACTGACGGTGGTCTTCACCCTGGCTGTTGGCTTTGTATTAGCATCACTGTTGCAGTGGGATCAACTGAAAGGCAAAGCCATTTATCGCACGCTGTTAATTCTTCCCTACGCCGTGCCCGCCTTTATCTCCATCCTGATTTTTAAAGGCATGTTTAATCAGCACTTCGGTGAAGTGAATATGATTCTGGACACGCTGTTTGGCGTTCGGCCAGAGTGGTTCACCGACCCGTGGCTGGCGCGTTCCATGCTGCTGATTGTTAATACGTGGCTGGGCTACCCCTATATGCTGCTGCTGTGCATGGGGCTAATCCAAGCCATTCCCCAAGACCTCTACGAAGCCTCGGCGGTAGATGGCGGCGGCCCCATTACCAACCTGTTCAAGATTACCCTGCCGCTGATTATTAAACCGCTAACCCCCCTGTTAATTGCCGCCTTTGCCTTTAACTTCAATAACTTTGTGCTGATTGCGCTATTAACCGGCGGCAACCCTGACATTTTGGGCGCAAGTACGCCAGCAGGCACCACCGATCTTTTGGTCAGCTACACCTACCGCATTGCCTTCCAGGATGCCGGACAGAACTTTGGGCTGGCAGCCGCCATCGCAACGCTTATTTTCCTTTTGGTTGCGGGTATGTCGATGCTTAATTTGCGCCTTTCCAAGGTTAAGGTTTAGGAGGTTACTTATGGCCATGGTTCAACCCCGCTCGGTGGGAGCGCGTCGCTTAGGCGCCCACCTTGCTTTGATCTGCTTTGTTTCGCTAATCGTCTTCCCACTGCTACTGGTGATTTCAATCTCATTTCGCGAGGGTAACTTTGCCTCTGGCAGCTTAATTCCCAACAATTTCTCGTTGGAACACTGGTCACTAGCGCTGGGAATCCCTTGGGAACGCCCGGATGGCAGCATTGTTCAACCGCCCTTTCCCGTGTTGTTGTGGCTGTGGAACTCCATAAAAGTGGCAGTGGTATCTTCCGTGCTGATTTTAATGCTAGCGACGACGAGCGCTTACGCCTTTGCACGCATGCGCTTTAAAGGTAAAGAACCGCTTTTGAAAGGCATGCTGATTTTCCAGATGTTCCCCGCGGTGCTGTCACTGGTGGCGCTCTACGCCCTGTTCGACCGACTGGGACAGTTTGTTGGCTGGTTAGGCATCAACACCCACGGCGCACTGATCGTGGCATCACTGGGCGCGGTCGCGCTGCATATATGGACCATTAAAGGCTACTTTGAGTCGATTGATGGCTCGCTGGAAGAAGCCGCCATGGTCGACGGCGCCAGCACTTGGCAGGCGTTCCGCTACATCCTGCTGCCGCTGTCGATTCCCATTTTGATGGTGGTTTTCATTCTGGCTTTTGTCATGAGCATTATGGAATACCCCATGGCCTCAGTGCTTCTGGTGGATGAGCACAAACTCACTTTGGCGGTCGGCGCCCAGCAATACCTTGCCGACCACAACCAGCGCTGGGGCAACTTTGCCGCTGCCGCGGTGCTTTCCGGCCTGCCCATTACCGTCGCGTTTTTGATCTGTCAGCGCTGGATTATTGGCGGATTAACCGCTGGGGGCGTCAAAGGCTAAATTTCTGGATTTAACTACTCAGTACACCACTCCCGCTTCCTCGCTTGAGCACCTTGCTCGTCACCGGCTCCATTAATGGGGCCGGTTTTTTTCATCACTAAGTTCATCACTTGAGTATTTTTTTAGAGAAATTTTACGGACTTTTTGTGGTTGCCATGGTGTTATATCGCGATAAACATTAGGGCAATTTAAGAGCGGATCTATGACCATCTTTCCCAGCGGGATTTACTATCGAGACGCTTACCGCAATTGGGCGCAAATTTTTAAAATTATGGCAGTGTTATGGTTAGTGCTTGCCATGTTTATGACGCTGCCATGGATTGTTCTGGTTATTGAAAAAGATCCGGACGCCCCCGCGTTTGGGATGTCTCTTTTAATTATTCTGAGCGCCACGCTTATTACTTGGCTGCTCACCCGCCGTGTTTCGCTGGAACTAAAGCCCTGGCAAATGTTTATATTAACGGCTGGCAGCTGGACCAGCATTAGCTGTTTTGCCAGCCTGCCGCTTATCTTAGGTGCGCCCCAACTTAGTGTCACTAATGCAGTCTTTGAGTCCGTCTCGGCGATTACCACCACCGGGTCAACCATATTATCTGGGATCGAAGATTTATCCGACGGTCTAAAACTGTGGCGAGGCTTAATGCAGTGGATGGGCGGTATCGGCATTATCGTCATGGGCATCGCCATTCTGCCGTTTCTTAAAGTAGGCGGCATGCGGCTATTCCACACTGAATCTTCTGACTGGTCCGATAAAGTAATGCCCCGTACGGGCGGCATTGCGAAAGCGACGCTAAGTATCTACGTGGGGCTGACACTAGTAGCGATGCTGAGCTACTGGGCAGGAGGAATGCACCCTCTAGATGCCGTTGTACATGGAATGACATCGCTGGCGACCGGGGGCTTTGCCAACTCTGACGCATCGTTTGGTGCCTACGCTGAGCAGCCGTGGTTGTTGTGGATGGGTAGCTTTTTTATGCTCAGTGGTGCGCTACCGTTTGTCTTGTATATTCGCTTTATTCGCACATCCCGCAGCGCACTTTGGAAAGACCAGCAAGTGCGCGGCTTGTTAAAACTGCTGCTAACAGCGATCTTGATTCTCAGCGCGTGGCGTGTTTTACAAGGCGATGATTGGTTTGTCTCACTCACCCATGTCACGTTTAACGTCATTTCAGTCGTGACCACCACTGGCTATGCATCCGACGACTATACCCTGTGGGGTTCACTACCTATCGCGGCGTTTTTCTATCTTACGTTTATGGGTGGCTGTAGCGGCTCTACTAGCGGCGGTATGAAGATTTTCCGGTTCCAAATCGCTATGCTGATGTTGCGTAATCAGTTGCGTTATCTGATTCATGCCAATGGTGTTTTCACAACGCGCTATAACCAGCAGCCGGTGACTAGCGATATTTCTCGTAGCGTCGTGGCCTTTTCTTTCTTCTTCTTTATTACGATTGCAGTGCTTGCGCTGGGCCTTTCAGCGTTGGGTTTGGACTTAGTCACTGCCCTTTCCGGTGCGGCCACTGCGGTGGCGAATGTAGGCCCTGGTCTCGGTGACACCATTGGCCCGGCAGGTAACTTTGCAACCCTACCCGATGCCGCTAAATGGCTACTGTGCATCGGTATGTTAATGGGTCGCCTGGAAATTTTAACGGTCGTGGTACTGCTCACCCCCATGTTCTGGCGACGCTAACATGCTTAGAACGACGCTATGTTCCAGGGCGCAGCGCAGCTTCTACCAATAACCGATACCCGACGCCTGCTTCTGTTTGAAGCAGGGTGGGTGTTTGTGGGTCATCTCCCAGTTTCTGCCGCAGGCGACTAATCACGATGCGTAAATAGTGCGTATCGTCTACATGCGTTGGCCCCCAAATTTCTTTTAACAACTGAGTCTGCGTCACGACACGCCCAGCGTAGCGACACAGGCGCGCTAACACAGCGAACTCTTTTCGAGTTAAATGCACATCTTCTTGCTGTAGTGTGACTCGCCTTAGTTCCAGATCAATCGCTAACCCCTGGCTGACATAGTAACTTGATGTTTGCTCTCCCCTAGCCTTTTGGGCCAAGCGCAATACCGCCCTTATACGCGCCAGTAACTCTTGAATGCCAAAGGGCTTGGTAACGTAATCGTTGGCACCGTTATCCAACGAAAAGACTTTCTCTTCTTCTCGATCACGCACAGATACCACAATAACCGGCACAGTACTGTGTTCACGTATCCCCTGCAGTACTTCATGCCCATCCATATCAGGCAAACCTAAATCGAGCAGTACGACGTCAGGGGCTTGGGTATACACCATGGCTAATGCCTGCTTACCGTTCTCCGCCTCTAAAACCCCATAGCCTTGAGAGGCGAGACTGATACGCAGAAAACGCCGAATCTGCTGCTCATCGTCAACAATCAGAATGCGACCGCTGCCTTCACTCTTCATCACCCCTCCTGATCTCTGCCCCTAACAGTTGCAGCGTAATAATAATCGCAGTGCCTCGCCCACTTTCGCCGGTATCAGCCGTAATAGTGCCGCCGTGAGCACCAATCATGCCACGGCATATGGCTAAACCAAGGCCACTGCCATGGGCACTTCTGTCGCCATCACCACCGCTGTAAAACATATCGAATACCTGCTCGCGCAGCTCGGGAGAAATGCCCGGGCCTTGATCTTCAACAGTAATCACCAACGTCTCGGGGTCACCTTCGTTAAGGTTCGCTTTGATGCTCAACTCACCCCCTGGCGGTGAAAAACGTTGAGCATTATCTAAGACATTCACCAACGCTTGTTCTACCAGCGCAGGGTGGACATAAAGTAGCGGTAACGAAGGAGGCCAAGACTTGCGGACAACGACATGCTTAAGCGACTGGCCCAAGCGCTTAAGCGCTGAGTTAATAACGTCGTCAAACGCTACCCAATCCCGCTCAATTTTTAATGTGCCGTGCCCTAATCGGGTCATATCCAACAAGTTTTGTATGTATCGATTGAGGCGCTCGCTTTCGGACAAAATGCCATCAAGCAACTCACGTTGGTCGCTCTCGCTTAGCTGCGGTTTTAGTTCAATCAATGAACTGGCTGAGCCAATAATAGAAGAGAGCGGTGTCCGTAGGTCATGAGACACCGATGAGAGTAACGCAGAGCGCAGACGTTCATTCTCTTCAGAGACACGGGTTGTGTTCAATTCCGCCACTAACCGAGTGCGTTCTAACGCCATACTGAGCTGCCGTATTAACGTATCCATTAACGACTCTCGTTCATGGTTGAGCGCTTTTTGGCTTTCCGACAGTTTAAGCGCCATCATCCCTACTTTTTCTCCCTGCACTGCCAATGGTATTAAACGCCAAGCCTGCTGGCTCAGTGTATCGGTGCCTTGGCCACTGGGCTTTTGATGCTGCCAGCTCCACACCGCTGCCTGCTTGGCCGCTATGTCCAATCGCTCTGAATCTGGCAGTGCATACACAACTCGCACTTCATTCGCGCTTTCGGCGCTTTCAATAAACACCGTGGGCACTGCAAAACACTGCACCAATGTATCAACACCAATTTTTGCTGCACTGGTACTGTCTGTCGCGGTTGATAGCTGTTCGGCATAACGCAACAAAAGCTGAGTTTGATCGCGGCTAGCACGCAGTGCAATTAAACGCTGACGCCCCCTACCCGCAAGCTGCCCAACCACCACGGCAACGAGCAAAAAAAATACTGCCGTTAGCAACTGCCCACGCTCCACCATGGCAAAGGTGAGACGCGGCTCGGTAAAGAAGAAGTTAAATGCTAAAAAGCTCGCGATGGCGCTGAACATTGCCATCGCGGTACCCGCCCATACCGCACTGAACAGTACGGCCACTAAAAACACTAGTGATAAGTTAGCTAGCTCAAGCCAGGGCTCCAGCATGACAGCCACCCCTAGGGATGCCATCACCGCCAAGCTAGCGGCCAGTAACTGGGGAGGATGCAGCTTCCAGCCATGTTGCCATTGATTGGCGCGTTGTTTCACAGCCCCTTTAGCCACTACAACAATATCGAATGCCTCGGCATGCGCCATCAAGCGTTGGGCCAGTGGCCGTGACCATTTCCACCAACGACGCTTCGCTTCGCGACCCACCACAATAGTGGTCGCATTAATTGAGCGTGCATAGTTGAGAATCTCACTTAGCTGGCTATGCCCTTGTAAACGTATTGAATCGCCACCCAGCCGAGCGACCAGGCTTAAGACTTGTTCAACGGCCAGTTGCTGCTGTGGAGAAACACTTCCTTTATCAACATAAACCGCTCGCCATACCGCTAAGCGCCGCTCGGCCATCCGATGAGCCGCGCGAACCAGCGATACGTCGTCTTCACTTCCATTAATGACCACCAACAGATGCGGTCTTACTGGCCAGGGGCCTGCCCTGCCGCCAGCATCCATTGCCACCTTCACATCGGCATCTACGCGCTCGGCCATAGTTTGAATCGCCAGCTCACGCAGCGCGTTGAGATTGGATTCATTAAAGTAGCCTTCCATGGCAGCACGGGCCTGCTCGGGTATATAGACTTTGCCACGTCTTAAGCGCTCAAGGAGTTCGTCAGGGGTTAAATCAACAAGCGATACATCGCGGGCACGTTCTAACAGCGCATCGGGCACTGTTTCACGCATGCGAATCCCAGTAATCCGCGCGACATCATCATTCAAACTCTCGAGATGCTGGACGTTAACGGTTGTCCATACATCAATACCTGCATCCAGCAGCTCTTCAATATCCTGGTAACGGCGTGGGTGCCGACTGCCGGGGATATTACGGTGGGCAAGCTCGTCCACCAGCAAAATACTGGGACGTCGCGCCAGGGCCGCATCAATATCAAACTCATAGAAGGTTCGGCCATGGTGCTTTAAAGGCGCTAACGGAAGCCGTGCCAACCCATCACACAAGGCTTCGGTATCGGCACGTCCGTGTGACTCCACCACGCCAATTACAATATCTTCACCTTCCTCTGCCCTCTCACGGGCGGTGCGAAGCATGGTGTAGGTTTTACCGACACCGGGCGCGGCTCCCAGAAATACACGCAAACAGCCGCGCGCCTCTCGGCGCGCGGCTTTTAGCAATGTATTGGGATCGGGTCGCTGATCCGCTGAATACATTGGTTTACTCCATGGTGTCTGAAGCCGTCGGGGTGACGGAGGCTGGGGTTAATGGCGCTGCGATGGTTGATGATACTGGAAAACGATCATCCAAACTGACATTCAGCCGCAACACGTTCACCACCGGCGAGCCCAACCAGCCTGTGTTTTCAAGTGCTTGCTCAATTAGCTCTGTCACAGTAGCTTCGTCGATTCCGCGTGCTTGCGCTACTCTTGCAACCTGTAGCTCAGCCGCCTCGGGGGAGATATGTGGGTCGATACCTGACCCAGACGCGGTAATCAGATCGACCGGGATTTGATCGACACTTACGTTTTCGCGTTGAGCAATGGCATTTGCATCTGCCTGGGCACGCTCACGCAGCGATACATTACTCGGCGCCAAATTAGACCCTGAGACGCCACCAGCGTCATTGCCCGCCGCCGATGGGCGACCAATAAAGTACTCATCGCTGACAAACGTTTGGGACACCAAGCTTGACCCGACCACCCGACCAGAAGCGTCTCTAACCAAACTACCTTGGGCCTGCTCGGGGAATAACCAACCGCCCAGTGTTGTGGTAACTAGCGGGTAAATCAGCCCCAGAAGAACGGCCATTACCACCATAAAGCGAAGTGCATGGCCCCAGGAGGCCTTTGCCTGCAGCACATCGTCATTCGCAGCGATCTGGCGTTTCATATCCACATTCATGACGTTTCTCCTAGATAAATAACGCAATCAGCATGTCGAGAAGCTTGATGGCAGGGAATGGCAGCAGCAGCCCGCCCAGGCCATAAATCAGCAGATTTCGACGCAATAGCTCCGTCGCCGATGCCGCTTTTATAGACACACCGCGTAAGGCAAAGGGGATCAATGCCGGAATGATTAACGCGTTGAACAACACCGCCGCTAGCACCGCCGTAGTCGGCGAGTGCAAATTCATCACGTCGAGCACGCCAAGCGCAGGGAAGCTGGCGGCAAATAGTGCGGGCAAAATAACAAAGTATTTAGCCACATCATTCGCCAGCGAGAACGTCGTCAGCGCGCCACGGGTAACCAGCAACTGCTTGCCAATTTCCACCGCACTAATCAGCTTGCCGGGGTCAGAGTCCAGATCCACCATATTGGCCGCTTCACGGGCTGCCTGGGTGCCTGAGTTCATTGCCAACCCTAGATCAGCTTGAGCAAGAGCGGGAGCATCGTTAGTACCGTCACCCACCATGGCAACCAAGCGACCACTGGCCTGCTCTTCGCGAATCAACGCTAGCTTGCGCTCTGGCGTGGCTTCGGCAATGTAGTCGTCCACGCCTGCCGTCGCGGCAATAGCCGACGCCGTAATCGGGTTGTCGCCCGTGATCATTACGGTTTTGATACCCATGGTACGCAGTTCAGCAAACTTCTCCGCGATACCGCTTTTAATCACATCAGACAGCGCCACCACGCCCAAAATCTGTTTGCCTTCTGCCACCGCAATAGGGGTTGCACCATCCCGTGAGATACGTGCAATGACCTGCTCGTAATCGCTGGGGATCTCACCGCCCTGGGCCTTAACCCACTCCGCAATAGCATTCGGAGCCCCCTTGCGCAGCTTTTTACCGCTGGTTAGATCAACACCTGACAGGCGTGTTTCAGCACTGAACGCTTCAAAAGTTGCACCATCGGCTTCTTCACTAAGCTGGACGTCGACGCCCTGCTCAGTGGCTAGCTCCACAATTGAACGACCTTCCGGCGTAGGGTCTTCCAGGGACGTTAAAAACGCCACGTCACGAACTCGTTGACGCGGAACCTGTTGGCAAGGAGCAAACTCCGTCGCACGACGATCGCCAAGCGTTATCGTGCCGGTTTTGTCCAGCAGCAAGGTGTCGATGCTGCCAGCAATCTCGACGGCCTTACCGGATTTAGCCACCAGGTTAGCCCGCATAGCGCGCTCCATACCCGCAATACCGATAGCGGGCAAGAGGCCACCAATGGTGGTAGGAATCAAACAAACCAGCAACGCCACGAGCATGACCGTGGAGGTTTCAACGCCCACGAAAGCCGCCATGGGCACCAACGTGACCACCACGATCAAAAACACCAGCGTTAGCATGGCCAAGAGTACCGATAGCGCCAGTTCGGAAGGTGTCTTCTGACGGTTGGCGCCTTCTACCAAGGCAATCATGCGATCTAACAACGATTCGCCAGGGTTAGCGCTGACCTCAATAATCAGATGATCCGACAGCACTTTGGTCCCAGCACTGACACCGCTGTTATCAGTGCCCGCTTCACGCAATACGGGTGCAGACTCACCGGTGACAGCCGACTCATTGATCGAGGCAGCCCCTTCAACGATATCGCCATCGGCGGGAATCAGCTCCCCCGCGACAACCTTCACACGATCGCCTTTGCGAAGAGAGTCGGCCGTCACATTACTCGTCGTACCATCAGCATTCAGCTTAACCGCCTTCAGCTCTCCCTTGGTTTTACGCAGCGCCCCAGCGTGGGCTTTACCACGTGACTCTGCCAACGACTCGGCCCCCGTGGCGAACAGAACGGTAGCCAGTAACAACAACGCGATGGCCAACGCAAAGCCGCCATTTTCTCCCTGGGCAAAAGCAACTGGCGTCAGCCCAAAGCACACGACGGTACCAATAGCGACCACTGCCATCACCGGGTTGCGCGCGAGTTGACGAGGCGCAAGTCCTTTCACAGCCCCAGCGACGACCTGGCCAATGGGTAGCGGACGACGCGGCGGTTTAGCAAGCTCAGTATGTGACATCTCGTTTCTCCTAGAAGCCTTGCGTCACGGCTTCAGCAATCGGGCCAAGCACTAACGCCGGTAAGAAGCCCAGCAAGTTAACAATTACAATCACACCGGCGGTCAATCCCATAAATGCCGGGCTATCCATCGGTAAGGTGCCGCGTCCTGCGGGTGCAGTGCGCTTCGCTGCCAGCCATCCGGCCACCGCTAATGGCACCAACATGGGCAGGAATCGGCCGACCATCAGTGCAATAACACAGGCGAGGTTCCACCACGGCGTATCATCGCCAAGCCCTTCAAAACCAGAGCCGTTATTGGCAAAGGCAGAGGTAAATTCGTAAAGCACTTGGGATAGGCCGTGGAAACCAGGGTTTGAGGTTCCAGCAGCGCTAGGCATCGCTACGGTAAGCGCGGAAAGACCAAGAATGACTAACGGCTGCGCCAGGATTGCTAGCGAGATCCAACGCATTTCACGGGTTTCAAGCGGTTTGCCAAACAACTCTGGCGCTCTACCGACCATCAATGAGCCAACAAAAGCCGCCAACATCAGATATAGAAAGAAGCCAATAAGCCCAACACCTACGCCGCCAAAGGTGACGTTCACAAACATATCCATCAACACCATCATGCCGCCCATGGGGTTAAAGCTGTCGTGCATGGCGTTAACGGAGCCGTTCGATGTTTGTGTTGTCCAGCTGCCCCATAAAGCGGAAAGATCGGTACCAAAACGCAGTTCTTTGCCTTCCAAATTAGCGCCGGGCTGAGAAAGCTCGGAAAGGGCAGCATTCGGCATACGTTCCGAAGAGACCACTACAGAGGTGGAAATCAGCGAGAACGTCAGCATCACAGCACCAATGCCCATCATTAATCGGCGTCGGCCACTAATAAGTGCAATGGCAATCAGTAATGCGAAGGGAATGATCGTCAGGGAAGCAGTTTCAATCACATTGGCCAACGGCGTTGGGTTTTCAAGCGGAACGCTAGAGTTTGGCCCGTACCAGCCACCACCATTGGTGCCCAGCTGCTTGATCGCGACCATAGATGCAACCGGCCCTAAGGGAATCGACTGCACTTCTTCCACTTGCGAGTCCAGCATTTCCACTTGATGCGCCGCTTGGTAGCTGGAAGGCACTCCTTGCGAGGTCAGCAACAGCGCCACCACTGCTGCCAGCGGCAACATCACGCGCACCACTGTACGGGTCAAGTCATGGTAGTAATTACCAACCCCTTTTAACGCTCCCGCAGGCCGAGCGACAAGCAAGGTACGGGCTATTGCGACCAGTACAGCGAGCCCCGTGGCAGGTGTTAAAAACTGCAGCGTTACAATGGCAAAGGTTTGACTTAGATGGGAGAGCTGCGCCTGGCCCGAGTAGTGCTGCTGGTTAGTGTTGGTGGCAAATGATACCGCTGTGTGGAGCGCAGTATCCCACTTCATGCCGGGTATGCCATCAGGATTCAGGGGCAGCAAGCCCTGACACATAAACACCAACCATGCCAGCAGTATCAAGCCTACATGCAGCTTCAAAATGGCTAGCGCATAGACTTGCCACGTCATCACGCTTTGACTATTAACGCCTGCTAATCGATAAATAGGCGTCTCTATCACTCTGAATAGCGTGTCTATTCGACTTGGCTGGGTACTTAGCGCGCGGGCGATATATATCCCCAATGGCACACCAAGTAATGCCACGATGGCATAAATGGCGATCATGTCGTTCATGGCAATCTCCTAAAAACGCTCGGGGCAAACTAGCGCGTAAAACAAGTACGCCGCTGTGCCGGTCGCGATTATCAACAGTGCAATATTCATCGAAGTGCCTCCTTTGATTGGCACCTTGAGCTTAGAGATTGCCTGCGTAAAAAATCGATGGCGTTTAAGGCGTTAGCCGTCAAAAAGGTGTAAAAAAATGAGCTTTTGGCTAATTAAGAGGGCCTCCGATCATTGCTACACTCGACAGCCTCCCTATAGATAGGTGACTATCTTCAGTGACATGTCGCCAGAGTGATCTAACCACCGATGAAGATTATTATTTTGGGTGCCGGCCAAGTCGGTGCCACCCTGGCAGAGCACCTTGCCCGCGAAGAAAATGACATCACCGTTGTTGATACCGACGGTGCGAAACTGCGCGAACTGCACACCAAACTGGATATTCGCACCGTGACAGGCGCAGCTTCTTATCCTATTGTGCTGCGCCAAGCAGGCTGTGAAGATGCCGATATGTTGATTGCGGTGACCAACACCGACGAAGTCAATATGATTGCCTGCCAAGTCGCCCACACGCTATTTCGTACCCCCACCAAAATTGCCCGCGTACGTTCAACCGCCTACCTCACCCGTAAAGGATTATTCGCCCACGAAGCGATTCCTATTGATGTACTGATCAGCCCTGAACAAGTGGTCACGGATCATGTGCGCCGCCTGATTGAGCACCCCGGTGCGCTGCAGGTGTTGGAGTTTGCCGGTGGTTTGGTGCAGTTAGTGGCGGTCAAGGCGTTCTACGGTGGCCCACTGGTAGGGCAAGATTTAGCCTTTCTCGCCAAGCACATGCCTAATGTGGAAACACGCGTCGCCGCGATTTACCGCCGCAATAGGCCGATCATTCCCCGTGGCGATACGGTGATTGAAGCCGACGATGAAGTGTTTTTCCTGGCCGCACGGCGCGATATTCGCGCGGTAATGAGCGAACTACGCCGCGTTGAACGGGATTTTCGGCGGGTGGTGATTGCCGGTGGGGGCAATATCGGTGAACGCTTGGCCGAACACCTGGAGCATAGCCATCAGGTCAAAATTATCGAGCACAGTTTAGAGCGCTGCACCGCGCTTTCCGAACGGCTTGACCGTACGGTGGTACTTCACGGCAGCGCTACCAGCAAGCGGCTGCTGGAAGAAGAGAACATCGAAGAGTGCGATATCTTTTGTGCTCTGACCAACGACGACGAGGTTAATATTATGTCGTCGCTGCTGGCCAAACGCTTGGGAGCCAAAAAGGTACTCACGCTGATTAACAACGCTGCCTACGTAGATTTGGTTCAGGGGGGCGAAATCGATATCGCCATTTCGCCCCAGCAAGCGACCATCGGCAGCCTGCTTACCCACGTTCGCCGTGGCGATATCGTTAACGTCCATTCGCTTCGCCGTGGCGCGGCGGAAGCCATCGAGGCTATCGCCCACGGTGACAAGCAGTCGTCCAAGGTCGTGGGCCGCACCATTGCTGAAATCAATTTGCCTGAAGGCACCACCATAGGTGCCATTGTACGAGGCAAAGAGGTCATCATTGGCCATGGGGATGTGATGGTCGAGAGCGGCGACCACGTGATTCTGTTTGTGATCGATAAGCGGCGCATTCGTGACGTGGAACGCCTATTCCAAGTCGGTTTAACGTTCTTTTAAGCTACTCGGAACTCGCCTCTGATGTGGTTAGCATCGTTAATAACACTTAGCATCGTTAATAACACTATGCGTTAAATCTCCACCGCGCGGCCGATAAACTCAATCGGGCCAGTCGGTAGACCGGTAGGCGAACCGGTGTCATCCTCTAGCGTGAGTTCAAAGAGCTGGTTATCTTCAAGCGGCGGTAACTGGTCTAAACGCAGGCGCAGCGGTTGCCCTGGCTGTACTAGGCCAAGTGAAACCGGCGCTTGCCAATCATCCGCCTTGGTCCAGAACTCCAGTGCTTTTCCTTCGGGCACTTCAAAAGTGCCCAACGGGATCAGTTGAATCTCTTGACGGTTGGCAGCCTGCACAACCCACCCTGCTGATTGAGTTTGCGGCGCTAACAGCACCACCATATATTCTGGCGTTGCTGGTTCAGTGGAGACATTGGTCAACAACACACCCATCGTCACGGCGGCAGCTAAACCAAGGCCGGTAGCGGCGCGCCAAAATGGTAGGCTATGCACCAAGCGGCGAGGCGTTGTGACAGCCCTTGAAACACGCGCTGATCTTTTCGATGCGGCTTGCATGCTGCGCTCAATGCGCGGCCATAAATAATCTGATGGGGTAACAGGATCAACGATCGCGGTGTAGGGGAAAAACTGCTCTTCCCAGTCAGCTACGATGGTTTGTAATTGTGGGTCGTTGGCTAAGCGTGCCTCAAAGGCTTCTCGCTCAGCGATGGGTAACGAACCTAGTACGTACTCCCCTGCAAGTGCATGAAGGTCATCGTTTTCGTTGGAACGCGTCATGACATACACTCCCGCAGGCGAAGCAAACTTCGCTTAATCCAGGCTTTAACAGTGCCTAGCGGCGCGCCAGTGTGTGCAGAAATTTCGGCATGACTTAACCCATCCACGTAGGCATGTAGCACACAGTTTCGGCGCTCGGTTTCCAATTGCTGCAAGCACTCATCCATCTGCTGGCCAGTCTGCCAGTCAAAGGCCTCCGCCGTCGTCGATAATGACTGTTGGTAGGTGTCATCATCGGCTAGCTCGCCTGGGTCGTTGACATCTAGCCTGACTTCTCGGTCGCGCTGACGGATAGCATTTAATGCTAAGTGGCGGGCAATACTGAATATCCAGGTGCGGGCAGAGCCTCGTTTGGGGTCAAAACTATCGGCACGCTGCCAAATGTTCAGGCAAGCATCGTGAACAATATCCTCAGCCATACCGCGGTCTTTCACGATACGCATGACAACCCCAAGCAGTCGGGCACCCTCTTGACGATAAAGCTGCTGCAGTGCCACTTGCTCACCACGGGCACAGCGCGCAAGTGCATCAGCATAATCAAAGTCGTTAGTTATCGTAGATACGCCTATATCAGACACATGCTAGCTCCCTGGTGACGCGTCGAGCCTGTCGCCGCGCTTTCCCAGCAAGCATAGCGGCTAGAGACTCGCGAGACGAGCCTCTAGCCTTACTTAGATGTGTTTCTTGAGAAAATTTTTGCTTAGCAACGGTATTGATATTAACTAAGCAATTAAAGGACTTAGTCTTAGTTAGCTGTCCAGAAAATATAGTCTGCCTGATAAGTTACAACTGCGGTGGCACCTTCATGGCCGTCATCACAAGCCACATCTGGTGCAACACCGCCCTGAGTATTCAGGCGTTGAATATAGCTAACGCCAGTCATTGCGCCCTCACCTTCCGCAGGATTGGCTTCAACGAGCTGCAACGGGATATTGCCATCACCATTCGCGGCAGTTGCCAGCTGAGTGCCGGTTATTTTAGAGCCATCCAATGCTTCCCAGGTAGCAGGCGGGCCGTAGTAGCTGCCAACTTGAGCCCCATCACTATCGTTCAGCGCCGCGTGTGGGCCTTTGAATACCCAGCCCATAGTACCGTCGTCTTTGGCTTCACACATGTAGGTAATCGCGCCCACACCGACTGTTTCCAGGGCGACGGTATTGCCGTCGGGCACTTGAACGTCGGCAGGCGTCATATCGGCCAGCGCAACGTGACTGAAGGATGCAATCAAGGTAGCGGCGAGTGCTGCACGCGTAAGAGGTTGGATAGTCATTTTCAGTCTCCTTGAGTTTTGTATCACCCACTGCAAAGTGTGGCTGTATAGGGGATACACACGAGGAGACGTTTTGGATGCACTCTTTTTAGAAAATAATTAAGAAAAAAGCGCCTAAAAAATTTGAGACGCTTTTTATGTATAAAAATCAGTTGATTATCTACTGGCTAACGCCATCTACTTCAACCTGCCGGGGGCAAGCATTACCGTGCTGATCAAACAGATGGCAGTGCTGGCCTGCAAGCCCCAAGCGTGCATTTTGGCCCTCTTCTAGGCGAGTCAAGCCATCTAAACGCTGGGTAAGTGGGACGTCGATGCCTGCTACCTGCCAATGCGCCAGCGTTTCGTAGCCCAACTTTTCCGCCACCATCAAGCTCGCATTCAGCGTGGCTTCTGCCTGCTCGGCTGCGACAAAATCTTCCGCCCGCAGCCCAAGGGTTGCGCTATCTCCTGACTGAAGGTGCTTGCCATTGACCGCTACTGTCAGCGTGTCACCACTATGCAGGCGCACTACTGTTTGGCGCTCGCCTGGGTCTACCACCGTGACGGTAAAAGTATTAATCCGTGGCGAGCCTATAAACTCGGCCACTTCAAGGGTTTTAGGGAAGTGGTAAAGCGAAAGCGGCGCGCCGACCTGGGCGATACGGCCACGGGAAAGCAGCACAATACGGTCAGCTAAAGTCATTGCTTCCACTTGATCGTGGGTCACGTAGATCATGGTGGCGTTCAAACGCTTATGCAGGGCCGCAATTTGCACCCGCATATCCACCCGCAGCGCGGCATCCAGATTAGACAGCGGCTCATCAAACAAAAAAACCGCGGGCTCTTTTACCAAGGTACGGCCAATCGCCACCCGCTGACGCTGGCCACCAGAAAGGTCTTTAGGCTTGCGTTCAAGCAGTTCAGTTAAGTGCAGCATTTCCGCAGCGTGTTGTACACGACGACGAATTTCGGCTTTATCAGTACGCGCCAGCTTTAAGCCAAAGGCCATGTTTTCTGCCACGCTCATATGCGGGTAAAGCGCATAGGACTGGAAGACCATGCCTATATCCCGCTCCTGGGGAGGAATCTCATTGATCCGCTGACCATCAAGTTGCATATCACCTTCGGTGATATCTTCCAGACCCGCAATCATACGCAGCAGGGTGGATTTTCCACAGCCAGAGGGGCCAACGAAGACAACAAACTCGCCATCTTCGATCGTAAGATCGATATCCCGAGAGATTTCCACACCGTCAAAGGATTTACCAATGCCGCTAAGCGTTAAACGTCCCATGGCGCGTCTTCCTCAGTTTGTGAGCACTGGGCAATCGCCACGCCATAGGGCGGAAGAGACAGTTGCGGCAGCGTTAACTGGCCACCCCGCCATACGCCGTTTAGCCAGGCAGGCGAACCCTTAATAGATTCAGCGCTCTCAGGAACCATGCGAGTGACGGTTCGATCGCTAAAGTTCAGCGCAATCAACAACCGTGTTTGTTGATAAGTGCGCTCTAAACAGAGTACATCGTCACGCACGGCGTGATAGCGCACGTCGCCTTTTACTAGCGCAGGCAGGATACGGCGGAACGCCAAAAACTCGCGATAAGCATTGAGCAACGAACCGGCATCGCTATCTTGCTGGTCAACGGCGAGGCTGGCATGAGACTCGGGCACTGGCAGCCAGGGCGTGACGTTACTAAAGCCAGCATGTGGTGCGTCAGCTTGCCAGGGGTGTGGCGTTCGGCAGCCGTCGCGGCCTTTATAGGTAGGCCAAAAGGTAATGCCCGCCGGGTCAACCAACTGCTCAAACGTCAGTTCAGCTTCAGGCAAGCCAAGTTCTTCGCCTTGATAGAGGCACACACTGCCCCGCTGGGTAAGCAAGAACACCATATAAAGCCGCAGCTTATCCAGCTGCCCTTCGGTCTGCCAGCGAGTGGCAAGACGGGTAACATCGTGGTTCCCCAGTGCCCAACAGGGCCAACCATCACCAATCCGAGCTTCCATTTCGGTGAGCGTTTTATGCAAATAACCAGGGTCCGATTTGTCGGTAAGCAGGTTGAACGAGTAGCACATGTGCAGACGATTGCCGCCTTGGGAGTACTCCGCCATCACGCCCAGGGCGTCATCGTCACCAACTTCTCCTACGCTCGTCGAGCCTGGGTACTCGTCTAACAAGCCGCGAAGGCGCTCTAAAAACACCACGTTTTCTGGCTGGGTTTTATCGTACTGGTGCAGCTGGTAGCCATAAGGGTTGTCCGGGCGAACACCTAAAAAGCTTTCGGTTACTTCTGCGCGCGGAGGATTATCCTTAAGCTCGCCATGGGTGCAGAAGTTCACCGCATCAAGACGGAAGCCGTCGACTCCGCGCTCTAGCCAAAAGCGCGCTTCTTCCAGAATGGCATCCACCACGGCGGGAGTGCGGAAATTCAGATCCGGCTGGCTGGCCAGGAAGTTATGCAGATAGTACTGACAACGGCGTGTATCCCACTGCCAGGCGCTGCCACCAAACACCGACTGCCAGTTGGTCGGCGGCGCACCATCAGGCTTGGGGTCAGCCCAGACGTACCAGTCAGCTTTGGGGTTATCACGGCTTTGTCGGCTCTCTTCAAACCAGGCGTGCTGGTCTGACGTGTGCGACATCACTTGGTCGATGGTTACCTTCAGCCCTCGCACATGAGCGGCTTCTATCAGTCGGTCAAAGTCTTCCAGAGTGCCAAACATCGGATCGATACCGCGATAATCGCTAATATCGTAGCCAAAATCTTTCATCGGCGATGTAAAAAATGGCGACAACCAAATCGCATCGACATTAAGCGAGGCAATGTAATCGAGCTTGTCAATTACCCCTTTTAAATCACCAATGCCGTCGCCACGACTGTCTAAAAAGCTACGCGGATAGATTTGATAAATCACGGCACCGCGCCACCAGTCAGCGCCTTGGCTGCCAACGTAGTGGGAGGTGGAAGGCATCTGCATCATCGTATTGTCCTTATCCTTTAAATGGCCTGTTGATTGGCATGATGCAGCGTTGACCGTTAGATAAAATCCTCCCCTAGAGGCAGCGGTGGGCGTAGGCGTTAGGAGTAGCCACTAGCGCCGACCATAAACCTTCTTTACTCTCCTTGAATATGCGCCAGTAATTGCCCCGCCAGCGCAATCGCTTCATCACGTCGGCGAATATTCTGTTTTTGATAAAGACTGCGGATATGCGTTTTGATGGTGGTCGGTGCCACCGATAGCTGTTCGGCGATCTGCTCATTAGAGAGCCCAGCATGAATCAGCCCCAAGATTTGCCACTCTCGTCGAGTCAGTGGCGACGTGCGGATAAGTTCAGGCACATCGGGCCGTGCCACAATGTTGGCAATCACTGTCTCGTCCAGCATCAAGCGGCGAGCGCTGCCAAAATCTTTTTGGCGGCCAGCTAAGGTCAACAACCGCTCCGCGCGAGCCTGTTCAAGGGGGGCTAAGCTGTTACTTGCTAATAGCGTCGACAGCAGCTCCCCCAGTGGTTTGCCTATCCGTAAAAAGCTGCCTACCAACGCGGTGCGGGAAGCTAAACTGAGTGCCTGCTGTATATGGTTACTTGCCTGGGTGGTTTTCCCCTGATGCCAAGCCACCGCCGCTAAGCACAGCTGGTTGCGATTCGCGTCAGTCACTAATCCGAGCCGCTGGGTGTGGGCTTCAAGGGCATCCAGTAGTTCGCGGGCCTCTTCGTAGCGCCCCAATAGTGTTAATGCACGGGCATGGTTACGCACGTTGCACTGGGAAAAGTGATTGGTGGCATGCTCGGTAAGTGGTTCTGGCGCTTCTTGGCGCCAACGCTCGACCGCATCCATATCGTGTGTCGATTGCCACCACGCCAACAGCGTTGCATGGGCATTGGCTATCCAATCAATGTGATAATCCCCTTCTGAGAGAATTTTGCGAAGCCTACGAATATGGTCAGCACACTGCGCTTGGTCTCCCCGGCTCTGGGCGACTTTAGCGAGCTGAATATGGCACTGAAGCGTCCAGCGCTCGCCTTGATTGTCTAACACCGCAATACCTTTCAACGCGGCTTGCTCGGCTTCATCTAACCGATGCCACTCCCAAAGCACCTGGCTGCGAATGCGGTACAAAAACTCTGCGACCGGTAAATGTTCAAGTTCGGCGCGCTCTAGGTGTGCGAAGGCACGCTCTTGAATATCGTAAGCAGCCTGGAAGCGACCTTGAGCCACCAGTGCTTCCGACTGATGACAAAACGACCACAGCAGTCGTTGATGATCGCCAACCTGCCGCGCTTGTCGCTCTACCTCACGCACCCGCTGCAGCGACTCCTCTAAATAGCCTTGTACAAAGCGCGCTTCGCTGAGAATAGCCGTTGCCGTCAACGGCGTTGACGCTAAGTAACGTGCAGGCACCGCAAGCGCCTGCTCAGCAAGTGGCGCTGCGCGCTCAGCGTTACCATGGTTAATCGCCAATTGGGCACGTAACGTAGCAAATTCAGCGTTCAACGCCTGCCATTCGGGCTCATCCAGCTGTGCCTCAATCCATCCGATCACCCGTGCTGTCACATCAAACTGAAATTGCCCATGAGATACCCAGCCATAGAGCAGCGTATGCTCTGGACTTTTTGAAAGCTTCGGTTCGCCCAGCAGCGCAAAACCTTGCGCTAATAGCGCATAGGCGCCACTGGCTAATAAAGCAGGGCCCTGCGCGGTCAATAAGCTGGCAACGTCCTCTTGCTCCTCGGCTAAAATTGCCTGTCGTAACGCCATGACCGGATCATTTAGCGCTAACCACGCTTGGCTTGCACGCTGATGCAACCTTCGCTGAGTAGATAAATTAAGCTCGTGGCGGCGGTGACGAAGATACTCGCCAAACAGCCGCTGAAAGCGGAACCACTGGGTGTGTGGGTCGGGTCGCTCAATAAAGAGTCCCGCTTGCTCAAATGCTTCTAAACGCTGAGTTAGCCGCTCACCTTCCAAAAGGCGCGCCATCAACTCGGGCGAAAAACGCTCTAACACCCCCAACTGAAGCATCAGCTCGCGCTCTTCAGCAGGAAGCGCAGCGGCTAGCAATTCATCAAACCAAGCGACAAAATCAGGATGCGCACCGCTTAAACGCTCGACCAGCGCATCAAATCCCGCACGCGTGGTGGTTCGCTCAACCAGCCAGTTCAGCGCCACAATCCAGCCACCGCTTCTACGCAACGCGCGCTCTAGGCTTACTCGGGTGGGCGGAAAACTTAGCTGTTCAGCACACAGGGTGTGTGCTTCTTCGCTGTCAAAAGCCAAGTCATTAAGGTCAATCTCTTCAAGCTCCCCTCTCAATCGAAGACTCGCTAAACCAAGTGAGGGGCGCGAACGGCTTGTCAGCGTCAAGGTCAGCCAGGGCGGTTGATGACGCAGCCAATGAGCGACGCCAGCCAAAATATCGGGATGGGTCACGTGTTCAAATTCATCGACGACAAAACGACACGGGGAACGTTGCTCGGGTAACTCGCCCAGCCAACGTTCAAGCTGCTCGATGCAGTCAGCATCGTCAGCCATGGACGAAAGCACATAGGTGTCATCGAGCAACTTATTTAATGCTGCCTGCCAATAGGCTAGGAAACGTGCTGGCTGATTATCACGCTGATCCAATCGAAGCCAAGCGGCCTCCTGCTCCAGTGCGGGCAACCGCTCGGCCAGCAGTGTCGTTTTGCCATAACCCGACGGCGCTGCCAGCACTAGCAGGCGGGTACGCTCGTTTAAGGCGAAATAATCATTTAGCCGTGGCCGGGCCACCACACTAAGCGGCAACGGCGGTGCCTTTAGCTTTTCTTGGAGTAACGACATCAGCGCCTCCCGACATCAGTGCTTTTACATAACAAAAAGCCCGCGACACGTCGCGGGCAATCGGCATTGGAGAAACAGTTTTCGCTAGCAAGCAGCGGCTTACGCTTAGAATCTTTGCTCAGAAACTCTGCTCAGAAACTCTGCTTAGAACCATACCTCGGTTTGTACGCCAAAGGTAAATTCACCGCCAGTAAATCCATCGCTACCTAGAGAACTTGCACCGTAGCTATTAAGGCTATCGTCCCAATCGCTGTAAGTCGTGAATAGACGGATCTCAGGACGCTTCCAGAAACCACCTACTTCCGGCTTGAAAGTCGGTGCGATAGTGAACTTCATATAGTCACCATCAACCGCGTTACGGTCACTGTAACCCTGTGGATCTAAGTCCATCCACTGATAGCTAGCTTCGTACTGCATTTCGAAATTCTGATTAATTTCATTCGCCAAACGCACGTTTAGCGTAGCCCAATCATAGCTATCGCCATTAGCGAAACGATCTTCACTGGTTTCAGCCAGTATCGACGGTGCAATACGCCACTTCGGCGCAATGTAGGTCGTACCGTATAGCGCCAGCCGCGTTGTGGTCGCATCATCCGTCAGATCGCCGTTGCTGCCTAACCCTTTAACTTCGGCTCCTAAGCCTTGGCCGTGAAGTACAGCGGCCTTAAAGTTACCTTCGCCCATGCCGAAGAAGCTGTCGCCGTGGTAAGCCACCATGGTATGCCAGCCTGTATCAGCCGCATTTTGGCCCACACCGATATCACGCTCATCATTATCAGCAGCAGACATGCCGTTGACCATGACCTGCCAGTTACCAAAGTAATTATTGGAGGTCAAAATCAAATTATCGGTATCACTTTCCCCATCTAAGCCAGGGTTTTCGCGATTGACGATGGGGTAATCACTAAAGCTGCGACCATAAACTGAAAAGTTACTCTTCCAGTTATCGGCTAGCTGCATGTCGTAAATACCGCCACCGGTACCCGCGAGGAAAACAACATCGCTATCTAGCCAATGGATATCAAAGTTATCTCGGTCGAAGCGCTTACCGGCCCAAATAGAGGCGTTTTCAAACGCGCCGGTAAAGCTTGGCAAGTCACTAAATTCGGCATAAACCTGACGCACATTTAGGTTGGTATCATCGCCTACCCAGTCATTGCTGGAAGTAGTACCGGCAGCCAACATAGTGGTGTAGCGAGCTTTTGCACCGTTATCAAACTGCATGCGGTAGTTAAGAATGGCTTCAGAGTAAGTATCCGGCTCGTTGCCCAGACGACCAACAGCACCGCCATTTCCACCCGCGGGTGTTAAATAAGGGCCACCTGGTGCGCTTTTGCCATCTTCACCAATTAGCAGGCCAGAACGCGCATAGACATTAAAGGAGAAACCCTCTTCGCCACTGGATTGGCGTTCTACACGGGCAAGACGTTCTTCAATATCAGCGTCAGTAACGGTGGCAGGTGCACTTGATGAGGGTGTGGCATGTCCCTGCTCCGCTAGCTCAGCGCGGCGTTCTGCAGCATTGGCACGCTGCTCGGCAGCCGCAATTCGTGCTTCTAGCTGCGCAAACCGCTCTTCCAGTGTGGTGTTGGCGCTGGCTGTGGCCCCCAAACCAAGACTGGCGGTGGCGATTGCGATTGCTAAAGGCGTCTTGAATGTCATTTTATGCATTGTTTTTAACCCTTTGTTTTACAGCCAATGTATCCACAACTGGCGTTAACTCTTTTATTTTTAAGATTTCTTAAAAAACGCAAACTTGCCATGCTGTTTAAACCCTACCGATAGACCCAAGGCACTCACTGACGCCTACTACGTTGGTAGCGTTCATTTCCACTCAGCGGCGCTGAACGCTTAGCTACCTAGCCAGACAGAGAAGGTTATGTTGCAAAGCAACTACGTTTCACTCCATCAAATGACGGAACACAGAACTTAATCGATTAAGAGGTAGTAAACAAACCAGAAATTGCTGATTATCGACCAATGTCTAAAACAACTTTTAAATTAAAACTATTAACACGACAGCATTAGACAAAAGTCGCTATTGAACTTATCTCGATGAAACGGCTAACTGGCACTCTACTTAATCGTTTAAGTAAGCGCTATGAGCGCTATTACCACCCACAACAATAAACGCTGAGGAACGCCCTATGAAAAAGACACTACTCACTTCTGCTATCGCTTTGGCTAGTATCGCTAGTGCCACGGGTTCTGCCCAGGCGGCTGAATTAACGATTTCCTGCGGTGCTGTTGGTGCGGAGCTTACCCTTTGCCAAGAAGGCGTAAGCGCTTGGGAAGAGAAGACCGGCCACAGTGTCGATGTGGTTTCAACGCCAAACTCGTCTACCGAACGTTTATCGCTCTACCAACAAATTCTATCCGCCAATTCTAGCGACATTGATGTCATGCAGATCGATGTCGTCTGGCCTGGCCTACTGGCTAACCACCTGCTCGATTTACGCGAGGTACTCGGTGAAGACGCTGCAGCGGGCCATTTTGATACCATTGTCACTAACAACACTATTGATGGCCGCCTAGTCGCGATGCCCTGGTTTACCGATGCGGGCGTTCTGTATTACCGCGAAGACTTGTTAGAAAAACATGGCCATGACGTACCTACTACGTGGCAAGAATTGACTGACATCGCACGTGAAATCAAAGATGCCGAGCGCGGCGAAGGTAATGACCGTATGCAAGGCTTTGTGTTCCAGGGCCGTGCTTATGAAGGACTGACCGTCAATGCACTGGAGTGGGTATCAAGCTTCGGCGGCGGCACTGTGGTAGATCAGGATGGCGAAGTCACCATCAATAACGAGAAGGCTGCTGAAGCGCTGGATTTAGCAGCCTCCTGGATTGGCGACATCTCTCCAGAAGGTGTGCTGAATTATACCGAAGAAGAAGCTCGTGGTGTCTTCCAGGGTGGAAATGCGGTGTTTATGCGTAACTGGCCCTACGCCTGGTCACTGGCTCAAAGCGAAGATAGTGATGTACGCGGCAAAGTCGGTGTTACCCAACTACCAGCAGGTGGCGAAGACGGCCAAAGTGCAGCCGGTTTAGGCGGTTGGAACTTAGCGGTATCCCGTTATAGCGAACATCCCGAGCTCGCCGCTGACCTGGTCGCTTTCTTGGCCGGTGAAGAAGAGCAAAAGCGTCGCGCCATCCAATCTTCTTATAACCCCACCATCGATGCGCTTTACCAAGATGAAGAGGTGCTGGAAGCTGTACCGTTCTTTGGCACGCTGTACGACACTTTCACTAACGCAGTCGCTCGCCCCTCAGCGCCTACCGGCGATGCCTATGGCCGTGTGAGCAATGCCTTCTTCAGCACCTCCCACGATGTGCTTTCTGGAAGTAAAGATGGTGCACAAGCTGTTTCCGATCTTGAAGGCGAACTTCTTCGCCTGAAGCGTCGTAACTGGTAATCGCGGAGATACCTATGTCGACCTCTTCTAACAACAGCGCGCCCTTGGAGGCGCGCTCAGCCGCAGCGCCAGCGCGTCGGCACCGCGGCACTAAAGTACGCCGTCAGCGGGTCAAAGCGGCTTGGTTGTTCTTGGCCCCCATGCTAATTGCATTAACGCTGGTTGCTGGCTGGCCGTTAATGCGAACATTTTTTCTAAGCTTTACCGATGCCTCACTGTCGGACCTCGGTGCAGCTAATCTAATCGGGTTTGAAAACTACCTCGTCTACGACAATGGCCGTTGGTTCGGGGTACTAGCCGACTCAGTCTGGTGGCAATCTGTTTGGAACACCGTTTACTTTTCGGTGGTATCCGTTTCTTTAGAAGTCATTTTTGGTGTGATTGTGGCGCTGATCCTAAATGCGGAGTTTAAGGGTCGGACGATTGTTCGCGCGGCAGTGCTGATTCCGTGGGCAATCCCCACCATCGTTTCCGCACAAATGTGGGCATGGATGCTCAACGATCAGTTCGGCATCATCAATCACCTGCTAATGACCGTTGGGATTATTGACAATCCTATCGCTTGGACGGCTAGCGCTACTTACTCAATGTGGGCAGTCATCATGGTCGATGTCTGGAAAACAATTCCGTTTGTTGCCCTGTTGGTGTTAGCCGCCCTACAAATGTTGCCAAAAGATTGTTATGAAGCCGCAGAAGTAGACGGTATTCATCCCGTCCGTGTGTTCTTCAAAGTTACCCTGCCGTTGATTACGCCGGCTTTGATGGTGGCGGTAATTTTCCGTCTTCTAGATGCGCTGCGGGTGTTCGACGTGATCTACGTACTGACCTCTAACTCGACCAGCACGATGTCGATGTCGGTTTATGCACGCCAACAGTTGGTTGAGTTCCAGGATGTTGGTTACGGCAGCGCCGCCTCTACTCTGTTGTTCTTGATTATTGCCCTGGCCACTGTTGCTTACCTCTATTTAGGCCGTAACAAAATACAACTAGGAGGTGACTGATGAACCAACGTCAGTTAGCCAAAATTGCCAAGCGCGTCGGCTTTTGGGCCTTGATCGCGCTGATCATGGTGTATGCCGTCTTCCCGTTTTATTACGCGGTGATTACCTCACTCAAACCTTCTAGCGATTTGTTCCAGGTTGAGCTTTGGCCCTCAAATTGGAACCTGGACAATTATGTCCAAATCTTTAGCCAGTCAAGCTTTGTACGTGCAATTTTCAACTCGATTATTGTGGCGTTTAGCGTTGTTTTCATCGCGCTTTTATTGGGCATCACCGCCTCCTACGCGCTGGGCCGAGTTCGTTTTCGCGGCCGTTCAACCGTCATGCTGGTCATTCTTGGGGTCTCTATGTTTCCCCAAGTGGCGGTGCTTTCAGGCTTGTTCGAGGTAATTCGTGCCTTGAATCTCTATAACAATCCCGCTGGCCTCATTTTGAGCTACACCATTTTCACGCTGCCTTTCACTGTTTGGGTACTTACCACCTTTATGAAAGAGCTACCCATGGAGCTGGAAGAAGCAGCCATCATGGATGGCGCTACGCCATGGATTACGATTACAAAAGTCTTCTTACCGCTAATGTGGCCCGCCATGGCAACCACAGGCCTTCTCGCTTTTATCGCCGCGTGGAATGAGTTTCTGTTTGCCTTGACCTTCACACTTACCGATGCCCAGCGCACTGTGCCTGTTGCCATAGCCCTGCTTTCTGGTGGTAGCGCCTACGAACTGCCGTGGGGGCCCATTATGGCGGCATCTGTCGTCGTCACCGTGCCGCTGGTGATTCTGGTGATTATTTTCCAGCGTCGTATTGTTTCGGGCCTCACTGCTGGTGCAGTAAAAGGCTAAGCACTGACGTATATACGTTTTATTAAGGATTTATCCATGCAAGACAACCTGACGTGGTGGCGCGGTGGCGTTATCTATCAAATTTATCCGCGCAGCTTTTTAGACAGCCGTGGGGACGGCATTGGTGACTTAAAAGGTGTTACTGAAAAGCTTAGCTACGTGGCTTCTTTGAATGTTGACGGTGTCTGGCTTTCACCCTTTTTCACCTCTCCCATGCTCGACTTTGGCTACGACGTCAGCGACTACCGCGACGTCGACCCAATGTTCGGCACCCTGGAAGATTTTAAAGCGCTGCTCGACAAGGCCCATTCACTTGGTCTTAAAGTGATGATTGACCAAGTCATTAGCCATACCTCTGAACAGCACGCTTGGTTTAAAGAGAGCCGTCAAAATCGCACTAACCCCAAAGCTGACTGGTTTGTGTGGGCAGACCCTAAGCCCGATGGCACTCCACCAAACAACTGGTTGTCTATTTTCGGTGGTCCTGCCTGGACCTTTGACACGCGCCGTCAGCAGTATTACCTGCATAATTTTTTATCCAGCCAGCCGGATATTAATTTCCACAACCCAGAAGCCCGTCAAGCCCAGCTGGACAACATGCGCTTCTGGCTGGATCTTGGCGTTGATGGTTTCCGCTTAGACACTGTCAACTTCTACTTCCACGACGCTGAGCTGCGCGACAATCCACCGGTGCCAAAAGGCGGATCCAAGACTCTAGGCGCTCCAGAGGCTAACCCCTACACGTGGCAGCGCCATGTCTACGATATTAGTCGCCCTGAGAACGTAGATTTCTTGAAAGACTTACGTGCGTTGATGGATGAATATCCGGGCACTACCACTGTGGGCGAAATCGGCGATGACAACCCACTTGAGCGTATGGCCGAGTACACCGCAGGCGGTGATAAGCTGCACATGGCGTACACCTTCGACCTACTTAACAAGCCACGTTCTGCTGCCTATATCTATCGCGTTATTGAGCGCTTTCAGCAGTTAGCGGGCGATGCCTGGCCCTGCTGGGCAACATCCAACCATGATGTTGAACGCAGTGCATCACGCTGGGGAGCTGAAGAAGATCCCATTGCTTATCCTAAAGTGATGCTTGCCATGCTGTTTTCCCTTCGTGGCAGCGTCTGCCTTTATCAAGGGGAAGAGTTAGGGCTTCCAGAAGCTGAGGTGCCTTTTGAACGCATTCAAGACCCCTATGGCAAAGCCCTTTGGCCAGAGTTTAAAGGCCGAGACGGGTGCCGTACGCCAATGCCATGGTCTGATGATACCCAGGCAGGCTTCTCGCCTATTGAGCCATGGCTCCCTGTAGACAAACGTCACCTGCCATTGGCAGTTAGCCGTCAGCAGGCAGATCCAGACTCAACACTAAACAGTGTGCGCAGAATGCTGGCCTTTCGCCAATCGCACTCCGCGCTGTTCGATGGTGATTTACAGCTTATCAACGTAGGTGAAGATCTCTTGGGATTTATTCGCCAGGACGACCAAGAGAAAGTGCTGTGTGTTTTCAACCTGACGGGAAGCGAACAGCAAACAACGCTTCCTGCAGGAGTTACCAGCGACCTAGAAGGGCATGGTTTCAATACGCTGCGTAAAGACAGCATGCTAACGCTGCCAGCCTATCAAGCCGCTTTTATGCACGTTGCTTAGTCAAATCAAATAGCAATATTCAATAACAACATTCAATAATGATAGTCGGCCCGATACGAGGAGTGCTGCATCGAGGCCGGCAAGGAGCTAACCATGGCAAGTGTTACGCTTGAAAAGATCAACAAAATATTTGGTCGCGATCACATTATCAAAGACGTTGACCTGAACATTGGCGATGGTGAATTTGTCGTCTTTGTTGGCCCCTCTGGCTGTGGAAAATCGACGCTGCTACGCCTTATCGCAGGGCTAGAGTCAATCACCGACGGTGATTTAACCATTGGTGACACACTGGTCAATGACCTACCCCCACGGGAGCGTGGAGTAGGCATGGTTTTCCAGTCATATGCGCTTTACCCACATATGACCGTTTACGACAACATGGCCTTTGGCTTGAAGCTTGCCAAAACGGACAAAGAAACAGTCCATGAGCGGGTAATGAGTACCGCTAAAATTTTGCAGCTCGAAGACTTACTCCATCGTAAGCCAAAAGCACTATCAGGTGGTCAGCGCCAGCGGGTAGCCATGGGACGCGCAATGGCCCGAGAACCTCGTATTTTGCTGTTTGATGAACCGCTTTCTAACCTAGATGCGTCGCTACGCGTTCAAATGCGCAACGAGATCGCCCGCCTGCACAACCGGCTCGGCTCCACCATGATCTACGTGACCCACGACCAAGTCGAAGCGATGACCCTAGCCGATAAAATCGTAGTGTTAAAAGGCGGCCATATTGAGCAAGTGGGAAGCCCCCATGAGCTTTACCAGCGCCCAGCGACTAAGTTTGTCGCAGGCTTTATTGGCTCGCCTACGATGAATTTTATGCCTGCTGAACTTGTCAGCGGCTCAAAGGATGGCTGCCGAGTGACTGTAACAGGGTTAGAAGAGCTGGTACTTCCCCAGGCAGCTGACCGTTACAGCCCTGGTAGCTCGCTGACATTGGGCGTACGCCCAGAGCACCTACGCCTGGAAGCGCCAACGGGCAATAACTGCTTTGATATTGTTAACGTTGAATACCTAGGCAATGAAGTTTATGTCTACCTAGAACCTAAAGAGGGCGATACACTGCTTATTCACCGAAGTGAAGCGCCTAGCCAGTGGAAAGAAGGCCAACAAGTATCCCTGGTGCCTGACATTGAGCATGTGCACCTATTCGACGAAAGCGGTGCAGCATTGGTGCTTTTAGAGAAACGCTCCGCGGCTTAGCGACTGCACTGTTACTGAGCAAACAACGGCCTTTGATGCTACTGCCTCTTTATGCAAAGGTAATAGGAACAGCGTCAAGGCCGTATTTTTGTGCGCGTGATTCAATTCGTTAGCCTGCGCTGTAAAATAACGCTTAATAATTAAACAGGATAGGAAGCCCGTGACTGCCCAACGTCGAATGACTCTCAAAGATCTTGCCACAGAACTCGGCGTTTCCACCGCGACAATATCAAATGCCTTCAACCGACCCGACCAGCTTTCGCCGCTTCTGCGTGATCGTATTTTAAGCGAGGCTAAACGCCTAGGGTATAGCGGCCCAGACGCCAAGGCTCGGAGCCTACGCACTGGGCGCTCCAGCATTGTTGCGGTTATTCTCGCCGAAAGCCTGACTTACAGCCTTAATGATGCTGTTGCCAGTGAATTTTTATCAGGTGTTGCTGAAGTGCTCGATGCTCACGGCCATACCTTGCTGTTACTACCTGGTCGTGGTCATGCTTCCCAGCCTCCAGGGTCAGCAAACATTGCCGACGGCTTTATCGTTTACGGTTTAATGCCCAATAATAAGCTACTCAGCGAGCTTCCTTCCCAACGTCCACTGGTGTCGGTTGACTTCGATATTGAAGGCAGCCCTACCGTTCATATCGATGACCAGGATGCCAGCTATCATATTGCCCAGCACGCGCTAAAAACTCGGCCTGAACGACCAGCGGTGATCAATCTTCGCCTGACCAAAGAGCATTGCAATGGGCGAGTGACTGCTGCACACACAATGCTACCCAACAGCAGTACTATTAGCCGCGCCCGCTTGGCTGGGTTTCATGCAGCGCTCACCGAACATGGCTTTGATGCTGATCAGATCCCATTGTGGAATATCGAAGAGAATGTGTTTGATGTGTGCTCACCGGTGATCACAGAAATCCTTGACCTGCCTACCAATCAGCGGCCGGACCTGCTGCTGTGTATGTCAGACCGTATTGCGCTAACCGCACTTACATTAGCCGAACAGCGCGGCATTCACGTACCGGGAGAACTAAGAATTACGGGCTTTGATGGCATAGCGGAAGGGCAATATAGAGCACCGCGTTTAACGACCGTGCGCCAGGACAGTGCGGGCAAAGGCCGCGTGGCGGCGAAAATGATTCTAGGGCGGATACCAAAAACCCAGCAGCTACTCAAAACTGAGTTACTGCTGGGTGATACTTGCCCATGAGGCACAAGCAGGTGTTATTTGGCCGTTTTCTGCATGGCAATGGCGGTATCTAGCATCCGATTAGAAAACCCCCACTCATTGTCGTACCACGCCATAATTTTCACTAGGCGGCCATTCACACGGGTGTGATTAGCATCAAAAGTAGATGAGTGTGCGTCATGGTTAAAATCAATCGACACCAGCGGCTGTGCGTTAACCGCTAACACGGACGAGTTCGCCGCCGCTTTTTCAACAATCGCATTGATCTCTTCTTTGCTGGTATCACGACTTGCCGTAAACGTCAGATCCACCAAAGAAACGTTGATCACCGGCACACGCACCGCTAAGCCATCGAACTTACCCGCAAGCTCCGGTAACACTAACCCCACCGCCGCTGCTGCGCCTGTTTTAGTTGGGATCATCGAGTGCGTCGCACTCCGTGCGCGGTATGGGTCGGAGTGATAAACATCCGATAGGTTCTGGTCATTGGTGTAGGCATGCACCGTGGTCATCAAGCCGTTTTCAATCCCGACCGCATCGTTTAACGCCTTGGCAACAGGCGCCAAGCAGTTAGTCGTGCAGGACGCATTAGAAACCACCGTGTGTTCAGCTGTCAGACTATCGTCATTAACACCATAGACGATCGTAGCGTCAGCATCAGGACTGGGCGCAGAGATCAACACACGCTTAGCACCCGCTTCTATATGCTTGGCAGCGGCTTCTCGCTTAGTGAACAGGCCAGTGCACTCCATGACAAGATCAATATTCATGGAAGCCCAGGGAAGCTGGCGGGGATCACGCTCAGAAGAGATCGCAATACGATCACCATTCACGCTGATGCTTTCAGCATCATGCTCAACTGAATACGGAAAGTGGCCGTGCACCGTATCATGGCGTAACAAGTGCGAATTGAGGGAAGGATCACCTAGGTCGTTAATTGCAACCACTTGGACGCGGTCCCGATAACTATTTTCATACAGCGCACGCAGTACGTTACGACCAATGCGTCCAAATCCATTTATAGCAACTCTTATTGTCATGGTGGCACCTCGATCAAGCAGTGGTAGTAGACATCGTTTCTAGTAAAAAAATTACTAAAAATACGTATTTATTTGCCTAAAAGTCATTTTAAAACGTTAAAAACGACTAATGAAGGCTATTAACATTCCAATATGTAGTAAAATTACTATATAAAGGCTATCGTAGTCCAATAATTAATCACCACCAAGATGCTCAACAGGAGTAACTTTTATGACTCGCTCAACATCTTCCACCCCCCTTCGCCGTACCAAGATTGTCGCAACGCTTGGCCCGGCAAGTGATCGTCCTGGCGTGCTGGAAGCCATGCTCAAAGCGGGTGTTGATGTCGTGCGGCTCAATTTCTCCCACGGTGCCGCAGACGACCATCGCCGCCGCTTGCAAGAGGTACGTGAGATCGCCCAGCGGCTAAACCGCAGCGTTGCCGCACTGGGTGACCTGCAAGGGCCAAAAATTCGCATAGCACGTTTTGCCGAAGGTGCCGTTCATTTGGATGCTGGCCAAGCCTTTGTGCTCGACATGGCGCTAGATACCAACAGCGGCACCGCCGAACGCGTAGGCTGTGATTACAAGACGCTGGTTAACGACGTCACTCCAGGCGACCGATTACTGTTGGATGATGGGCGCTTAGTGCTGGATGTCACCTCTATCGTTGGGCAAGAGGTGCATACTCGCGTTCACGTGGGTGGCAAGCTTTCTAATAACAAGGGCATCAATAAACAAGGCGGCGGGCTCTCAGCTCCGGCGCTTACCGAAAAAGATAAAGAAGACCTCAAAACCGCGATTGATATTGGAGTCGACTATCTGGCGGTGTCGTTCCCACGCAGCGCTGCTGATATGCAGGAAGCTCGCGAACTACTCGGCGAGGCAGGTAAAGAAATTGGCCTGGTGGCCAAACTGGAGCGCGCCGAAGCCGTAGCTAACGATGAGACGTTGGATGGCATTATTGAAGCATCAGAAGCGGTGATGGTCGCCCGAGGCGACTTAGGCGTAGAAATTGGCGATGCTGCGCTGATCGGCACCCAAAAGCGCATCATCAAGCATGCTCGTACGCTTAACCGCGCGGTCATTACCGCCACACAAATGATGGAATCGATGATTGAGTCGCCACTGCCCACCCGCGCGGAAGTCTTCGACGTGGCTAACGCAGTGCTTGATGCTACCGACGCCGTTATGCTCTCTGCGGAAACCGCCGCGGGTGACTATCCGGTAGAGACTATTCAAGCAATGGATAGGGTGTGCTTAGGTGCTGAACGCGAGCGCATTGCCCAATCGTCAGGTCACCGTATTCATGAAGGCTTTGAGCGTATTGATGAAACCATTGCCCTCTCCGCAATGTACGCCGCTAACCACCTAACTGGTGTCAGTGCCATTGCCTGCATGACCTCGACGGGTTACACGCCATTGATTGCTTCACGCATTCGCTCTGGCCTGCCCATTGTTGGCCTTGCCCATAGCCCGGTTGCTCAACGGCGCATGGCGCTTTATCGCGGCGTTGTATCAATCCCTTTCGACACCACCCATATGGATCCTAAAGAGCTCAATAAAGAAGCCGTCAAGCTGCTACAAACTCATGGTTTGGCACACCCTGGAGATCATGTCATTCTTACCCGCGGCGACCACATGAATGCCCACGGCGGTACCAACACGATGAAAGTGCTGGCCGTTGAAGAAGACTAAACCTGACTGCGACCTGGAGAGCCATGCCATGACCGATGCACGCCCACCCCGCCAAGCTATTCGCACCTTGCCACCGCGTAAGCGCATTGCGCTAATTGCCCACGACGGCAAAAAAACCGAAATGCTGGAGTGGGCAACGCGCTGGCAAGAAACACTTAGCCAGCACACTCTTATTGGTACGGGGACTACCGCTGGGCGGCTCAAAAGTTCGCTTGGCCTAGAGGTCGAGGGGTTGATGAGCGGGCCGCTGGGTGGTGACCAGCAAATTGGCGCGCGTATTGCCGAGCAACAGCTAGACGTGCTGATTTTCTTCTGGGATCCGTTTGCCCCTCAGCCCCACGACCCTGACGTCAAAGCGCTACTGCGATTAGCCGCGTTATGGAACGTACCGGTGGCGTGCAATGCGGCGAGCGCCGACTTTTTACTGTCATCGCCCTACCTCAGTGAACGCTACGATATGTCTATTCCAGATGCGCAGGCCTGGGCCCAGGCCCGCACAGTTCAAGACTGACCAGCAACAGGGTACTTACCGGGTACGCAGGTGGCGCGCTACGACCTGCTGGCCACACTGATAATCACCGTTCATGGCATTCAGGGCACAGCGCAGGGTGAGTTCAGCAATGCGGTCATAATCTTGCAACGCTGAATTCACCGGTTGCGGCAGAAAATCCAATAACCGGTGATCGCCAAAAGTAGCTAAGCGCATCTTCGCGGGTAGCCCACCACGCTCTAGAAACACATCAAACACCCCTTCCATCAGCACATAAGACGCAGTAATTAACGCATCAGCGCCACCCTTTTCATCCAATAATTGAGCGGCAAGGCGAGCGCCTTCGCTACGCTCGTAGTGGGTACCGCTGAGTAAAACCGGCTCAATAGAGGTACCTTCTAGTGCTGTCTGAAACCCCCTCCTCCGCTCGCGACTGATCGACAAGCTCGGCATCGCTTCTAACCACGCCACCCGCCGCGTGCTACCCGTAATGACCGAGCGCGTTAGCGCATGCGCAGCGTCTTGATCATTGCTGACGACACTGGCAAAACGCGTCGGCGCAAGCCCACGGTCCATTCCTACAACGCACCAGCCTTCATCCACCAACTCAGAATAGAAGGTGTCATCTTCAGCTAAGCAGCTGGCGGTAATCAGCACCTCACAGCGCTGCGCGCGCAGCGCCAGCGCCAAAGTGCGCTCGCTATCGGCACAGTCATCCGAGCTGACTACTAACAGTTGGTAGCCCTTCTCTCTTGCACCACGCTCTAAGCGTTTGGCGAGCCGCGCATAGCTAATATTTTCAAGGTCAGGAACGATCAAACCAATCAGCCGACTTGCCCCACGACGCAACGCCGCAGCCTGCGGATCAATGTGATAGCGATGCTGACGCACTACCGCCATGACCTTTTCAATAGTGGTATGACTAATACGTCGCTGCTCGGCTTGGCCATTAATTACATAGCTCGCCGTGGTGCGCGATACGCCCGCAAGGCGGGCAATGTCGGCAAGTGTCATGCAATTCTCCCTCTGGTTGCCGGGGTAGTTTATCAGCCGTTTCTGCCCACCCCGACTAAAGTCTAGAAAGACAGACCTTGTGTCTTTAAGTGAATCGATTCAGCATAGCCAACTAACCATAGCTGACACGATTCATCCAGCAAACCTCAACGCTTTACGACCAACGTTTAAGCATGAGTACGCTACAGACATCGCCCTTGGCTGACAGCGTTTACAGGAGAACCCTATGCTAACACTCGGCCCAGATGACATCTTGCTCAATCGCCATGCAGACGACTGGCAAACTGCACTCGACATCGCCGCTAAGGCGTTAACGGATGCAGGCTTAGTTGAGGCCGAGTACCGTGATGGCCTGCATGCCCGTGAAGCGCAGTCGTCCACGTATCTTGGTAACGCGATTGCCATTCCACATGGCACGCCGGAAAGTCGCCAGCACGTAAAACATACCGGCGTGCGGGTCTTACAGTTCCCCCAAGGCATTCAGTGGCATGACGGTCAGAAAGTGCATGTTTTGGTGACGATCGCCGCGCAAAATGACGAACATTTAGACATTCTGCGCCAGTTGACCCATGTATTAGACCGCGAAGGTGTCGCCAACCAGCTCGCAAGCGCCAGCTCGGCTGCCGAGGTAGCACGTTTACTTTCCAAGCCGCCGCTTGAACCGCGTCTGGACGCCGAGACACTGTGCATTAACTTTCCTGCTCGTGACCCTCAAGAGCTCGCCTTGGCCGCTGCCGCACGGCTTCGTCAAAGCGGCTGTGTCGATAACGCCTTTATTAGTGCCATCGCCAGCGCTTCCCCCCAATGGCTGGGCAAAGGATGTTGGTTGGCAAGCCACAACCAAGGGGTGACACAGCCCGCACTAGGCGTTGCCACGCCAGCCGATCTCAAACTTGAGCATAGCGGCCATCCCGTCCATATACTGTTCTGCTTGGCAGCCAGCGGCGATGCCCACCGTCCACTGTTGGAACAGCTACTAGCCGTGTTGGAGAGCGGCGAAAGTGACAGCTTGATGGGCAAAAGCAGCGCACAGCTGCTGGCCACGTTGGCAGGTGAAACGGCCAGTACCCAGACTCGCCGCGTGCGCGTCTTGAACCCCCATGGCCTGCACGCCCGTCCGGCAAAACAGCTGGTACAGGTCGCCCGCGCGCAATCAATGCCGATTAACGTACGCCTTGAAGAAGGCAGTGCCACCACGGTGTCTGCCGCCAGCCTAACCAAAGTGATTGGTTTAGGAGCACGGCGCGGTCAGTGGCTGATCCTTTCTGCCGAAGGCGACCAGGCAAGTGCTGCGCTAGGCGCAGTAGCCGCCGCCGTTGAAGACGGTCTAGGCGAGAAAGTAACACCGTTCGACGGCGGTTTTGATGCCAAGTCAGTTGCTAACACAAGTAAGCTGGTTGAGCCGCTAGTCGTCGATACACCTCACGCAGGCGTTGCCGCCTCGCCAGGCTTAGCCATTGCACCGGTGTTTGTCATTCGCCCGATGCAGTTCGACTACGCTGAACACGCCAACGACCCCGAGCACGAAATTAACCGCCTGAAAGCAGCATTGGAAGAAGGCGCCGCTCAACTACAGGCACTGGTGCACAACGCCCCTGGCGGCGAAGTGGCCGACATTCTCTCAATGCACGAAGAGATGCTCGACGACCCCGAGCTGCATCATGCGGCCATTGATGCAATTCGTGAAGGTCGTTCAGCCGAAGCCGGTTGGTGGAATGCTATTGAAACCGCCGCTCACGCCCAGGAAATGCTCGCCGACCGCCTGCTGGCCGAGCGCGCCGCTGACCTGCGCGACGTAGGCCGCCGTGTGTTGGGTGTATTGTGCGATGTCCAACTGCCCGAACCACCTGACCACCCGTATATTCTGGTAATGGATGACATCGGCCCTTCCGACGTTGCTCGCCTGGATACCTCACGCGTACGCGGCCTGCTTACCGTTCGCGGTGGTGCCACCGCGCACAGTGCTATTCTGGCTCGCGCCCTGGGTATTCCAGCGGTCGTCGGCGCAGGTGATGCCGTGATGGTACTGCATAACGGCAGCATGATGATTCTGGATGGTGAACGTGGGCGGGTTACCTCCCAGCCTTCCGAAGAGCGCCTGCAGCGGGCGGAACAACAGCTTCTCGACCAGCAACAGCGAGAAGCTGATGCCTGGGAGCTGCGTTTTGAGCAAGCCCAAACACGCGATGGCCACAGGGTCGAAGTGGCTGCCAATCTTGGCAACACCGCCCACGCCGCTGACGCCGTTGAACGCGGTGCCGAAGGCGTTGGCCTGCTGCGCACCGAGTTCCTGTTTATGGCCTACTCAAGCGCACCGGACCTAGCCACCCAGATTGCCGAATACCGCGAAGCCACTGATGCTCTGGATGGCCGACCGCTGGTCGCGCGTACTCTTGATGTGGGTGGCGACAAGCCGCTGCCCTACTGGCCTGTTCCCCAGGAAGACAACCCGTTCCTTGGCCTACGCGGCATTCGCTTAGCACTGACCCAGCCGGAGGTGCTGGAAACACAAATCCGCGCGCTGCTGATGGCAGCTGTCGATCGTCCGCTGCGGATCATGCTGCCGATGGTCAAGGATGTCGCTGAATTCCGTGCCGCCAAAGTCATCTATGACCGCCTGCTTAGCGAAATCCCGCCACAACAGCGCGCCACTGATGTGCAACTGGGCGTCATGATTGAAGTGCCTTCCAGCGCTCTGTTAGCGCCTACGTTGGCGGCCGAGGTGGATTTCTTCTCCGTCGGTACTAACGATTTAACTCAGTACACACTGGCCATCGACCGCGGCCACCCAGAGCTTTCTGCCCAGGCGGATGGTTTACACCCCGCCGTGCTGCGCCTGATTCAAATGACCGTTGATGCCGCCCATGCCCACGGCAAGTGGGTTGGCGTATGTGGCGAACTCGCCTCGGACGCCATGGCCGTGCCTGTACTGGTAGGGTTAGGCGTTGATGAACTTTCCGTCAGCGCGCGGCAAATTCCGCTAGTCAAAGCTCGCCTGCGTGAATTTGATCTTGCCGATGCAAAAGCCACTGCCCAATTAGCACTGAGTAAAGCCACCAGCGATGAGGTGCGTGACGCCCTGGAGGCCCGCTAATGGCCCAGGTAGTGTGCATTACACTCAACCCCGCGCTGGATTTAGCGTTCAACCTTGAAACGCTGACACTCGGTCATGTGAACCGCCCCCACAGCGCCCAGTTAGAAGCCGCGGGCAAAGGCGTTAACGTAGCGCGAGTGCTGGCAAGCTTAGGCCACGAAGTGATTGTTAGCGGCTTTCTCGGCCAGGATAACGACGCCCCGTTCGGTCTGGCATTTCCCCGCTACGGCGTGGAAGATGCCTTTGTGCGAGTGCCCGGCAGCACGCGCATTAACGCTAAGCTGGCGGAGCAAAGCGGCCGCGTCACTGATATTAACGGCCCCGGTATGCCGATTGAGGCAACCCATCTGAATGCTCTACGGCAAACCTTGGACAGCTTGTTTCAGCGCCACGCCCCGCCCCAGGCGGTCGTCGTTGCCGGTAGCCTTCCACCGGGGTTTGATCAGCCGCTGTTTGCTGAACTACTGACCACCCTAAAAAGCTATGGCGTTCCACTTTGGATAGACACCAGCGGCCCAGCACTGCTGACCGCCATTGCTACTCAGCCTGCGGCTGTAAAACCTAACGAAACGGAACTCGCTGACTGGGCTGGCAGCGCCCTAGATTCACATCAACAGCGCCAGGTCGCCGCCGAGCGACTGCACGCCAGCGGCATCGGGCACGCACTGATTTCCGCAGGCTCAGAGGGCGTTCTATGGGTTAGTTCACAGGGCACTTGGCAGTCCACGCCGCCTAGCGTGAACGCCATCAATACCGTTTGTGCAGGAGATACCTTTGTGGCTGGCATGCTCCATGGGCTGCTCAGCGGCTTCGCCCCACCAGACACCCTTCGCTTCGCAACGGCACTCTCTGCCGAAGCGGTTCGCCACGTCGGTGTGGGCACCCCCCACGCCGACGACTTTGACTTACTCCAACAACAGACTTTGGTACGGCGTCTTGACGACACCATCACCGAGGGAGCCACGCGATGAACCTGATTCTAATTACCGCCTGCCCCAGCGGCATGGCGACCACCTTTCTGGCCGCCAAGCGCCTTGAACAAGCGGCCACACGGATGGGCTGGAGCGCCCATGTGGAAATGCACGGCGAAATTGCGCCGCTGCAGGCTGCCACCGCTGAGCAAATTGCTAATGCCGATTTAATTGTGGTGGCTGCCGATCACGTCCCCGCCCCAGAACGTTTTGATGGCAAGCGGCTTTTCCAGGCGCCGATTGCCAGCGCCCTACCCGACCCCAGTGCCTTCTTAAATCAAGCCAAGCGTGAAGCGCCAATTTACACTGCTCCTACAACCCCTACAGCCGCCGCTACTCCGGCAAGCAACATGGGTGGTAAGAAGATTGTCGCTGTTACCGCCTGCCCAACCGGTGTTGCCCATACCTTTATGGCCGCCGAAGCATTGGCCGAAGCAGGTAAAGCGATGGGGCACGCTATTCGCGTGGAAACCCAAGGCTCAGTAGGCGCTCAGGATCAATTAAGCGAAGAAGAGATCGCCGATGCCGACGTGGTCGTACTGGCCTGCGATATCGATGTTGATCCGTCGCGGTTTGCAGGTAAGCGTATCTACCGCACCTCAACCGGCAACGCGCTGAAAAAGCCACGCCCTACGCTGGAAGCTGCCCTTGTTGATGCTAGCGTAGAAACTGCCAACAGCGGTTCGGGCAGCGCCAATAAAAGCGTTAAAGAGAAAGGTGTTTATAAGCACCTACTCACCGGCGTGTCGTTCATGCTGCCGATGGTGGTAGCGGGTGGCTTGCTGATTGCGCTCTCGTTTGTCTTCGGTATTGAAGCCTTTGAACAGGAAGGCACGCTGGCCGCTGCGCTTATGCAAATTGGCGGCGGCACCGCCTTCGCGCTAATGATTCCGGTACTGGCAGGCTACATTGCCTACTCCATTGCTGACCGCCCCGGCATTGCCCCAGGCATGATTGGCGGTATGTTGGCGGCCAACATTGGCTCCGGGTTTATCGGCGGTATTTTGGCAGGTTTCCTGGCCGGCTATGTGGCCCTCGCGGTTACCCGCTACGTTAAGCTGCCCTCTAGCGTTGAATCGCTCAAGCCGATTCTGATCATCCCGCTGGTAGCAAGCCTAGTAACCGGCCTGACGATGATCTACGTGATTGGCGAACCCGTCGCTGCGTTGCTCAATGCGCTGACCAGCTTCCTGGCCTCTATGGGTTCTACCAACGCGGTATTGCTGGGCATTCTGTTGGGCGCAATGATGTGCTTCGATTTGGGCGGCCCCGTCAATAAAGCCGCCTATACCTTCGGCGTGGGTTTATTGGCTTCAGAAACCTACGGCCCAATGGCGGCTATCATGGCGGCAGGTATGGTGCCAGCAATCGGCATGGGCATTGCCAGCTTCGTTGCACGCAATAAATTTTCTGAACCAGAACGGGAAGCAGGCAAAGCTTCGTTTGTACTCGGCTTTTGCTTTATTAGTGAAGGGGCCATTCCCTTTGCGGCGAAAGACCCGCTGCGGGTTATCCCTGCGTGCATGGTGGGCGGCGCAATCACCGGCGCGCTTTCCATGCTGGTGGGCGCAAAACTAATGGCACCTCACGGCGGTATCTTTGTGCTGCTGATCCCCAACGCCATTACCCCTGCACTGCTTTACCTTGGTGCGATTATCATCGGCTCGCTGGTGACCGGTTTAGGCTATGCCTTTATCAAACGCGGCGCCGCTCAGGTCGCCGTTGCCAGCTAATCTTTCAAACATCAGCGCTGGGTAGGCTGCGGCTTACTCAGCGTCTTTTCTGCCACATCCGCGTCTTTCACACAGAAAAACGGTTTATTACTTATTTTTAAGCTACTAGACGCTTATCATTTGCTTCATCTGGGGTTTTATGTAGTATTTTTACACAAATAGACTCATGAATAGACTTATAAATAGTACAAAGCAAGAGCTAGCAACCCAGCGCTCGTCACTTAATAACCATCTAAAACAACAGGACCGCCTTCTATGTTTCAACTCACTCGCAGCGTGACCTGGCAGGCCCTTGAACGCCTGCACGACAAAACCGCCAACGACCGCATTCGTGATTACTTCACCAATGACCCGCAGCGCTTTGAAAAAATGAGCCTACGGGTGGGCGGCCTGTTCCTGGATTACTCCAAGCATCACGTCTCTGATGAGGTACTCGCCAAACTGCTGGAGCTGGCCGACCACTCTGCCCTGGTTCAGCGCCGCGCGCAGATGTTCTCTGGCGATATTATCAATGTCACTGAGAACCGCCCAGTACTGCACACTGCACTGCGCAATTTAAGCGCTGAAGCGGTGCATGTAGACGGCAACGATGTGATGCCGGAAATCAACCGCACCCGGGAACAAATCAAACAGTTCTCTGAGGCGGTCAGAAGCGGTGAATGGAAAGGCTATAACGGACAGCGCATCAAAGACGTGGTCAATATTGGCATTGGCGGTTCAGACCTTGGCCCCAATATGGCCGTACGCGCGCTACTCAAATACCGCCACCCTGAACTGCACTTCCACTTCGTTTCCAACGTCGATGGCACCCATATTCAGAAGGTGCTTTCACGGCTAGACCCGGCGACCACGCTGTTTATCGTCTCCACCAAAACCTTCTCTACCCAGGAAACCCTGCTAAACGCCAAAACCGCACGGCGCTGGTTCGTGGAAAATGCCGGTGAAGATGCCGACGTAGGCGCACACTTTATTGCCGCTTCCACTAACCGAAAAGCGGCGATGGAGTTCGGGATTCGTGAAGAGAACGTGTTCGAATTCTGGGCCTGGGTAGGTGGCCGCTACTCCATGTGGTCATCTATCGGCCTACCGATTGCGCTTTCGATTGGCTTTGAAGGTTTTATCGAGCTGCTAGAAGGCGCCCATGAGATGGACCGCCACTTTATCGAGGCGCCCTTCTCACAGAATATGCCAGTACTGATGGCGCTGATCGGCATTTGGTACATCAACTTTGTGGGTGCGGAAACCCAGGCCATCGTGCCCTACGACCAAGCACTGAACCAACTACCTTCGTTCCTGCAGCAGCTGGATATGGAGTCTAACGGCAAGTCGGTGGATATTTTCGGCCATCCGGTTAACTACAAAACTGGCCCGATTGTTTGGGGTCAGACCGGCTCCAACGGTCAACACGCCTTCTTCCAGCTACTGCACCAAGGCACCCGCTACGTGCCGATTGATTTTATTGCCTCGCTGAAACCCGAGCCCGGCGTAGAAGACCACCACTTCGCCTTGCTCACCAATATGCTCGCCCAGGCCAACGCCTTTATGGAAGGTAGCCAAGGGGACAGCAAAGAGCTTAGCCAACATGACCCCTACAGCTGCCCCGGCAACCGCCCTTCCAGCACGCTACTGCTAGATGAGCTAACGCCAAAAAACCTGGGCGCGCTGATTGCCCTCTACGAGCACAAAGTGTTTGTGCAAGGCGTTATCTGGAATATCAACTCGTTTGATCAGTGGGGCGTGCAGCTTGGCAAACGCATTGCCGGTGAAATCAGTGAGCGTATCGACACCAACGCCGCCGACTTCGACACCTCTACTCAAGGCTTGTTGGAACTGGTACGCGCCCACTTTCCCAGTGGCGATAGCGCAAAGGAAAGCGCGCCAGCCAGTGCTGATAAAAAACCAGCCAGGAAAAAGCGTTAAACGGAAGGTTGAGTAAACGTTAGATAAAAAACGCCTTGGTTTTTCAGCCAAGGAGCACCTGAGACATAAAAAATACCCCTTGGCACTTTCGAACCAAGGGGTATCGGTTAAGCCAGTAGCAGTGGTTAGTTTTAGAAGTGCCACTCCAGATTAAAGGTCATGGCATCGGTATCGACACCCGGCTGGCTGTGGTTTCCGAATTTGTTGCGCCAATACTCATAACCGACGCCCATCCATAAGGAGTTTTCCGCACCCCACGCGACCTGCCCAACGTCTAGCATCAGTGAGGTGCGCATTAACTGCTCAGGCTTGGTCGTTTCCCCAAAGTAATCGTCTCCTTTTTCGCTGTTGTAGTTATAGAACCCTTGGAATTTTAGCGGTAACGCTGCAGCGTCAAACGGCAGCCCCCAGGCCAAGTTAATTTGGTAATAGGGATCAAACGAAATGCTGTTCTGGTTTTCTGGCAGCCCACAAGGTGGCAAGCCGCAGTGGTTCCACTCACGGCTATAGAAGAGACTTAGATCCACAAAGCCTCTCGGCACATCAAATTTAAACGTTGGCCCCATCACTAGCTGACGTTTACGTGGTGCAAAGCCAGTATTTTTGGTGTTTAGGTCAAACCCAAACGTCAGCGCCATGTCTTTGATGGGCCCGAAAGCGATGGGTTCATTGAATACTCCGCCACCATGGAGTTGATGCCGATATGCCAGATAGGCTTCCGTCGCCCCTGAATCACTGTTATTGGCAGGGTCTTGGCTGCTGGACTGAAGCACGTCCAAATTGAAAAAGTTTTGGCCCAGTGAGTAACCACTCACATGGGTGAACTGAAGAATATGCTTCTCTATGTTCTCTAGGTTATTCGGCTCGGTAAACTGTGTTCCATAGCGATAACCCACAAACGTATCGCTCCATGTCGCTGCCTGGGCACCTGCCGAGATAGTACCAAGGGAAGCGCCTATCACCAGATACGTTGCCACTGCTCGTTTGCTCTTCAACATGCAAAACCCTTTGTTGTTTAATTTTGTTTTTAGGCATCTTTCTAAGAGCCCTCTCTGTAAAGGCCCTTCTATAAAGATTTTTCTATAAAGAACTTTCTATAAAGATTTTCCTAACGCCGTTATGCCCGCTTATCGCGGATGCAATAGCGATTTTTTTGCGGGAACAACACTTCTTAGAGTACATTTTGACATATTTATTGTATACAATAAAAAAGACAAACAAATACAAATGGAGAATACAATGTCGCACATTTTAAAATCAGCTCGCCCCAGCCGCCTCGGCTTAGACGCCTTTCTTGAACATTACGGGGACATCTTTGAACATTCACCCTGGGTAGCAGAAACTGCTTGGAAACAGGGGTTTACCGACCAACACGATGACCCGGATGTACTAGCTGACTGCATGGGCAATGTGCTTAAGCGTGCTGATATCGATCAGCAAATTGCTGTCATTCGCGCTCACCCAGACCTTGCCGGGAAAGCAGCGCTGGCGGGGGAGCTAACCCAGGACTCCACCCGCGAACAGGCAGGTGCAGGGCTAGATCAATGCTCAAGCGAAGAGTTTGAGCGCTTTCAACGCCTGAATCAGGCCTATCAAGAGAAGTTCGGCTTCCCCTTTGTGATTGCTGTTAAAGGGCTTGACCGACACGCCATCCTTTATGCGTTCGAAAAGCGTCTTGAAAACGACGCCGCTGCCGAACGACGTACCGCTATTGAACAAATCATCCAGATAGCGCGCTTTCGCCTGCACATGCGTGCGGCCGAGGCAGCGTAATTCTCACGCGCTTAGCGCTTGTATTTTCCTTTCAGCCTGACCTGTGGTGCTCGGCCCTTCAGGCTGTGAGGCTTACCTTTTATCGTCATTCGGAGAGACCTCTATGAGTCTGGAGACAAGAGAAGATCTCGATCCACTCGAAACCACGGAATGGTTGGATTCCCTGGAATCAGTCCTGGATCGTGAGGGCGAAGATCGTGCCCGCTACCTGATGACCCGCCTGGCGGATCGCCTGCGCCGGGACGGGATGAAGGTGCCCTTCTCGGTGACAACCCCGCACCGGAATACGATCCCTGTGCATCGTGAAGCACCGATGCCTGGCGATCTGTTTATGGAGCGCCGCATTCGGTCGTTGATCCGTTACAACGCCATTGCTCATAACCGCGCCAACCCCGGGTTGGGCGGCCATATTGCCAGCTTTATGTCGTCGGGCACGCTCTACGACGTCGGCTTTAACCACTCTTCCGCGCGCCCAAGGGCGATTTTGAAGGCGACTTGATTTACATCCAGGGCCACGTCGCCCCGGGTATTTACGCGCGTTCTTACCTGGAAGGCCGGTTGTCAGAAGAGCAGATGGACAAATTCCGTCGCGAAGTCGACGGCGATGGCGAAGCCGCCAACGAAGCCCACCAGGTCAAGAGCATGGAGTACGAAGCGCTGCGTAAATTCCGCGATCGCTTTGGCATTCCAATCAGCGACGAGCAGCTCAAAGACGTGCCCTACTACAAGCCGGAAGAAGACTCCCCCGAGCTTAAGTACATGCACCTGCAGCGCGAACGCCTCAACGGCTACCTGCCCAGCCGCCGCAGTGACTTTGAGGCGCTGGAAATCCCCAGCCTGGAAGACAAAACCTTTGCCTCGCAAATGGGCGGTTCCAAAGGGCGCGAAGTCTCGACCACCATGGCGTTTGTGCGCGTTCTCAACGGCCTGGTGAAGGATAAGAAGCTTGGCAAGCACGTGGTGCCGATTATTCCAGACGAAGCACGTACCTTCGGCATGGAAGGCATGTTCCGCCAGTTGGGCATTTACACCTCCGAAGGGCAGAAGTACGAGCCGGTCGATAAAGGCCAGATCATGTACTACCGCGAGGACCAGAAAGGTCAGGTCCTCGAAGAGGGGATTAGTGAGGCCGGCGCGATGTCCGCGTGGATTGCCGCCGCGACGTCCTACAGCAACAACAACGTCACCCTGCTGCCGTTCTACATCTACTACTCGATGTTCGGCTTCCAGCGGATTGGTGATTTGGCCTGGGCCGCCGGTGACCTGCAAGCCCGCGGCTTTATGGTCGGCGGCACCGCCGGGCGTACCACGCTCAACGGCGAAGGTCTGCAGCACCAGGATGGCCACAGCTTGATTCAAGCCTCCACCATCCCCAACTGCCGCAGCTATGACCCCACCTATGCCCACGAAGTGGCGGTCATCCTCCAGGATGGTCTGAAGCGCATGTTCACCGACAAAGAGAACTGCTTCTACTACCTGACGGTAATGAACGAAAACTACGAGCATCCGGTCATCGACAACGTGCCCACCGACGATATCGTCAAAGGCATGTACCTGCTCAACGAAACGCAGGGCGATAAAGGCCGCGTACAGCTGATGGGCTCCGGCACCATCCTGCGCGAAGTCGAAGCCGCCGCAGAACTGCTGGCCAACGACTGGGGCATTGGCGCGGATATCTGGAGCGTCACCAGCTTTAACGAACTGCGCCGCGAAGCACTACTGCTGGAGCGTGAAGCCTTCTTAAACCCGGACGTTGAGGCCACCAAGCCCCACGTCACGAAGTGCCTGGAAGGTCGTGACGGTCCGGTGATTGCCTCCACCGACTACATGAAGCTCTACGCTGACCAGGTGCGTGCCTGGGTGCCGAGCGAGTACACCGTGCTGGGTACAGACGGCTTCGGCCGTTCCGACACCCGCGAGAAGCTGCGCTACTTCTTTGAAGTAGACCGCTACTTCGTCACCGTCGCGTCGCTACGTGCGCTGGCAGACCGCGGTGAGCTTGATCGTAAGCATGTCGGCGAAGCGCTGAAGAAATATGGCATTGACGCCAACAAGCCGAACCCGCTGACCAGCTAAACCGCTGCCCGGCGGGCAGATGCCCGCCGGCTCGATCCGATTTGGAAGGAGCGCGACCTTGAGTAGCGAAATCATCAAAGTTCCCGATATCGGTGGCGACACCGATGTCGAAATCATCGAGATTGCGGTGTCAGAAGGCGACGTCATTGAAGCGGAAGACACCCTAATCACCCTGGAATCTGACAAAGCCAGCATGGACGTCCCGGCCCCGAAAGGCGGCAAGGTGCTCAAAGTACTGGTCAAAGAAGGCGATACCGTCTCGGAAGGTGACGACATCGTTGAGCTGGAGGTTGAAGGCGGTGGCGATGCCAAGCCGGAAGCAGCGGCTGACAGCTCCTCCGACGAAGCCCCCGCACCGAAGCAGGAAGACGCCCCCGCACCGGCAGCGAAGAAAGCCGGTGGCGGTAAACAAACGGTCGATATTAAAGTGCCGGACCTGGGTGGTTCAGACAACGTTGAAATCATCGAAGTGGCGGTCAGCGCCGGCGATGACGTCAACGCCGAAGACACCCTGATCACCCTCGAGTCGGATAAAGCCTCGATGGATGTACCCAGCCCGCACGGCGGTAAGATCGTTGCGCTCACGGTGAAAGAAGGCGATACCGTCTCGGAAGGCGACGTGATCGGCCAGATGGAAATCACGGGCGAAGGCGGTGATGCGTCGGCTGAAGAAGACGCGCCGCAAGCCGCTAGCCAAGCCAGCAGCGCGCCGGAAGAAGAGTCTGCCGTTGAAGAACCTGTCGCTGAAGAACCTGTCGCTAAAGAGCCAGCAAAACAAGCTTCTTCTCCTGAAGGCTCCCCGAGTCCGGAAGCACAAATCGCTGATAATCAGCCACGGGATAGTCAGCTGGTGCACGCAGGCCCCGCCGTTCGGATGCTGGCCCGTGAACTAAATGTCGATCTTCGTCTTGTTAAGCCTAGTGGCCCGAAAGACCGGGTGCTGAAAGAAGATGTACAGGCCTACGTGAAGCAGGCCATTGCCAACCAAGGTAAAGCACAAACAGCGACTTCCCCAGCAGCGAGTGGTGGTGCTGGCATTCCCGCGATCCCAGAAGTCGACTTCAGTCAGTTTGGCGAGATAGAAGAAAAGCCGATGGGCCGCCTGCTTAAGATGGGCGCGACCAATCTGCACCGCAGCTGGCTCAATGTACCTCACGTGACGCAGTTCGACGAGGCCGACATTACCGAGCTTGAAAGCTTCCGTAAAGCTATGAAAGCCGAGGCCGAAGCCCAAGGCGCCAAGCTGACACCGTTGCCGTTTATGGTTAAAGCCTGTGCCTTTGCACTGCGTAAGTTCCCCCAGTTTAACGTTAGCCTCAAAGGCGACGGCGAAACGCTGGTATGGAAAAACTACGTGCATATTGGGATTGCCGTGGATACGCCTGATGGTCTGATGGTGCCGGTAGTGCGCAATGCCGATAAAAAATCCTTGATTGAGATTGCCAAGGAGATAGCGGAGCTAGGTAAGAAAGCGCAAACCAAGAAGCTTAAGCGTGATGAGATGACCGGTGGCTGCTTCACCATTTCGAGCCTTGGCTCAATTGGTGGAACCGCGTTCACGCCGATCGTTAATGCGCCGGAAGTGGCGATCTTGGGGGTGTCGAAAGCGCAGATGAAACCGGTATGGGATGGCAGTACCTTCCAGCCGCGTCTGATGATGCCGTTGTCGCTCTCCTACGATCACCGCGCAATTAACGGTGCAGATGCCGCCCGCTTTACGGCCTTCCTGGCCGATGTATTGACGGACATTCGCCGATTACTGCTGTAATCGTCTCACAGTAAGCCACAAGCGGCGCCCAATGGGCGCCGCTTTTTTGAGACATCAGTTTGGAGGATTGAAATCTATTTTGTTCGCGAAAACCCAGGGTTACCGAAAGCCTAGGGTTAGCGAATCACGCCCTAACAGATTTACCGCCTAGAATAGTCATCAAATCGTCGTTTTCTGGCTCTTTAGACGACAGCACCAGCAAAGACTCTAGGCTATTAAGGTGAGTGTATATCGCCTGCTTAGCCGCCTCAGCATCACCACTCGCCAAGTGCCCAAGCAAGTTCGCATGATCTCCTTCCAAGTAGCAAGAAGACAGTCCCGGACGCTTATAGAGAGCGATGACAATTGACGTGCGCAAGACGAGATCGGTCAGCATCGCACCCAAGATACGATTAGGGGCATGCTGCGCAAGGAGGTGGTGAATATTGAGGGAATGCTCAATGCGTGACGGTTCGTCACTGTTTTCAAACGCCTGCTTTTCAAGTGCGACCTGCTTCTCTAATGCCTTGTAAGTCGCAACATCCAGCTTACCCGCCAACAGTGAGACAATCTCACCTTCCACTAACCTACGCGCGGAAAACGTCTCTCGCGTTTCGTCAACTGAAGGCGCTCTGACGCGGGCAACCTGATTCGGTCGTTGGTCGATAACATGTTCAGCATCAAGCCGTGTTAACGCTTTACGCACCACTGAACGGCTGACGCCAAATACATCGCCTATGGTGACTTCAGGCAGTTTTGTATTTGGTGCCAGTCGCTGCATCAGTACCGCAGACCGGATGTGTTCAACAATATCTTGATCGCTAACGCGACCTTCTTTCGTTTTGGTAAAACCTTTCTTGTGCCAGCCGAGGGTCATGGCCTAACTCTCTAATGAACCTCGACGAAACTTATCATGTTTACCCCTCGGACAACCACTCAGAACCACGCAAAACAATGCCTTAACGGGTAATTGGATAGTTAAGCGGGTACAACGTCAGTCTTACGACGGGTTGGGTAGAATAAGAATCGCTCGGAAATCGTTAACATTGGTTCGGGTTGGCCCCGTTACCACGAGGTCATCTAAAGCGTCAAAGAAACTGTACGCATCATTACGGTCAAGGTAATCCTGGGCAGAAAGCGTTAATGCCTTAGCCCGCTGCCAGCATTCAGGCCCAATTAACGCGCCAGCATTATCTTCAGAGCCATCAATTCCATCGGTATCAATAGCAATCGCATAAATACCATCACATCCTTTTAGCGTATCAAAAAGCCCCAGCAGGTACTCAACATTGCGCCCTCCTCGACCATTACCACGCACGGTAACGCTAGTTTCGCCACCTGACAGTACCAGCAGCGGACGAGTTATTTCAGCCTGCAACTTGCACGCCATACGCCCTTGGGCAATGCCTAAATCTCTTGCTTCCCCTTCAAGGTCATCACCTAACACTCTTACCTCTAAACCACTCTCTTCGGCACTGAGCTGGGCGGCCTTCAGTGCGTCCCGCGCACGGGCTAGGATAGTCGATTTATCCCGTGCAAATCCTTGGTTCCAGGTCTGAGGCGCACGATGATCAGCCATTAAATGACGTTTCACGTGCTCAGGCACCTCAAGCTCATGGCGGTTTAATATTGCCAACGCATCTAACGACGTTGTGTTATCCGGCAATGTCGGGCCTGAGGCAATTAATGAAGGCACGTCACCAGGAACATCTGAAATAAGTAACGTCACCACTTGCGCGGGGTGCGCAACAGTGGCCAAACGCCCGCCTTTAATCGCCGATAAGTGGCGCCTTACGGTGTTGATTTCACGGATCGGTGCACCACACCGAAGCAGCGCCTTATTAAGAGCCTGCTTGTCTTCTAATGAAATGCCGTCCGCTGGCAGGGTCATTAACGCAGAGCCGCCGCCTGAGATAAGTGCGATCACTTGATCGTCTTCACCCAGGTCTTTCACTTCATCAAGCATGCGCTTAGCGGCTTGTTCCCCCAGCGCATCAGGCATTGGATGAGAGGCTTCCAGTACATCGATATAGCGACAAGCTGCCCCATGCTGATAACGGGTCACTACTACGCCTGTTAAGTCGACCTCTTCGCCTGACTCACGAGCGCGTTTTTCCCACGCCAACTCTAATGCGCTCGCCATGGCGGCAGCAGCCTTACCCGCGCCCACGACGACAGTTCGTCCTGGCGGTTTTTCAGGCAACTGGGCAGTTAATAAGCTATCGGGATGCACGGCAGCAATGGCCGTTTCGGCCAGTTGATTCAGCCACTGGCGGGTTGCCTCTTCACTGGTAAAAGGCGCCAAGCGAACATGGGAATTCATCAAAAGACTCCTCGGGCAGGGACAGGAGAAGGGCTCAGAAAGGAGCTTAGAAAAGAACGCAAACAAAGAACTTAATGGCAGGCCAACAGACGCTGGCCTGCCTGACAAAAGCGCGTTATTGGCCAACCTCATGGTCTGCCAGCTTCTCTAAAGCGCGCACAATACCTGCGTGATCCCAGTCTTCACCCCCATTGGCGGCACACGCTTGGAACAACTGCTGTGCATTGGCGGTGCCTGGCAATGACAGATTTAACGTCCTGGCACCTTCTAACGCCAAGTTGAGATCTTTCTGGTGCAGACGAACGCGGAACCCAGGCTCAAAGGTGCGTTTGATCATGCGCTCGCCATGAACATCGAGAATTTTCGATTGAGCTAAACCGCCCATTAATGATTCACGCACTTTAGCGACATCAGCACCTGCTTTAGAGGCAAACAGCAACCCTTCTGCCACTGCTTCAATGGTCAGTGCTACCACAATCTGGTTAGCCACTTTGCACGTCTGACCTGCACCGTGGCCGCCAATGTGGGTAATCGTCTTCCCTACAACGTCCAGGTATGGCTTGGCTCGCTCAAACCCTTCCGTTGTTGCGCCCACCATAATGGTAAGCGCAGCGTTAATCGCACCACCTTCACCACCAGAAACCGGCGCATCGACAAACTCCCCGCCTGCCTCGGTAATCCGCTTGGCAAATGTCTGAGTCTGCATCGGGGCAATGGAACTCATATCGATCACCAGCGTGCCGGGCTTCAGGCCTTCAATCACGCCTTCCTCACCAAATAACACGCTTTCGACATCGGGCGTGTCGGGCACCATGGTGATAATGACGTCAGACGCTTCAGCCACCGCTTTGGGTGAAGCGACTTCACTCATGCCTTTTTCGGCAAGCGCAGCATCCAAGGTGCCGCGTTTAACGGTCACCAACGAGTGGCCAGCGTCGAGCAGGTGGCCCGCCATAGGACGACCCATAATGCCTAGACCAATAAAACCGATGTTACTCATAATTGTTCTCCATTCGCGTCTTTCAGAAACCAATCTATTGTTTTCAAATGATTTAGATTTCTTGAATTATCGACTATCTACTCACTTGCCTGCTTTAAGTCACACAGGGTTAACGCGTCTTATCTAACCAACCCAAACCTTCTACCGTCGTGGCCTTGGGCTTGTACTCACAGCCGATCCAGCCGTCATAGCCAAGCTGCTGTAGGTAGCTAAATAAGAAGGGATAATTGATCTCACCCGTTCCTGGCTCATGGCGTCCCGGGTTGTCCGCCAACTGCACGTGAGCGATACGTGCAAAATGCTTTTCAATAGTGGGCGCAAGATCACCCTCCATGATTTGCATGTGGTAGATGTCGTACTGCAGCTTTAAGTTATCGCTGCCGACTTCGTCAAAAAGTGCCAACGCCTGCTCGGTGCGATTAAGGAAAAAGCCTGGAATGTCACGGGTATTGATAGGCTCTGCAAGAAGCAAAATGCCGGCTGCTTTGAGTTTTTCGGCAGCGTAGCGAAGGTTTTCGACCAAGGTACGGTGAGCTTCAGCATCACTAACGCCCTCAGGCTGAATACCCGCAAGGCAGTTCACCTGCTTGCACTCAAGCGTAGTGGCATAGTCAATCGCTTTATCCACACCGGCGCGAAACTCTTCTGCCCGGTCGGGATGGCAAGCAATGCCTCGCTCGCCTGCTCCCCAATCTCCCGCAGGTAAGTTGTGCAGCACTTGGGTTAGGCCATTCGCATCCAAGCGCTGCTTGATGTCAGCTGCCGCATAGTCATAGGGAAAAAGGTACTCAACCCCTTTAAAACCCGCCTTTGCGGCGGCCTCAAAGCGATCAAGAAAATCGACTTCAGTGAACAGCATACTGAGATTCGCGGCAAACTTAGCCATAGTGTTCTCCTAACGTTTTAGCGTCTTAATAACGACTTCAGCGACTTGCCTGGAAGCACCTTGGTGCGTTACGTCAGGCTGGCAATAGAGCTCGGTGCATCGGTAAGGTTTTCAGCTAACGCTTCGAACTCGTTAACCCCATCAAGGTCAGTGCCCATCGAGATATTGGTAACGCGCTCTAGAATAATTTCCACCACGACCGGCACGCGGTATTGGCGCATCAGCTCACGCGCTTTCTCTAACGCAGGGGCAATCTCATCGGGTGTAGTGACACGCAGCGCTTTACAGCCAAGGCCTTCAGCAACCGACACGTGGTCTACGCCGTACTCAGCAAGCGCCGCTTCTTCGTCGGTGTAGTTAATATTCTTGAACGAGAGCTGGACACAGTAATCCATGTCGAAGCCACGCTGGGCCTGACGAATCAAACCGAGGTAGGAGTTGTTCACCAGCACATGGATATACGGCAAGTTAAACTGTGCCCCAACCGCTAGCTCCTCCACCATAAACTGGAAGTCGTAATCGCCAGACAGCGCGACCACTTCGGCCTCAGGGTCGGCACGGCAAACACCCAGTGCCGCAGGCACTGTCCAGCCTAGCGGCCCAGCTTGGCCACAGTTAATCCAGTGCCGAGGCTTGTACACATGCAGGAACTGAGCGCCGGCAATTTGAGACAAACCGATGGTGCTGATATAGCGCGCATTTTTACCAAACACCTTGTTCATCTCTTCGTAAACACGCTGGGGTTTCACCGGCACATTATCGAAGTGCGTTTTGCGCAGTAGCGTGCGCTTACGCTCCTGACACTCTTGGGCCCATGCACTACGGTTTTTAAGCTGGCCGCTGGCCTTCATTTCACGAGCAACGTCGATAAACAGATCTAAGGCGAGCTTCGCGTCAGAAACGATGCCGTAGTCAGGCCCAAAAATACGGCCTATTTGCGTAGGCTCGATATCAACGTGAACAAACTTTCTATCTTTTGTATACGTTTCAACATTGCCAGTGTGTCGGTTAGCCCACCGATTACCAATCCCCATGACAAAGTCAGAGGCCAACATGGTCGCATTGCCGTATCGGTGCGACGTTTGCAGCCCCACCATGCCTGCCATTAACGGATGGTCATCCGGGATCGTTCCCCACCCCATCAACGTCGGGATCACCGGTACGCCGGTTAGCTCAGCAAATTCAACTAATTGCTCGGCAGCATCGGCATTGATAATGCCACCACCAGCCACGATCAGCGGCTTATCGGCTTCGTTGAGCATCGTCAGTGCTTTTTCAATTTGGGCACGAGATGCTGAGGGTTTATAAGCCGGAAGTGATTCGTAAGTGTCCGGGTCGAACTCGATTTCGCTCATCTGTACATCGATGGGAAGATCGATCAATACCGGCCCAGGACGGCTAGAGCGCATGATCTGGAAGGCTTTCTGGAACGCACGCGGCACCTGAGCAGGCTCCATCACAGTGACGGACCATTTGGTCACCGGGCCAGCTATCGTCTGAATGTCGACGGCCTGGAAGTCTTCTTTATGCATCTTGGCGCGCGGTGCTTGACCAGTGATACATAGAATCGGAATTGAATCAGCACTGGCGGAATACAGGCCCGTAATCATATCCGTGCCCGCGGGGCCAGAGGTACCGATGCATACACCAATGTTGCCAGCGGTTGTACGGGTATACCCTTCCGCCATGTGTGAGGCACCTTCCACGTGGCGTGCTAGCACATGGTCTACCCCACCCACTTTACGCATCGCAGCGTAGAAAGGGTTGATCGCAGCACCTGGAACACCAAAGGCAACATCAACACCTTCTTTTTTCAGGACGTGAATGGCGGCTTCTGCAGCTGTCATTTTAGCCATCACAACTTCTCCTCGAAGATTGAATACATTTAGTATTCATTTTTGTATTTAATTTTGTATACGAGACAATATTCAAAGTATGCGCCATCCGACGCACTGTCAATATTTAATGGAAAATATTTCCATTAAATTCAATAGGCGCAATAAAAGTTATTTAAAATCAATTATTTAATATGAATTAAGCTGAATATAAACACGTACAAGGAAACACAAGCGTTGCTAACGGAGCGCTCTCGGTATTAGTAAAAACAGGCATGCCAATCGGACCGGTGCTTTTGCATCCAGTCCATACAGTGGTAAAAATTTTGTAGATTTAACCCCTGCGCGCAGCGTGCTATTGCCGCCTACAACACTTAATCATCGCGTTTCGCAAGGGCTTGGTCGTGTCCTAGCATGTCGGATATTGTTCTCGCGGCCTCTTGCACCAGCGCTTGCAATTTGGTTCGCTCATCCTCTGCAAATTCATGCACAGGCACCATAATACTAACGACGCCCTCTACTACCCCATCATGGTTGTAGAGCGGGTAGGCAATCGATGAAATACCAAAGTGATAGTAAGAATCTGCAATGACATAACCACGCTGACGATCTTCCTGAACTAAGTTCCACAGAACATCACGCCGGATGGGTGCACCGAGTTCTTTATTAAGCAGTTGATCATCAGGATAGAGCGATTCAAATTCCTCTTTTGAAAGATCTGTCAGAAGCAGTCGCCCTAATGAAGTACAGTGCAGCGGAATCCGTGTTCCTACACTAACGCGACGAATCGTGGCGTTAGTGGCGCCCACACGTGCCACGTAAACGGCATCCCTTCCATCCCGAACGGCAATGTGACTTGAGCAGCCGGTCTGCTCACATAGCGACTCAATAACCGGATGACCTACCTGCACAACATCTAATGAGGCCACATATTCAAAGCCCAGCTTTAGCACGTTAACGCCCAGTGAATACAACCCAGTTACCGGGTGATGACGAAGAAACCCCATATGCTCCAAGGTCTGTACTGCCCGATACGACGTCGACTGGGGATAGCCAACGCGTTTAACGATCTCGGCAAAACTCATCTCACGATGATGACGATTGAGCTCCATTAAAATCGTTAGCCCTCGTTCAAGCGCGGGAATTAAATGCTTTTTTTCCTTATTACTCATGGCGGGTTAACTCACTTCGTTATTGGCATTATTGAGATAACGTGAAAACCCCAACGCCTGCGCAAACCTACCATTGGCCGATTGTCATTACGGCTACAAAGTAACCTTGCGCATTCGTTGAGGAACTCCGTTGAGACAGCAGCTATCACTCCTGCTCGAAGTGCTAGCTGCTGACATAACAACGAGCGAGCTAGTTACTCAGACCACTCTCCAATCAACGCGCGCTCTTCATCTGTCATATTGGTCATGTTGCCAAGGGGCATGTAACCACTGGCCACCACTTGCTGAATGCTCTCCTTTTGACGAACGATTTGGTCAAGGTTGTCATAGGCAAAGCCAGCAGGAGGTGCAGAAAAACCGGGCTGCGTTGGCGACTGGGCATGGCACGCAACACAGCGCTGTTCAATGACTGCTTGCACGTCGGTAATGTCCGGCCCGCTTTCTGAACCAGCATTAGTCTGTTGATTAGCGGGCATCCCTATCCAAAACGCCACCATAATCAAGAGAACACCTGCTGCCGGATAGCCAGGCTGTATTTTTCCAGCGTGCATCAACACGAAGTACTGACGAATTAATGCACCCGCAAAAATCAGCAACGCCATGATGACCCAGGCATGGGCATGAGAGTAGGCGAAAGAGTAGTGATTACTGATCATTAATAAGACAACGGGTAACGTAAAGTACGTATTGTGTACCGAACGTTGCTTACCACGTTTGCCGTCTAACGGATTTGGCGTTTCGCCTGCTTTCATCGCTTTAACAATGCGGCGCTGCCCAGGAATGATCCAAAAGAACACGTTGGCTGACATCGCCGTGGCCATAACAGCCCCGGTCAATAGAAATGCGGCCCGACCTGAGAACATTTGAGTACTCAAGTACGCCACCACCACCATCATGATCGCAACACCAATACTTAATAGGCCGTCGCGTTCCATGTTGGGGCTGATGCGCTTACACATTTCGTTATAGACCACCCACCCCAGTAACAAAAAGGTCAGCGCCAAAACATTGGCCTGCCAGCCCGTCATATTGGCAGCCCACTCCCAACTACTATTGGGATTAACCAAGTAAAAGCCAGGATTAACCATGTACAGAATGATGAATAAAGCGAAGCCAGATAACCAAGTGGTATAAGCCTTCCAGAAAGACCAGTGGAGGTCATCAGGTAGCTTTTCCGGGCTGGTGGCATATTTCTGGTTATGATAAAAGCCGCCACCGTGCACGGCCCACATTTCACCAAACACGCCTTTTTTACGACAGTTTTCATCTTTGGGGGATTTTAAGCCGTTATCTAGCATGACAAAGTAGATAGACTCACCAATCCAGGCAATCGCGGCAATAACATGTAGCCAGCGAAGCATAAAATTAGAAAAATCAATTAAGTAGGACAGCATGTCGGCTTCCTCGCCTCATTTGTTTGTTGTTAGTCGGCAGCGTTAGTTTGTTTATCAGGGCTATTTATCAAGACTCTTTAGCTGCCGCGATACGTTGAGTAGGCATAGGGCGATAGCAACAGTGGCACGTGATAGTGCTGTGTGGCGTCATTGACCCCGAAGCGAAGCGGTATCACATTTAAAAAGGCAGGCTCGTTATCATTCGCAACGCGGCCAGCCCGACTGGCGAAGTAATCGCCCGCATGAAATTCCAACTCGTACTCCCCTTCTTGTAGCTCAGCGCCATCTAATAGGGGATGGTCACAGCGGCCATCATCATTGGTGATTACCGTTTTAAGGAAGCTGCGTTCACCGTTAACGACACGGTACAGATCAATTTTAACTCCCTCGCCTGGGCAGCCTTGCGCAGTGTCTAACACATGAGTTGTCACGTAACCCATTGTTTTCTCCGATATTTTATTAATGTAATTAGGGCTATTACCCTGCTTTTCCCAATGCCTTACTAATAATAAGCAGCTCAACAGCGGGTAAGACTTGGCATAGCCCAGAGTCTTATGACTACATTTTTATATAAAAAATCGACACATTTCAAAGAATTTTTGTATACATTTTTATCAGGAAGCGTTGTTCACCCTGTCCAGCGCCAAAATTTTGACGCCACCTCAGCTGCTCAGGTTTTCTTTCCTAGGCGACAATCAGGCATGCAAACATAGGAGTCCCCTGGAAAGAGAAACCTGAAAAAATTTAAAAATCAAAAACTTAAATAACAATACTGATGAGCGTAGCAGAGAAATCATCATGCTATTTGCCCTATCAAGAATCGCTATTAGCCAAATAGATGAGCATAAACAGGGCGAAATTATTTATTTTCAGCAGTTTTTTTGTGTACAGTATTAACTTCAAAAATGAACAATAATTTTAAATCATTGAATACAACAACAATGGAGAGTCCCTTATGAGTGACGCAATTGCCTCGTCGGAAGAGCGAGCGCGAATAGATGGAAAGAGCACCTCCCTCTTTGATTTTTATGGAAAACCTAAATTTCTAAAGGTGCTACCGCTTTCTCTACAGCACCTGCTGGCCATGATTGCTGGCGTGATAACACCGCCTATTATCGTTGCCGGAGTCGTTGGCGCGAGCGTCGAAGAAAAGCTCCTGCTTATCCAGATAGCAGTGCTGGCATCCGGTGTCTGCACCGTATTCCATCTATACGGTGTGTGGAAATTCGGTGCGCGCTTACCTGCTATCTTTGGTGTCGGCTTTGCCTACGTGCCGACACTTGTGGCGGTTGGCGCTCAATATGGGATTGAAGGAATACTTGGCGCCCAGTTGATTGGCGGTATGACCATGGTCGTGGTGGGCTACTTCATCCAATATATTCGCCACCTGTTCCCCCCTGTCGTGGCAGGAACAGTGGTATTGGTAATCGGTCTATCGCTATATGACATCGCTATTCGCTATATGGCGGGCAGTGGAAACGTCAATGCTGCCAATTTTGGTGACCCCATTAATTGGATCGTCGCGGTGGTTACGCTGCTCACTGTTTTGATTGCCGCTCAGTTTGGTAAAGGGGTGATTAAGCTCTCAGCCATTATTGTGGGCATTGTGGTGGGCTATTTACTTTCCCTATCGCTGGGTTTGGTTAGTTTCGACAACGTAGCCAATGCATCCTGGATAGCCGTTCCCAAAGTAATGCCATTTGAAATGGAGTTTCACGCAGCAGCTATTGCTTCGATGGTCGTCATTTGTATTATCAATTCTGTTCAGACCATTGGTGATTTATCTGCCACGACCGTTGGCGGCATGAACCGTGAGCTAAAAACAAAAGAGCTTACCGGCGGCCTACTCGGCAATGGTTTAACCACTACCATTAGCTCTTTCTTCGGTGCCCTGCCCACCTCAACGTTCAGCCAGAATGTTGGCATCGTAGCCATGACCAAGGTAATTAGCCGGTACGTACTAGCGCTGGCAGGTATCTTTATGATTTTAGCGGGCCTTAGTCCGAAATTCGGCGCGATGATCACGACGATTCCTTACCCCGTTCTAGGTGGTGCAACAATTACCGTGTTTGGCATGATCACCATGACCGGCATCCAATTGCTGGTTAAAGATGAGATGTCTGCACGTAACATGACCATTGTTGGCCTTTCCCTAGCACTAAGCTTAGGAATCGCTGCTGAACCAACGGCAATTGAGCAGTTTCCTGCGGTATTAAGAGACTTGATTGGTGGTGCCCCCATCGTTGTGGCTGCCATTACAGCTTTCACGCTGAATATCGTCCTACCCAAAAAATCTCTTTCAGATGAGGCAAAAGAAAGAGAAAAGATTGCTAACGAAGATAAAGACACGAAGGAAGAAGCCAATAACCAGAGTGATAACCTTAGCCAACGCAGCGTTCATGCTGACTAATAATGTGCTAATCAGCAACATCGCCAATCTTTAACAGTATTAAATCAACGTAGGTTCGACGTTTTGGAACTGCCGCTAGCCCGGCAGTTCTATTTTTTTATCACGGCACTTGATAAACATGCGAACAGGATGACACATGCATCGCTTAAACAATCTGACAATGAGAATGAGCTGGTCACTTGTTTTATGCTCATTTTTAATACTACTGTTACTGCTTAGTGGCACTGGCCTCTACGCGGTCAATCATAGCCAGGAAAGTATCGAGCAATTTACCAACGTCAATGTCAACCAACAATCGACACTTAACAGAACCAATTCGTCGATACAAAATGTACGTTTACAAATGGGCCGTTTGTACGAAGAGTTACTCGAAGCCCCCTCCTCTCTGTCGACAGTGGAGAGACGTCAACAAGCTGACGAAATACGCAACCTGCTTGAAAACGCAGGCAATGTGTTCGCTGAATTTCTTTCTTTATCGTTCAACCCTTCTCATGAGCACTTCATTCGTGAAATAGATAGTAGCTTCAATAACATGATGAGCAACCAGCTACTTCCTCAACTTGGCTCGCTTTACCAAGGGGACACTACTAGCTATCAACGCTTGCGCAATGGTACCCATGATGCCTATGCCACCTTTTATAAAGACGCCGTCAATTTTTTTCATACCGTAGAAGAAGAAGGTAATAAACGTTTGGATAACTTCTCTTCAGTGGTGAACTTAGCTAATTCAACTATCGTTACTGTATTCATCATCGCATTAATCATTACCGCCATTGTCTACTGGGGCGTAAGCGTCAACTTAATTCGCCCAATGCAGCGTATCAACGAGCATTTTCAACATATTGCTAAAGGCGATCTTTCTAGAGAAATTGAAGTGCATGGACGAAATGAAATCGGCATTCTCTTCAACTCGCTACGCAACATGCAAAAAGACCTGTTGGAAACGGTGGCAACCGTGCGCCATAGCAGTGAAGAGGTCTTTGCCAGTGCGCGGGAAATTGCGTTAGGCAACCAAGATCTCGCCTCGCGAACCGAGCGTCAGTCGGCTTCATTAACACAAACTGCCTCCAGCATTGAAGAAATGACGGCCACCATGGAACGCAACAGTGACAACGCAGCCCAAGCTAACCGTGTTGCTCAAGAAGCTGCGCATAATGCACAGCAAGGTGGTGATGTGGTGACTCATGTGGTTAGTAAAATGCATGAGATACGTCATAGCTCGCAACAGATTACCGACATAATTGGCCTAATTGACTCTATCGCTTTTCAGACCAATATTTTGGCGCTCAATGCATCCGTTGAAGCAGCCCGAGCAGGTGAACATGGTCGGGGTTTTGCCGTGGTAGCCAGTGAAGTTCGCCTGCTGGCAACACGCAGCGCTGATGCCGCGGCGGATATCCGTCAATTGATTGCAACGTCAGTAAGCCAGATAGAAACAGGCACGCAACAAGCGGATCTAGCCAGTGAGTCCATGGTCGCCATTATGGAATCCGTTAAGCGTGTTACTACCCTAATGGATGAGATCGCGGTGGCTAGCGAGGAGCAACGTATCGGCATCAACGAAGTTAATAGTGCTGTTGGTGAAATGGAACAAACGACTCAGCAGAATGCTGCCATGGTGGAGCAAGCCAGCACTTCTGCGACTCATTTAGAACATGAAGCTGAGCGGTTAACCGAGGTTGTACTTAGGTTTAAACTCAACGCCAGCGATGAAAATACCCAGTCACGCGTTCGGCTGGCTTCGTTAACTCACCAAGCCATACCTTGCACATAGCGTCAAACGCCATATACTGTATATATAGCCATATATACAGTATATGGTAATTATCGACCGTGCAGAGGTGGCAACTAATGGCTTCTTCCCCTTCTAGCGCTACCGTGTACAAAGGGCGCGGTGCGACCTACGACCCACATAACCGTTTCGCACCAACTTGCAGCGTGGTAGAGGATGATGGCTGGTGGCATGAGGAGGCCACTGCTTCACTTGCAACAGAGGTACGCGAGGAGGCCAGCAAGAGTGCGCTTTCATGGAACCGTTCACCGGATTTACCCTTTGACCGCTCACTCAATCCATATCGCGGCTGCGAGCATGGCTGCATTTACTGCTACGCTCGCCCTCCCCACGCTTATTGGGATTTATCACCGGGGCTGGACTTTGAAACCAGGTTGATCGCCCGCACAGGATTAGTTGAGCACTTAACAGACGAGCTTAGCCACCCTCATTATGTATGCCGCCCTATCAACCTTTCCGGCAACACCGACTGCTATCAGCCGTTGGAAGCGAAATACCAAACAACTCGTCGTTTACTAGAATTACTACTGGCATGCAGGCATCCGGTCACCCTAGTCACAAAAAGTACACTAATACTGCGGGATTTAGACCTGCTCGCAGAGATGGCCGAGCACCGGTTAGTGCGGGTGTTTGTTAGCCTGACAAGCCTGGATGCCAACCTAAAGCGTACCTTGGAACCCCGTGCGGCCTCACCTCAAGCGCGCTTAAAAGTGATTCGCGAGCTCAACACCGCAGGTATTCCAGTGGGTACGTTGGTCTCACCGATTATTCCTGGCCTTACTGATCACGAAATTGAGCGCATTCTAGAAGCGGCCAGCCGGGCTGGCGCGCGCACCGCAACGTGGATGCTGCTGCGCCTGCCCCATGAAGTCGCACCGATGTTTGAAGCATGGCTACAAGCCCACTATCCCGAGCGAGCCGCTAAGGTAATGAGCCTAATTCGCCAATGCCGAAGCGGCAAAAATTATGATGCGCAATTTGGCACACGCTTTCGTGGCGAAGGTGTATTTGCTGACTTGATCGCCCAGCGCTTTCATCGCGCCAGCCGCCAGTGGAACATGCAGCCACGCACCGAACAGGGTCTGAACACCCGCGACTTTCGTCCACCACGGGCGCAAGGGGATTTATTCATTTAAGCTAAGCCTCTTGATCTAGCAGCTTCCCGCAAAAGGAAACCCAATGACCTCGCTTAGCAAGACCAAATCAAGCTTCTACCGCCGCTTGTATGTGGCGCATTTAATTGAGCAAGGCGTCGCAAACGTACCAGCGTTAATCGAAGCCACCGGTATGCCTCGTCGTACTGCGCAGGACACTATCAGCTCACTTGCGGAGCTGGATATCGAGTGCGTATTCGAGAAAGGCGAAGGTCAGCGCCATAATATTGGCCACTATCAGATACGGGACTGGGGGGCGATAGATCCTCGCTGGGTTGCTACTCATGCGGAACGGCTAAAGCAGTCTCTTGGTTACGCTTAAACACTGATTCATTGTTCCAGCTCTGACCATGCTAATCGTGCGGCGTTAAGCGTCACGCTGAGCGAACTTATGGCCATGGCGAGTACTGCTATTAATGGCGGAATAGCTATAACCACCACCACGCCAAGTGCCAAGGTGTTATAAAGAGCTGAAAAGAAAAGATTTTGCTCCATAACGCGCCGCGTACGCTTGGCGATGTTGAGCAGTTTTACTACCCCTCCGACCCCTGGCGACATTAACTGGGCGGATGCTCCCTCACGAGCAGCTTCGCTGGCACTCAGTGGGGCAATGCTAACGTCTGCTGCCGCCATGCTTAGCGTATCGTTTACGCCATCTCCTACAAAAAGTGTTGGCGATGGTAACCCGCATAATAGCCGTGCCTTGGCTTCCGGTGAGCGCTGGGCATAGCACGCTTTACTTGGAAGCCCAATACGTTTACCCAGCCAACTAACCGCGCCCTGTCGATCACCGCTGATCATTGCGACCAGATAACCTGACGCGAGCAATCGCTTCACGCTTTGCTCCGCATCGTCTACGGGTTGATCAGTCAGATAGAACGTCGCTAGCCAGCCTGACTCATCCGCCAGCATGACTTGAGAAGCAGACGCTAGCGTGCCATCTGCTGCCTGGGAAGGCACATCAACTTGCTGTCGCGCCAGCCAACGAACGCTGCCTACCATCAAATATTGACGATTTGTGAGCCATACACGGCGACCTTCTCCGGGGAATTCATCAACCTTATATGGTTTAGAGCGCTGGTTATTGTCGCCACCCGACCAGCGCGCCAATGCTTGTGCCAACGGGTGTTCGCTCCCAGCAACGGCGCTGGTGAGCTTGTGCTGCAACGTGTGTTTATCAATGCCATCGCGTACTTGCCAGTGAAGCACCCCATGGCTCCCCGTTGTTAAGGTTCCGGTTTTATCCAGCGCTACTGAATGAATACGCGCCAAGATCTCTAGCGCGGCGGGGTCGCGCAGTGCAATACCTTGCTGCATAGCCTGGCCGTTACCTGCAAGACTAGCCAAAGGCACCGCCAGCCCAACGGCACAGGGACATGCCACCACGAGCACTGAGAGTGAGCGCACCAGTGCATCCTCCCACCCCAACCCAACGAGTAGCGCACCGATCAACGTCACTAGCGAGAGCGCTAATGCTAAAGGACTTAACCAGGCGGCAAAACGGTCGGCTAGTTTCTGCAGTTCACCTTTTTGGGCTTGATAGCGGCGCATTTCATGACGTAGTCGATCCAATCGGCGTTTACCAGCCCCCGCTGTGACCTGCATTACCAGTGGCATAGCGCCTAGGTAACGACAGCCAGCGTACACTCTCTGCCCTGCATTGAAGTAACGTGGCAAGCTTTCACCGGTTAGTGAGGCGGTATCAATCCATCCGGGAGCATCAAGAATGCCATCTAGCGTCACTAATTCCCCCGGCGCTAGCTTAACGCGCATACCCGCGACTACATCATTGACAGGCAGTAAGACCCAGTCACCCTTTTGCCAAGCGCTTATAGCCGCATCTGGCAACGCCAGTGCATCTAACGCTTTTAGCCCACGGTGGCGGCACAGCGTTTCTACCAGTCGCCCAATAAGCAACAGCACTATCAGCATAACCGCCGTATCGAAATACACCTCCACCGAGCCGCGCCACAACAACCCAATCGACACACTCACTGCACCGATCGCGCCAAGGCTAACCAGCACATCCATCCCTGGACGTTTGGCAAGTAACGTGCGCCAGCCCGCTCGGTAAAACGGCAAGCCCGAATACACCACTACGGGCAGTGCAAAGGCACCCGATATCCAGGCCACCACTTGCTCTATCGATGCGCTCGGTAACGCTCCCACATAAATAAGCAATGAGGCCAACATGGTCCACATACCGAATGCCGCGCCTACTAACAACCGCAAAGTAAGGTAGCGGCTCTCTTGCTCAAGACGTTCATGGGCATCATCAACGGCTTCTAATTCAGTTAGCCGATAGCCTAACCGTTTGACTACCGGCGCAAGCTCCGTCAGATCGACTGAGTTTCGCTCACCTTTCACCCACACAGTTGCCGTGGGGTAGTGAACGCTAGCGTCGATGACCCCAGGCAGACGTGTTAGCGCGCCTTCTACCGCCAGAGCACAGCTGGTACACCACATACCATGCAGGGTGTAGAGGGGAGTGTTATGGCTAGAAGTTTTTTCGTCTTCTGGCATCGAATTAACGTGGGCGCTATGACTTATAGGCAAGGCGGCACACTGATAATCGGCATACCCGCAAACACCACACCGAAAGCGGAAAACAAATACAGCCACGCAGAGACAGTGGCATGAAAACGCTGGCGTCCTTCATGCTGCTTCGCCACTTGGCAACTACCCCAGGAAAGTGCCACAAGCCCCAGGGCAGTAATGAAACTAACACCACCTAGCGCGGCATTAAGACCTGTAAGCGCCCCCGCTTCAGGTGGTGGTGGCGCAACGGCACAGGCTACTGAAAGGCCGCTATAAACCGCCACAAACCATAGGCTCCATAGCGTTAGTCCGATAATTAAGTGGATGGGATGAGTAAGATGTAGTCGTGTCAGTACCATCACCATTACCCTCCTATCATCCGAGGCAGTATCGCCAACGCCCCAACTAACAACCAGAATGTGACCACGTTATAGCGCCAGAGTAGTGCCACTACGGCAGGTTCAAACGGTGCATGCGCACCCACGTAGCCATAACCAACGCGCATGCCTTGTAACACCGTTAAAATAACCGCTAGGCCACCATGAAAAAGCGCGTAAACAAGCCCCACCAGCATCACCGCATCGTGGGTTGTCTGAGTCGGTGAAAGATCGGCTCGCCAAAGCGCCCAGCCAGCCAGCCCCACTTGAAGCGCGCCTAACGCAGCGGCTAAATAGAAACTTGCTCTTAAACCTGCATCACGTTGCTGACGCAGCCCGCGCACCAGCTTCTCTATCACCACACACCCAGCTAAAACCGCCCCCCCAGCTATGCTCATTATCAGCAGAGACAGCGGCGGTATATCTGGCATTTGCCACTCAGGCGAAACAGTCCATAGATAAAACCAGCCAAACAGATAGGAAAGAAAGAACGAACCGTTGGCAATTAAAAACACCGCCATTGCCCAAAGCCCAGGGCCGTCCATCGTGCGTGAATGAAGCGGCGGATCGCCTGGCTTTACGCCTGCATCAGGAGCTGCATTCGGGTGTGCACCGTTCTCCCACGACCAGCGCAGCAGAAATACACCAGCAATCACTACAAAGATGCCTGCTAGCGCATAGACACGGGTTAATAAACTAATACACACCACTGCCAGCGCTGCCGCGGCAAACAGCGGCCACCAGGAGTTACCAGGCAGGTGAATGATTTCACGTACTTTGCCAGTAATCGGATCAGTACCCCACATTTCACGCCTACCGTGGGAAGCCACCGCCAAGCCGTGCATGCCTTTCGCCATGGTATGCGGCAAATTCGGGTCATCCCACAATGGATGCCGCGTTTCTACAGTAGGCAAGCTGACAAAGTTATAAGCGCTTGGGGGCATCGTGTTAGCCCATTCCAGCGTATCGGCGTTCCATGGATTGTGTTTGGCGGGTTTACCAAACCGGAAGTGCAGTGCGATATCCAGCAACACCATGGCAATACCCGCCGATAACACAAAGCTACTGACGGATGAGAGCAGGTTATAAATTTCCCACCCAGAGCCAGCCTCGTAGGTATAAACACGTCTGGGCATACCTAAAAGGCCCGTCCAATGCATAATCAGAAACGTACCGTTAAAGCCTAAAAAGGTTAGCCAGAACCCCCAGCGCCCAAGGTTTTCAGACGGCATACGTCCGGAAAATAGCGGCAACCAGTAGTAAAGCCCTGCAATCAATGGGAAGAACATGCCACCCACCAATACATAGTGCATGTGGGCCACCACAAAGTGGGTATCGTGCACCTGCCAGTTAAACGGCACCAGCGCTAGCATCACCCCGGTTAAGCCACCGCAAACGAAAATAATCAAAAAGCCCATTACCCAAAGCATGGGTAGTTTCATTTTAGGTTTACCCAGCCACAAGGTAGCCAGCCAAACAAATACCTGAATCGCCGTTGGCACCGCCACCAGCATGCTAGCCGCCGAGAAAAATGCCTGAGCGAGCTGTGGGATGCCCACTGTAAACATGTGGTGTACCCAAAGCCCAAAACTGATAAAGCCCATAATAGCGATGGCAGCTACCACCCACCCATAACCGACAATAGGCCGCCCGGCAAAAACCGGTATTAGCGTGGAAACAATGCCCGCTGCCGGTAGAAAGATGATGTACACCTCGGGATGACCAAACAGCCAAAACAGATGCTGCCACAGTAAGGGATCACCACCTCCCGCAATCTGGAAAAACGGCATACCAACGGCGCGCTCAAGTTCCAGTAATACGCTGCCAAGAATCAACGGCGGAAACCCCACCACGATCATCAGCGCCATGGCCAAGATATACCAAGCGAACAACGGCATTTTATGCAGTGCCATGCCCTGAGTGCGAGTACGCAGTATTGACACTACCAACTCTACACCCGCAGACACTGCGGAAATTTCCACAAACGTGATTCCCAACAGCCAAAAATCAGAGCCCAGATCAGGCGCGAACTCTTTACTACTAAGCGGGGTGTACATAAACCAACCGCTAGAAGGCGCCATTTCAATAATCAGGCTGGAAGTAAGAATAATCCCGCCAAATAAATAGCAGAAATAACCAAGTGACGTTAGCCGAGGGCAGACCAGGTCGCGGGCACCGATCATCTTTGGGATCAGGTAAATCGCCAGCCCTTCCAGCATAGGAATAGCGAACAGAAACATCATCACCGTGCCATGCATGGTGGTGACCTGATTATAAATATCTGGCGACATAAAGTTTTGGTCGGGCATCGCTAACTGGGTTCGCACCAGCATTGCCAAAATGCCGCCAATCAGGAAAAACACCATCCCTGTGACCATAAAACGCAGGCCGAGCGTGGTATGGTTGACGATAGTTAGGGATCTTAAACCTTTGGGGTTACCCCAAATGGTGTGCAAGTCCTCATGCAATTGCTGCGGGTCATGCTCAATGGCTTCTTGATTGACACTTTTCATGGTGACAAGGCCTCCAGCCAAGCGCCCAGGGCATCCAAGGTGTCCGTTTCAATATCACTGTGGGTAGGCATCTTATTGCCTGGCTTTAGCGTTTGGTGATGCTGCAACCAGTGACTAACAGCTCCCTTTTCCATGGCAATCACCCCTGCTCCTAGCGTGGCGCGACCGCCCACATCTGAAAGCGTTGGACCGATGCCTCCCTGACTAACGCCCGCTACTTGGTGGCAGCGGGCACAATGTGTCATAAAGGCATCACGCGCGTCGTCGTAGGTAGCATCGGCAACGGACAGTTCGCTAAGCGCCGACTCTTGTCTTGCAGTTAACCATGCCTCGAACTCGCTGCGCGGCATGGCTTCCACATGCAACTGCATATGGGCGTGGCCCACGCCGCACAGTTCGGCACACTGCGCACCAAACACCGCGGGCTCATCGGCTTGTAAACGAATTTTATTTACGCGGCCCGGCAACATATCTATTTTCCCCCCCAGCCGAGGCACCCAAAATGCATGAATCACATCAGCACCGCTGACGTGAAAATCCACTGGCTCGCCTGCAGGCATCACCAGTTGATTAGCGGTAACAACCTCACCACCTTTAGCGCCGGGATAGCGCACTTCCCACCACCACTGATGACCAATCACCTCAATGACCTCTGGCGGCTCACCCATGGGTAGCGTTAGCATTCGCTGCCCGGCGGGCACGCCAAACAGTAATAGCGCGGTAATAGTGGCCACTGGCAACATGATGCCGCCACCAACAATCCAGCGACGAGCGATGCGGCGCTCCTGGGCAGGTGTACGCAGCACGCTTCTTGGTTTAAAGGCGTAAAGCCAAAGTGCTGTCACCACGATCAACACAAGGGTGGCAAACCCAAGCATTACCCACCAAATTAGCCTCACGTCTCGCGCAGCAGGCCCAGCAGGGTCTAAGATAGACCTATCGCCTGCACAGCCCGCTAAGCTCAGCAGCAGCAAAGTTCCAAGTAAGCAAGCTATTCGCCGGAACCATCGCGACGATAAATATGAAATCATGATAGATATTTCGCTATTGCGTTCCCTCATTAGCGGTTTCCCTGAAGTGCAGTTGATCTGACCGACTCTTTCACTTTGTCTAACCACAGGAAGTGACCATGACACATACTCGCCAACGCTCGATCAAAAGCCGCGCTTCGCTGGCTGGCCACCCGCTTCATCCAGTGATGATTCACTTTCCAGTGGCCGCCCTGATGGCACTGGTCGCTAGCGACCTGGCCTTCTGGTATACCCAAGACCCCTTCTGGCTGCGCAGCGGTTTGTGGTTGGCAGGGGTAGGCACGTTTGGCGGCTGGATTGCCTCGGTAGCAGGTATTATTGACCTGGTCACTGTGGCGCGAATCCGCCGCCTGATAACTGGCTGGAGCCACGCGATTGTGGCCGTCGTCATGCTTTCGCTGGCGTCTTTGAACTGGCTTTTGCGTTTTACTGAACCCAACGCCGTGCTGCCTTGGGGTTTGGCTATTTCGCTGGTAACTGCCAGCCTGATCGCGTTGGCAGGCTGGCTGGGCGGCCAATTGGTATACGAGCACGCCGTCGGCGTCGAAGTTGAGAAGTCGTCTTAAGGGCACGACCATGGCTATAAATGGGATAACTTTCATCACATTATCCCCAAGCCAATGGTTTAGAAAGCACCAACCCAAGCACACCCAATATGCCCGTTAGCGCGAGCAATAAAGCGCACAGGCTGGCGGCTTTAACACCTGTAAAAATCCCCATTTCCAACCGCAAAATCAGCCAGCCAAAACAGCCGTGGGCAGCCACCATTAGCACTACCGCTCCCAGCTTAAGAATTAACCACCCTCCAAGAAGCCCATTTAGCAAAAACAAAAGCGTGCCAGATGCAATAGCAGCCAAAGCAGCGGGCGTCGCAATGGAGTTGTAGAAAAAACGCGGCATCGGGGGAGTGCCTTGCGCGAAACCAGCGTCTTTACGCAACTGGAGTGCATACAAAAGTAGAGCGGGTAAATAAAGAAGTGCGCCGCACCAGATGACCAGCGCGGCGATGTGCAGCAGTTTTAGCCATGGCATCGAGGCTTCCTTGCGTTGCGTAAGGCAGAATAGGATTTCACCCTAATAACCTTAGTTAACAAAAGCGACTCTGGCTAGGTTCAATAACAAGGATAGGCAGTTATAGTCAGTTAAAAGAAACAGTTAGGGAGAGGATGACGCTTACCCTACAACGATTTCGTAACCGGTGAATTTACGAAGGTTAATAACCCCAGTATCAAAAATTAGGTACTGCCCTTTTACCCCTTGAAGTGTACCTTCAATTAGCGGCTGCTTATCAAAATTATGGGAAGTCACCTTACTAGGAAAAGTCGCCACGGGATAATGAAAGTCCAACGGCGTTTCATCCAAGCTACGAATGGCATCCGCACCGTGCACGTCACGTAATTGCCCTAACCCTTCATTTAACAGGCTGAAAAGACGATCGCGCTCAGCACATAAATCCAGTGGTTTCACATCGCCTTTTAGCATGGCACGCCAGTTAGTGCGGTCGGCCACTTCCTCTTTAAAGAGCATTTCGACAAGACCAGACTGTTGTCGGGTCTTTACCTCAAGAATAGGTAGCGCCTGAATAGCACCTTGATCCAGCCAGCGGGTTGGCATTTGCGTTTTCCGGGTGATGCCCACTTTCAAACCGGAAGAGTTCGCTAAGTAAACAATATGAGGTTGGAAGCAGTGTTTTTCGCCCCACACGGGGTCCCGACAAGTGCCTTGATGATAGTGGCAAGTCTCGGGTTTCATGATGCATGTATCACACTGGGCTAAGCGCTTAAAACAAGGGTAGCAGTAGCCTTGGGCAAAGCTTTTTTTAGTGGCACGCCCACAGTGGGTACAGGCAATTGCACCGCTCCAGGTAAGACGCATCGGCGAGCCGATACGCTCATTCAGTAGCATTCGATGCTCACCCGCACGAAGGTGATACACCACCGGATCACCTAGGCGGCTAGGTAAATCCGCCGCCATTTTCTGCAAACACCCTTGCACCGGGGATACTACTGAGGCAAACAAGTCATCAGTCACGCGTGGCATCCCGGGCAAGGCCTGCCATTTCAGGCGTAACGCCTGCACCAGTCGCGCCAGCACCACACGTACGGCGTTCTAGATAACCCACGCGATTCTCTTCAGGAACGTTATTTTCCACTTCAAAGCGTATGACCGCTTCCAAGCACAGTTCCGTCTGCTCAGGCGTTAAATATCGACCATCAGGCCATTTCCGCAACGCAACCGCCTGTTTAAGGCTTTCATAAATAGCGGGCGTCATTTGGTTAATCATTTTATCGAAGGTCATGTCGCTCATCGCAGGCACCTTTAGTGTTTGCTTCGTTTGGAGGAATAATACCAGCCCGTGACCAGCCCCACGAGCAGCCCGCCCAAGTGTGCTTCATTGGCTACGTTACCAAAGCCCACGCTGCCGGCAATATCGGTCATCGTAAATACCATCCAGCCCAGCATGAAGACTACCAACATCTGGGGGACGAAAAATCCGCTTTGCGGGGCACGATAGGACATCAACCACACATGAGCCAGCAAGGCGTAAACAACGCCAGACATACCGCCGAACAACACCGTGCCGGTAATGTACTGGGCGATGTTAGCACCAATACCTGCCACGATAAGCAGTAGCAGCATGATACGACTACCTTGAAGCTGCTCAATTTGACGTCCGAAGTACCAAACCCACATTAGGTTAAAGATCAAATGCATCCAGCCAAAATGTAAGAATGCAGGCGACAATAAACGCCATAACTGACCAGACATTATCGTATCGCTAAGGCTGCCATATACGAGCTGACCGCCGGCGACCCCCACCGAAACAATGGTGAGTTTTACAATTAGCAGATCACCAAATATCCCAGTCAGCGCGAACACCGCTAGGCTAATAGCAATCATCAGCGCAGTAACCGGCACTTGGCGCAGCATGGGTAAAAAATGACGGGCTGGGGTCTGGCGGCTCGATCTAGCGGCAGTAGTGATTAGTGGCTCACCTCGCTCCCAGCAGCTAACGAGTACTTTCATTTCATCTTGCTGGCGCGGGTCGGCAACCCATAGCAGTTGGCCGTCTGCCTCATCAGTAATACGGTGACCAATGCGGTAGTGCCACAGCGCCTTACGCAGTTCTTTGGTATCTGCGTCCGTGGGTAAGAGCATTACTGGATGCATGGCAGGTTCCTTTCAACCAATAAATATTAGCGCGACAGCGCGCCGCGTCACCAACGGATAGACGAAAAAAATCCGGCGGAGGGGGCCGCCGGAAAAAAAAGCAAGGGATCATTCAAGGGAACACTTACTCTGATAACCGACAACACCGTTAGTTCAGCTATTTTGAAAAAATTATGTAACGGTATGTAAAGCTAAAAATCACTCCCATTAATCGAAATCTATTTCCCACGGCTTTGGCAGCGCACGCTCTTCTTTTGGTACCTGTATCCACACAAAATGATCGGCATTGAGCTGCGCTTCGCCGCTCCAGCGATAAGCAACCAGTCGGCCAAATTTCACAGCACTGTAATCCAAGCAAGCAATATTGTGTGCTGGCAAGGCAGGAATCCCTTCGCACCAGTAATGACCGATAAATAGGGGTGGCTGCTCAGGGCCATAGTAGCTAAGACGCTGGCGCTCGGCGTTAGTTAGCGTTCTAGTCTCCAAATCACCAGGAAGGTTATCTGGCTGAAATACTACATCCCCCCATTGTTGAGGGTTAGCCGACCAAAAATGCGCACGAAAACTCTGCCGTGTGAAGCCATCACCAGAATGTATCGCAATACCTTTAGGTAACGGTATATGAGGGCCGCGGGTTAAGCGATCAAGTATACGAAAGGCTTGCGTTGAGGGGTCGGTGGACTCAACCAAAAAGTGGCTATCCATGCAGGCATTGGGAGCGCGTTGTTTAAGCTGTCTAATCAACTCTTCATCCCAGCAGGCGTGAACTATACGAATTCCGTCCAGCTCTAGGCATAAAGGAATGGTCTTAAACCACGCCAGGGTATCTTCCCACTCATTGGTGTAATCGCGGTATTGAGCTAGCGTGGCCTCAATAATACGGTTATGACGCGGTGTATGTTCGCGCAGCCAGCGCTTGTTGCTACCAGGGGGGGCGGGGTGCGTATAAGCCAGAGCATTGTACTCATGGTTACCCATGACAATATGTGCTTCACCCTCTTCAACCATTCGGCGTGCAATCGTAACTGCTAGACGAATACGTGGTCCACGATCGATCAAGTCGCCTAAAAAGATCACTTTTCGGCGAGGGTGTCGATATACCCCACCCCGCTGATGATAGCCAAGCCGCTCTAATAACGCTGCAAGTGTTGCACCACACCCATGTACATCGCCAATTAAATCGTAGCCCTCCATGTTAATCCCCTAGCCGATGGCTCCAGCCGAGCTTGCTGCGCAGCACTTCATAAAAATTATGCCCAATAGGGTGAACTAGCTGTACACGCTCTGGTTTGCGTTGTATGACAAGCACATCGTCTGGTTTAGCCACTGCACGGGTTTGTCCATCGCAACTGATATGGGGATAGGTCTGATTGGTTTCACCAATATGGATACGGATTTCACTGGCAGCGTCAATCACAATAGGACGGCTTGAAAGCGTGTGGGGAAACATGGGGACTAACGTCACCACATCAAGCTTGGGATGCATGATCGGCCCACCCCCCGAAAGAGCATAGGCAGTTGAACCTGTCGGCGTAGCAATAATTAAGCCATCACTACGCTGGCTATACACAAACTGCCCATCAATAAACAGTTCGAACTCAATCATTCGTACCGCTTTACCGGGATGAACCACCACTTCATTGAGCGCAACACCGCTACCTACCGCTTTACCGTTTCGATACAACACGGAATCAAGCAAGAAACGCTCTTCAACTTCAAACTCACCCGCTAACACTTCACCAACCCGGCTTTCCAACTCATCGGGAGAAATATCGGTTAAAAAGCCTAACCGCCCACGGTTGACGCCTAATATTAACGTACCACTAAGGCATAGCGTGCGTGCGGCGCCCAGAAGGCTGCCATCGCCACCAACAACGATGACAAGATCGCATAACTCTCCAAGTATGCGGCGGCTGGCTTCAGGCAGCCCATGATCCGGTAACGCCGTTGCCGTCCGATCCTCAATCAATACTTTATAATCATGGGTAACTAAATAGTTGACCAGCCTTTTGAGCGAATCGACCACTTTATCGCTGCCTAAACGGCCGATTAAGCCTATTGTCTTAAAAGGCGCTGTCTTAAAAGGCGCTGCTTTAGAAGGCCTCGTCTTAAAAGACGTCGTTTCGAAAGGCTGCGTTTGTTGGGCCTGGCTCAAGGGTGCTAAACCTGACGATGGGGTGTTAGACATGGACAACTCTCGCTGGCATCAGCCCACATTATGGAGAGTATGAGGGTATCGAGCAAATTGCCCAGTGTAATGCAGAAACGCAAGCTCCCCTGGGCAAAAACAATGGCTTGAATTAATTAGACAGATATAGCGTGACGGCGCTGTAACCACCAGTGATTTAACCACAGCGAGGCGGCCATGATTGCAGCACCTAAAAGTAGCTTACCGATTTCCGCATCGCGATTCCAGATCACCAAATTAACCACTAGGCCAGCGGGCACTAGCGCATTGTTCATTACCGCTAACGTTCCCGCATCTACTTTAGTGGCGCCTTGGTTCCAGGCGAAATAACCCACTCCAGACGCGACTAATCCAAGCCATGCCAATACGCTCCACTGTACTGGGGTAGTAGGGAGTGCAGCCGTATTACCAAAGAGTAAAAATGCGGGAAGTGCGACCACCATCGCACCAACGAAGAACCAGCCAAAAACGTTATGCCATGCCAAGGTAGGCGGCAAATCAGCGGCTAGCCGCCGATAGCCCACCTGCCCGATTGCAAAACAGAGGTTGGCCCCCTGCACCACTAAAAAGCCCAGCCAGAATCCACTATCAATACCGTCGTAACGAATAACGCCCGCTCCGATTACCGCCAGTATGGCGGTTACTAAATAAATAGGCGTGAAGCGCTTAAACATTAAGTCATCTAGGAGCGCGATATAAATGGGTGTAAAAATCGTAAACAGCAGTACTTCAGGAACCGATAGCAGTAAAAAGGAGTGGTAAAAAAAGGTGTACATGATGCCTAGCTGAACCGCCCCCAACGCCATTAACGCTAAGCGCTGCCTGCCACGTAGCAAGCTGGGGCGTAAAAACGGCAAAAAGACCAGCGTGGCGAGTGTTACTCTGACGAGCACTGCGAAATAGCTATCGACTTGGCCAGCCAAATACACTCCGATCAACGAAAAAGAGAACGCCCACAGCGCCGTTACGCCAACAAGGTAGCCCATCGTAAACCTCAAAAAAAAGGAAAGTTGACGGAGATTATACGCGCTTAACAACAACTGCCAATGGGCCAAACGAGTAATTAACGGATTAGTGCTTTTTTAACCATACAAAGGCATGTACCACACCTGGAATCCAGCCTAATAGCGTCAATACAATGCTAGTAGCAACACGTTTTGCCCCTCCGTCTGTTAACCCGACGGCCAAAGGCGGTAGTAGAATAGCTAGCGCACGGTAAGCAAGCAGTAAAGCAGCGGGCTGAGATGATATTGGCGTTACTCCCGAAGCCGTAGAAGATGACGCTTGATGCTGAATATCCGGCTGCACAGGGGGAGTAAAATGCTCTACCGCCGCCCGTGCTTTTTCAGCCTGCTGTTTCTCTTTAGCAAGCGCTTTTTGATGCGCCTCTTTATCTATTTTCTGCTCTAACGTTTCCGCACCGTCTGCCAAATCATCATGATGGCGCTCCCAATCTTCCCAGTCATGGGGCGTGCCAGACTTAGGCCGCTGGCTACCTGACCCACGCGCCCTTTCCCACGCTTTTTCTTCTAATGTGTTGGGCCGTTCAGGGTCTCTTTCTATGCCAACGCCTTTGCGATTGAGGTATTCACGCGCGTCCATAGTGGCTCCTTGTAGTAGTTGAAATAGCATTTGAAAAAGAGCAAAGCGTTGAATGTAACATTAGTAAGGACAACGCAGGATGAGTTAAATCTTCTACATTAATAAAAATAAAGCACATATCGTTCCTAGCCCCACAGCCACTACCCGACCCATTTTTAGAGCGAAAATGCGCGTATCACGTTAAGGAGTATCACCATGAATAAAAAAACCCCCGATACCGTGCGCGATGTCATGTCACGGGACTGCTATCGTGTTACTGGTGAGACCTCTATCACCACCTTGGCTCAGGGTTTAGCATTACATCGCTTACCAGGCGCTCCGGTGGTAGATACCTCTGATCGGCTAATTGGTTTTATATCGGAACAGGATGTGATGGGCCGCGTTTTAGACAGTATCTACCACGACGATGAAGCGCCGCTGGTTCGGGAATTAATGCGCCAAGATGTGCTCACAACAACGCCCAACAAAAGCATCACCGATTTGGCACAAGAGATGCTCGGAGCTAAGCCCAAGATTTATCCCGTTGTGGAACAGCAACGTTTAGTCGGCATTGTAACGCGCCGTGATATTTTAATGGCGCTGCTTACTATTCGCCGCCACTAACCGTTATTTATCAGCGATTCTCTGTCTAGTAGCTGCCATCTGCTGGGCCTTGATCTATTCGCTGAAGGTCACGAGCTATCACCCACACGTTCTCTTCGCTGCGGATAGCCACTTATCGACACCTTTTCGGTTAAATAAGTGTTTGCGTTAAGTGAAACGACCATCTTAAAAGCAAAAAAAACCGCTGCTTAGTATAAGCAGCGGAAGCAAGGGATCGAAAACAATAGCCAGAACAACACTATTAACGACTGCTATCGCGATGTTGCCTGTAAACCTTCAGACACCGTGCACAGGAAAAGTTCGCAAAACGGCAAAATTTTCGCCTTAAGGAGCAGCACGCGTATACTGGTTTTCAACTTTCAAACGAGTACTGCTACTGCGGGGAGCCTAGTATGGCACTGTACCTATTGGTGTTTGGCGTATGTTTATTGGTGATAGGTGCCGTGCTGTTGATATTAATGACGGTAGGTACACCACGCTACCGCACCGAACCTCATGACCTGCTCGCTTTATTTGACAAAGCGCTGGAAAGCAAGGTCAGTGAAACCGAATGGAATGCCATTATTGGCTACCCCATTCGTCACGATGAGTATCTAGATAGTGTGCGCCGTCGCGCAGCGCATTTAATGGACTCCTACGGGCGCCATTGGCAAATTGCTCGAAGCAAACCGTTACTTAACCAGGAGGGTTACACGGAACTGAAAGCTTTACGTGATCATTTAGCGGCACATACAGCGCTGCGCCAACGCTAATAGGCCAGCAGTGCCGAGGAGACCCCCATGCCGAGTACTATTCGTCAAATCCCTTTAGAAAGCGCCACAAAACATCACTCCCACGACTTTCACCAAATAGTCATTACGCTTTGCGGCTCTTCAGAATTTGAAATCGAAGGCCTCGGTGGCCGCGTCAACGCCTTCTCTGGTTGCATTGTTCCTGCTAACCATGAACATTTTTATTCAGGTAACGGCTACAACCGGCAACTAATTCTTGACCTCCCTGAAGATGCGCCAGCTCTGACGGGTGAACACCGCGAGTTAGTGGCCCTGTTTGATGCCCCGCGTTTTTTTGCCTTAGACAACCCATTACGCCACTACCTAGCCTTTGTAGAAAGCGAACTCGCCCAAGGATTTGACACGTCAGCCATGTCTTTTCAGCAGGATCGGCTTGCTGCCACTTTGCTAGGTTCATTAAAAGCTCGTTTGGGCGCAACAGAGAGCACCTCTCAGCGTCGTCTTAATCTTGGTCAAATTGATCGTTTCATTCGCCACCACTTGGCCGATGAGCTAAGAGTCGCTGATTTAGCTAAGCTAGCGTGCCTTAGTGAAGCACACTTCTCTGAGCGCTTTCGCATCCAAACGGGCCTATCGCCCTGGCAATATGTGCGACGCCAGCGCCTACACGCGGCTCGTCAGCTAGTATTACAAAGCCGCCTGCCACTCACCGATATTGCCATTCAAACAGGCTTTGCTAACCAAAGCGCTCTTTCCCACGCTTTTCGGCGTAGCTATGGGGTGTCACCCCGCCAATTACGCCAGGGTGCGGGAATAGCCAATACACCTCTTGATTCAGCTGTTCGCTCAACTGCTTATTCAACGGCTTATTCAACGCCGTTAGCGCCTTCATCGACGCCCACAGGAGCAGCTTCTAAAGCTGGTGCACTCTCATCTCGCTCATCATAAAGCCGTTAGCTGGGTCGCTTAACGCGTAAGTTTGTGTGTTGGCAGCCATTTAGAAACTAAACTAAAGTCTTAAAAAGCGTTTCTTACCGAGAAATTGACACGTTTTGCCATGAAAACGACATACACCTAATGGCAGCTCGCTCTACATTCGTCCGTTATCTTGGGCATAACGCCCTATCATCTCTTTAGTTCGGTTATTTGATTCAGCTTTTCGCTTTCTGTACAGACTTATGGGGGCCTCAATGCTCAATGCCAAGAAAATGCGTGACCCTGCCATCTGGCAAACCGATCTTGATACGCTAATGCAGCGTGTTAGTGATCACTATCTTGTAGATGAGGATGCCTTCGTCAGTGAGCTCATCAAAGTTCTCAATGCTGACAGCGACGATTTCGTACGGATTGAATCGAATACCGCAGCGCTAGTGCGTGATGTTCGTAATATGGATACGGCTGTTGATACGATTGACGAACTATTGCAGCAGTACAGCCTGGACACCCATGAAGGCCTAATGTTGATGTGTTTAGCAGAGGCTATGCTACGCATTCCAGATAAAGAGACCGCCGATGCGCTAATTGAAGACCGACTTGGCCCCGCAGATTGGAAGTCTCACGTCGGTAAAAGTGAATCATGGATGGTAAACGCCTCTACATGGGGTCTATTGATGACTGGCCATGTATTGAAGCTTGACCATCCAAAAGAGGGCCAACCTGCCCACTTTATTAACCGCATGGTTAATAAAGTGGGCGAACCAGTGATTCGTCGCGCCATGATGGAAGCGATGAAAATCATGGGCAAACAGTTCGTTTTAGGACGCGATATTAATGAAGCACTAAAGCGCTCTAAACCGCTATTTAATAAAGGCTATACCTACTCCTATGACATGTTGGGAGAGGCAGCGCGCACCCGAGCCGACGCCAAGCGCTACTATGATGACTATGCTCGCGCAATCGAGCAGGTCGGCAAAGCCTGTAAAACACTGGGCGATAAAACCCCTGCACCTTCAGTATCTATCAAGCTGTCTGCCCTTCATCCGCGTTATGAGTTTGGCCGCCGTGAGCAGGTACTTGCCGAACTCGTCGATACGGTTATTCAGTTAGTCACCAAAGCCCGTGAACTTGATGTCGCCGTCACTATCGATGCAGAAGAAGTTGATCGTTTAGAGCTTTCACTAGAAGTTTTCCGTGCGATTTATGAAAGTGACGCAGTGAAAGGATGGGGGCACTTTGGTCTTGTCGTTCAGGCATATTCAAAGCGCGCTTTGCCGGTGCTGCACTATATTAATCGCCTAGCCGAACAACAAGGCGACGAAATCCCGTTGCGTTTAGTAAAAGGTGCTTATTGGGACAGCGAAATCAAAGAGTCTCAACAGCTTGGCGTTGACGGCTATCCGGTATTTACGCGTAAAGCCTGTACCGACGTGGCTTACTTGGCCTGCGCCCAATTCCTGCTATCCAACGATACTCATGGGCGCATTTTCCCTCAGTTTGCTACCCACAACGCTCATACCGTTACCACGATTCTTGAATTAGCCAACCACGATAGCCGCCCGTTTGAATTCCAGCGCTTACATGGCATGGGCGAAGCCCTTTACGACGCGGCTCTCGAGCGTGCTCCTGAAGGCACTTATTGCCGTATTTACGCCCCGGTTGGCGCCCATAAAGACCTACTGCCCTATTTGGTACGTCGTCTACTTGAAAACGGTGCCAACTCCTCTTTTGTTCACCAAATTGTCGATCCAGAAGTCCCCGTAGAGTCATTGTGCCAACATCCCATTGAAACGCTTCGTCAGCAGAAAACGTTCGCCAATAAACGTATTCCACTGCCGAAAGATATTTACGGGCCAAAACGCCGCAACTCTCGCGGGGTCAATCTTAATATCCGTAGCCACTTCTATCCGCTAATGGAAAAGATGGGCACGTTTATGGATAAGCAGTACCTCGCAAAACCGCTGCTGGCCTTTGATGTTGCCGACGATGCCGACAGCACCCACCCAGTAACCTCGCCTTTTGACCGCCGTAAAACCGTAGGCAGCGTTCAGTGGACTAGCAAAGAGCAGGCAGCCAAAGCGCTCGATGCAGCTTGGCAAGCCTTCCCGCGTTGGGAAACGACCCCAGTGAGCGAACGCGCTGACATCCTGCGCCGCCTGGCCGACCTGATGGAAGAGCACATGCCAGAGCTAATGACGCTCTGTTCACGTGAAGGCGGTAAGCTGCTCACCGACGGTGTCGACGAAATCAAAGAAGCCGTCGACTTCTGCCGCTACTACGCCATGCGTGCTGAAGAAGCGTTTGGCCAACCGATTGAACTGCCTGGCCCAACCGGCGAATCCAACCGTTTGATGATGGGTGGTAAAGGTGTATTTGCAGCGATAAGCCCTTGGAACTTCCCAGTAGCTATCTTCTGTGGCCAGATTGTTGCCGCCGCCGTTGCTGGCAACACTGTGCTTGCCAAACCTGCAGAGCAAACCTCGATTGTTGCCCACCGCGTGATTGAACTGCTGTACGAAGCAGGCATGCCGCGTGATGTGGTTCAGCTACTGCCCGGCGATGGCCCCACAGTGGGCAGCGTGTTGACCTCTGACCCCCGCATTACAGGTGTTGTATTTACCGGTGGCACCGATACAGCGCAGATCATTAACCGCGCGCTTGCCGCACGGGAAAACGCACCGCTACCAACGTTAATTGCCGAAACGGGCGGTATGAACGCAATGATTGTCGACTCAACCGCTTTGCCTGAACAGGTGGTTGTGGATGTGATTCAGTCTGCGTTCCAGAGTGCCGGTCAGCGCTGCTCCGCACTACGGGTACTTTATCTACAAGACGATGTTGCCGACCGGGTGATTGAGATTCTTAAAGGTGCCATGAATGAACTGCGCATTGGTGACCCTCGCGATTTAGGCACTGACGTTGGCCCAGTGATTGATGAAGATGCGCGTAAAGGTCTGATGGCGCATATTGAAAAACTCAAGGGCGAAAACCGATTAGTCGCAGAAACTCCGATGGCGGCGGAACACACCCAAAACGGCACGTTTGTTGCGCCTGCCGCTTTTATCATCGACAGCATTGATGCGCTGACCCGCGAGCAGTTTGGTCCCATTCTGCACATTGTGCGTTACAAGGCCCGCGAACTTGACCGCGTTATCAACGACATTAATGGTCGCGGATATGGCCTTACTTTCGGGGTTCACAGTCGCAATGAGTCTTTTGCCGCTGAAATAGCGCAGAAAATGCGGGTGGGCAATGTGTATATCAACCGGAACATCATCGGCGCGGTAGTTGGCGTACAACCTTTCGGTGGACAAGGCTTATCGGGTACTGGGCCAAAAGCAGGCGGTCCGCACTATCTACAGCGCTTTGTGACTGAAAAAACGATTACCAATAACACCGCTGCTTTAGGTGGCAACGCCTCGCTTCTGGCACTTGGCGATGAGTAAACGATTTATCGCTACTAAGCCTGCGCTTGAAAATAAAGCAGCGCTTATGACTGAAAAATAGTGGAGCAATGACTTCCACTTTCACAGCCTACCTAGTCTTCGATCATTGATGTATGCCTAGGTAGGCTTTCTTAGGGCCAGCAATATGAATAGAAAAAGAATTCAACAACTATATTTAACAACACTGCTTAACAATAACGGTAACAACAACAAGGCTGCGCTATTACTCGTTTCCTCTCGGTAAGCGCACAAACCTGTCGGCGTTATGTCCGGCCTAATGTACTGAAGGAGTTTTTATGGCTATCGGTGTTTGGATCAGTCTTTTTGCATATTTTGCGCTCATGATCGCCATTGGCGTTTATGCCATGCGCAAAGCAACCTCTTCATCGGAAGATTACATGCTGGGAGGACGAGGCTTAAGTCCACAGGTAGCGGCTCTTTCAGCCGGTGCTTCAGACATGAGCGGCTGGTTGCTGCTGGGGTTACCTGGGGCAATGTTTGTATCCGGTTTAGGCTCAGCCTGGATCGGTATCGGCTTGCTGGTGGGAGCGTTCTTTAACTGGACCCTGGTCGCACCACGGCTTCGTGAACAGACCGTTCACTACGGTAATGCGATCACTATTCCAGCCTTCCTTGCCAATCGCTTCCCGACTCGGGCGCTTTCCCTGCGAACAGTGTCCGCTATTGTTATCGTAATTTTCTTTGCAGTTTACACAGCCTCTGGCTTAGTGGCAGGCGGCAAACTGTTTGAAAGTGCGTTTTCCGGCATCTATAACTTTGGCGATATGAGCAACTACGCCATGGGGGTCATGATCACCCTCGGCGTGGTACTGATTTACACCGTCGTGGGTGGCTTCTTGGCCGTGAGCATGACCGACTTTGTGCAGGGCTGCATCATGATGCTGGCTCTAGTCATCATGCCAGCGGTGGTGCTCTTTGGTGAAGGTGGCGGCGGGTTCTCCCAAGCCACACAGACACTCAATGAAGTCGACCCCACACTGCTTTCCTGGACCTCGGGGCTTACTTTCATTGGCTGGCTGTCAGCGGTTACCTGGGGACTGGGCTATTTCGGTCAACCGCACATCATTGTTCGCTTCATGGCAATTCGGTCACAAAAAGATGTGCCAGTTGCACGTAACATTGGCATGGGCTGGATGCTGATTTCCCTAATTGGCGCGGTTTCTTTAGGTATTTTTGGTCGCGCCTATGCGATTCGTAATGGATTAGATGTCCAGGACCCAGAAACAATCTTTATTATCTTGGCGGAGCTGTTGTTCCACCCGTTGATTACCGGCTTCCTCTACGCAGCTCTACTGGCGGCCATCATGAGCACGATTTCCAGCCAGCTGTTGGTGTCCTCGTCATCATTGACCGAAGACTTCTATCGCCTGTTCCTACATAAAAAAGCTTCCGAGCAACAGTGTGTGGCTGTAGGCCGTGTTTGCGTAGTATTGGTGGGCATTGTGGCCGCTATTATCGCGTCTGATGAAGACTCTCAAGTACTAGGATTAGTCAGTAATGCCTGGGCAGGTTTTGGTGCGGCGTTTGGCCCTCTGATTATTTTATCGCTGATGTGGCCCCGTACAAACGGCAACGGCGCTATCGCGGGCATGGTAGTGGGTGCGGCAACCGTTATGATCTGGATTGCGTTGGGCTGGAACGGTTCGTTTATGGGCGGCCCTGGCGTGTACGAGATTATTCCTGGCTTCATTGCTTCCTTCATTGCCATCCTGGTGGTAAGCAATGCGACTGCTGACTCTGGCGAATATCAGCATATTGAGCGCTAGTAAGCGCACAGCACGCTGAAGGTATCCGAAGGGCTCCGGCAGGAGCCCTCTATTATTGTTTTGATTTTTTTGTTTACTGAAAAAATCTAAGTCGACATATCACCGCTAGGTGTCGACCAGCAAGAAGAGACCCATTATGAACAAAGCCAATCTTCATTTGCATGGTGACGTCAGTGATCTACGCGCACGCATCCGCAGTAACTATGACGCTGATGAAGCGGCGGTACTGCACGAGTTAACCAAGCGTATTAAGCTGTCAGAAGACGACCGCCGTCAGGTGGCTGCCGTCGGCGCTAACTACGTTGAGCGTGTCCGCAAGGAAAGATCCCCCTCAATGATGGAGGCGTTCCTCGCTGAGTATGGACTTTCTACGACCGAAGGCGTCGGCCTGATGTGTTTGGCAGAAGCACTGTTGCGTGTGCCTGATGCAGAAACCATCGACGATTTAATCCACGATAAGATAGAGCCGTCCGACTGGGGTGCGCACCTGGGCAAATCGTCCTCGTCGATGGTCAACGCATCGACTTGGGCACTGCTGCTGACCGGCAAGGTGCTGGAAGAAGACCCCAAAGGCCCAACGCGTGCACTGCGCGGTCTGGTACGCCGTATGGGCGAGCCGGTAGTGCGTAAAGCGGTAGGTCAGTCAATGAAGATTCTTGGCCGCCAGTTCGTACTTGGCCAGACCATTGAAGAGGGTATGAAGAATGCCCGTGACCTTGAGAAACAGGGCTACACCTATTCCTATGACATGCTAGGCGAAGCGGCTCGCACTGACGAAGATGCCGTTCGCTATCATGAAGCTTATGCCAAGGCGATCACTGCGATTGCTGAACAGGCTAAGGGAGATGTGCGTGGAAGCCCCGGAATTTCGGTGAAGCTATCAGCGCTGCATCCGCGTTATGAGTACACCCATCGTGATACGGTGATGGCGGAGCTCGTACCGCGCGCGCTGGAACTGGTCAAGCAAGCGGCCAAAGCTAATATCGGTTTCAATATCGACGCCGAGGAGCAGGATCGACTGGACCTGTCTCTCGACGTGATTGAGGCGTTAATGGCCGACCCCAGCTTAGATGACTGGGAGGGCTTTGGAGTCGTTGTACAAGCTTACGGGCGCCGTGCCGCGCCGGTAATTGAGACACTCTACGAACTTGCCGAGCGGTTCAATCGCAAGATCATGGTGCGTTTGGTCAAGGGGGCTTACTGGGATACCGAGATCAAGCTGTCTCAAGAGATGGGTGTGAAAACTTTCCCAGTCTTCACCCGCAAGGTAAATACCGATGTCAGCTACATGGCCTGCGCCCAAATGCTGCTCGACCGTCGCGACCGCATCTATCCTCAGTTTGCGACCCATAACGCCCATACTTGTGCTGCCGTCGTGGAGATGGCAGGTAGCGATAAGGACAGCTACGAGTTTCAGCGCCTGCATGGCATGGGCGAATCGCTGCACCACATCGTTAAGGAGACAGAAGGCACGCACTGCCGCATTTACGCGCCGGTTGGCGCACACCGCGACTTGCTCGCCTATCTGGTACGTCGACTGTTAGAAAACGGCGCCAACTCCTCGTTCGTTAACCAAGTGGTGGATAGTTCTATCCCCCCAAGCGAGGTCTCAAAGGATCCAGTTGAAGGGTTTAAACAGCTTGGCAGCGCCATTTCAAGCCCGTTGATCCGCCAACCCGGCGAGCTATTTGAGCCCGATCGCAAAAATTCCAAGGGCTACCGCATTAATGAGCCCGCCTCGATCTTGCCTCTGCTCACTGCTCGTGAAGCGTTTGCCGACAAGACATGGACCGCCGGCCCTATGCTGGTAGGAAACCCTGCTCCCCAAGGTCCGGCTCGTGAAGTTTTCTCCCCCGCTGACAGCTCTCGAGTTATTGGTACGGTGCATGAGGCCACCCCGACGGAGGTAGCCACCGCACTTGACGCTGCTGAAGGTGGTTTCCGCGAATGGTCAGCGCGCTCGGCGGCCGAGCGCGCTGAGGTACTGCGTCGTACTGCGGACCTCTTTGAGGAGCACATTGCCGAGCTGACCGTCATCACCACTCGTGAAGCCGGTAAAATGATGTTCGACGGCATCGCTGAAGTACGCGAAGCGGTGGATTTTCTACGCTACTACGCCAACGAAGGCGAACGGCTTGAAGCAGAAGAGCCGGGGAGCGCTCGCGGCATCTTCGTCTGCATTAGCCCATGGAATTTTCCGCTGGCGATTACTACCGGACAAATTGCTGCAGCCTTGGTAGCTGGCAATGCGGTACTTGCCAAGCCTGCCGAGCAAACCCCGCTGATCGCCGCCCGCGCCGTCGAACTGATGCGTGAGGCAGGCCTGCCAGAAGCAGCGCTGCAATTGCTGCCTGGCGACGGCCCGACGGTGGGCGGCCCGCTGACTAGCGACTCACGTATTGCTGGCGTTTGTTTTACTGGCTCAACCCCAGTGGCACAGATCATTCATAAGGCGCTGGCTGAGAATGCTGGGCCAGAGGCCATACTGATTGCTGAGACTGGCGGCCTTAACTCGATGATCGTGGATTCCACAGCGCTGACCGAGCAGGCAGTGCGCGACATCTTGATTTCTTCCTTCCAATCCGCTGGGCAGCGCTGTTCGGCGCTGCGGATGCTGTATGTTCAAGAAGAAGCCCGTGACCGGTTACTTCACATGCTCTATGGCGCTATGGACGCACTTACCATCGGCGACCCCTGGAATACCGATACCGATGTTTCACCAGTGATTGACGCTGACGCTCAGGCCGAGATAAACGACTATGTAACGGCACATGAGAAGGCTGGCAAAGTACTGAAGAAGCTGTCCTCGCCAGCCACTGGTACCTTCGTTACCCCAGCGGTAATTGAGGTCGGCGGCATTGAGGATCTCGAGCGCGAGATATTCGGCCCGATTCTGCACGTAGCCACTTTCAAAGCGCGAGACATCGACAAAGTAGTCGATGCTATCAACAGTAAGGGGTACGGGCTGACCTTCGGCCTGCATACCCGTATTGATGACCGTGTGCAGCAAATCGTCGAGCGCATCCATGTTGGCAATGTTTATGTCAACCGCAACCAGATTGGCGCTATCGTCGGCTCACAGCCGTTCGGTGGCGAAGGCCTTTCAGGCACCGGCCCCAAGGCCGGTGGCCCGCTTTATGTTGCTCGTTTTCGCCGCACCGCCACTGCCGAACGCTACGCGATGCCCGAAGGGAAAACCGTGGCACTCGACACTCTCCAATCGGCCCTCTACGGTTTAGATGCACGTAATTGGGCGGCGAGGCCAGACCGGGTAGAAGTGTTGCGCAAAGCACTTTCTGGCAAGGGTGGAGTCGTCCGCCGGGCGCTGAATGAGACGGCGGCTCTCGATATGACGCCGCAAACCCTTCCTGGGCCAACAGGAGAAAGCAATCGATTGGCGATGTATCCGAAGGGAGCGGTTCTGTGTCTCGGGCCGACCTTGGATATCGCTGTTGCCCAAGCAGTGCAGGCACTTGGTGCAGGCTGTTCGGCAGTAGTGATCGTGTCAGGTGCATCTCAAGCTATTCAGCCGCTGATGGATGCCGGAGCACCGGTCATTGGGCTAGACGGGAGCATCACAGCCGAGACGCTAAGTGAAGTCAAAGGCATTGCAGCGGTGGCCGCAGCTGGCAAAAGCGACTGGACCCATGAACTGCGTATTGCGCTTGCCAAACGCGACGGTGCTATCGTGCCGCTCGAAATCCAGCCCCTTTCACCGGATCGCTACGTGGTTGAACGCCACTTGTGCATCGACACGACCGCGGCGGGTGGTAACGCTAGTCTGTTGGCAACGGCTGAATAAGCCCCACCAGCTTTATCGACGTTTCCTTTCATTACTGAACGTCGGTAAAGCCAATGTTCTACCGGGAGACGCCCGCACGGGCGTCTCATTAACAAAAACAAGCGCGCACCTGTTGGCGCTAGCTCCATCCTGACGAATGGGAGAACTTTCATGGCTATCGGTGTTTGGATCAGTCTCATTGCTTATTTTTTGCTCATGGTCGCCATTGGCATTTATGCCATGCGCACCTCTACCTCTTCCTCTGAAGATTATATGCTGGGCGGCCGCACCCTCAGCCCCAAAGTAGCGGCACTATCGGCAGGGGCGTCAGATATGAGCGGCTGGTTGCTATTGGGCTTGCCAGGGGCAATGTTCGTATCGGGATTGGGGTCAGCCTGGATCGGGATTGGCTTGCTCGTAGGGGCGTTGTTCAACTGGATTCTGGTCGCCCCGCGCCTGCGTGAGCAAACCGTTCACTACGGTAATGCGATTACCATTCCAGCCTTTCTTGCGAACCGCTTCCCGACACGTGCGCTTTCCCTGCGCATGGTGTCCGCTATCGTGATTGTTGTTTTCTTCTCAGTTTATACAGCATCAGGCCTAGTCGCTGGCGGCAAACTATTTGAAAGCGCATTTTCCGGCATCTATAACTTCGGTGACATGAGTAACTACGGCATGGGGGTCATGATTACTCTTGGTGTCGTGCTTATTTATACGGTGGTCGGTGGCTTCCTCGCTGTGAGCATGACCGACTTCGTGCAGGGCTGCATTATGATGCTAGCCTTGGTCATCATGCCTGCAGTGGTGCTGTTTGGTGAAGGTGGCGGCGGGTTCTCTCAGGCATCACAGACACTTAATGAAGTCGACCCTACCCTCTTGTCCTGGACGTCAGGGCTGACGTTCATCGGCTGGTTATCTGCCGTTACCTGGGGGCTTGGCTATTTCGGACAACCGCACATTATTGTGCGCTTCATGGCTATTCGGACATTGAAGGATGTTCCTATTGCCCGCAACATTGGTATGGGTTGGATGCTGATTTCACTCATTGGCGCTGTTTCACTGGGGATATTTGGCCGGGCTTATGCCATCCGTAATGGTCTGGATATCGAGGATCCCGAAACGATTTTTATCGTTCTGGCAAATCTGCTGTTTCACCCACTGATTACTGGCTTCCTATATGCAGCACTGCTCGCTGCCATCATGAGCACCGTTTCTAGCCAGCTACTGGTGGCCTCTTCATCGCTAACCGAAGACTTTTATCGTTTGTTCCTACACAAGAGTGCCTCTGAGCAGCAGTGTGTAGCCGTTGGCCGTGTCTGCGTAGTACTGGTGGGCATTGTGGCGGCAATTATTGCAGCTGATGAAAACTCTCAGGTTTTAGGACTAGTCAGTAACGCCTGGGCTGGCTTCGGTGCGGCGTTTGGGCCACTGATTATCTTATCGCTAATGTGGCCACGTACAAACGGCAATGGTGCTATCGCAGGTATGGTAGTAGGTGCGGCAACCGTCATGATCTGGATTGCATTAGGCTGGAATGGCGAATTTATGGGCGGCCCTGGCATCTATGAAATCATCCCTGGCTTCATCGCTTCCTTCATTGCCATCCTAGTGGTGAGCAATGCAACAGCTGATTCGGGTGAATATCAGCATATCGATCGCTAGACGAGCGTTAATTACACATAAGCCTAATCATCGTTAATATGGCCCTGTGTGCTTTCCGTGTCGCTCACACCGACACGGAAGGCTCTAAGTAGTATCTTAACTACCTAACCTCACGCCTCCCTGTGGCTTTTTCTGCTATTTTTGCAGGTCTTTTTATCGCTCTTTGCCCTAGGTCAATAACCTGCCTTCTTCTGCCCGATACACTTCTTGTATGGTTTACGTTTCTATTAAACAGTCCACGTTAACCACTCTCACTCAATTGTAACGACCCACGTAAACGGTCAGGAGCAACGCTATGCGCCATAACTCTCTTTCAACACTGGTTGCCACTGGACTCGCAGCGGCCACACTGATGGCAAGCGGCCAAGTTTTAGCTTACGGCGCTGGCGATTTCTTTACTCGCGTGGGCGTTGCCAAAGTGGAACCAACAAGCGACAACGGCTCATTAGCTGGCGGCGCATTCGCGGTTGATGTTCAAGATAAAACCGACTTCGCCTTTACCCTGGGTTACCGCTTCCACGATAAGGTGGGCATCGAGCTACTGGCTGCCCTGCCGTTTGAACACGATATTGCGCTAAACGGCGACAATCTCGCTTCTACCAAACACCTTCCCCCCACGTTAACGCTGCAGTACTACCCGTTAGGTGGTACTGAAGCGCGTGTCCAGCCCTATGTCGGTGCAGGTATTAACTACACCTTTTTCTCTGACGAAGAGCTAGCGATTGGCGAGTTGGAGCTGGACGACTCTTGGGGCGCCGCGGCTCAAGTGGGTATCGATTTACTTATCGATGAGAACTGGGCACTAAACGCGGCAGCGTGGTACATCGATATCGACACTGACGCAACTGTTAATGGTGCCGCAGCAGGCACAGTAGAGATCGATCCGCTGGTGGTAATGGGCGGCTTAAGCTACCGCTTCTAACTCTGAGTGCAAACGATTTCTGCTAGCCGTGTCATCGTATGAAAAATGCCCAGTACCGTTCACGGTGCTGGGCATTATCTTTGGTGTTGCCGTCATTTTGAATAAAGATTGTGCATTAACATTCAGCTCAGCCACTGTTCAGTGGAATATCGCGAACTAGTTGTCAGTCACAATCTGATCAATCCTTTCGACGGCTCTAACAACCAGTAGTTGGTCGCTGGCACGAACCTTTTCCTGCATTAAATAAGCAGCCACTGCCGGTGCTACATCGCACTTAGCAGGCATAGCGGATTGGGCTTCAATCATTGCATTTAGTCGAGCAATAAACACAAAGCGAATCCATTGAGGCAACGACATCGTATCGATGCAGAAAGGTTGTTCACTAGCAAAGGCAGAGGCCTCTGGCGTTGGCATACGCCATAAGTTTGCGGCCTTCATAGTGGCTTCAAGCTCAAGAAGCGCGGTTTGAAGCTGTTGATGGACGCTCATAAATACCTTTTTCATTTAGATCAGTAGGTATCTATTATCCCAGTCCTGTGAGTAAGTTGCCAACTGCCTAGCGGAATTTATGCGTTATTCACAGATTCACAGAAAACCTGCAAGAGGCTGTGGATAAACTATGGAAAGATGTCGCTAGCGTTACTCCCACGCGGGTTACACTAAGTTGCGCAATTTTTAACCACTTTGATAATAAAGCGCGGATTATTCAGCGTTTGCGGCTGACAGTGACATAACAGCAAGGTAGAGTGCAGGCTTGAAACGCGGAAGGATGTCATGCAACCAATCCAGACACTTGATGAATTTTTTACACGTAGCGGCGCAGACGTTTCCCTTTACTATATGGGACGACGCGTAGCAGCCTGCCCGCGAGACACGCTAAGGGCATTTGAAAGCGGCGAGATTGCCTGGCCGGAACCGTGGCAACAACAAGCACGGCTTGGCGTTGTTTTTCGTTTAGGCGACATGCCTGAGCCGGCCATCTGGTTTTTAGCGCTACCACTAGACGAACAAGGCATGCTCTCACCTGCACAGCGCGATGGCTTTATTAATCGCCTGCTTGAAACCCTTGGCCGAAATGTCACGCAGATAGAAAATAAACCACTAGCTCAGACGGAAACGGCAGATGTGGATCATCTGATGAAGGATAATCCCCTCGCTTTCGCGCCTGACATTATCTTTCAAGCAATGCTCAATGCCCAGGCTACCCACGCGTTAGGATTAGCTGCTAGTCAACATTTAGAGCCTGTAGAAGCCTACCTTAGCAAACAGCAAACCATTGACTGGCAAGCGCTGGGCCTGCAGGGTATCGCTGATTACGTGGTGCGCCTGGACGTGCAAACGTCAGACTCGCTAGCGCTACACCTCCCCTACCTGCCAACTGATGTTATTCACTCGCTTTGCTATTGCTTAGAACATAGGCCGCTTGCTGAATCACTGGTAAGTGCCCTAAGGGCGCGTGGAGAGCAAGCCGCCAGCAATGCTGATATCGAAACCTTGTGCGCCTGCATACGTGCGGTGGGCAGCACATCATCGGCTAGCGTGGGCAGTTGGTATTCAAGTCTATTGAATGATCCTGCTGCTTGTGGCCCAGATGTGATTGCTGCCATTGCTGGTCGCGGCTGGTTACTGTTAGAAGATGCAGATCGGTTGCCACTCTTGTTACAGCGTTTGGCAGAAGACAGTCGTACCAATTTTAATGCGGTCGTTCGAGACCTTGCATTGATTCCCAGACTTCGGCTACCCGTTATGCTGACATTACGTGACGCATTACCAGGCTCTGCTATACAACAACGACTAAGCGCCATAATGGCTTACGCTAGAAAGTAACTCCTTTTGTATGCAACGCTTAGCGATTAATTAATGTGTCTCACTCGTTTGTTTCACTGTATGAATATATTTGCCAGGAGTAAGCCGTGAAGGAATTACCCTATCAGGCCAAAGCAGTCATCGGCCGCCGCGAAATGGTGACGTTACCTGAATTAGGGCTTCACCTTTGCTGCAAAGCCGATACTGGCGCACGCACCTCTGCTTTGCACGCTGAAGAGATTGATACCCATGAAGATGAAAACGGGCAGCTATGGGTGAGTTTTATTACTCACAGTGGAGGTCCGCAAACGCCGGCTCATCGTTACCAGCTCCATTTACATGACAGGCGACGCGTGACCAGCTCTAATGGGCACAGTGAATGGCGCTATGTTATTCGCACCCCCATGCAATTGGGTGAACTAAATTTTCCGGTTGAACTAACCCTGACTGACCGTAGCAATATGCGCCACCCCATGCTGCTTGGACGCCGTGCTATGCGGCGTTTGCTGATAGCGCCTGGGGCTGCATTTTTGCACGGCGAGCCTTAAACTAACTTATTAGCCATAGCCACCTTTTTTGGCCCCGGAGCCCTGCATGCATATTGCCCTGCTTTCGCGCAATCGCAATCTTTACTCTACTCGTCGCCTTATTGAAGCCGCCGAGCAGCGTGGGCATACTGCTCGCGTGGTAGACACGCTGCGCTGCTATATGAGCATCGCCTCCCACCATCCGTCGATTCATTACAAGGGCGCTGAAATTGAGCCCTTTGATGCTGTTATTCCACGCATTGGTGCCTCGGTTACGTTTTATGGCTGTGCCGTTCTGCGGCAGTTTGAAATGATGGGTACTTACGTCATCAATGATTCCGTTGCCATTACTCGTTCACGGGATAAGCTGCGCTCGTTACAGCTTCTTTCACGGAAAGGACTAGGCTTGCCGATTACCGGTTTCGCCCACTCTCCTGATGACATTCCCGACCTTATTACCATGGTCAAAGGTGCACCGTTAGTCATCAAACTGCTAGAAGGAACACAAGGAATTGGTGTGGTGCTTGCCGAAACCAATCAAGCAGCTGAGTCGGTTATTCAAGCGTTCATGGGCATGAAGACCAATATCATGGTGCAGGAATACATCAAAGAAGCACGCGGTGCTGATATTCGCTGCCTAGTAATTGGTGATAAAGTGGTTGCCTCCATGAAACGCCAGGCAGCCGAAGGTGAATTCCGCTCCAACCTGCACCGTGGTGGCACCGCTAGTGTCATTCGTATTACACCGGAAGAGCGCTCAACTGCTATACGCGCTGCGAAAGCCATGGGGTTGCGCGTTGCAGGCGTTGACTTGCTGCGTTCTAACCATGGACCGGTGATTATGGAGGTCAACTCATCACCTGGCTTGCAAGGCATTGAAAATGCCACCGGCAAAGATATTGCTGGCATGATTATTGAGCATATCGAAAAAAATGCCATGCCAGTGCGTAAAGCGCCACCCAAGCCTAAAGGCTAAGCCAGAATGCAAAAATAATCCGCATTAGGGGTGGCAAATTAACGCTGCCGCCCCCACAATCTGCGTCACCGAAGGAGGTAGACGCTCATGTTTCTCGACAATCGCCAAGTGGCGATGGACAGCGTGCTGGAAGCGCTGGCCGATAGCATTGATTATTTCCAGGATAATATCGAACGCCTGCGACCCACTCTGCGTGACGCGCTGAAACCGCACTACACAGAGCGGTTAAAACAGATGCGCAATCTTCAGGAGTTGGCCCGGGCGCACTTGAAGATGCTGCCCCGGGATGCGGACGTAGAGCGCGATGACTTTTTATGGCTATGGAGCCGTCTAAAAAGCTTTGTGGGCAACGACAGTCAGGTATTAATCAATGAGCTGTTAGAACAAGAGCGTGTACTGATGCAGGCCCTATCAACACTGTTTACCCATCCCTTGCCTGACCCTATCGAGCCGGTGGTGGAAGAGTGCATGCAAGGTTGCCGTAAGTTAATACGCGAGCTGTATAACTTACAAAAACGCAAAACGCATCGCTGATCTATTTTCCTGCCACCTGCTCTTGTGGCGGCCGCACTAGTCTTGCAGCGTAGTGATTAACTGCAAGACGATCAGGGTCAAACGCTAAGCGAAACGCTTCACGAACAGTGCTGTTAGCTTTTAATTCAATAGGTTCTGGAGAGCCTAAAAAATATGGCTCTCTCCCCCATATATATAGATCGCCTAACGTCGCAACCCGTGCAGCCCATTCGCGAATCCTTAATCGCCACTCTCCCGCCGTTGATTCTTCTTCTGCAACACAACCGGTAACCTCAAGCCCTAGTGCGCGACCAATAAAAACCGCACGCGGAAGATGCCAACTTTGGGTAACTAACAATGCCTTATCAAGCTGAAAGACATCGCGAGCACGTACAAGCGTGTCGTAAGTACTAAACCCAGCAAAATCCATGGTGAGTTGATCTGCTGGCACACCACGCCGATATAGGTCGCGCCACATAGCGCGAGGCTCGTTATAGGCTTGAGTGCGATTATCCCCAGAGATTAACAAATGACCAACCCGCTGATCGGCAATCAAACGCGCAGACGTTCGCATCCGGGCATGAAAATGGGGGTTTCGAAAGCCACTACGCGTCCAGTTAGAGGTACCAAATACGATTGCCACATCCGCAGCACGACACTCATCAACATGATTATCAATGTAGCGGGCCGTACTGACGACCACCCAGAGATTACCTGCTATAAACAGCAATGCCGCCAGTAGCATTAACGCTCCAAGCGACATTAAAAAACGTTTTGTATAACGTAATAGCAAGCTGTGCATCCAGCTCCCCAGCAGGGGTTAAAACATGCCTAGCTCAAGCTTGGCTTCGTCACTCATCATGTCACGGCTCCAGGGTGGGCTGAAGACAATTTCAGTATGTACCTTGTTGATCTGAGGCGCGCCTAAGATTTTATTACGTGCATCCGCGGCAATAACATCGCCCATTCCACAACCGGGAGCGGTCAGAGTCATGCGAATAGTGACCATCCTCTCGCCATTAATTAAGCGCTCAAGACGGCAACCATAGACCAGCCCTAGATCGACAATGTTAACTGGTATTTCTGGATCAAAGCAGGTGCGTAACTGATCCCATACGAACTGCTCTATTTCCTCATCGTTGGCATCTTCAGGAAGCGTTGGGCGAGGCAAAGGTTCTAGACCTAACGCATCGAGGTGCCGCCCCTCTATCAAGTACAATCGCCCTTCAAAGCCAACGCTCACCGAACTACCTTTGGCTTGCATAACGCTCACGATACTGTCTTCTGCTAAGGTTTCTGTTTTACCAAACGGAATAGCAATAGCGTCGACATCACGTTGAAGCGGCAATTTTTGGCCTCGTTCAAGGCGGGCTACTTGCTCGATATCCATAACGATCCTTAAATGACGGCCTTTAACGTACCATACCAATCACACGATTAAGCGCGGCGACAAAGATATCCACCTCTTCTAAGGTGTTGTAAGCGGCAAAAGAGGCACGGCACGTAGCATCCACACCGAAATGATGGAGTAACGGCTGTGCGCAGTGATGCCCCGTGCGAATAGCCACACCTAACTGGTCAATCAACAAACCGATATCTTGAGAGTGCGCCCCATCAACCACAAATGAGAGCACGCCTGCTTTATTAGGCGCAGTACCTAGAATTCGTAAGCCGTCAATTCGACTTACCTCTTCAGTCGCATGGTTCAGCAAGACAGCTTCCCAGGCGCCAATAGCATCGACACCAACGCTATCCATCCAATCTAAAGCGCTACCAAGGGCGATGACTTCTGCGATCGCTGGCGTGCCTGCTTCAAACTTATGAGGAATTTCTGCGAAAGTGGTAGCAACGTCAAAAGAGACCGTTTTAATCATCTCACCACCGCCCTGCCAAGGCGGCATCGCTTCTAATAAGGCTTTCTTACCGTACAGCACACCCACGCCGGTGGGGCCATACACCTTATGCCCAGAAAACGCATAAAAGTCAGCGTCAATATCCTGCACATCGACCATTTGATGCGGCGTTGCCTGAGCGCCATCGACCAAAATTAACGCACCCTGCTGGCGGGCAAGGGCCGCCATCTCTTTGACTGGGTTAATAGTACCCAACGCATTAGAAACATGGTTAACCGCCACCAGTTTGGTGCGCTCATTAAGCAACGCACGGTACGCTGCTAAATCTAACGCACCGTTGGCCTCAACGGGAATCACTTTGATGGTAAAACCGATTTCAGCGGCCAATAGCTGCCAAGGCACAATATTGGAATGATGCTCCAACATTGAAATGAGCACTTCATCGCCAGCAGCAAGCTGGGTGCGGCCCCAGCTTTGAGCTACCAAATTAATTGCTTCAGTCGTGCCCCTCGTAAAGATGATCTGGCGAGCATCTTCCGCATTGAGAAACGCTTTAACACGGTGCCGTGTGGCTTCAAATGCTGCTGTCGCCTCATCCGACAAGGTGTGCAAACCGCGATGGATATTAGCGTTATAGCGCGAATAGTAGTCGCTAAATACGTCAATAACCTGCTGGGGCGTCTGGCTTGTCGCGGCATTATCGAGATATACCAGCGGCTTACCGTGCACTTCCCGTTTTAGTATCGGAAAGTCGTTGCGCAGCGTCGCGACGTTAAACGCCGCGTTTACAAGCTCAGTAGGTTTCTCAATCACGCTATGGGGCATCGGTGACTCCTTGGCTGGTCGTTGAGTGCGTTTTAGTCGTTGAATGCAGCCGCCGCTTCAACCAACCCCGCTAAATTGAAACGCTCCGGCAGCTTGCCTGCCACCGCTAGCTCTACCCGCTCAGCAATCACATCAAGCGCTACTTGCTCAAGCACTTCACCTGCGAACGCGAGTGTCAACAGTCCACGAGCGGTCGCTTTATCAATTCCGCGGGTACGCAGCGCATAAATCGCATCTTCGTCCAGCTGACCTGTGGTGGTGCCATGTGAACACTTGACATCATCTGCATAGATTTCAAGCTCAGGCTTAGCATCAATCTGCGCGCGATCAGAAAGCAATAAGTTTTGGTTGCTTTGGAAACCTTCAATCTTCTGACTATCGCGTTTAACGTACACTTTACCGTTAAAAACGCCGTGGGCACGGTCATCCAGAATGCCTTTGTAGTTCTCATTCGAGAACGTCAGCGGCGCATTATGATTAACCTTGGTGTGGTTATCCACATGCTGACGACCTTGGCCGAAAAACAAGCCATAGAAGTTGGTTTCTGCACCCTGGCCATTCAAATCACTAATTAGATCGTTGCGCACCAACGCGCCACCCAGATTCAGGTTAAAGGAGCTGTAGCGGCTATCGCGGCTCTGCTCCACATGAATACTGGCAACATGCAGGTCGCCTAGGGGCGCTTCTTGCAGTTTGTAGTGGTTCAGTATTGCTCCACGATCAAGCATTAACTCGGCGACCACGTTGGTGAAGTTGGCCGCATCGGCCTCACCGATATAGTGTTCAATCAACGTCGCTTCGCTACGCCCTGCTGCTTCTACTAAAATGCGCGGATGACACATCACAGGCGTTCCCGCACGGGATAGAAACTGCAGTAGGATGGGTTTTTCTACTACGGTACCCGGTGCGATACGCACTACGGCACCCTCTTCCGTAAACGCTGTATTCAGCGCTGCAAAAGGGGAGAAATCCACGCCGGTCAAGCGACCCAGGGGCCCACCCACCGCTTCGTGGTTATCAGCCAGTGCTTTGGAAAGCGGCAAGACCTGAACGCTACTTGGCAGTGCTTCTAGATCCGACAATGCCGCAGAGAAGACGCCATCTACGAAGGTTAAGCGATAAGCGTCCAATGGCAGCGTAAGTGCGGCCGCTTGCGCCTGAGAAAAATCGGCATTTTCAGCCAGCGCAAAGTTGCCCTGGGCAATCGCGCGTATATCAGTGTATTTCCACTCTTCATCGCGGCGGGTAGGAAACCCCATGGCTTCAAAGCGGGCAGCGCCCGCTTGGCGGCGAGCCGCAATCCAGGTGGGCTCCGCACCGCGCTGTTGGCTACGCGCGTTCAGCGTGTCCAAAAACGTTTGCGTATCGCTCATGCCACAGACTCCTCAATACCTTCGTAGCCGTTGGCTTCCAGCTCTTTGGCAAGCTCAGCATCACCGGTTTTGACAATGCGACCGTCAACGAGGACGTGCACTTTATCCGGGACGATGTAGTCGAGCAGGCGCTGGTAGTGCGTGACCAACAAAATAGCTCGCTCTTCAGCGCGCAGGCTGTTGACGCCGTCGGCAACAACTTTCATTGCATCAATATCGAGTCCCGAATCAATTTCATCGAGCATGGCAAGTTTTGGTTGGAGCACTAGCATCTGAAGAATTTCGTTGCGCTTTTTCTCACCACCAGAGAAACCTTCATTGACAGCACGCTGCAGGAAGCTGGCATCCATCTTCATAAAGCCCAGCTTCTCTTTTACTAGCTTCATAAATTCAGGTGCTGGCATCTCTCCTTCACCACGCGCGACGCGCTGAGCGTTAAGCGCTGACTTAAGCAGATAGATGTTTTTTACCCCTGGAATTTCCACTGGGTACTGGAAGCCAAGCAGCAGACCCGCTTGGGCGCGCTCTTCAATTTCCATCTCCAGTACATCCTGGCCTTCAAAGGTAACGCTACCTTGGGTCACTTCATAACCATCTTTACCGGCGATAACGGCAGACAAGGTAGATTTACCCGCGCCGTTTGGACCCATAATGGCGTGCACTTCGCCCGCATTGATGGTGAGCGTGAGGCCTTTTAAGATTTCTTTGCCATCGACGGTGACGTGTAAATCATTAACTTGCAACATAATTATAACCTTTTAAATTCTTGAGGGACGCTATCGCGCCCCCCGTAAAATAAGTCGGGTGCGAAGTAATTAACCCACCGCGCCTTCAAGGGTCACATTCAGAAGCGCTTCGGCTTCAACAGCGAACTCCATAGGCAGCTCTTGGAAAACATCTTTACAGAAGCCATTCACAATCATGCTGACTGCATCTTCTTCTGAAATTCCGCGGCTTTGGCAGTAGAAAAGCTGATCTTCACCAATCTTGGATGTGGTGGCTTCGTGCTCAATCGTAGCGGTGCTGTTACCAATTTCCTGATAGGGGAACGTGTGGGCACCACACTTATCGCCAATCAGCAAGGAGTCGCACTGAGTGAAATTACGCGCTCCTTTGGCACGGGGGCCAATTTTAACCAAGCCACGGTAGGACTGATCGCTTTTGCCCGCGGAAATACCTTTGGCAACAATATAGGAACGGGTGCCTTCACCAATGTGAATCATCTTGGTGCCAGTATCGGCCTGCTGACGGCCGTTAGTCACCGCCACAGAATAGAATTCACCGATACTGTCTTTGCCACGCAAGATACAGGAAGGATACTTCCAGGTAATCGCTGAACCGGTCTCTACCTGTGTCCAGCTAATCCGTGAACGCTCACCGCGACAGTCGCCACGCTTGGTAACAAAGTTGTAAATACCGCCCTTGCCGTTTTCATCACCGGGATACCAGTTCTGAACGGTGGAATACTTAATATAGGCATCATCCAAGGCAACGAGCTCGACGACGGCCGCGTGAAGCTGGTTTTCATCACGCATTGGCGCCGTACAGCCCTCCAGGTAAGATACCTGAGCACGGCTCTCGCAGATAATCAGGGTGCGCTCGAACTGGCCAGTATTAGCCGCATTAATACGGAAATAAGTCGATAGCTCCATTGGACAGGTAACGCCTTCAGGAACAAATACAAATGAGCCATCGGTAAATACAGCCGAGTTCAATGCAGCAAAGTAGTTATCAGCAACAGGAACGACCGTACCAAGGTACTGCTTGATAAGATCAGGATAATCGCGAATCGCTTCAGAAATTGAGCAGAAAATAACGCCTGCTTCACCTAACTGCTTTTTGAACGTGGTTGCCACAGAGACTGAGTCAAATACCGCGTCTACCGCTACACCTGCAAGCGCTGCACGCTCATGCAGAGGAATACCAAGCTTTTCGTAAGTTTCTAGCAGCTTGGGATCAACTTCATCCAAGCTTTGCGGCCGATCTTCTGGGCGCTTAGGTGCACTGAAATAAGAAATTGATTGGTAATCAATCGGCGGATAGTCAAGATGCGCCCAAGAGGGCTCTTTCATTTTTAGCCACTGACGGTACGCATCTAAGCGCCACTCCAGCATCCATTCCGGCTCGCCTTTCTTATTGGAAATAAAGGCGATGGTGTTTTCATCAAGGCCAGGTGGCAAGGTGTCGCTTTCAATATCGGTTATAAAACCATCTTTATATTCGCGACGAACCAACTGTTCCATTTCTTCGCTTGCCATGGTGATACCCTCCGGGCAGTTGGGTGGCGAGGTCAGCTCGCCGTCAATAGAGATAATATTGCCTAGCCTGTTTAAGCAGATGCCAAGCTAATACTTTGAATCGGTAATTGTACGGGCAGCTTGATTGGCGTTGTGTCGGCTAAGTGTGCCAGCGTCACGCTTTCTAGCAGCGTACGTATCGCTAGCGATACTCGCTGCCAGTTATCAGCCACACCGCAGGTAGCAGCTAGGTCGCATTCGCCTTCGACTTGACTACATTCTGTCATCGCCACCGGCCCTTCAATGGCCGCGATGATATCGGCAGCAGTAATATGTGACGCGGGCCTCGCCAAACGGTAACCGCCTTGAACACCACGCTGTGACTCCAGAAGCCCAGCTTTTACTAACATTTTGAGTGTTTTACTGACAGTAGGATGAGGCAGCTGCACGGCTTCTGCTAAATCAGCCGCCGCATGCGACGCCTGAGGATGGCGAGCAATTTGTGCCATCACGACAGCGGCATAGTCTGTCAGCCGAGAAAGCTTGAGCATGTTGACTCCCGTTGACCGTCACAGTGGACTTATCTGTTAATTGGGGACCATTTTAGTCCTGTATAAGTTTCATGTGAAGCCCTTCTGCAAAATCCTTATCAATTTGTGCAAAATAAAAGCACGTTCGCCACTGTTAGCATCAAAAACAACAATCATTATCATTTAAGAAAACTATCAATCTTCTTAAATGCAAAAAGCCTACGAAGGAGTCGTAGGCTTTTCTAGATAGTATGACAGAGCGCTTTCTTAAGGATACTAGGCTTCAAGTGCTAGGCTTTTTTGACGAACTCGGACTTAAGCTTCATGGGCCCAATGCCGTCAATCTTACAATCAATATCGTGATCACCACCGACTAACCGAATATTTTTAACTTTGGTGCCTACCTTGACCACTAATGAGCTGCCTTTGACCTTAAGATCTTTGATGACAGTGACGGTGTCACCATCAGCCAGACTATTCCCATTAGCATCACGGATACTTGACTCGGCTTCTTCAGCGCCCTCATTAGCGTCCTTTGACCATTCGTTGCCACATTCTGGGCAAACATACTGGATACCATCGTCATAGGTAAATTCAGAGGCACAAGCAGGACAGTTGGGTAGTTCACTCATCGTAGGCTCCATTACTTCAGTCTAATACGCAGGACTTAGAAAGCGATGGAGCCTACACGGGTTTTGCAAAATGTCCAGGAGGGTGTATCAGCCGCGCTGATAGGTACCAACCAATCGGTTCATACCCAACAGGTGGGGTTCAATTTCATTAAGCAACTCTTTAAGCGTTAATCCTTCTGGTAGAGAGGTTTGATGATCCAACGCCAACACCCAAAAGTAGTAAAGATGGCTGCCATGCCCTTCTGGTGGCATTGGGCCACAATAGCCATGGCTTCCTTGGTCATTCATACCTGGCGTCCCTACCGGTGTGTTTTCTGCTAAATCATGAATGTCACCAGGGAGATTATAGAGAACCCAATGAACAAACCCGTAAGTACCGTCTTTTACCAACGGGGCATCAGGGTCGTGACAAATCACTGCAACCCCTTTAGTGCCTTCGGGCACACCGTCCCAAGATAAGGCAGGCGATACATCATCGCCCTCACCCGTATGCTTAGAAGGAATAGGCTGATGGTTGAGAAATGCGCTGCTAGTCACCTGCAGAGAGGATAGTGCAAATGCCATGCTGTTCTCCTAAATGGATAAAACAAAAGAGCATTTTTAGCCTTGTTGAACAGCACAAAGATGTCAACATTAATTCAGCTTAGCTGAATGCCGCTGCCACCACTCACGGGCAATGCGTACATTGTTAGCATTCGCCGCCGAATCTAACACGGAGGGCAACTGTATATAGTCACCTCGAGTTCTCGCCATTAATAGCGGATCTTGGGTGGCAAGATGAAGCGCATATAGAGCTAACATCAACTCATAGTCATCAGTAGTATCAAGGCGCGCAAACAGCAAAGGTACAGCAGGCAAGCCGATTTCTCCTAACCGTTCTGCCGCGATATACCAAGTTCGAGGATTATCTTGGCCGCCATACTGCGAGACAAACCGCCTGTCTGCCAATCGGCTAACATAGTAGGCCGCTTTCTCTTCAGGGCTCGTTAACAACGGCGGCACCCAGTCGGTTACTTGGCGGTTAGCTACGTAGCCGGGTTGTGCTGCTACTGGAGATACCTGAGCCACGGCAGGTGACACTTCCTGAGCGATGGCATCAGGTGTTTGAGGGGAAGCTGACTGACCAGCGCACCCCGCTAACATAGCCAACATTGCGTATGCTGGCACTAACCATAGAGGACACTGCTTCATGATAAATTCCCTATATCAATATCCATACTTATTCAGACCAACGCCCTTCCCGCTTTAGGCGCTTTTTTACCCAGCAATCATAATACCAGCGTAAGGCTTTTTTGATTCCCGGCAGGCCAATAAGCCATGCAATTGGCACAAGCAGTGGAATACGCATCATCAGCAAGCGGTAGGCATCGATACCTTCAATAAGAGTGCCATCAGCTTTTTCGATATGCAGCGAACGTAAAGCAGCGTTTGGTGTCACCCCTTTTTCACGCAACTGCCGTTGGTGCTCAGTGACATCACACCAGTTAATCCCGTTGCCATGCTTGCCAGCCCAGCGCTCAAAAAGACGACGATCCTTCCTGCAAATAGGGCAAACAGCATCGTAGAAAACATTGATTGAGGCATTATCAGACATATAGGCTCTCATCGTGGTCATACTTAGCCGTGGAACACGTTGCACTAGCCATGCAAATTATCATTTAACGGGGCGCTATCATGAAACATCTATTAATCGTTGCCCATGCACCCTCACTAAATACCCGTGTCTTGAGCGAAGCCGCAAAACGAGGTGCTAGCCAAGACACCATAGAACAGGTTACTTGCACAGTAAAAACGCCGTTTGAGGCTGGACCAGAAGATATTCGCGCCTGCGATGGCATTTTACTCGGCACAACGGAAAACCTGGGCTATATGAGCGGCGCACTCAAGGATTTCTTTGATCGTAGCTACTATCCCATCCTAGAAGAAAAACAAGGACTTCCATGCGCACTTTATATTCGTGCGGGTATCGATGGCACTGGCACAAGGCGAGCGGTTGAAAGCATTGTGACAGGGCTACGCTGGCGTTGGGTGCAAGACCCTCTAACGCTGCGCGGCGAGTGGCAGGATGCATTTATCGACCAAGTAGAAGAGCTGGGCCTTTACATGGCAGCGGGGCTGGATAATGGCCTATTTTAATGCTTGTTTTTAATGTCTGTTTTTAATAACAATTTAAACGTAAAAACGGCACCGTGTGGGTGCCGTTTTAAAAGCGAGTACTTTGCGATTTAACTATATAGCGTGCTTATTTAAGGCGTTCAAATACCGTCGCTACCCCTTGCCCCATACCGATACACATCGTTGCAAGACCAAGGGTGGTATCACGCTGTTGCATGACGTTAAGCAGTGTCGTACAGATGCGCGATCCCGAACAGCCCAGCGGGTGGCCAAGTGCAATAGCACCACCGTGTAAGTTTACCTTTTCATCCATAGCATCTAAGAAGCCAAGATCTTTCAATACGGGCAAACCTTGGGCTGCGAACGCTTCGTTAAGCTCGACTGTTTGAATATCTGCAGCCGATAAGCCAGCGGCTTTCAGTGCCTTTTTAGACGCAGGCACCGGGCCGTAACCCATAATAGAGGCATCACAACCTGCCACACCGGTGGAAAGCACTTTCGCAATTGGCTCAAGCCCTAACGCTTGAGCGCGCTCGTAGCTCATCACGGCCATGGCTGACGCACCGACCGACAATGCAGATGACGTGCCAGCAGTAACGGTACCGTTACGCGGATCAAACACCGGCTTAAGACTGGCCATTGATTCAAGACTCGCCTCAGGACGGATGACTTCATCATGCTTGAATAGCACTTTAAAGCCGCGCTGATCGTGACCTTCGACACCGATAATTTCGTTATCGAAATAGCCCTTTTCCATGGCGGCCTGGGCACGCTGGTGGGAACGCACGCCAAACTTATCCTGATCTTCACGGGAAATACCGTGCATTTTACCCAGCAGCTCAGCGGTTAGTCCCATCATCATAGCGGCTTTCGCGGCGTACTTACTGGCAGCGGGGTTAACGTCAACACCGTGAGCCATGGGCACGTGCTCCATGTGCTCTACCCCACCAATCACGTAAAAATCGCCCATGCCCGCTTTAATGTTAGCCGCCGCAATGTGTAGCGCGGTCATCGAAGATCCGCACAAACGGTTAACCGTTTGCGCAGGCACCGAGCGGGGAATACCAGTCATAATCGCCGCATTACGCGCGATGTTCATGGACTGCTCAAGGGTCTGGTTAACGCAACCCCAGATCACATCGTCCACTTCGGATGGGTCTAGATTGGCGTTACGATCAAACAGCGCCTGCATGACGGCTGCTGATAAGTTTTCAGCACGCACGTTGCGGAACGCACCATTTTTAGCTTTCGCCATGGCGGTACGTACACCGTCAACCACCACGATATCTCTTGGGTTCAAACTCATCTTCTATCTCCTATGCGTGGTGGTTAGGCCTGAGTGCCAGAATAAAATTGCTCATTATTTTGAGCCATCTGACGCAGTTTCTCAGTGGGCGCGTAAAGCGGGCCTAACTCATTGGCAAGGTTTTCGGCTAGCTTCACGAACTCGGCAACGCCCATCGCGTCAATGTAGCGCAGCGCGCCACCGCGGAAGGGAGGGAAACCAATGCCGTAGATCAGCGCCATATCAGCTTCAGCAGGGGTTTCCACGATGCCATCTTCAAGGCAACGCACCGTTTCCAGACAAAGCGGTACCATCATGCGCGCAATAATGTCTTCATCAGAGAACTCTTTTTGCTCTTTGACGACGTCTTTTACCAGTGCATAGGCTTGCTCGTCGGTCACTTTCTTAGGCTTGCCTTTCTTATCTTCTTCATAGGCATAGAAGCCTTTATCGTTCTTCTGGCCCAGGCGCTTATTGTCGTACATCACCTGAATAGCGGTTTTGCCGTCACGCGCCATGCGATCCGGGAAGCCTTCCGCCATCACTTCGTTAGCGTGTACTGCGGTATCTAGACCCACTACGTCCAGCAGGTAAGCAGGCCCCATGGGCCAGCCAAATTTTTCCATCACTTTGTCAACGCGTTGGAAATCAGCGCCCTGCTCTACTAGGAAGCTAAAGCCACCGAAATATGGGAACAGTACGCGGTTAACCAAAAAGCCGGGGCAGTCGTTCACAACGATCGGAGTTTTGCCCATTGCACGTGCGTAGGCGACCGTTGCGGCTACCGCTGCATCTGAGGTCTTCTCGCCACGAATAACTTCCACCAGCGGCATACGGTGCACAGGGTTGAAAAAGTGCATACCGCAGAAGTTTTCAGGACGTTTAAGATTCTTAGCCAGACGATTGATAGAAATCGTTGAGGTGTTAGAGGTAAGGATGGTGTTTTCGCTCACCATGCCTTCCACTTCGGTCAGTACAGCGTCTTTAACCTTTGGATTTTCAACGACTGCCTCAACCACTAGGTCAACATTGCCGAAATCACCGTAGGAAAGCGTAGGTCGAATGTTGGTCAGTTTTTCGGCCATCTGCTCGGTGGTCAGCTTTTTACGCTCTACCTGCTTAGCAAATAGCTTACGCGCTTCCTTCAGGCCTAGCTCGATAGCCTCGTCGTTAATATCCTTCATTACGATGGGCGTGCCTTTGCTGGCGCTCTGATAGGCGATACCACCGCCCATAATGCCTGCGCCTAGCACGGCGGTTTGCTTAACTGGCTGCGACTGCTTCTCGTACTTGCTACCTTTTTTCTTCACGACTTGGTCGTTAAGGAACAGGCCAACCAAATTAAAGGCAACGCTGCTGAGCGCTAGCTTCGCGAATGCTTTTGCTTCAATCGCCTGGGCACGGTCACGAGTTTCGCCAGCGCCTTTTTGAATCACTTTGATGGCTTCAACCGGCGCCGGGTAGTGAGGGCCAGCCTTGCCAGCGACGAACCCTTTGGCCGTTTCAAAGGCCATCATCTGTTCAATAGCGTTCAGCTTAAGGGGTGTTTTCTTCTCTTCGCGGCGTGCTTGGTAATCCAGCTCACCGGCATTGGCACGATCCAACATGTCCAACGCGGCTTCTTCAAGATGCTCGTGGCTTACCACTGCATCAACAGCGCCGACTTTTAGTGCAGCGTTAGCACGGTTTTCAGTGCCGCCCGCAATCCACTCAACGGCATTATCAGCACCAATTAAGCGGGGTAAACGTACACAGCCGCCCCAACCTGGCAAAATGCCCAGCTTGGTTTCCGGCAAGCCAATTTTGGCTTTTTCACTCATTACTCGGAAATCAGTGGTCAGCAGTACTTCGCAGCCGCCACCAAGTGCTAAGCCATTAATAGCCGTCACGGTTGGAAAAGGCAGATCTTCAATCGCATTGAAAATGTCGTGAACCTTAAGGTTCATCTCGACGAGATACTCTTCACCTTTGTCAAAAAGGCTGTGAAATTCAGTAATATCAGCGCCGACAATAAACGCATCTTTACCGCTGCTAATTATCAGGCCCTGCAGGCCGCTTTCCGCTTGAAGCGCTTTTACTGCTTCACCTAGCTCTGCCACAACGGCGCTGGATAGCTTATTAACGGACTCATCTTTCAGATCGAAAGTGAGCTTAGCGATGTCATTGCCACCTTGGGTGTCACGACGCTCCACCGTGATGGCATTGCCTTGATAGATCATCCGCGCTCTCTCCACAAGTTCGGGCTGGCGCCTTGAATCGGGCCCGCCACGCATTCATACGGTCGTTTGATCGCTTAAGCTTGGTTGAGATACAGCAGAACGTCAAGCCCTGACTTTTGGCTAATACGCTTATCTCATAAATGAACGTACACGATGAAACTAGGAACCGCCTAACTGCTCTCACATTTCTTGCGTATTTTTACGGCATAGTGGGCACACATCGACTTTGCCGATAAATCCAACCATCATGCAGTTTTCATTTATGAGCCAACATCGTTATGGGTAGTTTCTTTACTCCCGCTCGTATCTCGGCCCTACAAGTACGGGTTGAGAGTGCCGTCGAACGTCTAAAACCCTGGAGCTGGCTGTGGCCACCTATCGCTTTTGGCGCAGGGCTGGGTAGTTTTTTTCTAGTGGATCGCCAACAGTGGTTGGGTGCCGCATTGGCGTTAGGGCTACTTTTTGCCTGGCTGCTATTGCTCACTGAGAGCCTTATGGGGCGCTGGCTTGCTAAACGTGGCCACCCCACCTTGCCCCGCGGGGTCACCACTTTTATCGCCCAAATGATTCACCAGGAAACCCTGTTCTTTACGTTACCGTTCATTCTGGTTACTACCGTGTGGAATAGCGGGCAGACACTCTTTGCATTGTTAGTGATCGCAATGGCAATACTGTCCATCATAGATCCGCTCTACTATAAGCTCGCTGGGCGCTGGCGAAGTCTCTACTTCATTTTTCATGCTCAGTGTGTCTTTTTAGTGGTGCTGGTCATTCTGCCTATTATGCTGCAACTGACAACGGGCCAAAGCTTAATCCTTGCGCTGTTGATTACCGTATTTATCGCACTGCCTAGTTTTTGGCATCTATTAAAAAAGCGTTCGCTAGCGCGCTGGTGCGGTTTCTTTGGGCTCACTATCGTATTGGCCTATGCGGCATGGCTTGGCAAAATTTGGGTGCCTCCCGCCAGTCTATGGATGACAAATAGTGCACTCTCTCCAGCTCTAGATATTCAGAGCCGTGAACCGCAAGGGTCCATGGCGCTTACGCCAGACGCGATTCGCTCTAAAGGTCTTTACGTTTACACCGCTATTAGAGCACCCCGTGGATTAAGCGAGACGATTCATCATGTATGGCACCACAACGGTGAATTGTTAGATGAAGTAGAGCTTGCTATCAACGGAGGACGAGAACAGGGATACCGTGCGTGGAGCCATAAGCAAAATTTCCCTGAATCTCCGTCGGGAGAGTGGCGTATCGATATTATGACGGATAGCGGACAACGGCTGGGGCTGATCCGCTTTACTGTTTCGGAAGATTTGGAAAAAGCCACGATAGCGGACAGTAAGATCCAACCAAGCGGCTTGAGCGCGCTAAATTTGCGCCGCTTTGTACCTGGAAACAACAGCTCTGAAAACGATTCATCAACGGATGAATAACATAACGCCTTGCATTCAGCGCCGCAGCTTATGACAATTCGCCTACTTACACTTTTCGGTAGCTGTTTATTATGCCTTCAACAATTGGTTTTCGCATTGCACGCCTGCCCCACCTGTGGCGCTCTATTATTGACCGAAGGCTTGCCCCGTTAGGGCTAACCCAGACACGCTGGGTGACGCTTTATCATCTTTGGAAATTAGGCGAAGGCAACCCACAGTGTGATTTAGCAAGGGCAATTGGCGTAGAAGCGCCGTCATTAGTACGAACACTGGGACAACTCGAAGCGCAAGGGCTAGTCGAACGACGAGCCTGTGATAATGACCGCCGCAGCAAGCGGCTTTACCTAACGCCCGCTGCAATGCCGCTGCTTGAGCAAATTGATAGCGTTGTCCAAGCGGCGCGCAAAGAGATGCTGGCTGGGCTAAGCGAGAGTGATTTAGACCAGTTAGATAAGTGGCTAGCGCTAATAGAGTCTAATGGCATGGCGATTCAAGCAAGAGACCAAGACGGTCCCTCGGCATAAGATTTCCTTTAGTGCCCTGCTGTTTCAGTGCCCTGCTGTTTCGCCAGCCCCATTTAGCGGCCTTGCAGCAGGGCGGTCTGATAACCCACCTAGTGCTTCTTTTAGTGCCTGAAAATCTTCTATATAAGTAGAGAAGCGCTCGGCAGCTTGCGACTCCCACCACCAAAGCGTTAGCGCCGTAGAGTTTGACTCAATCACCAACGCATCTTGTGGAAGGCGCTCTAGCAGGGCTTTCAAAGAGACGCTTGCCATTTCTGGCAGCGGCCGTAATGGCGCAATACGCCAACGCCACCCGGCATGATAAAGCTCCAGCGCTTCACTTGCGTTTGACTCACGCACCAACACAAAATCAGGCCCTGGCTGCTGCTGGGAAAAATACCAACGATAGGCGGGCATCGTTCCTCTAAAATGATGCAGCGGGGGCTTTTCCATCTTGATCGTTACCCCTTGTTTCGTGGCGCTAGTCCGCAGCGCCATTTGGCGCTTTTGCTGTGGGCTGGGTTTCAACCACATCACCGGCGCAATAACAAACATCAAAATAAAAATGATAATTAACCATTCCATCTAGGCAGCTCTCCTGATTCTAAATACGATTTGTACACACGGGCTGTAAGTACGAACTATGAGCACCAGTATATAAGTGCCGGTATAAGTGCCGGGCGTAAATACCAGCCATCTTCATGAGCCATAAAAACGGGTTTAACTTAAAAAAGCATGACACAGATCGTTGTTAAGATTGCGCTTGCAACCTAAAGTAGAGGTCATCTAACAAAGCTTTTTGTTAACTATCACCAAGGAGATAAGCCATGAGCTATCACCACATCTTAGTCGCCGTTGATCTGACCAAAGACTCTCATAGAATCTTAGAGCGCGCAGTCGCTATTGCTGAACGTAATAACGACGCCAAGATTTCTATCATGCACACTCTCGAACCCTTGGGCTTCGCTTACGGCGGCGATATTCCGATGGATCTTACCAGTATTCAAGACCAGCTAGATGACCACGCTAAAAAACGACTAGCAGAAATTTCTGCACCCCACGTCGCCCCTGCCGACCAACACGTTGTGGTCGGTATGCCAGACACTGAAATTCACCGCTTTGCAGAAGAGCATAACGTCGATCTCATCGTGGTTGGCTCCCATGGGCGTCACGGCTTTGCTCTGCTGCTTGGCTCTACTTCTACCGGCGTACTACATGGCGCGCAGTGTGACGTTTTAGCTGTTCGGGTCGGCAAAAAAGGCGAAAAGAGCGACGAATAAGTCGTGAAGAAGGCACCCTAAGGGGTGCCTTAATTCATTGGCGACCGTCGCTATTCACCGTTGGCCATTGCTTCTAACTCCATCCAGCGCTCCATTGCTTCTTCAAGCGTCTTCTGTACTTTCTCCAGCGCTTGCAGCTTGGCATTTACCGCTTCGGCTTCTTGCTGATAGAAGGCTGGATCGCCAATTTCTTGCTCTAACGCCTCTACTTCATTCTCAAGGCGTTCAATCTGAGCTGGTAACGCGTCTAGTTCCCGCTGCACTTTGTAAGAGAGCTTGACGGTTTTTTTGGCGGGCTCGGCAACCGGCTTCTCTGGCGTTTTTTCAACCGCAACGCTGGTCGGCTCAGTATTCTGGCGAGCAGCACCTTCCCACGGGGCAGGCGGTAACTTCCCCCCCTGACGAATCCAGTCCGTATAGCCACCCACATACTCACGCACACAGCCTTCGCCTTCAAAGGCCAGCATGCTGGTCACGACGTTATCCATAAATGTTCGGTCATGGGAAACCAGCAGCAGCGTGCCATCAAAGTCCAGCAGCAGCTCTTCAAGCAGCTCTAGGGTTTCCATGTCCAGGTCGTTGGTCGGCTCATCCAGCACCAGTACGTTGGCAGGCTGGGTAAACAGCTTGGCTAAAAGCAGGCGGTTAGATTCGCCGCCGGAAAGTGCTTTTACCGGCTGTCGAACGCGGTCAGGGGTGAACAGAAAGTCCTGAAGATAGCTCATCACGTGGCGATCTTTGCCACCCACGGTTACTCGGTCACTGCCCTGGGCGACATTGTCGTAGACGGTTTTTTCAAGCTCCAGGCCAGCGCGTAACTGGTCGAAGTAAGCCACCTTCAAATTAGTACCCAGCTGAACACTGCCTTCGGTTGGGGCAAGCTCGCCTAGCAGAATTTTCAGCAGCGTTGTTTTACCGGCACCGTTGCGGCCAAGGAAACCGATGCGGTCGCCACGCATCACTTCAAGGTTCACATCACGCAGAATGACATCACTGCCAAAGCGCTGGGTGACACCTTTTAGCTCGACCACTCGCTTGCCAGTACGCTCGCCGCTGTCGACATTGAGGTTCGCAGTCCCCTGGCGCTCACGGCGCTGGCTGCGCTCTACGCGCATCTGCTCAAGTTCCCGCACACGTCCTTCGTTGCGGGTACGCCGCGCCTTAACGCCTTGCCGTATCCAAACTTCTTCTTGGGCCAGTTTTTTGTCAAAAAGCGCATGTTCACGGGCTTCTACTTCCAGCTCGTGCTGTTTACGCTCTTGATACTCGGCGTAGTTACCGGGGTAACGGCCTAGCTTGCCGCGGTCTAGCTCAAGGATCGTGGTGGCCAGTTTAGATAAAAAGGCCCGATCGTGGGTAATTAGTAATACCGCGCCGTTGAAGGCTAGCAGCTGCTCTTCCAACCAAGCAATGGTGTCCAGGTCAAGATGGTTAGTAGGCTCATCAAGAAGCAATAAGTCAGGTTCAGACACCAATGCTCGCGCCAATGCAACACGACGGCGCCAGCCGCCGGAAAGCGCGCTCATTTCGGCTTCAGGGGGCAAACCTAAGCGAGTAAGTACAACATCAATACTCTGATGGAAAGACCAGCCGTCGATGGCCTCGATGCGCGTTTGCAGCTTGGCCATGCGATTCATATCGGGGTCGGGATCATTGATCAAATGCTGGTATTCGGAAAGCAGCTCCCCCGCTTCCGGTAGGCCCTGAGCAACCATGTCAAAAATCGTCATACCTGAGGATTCCGGCAGCTCCTGAGACAATACGCCGATCTTCAAGCCAGGCGCACGCCAAATAGTGCCGTCATCAGCATGAATGTCACCCGCTACTAATTTTAATAGCGTTGACTTACCGGTGCCGTTGCGCCCGACCAGCGCCAGCCGCTCGCCTTTTTCAACCGTCAGGTCGGCGCGGTTAAGCAGTACTTGGGTGCCGTAAGCAAGTTGCAGCTGTTCTAGTCGTAACAAGGTCACGCAGTGTCCTCCTTCATCATGAGGCGCACAGTGTAACGCATGCGCTCGTGTTAAGGAGGCCCCTTATAGTGCCAAACGACACATCGTGCTAACGTCTCTTCATCACGTGATAATAACAAGGTAGTGCCAAGCTACACGTTTAGGGCTGACATCGTGACTGTTACCGTCTCAATGCACTTTGTGAACGAGCTATTATGTGGTTTACCTGCCACCGAACTCGCTCCTACCCGTTATTTAGAACAGGCAGGGATTTCTCCCTTTCTGCTGAGCGCGCCTAATGGGCGGGTCACGGTTGAGCAGTTTGCCGAGCTTTACCGCTTACTGGCCCTTGAGTTGGATGATGAAACACCGGGGTTTTTCTCCAGGCCGCTACGCTGTGGAACGCTAAAGCTACTGTGCCTAAGCTTGCTAGACGCGCCCACTCTGCAGATTGCGCTTCACCGCTATACGCAGTTTTTCCGCATTCTGTTAGATGATTTTAGCTATTGCTTTACGATTGAAGGTGAGTTGGCCCGCATGGCGCTAGAAGAACATGCGCCACTTCAAGGAAGCCGAATATTAATTCATGAGCTAATGTTGAAGCTTTTTCACGGTATCGCCTCATGGATGATAGCGCGCAAAATTCCACCTATTCTAATGGAATGTGGCTACGACCAACCCGCCCACAGCGCTGACTACCTCTACTTTTACCCTGGCAAAGTAAGGTTTGACCAACCACAAACGGCTGTTTATTTTGATAAAACGTTTCTAGACCATCCTATCCGTCAAACTAAACAGCATTTGGGCGCATTTTTACAGCGTGCTCCAGCGGATTGGTTTTATGTCTCTTTTGAGGATCGCTTGATCACCCATCGTGTTCGCGAACACCTTAGCCGCCACTTACCCACCTCATGTACTGTTCAACATGTCGCAGATGCTGTCCATATGTCCGTTCGTACACTCTCAAGACACTTGAAAATTGAAGGTACCCATTTCCAAGCGGTTAAAGACGAATACCGTCGCGACTATGCTATTCAAGCACTCACTCGCAGCACACAACCACTGACCACAATTGCAGAAAAACTGGGCTTTGAAGACCTAGCGTGTTTTAGCCGAGCGTTCAAACAGTGGACAGGGAACTCGCCCGCCGCCTACCGAAAGGCTCAAACGGCGGGCATTAAACGCTAGCGTTTAGATCTCAGTGCGAATACGTTTTTTATCCAGTTTACCCACACTGGTTTTAGGAATTTCATCTACAAAGCGAATCATCGATGGTATGCCCCATCGGTTGATACTGCCCTGCTCTACGAACTGCTCCATAAAATTCTGCACGTCTTCTGCCGTGGGTGGGTTATTTACATCGCTGGGGACGACGAGTGCCGCCGGCCGCTCGCCCCATTTATCATCCGCAACGCCAATCACCGCCACTTCCGCCACGCCTGGGCATTGGCTGATATAGCTTTCTATTTCTAGCGAAGAGAGCCACTCTCCGCCGGTTTTGATAACGTCTTTGATACGGTCGCTAATAGTCAGGAAGCCATGCTCATCAATCGAACCAACGTCACCGGTATGAAGCCAGCCATCCCGCCAAAGCTCTTCACTGCGCTTCTCTTCTTTGTAATAAGCTTGGGTTAGCCAAGGCGCCTGGGCACGCACTTCTCCCACGCTAACACCATCATGGGGTAACGATTCTCCATTGGCATCAACCACCTGTAACTTCACCAGAGGCACGGGCAAACCAGCCTTACACCGCCAAGGAAGCTGTTCTTCAAAATTAGCTTCTGTGACATCCCGAGGTAAGATATCGGCCGTTAATAGTGGGCAAGTTTCTGACATGCCGTAGGCACTGCGCGTATCGATTCCGAGTGACCAAGCACGGCTGGCCAACGCCTGAGTAAGCGCACTTCCGCCCACCAGCACCTTCCAACCGGTTAAATCAATTTTTTTCGATGCAACGGCTTCAGCGCTCACCACCATATTTAACAGCGTTGGCACGCAGTGAGAAAAATCGACCTTTTCGTTTACCAGCAGCTTCACCAACATTTCCGGCTCATAGCGGCCAGGATATACCTGGGTCGCTCCCATCAAGGTGGCGGTGTAAGGCACGCCCCAGGCATGCACATGAAACATCGGCGTGATAGGCATATATACCTTGTCACGGTTGAGCAACTCAAAGCCCGGTGCTTGGAAGGTACTAGCTTCACCGAGTGTATGCAGGACTAATTGGCGGTGGGTAAAAAATACCCCTTTTGGGTTGCCGGTGGTGCCTGTGGTGTAAAACAGCGTGGCCACTGCGTTTTCATCAAACACAGGAAACTCGTAATTAGTTGGCTGCTCACTTAACAGCGCTTCAAACTCCCCCACTAACGGCAGCGACGTATTAACCGTGCTAGCCGTTTCTTGGTAAAGCAGATAACCGCGTATGTTAGGTAGTTGGTCAGCAAGTGGTTCTAATAGCGGCACGAAATCCTCATGCACCAGCACAAAGACATCTTCAGCGTGCTCCATCGTGTAGTGAATTTGCTCAGGTGCCAAACGCACATTGACGGTATGCAGCACGGCACCAATCATGGGAATGGCGAAAAAGCACTCTAAATAGCGATGGCTGTCCCAGTCCAACACCGCCACCACATCACCTGCCTGAACCCCTTGTGCGGTGAGCGCATGGGCAAGCTGGTGTACCCGCTCACGAAAACGCCGATAGTCATGACGGCTCTGGTCTCGATAAACAATCTGATTGTTTCCCGCCATTCGAACACCAGACTCCAGCAAGTCTCTGATTAACAGAGGCGAGTTCGTCGCTGACGGCGTAGAAGGAAGTATTTTTGGCGTTATCGTAGACATAAAACACACCTGTCGATTGTTATTGGAAACCGTTTGTTACTCGCGTTCGATTAACAACGCAATGCCCTGACCACCGCCGATACACAGCGTGATCAAGCCATAGCGGCCCTGGCATCGCTCCAATTCATGCAAGGCTTTCAGGATCAAGATAGCACCGGTCGCACCGACAGGATGCCCAAGCGCCACCGCACCGCCGTTCGGGTTTAGTTTTTCCAATGGGAATCCTAGCGTGTCGGCAACCGCCATTGCTTGTGCTGCAAACGCTTCGTTGGACTCAATCACATCAATATCATTGATCGTCAGCCCTGCCTGTTGGAGGCAGCGTTTCACTGCGGGGATTGGTCCTAGCCCCATTAACGAAGGCTCCACACCGGCGGTGGTTGCCACACGAAGTCGCGCCCTCACCGTTAAATTGCGTTGCTGTGCTTCATCGGCATGCGCCAGCACCAAGGTCGCTGCGCCGTCGTTGATCCCCGAGGCGTTTCCTGCCGTTACTACTCCCTCTTTTTTAAAGGCCGATTTAAGCCGGGCTAGATCACTTAACTCAACGCCTTCACGCACATGTTCATCACGGGCAAAGGAAACCGTCTGCTTACCTTTTGTCACTTCAACAGGCACGATTTGCTCGTCAAAACGCCCTTCTGCAATGGCTTTAGCCGCCTTACGGTGGCTATCCACCGCAAACTGATCCAGCTGCTCGCGGCTTAAGCCATACTGCTTGGCGATATTTTCAGCAGTCATCCCCATGTGCCCGCTGCCAAAGGGGTCACTAAGAATGCCGAGGGTAAGATCTTGGATATTGGCATCGCCCAGGCGTATGCCATTGCGTGCTTGGGGCGGCAGTAGATAAGCACCTCGTGACATCGACTCAGCCCCACCCGCCAATGCCAGTCGGCTGTCCCCCAGCGCGATTTGCTGCGCCGCCGATACCACCGCCTGCACGCCGGAACCACATAGCCGGTTAACATTAAAAGCACCCGCTTCTTTCGGCACGCCCGCATTCAGTGCGATATGACGGGCAAGGTAGGCATCTTCGGGGCCGGTAGTAATAATATGTCCATACACCGAGTGGTCGATATCAGCGCCAGTAATGCCCCCACGACGTAGTGCTTCCTGGGCCGTGATGGTGCCTAACTCATGGGGTGCGAAAGATGAGAGGGACCCACCAAACCCACCAATGGCGGTGCGAGCACCGCTTACAATCACAACGCTATCCAGCTGCATAGTCTCTCCTTAGTAATGGCACACGGCAGGTAAGAGCTTAAGAAACGGGCTTAAAAAAGCTTAAGCCACTTTGCCCAACAGCGAGCGTGCGACCACTTCTTTCATAATCTCAGAACTACCGGCGTAAATCGTCTGTACACGTGCATCTAAATAGAACCGTGAAATCGGGTATTCATGGGTGTAGCCATAACCGCCAAACAGCTGAAGGCACCGATCAACAGCGCGACACTGAAGCTCGCTGAGCTGTAATTTGAGTATCGCCGCATCGGTACTTGTCATCGTGCCCTGACGATACTTATTAACGCACTGATCAAAGTAGGCTCGCGCGACATCCAGCTGTGCCTTGATCTCAGCCAGCGTAAAGCGGGTATTTTGAAAATCGGCCACGCGCTGGCCAAATGCGTGACGCTGGGTGACATAATCAAGGGTTAATGCCAACGCGCCCTCTACTGCGCCAAGCGCTTGGGCACCTACGCCTAAGCGTTCCCGGGGAAGTTCTTGCATGAGATAGCGAAACCCAGCGCCCTCTTCCCCTAGCAGTGCGATCGCTGGCAGATGCAACTGATCAAATGCCAGCTCTGCTGTATCGCTGGCGTGCTGGCCAATTTTCTTAATTGGCTTACCACGGGAAAAACCAGGGAGTGACGTATCGACCAAAAACAGTGAGACCCCTTTTGCACCGGCACTGGGGTCTGTTTTTGCACAGACAATCACGAGATCTGCTACTTGGCCATTGGTAATAAACAGTTTGCTGCCGTTGAGCATCCACCCATCGGCTGTTTTGGTGGCACGGGTTTTCATGGCTGCCAAGTCACTGCCAGCATGAGGCTCGCTCATGGCAATCGCTCCCAACCACTCACCGCTTGCCATGCGGGGTAGCCACGTTTCGCGCTGTTCATCAGTGCCTAAATTTTGCAGGTAAGGCATGACAATATTGGCGTGAATATTGTAAGCGCTGGCTAGCCCACCAAACCCTTGCCGAGACATCTCCTCCAGTGCCAGTTGGGTGATGGCAATATCGGCACCGGAGCCACCATAGGTTTCATCAAGGTCAATCCCCAATAGGCCAGCGGCACCCAACGCTTTCCATAAAGAGCGTGGTATTTCACCGGCCGCTTCCCACTGTTCGTAGAAAGGGGTCACTTCCTGCGCTAAGCAGCGGGAGATCATGTCATGAAATAGCGCCTGTGTTTGCTCGTCCATGCTCACTCCTTTAGGTCTTGGCGCAGGTGGCGTTTAAGAATTTTACCGGCGGTGCTCTTTGGCAGTGTCTCTGCGAATACCACGCGTTTAGGAACCTTGTAGGGTGCAATCAAGCTTTTTGCATGATGGATAAGCGCATCCTCACTCACCGCTTGCCCCTCTTTCAGCACCACCACGGCGGTAATCGCTTCAATCCACTTTTCATCAGGCAGCCCCACTACCGCCACTTCCGAAATGGCCGAGTGCTTAAACAGCGCCTCTTCCACTTCACGGCTGGCTACCAGTACTCCCCCCGTGTTGATAACGTCTTTAATCCGGTCCACAACATATAAGTAGCCAGCTTCATCGAAGTAGCCCACATCGCCAGAATGGAACCAGCCGCCCTGGAACGATTCAGCGGTCATCTCAGGCTTATCCCAGTAGCCCGTCATTAGCTGCGGCGAACGGTGAACAATCTCACCGTGCTCACCAGGGGCAACGTCGTTCATTTCCAAATCAACAATGCGCGTTTCTACCGTAAGTATCGGCCGCCCCGCCGATGCGGGACGTTCAGCATGCTCTTCTGGGCGTAACACCGTTGCCAAAGGAGCAATTTCACTCTGCCCATAGCAGTTATATAAACCCACGCCTAAGAAACGCTGCTGCATCTCTTCCAAAACAGGCACCGGCATGATTGAAGCGCCGTAGTACGCTTTCTTGAGCGTAGTCAAATCGAACTGATCAAAGTCAGCATGGCGCAGCAAGCTAATCCACACCGTGGGTGGTGCAAAAAACGATACGATTTTTTGTTCGGCAATGGCCGCGAGGCAGCTATCTGGCAGCGGCGCTTCCAGCAGGTGAACGGGAGCACCCAGTAGCAGAGCGGGCATTAAAAACACATGCATTTGTGCAGAGTGGTAAAGCGGAAGAGCAGCCAACATGGCGTCGCCTCCCTTGATATCCAACTCCACCATGCAGGCCATATATTCTGCCATCAGCGCTTGATGGCTCATCATTGCCGCTTTAGGTGCTGCCGTTGTGCCAGAGGTATAGAGCAGCTGTGCAAGACTGCTTCCCTCTAAAGCAACCGCTGGTTCACTTGTTGATGGCGAAGAACGTACACAAGTTAAAACATCGAAACTGCCTGATTGACTACCTTGTTGATCAGCATGCAGGGTTCCACTGACCGTTAATGCTAATCCTTGGGTTGCTTCCTCTACTTTGCCAGCTAATGCGATATCGCTTAGCAGCCCTTTCGCCCCAGATTGCTCAAGGATATAGCGCAGCTCGTCGCTACTTAGCGCGAAATTAATAGGCACATGTACTAAGCCTGCTTTGGTGGAGGCAAGCCAGGCGATGACATAAGCATCTGAGTTTTTACCGTATACCGCCAACCGGTCTCCAGGCGAAAGACCGGCCGCTAACAAGCCGTTGGCCACTCGGTTAGCAGCGTCATTAAGCGACTGATAGCTCCATGTTCGCTCACCAAACGTTAGCGCAAGCTGGTCAGAATATTTTCGGGCGCTGCGATTTAACGCAGCGCCAATCGTATTACGGTGAATGGTAGAGATGTGTTCCATGCCAAGTCCTTATTGTTATGTTTGTTGATAAGGCGTCAGCGTTTTATCCCTTGTTAACGAGTGGGCAGACGCTTTCAGACAGTGGCCGGAACGCTTCCTCGGCGGGAATAGTGCGCACAATTCTGAAAAGATCATCTTCATCAACAGATTCTTCTGGCGTTTTTACTTCCACGAGGTACATGTCATGCACCATACGACCGTCCTCACGGATATAGCCGCCCGTTGCAAACACGTCATTAATCGGGGTATCGACCATCTGCTGACGAACAGTTTGCGTATCGTCTGTTCCCGTTGCCTCAATGGCTTCTAGGTAGTGGCGGGTACTGGAATAAAGACCTGCGTGTACCATGGTAGGCATGCTGCCGGTACGCTCACGGAAACGCTCTGCCCACGCACGGGTCTCATCATTTAAGTCGTAATACCATGCTTTGGTGAACTGCAGCCCTTGGGCATTTTCGAGACCAATGCTGCGTATATCGGTGCTGAACAGCACCATACCCGCTAGAATCTGACCCGCTTGGGTAATACCGAACTCGCCAGCCGTTTGTACGGCATTGATGGTGTCTCCACCGGCATTATTGAGGGCAATTACATCAGCACCCGAAGCCTGGGCTTGCAGCATGAAGGAGGAGAAATCGTTGTTCGGGAAGGGATGGCGCGCGCTACCGACTATCGTTCCACCATTTTCAGTGACCACACGTTCAACATCTGCTTCAAGCGCATGGCCAAATGAGTAGTCGGCACTGAGCAAATACCAATTTTTATGGCCTTCTTGAGTGATGGCTTTGGCCGTACCGTTAGACATCGCCCAGGTATCATATACCCAGTGAATATGGTTGGGAGAGCAGTGTTCGTTAGTAACGCTAGAGGAAACAGCGCCATTTACCAAACCAAGTTTATCCGCATCTTCTAGCAAGCCTACTGCTGCCAAAGTAACCGATGACGCCACTAGCCCCGTGACCATGTCGACATTGCGTTCATCAATCCACTCGCGCACAACGCTTGAGCCAACATCTGGGCTGTTACGATCATCCGCGCTAAAGACCACCACCTCAGCGCCGTGGACGCTGCCACCCATATCTTCAATCGCCATTTCAATGGCATCTTGCCCTAACGGCCCTATCGGATCACGATAAACGCCTGACATATCAGCCAGATAGCCAATACGAATCTCATTATCTGAAATACCATCATTGGCGGCCACGCTGGGTGCATAGCCAGCGGCAATAACCGCCGCTGCTAGTGTAGAAATAGCGAAATGACGTGATAGCTGCATATTTTTCACCCGTCTATTGTTGTTATTAAAAGAGCCTTTAGCCCGATTTATTGCATACTGCATCTTCATGTTAAGAGTAAAAACCGCATTGCTGTTTACCTTTCGAGCCAGTTTTTTTGCAATTCATGCCATTCGATTAAGCTACTCAACCAAGCCAGACCATTAGTTGTTGTTACTTACCGGCGTTACAATAGTGTTCTGCAGCTAGCTAACCCATTGACGAATGCCTGGCTGTTATCGATTATTTAATTGGCGCTGGAGGGTATGACGTTTGACAACAAGTGCTGTGGATAGCTTTTTACCAGAAGCGCTGCAATTTCGTTCCGGTGCTCCCTTAGTCGATATTGGAGCTAACCTGACTCATGAAAGTTTTCAGCGCGATTTAGTAGATGTCATTGCCAGAGCAAAAGCGGCTAATGTAACAACTCTTATCGTGACGGGTACTGATATTGAACATGCTGAGCTAGCCGTTAAGATGGCTCAGCAGGTCCCTGGCATATATGCCACTGCGGGGGTTCATCCGCATGATGCTAGCGGGTGGAATAGCGATGTGGCGAACCAGTTGAAAGCACTGCACCAACAACCCGAAGTGGTTGCCGTTGGAGAGTGTGGGCTGGATTTTAATCGCAATTTCTCGACACCTGCTGAGCAAGAACGAGCGTTTGAGGCTCAGCTGGCGCTCGCCATTGAAAGTGGCTTGCCGCTCTTTTTACATGAGCGGGACGCTGGACAGCGAATGCGTGAGATACTGCATAGCTGGCGCGATGATATCAGCGAAGCCGTTATTCACTGTTTCACCGCTGACCGAGAGACACTCCACGGCTATCTTGATTTAGATCTTCATATTGGTTTAACCGGCTGGATTTGTGATGAGCGCAGAGGCCACCACCTTCGCTCAATCGTGAAGGATATTCCCTTAGAAAGGCTCATGGTGGAAACCGACTGCCCCTACTTACTACCCCGCAACCTTCCAGCAAAGCTGAAAGGGCGCCGTCACGAGCCAGCCTTGCTACCATGGATTGTCAGAGAGATTGCCCAGTGGCATAACGTGACTGAAACCGAGCTGGGGGCCGCAACCACTCGAACTGCCCAGCGTTTTTTTCGCCTTGATGCGGAAACTTAAAAGGAGCACAGCGTGGCTGATTACCCAGGATTTATTGCCATTGAGACGGGCGAAGAAGACGGCTTGCCGCTGGCTATTGCCTGGTCGTTACCCGATGGGCGTATTAAGCAGACCCTTATTCAACCTGACGACAGCTGGATCACTGAAGATACCAACGTGATGGGGGCTTACAGCATTGAAGAGCTGGAAAGTCTGGGCGTCAGTCCTTTAGATGTCATACGTGAATTAGAAACCGATCACTTTTCAGCTACGTTGTACACTAGCGATAATGGTGAAGATGAAGCAGCGCTAGCCCGTCTGTTTGATACTTACGGTCTTGACCCTTTTGTGGAACTAGCACCTGCACAAGTGCTCTATGAAACAATTAGCGCAAATCAGTGGCACCGCCTGCGTAGCGATACGTTTAACGATTTAGGGTTCGAGCCGATGCGGCCTGAACATGAAATTGAGGTCATGCTGACGCTACACAAGCAACTTACCGAAAAAGACTAAGCCGTTTCGAGCGATACAACATCCAGTGCTTCCAGCCCCTGCTTAACGGCCTGTGCCAGAGTCGCTTGGTGCTGATAATAGTGTGTCAACGCCACTAAAAAAGCGTTGGCACGCAGCGGCAGCCCGATTTCCAAGTAGTTGTTAGCTTTGGCGGCGACGCTGTTAGCAAATGCCTCACGATCCACCTCAACGTTCCCACCCAAGTTATCCACACTTACGTGAAACGTGCGCCCACAGGCGTGGGTAAACAGCTGCTCCAGCGCCTGTGGTGCGATTTCCGCTTTTTCGAAGGCGAGTTGCTGCTGTGCGTCGCGTCCATCAGGTAGGTACCAGTAACCGTAATCTTCCAGCTGTCGACGCTTTTCACCAGCAATACACCAGTGGCTAATCTCATGCAAAGCACTGGCGAAAAAACCGCGCGCAAAAATCACTTGGTGATATGGCGTATCAACGTTGCTAGGGCGATAAACAGGCTCGTCTCCGCCCCTGATCAAACGTGTCTGGTAATGCTCAAAAAACACACCATCAAATAGCGCCGTAATATCGTTAAGCGTCCAGTGCTGCTGTTTATTTTTCACCATAGAACCAATTCACCAACTGTTTCACATAATCTATTGATGGGTAATGCCCAATCCTCACAGTATACCCGTAGCGCACCTGCGAACCAAAGAATAGCCTGCTTACTAAATGGCTACCGAAACAACAGTAACTCCTGCTATTCTAAAGGCTTTTCTTAGGTCTCTTTGCTGAATAGGAACCACACCTTGGGCGGCTTTACTAGCAATACCAAATCGATTTATTGGCCAGAAACACGCACGTTAATAGCGTTAGCGTTACCCATCTGCGGTGCTCAGTTAGCGCAAGCGGGTATGAGTGTGGTCGACGTTATTATGACCGGACGACACAACGCCACTGATCTCGCTGCAGTCTCGGTTGGTTCAAGCCTGTGGATGCCGCTGATGCTGTTTATGACCGGCACGTTAATGGGCCTTACCCCTATTGTGGCGCACCTGTTAGGTGGCCAACGAAATACTGACATCCGTCCTGCGGTTCACCAGGCATTGTGGGTTGCATTAGTGCTCGGGATTATTGCAGCTGTGCTGCTGTGGACAGTCGTCACACCGATATTCGAGCTTATGCAGGTGCCTCCTGCAGTCGCACGCGAGTCTGCTGCCTACCTAACTGCCGTTGCCTTTGGTATGCCGGGAATTGCTCTTTTTCAGGCACTTAGAGCCTTCTCAGATGGTATGAACCACACCCGCCCCGCCTTATGGATAAGCTTAGTAGGACTAGCCGTTAATATTCCTAGCAATTATTTGCTTATCTACGGTGGTGACGGACTTGTTAGTTTATTTGGTAACGGGCTGCCCGGCAGCCTGCAACAACTGCCTGCGTCAGGTGCATTCGGCTGTGGCATAGCCACTGCACTATCAATGTGGACAATGGCCGTTTCGATGGCGCTCTATACCCGTAAAGGCCGCACCTACCGTAGTGTTTCTATTTGGAAAACATTTACGCCACCAAAGCTATCCGGTATCCGCGAACTTGTGGTGGTGGGCGTGCCCATCGGGGTAGCCATTTTTGTCGAAGTGACACTATTTACGTTAATAGCCCTGTTTATTGCCAGCTTTGGAGAGGTCACAGTAGGGGCTCACCAAATCGCACTAAGCTTCACGACGATTCTGTTTATGCTACCTATGTCATTAAGCATGGCACTTACCGTACGTGTAGGTAATACATTAGGCCAACAGCGTTTCGCCATGGCACGTACCGTGGCTTGGAACGGTATTGTCATCAGCGTTATTGTCGCCGCCATTAACAGTACCTTGCTGTGGGTTACCGCGGTACCGGTGATTTCGCTGTACACCTCTAATGCTGACATTCAAGCACTAGCACTTACTATCATATCCCTAGCGGTGATTTTCCAACTCTCAGACTCACTTCAAGTCAACTTGGCAGGGGCGTTAAGAGGTTATAAAGACACAAGAATTGTGATGGTTATCACGGTGCTTTCTTATTGGATTGTCGGTTTAGGCGGTGGTCACTGGCTAGGAGCTCATGGGATTGGTAACCTGTCAGAACCAATGGGTGTGCACGGTTACTGGATAGGCCTGATTGCTGGACTCAGCACGGCCGCACTATTACTTGCTTGGCGGTTAACGTGGATCAGTCGACAGGAGTAATCAATGACACCCTACCCACAACGTCTGTTATGGCTGGCCGTTAGTGCCAGCTTATTCCTCGCGGGCTGCAATAATAGTAGTGCTGAACAACCCTGGATAGAGTATCACCAACAGCTTACCAGCGATCTTTCAATTGCTACTATTGAGCGTTACTCTCCATCTAATGTTGGTGAGTTTCCTGAACGTCGAGAGCGACTATTCGATATTCCAGAAACCCGTGAAGGCATGCTCAACGTATATGCATTACGTGAGTGTCAGATAACATCACTCATCGCAGCAAGGAACAATCAATTAGGTCGTGTCGCTCCCCCTAGCCAACAGTGGCTATATGAGCGTGAATTATGGCAACGCTTAAGTGCTTGCTGGAACAGCGACGTGCCTGACAGCTTAAGTGATGACAATAAAGCTCGATTAGCCCAGTTAACTGAACTCAAAACTGAGCAGCTTCCAGCGGTCAGTTGGAATGCCATTTTTGATTCCGAAGAGTGGGAAAAAAGCTTTTCCAGAGCTAGCGATCCTTTAGATAGTGCCAGCCTACCCAATATCAATAAGCATTTAGCAGCGGTGGCTTATCTTGAACAGATGGTAGTTCACCAATTCAACAGCAACTGGCAACAAGATTCTGCGACGCTTGAAAACCACCTGAAGACATTACAAGAGCGCCCGTTAACAGCAGAAGTATTAAGGACTGTACTACTTGCCTACCAACGCCTGACAGAAGCCAATGAAGCTCTCGAGTCAACGCAGCCAAAAGCTAGTGTATGCTTGCAGGACGATTTTCCAGCATGGCTTGCTCCTGTCGAACAAATTTCTTTACAGTGGCTGACGGCGATTAATCAACTAATTAATATTCACGAAATAACGCCGCCAGAAGCGGTTAAAAACTATCAGAACACTTGGTTGTCACTGCGCAATCCACAGGCTCCCTGGCAGCAACTGCAACGAGTAAAAATTGAACACCAAGCGCTACGAGATCAATTTAATCGCTGTTCTGATAATTAAAAATCACATACCCTCTTAACCTTCTGAGCAACCTGTGCTATTGGTGAACTAAGTGGTGGGCAAGCATACGCTACTCACCGATGTCGTGACCACGCAGCACAAGGAGGGACATTATGGGCGCAACCCTGTCACCCCGCTCTGCCCAGGTCATCGACCTGGAAACCGTGCGTCAGCGTCAGCAGGCGCAGAAATGTTTAATCCGTTTAGCACCTGAGCTAGATGGCTTAGAGATGGTCTACCAGCTCGCTGCGAGTCCCGACACGTATTACGGCCTGCCTGTATTGGCCTGGGGGCTACAAGAGAATGGTAACGTGATTGGCTTGGTCCCGTGGATGGAGACACTCGCTGCTTGTCACGAACTTGACAGTCATGAAAATGGCCAATTTATTGGCTACCGTGATCCAGAAACAGAAGAGATTTTTGCCCTCCCCCCCGACCACAAATACGATGAACTGACTGCATCCGCTAGCTACTTCGAATATGAAGCGTCTGGGGAGATCACACTGATCCAGCAACTTCCAGATACTCTTGGTACTCATGCTTTGTGCATGAATCATCCCAACGCACCTTGGAATATGAAGCAGGTCTACGGATGGCGTCTCTATAGCGATGGCAGCGTTGAAGCAGTACTTGCCGATGAGCAACAAGCTACGATGTCCCCCATCCTTCTTGGAGATAAATGCCTTTATGATGCTCATTCCAGACATCGCACGGTTTACTTTTTTCAACGCCATATTGCTAGCCGCATAATGGAAGAAGACCCTGCGACATTGGAAGCTCTGGCGATGATGGTTGTTCCAAACAAAGAGGATGATCTTAAATAAACACTTGCGAGGCGATCCACCAAAACCGAATCTCGGAGGGTTAGCCTCGCACAGCTGCACATTGTCACGCTAAGCGAATAAAATACACATAATGGTCACCGGACTCATCTTGCTGCAACAGTTGGTGTCCCAAAAATTGACAAAATTTTGGGACATCCCGCGTCGTAGCAGGGTCGGTTGCTATTACTTTCAACACCTGCCCAGGCGTCATGTCACGCACCTTGTTATGCATCAGCATGATTGGCTCAGGGCAATATAACCCCGTAGTGTCTAACGATGTATCAAAGGCACATGGGTCATACGTATTATCAGTCATCTACAATCTCGTTTAGGAAACAGACAGCATGATCAAAGTAATCATTGAACGGCGTATTATGCCTGGCCTGGAAGAAGAGTATGAACTAGCTGCCCGCGAAGCTATGCGTGTTTCACTCGGCGTGCGAGGGTTTGTCGGTGGTGAAACACTTGTTGAACTCGGCCATACTGATCGCCGCCTTATGATTACTAAATGGCGCGATCTTCGCGCTTGGAAAGAGTGGCATTCAAGTGACGCACGTGCAACGGCCATGCAACGTATTCTACCTCTATTAACAGAAGACGAAACAATTCGTGTATACGAGCCTGGCTGTTAACACTGTGACGCTAGCTTAGCTGCCCTTAAATTAAGGCGCCATTAAATTAGTGATCAAGCCTCACATGCACCGTCACTTCTTCCCTATCGTGGTAGAGGTGACGACACGTGATCTTAGCCCTCACACCCGCCGCTTCCAACGCTTCTTCTAGGGTGTTAATACAGCGAGTAACTTCATCCCAGCGTTTCTTCATAGGTAGCTTTAGATTAAAAATTGCCTCTCGGCACCATTTGCGAGTTAACCACCTTTCTACCATTGCTAACACGCGCACAGGCTTATCGACGATATCGCAAACTAGCCAATCCATTCGTTGCGGCGGCTCCCAAACAAAACCGTCTTCTTTAAGATGGTCTATCTGCCCTGTAGCCATTAGCTGCTTGTCCATTGGCCCATTATCAATGGCATAAACATACATACCACGCTGCACTAACTGCCATGTCCAGCCACCTGGGGCGGCTCCTAGATCTGCTGCCTGCATGTGGGCGGAAAGCCGCGTATCCCACTCTTCTCGGGGAATAAATTCATGCCATGCCTCTTCTAACTTCAGCGTTGATCGGCTTGGCGCTCGAGAAGGAAAACGCAACCGGCGAATACCATTAAGCAGTTCACTCCGATTATCAGGAAAGCTCATGCCCAGTTGAACACGATCGCCATCTGTCCAGAAAATATGCAGCCGACGAGCCCCTGCTTTACCGCGCAGGGCACCACGTTTTTTTAACATACTCTGTAATGGTTTTGTCAGCGCTTTAATTAAGCCCGCTAATGCTTTGCCATCATTAGTATCTGGCGTTTCATGCCAGATTTCTTCAAAACTCCACCGGCTTGCCTTCACCTGATCTAGAATAGCAGTAAGTCGATCGTCTCGGGACAATGTTAGAGCTGGCATAGCGGCTAAACTTTGACGAGCAAAAATAAGCCGCTTAAATGCCGCTTTACGATGCAAATCATTAATAGGTTCGTCATCCAAGCGCGTTAAGCTCGCCCACCCTTCCCCTTGCGCAGCTTCGCAACTTACCTCTTGCTGCTTAGCATGGTGCTGCATTTCAGCAAGTGCGTCACTTTCAAACCCTGGGCGGCAATAGACAAGCCACGACGTGGGTACTGTTTCACTCACCCTTTCACCTCTAAAGTAATTTCATGTCATAAGTGAACATATATTCAAAAGAAAATGCCCCCATTAATCGCCGCATCATAGCACTTTCTGTCTAATGCTTTCTAAGTAGTGAGAATAGTAGCGATAATTTATCTGCTTGATGCGCTTAAAACATTATCAGCGGCCAACAAAAAGCCCCAGCTTCAACTGAAGGTGGGGTTTTTCTTAATAAATGCCTGACGATAACTCGCCCCAGCCCTCCGAGGCGCTGTTGTCATTCCCGCAGGCCCTCAGCGGGAATCCATGTTGACCTGTGGTTTTAGGCTGCTGCAGGTCAATGCCAAGGTGGATTCCCGATAACCCCACTCGGGAATGACG